>NZ_JBDGJD010000004.1:0-533875 GCF_057657095.1 Cereibacter sp. Soil_C_27 | reverse complement strand
TTCCGTCCAGTCCGTCGCGTCTCCGCTTCGGTGAGGCGGTATTTACGGAGAGAGCCCCGAACCCGCAAGAGGAAAAAAACAGTTCGATGACATTTTTTTCCGGACGGTCGAAAATTTCACAAAATCTTGGGGTGGGGATGCATTGCGCCACAAGGGGCAGGTCCCAGGCTCAGAAAGATCCGCGCTCGATCACGCGGTGCGTGCCACCGTTCTGCGCCCGTTGCGGATCGCCCGGATCGCCAGCAGCGCCACCACCCCGCCGAGGTAGAGCATCGGTTCCAGCGGCCAGGCCTTCACCAGAAGCAGGAAATGCAGGGCTCCGGCGAGGGCGGCGACATAGGTGAGCTTGTGCAGTCGCGCCCAGCCGGCCGGCCCCAGTCGGCGAATCGAGGCGTTGTTCGAGGTCAGCGCCAGCGGAATCATCACCGCGAATCCCAGCATGCCCAGCATGATATAGGGCCGCTTCAACAGATCCGCGCCGATCTCGGCCCAGCGCAGCTGGATATCCAGCAAGAGCCAGGTCGCCAGATGCAGCACCACATAGAGGAAGGCCATCAGCCCCACCGCCCGGCGATAGCGGATCAGGCTGACCCCGGTGGCCCAGCGCAGCGGCGTGATCGCCAGACCCGCCACCAGAAGCTGCAGCGCCACCTCGCCCAGCCGATGCTCGATCGCCTTCACCGGATCGACGCCCAGCGCCCCGGAAAAGGTCTGCCACACCAGCAGCAGCAGCGGCACCAGCGCCAACGGATAGATCACCCAGCCCGGCACCGGGCGCAGCGCCGTGTTGATCCGCTGCGCCAGCATTCAGAAGTCCACCGCCAGATCCTGTCCGGCATACATCTGCGCCACCTGTTCGCCGTAACCGTTGAACATCTGCGTCTCGATCCGCGGCGCGAAGAAGCCGCCGCCGATCCGTCGCTCGCTGGCCTGCGACCAGCGCGGATGGTCCACCTCGGGGTTCACGTTGCTGTAGAAGCCGTATTCCCGGGCGTTCTGCATGTTCCAGGTGGTCTGCGGCATGGCCTCGACGAGGCTGATCTTCACGATGCTCTTGATCGACTTGAACCCGTATTTCCACGGCACCACCAGCCGGATCGGTGCGCCGTTCTGCTTGGGCATCTCCTCGCCATAGAGCCCGGTCGCCAGAATCGTCAGCGGGTTCATCGCCTCGTCCAGCCGCAGCCCCTCGCGATAGGGCCAGTCGAGCGACCGGCCCCGCTGCCCCGGCATCTCTTCCGGCCGCACCAGCGTCTCGAAGGCAACGAATTTGGCCGAGGGCTGTACCCCCACCCGGTTCAAGAGCGTCGCCAGCTCGAAGCCGACCCAGGGGATCACCATCGACCAGGCCTCGACGCAGCGGAGACGGTAGATCCGCTCCTCCAGCGTGACACCCGACAGAATGTCGCCCAGATCGTAGCTGCCGGGCTTGTCCACCAGCCCATCGATCTGCACCGACCAGGGGTCCACGGTCAGCGCCCCGGCATTGGCGGCGGGGTCGCCCTTGTCGAGGCCGAATTCGTAGAAATTGTTGTAGCCCGAGATCTCCTCGAGGCTGTTCGGCGTCTCGTCGGTGGAGAACGCGCTCGGCACGGTGGCGATCTTCGCCACGGCGGGGCTGGCAATCGCCAGCGCCCCGGCCCCGGCGATCAGCTGCCGCCGGTTCAGCCACAGCGGCTTCGGCGTCACATCCGCCCAGCTCAGATCGTTCCGGTATCCCTTGCGCATCGCCGTCTCCCTCATGCCTGGGGCAAACCTGCGCCGCGTGGGCGGGAAATCCAACAAAACTCGTGTCACTTTGCCGGGAAAAACCTGCAACAATTGGCGGTCGCAGCGAAAAGGGGAGGGGTCGCCCCCTCCCCTTCCCCTCAATGCACCACGGCTTCCTGCGGCCGCTCGCGCCGCGAGGCCGAGATCCGGTCGCCGATGATCAGGCCCTCGGATCCGGCGCTGACATGCACGGTGGCCCCGTCCATCACATCGCCCGAGAGGATCATCTCGGCCAGCGGGTCCTGCAGATGCCGCTGGATCACCCGCTTCAGCGGACGCGCCCCGAATACCGGATCGTAGCCCTCGTCGGCCAGCCACTGCTTCGCCGCCGCGTCCAGATCCAGCGCGATCTTGCGCCCGGCCAGCCGCTTTTCCAGCCGCTTCAGCTGGATCTCGACGATCGCCCCCATGTCAGCCCGTCCGAGCCGCTCGAAGATCACCGTCTCGTCCAGCCGGTTCAGGAACTCGGGGCGGAAATGCCCCCGCACCGCTTCCATCACCGAGGCCCGCGCCGCCGTCGGGTCGGCCCCGTCGGCAAGCTGGCTCAGCGCATAGGCGCCGAGGTTCGAGGTCAGCACGATCAGCGTCTGCTTGAAGTCCACCGTGCGGCCCTGACCGTCGGTCAGCACCCCGTCGTCCAAAACCTGCAACAGCACGTTGAACACGTCCGGATGCGCCTTCTCGACCTCGTCGAACAGGATCACCTGATACGGCCTGCGCCGCACCGCCTCGGTCAGCACCCCGCCCTCGTCATAGCCGACATAGCCCGGAGGCGCGCCGATCAGCCGGGCGACCGCGTGTTTCTCCATGAACTCGCTCATGTCGATCCGCACCATCGCCTGATCGTCGTCGAAGAGGTACTCGGCCACGGCCTTGGTCAGCTCGGTCTTGCCGACCCCGGTCGGCCCGAGGAACAGGAAGCTGCCCAGCGGACGGTTCTCGTCGTTCAGCCCGGCCCGCGCCCGGCGCACGGCATTGGCCACCGCCGTCAGCGCGACGCGCTGGCCGACGACCCGCTTGCCCAGCTCCTCTTCCATGCGCAACAGCTTCTCGCGCTCGCCTTCCAGCATCCGGCTGGTCGGGATGCCCGTCCAGCGTTCCACCACCTCGGCGATCTGCTCCGGCCAAACGGCTTCCGACACCAGAAGATCGCCCTCGCGCGCTTCCGCCTCGGCCAGCCGCTTCTCCAGCCCCGGGATGATGCCATAGGACAGCTCGCCCGCGCGGCCCAGATTGCCTTCGCGCTTCACCTGATCCAGTTCGGCGCGCGCCCGGTCCAGCTGTTCCTTCAACTCGCGCGAGGCTTCCAGCTTGTCGCGTTCGTCCTGCCACTTCGCCGTCATCTCGGACGAGCGTTCGGTCAGCTCCGACAGCTCCTTCTGCAACCGCTCCAGCCGGTCCTTGGAGGCGGCGTCCTCCTCCTTCTTCAGGGCCTCGGCCTCGATCTGCAGCTGCAGGATCTGCCGGTCCAGCGCGTCCAGCTCTTCGGGCTTGCTGTCCACCTCCATGCGCAGACGGCTCGCGGCCTCGTCCACGAGGTCGATCGCCTTGTCCGGCAGGAAGCGGTCGGTGATGTAGCGATGGCTCAGCGTCGCCGCCGCCACGAGGGCCGAGTCGCTGATCCGCACCCCGTGGTGCAGCTCGTATTTCTCCTTGATGCCGCGCAGGATCGAGATCGTGTCCTCCACCGTCGGCTCTTCCACCATCACCGGCTGGAAGCGCCGCGCCAGGGCCGCGTCCTTCTCGACATATTTGCGGTATTCATCCAAGGTCGTCGCGCCCACGCAATGCAGCTCGCCCCGCGCCAGCGCCGGCTTGATCAGGTTGGCCGCATCCATCGCGCCTTCCGATTTGCCCGCGCCGACCAGCGTGTGCATCTCGTCGATGAACAGGATGATCTCGCCCGCGGCTTGCGTCACCTCGTTCAGCACGGCCTTCAGGCGCTCCTCGAACTCGCCGCGATACTTCGCCCCGGCGATCAGCGCGCCCATGTCCAGGGCCATCAGGCTCTTGTTCTTCAGGCTCTCCGGCACGTCGCCATTGACGATGCGCAGCGCGAGACCCTCGGCGATGGCGGTCTTGCCCACGCCCGGCTCGCCGATCAGCACCGGGTTGTTCTTGGTGCGGCGGCTCAGCACCTGCATCGCGCGGCGGATCTCCTCGTCGCGGCCGATGATCGGGTCGATCTTGCCGTCCCGCGCCGCTTCCGTTAGGTCGCGCGCATATTTCTTCAGCGCGTCATAGCCTTCCTCGGCACTCGCCGAGTCCGCCGTCCGCCCCTTGCGGATGTCGTTGATCGCCGCATTCAGCTTTTGCGCCGACACCGCGCCCGCATCCAAAGCCTCCTTGGCCTTCGACGCCACCATGCACAGCGCCATCAGGATGCGCTCCACCGGCACGAAGCTGTCGCCCGCCTTCTTCGCGACCTTCTCGGCCTCGTCCAGCACGCGGACAAGCCCCGGGTCCATGAAGGGCTGGGCGTCGCCCGTCACCTTCGGCAGTTTCGCCAGCGTCAGCTCCAGCGTCTCCGTCACGCGCTGGGGCTCGCCCCCGGCACGGCGGATCAGGTTGGCGGCCAGCCCCTGATCGTCATCCATCAACGCTTTCAGCAGATGTTCGGGCGCCAGCCTCTGGTGGCTTTCCCGCGTCGCTATCGTTTGCGCAGCCTGAAGGAAGCCGCGCGAACGCTCCGTGAATTTTTCCAAATTCATCGCAAACCCTTTCATCAAGCCCCCGGCGCATTCCCGCCCGACTGTCGGCACGGCATATCCCGGGTCTTGTTGAAGAGTTGGTCGCGGCGGGCGGCGAATTCAAGGATCACGCGGCGATCAGGCAAGCGTGATTTTGCTTCCGACCCCCTTGGGAACAAATATGGGTCGTGGTGCATTTTATCCACAGCGTAAGTCACCGCAGACACGAGGAAACAGACCGCCGTCTGCCCCGCCCGTCAACCAGCCCGAGCCGGAGTCACGGCTCAGCCCCACCATCCTCCGCAGCCGTCTGGAACGGTGCGGATCGCTTGAGGAGTTTTGTCATGCGCATTCTCTCCGCCACCATCGAGCACGCCCACTATGCCCGCGATTTCGGGCAGGTCGAGGCGACCGTCGCCCTGCTCGTCAAGGACAGCAGCCGCCCGGTGCCCTACATCCGCCGGATCTTCACCGTCGAGCCCGCCCGCGATGACGAACCGCTGCGCCAGCGCCTGCTCGAAAGCGCCGCGGCGCTCTATCTCGCGCGCTTCGCCCCGGTGCCCGAGGTGCAGTTCAAGCACGCCGCTTGAAACCAGTCAGGCGGCGCAACGCTCAGCGCAGCGCCGCCTTCAACGCCCTTACCTGCCCCGCATCGGTCAGCCGCGCAGCACCGAAGCCAAAGCCGCTCTCCACCGCCGCGACCGAGCAGGAGCCATGCACCTCGGCCAGCGGCAGCCCGGCCAGCGCCCCCACCGTCTCCGCCGAGATCCCGCTGCCCGGCATCACCACGATCCGCCCCGCCGCCTGCCGCATCAGCCGCGCCAGCACCGGGGCGCCCTCCCCCGCCGTCGCCGCCCCGCCCGAGCTCAGCACCCGGCGAAACCCCAGCGTTATCGCTTCCTCCAGCGCCCCCGCCGGATCGTCACAAAGATCGATGCAGCGGTGCAGCGTCAGGTCCAGGCCCTCGGCCTCCGTCACCAACTGACCCAGCATCCCGCAGTCCAGCGCAGGCCCGCTCAGCGCCCCCAGCACCACGCCGGCCAGCCCGGCCTCGCGCGCAGCGGCAATATCCGCCCGCATCACCGCCAGATCCGCCGCGCCAAAGCAGAAATCCCCCGCCCTTGGCCGGATCATCGCCAGGACCGGCACACCGCAGCCCGCCGCCTGCCGCATCAGCCCCACCGAAGGCGTCAGCCCGCCGACGCCCAGCGCGGCGCACAGTTCGATCCGATCGGCCCCGCCCTCGACCGCCGCCGCCAGCCCCTCGGCGGAATCGACGCAGACCTCCAGCAGAACCTCAGCCAAAGGCCTGTCTCCCGGCGATGGCCGCGCCGATCAGCCCCGGCTCGGTTTTCTGCGACGCGGGCACCAGCAGCGGCCCCGCCGTGCGCCGTAGCACCCGCGCCCGCACGGCCTCGTCCAGCGCGGCGATCAGCTCCGGCGCGCCCGACAGTCCGCCGCCCACCGGCACCGACGAGGCGCCGACCACGTTCAGCACCATCGCCAAAGGCCCGCTCACCAGCTCCAGCCAGACCGCCACCGTCTGCACCGCCGCCGCCTCCTTGGCCTGCCAGCCCTCGATGATCGCGCCGCTCGTCGCCACCTCGCCGCTCAGGTGCCGGTGCAGCCGCTCCAGCCCGCGCGCGCCACCCACCGTATCGACACAGCCCGCCAGCCCGCAGCCGCAGGCGAAATGCGGCACGTCGAGCCCCAGAGGCCGGGTGTTCAGCACCGGCCCATGACCCCATTCGCCCGCATAGCCGCCCGCGCCGGTGATGATCCGCCCGTCGATCACCAGCCCGCCGCCGACCCCGGTGCCCAGAATGATGCCGAAGACTGTCCGATGCCCCGCCCCCGCGCCGCGCTCGGCCTCGACCAGCGCGAAACAGTCCGCGTCATTGCCGACCCAGACCGGCAGGCCCAGCACCCGCGCCAGATCGTCCGCGATGGCC
Organism: Cereibacter sp. Soil_C_27; assembly: GCF_057657095.1. Taxonomy (NCBI): domain Bacteria; kingdom Pseudomonadati; phylum Pseudomonadota; class Alphaproteobacteria; order Rhodobacterales; family Paracoccaceae; genus Cereibacter; species Cereibacter sp. Soil_C_27. The sequence continues at coordinate 527,463 of NZ_JBDGJD010000004.1, read as the reverse complement.
CGCCCGTCGACGCAGGGAATATTCGCGCATTTCAGCCGTCCGGTGTCCGGATCAATGCAGCCCGCGATCGAAACCGCCACCCCGCGCACTGTCCGGCCATGCAGGAAGCGGTTCATCGCATCGGTGAAGGCGCGGAAATTGGTCGGCGTCGGCGCATCGCCAAGGCTCTCCACCGTGCCGTCCTCGCCCACGAGCCCCGCCTTGATCCGCGAGCCGCCGATATCGAAACATATCATCATGGTCACCCCCGCCCTCTCCGATACCAGCCTGCGCAGGCCGAGGGTATCCCCTGCTTGACAGGCCCGCCCCGTCGCCGCATCACCCCGCAACCGCAGCAACAGGAGACAGACATGCCCGATGATCGCCTGATCGTGGCCCTCGACGTGCCCAATGTCGTGCAGGGGATGGAGCTCGCCAACCGGCTGGGCGACGCCGTCTCCTTCTACAAGATCGGCCTCGGCATGCTGACCGGCGGCGGGCTGGCGCTGGCCAACGAGCTCAAGCACGAGCAGGGCAAGCGAATCTTCCTCGACATGAAGCTCTTCGACATCGGCGCGACGGTCGAGGCGGCGGTGCGCGGTTTCTCGAACTTCGACCTCGATTTCCTCACCGTCCACGGCGACCCGCAGGTGGTCGCGGCGGCGGCGCAGGGCAGGTCGGGCGGGCTGAAGATTCTCGCCGTGACCGTGCTCACCTCGCTCGACCGCGCCGATCTCGACGCCAACATGATCCGCCCCGGCGATCTGGCCGAGATCGCGCTGGAACGCGCCGCCCGCGCCCTCGAGGCCGGGGCCGACGGCGTCATCGCCAGCCCGCACGAGGCCGCGGCGATCCGCGCCCTGCCGCAGGCGAAGGGCCGGCTGATCGTCACGCCCGGCGTCCGACCCGCAGGCGCCTCGCATGGCGACCAGAAGCGCGTGGCCACCCCGGCGCAGGCCATCGCCGATGGCGTCGACCATATCGTCGTCGGCCGCCCGATCTGGCAGGCCACCGATCCGCGGGCCGCAGCGCAGGCGCTCGTCGCGGAAATGGGTCGCGCCTAACGAAAAAGGGCAGCCCGAGGGCTGCCCTTTCCGTATCCGTCAGACCCGGATCAGTTGGCCGGAGCCGGCGTCGCCGGAGCGGGCGCTGCAGCGTCCGGAGCAGGCGTGGTCGCCTCGGGCGCCGGGGCGGCGGCATCCGGGGTCACGGTCGCATCCGGAGCGGGCGTCGCGGTGTCGGGCGTCGTGGTGGCGCCGGTGGCCGGAGCGGTCTCGCTCGTGGCGGCCGGGGCGGTCGCGTCATCGACCGGGGTCGGGTTCGCAAAGACGAACCACAGCACGGCGAGCAGCGCGATGATGCCGCCAAGGACGAAGAAGATGGTGCTGGAGCCGGAACGTTCAACCGTGCGCTCGGTGGTGCGGTCGACGGTGGTGTGGACGTTCGAGGCGCCCGGGTCGCGGCGATAGTCGGACATTTCTGCCTCCTTAACTGGGTGTCATGTGGGCTACCAACACCCGGCGCCGGGCCCGGTTCCCACCCCGCCCGCGCAACGCGCAAACCGGGCGAAAACCTGCCGCAATCCGCGCCGCGCGCAGAACGCCGCTCAGTTGTCGTTGATGTCGCGCTCCCAGACCTTCACCTGCCCCGCGCCGCTGCCGAACACCCGCCGCAGCACCAGCCAGACCGCCAGCGAGATCAGCCCGAAGATCAGCAGCACCAGCGGCAGCCCCGCCTCCAGCCCGAGCCAGAGCAGCGCCCCGGTGACGATCGCCCCCGCCGAAAACCCGAGGAACACATAGCCCGGCAGCGCCACCTCGATGATGCCGAGCGCCACCCCCGCCACCATCCAGACCCACCAGACCAGCATCAGCCGCGCCCCTTCAGCATCTTGAACGCATCGGCAAAGGCATCCATCGCCGCCGCCGGCACGATGATCGTCTGCTTGCCGGCGCCCTGACCCACCGCGGTCAGCGCCTCGACCTGCTTCAGCGCCACCTGATACTGCGCCGCCTCCAGCCCGTTCTTGGCGATGGCATCGGCGATCACCCCGGTCGCATAGGCCTCGGCATCCGCCAGCACCCGCCGCGCCTTGCTCTCCTGCTCTGCGGCATAGAGTTCCGCATCCGCGTTCAGCTCCACCGCCCGCTTGCGCCCCTCGGCCTCGGTCACCTGCGCCCGCCGCGCCCGCTCGGCATTCAGCTGCTGCAGCATCGCCGCCCGCGTCGCCTCGTCGAGATTGACGTCGAGGATCTCCGCCCGCGTCACCTCGATCCCCCAGTCATCCACCATCGCCCGCACCTGCTCGCGGATGTTCTGCGTCAGCTCGTTGCGATTCGACTGCACCTGATCCAGCTCCATCTTGCCGATCTCGCTGCGCACGATCCCCGCCACCGTGGTGGCGATGGCCGCATCCACGTCGCGGATCCGGTAGACCGTCTTCTCGGGCTCGGTGATCCGGTAGAAGACGCTGGTCTCCACCTTCACCAGCACGTTGTCCGTCGTGATCGCATCCTGATGCGCCGTCGGCAGCTGCCGCTCGAGGATCGAGATCTTGTGCGCCACCCGGTCGAGGAACGGCACCACGAAGTTGATCCCCGGCCCCAGCACCGCCCGCAGCCGCCCGAACCGCTCCACCACATGCTTTTCCGACTGCGGCACGATCCGCACGCCGAGAAAGATGCACAGGATGACGAAGGCCGCGAAGGCCAGCATCACCGCATTGCCACCAATGAAATCCGCCGGGTCCATCACCTGCTCCTCACATGAGGCCCCAGTCTCGCCGCGATCCGCCCCCGAAGGCAAGCGCAGCGCGCGCATCCGGGCCTTCTGCCGCAACACCCCCCGCGCCCCGGTTATCCTGCCCCCGGTTGAAGCCGCCCTGCAAGGAGCCCGCGATGATCCAGATCCCCCTCGCCGCCATCGACGAATCCGCCCTGCCCCGCGACCGCGGCGCCCTCGACCCCGAGGCGCTGTCGGAGCTGCAGCATTCCATCGCCCTGCACGGGCTGCGCCAGCCGATCGAGGTGTTCGAGACGGCACCGGGCTGCTACGCGCTGATCTCCGGCTACCGCCGCCTCGCCGCCATCCGCGCGCTCGACGCTGCAAGCGGCCGCTTCCCCACCATCCCCGCCTTCCTGCGCAGCCCCGCCACCCTGCCCGAGGCGGTCGCCGCCATGGTGGCCGAGAACGATCTGCGCTCCGAGATCGCGCCCTGGGACAAGGGCCGCATCGCCGTCACCGCCCGCAACGCCGGGCTGTTCCCGACGCTCGACGCCGCCATCGACGCGCTCTACCCGACAGCCCGCGGCGCCCGCCGCACCCGCCTGCGCGCCTTGGCGGCGCTGGCCGAAGAGCTCGACGGCCTGCTCGCCGCCCCCGAGACCCTGTCGCAGCGCCAATGCCTCCGCCTCGCCACCGCCTGCCGCGCGGGCTTCGCCGACCTGATCCGCACCGCGCTCGAGGAGTCCCGCGCCACGACCCCCGAGGCGCAATGGACCCTCCTGCAACCGATCCTGCTCGAGGCCGACCAGTCCCTGCACGACGAAACCCCCTACCGCCCCGGCCACCCCCGCCGCCTGCTGCGCCCGAGGCCGGGCCTCACCATCCGCCGCGAACTGGCCCCCGAAGGCTGGGTGCTGAGATTCACCGGCCCGGAGGCGACCGGGATGATGATGGAGTCGGTGATGGACGAGGTGGAGCGGATGTATGGGAAGCCATGACCCCCGTAGGGTGGGGTTCAACCCCACCCACCCCAAGCCCCGTAGGGTGCGCATTCATTGCGCACCAAACTGCGCCGCCCACAGTGGGTCAAAACCCCACCCTATTCCGGCCCCGTAGGGTGGGGTTCCACCCCACCCGCCCCCGCTCCAGCCCGCAGACCCGGCGGTCAAACCCCTCAAACCCCCGTAATCTCCCGCCGCGCCAGCGCCGCTAAAAACGCCGACCGGCTCATCCGCCGCGCCTGCGCCGTCTCGTCGATGGCGCGCAACAGCCCACGGTCGAGCGAGATATTCGCCCGCACCTGAGTCCCGTCCGGCGCGATATAGGGCACCGCCATCAGCGTCGCCCCTTCGCCCAGCGCCTCCTGAACCTCCGGCAGCGCACGCAGCGCGTTCAACGAGCGCGGCTCGACAGTCTCCGTATCCTCGAAATACAGGTCCAGCGCCTCGGAGACCTTCTCGGGAATCTCTTCCCAATCCTCCGCCGCGGCGAAGCAACCCGGCAGGTCGGGAAAGCTCAGACCGAAGGCGCTGTCGCCCTCCTGATGCACCACAGCCGTATAATAGCGCATTCCCATCTCCTCAGATCAGCCCCGCCTGCCGGTAGATGCTCCGCGCCGTCCCGAGCGGCAGGTCCTTCTTCGGGTGCGGCAGGATCACCATCCGCTCACCCTTGCGAAGCTTGTGATGCGATCCGCGCACCGAGATCACTTCAAACCCCGCCCGCAGCAACAGGGCCATGATCTTCCGGCTGTCCCGCTCGATCTCCACCGCTCACTCCACTTGCGCACATATATACACACGACCACCGAAAGCTCCAAGCCCCGTAGGGTGGGGTTCCACCCCACCTCCCCCCGGGCAACGCATCTCGCCCTGCCGGGCCAAACCCCCACCCCACTCCTCCCGACGACCCCTTACCAAACCCCTAACAAAATCCACCCTCCCCAACGATTCCAACCCCTTACCCCGATTTTCAAGTGTGAAAATCCCCGATGCCCCGCCCCGCGCCGCCTGCTATACTCCCCCCATGCCCGCCCTCTGCCGAGATTGCCTGACCCAGTTCGACAGCGGCCCCCGCTGCCCGTCCTGCCGTTCGCCGCGCATCCTCTCCCACCCCGAGCTCGCCTCGCTCTCCATCGCCCACATGGATTGCGACGCCTTCTATGCATCGGTCGAGAAACGCGACCATCCCGAGCTGCGCGACAAGCCGGTGATCGTCGGCGGCGGCACGCGGGGCGTCGTCTCGACCTGCTGCTACATCGCCCGGATCAACGGCGTCCGCTCGGCCATGCCGATGTTCCAGGCGCTGAAACTCTGCCCCGGGGCGGTGGTGGTGAAGCCGCGGATGGAGGCCTATGTCGCCGTCTCGCGCCAGATCCGCGCGATGATGGAGGCGCTGACCCCCGCGGTGGAGCCGCTCTCGCTCGACGAGGCCTTCCTCGATCTCACCGGCACCGCCCGGCTGCACGGCGCGCCCCCCGCCGTCCTCCTCGCGCGCCTGACCCGGGCGATGGAGACCGAGCTCGGCATCACCGGCTCGGTCGGGCTGTCGCACAACAAGTTCCTCGCAAAGATCGCCTCCGACCTCGACAAGCCGCGCGGCTTCTCGATCATCGGGCAGGCCGAGACCGAAGCTTTCCTGAAGCCGAAGCCGGTCCGCATCATCTGGGGCGTCGGCACCGCCACCCAGACCGCGCTGGAAAACGCCGGCATCCGCACCATCGCCGATCTTTTGCGCTGGGACAGGCAGGATCTGACCGCCCGCTTCGGCCATATGGGCGACAGGCTCTGGCATCTGGCGCGGGGCGAGGATCACCGCCGGGTCTCGCGCGATGCCGAGAAGTCGATCTCGAAGGAAACCACCTTCAACGAGGATACCGACAGCGCCGATGTGCTCGACGGCCATCTCTGGCGGCTGTCCGAGCAGGTCTCGGACCGGGCGAAGGCCAAGGAGCTGGCAGGGCGGACGGTGACGCTGAAACTGAAGCGCAGCGATTTCAGCACGATCACCCGGCGCCACTCGCTCGCCGATCCGACCCAGACCGCCGACCGGATCTACCGCGAGGCCCGCGCCCTGATGGACAGCGCGCGCGAGCCCGGGCCGTTCCGGCTCATCGGCGTCGGGATCTCCGATCTGACCACCGCCGATCAGGCCGATGCGACGGGCGATCTGCTCGACCCCGGCGCGGGCAAGCGGACGGCGGCGGAGCGGGCGACAGACAGGATAAGGCAGCGCTTCGGCAAGGATGCGATCATCAAGGGCCGCGCGCTACGCTGACTACTCGGCGGCCAGCGGCAGCTGCGCCCGGCCGATGTCGGCGATCTCGGCCACGACCGAGGCGATCAGCGCCTTGAAGGCGTCGAAGCCACCATGCCGCTCAATCCGCGCCTCGGTCATGTAGAGCGCGCGGTCGATCTCCACCTGCACCACATGCTGCCCGCGCGAGGGCCGGCCGTAGGCCTGCGCGATATAGGCCCCGGCGAAGGGCGCGTTGCGCACAACCCGCAGCCCGGCGTTGGCAAAGGCCGCCTCCACCCGCTCCATCACGCCGCGCCCCGCCGCCGCACCGAAACGGTCGCCCAGCACCACCTCGGGCCGGGGCTGGCCGGGGCGGGCATGGGCCTCGATCGCCTCATGCGGCATCGAATGGCAGTCGATGAGAATCGCCTCGCCGAATTGCGCGAGGCTTTCGTCCAGGAGCCCGCGCAGCGCGAGGTGATAGGGGGTCCAGTAGCGGGCGATCCGCGCCTCGGCCTCGGCGAGCGGCATCTTGCCCCGGTAGATCGGCCGCCCGTTCGCCACCACGCGCGGAATCACCCCCAGACCGGAGGAAACCCGCGGATTGTGCGGCGCGCGGCTGATTCCCTCGATCAGCGCGGGGTCGAGCTCGTCGGCGGAGCGATTCATGTCGATATAGGCGCGCGGCACACGGGCGGCGATCAGCGGCGCTCCGGCCAGCGGGGCGCAAGAAAAAAGATCGTCGACGAAAGCATCCTCGGAAGAGCGCATCGTCAGCTCGTCCAGCCCCGTCCGGCCCATCAGCGAAGGCGGATAGTCCCGCCCGCTATGTGGCGAGGAGAAGAAAACCGAGGTATCGCGCCGTTCCGGGCGGATCAGGCTGTAGGCTTCCGACGTCATGAGGCATCCTTCACCGGCGCGAGTGTGCGTCATTTTCTAGCTCTGCAAAACCCCTTGAACAGCCCGACGACTCTATTTATAGACACGCCAACCGACGCGGTCCCGCCCGCGTCGTTTTCTTTCGGGAGCGACCCGGGGATAACGAGGGTGGGATGGCAGCGGCAGCGTGGGCGGTTAGCTCAGCGGTAGAGCACTACGTTGACATCGTAGTGGTCACTGGTTCGATCCCAGTACCGCCCACCATTCACCGCCCCCTCACGGGGGCACAGTTTTTTTCAAGGCGCACGCGCGCCGCGAATGGGAGAAAAGAGATGAAGGTTGCGAACTCGCTCCGCTCGCTCAAGCTGCGCCACCGCGACTGCCAGGTCGTGCGCCGCAAGGGCCGCGTCTATGTGATCAACAAGACGCAGAAGCGCTACAAAGCCCGTCAGGGCTGAGCCGTAACAGGCCGAGGGACGGGAAGCCGCCGAGGGAAACCTCCGGCGGCTTTTTCTTTGCCCGCGCGCTGCCCGCTCCGGCGTTTACAGCCGCCCTGCGACCTCCTACCATCGGCGCCGCACAACCGGAGGACGCCCGATGCCCCTGCCGCTCGTTCCCATCGCCGCCTTTGCCCTGCGCACCGGCGCGGTTGCCGGAGCCGTCTGGCTGATCCGGCGCAGCTTCGTCACCGGCCGCACCGACCAGCGGGCCGAGGATGCGCTGGACGAACTGGACGAAGGCCTCGCCCTGCACCGCCCCGCCGACCGCGCCATCGACGGCGCGCGGCAGACCAATCTCGCCAGCCGGTTCCATCGCACCCTGCGCTGGGGCGACCGCGGCATCGAGATCGACGCGGCCCTGCTGGGCCGGTTGAAAATCCGCAAAGTCTGAACAGGAATCCCATGCGCCTCTTTTATTCTCCGACCTCACCCTATGTCCGCAAGGTCATGGTTCTGCTGCACGAAACCGGCATGCTCGAGCGGGTGGAGCGGGTCAGCGTCGGGGGCACGCCGGTCGATACCGGCACGCTGCCGCTGGCGCTGAACCCCTTGGGCAAGATCCCGGCGCTGGAGCGGCCCGACGGGCCCGCGATCTACGACAGCCGGGTGATCTGCCGCTATCTCGACGATCTGGCGGGCGGCAAGCTCTATCCGGCGGGGCCGCGGCTCTGGGATACGCTGACGCTGGAGGCGACGGCGGACGGGATGCTCGATGCGGCGATCCTCATGGTCTACGAGACCCGGGTGCGCCCCGAGGAGAAGCGCTTCGAACCTTGGGTCGAAGGCCAGTGGGGCAAGATCGACCGGGCGCTCGACGCGCTGGAGAGCCGCTGGATCGCCCAGCTGACCGGGCCGCTCGACATGGGGCAGGTCGCGGTGGGCTGCGCGCTCGACTATCTCGACTTCCGTCACGGCGGCCGGGCCTGGCGCAGCACGCGGCCCGATCTGGCCGCATGGCACGCGCGCTTCGCCGACCGCCCCTCGATGGTGGCCACCGTCCCCGTCGCCTGACCCAGGACCTGCAGTCGCGCGGCGATTCGCCCCGCCGCGCGACCTCGCAAAGCCCCTGCCGCCGCCGCCCGCCGCGGCCCTTCGACCGGCGCGACACTATGCGCCCTTCCCATGTCGGAAACCGACATCCGCCGCCCGCGGCGAGGGGCCTGTGTCGGAGATGCTTTACAGCCGTTTTTTCATGCAGAAATGGCCCGATAAGCAAGCCTGCGCTTGTTTGTCCGCTGGACGATGCAGGATCGTCAGACTAGAACGCGACAGGCAAGGCTGCGACCGGAACGCGGCCCCATCATCTTGTTGGGCCACGAAACGGCCCTAGGAAGGGAGAAGTTCTCGTGTCCCACGCAGACGATCACGCAGGCACTCGCAGGGATTTCCTGTATTACGCAACGGCCGGGGCCGGTGCGGTCGCCACAGGCGCCGCCGTCTGGCCGCTGGTAAACCAGATGAACCCCTCGGCGGACGTGCAGGCGCTGGCCTCGATCTTCGTGGACGTGAGCGCGGTCGAGGTCGGCACCCAGATCACCGTCAAGTATCTGGGCAAGCCGGTGTTCATCCGCCGCCGCTCCGAGGCCGACATCGCCTCGGCCCGCGACACCCAGCTGACCGAACTGCCCGACAACAACGCCCGCAACGCCAATCTGGCCGATGCCACCGCCGACGCCTCGGACGAGCATCGCACGATGGACGAGGCCGGCGAATGGCTGGTGATGATGGGCGTCTGCACCCACCTCGGCTGCGTGCCGATCGGTGACGGCGCGGGCGACTTCGGCGGCTGGTTCTGCCCCTGCCATGGCTCGCACTACGACGCCGCGGGCCGCATCCGCAGGGGCCCGGCGCCGGAGAACCTGCCGATCCCCGTCGCCCAGTTCATCGACGAAACCACCATCCAGCTCGGGTAAGGAACAGCACCATGGCCGGAATTCCTCACGACCACTACGAGCCCAAGACGGGCGCCGAGCAATGGCTGCATCGGCGTCTGCCGATCGTCGGGCTTCTCTATGACACCATCATGATCCCGACGCCGAAGAACCTGAACTGGATGTGGATCTGGGGCATCGTCCTCACCTTCTGTCTCGTGCTTCAGATCGTCACCGGCATCGTGCTGGCGATGCACTACACCCCGCACGTGAACCTTGCCTTCGCCTCGGTCGAGCACATCATGCGCGACGTGAACGGTGGCTTCATGCTGCGCTACCTGCATGCGAACGGCGCCTCGCTGTTCTTCGTTGCGGTCTACCTGCACATCTTCCGTGGTCTCTACTACGGCAGCTACAAGGCCCCGCGCGAGATCACCTGGATCATCGGCATGCTGATCTACCTGGCGATGATGGCGACCGCCTTCATGGGCTACGTCCTTCCCTGGGGCCAGATGTCCTTCTGGGGCGCCACGGTGATCACCGGCCTGTTCGGCGCGATCCCCGGCATCGGCGAATCGATCCAGACCTGGCTGCTCGGCGGCCCGGCGGTCGACAATGCCACGCTGAACCGCTTCTTCTCGCTGCATTACCTGCTGCCCTTCGTGATCGCGGCCCTCGTCGCCGTCCACATCTGGGCCTTCCACTCCACCGGCAACAACAACCCCACCGGGGTTGAGGTCCGCCGCACCTCCAAGCAGGAAGCCAACCGCGACACCCTGCCCTTCTGGCCCTACTTCGTCATGAAGGACCTCTTCGCGCTGGCCATCGTGCTCTTGGTGTTCTTCGCCATCGTCGGCTTCATGCCGAACTACCTCGGCCACCCCGACAACTACATCGAGGCGAACCCGCTTTCGACCCCGGCGCATATCGTGCCCGAATGGTACTTCCTGCCGTTCTACGCGATCCTGCGCGCCTTCACCGCCGACGTCTGGGTGGTGCAGATCGTCCAGTTCGTCACCTTCGGCATCATCGACGCCAAGTTCTTCGGCGTGCTGGCGATGTTCGGGGCCATCGCGGTCATGGCGCTGGCGCCCTGGCTCGATACCTCCTCGGTGCGCTCGGGCCGTTACCGCCCGGTGTTCAAGTGGTGGTTCGCGGTGTTCTGCGTGAACTTCGTCGTGCTGACCTGGGTCGGCGCCATGCCGACCGACGGGATCTACCCCTACATCTCGCTGATCGCAGCCACCTACTGGTTCGCCTACTTCCTGGTGATCCTGCCGCTGCTCGGGGTGATCGAGAAGCCGCTGACCCCGCCTGCGACCATCGAAGAAGACTTCAACGCCCACTACTCGCCCGCGACCGGCGGTACCAAGACCATCGTGGCCGAGTAAGGGAAAGGACACTCAAGATGATCCGCAATCTCACCCTCGCAGCGGTCTCCGCTTTCGCCCTGACGGGCGGGGCCGCGCTCGCTGCCGGCGAAGCCCATGTCGAAGACATCGACTTCTCCTTCGAAGGCCCGTTCGGCGCCTTCGACCAGCACCAGCTGCAGCGCGGGCTTCAGGTCTACACCGAAGTCTGCTCGGCCTGCCACGGCATGAAGTTCGTGCCGATCCGCACCCTGTCCGACGAGGGCGGCCCCGGCCTCCCCGAAGATCAGGTGCGGGCCTATGCCACGCAGTTCACCGTGACCGACGCCGAGACCGGCGAAGATCGCGAAGGCAAGCCGACCGACCACTTCCCGCAGTCCGCACTGGAAAACGCGCCCGACCTCAGCCTGATGACCAAGGCGCGCGCGGGCTTCCACGGTCCGCTGGGCACCGGCCTCAGCCAGCTATTCAACGGCATGGGCGGCCCCGAGCATGTCTACACCGTGCTCAACGGCTATGCCGAAACCCCGGCCTGCGCCGTGGATAACGAGCCGGAAGGCTTCTACTACAACATCGGCTTCGCCAACGGGTCGGTGCCCGACAGCTGCAAGGACGAGCATGGTCTTTCCACCGTGCCCGGCAGCTGGATCGCCATGCCGCCGCCCCTCGCCGACGACCAGGTGACCTATGCCGACGGCCACGAGGCCACCGTGCATCACATGGCCGAAGACGTGACGGCCTTCATGACCTGGGCCGCCGAGCCCAAGATGATGGCGCGCAAGCAGGCGGGCTTCACCGCGGTCGTGTTCCTCACGATCCTGTCGGTGCTGCTCTACCTGACCAACAAGCGCATCTGGGCCAATGCCAAGGGCAAGAAGAAGACCGTCTGATCAAGGTCAGACACACAGACAGAAGGCCCCGCCATCGCGCGGGGCCTTTTTCATTGGTGCGCCCGTCAGCCCAGATAGTCGCGCAGCGCCTGCGGCGGATCGGTGAACAGCGCTTCGGTCCCGCGCGGCGGCAGCGCCTCGCCGCCCGCCACCAGCACCGTCTCGCCGCCCAGCCGCCGCGCATCCTGCGGGTCATGCGTGACCATCAGCACCATGGCCCCGGTCTCGCCCGCGATCTCCGCCACCAGCGCCAGCATCTCCACCTTCAGCGCCGGCCCCAGAGCGGCGAAGGGCTCGTCCAGCAGCAGGACCGGCCGCGCCCTGAGCAGCGCCCGCGCCAGCGCCGCCCGCCCCTGCTGCCCGCCCGACAGCCGCCCGGGCCGCGCCGCCCCAAGTCCCGCCAGCCCGACCCGCTCCAGCGCGCCCGCAATCCGCGCCTCCTGCGCCGCATCCAGCCGCAGCCGGGGTGAAAGCCCGAGTCCCAGGTTTTCGCGCAGACTGAGATGCGGGAACAGGTTCTGGTCTTGGAACAACATGCTGACGGGCCGGTCCCCCGGCGCCACCGCCGCAAGATCCTGCCCCTGCCACAGCACCCGCCCCGCGCTCGGCGCGAGGAACCCGGCAATCGCCATCAGCAGCGTCGATTTCCCGCCGCCCGACGGCCCGATCACCGCCACCCAACTGCCCTCCGCCACCTGCCAATCGGCCCTCAGGGTGAAATCGCCCTGCGTGATCCGCAGCTTCTCAAGCCTCAGCACCGCGGCGCCCTCCCCAGTCGAACAGCCAGAACAGCCCGAAACTCAAGGCCACCAGCAGCAGCGAGGCCGAAGCCGCCGCCTGCATCTGATAGGCCCCGACCAGCCGCTGCACCAAGAGGGGTAGCGTCGCCTCGCGCTCGCCGGCAAAGAGCGCGATCACCCCCAGATCGCCCATCGACAGCGCGGCGCAGATACCGAGTGCGAATCCCAAGGGACGCCGCAGCCGGGGCAGCACCAGCCAGCGCAGCCGCGCCATGCCGCGCAGCCCCAAGGCCTCGGCCAGCCGCCCATGATCCGCCTGCATTCGCCGCGCCTCGGGCAGGATAACGCGGAAGGCAAAGGGCAGCGACAGCGCGGCATTGACCAGCACCGTCACCGGCAGGGCCACACTCGCCGGGCTGACGAAAGGATAGACCGCCAGAAACAGCCCCGTCCCCAGCACCAGCGACGAGGCGGCCAGCGGCAGCGTCGCCGCCAGCTCGAAGCCCCGAGCGCCTCGCGCCGCCGCCAGCGCCAGCACCAGGGCCCCCGCGACCGAGACCAGCGTCGAGGCCAGCGCGACCGAGACCGACCGCCCCGCCGCCGCCCAGACCGTGTCCGGCAGGCTGCCGAGCCCCGGCAGACCCGCCGCCACCACCGCGCCAAGCGGCGCCAGCAGGAACCCCGCCGCCAGCGCGATCGCCAGCGCATCGAGCCCTCGCCGCCAGCCCCCCGGCGCCAGCGTCAGCGCCGTCCGGTCCAGCCCCGCGCCGAATCCCGCCGGCAGCGCCAGCCGCGCCGCCACCAGCACCGCCGCCGCACAGAGCGCGAATTGCGCCAGCGCCAGCACCGCCGCCCGCGTCAGGTCGAACTCGAATCGCAGCGCCTGATAGATCGCGAGCTCCAGCGTCGTCGCCCGCGGTCCGCCGCCCAGCGTCAGCGCCACGGCGAAACTGGTCAGGCAGATGACAAAGATCACCACCGCCGCCCCCGGCAGCACCTCGCGCAGCATCGGCCGCTCCAGATGCCGGAACACATCGCCGGGGCCGAAGCCCAGGGAGGCCGCCAGCCGGAACCGCTCCGCCGGAATCGTCGCCCAGCCCTGCAGGATCAGCCGCACCGCCAGCGGCATGTTGAGAAACACATGCGCCAGCACCACCCCATGCAGCCCGTAGACCGACAGCACCGGCAGCCCCAGCGCCTCGAGCCCCTGATTGAGCAGCCCGGCCCGGCCGAAGACGGCAAGCAGCCCCAGCACCGCCACGATCACCGGCAACAGGAACGGCGCCCCCAGCAGTGCGATCAGCGCCCCCCGCCCGGCAAAGCGCCGCCGCGCCAGCGCCCGCGCCACCGGCACCGCCAGCAGCACCGAGGCCAGCGCCGACAGCACCGCCTGCCAGACGGTGAAGCGCAGCGCCGCCCAGTCGGCGGGCGCCAGCCGCAAGCCCCCGCCGCTCTGCAGCGCCACCACCGCCAGCGTGCCCAGCGTCAAGAGCCCCAGCGTCGCGGCGACCGCGCCTGCGGCTAGCGTGCCAGCGCGTTCCGCCATTCCTCCAGCGCCTCCTCCCGGATCGCCAGCGCCTCCTCCGAGGAGAACAGCAGCGATGCCTCGGGCCGCATCGATTCGAAGCCCTCCGGCAGCCCCGCCTCCGGCGTCTTCGCCGGATACATCCAGTTCGTCGTCGCCAGCACCGACTGGAAGGTTTCGCCCGTCATGAAGTCGAGAAACCGGTCGGCCAGCTCCGGCTGGTCGCTGCCAGCCAGCTTGCCCGCCACCTCGACCTGCAGGTAATGCCCCTCGGCAAAGCGCGCCGCCGCCTTGCTGTCATCCTCCTCCGCGATCAGGTGATAGGCAGGCGAGGTGGAATAGCTCAGCACCATGTCGGCCTCGCCGTTCAGGAACAGCCCGTAGGCCTCCGACCAGCCCGGCGTCACCGTCACGATATTGTCGGCCAGCCCCTGCCAGATCTCCGCCGCCCGCTCGCCATAGGCCGCCTTCACCCACATCACGAGGCCGAGCCCCGGCGTGGAGGAGCGCGGGTCCTGGATCACGATCTTCAGATCCGACGCCGCCAGCTCCTCGAACGACCCCGGCGGCGAGGCCAGCCCCTTGTCATGCACGAAGGCGAACCAGCCCCAGTCGAAGGGGATGAACTGCGGGTCGGTCCAGGTCACCGGCAGGTCGAGCGCGGGCATCTTGGCGTGCGGCGCAAAGAGCCCCGTCGCGGTGGCAGCAGCGGTCAGGTTGGTGTCGAGCCCCAGCACCACATCCGCGTCGGAGCGCGCGCCTTCCAGCTGCACCCGCGCCAGCAGCGCCGCGCCGTCGCCCGCCGCGACAAAGCGCAGGTCGCAGCCGCACTCGGCCTCGAAAGCCTTTTCCACCGCCGGCCCCGGCCCCCATTCGGAGATGAAGCTGTCATAGGTCATCACAGTCAGCACGGGGGTTTCGGCCGCAGCCATGCCGGCCGCCGCAAGAAATCCCGTGGCAAGTATCGGAGTGCGCATCTTCATCCTCTCTCACGACGGGCGGAGACGGGATGGAGATCGTCCATGCACCTTCCCTCCGCCGGTCTTAACCGGGTCAGGTTCAACGGGTCCGCTTTCGCATCTCAGCCACTCAAGGCACCCCGAGGTATCCCCGACCATACCGGGGCCCCAACCGTCCGCAAGGCGAAAAGATCGCGCGGGGGCCGCCCTGCCTGCGGCGCTTGGGCAAAATCCGGTTCCCCCGAGCCCCGGCTTGCCCTATGCCTTGGCCGCAAATCGCGGCCCAACTCGGGGCCTTGGCCCCAATCGGGGCCCGAAATCGGGGACTGCCTGCCATGAGCTTCAACACCTTCGGCCATCTCTTCCGCGTCACCACCTGGGGCGAAAGCCACGGCCCGGCGCTCGGCGCCACCGTCGACGGCTGCCCGCCCGGCGTGGCGATCGACGCCGCCGCGATCCAGCACTGGCTCGACAAGCGCAAGCCGGGGCAGAACAAGTTCACCACCCAGCGCAAGGAGCCCGACGAGGTGAAGATCCTCTCCGGCACCTTCGACGGCCTCTCCACCGGCACGCCGATCCAGCTGATGATCGAGAACACCGACCAGCGCTCCAAGGATTACGGCGAGATCGCCCAGGCCTTCCGTCCCGGCCATGCCGACATCACCTATCACCAGAAATACGGGCTGCGCGACTATCGCGGCGGCGGCCGCTCCTCGGCGCGCGAGACCGCGGCGCGCGTGGCGGCGGGCGGTGTCGCCCGCGCGGCGCTGGCGATGCTGGCTCCGCAGGTGAAGATCACCGGCTACATGGTGCAGATGGGCCCGCGGCAGATCGACCGCAGCCGCCTCGATCTGGCCGAGGTGGAGCGCAACCCCTTCTGGTGCCCCGACGCCACCGCCGCCGCCGACTGGGCCGCCTATCTCGACGAGCTGCGCCTGTCGCACAACTCCGTCGGCGCGGTGATCGAAGTGGTGGCCCAAGGCGTCCCCCCCGGCCTCGGCGCGCCGGTCTACGGCAAGCTCGACAGCGATCTCGCCTCCGCGATGATGAGCATCAACGCCGTGAAGGCGGTCGAGATCGGCGAGGGCATGGCGGCGGCCAGCCTCACCGGCGTCGAGAATGCCGACGAGATCCGCATGGGCAATGACGGGCCCATGTATCTGTCGAACCACGCCGGCGGCATCCTCGGCGGCATCTCCACCGGGCAGGATGTGGTGGTGCGCTTCGCGGTGAAGCCGACCTCCTCGATCCTCACCCCGCGCCGCACCATCACCATGTCGGGCGAGGAGACCGAGCTGATCACCAAGGGCCGCCACGACCCCTGCGTCGGCATCCGCGCCGTGCCGGTGGCCGAGGCGATGATGGCCTGCGTGATCCTCGACCACCTGCTGCTCGACCGCGGCCAGACCGGCGGCGTGCGCGGCCGGATCGGCTGAGACCGAAAAATCTTCAGAAGATTTTTCGGAAGGCTTTTCAGAAAAGCCTTCCCTTACACCCGCCCCGGCACC
This sequence comes from Cereibacter sp. Soil_C_27, assembly GCF_057657095.1. Taxonomy (NCBI): domain Bacteria; kingdom Pseudomonadati; phylum Pseudomonadota; class Alphaproteobacteria; order Rhodobacterales; family Paracoccaceae; genus Cereibacter; species Cereibacter sp. Soil_C_27. Next base: position 511,281 of record NZ_JBDGJD010000004.1, on the reverse strand, counting down.
TTCGCCCATTGCACGGCAAGGATGCCCGCCGCCACGATCGCCACGCCCACGACATCCCAGACCCCGAGCTGCTCGCCCAGAAGCGCCCAGGCCACCAGCACGCCGAAGAACGGGTTCAGGAAGTGGAAGGTCGCGGCCCGCACCGCGCCGATCCGCGCCACCAGCATGAACCAGATCCAGGTCGCCATCAGCCCCGGCACCAGCGTCGTATAGGCAAAGGCCCAGACGAGCCGCGCCGACCAGGTCATCGCCCAGGTCTCGGTCAGCAGCGCCGCCACGCCCAGCACCGCCGCGCCGACCAGCATCTGCAGGCCGACCACCATCAGCACATTGCCCCCCGCCGAGGCCCCGCGCACCGACAGCGTGGCAAAGGCCAGGGCCAGCACGCCGATGCCGCAGAACAGAAGGCCCCTCAGGTCCACCCCGCCCGAAACCCGCGTGCCCATGATCAGCGCGACCCCCGCCACGCCGAGGATCAGCCCCAGCACCCCCAGCGGCCGCACCCGCTCGCCGAACAGAAGCCAGCCGGCCAGCGCCACCACCAGCGGCATGGTCGAGGCGACGATGGCGGCAAGGCTCGCCTCCACCCATTGCATCGCCACGAAATTGAAGCCGAGATAGAGCGCGTTCTGGCAGATGCCGAAGATCACCACCGCGCGCCAGGCGCCCTTCGACAGTCGCGCGTTCTGGCCCAGCGCCGCGGCCAGCGCGATGCCGATCAGCCCCGAGACGAGGAATCGCAGCGCCAGCGCGGTCAGCGGCGGCGCATCGGCCACGATCATCCGCGCCGAGGTGAAGGCCGAGGACCACATGAAGACGAAGGCCAGCCCCATCCCGATACTGCGCAGATCCATCTTGCCTCCAATGGCCTGAGCCGGGACGCGGCCAAAGAAAAAGGGCCGCCGGAGGGCGACCCTACATCAGCCAATCGTGGCTGCAAGCACTCAGCCGTTGACGCTGTCCTTCAGCGCCTTGGCGATGGTGAACTTCACCTGCTTGTCGGCAGCCTTCAGCACCTGCTCGCCGGTGGCCGGGTTGCGGACCTGACGCTCCGGGCGCTCGCGGCAGACGACCTTGCCGAGACCCGGCAGGGTCACGGCGCCACCGGCGGCCACTTCACGTGCAACGATCGAGGCGATCGCGTCGAGTGCCGCACCGGCGGTTTTCTTGTCGGCGCCCATCTCGTCGGCGAGCGAGGCCACAAGCTGCGTCTTGGTCATCGGTTTCGACATCTGCTGTCTCCTGATCATCTTGCCCCGCTGGGTCGCGAGGTCTGTTCCTGCCCCTTGGGGCGAATGTCAGCGCTACACAGGTTTTCCGGGCATAAATCAAGCCCTTTCCCATCAAAAACACAGCGTCAATTCGCTCAGAGGAAGGCTGTTTCCTCGAAGCTGCGCAGCTTTCTGCTGTGAATCCGCTCGATGGGGGTCTCGCGCAGCGTCTCCATCGCGCGAATGCCGATCAGCAGGTGGCGCAGCACCTGCGTCTTGTAGAAATCGGTCGCCATGCCGGGCAGTTTCAGCTCGCCATGCAGCGGTTTGTCCGAGACGCAGAGCAGCGTGCCATAGGGCACCCGGAAGCGGAATCCGTTGGCGGCGATGGTGGCGCTTTCCATGTCCAGCGCGATGGCCCGCGACTGGCTCAGCCGCTGCACCGGGCCGGACTGGTCGCGCAGCTCCCAGTTGCGGTTGTCGATGGTGGCCACCGTGCCCGTGCGCATGATCCGCTTCAGCTCGTAGCCTTCCAGCTGCGTCACCGCCTCCACCGCGTCTTCCAGCGCGATCTGGATCTCGGCCAGCGCCGGGATCGGAACCCAGACCGGCAGGTCGGCATCCAGCACGTGATCCTCGCGCAAATAGGCGTGGGCCAGCACGAAATCTCCGAGGCTCTGGGTGTTGCGCAGCCCCGCGCAATGGCCGACCATCAGCCAGGCATGCGGGCGCAGCACGGCGATGTGGTCGGTCGCGGTCTTGGCGTTCGACGGGCCGACGCCGATGTTGACCAGCGTGATCCCCTGCCCGTCGCGCCGCTTCAGATGATAGGTCGGCATCTGCGGCATCTTCCCGACCTGCAGCACCGGCGCATCCGGGCCGCTGATCTCCTGATTGCCCGGCGCCACGAAGGAGGTGTAGCCCGAGGCCGGGTCGGCCAGCGCCTTGCGGGCGAAGGCCTCGAACTCGTCGACGTAGAACTGGTAGTTGGTGAACAGCACGTGGTTCTGGAAATGCCGCGGATCGGTCGCGGTGTAATGCGTCAGCCGCGCCAGCGAATAATCCACCCGCTGCGCCGTGAAGGGCGCCAGCGGCCCCGACCCGTCCGGGTTCACCAGCCGCACGCCGTTGACAATATCGTCATTGGTCGTCGCCAGATCCGGCACGTCGAACACGTCGCGCAGCGAGAAATCGAGCACCCCCTCCTGCGGCACCGACACCGCCGGATTGCCCGCCACCGCGAAATGCACCGGAATGGGCGTATCCGACACGCCGATCATCACCGGCACCGAATGGTTCTCGATCAGCAGGCCGATCTGCTGCACCAGATAGTTGCGGAACAGGTCCGGCCGCGTCACCGTCGTCGCATAGGTGCCGGGCTGCGCCACATGGCCGAAGCTCAACCGGCTGTCGGCGCGGGTGAAGCTGGTCGTGGTCAGCCGGATCTCAGGATAATAGGCCCGCACCCGGGTCTTCGGCCGCCCCCCGGTCACCGCCTCGCTGAACTGGAGCGACAGGAAGGCCGTCGCGGCGAAATACAGCTCTTCCAGCCGGGCGACCGCCGCGGCGGGGTCGGTGAAGGCTTCTGCCTCGGTCGGAGCGGGGGTCAGCAGCGGCGAAATATCGGTCACGATCATGGTCTCTCACAATGGATCGCCAAACATGCACCGGGCCGGCCCGGCGGATCAAGCCCGGCGATAGGGCCTGCGATCGGTAACGGAAGCTTAAACCTTGCGGAACAGCGCGATCAGCGCCCGGTCCGCCGCATGGGCCGCATCCCGCGCCGCAGCCGCCGGCCCATAGACCTCCACCTCGATCAGCTGCAACCCGGTGATGCCCTCCATCCCCGCCAGCGCCACGTCGAAGCCCCGCGCTACATGGACGCCGGCGTTGATCGACAGCGCGAACAGCGCCCCGGGCGCGGCCACCGCCAGCATCGGCCCGAAAGCCTCGGGCCCGACATGGCCGTGGGTGAAGGTGCCCGAACTCACCACCCCGCGATAGCCGCCCTCCAAGGGCAGCGCCCGCGTCACATCGGCCTCGACCAGCGCGCTGTAGACGCCCTTCTCCCCCGCCCGCGCCAGCATCTCCGGCGTCAGGTCGATCCCGTCGATCTCGCCCGGAAACCCCATCCCGCGCAGCGCCTCGGCCAGAAGCCCGGTCCCGGCCCCCACGTCCAGCACCGGCCCCGCGCCCCCCGCCGCCAAGAAGGCCGCGGCGACATGGGCGGGCAGGCGGTAATCCATCCCGGCGGCGAAGCCCGCGTCGTAATCCCGCGACCAGTCGCGGTAGAGCCTGAGGCAATCCTCGGGCGAACGCAGGGCGAAGGCGTCGTTGAGATCGGTCATGCCCTCACGACACCACGCCCCCGCCCGCAAATCAACCACTTGCAGCACCGGCAGCGCGGGGAAATACTGCGCCATGACCCAGACGCTCCTCTCCCTCGGCCACGGCTACTCCGCCCGCGCCCTCGCCCGCCGCCTCCTGCCCCAGGGCTGGCGCATCATCGGCACCACCCGCAGCGCCGCCAAGGCCCGCGCGCTTCAGGCCGAGGGCATCGAGCCGCTGCTCTGGCCCGGCGACCTCACCGCCGCCTTGGCCGAGGCGAGCCACATCCTCGTCTCCGCCGCCCCCGATCCGACCGATCCCTTCCTCGCCGCCGCCCCCGGGATCGCCACCGCCACCCCCCATTGGGTCGGCTATCTCTCCACCACCGGCGTCTATGGCGACCATCAGGGCGGCTGGGTCGACGAATCGACCCCGCTCACCCCCTCCACCGCCCGCGGTCAGGCCCGCGTCGCCGCCGAGGCCGAGTGGCAGGCGACCGGCCTGCCCGTGCACATCTTCCGCCTCGCCGGCATCTACGGCCCCGGCCGCGGCCCGTTCGAGAAGGTGCGCGACGGCACCGCCCGCCGCATCCTGAAGCCCGGTCAGGTCTTCAGCCGCATTCATGTCGACGATATCGCCCAGACGCTCGAAGCCTCGATGCGCCAGCCCGACCCCGGCGCGGTCTACAACCTCTGCGACGACGATCCCGCCCCGCCCGAAGACGTGCTCTCCTACGCCGCCCATCTCCTCGGCCTGCCCGAACCGCCCGGCATCCCCTATGCCGAGGCCGAGATGACGCCGATGGCCCGCAGCTTCTACGCCGAATCGAAGCGCGTGCGGAACGACCGGATCAAGCGCGATCTCGGCATCCGGCTGATCCATCCCGACTACCGCTCGGGCCTCGAAAGCCTTCTCGCCGAAGAAACCTGATCCCGCCCTCTTGTCTGCCCCCGAGCCCGCCCTTACCTGCCCTCTGCGGACCGGGCCCCTCTGACGACGCAAGTCGTGATGTCGGACCGCATCGAGCGCGCTCGGTGCCAGCCCGGTCATCCCACACAGGGCAGTTCCACGCGCGCTCCTCAACACAGAGGACATCATGGACGCCCTGCTTTTCACCCTCTTCCTCGGAACCCCGCTCTGGCTCTGGTTCACCTTCCTCGGCATCGTCGTGGCGCTGCTCGCCTTCGACCTCGGCGTGCTGAACAAGACCGATCACGAGATCGGCGTCGCGGAAAGCCTCAGGCTTTCGGCGCTCTACATCACCCTCGGCCTCGGCTTCGCCGGCTTCGTGCTGTGGCAGTTCGGCGCCCAGCCCGCCGCCGAATATCTCACCGCCTTCGTGGTGGAAAAGACGCTGGCGCTCGACAACGTCTTCGTCATCGCGCTGATCTTCAGCTATTTCGCCATCCCCCGCGCCTATCAGCACCGCGTGCTGTTCTGGGGCATCCTCGGCGTGATCGTGCTGCGCGGCATCATGATCGGCCTCGGGGCCACTCTGGTCGCGGAATACGGCTGGGTGCTCTACATCTTCGCCGCCTTCCTGATCTTCACCGGCATCAAGATGCTGGTGACCGACGAGACCGAGATGGACATCAACGCCAACCCGGTGCTGCGCTTCATGCGCAAGAACTTCCGGGTGACCGACAGGCTGCACGGCAATGCCTTCTTCGTCACCGCCCCCGACAGCAAGACCGGCCGCACCGTCCGCTGGATGACCCCGCTGTTCTTGGCACTGGTGCTGATCGAGATCGCCGATCTGGTCTTCGCCGTCGATTCGGTGCCGGCGGTCTTCGCCATCACCACCGATCCCTACATCGTCTACACCTCGAACATCTTCGCCATCCTCGGCCTGCGCGCGCTCTACTTCGCGCTGGCGGCGGTGCTGCACCGCTTCCACTATCTCAAGCAGGCGCTGGCGATCCTTCTGGTGTTCATCGGCTCCAAGGTCTTCATCGCCGATGCCCTTGGCTGGCAGAAGTTCCCCGCCGACTGGTCGCTGGGCATCACCTTCGCCATCCTCGGCGCGGGCGTGGCCTATTCGCTCTGGCGCAGCCGCAACGACGCGCCGAAGCAACTGCCCTGACCGGATCGCCCGGGCCGCCGAGGCCCGGGCGTCACTTCTCCGGCCCCAGATCGCTCGCCATCCGCGCCAGCAGATCGACCGCGCTCGCGGCATAGGCGCCGATCCAGCGGTCATGGATATGCTTGATCGGCAGCGGGTTCAGGTGGTTCCACCGCTCGCGCCCCTGCCGCTCGACGATCACCAGATCCGCCTTCTCCAGCACCCCAAGATGCTGCATCACCGTGCAGCGGTCCAGATCCGGAAAGGCCTCGCACAGGCCGCCCGTCGTCTGCGGCGCATCCTTCAATGCATCCAGCAGCCGCCGCCGAATCGGCGCGGCCAGCGCCTTGAAAACAAGGGATATCTGATCTTCGGTTGACATGTTATATTTCTATAACATAATAGCGACTCAGGACAAGGAGCAAGTGCCATGGATCTGAAGTTCAAAGTTTCGGCCCGCATCGCCCGCCCCGTTCACGAGGTCTTCGAGGCCGTGGTGGACCCGCAGCAGCTATCCTCCTACTTCACCACCGGCGGCGCGAAGGGCCGGCTCGAAACCGGCGCCACCGTCACATGGAATTTCGCCGATTTTCCCGGCGCCTTTCCGGTCACTGTGGTCGAGGTGGTGCCGAATGAACGCATCGTGCTGCAATGGGCTGCGAGCGACGGCGAGAACGCCATGTCCGATGCCGGCTACATGACCACCGTCACCATGGCCTTCGCCTCCCTCGACGACGGGCGCACCCTTGTCAGCATATCCGAGGAAGGCTGGCGCGAGACCGCAAGCGGTCTGAAAGCCAGCTACGGCAACTGCGCCGGATGGATGCAGATGCTCTGCGCGATGAAAGCCTATGTCGAACACGGCCTCAACCTGCGCGACGGCATGTTCCGATGAGCGCCACAGGTTAAGAAAACCTGAATGCTTGGCGGAATATCATGTGATATCAGTGGTTTGATCCGACTACCACGCGTGAAAACGGGCCCTCAGGCCCGTTTTCCCACCAGCGCCACGCCCAGCGTCTGCAAGACCTTCGCCTCGATCTCGGCGGCGCTCATCCCGGCGACCTGATACATCTTCTCCGGGCTCGCCTGATCGATGAACGTGTCGGGCAGCACCATCGAGCGGAACTTGATCCCGCCATCGAAGACACCTTCCTCGGCCAGAAGCTGCGCCACATGGCTGCCGAACCCGCCAATCGAGCCTTCCTCGATGGTTATCAGCGCCTCATGATCCCGCGCCAGCCGCAGGATCAGCTCCCGGTCCAGCGGCTTGGCAAAGCGGGCATCCGCCACCGTCGGCGCGATCCCCCGCCCCGTCAGGGCCTCCGCCGCCATCATCACCTCCGACAGCCGCGTCCCGAACGACAGGATCGCCACCCGGCTGCCCTCCCGCACGATCCGCCCCTTGCCGATCTCCAGCGGGACGCCCTTCGCCGGCATCTCCACCCCCACGCCATCGCCGCGCGGGAACCGGAAGGCGATCGGCCCCTCGTCATGCGCGACGGCCGTGGCCACCATATGCACCAGCTCCGCCTCATCGGCGGCGGCCATCACCACGAACCCCGGCAGGTTGGTGAGGAAAGCCACGTCGAAGGCCCCCGCATGGGTCGCCCCATCCGCCCCCACCAGCCCGGCCCTGTCGATGGCGAAGCGCACCGGCAGCCGCTGGATCGCCACGTCATGCACGATCTGGTCGTAGCCGCGCTGCAGGAAGGTGGAATAAAGCGCGCAGAACGGCCGCAAGCCCCCCGCCGCCATCCCGGCGCTGAAGGTCACCGCATGCTGTTCCGCGATGCCCACGTCGAAGCAGCGGTTCGGGAAGCGCTCCGCGAACAGGTTCAGCCCCGTCCCGTCCGGCATCGCCGCCGTCACCGCCACGATCCGCTCGTCCCGCTCGGCCTCCTTCACGAGGCTCTGGGCGAAGACCTTCGTATAGCTCGGCGCGTTCGACGGCGCCTTGGTCTGCTCGCCGGTCAGCACGTTGAACTTCGACGTGGCATGCCCCCGGTCACGCGCCTCTTCCGCCGGGGCATAGCCCTTGCCCTTCTTGGTGATCGCATGGATCAGCACCGGCCCGGTCGCCCGCGCCTTCACCGTGCGCAGGATCGCCAGCAGCTGCTCCAGATCATGCCCGTCGATCGGCCCGACATAGGAGAAGCCCAGCTCCTCGAACAGCGTGCCGCCGACGGTGATGCTCTTGAGCATCTCCTTCGCCCGCCGCGCGCCCTCCTGGAACGGCTCGGGCAGGAAGCCGAGCGCCCCCTTGGCCGCCGCCTTGAAATCCTGGAACGGCGCGCCGGCATAGAGGCGGCTCAGATAGGACGACAGCGCCCCCACCGGCGGCGCGATGCTCATCTCGTTGTCGTTCAGGATGACGATCAGCCGCTTCTTCAGATGGCCTGCGTTGTTCATCGCCTCGAAGGCCATGCCCGCGCTCATCGACCCGTCGCCGATCACCGCAATGGCATCGCCGCCCTCGCCGGTCAGGTCGCGCGCCGCGGCAAAGCCCAGCGCCGCCGAGATCGAGGTGGAGCTGTGGCCCGCGCCGAAGGGGTCATAGGGGCTCTCCGACCGCTTGGTGAAGCCTGCGAGCCCGCCCTCGGTCCGCAGCGTCCGGATGCGGTCGCGCCGCCCGGTCAGGATCTTGTGCGGGTAGCACTGGTGGCCGACATCCCAGATGATCTTGTCACGCGGCGTGTCGAAGACGGCATGCAGCGCCACCGTCAGCTCCACTACGCCCAGACCCGCGCCCAGATGCCCGCCCGTCACCGACACGGCCGAGATGGTCTCGGCCCGCAGCTCGTCGGCGACATGCCGCAGCTCGCGGTCGCTCAAGGCCTTTAGGTCCACGGGCAGGTTCACCCGGTCCAGCGTCGGCGTCTTGGGTCTGTCGGTCATTGGCTCCCCTCCTCGGGGTGGCTGCTCAGCTTTCGCGCGCAATAACGAAGCGCGCAGCCTCGATCAAGGTTCCCGCTGCCGCACCATAGGGGGCCAGAGCGGCTTCCGCCTCGGTCACCAGGGCTTTTGCGCGGTCTTTCGCCCCCTCGAGGCCCAGGAGCGAGACGAAGGTCGCCTTGCCCGCCTCGGCATCCTTCTGCAAACGCTTGCCCGCCTTGGCCGCATCGCCCTCGACATCGAGGATGTCGTCGGCGATCTGGAAGGCGAGACCGAGGGCCGTGGCATAACGCCCCAGCGGCCCGGCATCGGCCTGGCCGAGCACGGCGCCCGCCTCCGCCGACCAGCGGATCAGCGCGCCGGTCTTGCCCGCCTGCAGCCGGGTGATCTCGGGCAGGGTCAGCGGCACGGCGGCGCTTTCGGCGGCGATGTCCAGCGCCTGCCCCAGCACCATGCCCTCGGCGCCCGAGGCCCTGGCCAGCGAGGCCACCAGCGCGATCCGCACCTCGGCCGGGCCCAGCGCCGGGTCGGCCAGAAGCTCGAAGGCCAGCGTCTGCAGGGCATCGCCCGCCAGCACCGCCGTCGCCTCGTCCCATTTCACATGCACCGTCGGCAGGCCGCGGCGCAGGTCGTCGTCATCCATGCAGGGCAGGTCGTCATGCACGAGACTGTAGGCATGCAGCGCCTCGATCGCCGCCGCCGCACTCACCGCCGCCTCGGGGGCGATGCCATGCAGCCGCGCCGACTCCAGCACCAGAAAGCCGCGCAGCCGCTTGCCGCCCTGCAGCGCGTAGCGCATCGCCGCGACCACCGGCAGATCGTCATGGCCCGCCAGCGCCGCATCGAGCCGCGCCTGCACGGCAAGGGCCGCGTCGTTCAAAGCAACGGGAAAGCTCACAATCCCTCCGCAGCCACCGTTCCGACCGCACGGCCCTCGGCGGCGCGGATCATCTCCACCTTCTCCTCGGCATCCTTCAGCTTGCCGGCGCAATGCGCCTTCAGCGCCGCGCCGCGTTCATAGAGCGCGATCGACTGGTCCAGCGGCACATCGCCCTTTTCCAGAGCGCCGACAACCTGCTCCAGCGCGGCCATCGCCTCTTCGAATGTCATGCTTGCCACCGGCTTTTCCGTCATGCGCTCCGCTCCTTCAAGACGCCCACATGGGCCGCGACACTCGCAGCAAGGGCAGGCAGATCATATCCCCCCTCGAGTGTCGAGACCACCCGCCCGCCACAATGCGCCGCAGCCAGATCGCAGATCCGCCCGGTGAGCCAGGCGAAATCCTGCGCCGTCCAGTTCAGCCCGGCCAGCGGATCGTCGGCATGGGCGTCGAAACCGGCGGAGATCAGGATCAGCTCGGGCCGGAAGGCATCGATCCGCGGCAGGATCACGTCCTCGTAGGCCGCCCGCATCACCGCCCCCGCGCTGCCTGCGCGGAGCGGCACATTGACGATCTGGCCATGCGCGCCGCGTTCCTCCGCCGCCCCCGTGCCGGGATAGAGCGGCATCTGGTGGCTCGAGGCAAACAGCACGCGCGGCTCGTCCCACATCAGCGCCTGCGTGCCATTGCCGTGATGCACGTCGAAATCGACGATGGCGACGCGGGAGAGCCCGTGCTTCTCCAGCGCCCGCTTCGCCGCGATCGAGACCGAGCCGAACAGGCAGAAGCCCATCGCCACATCCTGCTCGGCATGATGCCCCGGCGGGCGGCAGCCGACGAAGGCATTGCCCGCCCCGCCCGACAGCACCAGATCCACCGCCGCACAGGTGCCGCCGACCGCGCGCAGCGCCGCCTCCAGTGAGCCGGGCGACAGGAAGGTATCGCCGTCCAGCTGCGACCAACCCTCCTCCGGCAGACCCGCCTTGATCCGCGCGAGATAGGAAGCGGGATGGCAGCGCAGCACCTCGGCCTCCTCGGCCAGCGGCGCCTCGCGCCGGTCGAGCTCGAGCCCGGCGAGCCCCTCCGCCACCGCCCGCATCCGCTCCACCCGCTCCGGATGACCCGGCGGCGTCACGTGACCCGAGGATGCCTCATGAGAATAGCAAGCCGTCGTCATGCGTCACCCTCCCTATTTTCTGTCCTTAAATATCCCGCGGGGGTCCGGGGGCGCGAAGCCCCCGGCGGGTTCCGCTAATCCGGCGCCAGCATGTAGCCCGACCCCCGCACCGTCTGCAGATAGCGCGGCTGCTTGGGGTCCACCTCGATCTTGCGCCGCAGCCGGGTGATCTGCACGTCCACTGCGCGTTCCTGGCTCTGCCCGTCGTCGCGGCCGAGATCGCCCACCAGTTTCTCGCGGCTCACCGCCTCGCCCGGCTGGGCGGCGAAGATCCGCATCAGCGCCGCCTCGGTCGCGGTCAGCCGCACCGGATCGGCGCCGCGCCACAGCTCGCCCCGCTCCAGATCGTAACGCACCGAGCCCAGATGCAGCACCTTCGGCCCGGCATCGGCCTTCAGCACCGGCACGCGGCGCAGGATGGCGTTGATCCTGAGCAGCAGCTCCTTGGGTTCGAAGGGCTTGGCCAGATAGTCATCCGCCCCCGCCTCCAGCCCCTCGATCCGGTTCGCCGTCTCGCCGCGCGCGGTCAGCAGGAGGATCGGCGTGGCGATCTCCTCGCGCAGCGCGCGGGTCAGGGTGATGCCATCCTCGCCGGGCATCATCACGTCGAGCACGATCATGTCGAACTCCAGCCCGGCCAGGAGCCGCCGCGCCTGCGCCGCGTCGCGGGCGGTCGAGACGAGGAAGCCGTTGCGCACGAGGAATTTCTGCAACAATCCCCGGATGCGCTCGTCGTCGTCGACGACCAGAAGATGGGCCTGCGGTTCGGTCATGCGCTGCTCTCCTTCAGCGTCTGATACTGCCTCCGCAGGTCCGGGTCCATCATCGCTTCGAGCACCTGGCGGAAGCCCTGCACCGCCGCGGGCCCCGCCACCCGGTAGGCGGCGCGCAGCCGCGCCCGCTGGGCATCCGACAGCACCCGCTCCAGTTCCGAGCCTTTCGCCGTCAGGAACAGGTGGCGCTCGCGCTTGTCGACCCGGCCCACCCGGCTCTCCACCAGCCCGTCCTCTATCAGCGTCCGGAGCACCCGGTTCAGCGATTGCTTGGTCACGCCGAGGATCGACAGCAGGTTGTTCACCGTGGTCCCGGGCGAGCGGTGGATGAAGTGGATCGCCCGGTGATGCGCCCGGCCATAGTCCATCTCGTCGAGAATCCGGTCGGGATCGGCGGTGAAGCCACGATAGGCGAAGAACATCGCCTCGATCCCCTTGCGCAACTGTTCGTCGGTCAGGAACAGCAGCGACTCGCCGCCCCCCGGCCCTGCTCCACCCTCGGCCATCGATCCGCTCTCCCTCGTTACAACGGGATTTTATGTCAGCCTTGTTGACTTTCCAAGACTCAACTGTTAGCGAATCCCCGGGTTTTGCGCAACTTTATGTCCGCACCGGACCTTTTCAGCGCAACAAACGGAAAATGCCCGCGGGCGAAGGAGGTTACGATGGCAGGTTATGACGATCGCGACGGTTTCATCTGGATGGATGGCGAGCTGGTGGATTGGCGCTCCGCCAAGGTGCACGTCCTGACCCATGCGCTGCATTATGCCTCCTCGGTCTTCGAGGGAGAGCGCTGCTACAACGGCAAGATCTTCAAGTCGGTCGAACATTCCGAGCGGCTGCGCAAGTCGGGCGAGTTGCTCGACATGCCGCTGCCCTATTCGGTGGCCGAGATCGAGGCGGCCAAGGAAGCCACCATCAAGGCCAACAACCTGACCGACTGCTACGTCCGCGCACTGGCCTGGCGCGGCGCGGGCGAAGACATGGGCGTGGCCTCGCAGCGCAACCCGATCCGCATGGCGGTGGCCTGCTGGGCCTGGGGCAACTACTACGGCGACGCCAAGTTCAAGGGCGCCAAACTCGACATCTCGAAATGGAAGCGCCCCTCGCCGGAGACGATCCCGCATGCCGCCAAGGCCGCCGGTCTCTACATGATCTGCACCATGTCCAAGCATGCCGCCGAGGCGAAGGGCTGTTCGGACGCGATGATGTTCGACTACCGCGGCTATGTCGCCGAGGCGACCGGCGCCAACATCTTCTTCGTCAAGGGCAACGAGGTCCACACCCCGATCCCCGACGCGATCCTCAACGGCATCACCCGGCAGACCGTCATCCAGATGCTGAAGGACAAGGGCATCACCGTGGTCGAGAAGCGGATCGAAGCAGCTGATCTGGAAGGCTACGAGCAGTGCTTCCTCACCGGCACCGCCGCCGAGGTGACGCCCGTCGGCCAGATCGGCGACTACAGCTTCGAGGTGGGCGAGCTGACGAAATCCGTCGCCACCGATTACGAAAAGCTGGTCCGCGCCTGACGGACAGAGAGCGCGCCCCCGGGCGCGCTCTTTCTCAACGCTGGCGGTTCAGGCGGTGCGACCGCGCTCGATCCGCAGGAATTCCATCAGGCGGCGGTTGCCCGCAGGGCGCGCCGCGTTCCGGTGCCAGATCGCCCGCGGGCTGCGCGCGATCTTCAGGAACATCTTCACCCGCCCGCCTTCCGACGGGCTGCGCTTGTCTGCAAGGTGACGGCTCATGTCGGTCCTCCTCTGGCTGCACGACAATTCCCCGAAGGCCCGGCGTCCGGCCCTTGCGGGAGGGGCACCCTAGCACGATTCGGCCTCACGACCAAACCGGGCGGCAGGGCCCCGCCGGTCACGACCCCGGGCCAAATCGCCGCGGCATCACCCGCTCCGGCTCGGGCTCCGGCCCCGGCTCGAACAGCGTGAAGCCGATCCCCGCCCAGCCCTCGCCGCCGAGCCAGCGCATCGCCGCCCCGGTCCAGCCCGCCGCCGTGGCGGCAAGCGCCAGAGCCAGCACCAGCTGCAGCACGCCGATCAGGTTCAGGATCCGCGCGAAGGGCTGCTTGCGCGTCTTGTGCCGGAGCCGCCACTGCGCCAGCTTCGCGCCCGGCCAGCCGCCGAACAACGCCAGCCGGAGCAGCGACACCTCGCGCAGCCGCCACGCCCCCGCGACCGAGCGGCGCTTGTCCAGCGCGAAGGCCGCATAGGTTGCGATGTTCATCACCCCAAGATAGGCCGCCGCCAGCCCGATCCCTTCCCAGCTCATCCTCACCCTCACCCGCCGCATGCGCCGCCCCGGATGCCGCGCCAATGTGGCGGATTTCAGGACAGCCGCGCCACCGCCCATTCCGCCGCCTCGGCCACCACCGCATCGGCGTCGCCCAGACACGCCCGCGCCGCGGGCAACAGCGCGGGATCGCCGGAATTGCCGATGGCATAGAGCACGTTGCGCAGGAAGCGGTCGCGCCCGATCCGCTTGATCGGCGACCCCGCGAAACGCGCGCGGAAGCCCGCATCGTCCAGCTCCGCCAGCTCGGCCAGAGGTGGCGCCCCGACCCGCGCGGCATAGCCGATCTCGCGCGCCGCGACGGCGAACTTGTTCCAGGGGCAGGCGGCTAGGCAATCGTCGCAGCCATAGATCCGGTTGCCCATCAGCGCCCGCAACTCCGGCTCCACCGGCCCGTGATGCTCGATGGTCAGGTAGGAGATGCAGCGCCGGGCATCGAGCTGGAACGGCGCCGGGAAGGCCCGCGTCGGGCAGGCCTCGAGACAGGCGGTGCAGGAGCCGCAATGCTCGGGCTCGGGCGCGTCCTTGGGCAGGTCCAGCGTGGTGAAGATCGCGCCGAGAAAGAACCAGTTGCCCAGATCGCGGCTCAGAAGATTGGTGTGCTTGCCCTGCCAGCCGAGCCCCGCCGCCTGCGCCAGCGGCTTCTCCATCACCGGCGCGGTATCGACGAAGACCTTGATCTCGGCCCCGGTCTCGGCCACCAGCCAGCGCCCCAGCCGCTTCAGCCGCTTCTTCACCAGATCGTGGTAATCCTTGCCCTGGGCATAGACGCTCACCGCCGCCCGGTCGCGCTCGGCCAGCACGGCGCGCGGATCGGCCTCGGGGGTATAGACCTCGGCCAGCATGATGACCGACCGCGCCTCGGGCCAGAGCGCCGCCGCATCGCCGCGCCACTGTTCGCGCTCCGCCATCCAGCCCATCTGCCCATGCCGCCCGGCCTCGAGAAAGGCCCTGAGCCGCCCCGCCGTTTCCGGCGCGGCGTCAGGCGCGCAGATCCCGACCTTGGAGAACCCCTCCTCCAACGCCCGCGCGATGAGACGCTCCTTCACGGGCAGTCCTTTCATCTTGGCCTAAATATCCCCGGGGGGCTATGAGTGTTTGGAAACCCTCCAGTGTAGGGTTTCAACGAATAACGCCCGGCCCGTGCGCTGGCGGGGGCAGACAGCCCCCGGCGCTTTCCCCTCAGAAATCCAGATCGGCGTAATGCGCCGGCGGCGGGAAGCCCGGCACCTGATCGACCAGCAGCGGCCGGAACGAAGGCCGCGACTTGATCTTGGCATACCAGTCCTTCACCACCGCATGCCGGTTCCAGTCCACGTCCGAGATGTAGTCGAGGCAGGACAGGTGAGCGGCGGCGGTGAAATCGGCCAGGGTCATCACGTCGCCCGCCAGCCAGCGCCGCTGATCGAGCAGCCAGGCCATGTAATCGAG
The DNA here is from genome assembly GCF_057657095.1 of Cereibacter sp. Soil_C_27. NCBI lineage: Bacteria > Pseudomonadati > Pseudomonadota > Alphaproteobacteria > Rhodobacterales > Paracoccaceae > Cereibacter > Cereibacter sp. Soil_C_27. Next base: position 496,220 of record NZ_JBDGJD010000004.1, on the reverse strand, counting down.
GTGGTACTTGATCCGCTGCGAGCCGAACTTCACGTTCTTCGAATCCGGATAGCCCTGCGCCATCAGCTTCTTGTTCACCCGCTCGTAGAGCAGTTTCGAGGTGACCTCGCCCTGAAACTTGTCATCGAACCAGGCGCAGAGCCTCCGCACCTCGAAGCGACCGTCGGGGTCACGCGGCATAAGCGGCGGCTGCGGCACCGTATCCTCGATATATTCGCAGATCGCCTGGCTTTCCGACAGCACCTTGCTGTCCATCCTCAGCACCGGCACCTTGCCCGCCGGGTTGCGGCGCAGAAAGTCGGGCGAGGGCTCCCAATAGCGCTCCTCCACCAGCTCCACCTCGATCCGTTTCTCCGCCAGCGTCAGGCGAACCTTGCGGCAGAAGGGCGACAGCGGAGCGTGGTAAAGTCGGTTCATCGCAATGCGGGGCTTTCGAGAAGGGATGGGCCTTCATTGCCGCGTGGGGCGGCGGAATTCAATCCCGCAATGGTAAATAGGGCGGCAATCGGCCTGCCTACTCGAAGCAGGCCGCCCGCCCGTCGGCGCGGATCGTGTCGGCGCCGTCGATGATCGAGGCGGCGCGGCGGCGGGTGAAATCGCCCGGATTGGCCGCATCGCGCCCCTTGGGGTCGGGCAGCACCGCCGCCAGCCGCGCCGCCTGCCGCGGGGTGAGATCCGAGGGTTCGACCTGGAACGCGTGGGCGGCGGCGGCCCGGATGCCGAAGACGCCCTCGTCGAATTCCGCCACGTTCATGTAGACCTCGAGGATGCGGCGCTTCGTCCAGACCGTCTCCACCACCGGGGTGATGATCGCCTCCAGCGCCTTGCGTGGCCAGCTGCGGCCCTGCCAGAGGAAGACGTTCTTCACCACCTGCTGACTCAGCGTCGAGGCGCCGCGATTGCCGCCCGCCTCCATCGCCGCACGGATCGCCCGCATATCGAAGCCCCAGTGCAGGCAGTAGTTGGCATCCTCCGCCGCGACGATGGAGCGCGCCATCACCGGGGCGATCTCCTCCCAGTCGGCCCATTCCTGCTCCACCCCGCCCAGACGACGGCCTTCGGCCAGCATGGTGAAGGTGGTGGGCGGGTTCACCACGGCGAAGAGCAGCACGAAGAACAGGGTTAGCGCGCCAAAGCCGATCACCCCGCGCAGCGCCCAGCGCCGGATCAGCCGCCCGGGCCGCAGACGCGGGGCGGGCGCCGGCTTGCTGGCGGATTTGCGCGAGGAAGGCTTGCGTGTCATCGGCGAAGCAAGACCACGAAGCCCGCGCCGGGGTCAAGCGCTGCGAGGCCGCGCGGGGCGCGAAAGCCGAAAGCCCCAAAGCCGAAGGCCCCGGGGTTTCCCCCGGGGCCTTCGCGATCACTCCGCCGGAACCGCCTGCGGCTCGTCGCTCAGGGGATGCGGCAGGTGCACCAGCATCTCCTTCGGACAGGCCTGCAGGAAGTTCTGCCGCTCCACCGCCCAGTCGGCCAAGATGCGCTGCGCATGGCGGCTGCCGGTCTCGCGCACGTGGCGCTCGATCAGCCCCTTCAGCTGCGCCTCCCAATGCGGGTGGCTGACGGCACAGGTCACCAGCGTCTCGAGGTTCATGAAATCCTCGGCAACGCCTTCCGGGTCGTAGAGATAGGCCATGCCCCCGGTCATCCCGGCGCCGAAGTTGGCACCGATGCTGCCGAGGATCACCGCGACCCCGCCGGTCATGTATTCGCAGCCGTTGGTGCCGCAGCCCTCCACCACAACCGTGGCACCGGAGTTGCGCACCGCGAACCGCTCGCCCGCCCGCCCGGCGGCAAAGAGGAAGCCGTCGGTCGCGCCATAGAGCACGGTGTTGCCGATGATGGTGTTCTCCGCCGCGACCAGCGGGCTTTCCATCTGCGGCCGGACCACGATCAGCCCGCCCGAGAGCCCCTTGCCGACATAGTCGTTGGCATCGCCCGAGACCTCGATCTTCAGCCCCTTGGTGGCGAAGGCGCCCAGCGACTGGCCGCAGGAGCCTGACAGCTTCACCGTCAGGTGGTCATGCTGCAGGTTGTTGCGCATGCCGTATTTGCGCACGATATGCGACGAGGCCCGCGTGCCGATGGTGCGGTGCGTGTTGCGCACGGCATAGCTCAGCTGCATCTTCTCGCCATCCTCGAAGAAGCGCGCGCCGTCCTTGACGATCTCGGCATCCAGCGTGTCGGGCACGTGGTTGCGCGGCTTCGAGCGGTCGTAGGTGATCCGGTTCGCCCCATCCACGGTGATGAGCAGCGGGTTGAGGTCCAGATCGTCGAGATGCGCCGCCCCGCGGCTGACCTGCGTCAGAAGATCGGCCCGGCCGATGATCTCGTCCAGCGACCGCGCCCCGATCGAGGCGAGGATCTCGCGCACCTCCTGGGCGTAGAAGGTGATGAGGTTCACCACCTTGTCCGCCGAGCCGGTGAACTTGGCGCGCAGCGCCGGGTCCTGGGTGCAGACGCCCACGGGGCAGGTGTTCGACTGGCACTGCCGCACCATGATGCAGCCCATGGCGATCAGCGCCGCGGTGCCGATGCCGTATTCCTCGGCCCCCATCATCGCCGCCATGACGATGTCGCGCCCGGTGCGCAGCCCGCCGTCGGTGCGCAGCGTCACCCGCTCGCGCAGGTTGTTCATCGCCAGCACCTGATGCGCCTCGGTCAGACCCATCTCCCACGGCAGGCCTGCATATTTGATCGAGGTGCCCGGAGAGGCCCCGGTGCCGCCGTTGTGGCCCGAGATCAGGATGATGTCGGCCTTGGCCTTGGCCACGCCCGCTGCGATGGTGCCGACGCCGCTGGCCGAGACCAGCTTCACCGTCACCTTGGCGCGCGGGTTGATCTGCTTGAGGTCGTAGATCAGCTGCGCGAGGTCTTCGATCGAGTAGATGTCGTGGTGCGGCGGCGGCGAGATCAGCGTCACGCCCTTGGTCGAATGCCGCAGCCGCGCGATCAGCTCGGTCACCTTCATGCCGGGCAGCTGGCCGCCCTCGCCGGGCTTGGCGCCCTGGGCGACCTTGATCTCCAGCTCCTCGCAGGCATTCAGATATTCCGCCGTCACGCCGAAGCGCCCGGAGGCCACCTGCTTGATCTTGGCGCTGGGGTTGTCGCCGTTCGGCTCGGGCAGGAAATGCGCCGGATCTTCGCCGCCCTCGCCCGAGTCGGATTTCGCGCCGATCCGGTTCATCGCGATGTTCAGCGTCTTGTGCGCCTCCGGCCCCAGCGCGCCGAGGCTCATGCCCGGCGTGACGAAGCGCTTGCGGATCGAGGTGATCGATTCCACCTCCTCGATCGGCACCGGCTTGCCCAGCACCTTGATGTCCAAGAGGTCGCGGATATGGATCGGCGGGTTGGCCCGCATCGCCGCGGAATACTGCTTCCACAGATCGTAGGAGGCGCGGTCGCAGGCCGATTGCAGTATATGCATGGTCTGCGCTTCCCAGGCGTGCTTCTCGCCCGAGCGCCGCGCCTTGTAGAAGCCGCCGATCGGCATCACGTCGGCCCCGCCGAGCCAGCCTTTCGCATGGACCTCCTCCAGCTTGTGCTGGATGCCCGAGACGCCGATCCCCGAGATGCGGCTGTGCATCCCCGGGAAATACTCGGCCACCATGGCGCGGCTCAGACCGACCGCCTCGAAGTTCAGACCGCCGCGGTAGGAGGAGATCACCGAGATCCCCATCTTCGCCATGATCTTCAGCAGACCCGCGTTGATCGCGTCGCGGTAGCGCCGCATCGCATCGGTCAGCGAGCCCTCGACCAGACCGCGTGCGATCCGGTCGGCAATGGTGTCCTGCGCCAGATAGGCGTTCACCGTGGTGGCGCCGCAGCCGATCAGCACCGCGAAGTAATGCGGGTCGATGCATTCCGCCGAGCGCACGTTGACCGAGCAGAAGGTCCGCAGACCCTTGCGCGTCAGCCAGCTATGCACCGCCGAGGTGGCGAGGATCATCGGCATCGGCACCGCATCCTGCCCCTGCCCCTGATCGGTCAGCACGATATGCGACGCGCCCGAGCGCACCGCATCCTCGGCCTCGGCGCGGATGCGCTCCAGCCCCAGCCGCAGCGCGTCATGCGCCCGGCTGGCCGGGAAGGTGCAGTCGATGGTCGCGACATTGGCCCCGAACTGCGACAGCATCACGTCGAATTCGGCATTGGCCACGAAGGGGCTCTCGAGGATCAGGATCTCGGTCTGGCTGGAATTGTCCTCCAGCACGTTCTTGAGGTTGCCGAACCGCGTCTTCAGGCTCATCACCCGGCTTTCGCGCAGGCTGTCGATCGGCGGGTTGGTGACCTGGCTGAAGTTCTGCCGGAAGAAGTGGCTCAGCGGACGATAGACCGAGGACAGCACCGCCGGCGGCGTGTCATCGCCCATCGAGGCGATCATCTCCTTGCCGTCCTCCGCCATCGGAGCCAGCACCTGCTCGATCTCCTCGACGGTGTAGCCCGCCGCGATCTGCCGCTTGCGCAGCTCCGCCGGCTCGAACATCGCCGCTTCCGGCACGTCGCGCAGCAGCGCGTTCAGGTCCACCACCTTCTCGATCCAGGCGCCGAAGGGCTGCGAGCCCGCCAGCCGGTCCTTGATCTCGGTGTCGTGGTAGAGCTTGCCCTGCGCCATGTCGACGGCGATGATCTGCCCCGGCCCGAGCGCGCCCTTCTCGCGCACGCTCATCTCGTCCACCGGTACCATCCCGGCTTCGGACCCTGCGATCAGCATGCCGTCGCCCGTCACCACATAGCGCATCGGCCGCAGACCGTTGCGGTCCAGCCCGCCGCAGACCCAGCGGCCATCGGTCATCGCCAGCGCCGCCGGCCCGTCCCACGGCTCCATCACCGCGTTGCAATAGGCATACATGTCCGCCCAGGCCTTCGGCATGTCGGTCGTGGTTTTCGACCAGGCCTCGGGGATCATCATGGTCTTGGTCATCGGCGCCGACCGGCCCGAGCGCACCATCACCTCGAACACCGCGTCCAGCGCCCCCGAATCCGACGTCCCCTGCGGGATGATCGGCTTGATGTCCTCCGCCGCATCCCCGAAGGCCGAAGAGGCCATCCGGATCTCGTGCGATTTCATCCAGTTGACGTTGCCCTTCAGCGTGTTGATCTCGCCGTTGTGCGCCAGCATGCGGAACGGCTGCGCCAGCCACCACTGCGGGAAGGTGTTGGTCGAATAGCGCTGGTGATAGATCGCGAAGGCGCTCTCGAAGCGGTCATCCATCAGGTCGGGGTAGAAGACCGCGACCTGCTCGGCCAGCATCATGCCCTTGTAGATGATCGACCGGCAGGAGAGCGAGCAGAGGTAGAGCCCGGCGATCTGCGCCGCCAGCGCCGCCTTCTCGATCCGGCGGCGGATGATGTAGAGCTCGCGCTCGAACTGCTCCTCGTCGATGTCCTTCTCGTTGCGGATCAGGATCTGCTCGATCTCGGGCCGGGTCGCATTGGCCTTCTCGCCCAGCACCAGCGTGTCCACCGGCACATGGCGCCAGCCGTAGATGTAGTGGCCCATCCGCAGCACTTCGGTCTCAACGATGGTCCGGCAGCGTTCCTGCGCGCCGAAATCGGTGCGCGGCAGGAAGACCTGACCGACCGCGATCAGCTTCGACATGTCGGGCTCGTGCCCCGTCCGGCGCACCTGATCGTAGAAGAACCGCACCGGGATCTGCACATGGATGCCCGCGCCGTCGCCGGTCTTGCCATCGGCATCGACGGCGCCGCGGTGCCAGACCGCCTTCAGCGCCGAGATCCCGCTCTCCACCACCTTGCGCGACGGCTTGCCGGAGATCGCGACCACAAGGCCGACCCCGCAGGAGGCATGTTCGTCGTCGGATTTGTAGAGCCCGTTCTCGTCCAGCCAGGCACGCTTGGCTTCTTCGGCTTTCACCCAGGCTTCATCATAGATCGTCATGGCGTTACTCCTCTGGGCTGGCTTGGAACGCGGCAAGCACTTCGGCTTCCGTCATCTGGTGGGTCGGGCCGGCAAAGCTCCAGGCCTGCGGCTTGCAATCGATGTAGATCTCGTCCGAAAGCCGCAGGCCGGACAGATCGTCCAGCAGCCCGGCGGCAACGAAATATTGCGGCGGCGCATCCGGCAGCATCAGCCGATACCAGAGCATCGAGCCGCACTCGCCGCAAAAAGCACGCTCCGCCCAGTCCGAGGACCTGCGGCGCTTCACATGCTCCGTGCCTTCGACGGTCAGGGCAGACTCGGCCACCGTCACCGTCAGGAAGGCCGAGCCGGTCCAGCGGCGGCACATGCCGCAGTGGCAGGCGTGGATCTCGTGGTCGATGCCGTCGAGCCTCAGGCTCACGGCGCCGCAGAGGCAATGTCCGCTCCGGTCAGTCGTCATGGCGCACCTGTCGCAGAAGCCGCTCCATCGGGGATTGCGACAGGATCGCGTCGCAGTCGAAGATCGGCTGGGTTGCCGCAAAACCCGGCTCGCCGGGGAAGATGAACTGCACCGGGCTGCCATCGACCGGGATCGGGTTGCCGTCGCCATTGTCCCATTCGGTGGGTCCGGCAAAGAACAGCCGCCAGTCGCGGTGGATGTATTCCGTGCCCCGCGCCTTACGCAGAAGGCTGCCGCCGATGCTGGTTTCGGAGAACTCGAAAGCGGTCTGCTCCAGTGCGATGCCGTCGATCACCACCGTCTTGCCGGTCAGCCGATCATAGCCGCTGACCTGACTGCGCTCGCCGCTGTCCTTGCTCAGCCCGAAGGCATAGCTGTCGGCGCCGGTCAGCAGCTCGGTGAACGAAGCCGGGTCTTCCGGGTTCGGGTCCATCACCTGCGCCACGGTGGGAAACATCTCGTAGCTTTCCACCCACTGCGCTTCCGAGTCGATCCGACTGAGGAAGAACACCCCCTGCTGGTCGAAGTCGGCGCGCCACTGGTCGCCCGGCGCGTCCTTCTCGCAGCGGTAATGGTTGGAGACACGGCAGCCGCGCGACTGCACCGTCATGAAGCCGGTGCAGCCTTCGGGCGGGGTGAACCCCGCCGCCGCCGCAGGCTGGGCAAGGGCCAGCATCAGCCCTCCCGCCGCCATGATCCGTGTCAGCCCCATTGCCTTGCTCCCGGCCTGTTCAGGTCAGCGCCCCTGTCCCGGTTTCCGGACCGGCCCTGCCCCGCTGCGATGATCCCGTGCATCATCCGTGCATGGGATGCAGACGCAAATCATATCCGCCTTCTGCGCTACTCTGCCGCCACCGCAGCCGGTTGCGCCAGATAATCGAGGATCGCCTCGGCGGCCTCCCGCCCGTCGCGGATCGCCCAGACGACGAGGCTCGCGCCGCGCACGATGTCGCCCGCCGCGTAGACGCCCGGCAGGTTGGTCGCGTGGCTGCGGAAATCGGCCTTCACCGTGCCCCAGCGGGTGACGCCCAGATCCGGCACGCCCCAGAGCGTCGGCAGCGCCTCGGGCTCGAAGCCCAGCGCCATGATGGCGATATCGGCGGGCTCGACGTAATCGCCGCCCTCGATGATCTCCGGCATCTGCCGACCCGTCGCATCCGGCTCGCCCAGACGCATCTTCTGCACGATCACGCCTTCGACCGACTCGCCGCCGGTGAAGCCGCGCGGCGCCGAGAGCCAGACGAATTCGACGCCCTCTTCCTCGGCATTGGCGACCTCGCGCTGCGAGCCCGGCATGTTCGCCCGGTCGCGGCGGTAGAGGCATTTCACGCTGACGGCGCCCTGACGGATCGCCGTGCGCACGCAATCCATCGCGGTATCGCCGCCGCCGATCACCACGACGCGCTTGCCCGCCGCGTTCAGATCGCCGTTTTCATAGGCTTCGACCTCGTCGCCGAAGCTCTTGCGGTTCGAGGCGGTGAGGTAGTCGAGCGCGGTCACCACGCCCTTCGCTCCCACGCCCGGCGCCGCCAGATCGCGCTGCTTGTAGACGCCGGTGGCGATCAGCACCGCATCGTGCTGGCCGCGGATTGCGTCGAAGCTCAGGTCCACGCCGACATTGCAGTTCATCACGAATTGCACGCCCGCCTGCTCCAGCTGCTCGACGCGCTGCATCACCACGTCCTTCTCCAGCTTGAAGCTGGGGATGCCGTAGGTCATCAGCCCGCCGGCACGGTCGTAGCGGTCATAGACCGTGACCTGAATGCCCTTGCGCCGCAGCATGTCGGCCGCCGAAAGCCCGCCGGGGCCAGCGCCGATGATGCCCACCGACTCGCCGCGTTCCGCATGCGGACGGATCGGCTGCACCCAGCCGTTTTCCCAAGCCGTGTCGGTGATGTATTTCTCGATCGCGCCGATGGTCACGGTGCCGTGGCCCGACTGCTCGATCACGCAGTTGCCTTCGCAGAGCCGGTCCTGCGGGCAGATGCGGCCGCAGATCTCGGGGAAGGTGTTGGTGGCCTGGCTGATCTCGTAGGCCTCCTGCAGCCGCCCCTCGGCGGTCAGGCGCAGCCAGTCCGGGATGTTGTTGTGCAGCGGGCAATGGCTCTGGCAGAACGGCACGCCGCACTGGCTGCAGCGGCCGGCCTGCTCGGCGGCCTTGGCATCGGCGAACTCGCGATAAATTTCGTGGAAATCCTGAGCCCGCAAAGGTGCGGGACGTTTCTCGGGCATCTCCTTGTCGGTCGTGACGAACTGGAGCATCCGTTGCTTTGCCATGCTGCATCCCTCGGGCTACTTGCGGGTGCGCCTTATTACTGCACGGCAATCTGCAATAAAAGTCAGCTATGCTGACCTATATGTCGGTTTATCCGATGATGCGTCAACTTTGCTGACCGAAAACCGAACTTTTGGGTCAACCTTTCTGACCTATCGCCTCACCGTCCCAGCAGAAGCGCGGTCAGGGCCGCCGATCCGACGACGATTCGCCACCAGCCGAACAGGGCGTAGCCATGGCGGCTGACATAGCCCAGCAGCCACTTCACCACGACGATACCGCTGATGAAGGCCATGACGAAGCCCACCGCGATCTCCGACAGCGCCCCCGCGTCGAGCACGTCACGGTTCTTGTAGAGATCGTAGGCAAAGGCCCCGGCCATGGTGGGCATCGACAGGAAGAAGGAAAACTCCGCTGCAGCCCGCCTGCTGGCCCCTAGCAGAAGCGCGCCGACGATGGTCGAGCCGGAGCGCGACACGCCGGGGATCATCGCGAGGCACTGGATGAAGCCGATCTTCAGCGCCATGCCCAAGGGAAGCGCCATCGCATCGTCATGCCGCGGCTCGGGCGCCATGCGGTCGACGAAGAGCAGCACGATCCCGCCAAGGATCAGCATGATCGCGATCAGCACCGGCGTCTCGAAGAGCACCGTCTTGATGAAGTCATGCGCCAGAACCCCGATGACCACGGCCGGCATGAAAGCCACCAGCACCGAGACAATGAAGCGCCGCGCCTTGGGATCATGCGGGGCGGCGGCGAAGACCGCCAGAAGCTTCGCGGCATAGACGGTCAGCACCGCCAGCACCGCGCCAAGCTGGATCACCACCTCGAAGGTGCGTCCCGCGCTCTGGAAACCGAGGAAATGGCCTGCGAGCAGCAGATGCCCGGTCGAGGAGACCGGGATGAACTCTGTCAGACCCTCGATGAGACCCAGAAATGCGGCGACCAGCGTCGTCGGTTCCGCCATAGCCGCTCCTGTTCGTCAGATCTTGCGAAGGTTCTTCGCCGAATTCTTGATCGAGGCATACTGGCCCGAGGGCCGGAAGCTCCAGAGATACTCGGGCAGCACCGCTTCCATCGCCGTCGGCACGATGCCCAGATCGGCAAAGCCCTTGGCGCCCGGTGCCACCACATTGTCCTGCGCGAGGTTGCGCACCTGATCGCGGGTCAGGATCTTGTTGCTGAAGAGCCCGAGCGTCAGGGTCTGCAGCAGATCGAAGGCCCCGGCCATCACATGCGCAAGGAAGAAGGGGATGTTGACCACCATCTTGCGACGCTCGATCACCGCCAGCATGTCCCGCATCAGCTCGCGGAAGCTCGCCACATCCGGACCGCCCAGCTCGTAGATGCCCGGCGCGGCCTTGCCCGTCGCCCCGAGAACCGCTGCCTGTGCCACGTTGTCGACATGCACCGGCTGGAATTTCGTGTCGCCGCCGACCACCGCCAGCACCGGGGCAAAGCGAGTCATGGCGGCGAAGCGGTTGAAGAACTGGTCTTCCTGCCCGAAGATCACCGAAGGCCGCAGGATCACGGCACGCGGATAGGCCGCGAGGATCGCCGCCTCGCCCGCCGCCTTGCTGCGCGCATAGGCGCTGGAGCCTGCCGGATCGGCGCCGATCGCCGAGAGATGCACAAGAGTGGCGACGCCCTCTTCCGCCGCGATCCGGGCGACGCGGCCCGCGCCCTCGGCCTGCACCGCGCCGAAGGTGTTCCTGCCGACCTCGGCCAGCACGCCCACGCAGTTGATCACCGCATCCGCGCCATGCATCACCGCGCGCACCGAGGCGTCATCGCGGATGTTGCAGAACACCGGCTCGACCTGACCGACACTGCCATAGGGTTTGACGAACAGGGCCTCGTTGGGGCGACGAACCGCCACGCGCACACGCCAGCCCTCTTTCGCCATGCGGCGGACAATATACCGCCCGACGAAGCCCGAACCGCCATAGATCGTGACAAGCTTGCTCATCTTCCATCCTCTTCCGGGCATGGTCCAATTCTGCCCCCTCCCATAACTTTCCGGGGCGTCTGGAACAAGCGACAATACGCATGCGGATTTTTCGTGACACCCCGTTGACAGTCCCTGCGAGCCTCTTTAGATCACCCCTCACGACACCTGCCCAGGTGGCGGAATTGGTAGACGCGCACGGTTCAGGTCCGTGTGCCGCAAGGCGTGGAGGTTCGAGTCCTCTCCTGGGCACCATCGATCCTTCGTGCCAATTCGAAGGATCAGCGCGTGACAATCCATTTGCATCGCAATGACTTGCCCTCTGGGCTGGACCTCGGTCCCGTCGTTGCCATCGACACCGAGACGATGGGTCTGGACCCGCGTCGCGACCGGCTCTGCGTCGTGCAGCTGTCGTCCGGTGACGGTCACGCGCATCTGGTCCAGATCGACAGGGGGCAGCGCTCCGCCCCCAACCTCGAACGCCTGCTGACCGATCCCGCCGTCCTGAAACTGTTCCACTATGGCCGCTTCGACATCGCCGCGATGTTCGCCGCTTTCGGCGTCGTCACCGCGCCGGTCTGGTGCACCAAGATCGCCTCGCGGATGATCCGCACCTTCACCGACCGGCACGGGCTGAAATACCTGTTGCAGGAGCTGGTGGGCGTCGACGTGTCGAAGCAACAGCAGACCTCCGACTGGGGCGCCGAGAAGCTGACCGACGCGCAGAAAGACTATGCGGCATCGGACGTGCTCTATCTGCACCGGCTGAAGGCCGAGCTTGAGTTGCGGCTGATCCGCGAGGGGCGGATGGAGCTGGCGCAAAAGTGTTTCGACTTCCTTCCGACGCGGGCGCAGCTGGACCTGATGGGTTGGGACGAACCGAATGACATCTTCCACCACTGATTTCCTCGCCACAGGCCGCCGGGTCATCGCCCGCGAGGCCAAGGCGCTCACGGCCCTCGGCGCCAGCCTCGACGGCGGATTCGCCGAAGCCGTCGAGATGATCATGCAGGCCCGGGGCCGGGTGATCGTGTCCGGCATGGGCAAGTCGGGCCATGTCGGCCGCAAGATCGCCGCGACGCTCGCCAGCACCGGCACGCCGGCGCAATTCGTCCATCCCGCCGAGGCGAGCCATGGCGACCTTGGGATGGTGATGCGCGGCGACGTGGCGCTGGTGCTGTCCAACTCGGGCGAGACGCCGGAGCTGGCCGATATCATCGCCCACACCCGCCGCTTCGGCATCCCGCTGATCGGTGTCGCCTCGCGCGCGGGGTCCACCCTGCTGCGCCAGTCCGACGTCGCGCTGGTGCTGCCGCCGGTGGCCGAGGCCTGTGACACCGGGATCGTGCCGACCTCCTCCACCACGATGACGCTGGCGCTCGGCGACGCGCTGGCCATCGCGCTGATGGAGCATCGGCAGTTCACCCCCGAACATTTCCGCGTCTTCCACCCCGGCGGCAAGCTCGGGGCGCGGCTGGCCAAGGTCAGCGACCTCATGCACCGCGAGCCGCCGCTGATCTCGCCCGACACGCCGATGAGCGAAGCCTTGCTGGCGATGAGCGGGCGCGGCTTCGGCGTGGTTGGCGTGAGGCGCGACGATGGCTATCTGACGGGGGTGATCACCGATGGCGACCTTCGGCGTCACATGGACGGGCTGCTGGCCCTGACCGCCGCCGAGGTCATGACCCGCAACCCCCGCACCATCGGTCCCGAGGCGCTGGCGGAAAAGGCTGTGGCGGTGATGAACGAGAAGAAGATCACCTCGCTCTTCGTGGTGGAGCCGGAAGGCAGCGGCAATGCCGTGGGCCTGATCCACATCCACGACTGCCTGCGCGCCGGCGTGGCCTGAGCCGATGGCCCGGGCGGACAATCTCCATTCCCGGCTGGTGTCCTGGCTGAAGATCCTGCTGCCGCTGACGGCGCTGGTGATGCTGTCGACGCTGTTCCTCGTGTCGCGCACCATCGACCCCTCCGACGCCATTCCTTATTCCGACGTGGATATCGAGGACCGGGTGCGCGAGCCGCGCATCACCGCGCCGACCTATGCCGGGCTCACCACCGACGGCGCCGCCCTGACCGTCACCGCCGCCGAGGCACGGCCGGGCCGCGAGGGGGCCTCGGACGGCAGCGCCTCGACGCTGCGGGCCGAGCTCAACACGCCCGACGGCGCCAGCGCCGAGCTGATCTCGGCGCAGGGTGTGCTCGATTCCGCCGGGCGCGAGCTGCGGCTGGAGGGCGGCGTGCAGATTTCCACCTCCAGCGGCTACCGGATCACCACCGATGCGCTGAGTGCGTCGCTCGACGTAATCGATGTGCGGAGCAAGGGTGCCCTTGCCGCGACCAGCCCGATGGGCCAGATTACCGCCGGATCCATGAGCATAACCGAAGACACCGGCACCCCGGGCGCCTATTCGCTCGTTTTCGGGAATCGGGTCAAAGTGATATACGAGCCACAGAATTGATGTATTCCGATCCGAGGCAAAGCATGTTGAAGCTGTTTTTCGCCGCCACCCTTGCGCTGAGCGCCCCGGTCTCCGCCCTTGCACAGGGGGCGGATGTCGCCTTCGGCGGTCTGAAACAGGACACCTCGCTGCCGGTCGAGATCGAGGCCGACGAACTGAAGGTCAATCAGGCCGACGGCACGGCGACCTTCATCGGCAATGTCATGGTGGGTCAGGGCACGATGCGGCTTTCGGCGGGCACCGTGCAGGTGGATTACGCCGAAGGCGGCGGGATCGAGCGGCTGCATGCCTCGGGCGGGGTCACGCTGGCCAACAACAGCGACGCGGCAGAGGCCAGGGACGCGGTCTATACGATCGACTCGGGCGAGGTGGTGATGACCGGCGACGTTCTGCTGACCCAGGGCAGCAACGCGCTGACCGGGCAGAAGCTGGTGATCGACCTCAAGGCCGGGACCGGCACGATGCAGGGACGGGTGCAGACGGTGTTCCAACCCGGCTCGGCCCCATGAACGCCTTGCCCGACCTCGCCCTGCCCGCGACGACCGTCGGGCTGCGCATCATCGGCCTGCGCAAGAGCTACAAGCGCCGCCCGGTGATCCGCGACGTGAGCCTGCATCTGAACCGCGGCGAGGTGGTGGCGCTGCTGGGGCCGAACGGCTCGGGCAAGACGACCTGCTTCTATTCCATCGCCGGGCTGGTCACGCCCGAGGGCGGTCAGGTGCTGATCGACGGGCGCGACGTGACCGCCCTGCCGATGTATCGCCGCGCCCGGATGGGGATCGGCTATCTGCCGCAGGAAGTGTCGATCTTCCGCGGCCTCTCGGTGGAAGACAACATCCTCGCCGTGCTCGAGATCGCGGTGCCCGACCGGCACAAGCGGCGCGAGCGGCTGGAGGAGTTGCTGGGCGAATTCTCCATCACCCACCTGCGCCGCGCCCCGGCACTCGCGCTTTCGGGCGGTGAGCGGCGACGCGCCGAAATCGCGCGGTGTCTTGCCGCAGACCCGAGCTATCTTCTGCTCGACGAGCCCTTCGCGGGCGTCGATCCGATCGCGGTGGGGGAAATCCGCCACCTCGTCCACGATCTCAAGAGCCGGGGGATCGGGGTGCTGATCACCGATCACAACGTCCGCGAGACGCTGGAAATCGTCGATCGTGCCTATATCCTGCACGATGGCACGGTGTTGATGAGCGGCACGACCGACGAGGTGGTGCGCGACGAGACCGTGCGCAAGGTCTACCTCGGCCAGAACTTCCGCATCTCCTGAGCCGCCCACCGAGTGTAAAAACGGCATGACGTTGCTGTTGACAATCAGGCAGCAAAAGCAGCCAAATACCCTTGATGCGTGCAGAACCCGCCCTCGTCGGATCGGACTTCCTTTCAGGCACAACGCCCGAAAAGAACGCGACCCTGACGGATGCAGGCGTCGTGAAACTGAAATCGGCGGGCACCCCGGGAGGGGCGGACTGGCCTGAGCCGAGTCACGAAGGAGGAATCATGCGATACCAGATCAGCGGAAAACAGATCGACATCGGTGAAGCGCTTCAGACCCACGTCAAGGCAGAGCTTGGCGAAGTGGTCGAGAAATACGCCCAGCGTCCGACCGAGGCGATCATCGTGTTTTCGCGCGTCGCGCATGAGCATGTCTGTGAAGCGACCATCCACCTCTCCACCGGGCTGAACGCCCAGGCCAAGGGCCACGCCTCGGAAATCTACGCGGCCTTCGAGAGCTGCCGCGAGAAGATGGACAAGCAACTGCGCCGCTACAAGCGCCGCCTGCGCGATCATCACCGTGACCGCACGGCACCGGTTGAATTCGACGGGAGTACCTCCTATATCCTCGCCGCATCAGAGGATGTCGAGGATGTGGAGCCGGAAACGCTCCAGCCCATGATCATCGCCGAGATGGAGACGAAAGTCCCCTCCATCACCGTAGGCGAGGCCGTGATGCAGCTGGAACTTGCCGGACAACACATGCTCGTCTTCCGCAATGAAGGACATGGCGGGGTGAACGTCGTATATCGTCGCGAAGACGGCAATATCGGCTGGATCGACCCGCGCAACACGAAGTAGCGCGCAGAGGCTGCGCAGGACAAGCAACTGCCCATGGAACTATCGAAACTGTTGATGCCGGGGGCCGTGCGGGTTCTGGGCCAGGTGACCAGCAAGAAGCGGCTTTTCCAGGAGCTCGGAGAGGTCGCTGCCTCGGCTTACGGCCTGAATGCCTCGGTTGCGATTGACGGGTTGCAGGAACGCGAGAGCCTTGGCCCGACCGGCGTCGGCCATGGCATCGCCCTGCCCCATGCCCGGCTCGAAGAGCTAGACCGGATCATCGGCGTCTTCCTGCGGCTGGAGAAGCCGCTGGATTACGACAGCGTCGACCGTCAGCCGGTGGATCTGGTCTTTGCCCTGTTCGCGCCGAAGGATTCGGGCGTGGACCATCTGAAGGCCTTGGCGCTGGTGTCGCGGACGATGCGGGACTCGGCCGTCGTCACCAAGCTGCGCGCCAACACCGATCCGGCCAAGCTGCACGCGATCCTCACCGAATCTCGCGCGCCGCAGGCCGCCTGAGATCAGGCTTCGGCTTCCGCCCGCCAAGGGCCGAAGCCGAAGCCCATATAGTCGCGCTGATAGGCTTCGCGCGCTGCCTCCTCCAGATCCCTGCCGTGAATATCCGCCAGACGGTGCGGCGCGGGCTCCTGCCCCGGGCGGAAGGGCACCGGCCTTGCCCCGACCTCGGCCGCGAGGGCGTCGAGCCCCTGCGCCAGCCGCTCCTCGCGCAGCACGACGTCCGGGGGCTGCATCTGGGCGAAGCCCTGCAGCACCGCCGTCTGGGAGGCGAAATGCGCATCGACCCGCAGCCCGGTCTGCCCGGCAAGGTTCAGCTTGAGAAACCGCAGGAAGCCGAGAAAGGCCGCGCGATGCGTGTCGGCATCCTGCGGCTGGCCCGGGGCTGGCAGCGGCAGGCGGTAGGTCTTGACCAGCGCCGCCCGCAGCTCCGGCAGCGCGCCGGTCAGGATCTGGCTGCAGAAGGCGGCATGGGCGCGGGCGAGCGGATGGCGCAGCACGGTGAAGCTGCGATGCGGCAGCGTCGTGCGCTTCCACTGCTGCAGGGTCTTGCGGGTGAAATCGGTCACCAGCCCCTGCCCAACCTCGGCCAGCCAGTCGCGCACCGCCTGCTCCGGCCCACCACGCAGCGGCAGATAGAGGAGCGCCGCTTGCCGGGCCGCCACGAAGCCGGGAATGCCCGGCGCACGGCGCGGCTCGAAGCTGGGGCCGCCTGCCAGATCGAACGGGTCGATCTGCGCCAACGCCGCCTCCATTTCGCCAGGGTTCTCCACCTTGGCGCGCAGATCCTCCGGGTTCTGCTTCTTCAGCGTCGCATCGGGCGCGGCGAGACCCTGCGCCACCCCGAGAAAGCGTGCGAGCCCATTCAGCACCGCCAGATCCTGCAGATCCTCGTAGTCGAGAAAGAACGCCGTCTGACCCGAAACCTGCAGCCCCTGCATCAACCGCTGCCGGAAGGTCTGCACCGCCTCAAGATGCGCGGCGAATTCGGCGGCGTCGAAGCGCACCTTGGCCGCCTTACGCCGCCTCACATGGGTCAGCCTCCATTGGCCGGTCGCCTGCGCGATCTTCCACGAGACGTAGCTTTCCAGCGGATTGCGGCCGAGCACGATCTTGGCGCAGCGCGGGTCGGCCAGCACCGCGTCGAAGATCCTCGGATCGTGGTCATGGAACTGCCGAAAGCCCGCCAGCCCCCGCGTCTCGGCCCGCACCCGTGCCCAGAGCGCCAGCGGATCGGACTCACGCCGCGCGAGGTCGATGCCGAAGAGCTCTGTCCGGCCCTGCGAGCCGATGAAGCTCGGGTTGAACAGCTCGCCGTGGCAGGCCACTCCCGGCAGCGCGTTCAGGTTCGACTCGAGAAAGTTCGACCCGGTGCGCATTCCGGCGAACATAACGAAACTGTCGAAGCGGGGCAAAGCGTCACCTCACCAGATAGGGTCTGCGCCGCGCGGCCAGCGGCTGCTGGTCGTCGCTGACCGGGAAATCGCCCATCAGCACCGGCTGCATGCCCTGATTGCGCAGCGTCTGCAGGAACGGACCGAAGCCGGTCAGATCGGCGAGGCGCGGCGCCTCGGTCAGGCGGCGCAGCGAGCGGGGGGTGATCTCGTCCATGATGGTCTGCAAGGGTTCCATCGGGCTTTCGATGAAATCGGCCAGCGTCCAGATCCGCACCCGCGCCTTCACCCACGACGCGCGCAGGATGCCCAGATGCGCGAGTTCAACCCGCTGCAGCCGCGCGGCCTCCTTGCGGATCTCGGCCACCGGGCGGTTGGAGCGGAACAGCGGCACTGCCCAGCCGCCGGAGATCACGGAGACCTGCGCATTCGGGTCGGAGGCGAAGAACCACGCCACCTCCTGCACATCGGCGGGGCCGAACTGAAAGCACTGCCGCTCGCCCCGCGTGTTCCAGATCAGGTTGGTGAGGAAGCTCTTGCCATTCACGTCGCGCAAGGCCGCCGAGTCCGGCAGCGCCCCGTCATAGACCGTCTCGCCCCCGGCGAACTGCGCCCGCTCCGGCGCGAAGAGATGGCCGTGCACCCGCGTGCCCGCGACCTTGCCGAGCCAAGGCTCGAAATTCTCGAAAAGCTCGGTAAAGCCCTCGAAGATCGAATAGGGCGCCGCGGTCTTGCCGTTCTCCCAATCGAGGTTGGGATGACGGCTCTGCATGTAGAGCCCGGGCCGCCCCTTGGTGCGCCGCTCCACCGCCTTGGAGAACAGCCGGTCGATCTTGCCGGGGTTCGGCTCCGCCCGTGGCTGGGAAGCCGCCTCGGTCCCGAGGAAGCTCTGGTAGAGCCGATCCGCCCGCGGCCAGATCTTGCGGGCGACGAAACAGTCGGAGCGGCGCAGAAGCTGCAGGTGGTCGTCGTAGAAGATGTGCGGCTTGCCCTGGAAATCGAACTTCGACAGCGTCAGGGAGCGGCTTTCCAGCTGCAGCGCATGGCGGCGCACCAGCGTCTGGAAATAGCTTTCATCGGGGATCCAGACCTTGCGGAAGTAGCGGTCGAACTCGGCCCGGCGGGGATCGGCGAGGATAGAGGACAGGGTGCGCCGCGTCAGGCACCACCACTGGCTGCCGAGATGCGGGATCAGCCCCTCGGGGATGCGGCGGCTGAAGCCGAGGCGGCGTTGCAGCCGCACGTGATGGTCGAACATCCGCCGGTTCTTCCGCCACGAGAAGGGAAAGTGCAGGGTAAAGCGCTCCAGATCCAGCCCGCCCACCGTCCAGCCGACATCTTCCGTCGTCACCGACTCGATGAAATCGGTGTCGGGACGCGCCTCGAGATAGCGCCGCAGTTCTGCCACCGGGCGCAACGGCAGGCAGGCGCCGGAGGCGAGATAGACATGGCGCACCTCGGGGAAGTCGCGCAGCAGGATCGCCGCCGCCGACTGGGTGGCGCCGACGATGCCCCAGGTGCCCCATTCGCAGGGGTGACGCTCGCAGAAGCGGATGTCGGGCAGATCGGCCAGCGCCGCCCTGAGCCAGTCGGGGCCGCCCGCCCCCGCCCGGCTGTCGACATGGATGACCACCGGGCAGCCCTGTTCGGCCCAGTGCCGCGCCACTTCGGCGGCCCGGTGGAAGGCGGTGTGGCACAGCATGATGAAACCGACCGCCACCCGTCAGGCCCAGTTGCCCTTGGACATCAGCCCGAGGATCTCGAGCTGGCGCCAGTTGATGTATTTCTCGCTCCACTTGCACCAGAGATCGGGCTGCCCACCCCGCACCGCCCGATAGGCGCGGTATTCATGGCTGTTGGCATAGTGCTGGCGACGCAGCATCTCCTCCTCGGCCTTGACCGGGAAACTGTCGAGGAACTTGGCGTGCAGCAGGCAGCCCGAGGCCTTTTCGCCGCCCCATTCGTCATAGACGAGGTTGAGCCCGCGCGGCAGCAGCATGTGGGTCGAACTGACATAGGCATAGTCGCTGTGCCATTTCACCAGCGGCACCTTGTTCAGCGCCGGTGCCCGTTCCGGCGCATCGGGAAAGAACATCCGCGCCCGCGGCCCACCCTGGATCCAGAGATTGCCGAAGGGCCGGTTGCGGGTGATCGTGTAATTGCCGCTGTCGAACCAGCTGGCGATCTCGAACGGGTCCTGCCCCTCGCGGTAGGGCTCCGCCCCGATCGGGCCCTTGGGATACATGTCGAGCAGCATGGCCCCGAAGGACTTGATCGACGAGGCATCGAGCCAGTCGGTCAAGGCCCGCAGCGGGCGGGTGTCGCAAAAGGGGTAGACGAAGAACTCGTCCGGATCGACCACCAGCGACCAGTGCCGATGTGCGTGGCGCAGCTGCAGCCAGTTCAGCCAATCCACCCCGAACCGGGCGCGCTTGTAGCTGTGCGCCGTGTGCCAGAGCGAGACATCGGGCTGGGCGGCGAGATAGTCGCGCGAGCCGTCGTCGGACTCGTTGTCGACCATCAGGAAGTGGTCGATGCCGAGATCGCGGTAGTAGCCGAGGAAGAAGGGCAGCCGCACCTTCTCGTTGCGCAGGGTCGAGAACAGCAGGATGTCGTCGCGGCGGATGCTGTCGGTGCGGTCGGTCAGGGCGGTGAGTTCGCGGCTCTTGCGCATCGCTCGCAGACGCCAGCGCTTGCGCGCAAGACGAAGCCGGTATGTCGCAATGATACCCAATCCCTTGTTACTACCTCCGAGGCAACTGCCTCACACCGAAAGCCGGGCGGCGACCGCCCGGAAGTGGCCCGCCCAATCCGGCACCGTCCGGCAGGCAGACCCGTCACTTTGCGGTGGCCTCCTCCACCCCGCGATGACCTCGGCCCAAGAATAGCTGTCGTGCGGATCGAGGTAAACGGGATAGTCCGAGAGTGTCTCGGCGAAGACCTTCAAATTGCTGCAAATGACCGGCACCCCCAGCGCCATCGCCTCGAGCGGCGGCAGGCCGTAGCCCTCGGCAAGGCTGGGAAACAGCAGCGCCTCGGCCCCTGCCAGCAGCGCCGCCACTGCCCCGTCGTCGAGGCCCGGGCGTTCGTGGATCGTCGCGCCGAGCTTGGGGATGGCATCAAGCCTCTGGGAAACCTCGGCATTCGACCAACCACGCCCGCCGAGGATCAGCAGGTGCGGCACCTCTCCGGCGGGGAGAAGCGCTTGCAGCCGGTCCCAGACGTCGAGCAAGAGGCCATGGTTCTTGCGCGGCTCGACGGTGCCGAGGGCGACGAAATAGCGCACGGATGGCAGCTCCGTGCGCGGGTCCGGTATGGGGGGCATGACCCCGAGCGGCGCCAGCAGGCCGGGCGGCACGCGGCCCATGCGGGCGAAATGCACCTCGGTCTGCTGCTGCGTCGTCTCAGTCGTGTGGATCACCAGATCGGCCTCGGCCGAGACCGCCGCCATCTTGCGGGCAAAGACCTGCGGGATGCCGGAGCGGGTGAAACCGGGGTGGTTCAGCGGGATCACGTCATGCACGAGAACGGCGGCGGTCAGCCCGGCGGCCTTGATCCGGCGCAGCGAGGCGCGCGTCAGGTGGGCATGGCCGAGGTTGAGATAGGCGCCTTGTCGCAGATGCCGCTGCAGCATCACCGTGAGGCGTGCCGCGGCGCAACGGTCGAGCGACAGGCGGCGCATGTCGGCTTCGGCCCGGGCGCGCAGCGGGTCGGCGCGGCGGAACAACCGGCCCTGCAGATCGGCGGGGCCGAGCGGCTCGCCTTCGACCCGGTCGCGCAGCGCCTCCATCCCGCGCCGGTCGAGCAGCAGATGGCCGAACCGCGTGCGGATCAACCCGTAGCAGGGGCGGTCTTCCTCCAGCAGATGTCGGAGCCAGGCCGCCTCCACCCGATCCACCCCGGTCAGCGGCCCCCGACCCAGACGCGACACCAGCCGCGTCAGGTCGAGAAGCCGCGCCGGAGCGGCAGCGAGCATTTACTGCGCGGCTTTGTCCAGCGAGGCCATGTCGCTCAGATAGGCCGAGAACTCCTCGCGCAGTTCCGGACGGGCAAGGCCGAAGGCCACGGTTGCCTGAAGGAAGCCGGCCTTGGAGCCGCAGTCGTAGCGCTGACCCCGGAAGCGGAAGCCATAGACCTTCTCCGGCCCGCCGATCTCTTCGGCGATGGCGTCGGTCAGCTGGATCTCGCCCCCCGCACCTTCCTTGATGCGGTTGAGGTTGTTCAGCACGGTCGGCGACAGGATGTAGCGCCCGATCACCGCGAGGTTCGATGGCGCGTTGGTCTTGGGCTTCTCGACCATGCCATTCACTTCGACGATGGCACCACGATCCTCGCCGATCGACAGCATGCCGTAGGAGGAAGCCTTCTCGGGCGAGACCTCCATCGCGGCGACCATGTTGCCGCCGGTCTCGGCATAGGCTTCGACCATCTGCTGCAGGCAGGACTTGTCGGAGGCGATGACGTCATCCGGCAGCATGACCGCGAAAGGCTCGTCGCCGATCAGACGGCGCGCGCACCAGACGGCATGGCCGAGGCCGAGCGCCTTGTGCTGACGGACATAGGCGATGGCGCCGCTTTCCATGTTGGTATGTTCAAGCACGTCCAGCAAATCGAGCTTGTTCGACCGCTTCAGTGAGGCCTCGAGCTCCGGCGCATGGTCGAAGTAGTCTTCGAGCGCACCTTTGCCACGCGAGGTGACGAAGATGAATTCCTTGATGCCGGCGGCACGCGCCTCGTCGATGGCGTATTGGATGAGAGGTCGATCGACCAGCGTCATGATCTCTTTCGGGATCGACTTGGTTGCGGGCAGAAACCGGGTGCCCAGGCCTGCCACGGGGAAAACTGCCTTGGTAACCTTTTTGATTCTCATATCTCTCACTCTCATCGCCCCCCTTTGTCGGAGGCAGGGGTAAACTACACGGAGTTGAGATTGTTCGCATCACAAACCCGCAGAGCCTCGGCAGATTGACGCTGAATGCGGCAATAAGCGGGTCAGGATCGCGGTTTTGTCGCGACATCGAGGAAAATCCCGGCACATTTGCCCGGCGCTCCGGCCATCGGGCGCAGGGGCGCCAGACGCTGCCGCTCCTGCGCGACCCGCTCGGCGCGACTCAACCAGCGGAAGATCGGCTCCTCCCGCCCCGCCCGACCGAATATGCCGCCGCTCTGCATCCAGAAGCCGCGGGGGTCGTAGGTCATGCGGTGGTAAAGCGTGGACCAGCCGAGGCAAAACACCGTCACGATCCGCGATGCCGCCGCCGTCGCGGCCTCGGTCTCCAGCGCCCTGCGGTTGCGGCGGCTGCCGGAAAGCACCAGCCCCGGCCTCGGCCCGGTGCCGGGCAGCGGGCGGAAGGCGAGGACAGAGACCGGCAGCGGGACGAGCGGCGTCAAGGGGTGCGTGCCGCCTTCGGCAAGTCCTTGCTCCAGCGTCGCGAGCAGGCGGCGCAGGTCGCGCGGCTCCAGCCGCCCCGCCAGCATGTGCCGCAGGAGCCGCCGCCGCTGGTTCTGCCGCAGCCGTGCCAGCGCTTCGGGCCAGAGCGGCTTTGGCGCGTGGCGGCGCAGGAAGACCATGCTGGAGGCACCGATCTCGTGCAGGCTGCGCGGCACCCGGTCGTCGCGGCGATGGGCGCTGACCGAAAAGCCGTGATGCACCTCGGCCCGGGGCACGATGGCGGTCAGACCGGGGAGACGCAGGCACACGTCGGCCTCGTCGAGATAGAATCGGAAGGCCCGGTCGAAGCCGCCGATGGCGCGGAGCGCCTCGGTGCGGAAGGCGCAATTGGTGCCCTGCACCTTGGGGGCGCGGGACGCGGAGCCCTCGAGCAGCGTGACGGCCTCGGGATCGACCAGCAGCGGATGGTCCTCGCCGCAGCAGTCCAACTCGCAGGCGCGCCACTGGAAGGAGAGGCCGTTGCGGCCCCGGGTGAAACCGCCCGCCTTTGTCACCCGAGGATCGGCGAAGGGGTCGGTGAGCCGCCTGAGCCATGTGGGCTCGGGCACGGCGTCATCGTCGAGAAAGGCCACCACCGCCCCCGCCGCCTGGGCAAGGCCGAGGTTGCGGGCGGCGGAGATATTGGCCTCGTCAAAGGCGACCAGCTTGATCTGCGGGTCGCTCACATGCGCGGCGGAGATCGGGTCGGCCACCACGATCAGCTCGAAATCTGGATGGTCCTGCTGCCGGATCGCCGTGATCGCCCGCACCAGCGCCTCGGGGCGGTGGCGGCTGACGACGATCAGGCTGACCGTCATCCGGCCTGCATCTCGGCCATCATCGCCTCGATCCGGGCGACATCCTCGGGGTTGTTCAGCTCCCAAAACTGCCGCCCCCGCGCCTCGACCTCGACGCAGAGCACCGGACGCTCGCGTTCGAGGAAGCGCAACTGCTCCAGCCCCTCCAGCCCCTCCAGCGGGCCGGGCGCCCAGCCGCGATAGGCGGCAAGCGCCGAGGGGCGGTAGGCATAGACCCCGACATGGTGGAACACCGGCGTCTCGGCGTCGTCGGCATAGGTCTTGCCGGTATAGGGGATCACTTCCTTGGAGAAGTAGAGCGCCCGGCGGTCGGCCCCGAAGACCGCCGTCGTGCCGCCGACCCGGCCTGCGCGGCGATCGGCGAGAAAGCCGTTCAGCGCCCGTCCGTCGCAGCGCAGCACCGGCGTCGCCACCTCGGCCCCGGCATCGGCATCGAGCCCGGCGATCAGATCCTCGACGAACCAGGCGGGTGTCAGCGGCGCATCGCCCTGCAGGTTCACCACCATGTCGAAGCCCCCGAGCCTGTCCAGCACCTCGGCGCAGCGTTCGGTGCCGTTCTGGCAGTCGGAGGAGGTCATCACCACCTCGGCGCCGAAGCCCTCTGCCGCCTCGCGGATGCGGTCGTCGTCGGTGGCCACCACCACGCGGTCGACGCCCCTCACCGCCATCGCGGCCTCCCAGCTGCGCTGGATCAGCGTCTTCGACACCCCATCCGCTCCGCGCAGCGCCACGAGCGGCTTGCCGGGATAGCGGGTGGAGGCGTAGCGAGCCGGAATGGCGAGGAGAACCGACATCAGGATTTCAGCTCCACACCCGGGGCGTAGGCGATGAAGAACGGGTTGTCCCAGCCGGGCTTGCCGTATTCCAGCACCTTGTGCGTGTCGAAGCGCACCACATGGCCGCCCGCACCGCGCAGGACCGCATCGCCCGCCGCCGTGTCCCATTCCATCGTGCGGCCCAGACGCGGATAGAGATCCGCCTCGCCGGTCGCCACCAGACAGAACTTCAGGCTCGACCCCGCGCTCTTCATGTCGCGCACCTGATACTTGCCGATGTAGTCGTCCGTTGCCTGATCGCGGTGCGATTTCGACGCCACCACCATCAGCGAGCCGTTGTCGGGATCGGAGACGGCGATGCGCCGCAGGTTGCCCGGCTTCTGCTTGTCGAGCGCGCCGGTCTCCTCGACCGAGCCGCCGTCGGGCTGGGTGTAGAACAGCCGCCCCTGCGCCGGAGCATAGACCACGCCGCGCACCGGCACGCCATCCTCGACATAGGCGATGTTCACGGTGAAATCGCCGCGCCGCTGCACGAACTCCTTAGTGCCGTCCAAGGGATCGACGATGAAGAAGGTCCGCGCCGTCAGCGCATGCGACTCAGCCTGTTCCTCGGTGATCAGCGTCACGTCTGGATAGGCCGCGCGCAGTCCGGCCGAGATCAGCGCGTCGGCGGCCTCGTCGGCCTCGGTCACCGGGCTTGCGTCGGATTTGGCCTTCACCTCGAAATCGGGCCCATCATAGACCTGCATGATCCGGTCCCCGGCTTCGAGGGCAAGACGGCGGATCAGGGGGATGAGGTCTTGGAAATTCATCGCAGGCTCCGTAAGGCACCGCGCGGGCGCGCGAGTTGATTAAGCGGTTGGCTGTCCTTATCATCGCTTGCAAAGGGAACGGCAAGTTTTCCCGTGTCTGATGCGGCACGCCCCCTGCAAGAGGTTGCCTCCGGTGATGTTCCGCGCCCAGACCCGCAGCTCTACCGGCCGCTCGCTTCTGGCGCTGCTGGAGCTGATTTTCCACGCGTCGGTCCGCTCCGTCCGCAAGAGCCATGGCAATGCGCTCTGGGGCTTGCTGATCAACATCTTCCAGACGGTGCTGTTCATGCTCGTCTTCTATCTGATGTTCACCGTCCTCGGCATGCGCGGCATGGCGATCCGCGGCAACTACCTGCTCTACATCATGTCCGGCGTGTTCATGTTCATGACGCACACCAAGACGATGGCGGCGGTGGTCGCGGCGGAGGGTCCGACCTCGGCGATGATGAAGCATTCGCCGATGAACCCGGTGATCTCGATCGCGGCCGCGGCGATCGGCGCGCTCTACATGCAGGTGCTGTCGCTCTCGGTCGTGCTCTACGGCTATCACGCCCTCGTCGAGCCGATCACCATCGACCGCCCCGTCGGCGCCTTCGGCATGCTGCTGCTGTCGTGGAGCACGGGGCTTGCCATCGGCATGGTGTTCCTGGCGATCAAGCCCTGGCAGCCGGAGGTGGCCAGCATCGGATCCACCCTCTACATGCGCGCCAACATGATCGCCTCGGGCAAGATGTTCGTCGCCAATGCGATGCCGACCTTCATCCTGCGGATGTTCGACTGGAATCCGCTGTTCCACACCATCGATCAGGGGCGCGGCTTCATCTTTCTGAACTACAATCCGCATTACAGCTCGATCGGCTATCCGATCAAGGTGATGCTCGCCTGCATGATGATCGGGCTGATGGCCGAGTTCTACACCCGCAAGCACGCCTCGCTCAGCTGGGCCGCCGGGCGCTGAGCGCAAACGGTGCTTGCGCCGAAGAGCGCTTCGGCCTATAGGACAAGACAACAGCGGCGCCTTGGCTTCCAAACCCAAGGCTCCACCGATCCGATCGACGGGCCGCTTGGCCCGTTTTTTCGTTTTGGGGCCCCCATCTGCTTTTGGAGAGTGTCCATGTCCGACCTCATCGCCAAGACCGCCATCGACCGCCGACTGGCCGATATCGTCACCCCCACCATCGAGGGGCTGGGGTTCGAACTGGTCCGCATCCGCCTGATGGGTGGCAAGACCCGCATCCTGCAGATCATGGCCGACCGCCCCGAGGGCGGCATCGTCGTGGACGAATGCGCCCGCATCTCCACCGCCGTCTCGGCGGTGCTCGACGTGGAAGACCCGGTCGAGGACAACTACATCCTCGAAGTCTCCAGCCCCGGCATCGACCGTCCTTTGACCCGGCTCAAGGATTTCGACATGTGGGTGGGCTATGAGGCCCGCATCGAGACGACCGAGCTGATCGACGGTCGCCGCCGCTTCAAGGGCGAACTGGCTGGGACCGAAGGCGAGGAGGTCCTGATCACGCTGGAAGAGGGCAAGGACAACTTCGTGACCATCGGCCTGCAGTTCGACTGGCTGTCAGATGCAAAGCTGATCCTGACCGACGAGCTGATCGCCGAGATGCTGCGCCAGCGCAAGGCCAGCGGCACCTTCGACGAGGCGGATTTCGACGAGATCCAAGAGACCACGGGCGACGAGGCGGATGACGCCGAGCAGCCTGCAACCAAGCACTGACCGCTTTCCAGGAGCACTGACATGGCGATTACCTCTGCCAACCAGCTTGAACTGCTGCAAACCGCCGAAGCGGTGGCCCGTGAGAAGATGATCGACCCGGATCTGGTGATCCAGGCGATGGAGGAAAGCCTCGCCCGTGCGGCCAAGTCGCGCTACGGCTCGGAACTCGACATCCGCGTGCGGATCGACCGCAAGACCGGCCGCGCGACCTTTGCGCGCATCCGCACCGTGGTCGAGGACGAGGCGCTGGAGAATCACCACGCGCAGATGACGGTCAAGCAGGCCAAGAGCCACCTCGCCGATCCCAAGGTCGGTGACGAGGTGATCGACGAGGTGCCGCCGGTCGATCTCGGGCGCATCGCCGCGCAATCGGCCAAGCAGGTCATCCTGCAGAAAGTGCGCGAAGCCGAGCGTGACCGCCAGTTCGAGGAATTCAAGGACCGCAAGGGCACGATCATCAACGGTCAGGTCAAGCGCGAGGAATACGGCAACATCATCGTCGACATCGGTCGCGGCGAGGCCATCCTGCGCCGGAACGAGAAGATCGGCCGCGAGAGCTACCGCCCGAACGACCGCATCCGCGCCTATATCAAGGACGTCCGCCGCGAGGCCCGCGGCCCGCAGGTCTTCCTGTCGCGCACCGACCCGCAGTTCATGGCCGAGCTGTTCAAGATGGAAGTGCCGGAAATCTATGACGGCATCATCGAGATCAAGGCCGTCGCCCGCGACCCGGGCTCGCGCGCCAAGATCGCCGTCATCTCCTATGACAACTCGATCGACCCGGTCGGCGCCTGCGTCGGCATGCGCGGCAGCCGCGTCCAGGCCGTGGTGAACGAGCTGCAGGGCGAGAAGATCGACATCATCCCGTGGAACCAGGATCAGGCGACGTTCCTCGTGAACGCGCTGCAGCCGGCCGAGGTCTCCAAGGTCGTGATCGACGAGGAAGCCGGCAAGATCGAGGTCGTGGTGCCGGACGAGCAGCTGTCGCTGGCCATCGGCCGTCGCGGCCAGAACGTGCGTCTGGCCAGCCAGCTCACCGGGCTCGACATCGACATCATGACCGAGGCCGATGAATCGGCCCGCCGTCAGGCAGAATTCACCGAGCGGACGAATCTCTTCATCGAGACCCTTGATATCGATGAGATGATGGCCCAACTCCTTGTTGCCGAGGGCTTCACCAATCTGGAAGAAGTCGCCTACGTCGACACCGAGGAACTCCTGTCCATCGACGGCTTCGACGAAGGCACCGCAGGCGAACTGCAGGCCCGTGCCCGCGACCATCTGGAAGCGGCCAACCGCAAGGCGATGGAGACGGCGCGCGAACTGGGCGTCGAGGATTCGCTGGTGAACTTCGAGGGCCTGACGCCGCAGATGCTGGAAGCGCTTGCAAAGGACGGCATCAAGACGCTGGAAGACTTCGCGACCTGCGCCGACTGGGAACTGGCCGGCGGCTGGACCACGGCGAACGGCCAGCGGGTGAAGGACGAGGGTGTGCTCGAGAAGTTTGACGTCAGCCTTGAAGAGGCGCAGCATCTGGTGATGACCGCGCGCGTCATGCTGGGCTGGGTCGACCCGACCGAGATGGAGGCCGAAGGCGAAGCCGAGGCCGTCACCGAGGAGGACGAGGCCTGAGGGCCTCGGATCGCCGACCGTGACGCGCGGGGGCCGGGACGACAAGGGGGATGACCCCGAACGCCGGTGCATCGTCACCGGGGAAAGCCAGCCGAAGGCGGGTCTTGTCCGCTTCGGTCTGGGACCGGACGCTCAGGTGGTGCCGGATGTATTGGGTCGTCTGCCCGGTCGGGGCTTCTATGTCACGGCCGACCGCAAGGCGATCGAGAAGGCCGCCGCCAAGGGGCTCTTTGCCCGCGCGGCGCGGCAGCCCCTGACGGTGCCCGAGGGTCTGGCCGATATGGTCGAGACCCAGCTGGCCCGGCGGGTGGTCGATCTGGTGTCGCTGGCGCGCAAGGCCGGCGATGCCGTGACCGGCTTCGAGAAGGTGAAGGACTGGCTGGTCAAGGGCAAGGCGAAGATCCTTGTGCAGGCCAGCGACGGGTCGGAGCGCGGCAAGATGAAGCTGCACCCGCCGGACGGAAAAGAGACGTTCATCGGCTGCCTGACGGCCCGGGAATTGGGTTTGGCATTCGGCCGTGAACATGCCATACACGGCGCGCTTGCGTCTGGTGGACTCACGACACGTGTTGTAGAGGAAGCGGCAAGGCTCGCCGGGCTGAGAAGCGAAATCGGCGGCAAGGCCGCCAGCGGCGGGCAAATCGACGGCGAGACCGTCGGAAGGGATACGAAAGACGCATGAGCGATACAGACGGTAAGAAACCCCTCGGTCTGGGTGGCACGCCTCGTTCGGGGCAGGTGAAGCAAAGCTTCAGCCACGGTCGGACCAAGAGTGTGCTGGTGGAAACCAAGCGCAAGCGCGTTGTCGTGCCTAAACCCGGTGCCTCGGGGTCTTCTTCCAACTCCGCCTCCCCGTCCCACCTCGGTGATCCGTCGAAGCGCCCCGCGGGCATTTCCGACGCCGAGATGGAGCGCCGGCTGACGGCTCTGCGCAACGCCAAGGCCCGCGAGGCCGAGGATGCAGCGCGCCGCGCCGAGGAAGATCGCATCCGCGAGGAAGATCGCCAGCGCCGCCGCGAGGACCTTGAAGCCAAGGAACGCGAGGAGCGCGAGCGCGTCGAGGCCCTGCGCGCCAAGGCCGAAGAGGAAGAGCGCGCCAAGGCCGAGGCCGAAGCCGCAGCAAAACGTGCCGAGGAAGCCAAGCGCGCCCCGGCGCCTTCCGCCACGCCGTCTCCGGCAGCGGAAGAGGTCAACACGCGCAATCAGTCCGGCGCCCCCGCTGGTGCCAAGCCGGGTCTCAGCCCGCGCAAGGACCGCGATCGCGACGGTGGCGGCGACCGCGACCGCAACGCCAAGACCAAGACAGACGACGCCCGTCGCGCCGGCAAGCTGACGCTGAACGAGGCGCTGGCTGGCGAGGGCGGCCGTACCCGGTCGCTCGCCGCGATGAAGCGCAAGCAGGAAAAGGCGCGCCAGAAGGCCATGGGCTTCAGCAAGCCCGAGAAGCAGGTGCGCGACGTGCAGCTGCCCGAGACGATCGTGGTGCAGGAACTGGCCAACCGCATGGCCGAACGGGCCGCGGACGTGGTGAAATCGCTCATGAAAATGGGCATGATGGTCACCATGAACCAGAGCATCGACGCCGACACGGCGGAACTGGTGATCGAGGAATTCGGCCACCGCGCCGTCCGCGTGTCGGATGCCGACGTCGAGCATGTGATCGACTCGGTGCAGGACACCAGCGAGAACACCGTCTCGCGCCCGCCGATCATCACGATCATGGGCCACGTCGACCACGGCAAGACCTCGCTGCTGGACGCGATCCGCAAGACCAGTGTCGTGTCGGGCGAGGCCGGCGGCATCACCCAGCACATCGGCGCCTATCAGGTGACGACCGACAACGGTGCGGTCCTGACCTTCCTCGACACCCCCGGCCACGCGGCCTTCACCTCGATGCGGGCCCGTGGCGCGCAGGTGACGGATATCGTGGTTCTGGTGGTGGCGGCGGATGACGCCGTGATGCCGCAGACGATCGAGGCCATCAAGCACGCGAAAGCGGCGAAGGTGCCGATGATCGTGGCGATCAACAAGATCGACAAGCACGAGGCAGACCCGAACAAGGTCCGCACCGACCTGCTGCAGCACGAGGTCATCGTCGAAAAGATGTCGGGCGACGTGCTCGATGTCGAGGTTTCGGCCAAGACCGGGCTGGGGCTGGACGAGCTTCTGGAGACCATCGCGCTGCAGGCCGAGATCCTCGACCTCAAGGCCAACCCGAATCGGGCGGCCCAGGGTGCGGTGATCGAAGCCAAGCTCGACGTGGGTCGTGGCCCGGTGGCCACGGTTCTGGTGCAGCACGGCACGCTGAAGCGCGGCGACATCTTCGTCGTCGGGCAGCAGTGGGGCAAGGTGCGCGCGCTGATCAACGACAAGGGTGATCGCATCGAAGAAGCCGGCCCCTCGGTGCCGGTCGAGGTGCTCGGCCTCAGCGGCACGCCCGAAGCCGGCGACGTGCTGAACGTGGTCGAGACCGAAGCGCAGGCCCGCGAGATCGCGGACTACCGCGAGAAGGCCGCGAAGGACAAGCGCGCGGCTCTGGGTGCGGCGACGACGCTGGAACAGCTGATGGCCAAGGCCAAGGCCGACCAGAGCGTGTCCGAGCTGCCGATCGTGGTGAAGGCCGACGTGCAGGGCTCTGCCGAGGCCATCGTCCAGGCGATGGAAAAGATCGGCAACGACGAGGTGCGCGTGCGCGTGCTGCACTACGGTGTGGGTGCGATCACCGAGTCCGACATCGGTCTGGCCGAGGCCTCGGGCGCGCCGGTCATCGGCTTCAACGTCCGGGCCAATGCCTCGGCGCGGCAGTCGGCGAACCAGAAGGGCGTGGAGATCCGCTACTACAGCGTAATCTACGATCTCGTGGACGACGTGAAAGCCGCCGCCTCGGGCCTCCTGAAGGCCGAAGTGCGCGAGACCTTCATCGGCTACGCGCAGATCAAGGAAGTGTTCAAGGTCACCGGCGTCGGCATGGTTGCCGGCTGTCTGGTCACCGAAGGCATCGCCCGCCGCTCAGCCGGGGTGCGTCTGCTGCGCGAGAACGTGGTGATCCACGAGGGCACGCTGAAGACGCTGAAGCGCTTCAAGGACGAAGTGAAGGAAGTGCAGTCCGGTCAGGAATGCGGCATGGCCTTCGAGCGCTACGAGGACATCCGTCCGGGCGACGTCATCGAGATCTTCGAGCGTGAAGAGGTCCAGCGCAAGCTGGCCTGATCGCCCTCTCTCCAGAAATTAAAAAGGCCGGGTGCGAACCCGGCCTTTTTGCTGTGCGCGGCTGACGGATCAGGCGGCGCGCAGTGTCACCACCGGAAAGCCGACGAAATTACGCTCGTCGACGCGCACCATGATCTTGCCATCGGCCATATGGCCGACCACCAGACCCTGAACCTGAACGCAGCTGCCTATCGTGATCGTTCTCAGCATGAGCATCCCCCAAAATAAATCTGTTCCCTGCCCCATACTGAGGGAACAATTTTGAATAACACATTAACTTCTTTGCGAGGGAGTCTATTTTACGGGCATGCGACGAAGTTATGACACCAATATGTCACAGCCAGTCGCGCAGAATCGGGATCAGCGGCAGGTCAGCCGGGGGCATCGGGTAGTCGCGCAGCCGGTTCGGCATCACCCAGGCCAGAGTCTGACCCTCGCGCGCCTCGGGAATGCCTTCCCAGCGGCGACAGGCGAACAGCGGCATCAAGAGGTGGAAGTCTTCATAGCTGTGGCTGGCGAAGGTCAGCGGCGCGAGGCAGCTGGCCTTGGTGTCGATCCCCAACTCTTCCTTCAGCTCGCGAATCAGCGCTGCCTCGGGCGTTTCGCCGGGCTCCACCTTGCCGCCGGGAAACTCCCAGAGCCCGGCGAGGGATTTCCCCTCGGGGCGCTGTGCCAGCAGGATGCGGCCGTCGCGGTCGATCAGGGCGACGGCCGAAACGAGCAGCAGTTTCACGAGCGGTAATCGGCGTTGATGTCGATGTAGCGGTGGGTCAGATCGCAGGTCCAGACCGATTTCGCGGCCTTGCCCAGCCCCAGATCGACAGCGATCACCAGCTCGTCGCGCTGCATGTAGGCCGCGGCCTTCTCCTCGCTGTAGTCGGGGCTGCGCCAGCCCTTCTCGGCCACCAGCACATCGCCAAAGCGGATCGTCAGCTTGTCCCGATCCGCCTGAGCGCCGGACTTGCCGACGGCCATGACCACGCGGCCCCAGTTCGGGTCCTGCCCGGCGATGGCGGTCTTGACCAGCGGCGAGTTGGCGATGGCCATGGCCACGCGATGCGCGTCCTCGGGGGACGCCGCGCCCGTCACCTTCACCTCGACGAATTTCGTCGCCCCCTCGCCGTCGCGCACCACCTGATGCGCGAGGTCGAGCATGACGGCCTTCAGCGCCGCCTCGAAATCCTTGGCCACGCGCGAGCGCAGCGCGATTTCTGCCGCCGGGCTCTGGCCCGTGGCGGCGAGGATCAGCGCGTCGGAGGTGGAGGTATCGCTGTCCACCGTGATCGCGTTGAAGGTGTCATCCACCTGACGCGAGAGCAGTTTCTGCAGGTTCACCGCCGAGATCTTGGCGTCGGTGAAGATATAGACCAGCATCGTCGCCATGTCCGGCGCGATCATCCCCGAGCCCTTTGCGATCCCGGCGATGCGGATCTCGCCGCCGTCGCCATGCACCACGGCGGAGGCGCCCTTGGCGAAGGTGTCGGTGGTCATCATCGCGCGCGCGGCCATCTCGATGCCGTCCTCGCGCAGGTCCTTGACCAGATCGGGGATCTTTGCGGTGATCTTCTCGTAGGGCAGCGGCTCGCCGATCACCCCGGTGGAGGAGGAGAACACCCGGCTGGCCGGAAGGTCGAGCGCCTTGGCAACGGCGCCGGTCACGGCTTCCACCGCTTCGACGCCGACGGCGCCGGTGAAGGCATTGGAATTGCCCGAGTTCACCACGATGGCCGCACCCGCCGCGGCATCGACCTTGCCGGCGAGCTTCGCCTGACAGTCGAGCACGCAGGCCGCGCGGGTGGAGGATCGGGTGAAGACGCCCGCGACCGATGTGCCGGGCGCAAGGCGGATCAGCATCACGTCCTTGCGGTTGGCATAGCGCACCCCGGCCTCGACCGCGGCATATTCCACGCCGCCGATCACCGGCAGCGCGGGAAATCCGGCAGGGGCGAGCGGCGAGACCATTTTGGCGGGTTTGGCCGGAGCCGCGTCCTTCGCCTTCAGCTTCGACAGCTTCTTCTTCAGCGTCTTGGCCTCGGCCTTCCAATCGGTCTTCGCCATCGCCCGCCCCTTTGTCCGGTTTACTTGTCGATCAGTGTTTGGTCCCGAAGTTTTGCCGGGTCAATCCCCTCGCCGGGCCGGGTGACGGTAGCGGCGGCAGTCAGCTCTTCGACATGCTTGGCGACCGCTTCCTGCTCGATCTGGGCGGCGAGTTCGTCGCGCACCTCGTCGAGCGCCGGCGCTTCCGCGACGCGGGTCTCGACCAGCTTCACCAGATGCCAGCCGAACTGGGTCTGGATCGGGCCGGCCACGTCGCCGGGCTTCATCGTGACGACGGCATCCTCGAAGGGCTTCACCATCATGCCGAGCCCGAACCAGCCGAGCGAGCCGCCATTGGCCGCCGCGCCATCGCTCGAATTGGCCTTGGCCAACTCGGCAAAGTCGGCGCCGCCGTCAATCTCGGTCTTCAGCTTCTTGGCCTCGTCCTCGCTGGCGACGAGGATATGCGAGGCGTTGTATTCGGTCTGCGGCTCGGCGCCGGTGTATTTGGCGTCATAGGCCGCCTGCAGCGCCTCGTCCGTGACCGCGCCTTCCACGACCGCCTTCAGCGCCGCGTTGGACAGATAGCCGCGCCGGTCGTTCTCCAGCGCCAGCGTGTCGCGCGGGGTCATCGAGCCTTCGACCGATTGCGCCAGCGCCTGCTGCTGGATCAGCTGTTCCAGGATGCCGTTGAACAGCGCGTCATCGGGCAGCGACTGATACTGCTCCGGCAGGGTCTCGCGCAGGGCGATCATGTGGCCCAGCGTGATGTCCGAGCCGTTCACCGTGGCCACCACGGTGGAGGCCGTCGCGTCCTGCGCCGCGGCCGGCAGAGCCAGCCCCATGATGCAGGCTGTCGCCAAGGCGGTGCCCCGCATGAGTTTCGCGTATTTCGCCATCTCACCTTCTCCTGAACGGGCGCGCTGTCGCGCGACGTTGACTTGCCCCCGCCAGACCCTTAAATCGCGATGGTCGCGTGCGGCGCATCCGGCCGAGGCTTCCCAGCCCTTCTATGGAAGGCGACACGAGGGAGCAAGGCAGAGCCTCACACGATCATGTCAAGAAAGACTTGGCTTGTCAGGAACGACCAGGCGGAGAAAACATGCTGGGTCTCGGTACGCTCGCGAAGAAGATTTTCGGAACGCCCAACGACCGCAAGGTGAAATCGGTTCGCTCGGTGGTCGCTCGGATCAACGAGCTGGAGGCCGAGTTCAGCAAGCTGTCGGACGAAGGCCTGAAGCAGAAGACGGCGGAATTCCAGCGCCGGGCGCAGGGGGGCGAGAGCCTCGACGACCTGCTGCCCGAAGCCTTCGCCAACTGTCGCGAGGGCGCGCGCCGCGCGCTCGGCCTGCGCGCCTTCGACGTGCAGCTGAAGGGCGGCATCTTCCTGCATCAGGGCAATATCGCCGAGATGAAGACCGGCGAAGGCAAGACCCTCGTCGCAACCTTCCCGGCCTACCTGAACGCGCTGGCCGGCAAGGGCGTGCATGTCGTCACGGTGAACGACTACCTCGCCAAGCGCGACGCGGAATGGATGAGCAAGGTCTACGGCGCCCTCGGTCTGACGACCGGCGTCGTCTACCCCTACCAGCCCGACGCGGAAAAGAAGTCGGCCTACCGCGCCGACATCACCTATGCGACGAACAACGAGCTGGGCTTCGACTACCTGCGCGACAACATGAAGGGCTCCATCGAAGAGATGAGCCAGCGCGGGCATTTCTTCGCCATCGTCGACGAGGTGGACTCGATCCTGATCGACGAAGCCCGCACCCCGCTCATCATCTCCGGCCCGAGCCAGGACCGCAGCGACCTCTATCAGAAGGTCGACCTGCTGATCCCGGAACTGGTGCCCGAGCATTTCAAGCTGGACGAGAAGACCCGCAACGTCACCTTCACCGAGGAAGGCAACGAATTCGTGGAGCGCCGCCTGTCGGAGATCGGCCTGCTGCCCGAGGGCCAGTCGCTCTACGACCCGGAAAGCACGACGCTGGTGCACCACGTCACCCAGGGCCTGCGCGCCCACAAGCTCTTCACCCGTGACCAGCAGTATATCGTCCGCGACGGCGAGGTGATGCTGATCGACGAATTCACCGGCCGCATGATGCGTGGCCGCCGCCTGTCGGACGGCCTGCATCAGGCGATCGAGGCCAAGGAAGGCGTGGCGATCCAGCCGGAAAACGTCACCCTCGCCTCTGTGACCTTCCAGAACTACTTCCGCCTCTACGACAAGCTGGCCGGGATGACCGGCACGGCCACGACCGAAGCCGAGGAATTCCTCGAGATCTACGGTCTCGGCGTCGTCGAAGTGCCGACCAACCGCCCGGTGCAGCGCAAGGACGAGCATGACGCCGTGTACCGCACCTCGCGCGAGAAGCATGCCGGGATCATCGATTGCATCAAGGAAGCCAACGGCAAGGGTCAGCCGATCCTCGTCGGCACCACCTCGATCGACAAGTCCGAGGCGTTGTCGGAGCTGCTGAAGCAGGAGGGCATCCCGCATAACGTGCTGAACGCCCGCCAGCACGAGCAGGAAGCGCAGATCGTGGCCGACGCGGGCAAGCTCGGCGCCGTCACCATCGCCACCAACATGGCCGGTCGCGGCACCGACATCCAGCTCGGCGGCAACGTCGAGATGAAGGTGATGCAGGCGCTGGCCGCCGACCCGTCCGCCAACCCCGACGAGGTGCGCCGCCAGATCGAGGCGGAGCATGCCGACGAGAAGCAGAAGGTGCTCGACGCCGGCGGCCTGTTCGTCCTGGCCACCGAGCGGCACGAATCCCGCCGGATCGACAACCAGCTGCGCGGCCGCTCGGGCCGACAGGGCGACCCGGGGCGTTCGGCCTTCTTCCTCAGCCTCGAAGACGACCTGATGCGGATCTTCGGCTCGGAGCGGCTCGACAAGGTGCTGTCGACGCTGGGCATGAAGGATGGCGAGGCCATCGTTCACCCCTGGGTCAACAAGTCGCTGGAAAAGGCGCAGGCCAAGGTCGAGGGCCGCAACTTCGACATCCGCAAGCAGCTTC
Source organism: Cereibacter sp. Soil_C_27 (assembly GCF_057657095.1). NCBI lineage: Bacteria > Pseudomonadati > Pseudomonadota > Alphaproteobacteria > Rhodobacterales > Paracoccaceae > Cereibacter > Cereibacter sp. Soil_C_27. Next base: position 459,764 of record NZ_JBDGJD010000004.1, on the reverse strand, counting down.
TGAAGTTCGACGACGTGATGAACGACCAGCGCAAGGCGATCTTCAGCCAGCGGCTGGAGATCATGCAGGCCGAAGACCTGTCCGAGATCGTACAGGACATGCGCTATCAGGTGATCGACGACCTGATCGACCTCTACATGCCGCCCCGCTCCTACCCCGACCAGTGGGATACCCACGGTCTGCGCAACGCGCTGATGGAAAAGCTGGCGATGGACGTGCCGGTGGCCGCCTGGGCCAACGAGGAAGGCGTCGATCAAGAGGTGATCCGCGAGAGGCTCTGCGAGCAGTCCGACAAGATGATGTCGGAAAAGGCCGAGGGCTTCGGCGCCGAGACGATGCGCAACATCGAGAAGCAGATCCTGCTGCAGACCATCGATGCCAAGTGGCGCGAGCACCTGCTGACGCTGGAGCATCTGCGCTCGGTCGTCGGCTTCCGCGGCTATGCGCAGCGCGACCCGCTGTCGGAATACAAGACCGAAGGCTTCGCGTTGTTCGAGTCGCTGCTGAACTCGCTGCGGCAGGATGTCACGCAGAAACTGTCGCAGGTCCGCCCGCTCTCCGAGGCGGAGCAGCAGGCGATGATCCAGCAGTTGATGGACCAGCAGCGCGCCGCCGCTCCGGCCCCGGCCCCGGCCCCCGCGGCTGCCCCGGCCCCGGCGCCCGAGGCCACGGCCCCCGCCGCTGCCCAGCCGGTGCTCGTCGCCGCGGGCTTCGACGAGGCCGACCCCTCGACCTGGGGCAACCCGGCGCGCAACGATCTCTGCCCCTGCGGCTCGGGCGAGAAGTTCAAGCACTGCCACGGGCGCCTCGCCTGATTGTGGCACGATCGGGGCGCGGATCGCGCCCCGTCGCCCCCTCTGGGGCATTCGTCGAGTCCGCGCAGGAAACAAACCCCAGTTCAGCCATGGATTGGCCCGCTTTGGTCTCTAGCCTGTCCGAGTCGGGCAGTGGACGGAGGCGAAGATGAACTTGATCCGCAAGGTGGCAATGGCGGGGGTGACACTGTCGGTCGCCATCGCCGCCGGGCAATATGTCCAGCACGGCGTGGCCCTGCCCTTCGGCGCCCGGGCCGAGGCGCCGCCGGAGCCGACCGGGATCACCCTGCTCTCCGCCGGGCCTGCCCCGACCCTCGTGCTGCCGGTGGCCCCCGAGATGCCCGCCCTGCCCGTGCTGGGCCGCCTGCCCGCCGCGCCGCAGGACCGTCAGGCAGCCCTCGTCCTGCCACCGGAGCCGGAGACCCCTGCCCCCCAGACACCCACCACCTGCACCGCCGCGCTGGAGCTGACCGCAGCCCCCGGCGCGCTGCTGAAGCTGGCGCTGACCGCCCCCTGCCACCGCAATGAGCGCGTCGTGCTGCGCCATGCCGGGCTGGCCGTGACCGCCCGCATCGGCGCCGAGGGCAGTTTCTCCGGCACGCTGCCGGCGATGGACCGGGCGGGCGCCGTGTCGGTGCTGCTCACCGACGGATCCGAGATCGAGGCGGCGGCGCCTGTGGCCGACATGGCCGGCATCCGCCGCTTTGCCGTGCAATGGCTGGCCGAGGATGCCTTCCAGATCCACGTCCCCGCAGCGCAGGAGGACAGGCTCAGCCGTCTGGGCGATGCCAGCGTCAGCCTGCCGATGCTGGCCGAGGTCTACACCTTCCCGCCCGCCTCCACCGGCGGCGAGGCTGCCACGCTGGAAGCCGCGATCACCCCGGCGACCTGCGGGCGCGAGCTTCTGGGTGAGACGCTGGAAAGCCGCAACGGGCGCAGCAGCGTGACCGAGCTGAGCGTGACCATGCCGGATTGTGCGGCGGTCGGTGATTATCTGCTGTTGAAAAATCTCCCCGGGGACGTGAGTATCGCCGCCGCGAACTAGACAGCGGCGGGGGCAGATGCGGCGATTGATGTGGCGTGCGGCGATATTCGCCGCGCTGGGTTTGCCTGTCGCCGCCCCCGCGCAGGACATCACGCTGACCGCCCGCAACGGCGGGCTGAGCCTCGATGGCACGCTGATGGGCTTCGACGGCGAGTTCTACCGGCTGGAGACGAAATACGGCCCCCTCACCGTCGACGGCGCCTCGGTGATCTGCGATGGCCCGGCCTGCCCCGACCTTATCGCGCCCTTGGCCACCCTGCGCATCCTCGGCGCGGCCGAGCCCGGCAACGGAATTTTGCCACGTCTTCTCAACAGTTTCGCCGAGGCGCACGGCTACCGGATCGAGACGGCGCCCTTCGAGGGTGGCTTCACCGCGCGCATCGCCAATGCCGAGGGGACGGCCATCGCCGAGGTGAGCTTCGCCCCCGCCCCCCCGGCACAAGCGCTGGAAGCGCTCACCGACGGCGCGGCGGAACTGGTGGTTTCGGCCACTGCCGTGCCGGAGCTGACCTCGCGTGTGCTGGCTCTCGATGCGCTGCTGCCGATCGTCTCGCCGGACAACCCGCTTCCCCGCATCTCGACGCCGGATCTGGCGCGGGCACTGTCGGGGGAGGTGGAGAACTGGGCGGAGCTTGGCGGGCCGGACATGCCTCTGGTGCTGCATGCGCTGGAGCCGGAGGCCAGCCTGCAGGCGGCGCTGGCGGGCCGGCTGGGGCGGGCGATCCCGGCCTCGGTGACGCACCCCGATCTCGCCACCCTGGCCGAGGCCATGGCCCGCGACCCCTATGGCTTGGCTGTCACAGGGCAATCGGCACAAGGTGTTGCGCGCGCCCTGCCGCTGATCGACAGCTGCGGCTTCGCGCTGCAGCCCTCGCCGCTGGCGGTGAAGGCCGAGGATTACCCGCTGTCGCTGCCGCTCTACCTCGTGACACCCCGGCGGCGGCTGCCGCTGTTCGCGCGCGAGCTGCTGGATTTCCTCGCCACCCTGCCCGCGCAGAAAGCCATCGCGGCGGCGGGCTATGTCGACCGGGCACCGACACGGGTGGCCCTGACCGCGGATGGTGCGCGGCTGATCAACGCGATCCGCACGGCGGGAGAGGACGGCTCGCTCGTCGATCTGAACCGGCTGGCGGCGGGAATGGCGGGCACCGACCGGCTGTCGCTGACCTTCCGCTTCGAGGAAGGGACCGACAATCTCGACGCCCATAGCCGCGAGAACCTGACCGATCTGGCGGCCCTGCTGGAGATCGGGCGGTTCCGCGGGCAACAGATTGTTCTGGCGGGGTTTTCCGATGGAACAGGCGCTGCGGAGGCCAACCTCGCGCTTTCGAAACAGCGCGCCGAGGCGGTCGCCGCGGCGCTTGCCGAGGTGCTGACCGACACGCCGGAGGGCAAGCCCGCCGCCCGGATCGAGGCCTATGGCGAGACGCTGCCAATGGCCTGCGACACCACCGTGGCCGGACGGCAGATGAACCGGCGGGTGGAGGTCTGGCTGCGGCCGCTGGTCAAAGGTAACCTTGCGCCCTGAAGCTGAGTTCACGCTCCTTTCCGATGATGAGATGGTCGTGCAGGGTGATGCCGAGGATCTGCGCCGCCTCCTGGATCTGCAGGGTCATGCCGATATCGGCCTCGGAGGGCGTGGGGTCGCCGGATGGGTGATTGTGCACCAGAATCAAGGCACTGGCGTTCAGCTCCAAGGCGCGCTTCACCACCTCGCGCGGATAGACCGGGACGTGATCGACCGTGCCACGCGCCTGTTCCTCGTCGGCGATCACCACGTTCTTGCGGTCGAGGAAGAGGATGCGGAACTGTTCGGTCTCGCGATGCGCCATGGCGGTGTGACAGTAGTCGAGCAGCGCCGCCCATGACGACAGCACCGGACGGTGCAGCACCCGGGCCCGGGCCAGCCGCTGGGCCACAGCCTCCAGGATCTTGAGGTCCTGCACCACGGCCTCCCCCACACCTGGTATCTCCATCAGCCGCGGCGGCGGGGCGGTGATGACGCGGTTCAGATCGCCGAAGGCATCGAGCAGGCGCCGGGCCAGCGGCTTCACATCCTGCCGGGGAATGGCGCGGAACAGCACCAGTTCCAACAGTTCGTAATCGGGCATAGCGGCGGCCCCGCCCTCGGTGAAGCGGCTGCGCAGGCGTTTGCGGTGGTCGGCGATGTAGGAGGGCAGCTTGTCGGGCAAGGCGCTGCCGATCGCCTCGTCCTCCTCGGGGAAGAGCGGCAGGGGGGCTTCGTGGAAGGCGCGTTTCCGGCTCATGCGGAGAGGGTGGCAACGGGTAGTGAAGGAAGGGTTAAGCGGGTCGGGGAATCGGGCGTTAATCGGCGGATTCGGCGGTGTGATCTCCGTGCACGGTCGATGCACGGGGAATGCACGCAGTCGGGCTGGGGCGCGTGGTTAATGGGGCGGGCGGTGGAAGGGGTGGGGTAATGAGAAAGCCCCGCGGGGGCGGGGCTTTTGCGATCTGTGAGGTTTGCTGAGGATCTGGGGGGCTCTGCTGCTTCGGCCCCCGGGGCGGCCACGGGCCGCCCGTGATTGGCGGGAAGGCTCCACCGGAGCCTTCCTCTTTCGCCAATCACCCCTTCATCCCATCCCAGAAACCCTTAACCTTCGAGAAGAACGACGACCCTTCCGGGTTGTTGTCTTCCGAAAGCTTCTCGAACTCGCGCAGCAGCTCCTTCTGACGGCTTGTCAGGTTGACCGGAGTCTCCACCGCCAGCTCGATCAGCATGTCGCCGGAGCCGCCGCCGCGCAGGGCGGGCATGCCCTTGGCGCGCAGGCGCATCTGCTTGCCGGTCTGGCTGCCCGCAGGCACCTTCACCCGGCTGGAGCCGCCGTCGATCGTCGGCACCTCGACCTCCCCGCCCAGCGCCGCCGTGGTGATCGAGACGGGGACGCGGCAGAACAGGTGAACGCCGTCGCGCTGGAAGATCGCGTGCTCGCGCACCTCGATGAAGATGTAGAGATCGCCCGTCGGCCCGCCACGCATGCCGGCCTCGCCCTCGCCGGCGAGACGGATGCGGGTGCCGGTCTCCACCCCGGCAGGGATGTTGACCGAAAGCGCACGTTCCTTCTCGACCCGGCCGGCACCGTGGCAGACCTTGCAGGGGTTCTTGACGATCTGGCCCATGCCGTTGCAGGTCGGGCAGGTGCGTTCGACGGTGAAGAAGCCCTGCTGCGCCCGGACCTTGCCCATGCCCGAGCAGGTCGGGCAGGTGACGGGTTCGGCCCCGCCTTCGGCGCCGGTGCCCTTGCAGGCGTCGCAGGCGATGGAGGCCGGGACGTTGATGGTCTTCTGCACGCCGCGGAAGGCCTCTTCCAGCGAGACGCGCAGGTTGTAGCGCAGGTCGGAACCGCGCTGCGCCCGGGCACGCCCGCCACCGCCACCGCGACCGCCCATGAAATCGCCGAACAGATCCTCGAACACGTCGGAGAAGGCCGAGGCGAAATCGCCCTGCTGGCCGTGACCGCCGCGCGCCGAGGCGCCCATGCCACCCTCGAAGGCCGCGTGACCGTAGCGGTCATAGGCCGCCTTCTTGTCGGCGTCCTTCAGCACGTCGTAGGCCTCGTTCACATCCTTGAACAGGGCCTCGGCATTCGGGTCGTGGGAGTTGCGGTCGGGGTGAAGCTCTTTCGCCTTGGTGCGATAGGCTTTTTTCAGCTCTTCCGCCGAAGCGCCGCGCGCCACGCCAAGAACTTCGTAATAGTCGCGTTTTGCCATGGCAAACCCCTCTGGGGAACGCGCGGAGGGCGGCCTTGCGGGCCGCCCTCCTGTCCGTTCCGTGCGGTCTTACTTCCGCTTGTTGTCGCCAAGATCCTCGAAGTCGGCGTCGACGATGTCGTCATCCACCGAACGGGGGTTCTCATCGGAGGGCTCGCCCTCGGTCTGGCTGGCCTTGTAGATCGCCTCGCCCAGACGCATCGACGCCTCGGTGAGGTTCTGGATCCCGCCCTTGATCTTGCCGGGATCCTCGGTCTTCAGGCTTTCCTCCAGCGCGTTCATCGCGAATTCGATGGCTTCCACGGTCGAGGGATCGACCTTGTCGCCATGCTCGTCGATCGACTTGCGGGTGGAGTGCAGCAGGCTTTCGGCCTGGTTGCGGGTTTCCACCAGCTCGCGCCGGGCCTTGTCCGACTCGGCATTGGCTTCGGCGTCCTTCACCATCTTCTCGATGTCTTCATCGCTCAGACCGCCCGAGGCCTGGATAGTGATGTTCTGCGCCCGGCCGGTGCCCTTGTCCTTGGCGCCCACCGACACGATGCCGTTGGCGTCGATGTCGAAGGTCACCTCGATCTGCGGCATGCCGCGCGGCGCCGGCGGGATGTCCTCGAGGTTGAACTGGCCGAGCATCTTGTTGTCGGCAGCCATCTCGCGTTCGCCCTGGAAGACGCGGATCGTCACGGCGTTCTGGTTGTCCTCGGCGGTCGAGAAGACCTGGGACTTCTTGGTCGGGATCGTGGTGTTGCGGTCGATCAGCCGGGTGAACACGCCGCCCAGCGTCTCGATCCCCAGCGAGAGCGGGGTCACGTCGAGCAGGACCACGTCCTTCACGTCGCCCTGCAGCACGCCGGCCTGGATGGCGGCGCCGAGCGCCACGACCTCATCCGGGTTCACGCCCTTGTGCGGCTCCTTGCCGAAGAACTTGGTCACTTCCTCGATCACGCGGGGCATGCGGGTCATGCCGCCGACCAGAACCACCTCGTCGATGTCGCCGATGCCGAGACCGGCATCCTTCAGCGCGGCCTGGCAGGGCTTGATCGAGGCCTTGATCAGGTCGCCGACCAGGCTTTCCAGCTTGGCGCGGGTCAGCTTCATCACCATGTGCAGCGGCTGGCCCGTGTTGCGGTCCATGCTGATGAAGGGCTGGTTGATTTCGGTCTGGCTGGAGGAGGACAGCTCGATCTTGGCCTTTTCCGCCGCTTCCTTCAGGCGCTGCAGCGCCATCTTGTCGAGCGTGAGATCGACGCCATGCTCTTTCTTGAACTCGTCGGCGAGGTAGTTGACGATCCGCATGTCGAAGTCTTCCCCGCCGAGGAAGGTATCCCCGTTGGTGGATTTCACTTCGAAGAGGCCGTCGTCGATCTCGAGGATGGTGATGTCGAAGGTACCGCCGCCGAGGTCATAGACCGCGATGGTACGGCTTTCCTTCTTGTCGAGCCCGTAGGCCAGCGCGGCTGCCGTCGGCTCGTTGATGATCCGCAGCACTTCCAGACCGGCGATCTTGCCCGCGTCCTTGGTGGCCTGACGCTGGGCGTCGTTGAAATAGGCCGGAACGGTGATGACCGCCTGGGTCACGCTCTCGCCGAGATAGGCTTCGGCGGTTTCCTTCATCTTCTGCAGGATGAAGGCGGAGATCTGCGAGGGCGAGTATTTCTCGCCGCGGATTTCCACCCAGGCATCGCCGTTGCCGCCGTTGACCAGCGTGTAGGGCAGGTTCTTCTTGTCTTTCGCGATATGCACGTCGTCCATGCGGCGCCCGATCAGGCGCTTCACCGCGAAGACGGTGTTGGAGGGGTTGGTGACCGCCTGACGCTTGGCCGACTGGCCGACCAGACGCTCGCTTTCCGTGAAACCCACGATGGAGGGCGTCGTGCGCGCGCCTTCCGAATTCTCGATGACCCGGGGTTGCGAACCATCCATGATGGCTACGCAGGAGTTGGTCGTCCCGAGGTCGATCCCGATGACTTTGGCCATGATATGCACCTCTGCTTGCGGCGATGTTATGGGACACAGGCCCGTTCGTCGGCCCCTGTCTCCCGATCCCAGACTTGGCCGGTCGAGGCGACCGCCTCTTCCGGCTACCGGGCGTATATAGGGGGGGCCGAAGACCCTGCAAGCGTAACGGGGCCGTGAAAATCCGGCGAAAGCCCCGAAACCCCGCCACGGTTCCGCCTGCGCCGGAAGGCCGCGCGGTTTCAGCCGCGCAGGTCGTCCATCACCCGCACCAGCTCGGCGCTGATCCCCGGTTCCGACAGCGCATGGCCGGCCAGAGGCACCATGCGCAGCTCGGCCCGATCCCAGCCATCGGCCAGTTTCCAAGCCGAAATGGGCGGGCAGATCATGTCGTAGCGGCCCTGCACGATATGGGCGGGAAGATGCTCGATCCGCGAGCGGTTGGCGAGGATCCAGCCGTCATGGTCGAGGAAACCTGCATTGACGAAATAATGATTCTCCAGCCGGGCAAAGGCGCGGGCATAATCGGCCGGGCTCTCGCCCATCGGCCCGTCATGCGAGACCGAGGCCAGCGCATTCTCCCAGCTCGCCCAGGCGCGGCCGAAGCGGGTCTCTTCCATCAGGTTGCCCGAGAACAGCCGCCGGTGATAGGCCGCGATCAGGTCGCCGCGCTCGGCCTCGGGGACGAGGCCGACGAAGCGGGCCCAGATGTCGGGAAAGAAGGCCCCTGCCCCGCCGCCGTAGAACCAGTCGAGCTCGGCCTGGGTCATCAGGAAGACGCCGCGCAAGACCAGCCCCTGCACCCGTTCGGGGTGGCTGATGGCGTAGATCAGCGCCAGCGTGGCGCCCCAACTGCCGCCGAAGCAGATCCAGCGGTCGATCCCCAGCGTCTCGCGGATCCGCTCGATATCCGAGACCAGCGCCCAGGTGGTGTTGGCCTCGACGCTGGCATGGGGCCGCGAACGGCCGCAGCCGCGCTGGTCGAAGAGGATGACGCGGTAGGTCTGCGGGTCGAAGTAGCGCCGCATCGCCGGCGAGCAGCCGCCCCCCGGCCCGCCGTGCAGCACCAGAACCGGCTGACCCGCCGGGTTGCCGCATTGCTCGACATAGATGCGATGGCCGTCGCCCATGTCGACGACCCGCTGGTCGAACGGGTCGATGGGCGGATAAAGAAACTCGACTGCGCGCTTTTGGCCTGATCTGTGGTCCATGATCGTCCTATATAACGCGGCCAGCCTGATCCGCTACGCCCGAAACCGCAAGGAGTTTGCCATGCAACCGACCTCCACCATCGACGCCGCCGAAGTCGCCAAGTTCGAGGCCATGGCCGCAGAGTGGTGGAACCCGCATGGCAAGTTCAAGCCGCTGCACCAGATGAACCCCTGCCGGCTGGATTACATCACCAACCAGATCGCGGCGGAGTTCGATCGCGACCTCAGCGGCGCCCAGCCCTTCGCCGGGCTGCGCATCCTCGACATCGGCTGCGGCGGGGGGCTCCTGTCCGAGCCGATGGCGCGGCTGGGGGCGACCGTGGTCGGCGCGGATGCCGCGCCGCGCAACATTCCGGTGGCCCAGCTTCATGCCGAGCAGTCGGGGCTGGAGATCGACTATCGCCACACCACCGCCGAGGCGCTGGCGGCGGCGGGGGAGCAGTTCGACGTGGTGCTGAACATGGAGGTGGTCGAGCATGTGGCCGATCCGCTCGGCTATCTCACCGCCTGCCGCGAGCTGTTGAAGCCGGGCGGGCTGATGGTCTGCTCGACGCTGAACCGCAACGCCAAGAGCTTCGCCATGGCGATCGTCGGGGCGGAATGGGTGATGCGCTGGCTGCCGAAGGGGACGCATGACTGGGCGAAGTTCATCACCCCAGAGGAATTATATGCGCTGATCCGGCAGGCGGGGCTGGAGCCGGTGGACCGCAAGGGGATGGTGTTCAACCCGGTGAGCTGGTCCTGGAGCCTGTCGAGCCGGGATCTGTCGGTGAATTACGTGACCGCAAGTGTGAAACGGTAGGGGTTTTCACGCGTGAAAATGGGGGTAAGGGGTTGGTTTGGTTCGGGGTTTTTGGTGGTGGTAAGGGGTTGTTAAGGGGTTGAGGCAGGGGATGCGCGGTGACGGCGCGGCCCTTGCGTGTGGAGGGTGGGGTGGAACCCCACCCTACGGTGCGCAATGAATGCGCACCCTACGGGTGTTGGGTCGGCAACGGCCCACATCGGCGTAGGGTGGGGTTTCACCCCACCGCCCCCGCCCGCACACATCGGGATCGGCGTAGGGTGGGGTTTCACCCCACCCTCCCTTGCCCCCTCAGAGCTCCGCCGACCGTGCCCAGAGGTTGATCGCTTCTTCCGAGGACAGGCGGTCGATCTCGGCCAGTTCCTCGGGCGTGAAGTCGAGGTTGCCGATGGCGCCGGCGCAGTCGGTGACCTGTTCGGGTTTCGAGGCGCCGATCAGGGCGGTGGTGATGCCGCCATCGCGCAGAACCCAGGCGATGGCCATCTGCGCCAGGGTCTGGCCTCGGGCCTGCGCGAGGGCGTCGAGGGCGCGGACGCTGTCCAGCGCGCGGGGGGTGATCGTCGCCGGGTCGAGCGACTTGCCCTGCGCGGCGCGGCTGGCTTCGGGGATGCCGCCCAGATATTTCTTGGTCAGGATGCCCTGCGCCAGCGGGGTGAAGGCGATGGAGCCGATGCCGAGCTCGGTCAGCGTGTCCTTCAGCCCGTCCTTTTCCACCCAGCGGTTGAGGATGTTGTAGCTCGGCTGGTGGATCAGGCAGGGGGTGCCGAGATCCTTCAGGATCGCCACCGCCTCGCGCGTGCGCTGCGAATTGTAGCTGGAGATGCCGGCATAGAGCGCGCGGCCGGAGCGGACGATGTGATCGAGCGCGCCCATGGTCTCTTCCAGCGGCGTCTCGGGGTCGAAGCGGTGCGAGTAGAAGATGTCGACGTAGTCGAGGCCCATGCGCTTCAGGGACTGGTCGCAGGAGGCGATGAGATACTTGCGGCTGCCCCATTCGCCATAGGGGCCCTGCCACATGTCGTAGCCCGCCTTGGAGGATATGATCAGCTCGTCGCGGTGGTCCTTGAAATCGGTGCGCAGGATCTCGCCGAAGGCGGTCTCGGCGCTGCCGCCGGGCGGGCCGTAGTTGTTGGCGAGATCGAAATGGGTGATGCCGTGATCGAAGGCGGTCTGGCAGATCGCGCGCTTGGTGGCATGCGGCGTGTCCTCGCCGAAGTTGTGCCAGAGGCCGAGCGAGATGGCGGGCAGCTTCAGCCCGGATGCGCCGCAGCGGCGGTAGATCATCCGGTCGTAGCGGTCGGCGGCGGGGTGGTAGGTCATGCGCTGGTATCTCCCTTGCGAGGGTCAGTGATAGGGCGTTCGGCGGGCCTGCCAAGGCCACGAGGGTCACGCAGGGGGTCACGCTGCGGTGTCACGCAGAGGTGACAGGAACCCGGTCAGCGGCGAGGCGTTGACCCTGCACAAGCAAAGGAGACCATCATGGCTGTTGATAACGATCGTGTTGAAGGCTCGGCCAAGAACATTGGCGGCAAGATCAAGGAAGCTGCCGGGAAGGTGACCGGGGACTCCAAACTTCAGGCCGACGGCAGGTCCGATCAGGCCGAAGGCAAGGTGCAGAACGCCATTGGCGGCATCAAGGATGCGATCAAGGGCAAGTGAGCCCCTGACGGATGAGCGGAGGCCCGGACAGTTGTCCGGGCCTTTCGCGTTTCAGAGGAAGCGGTTCCAGAGGTTCTCGAGCCGCTCCTGACGACCGGAGACCGGCTGCGGGTCGAGGTTCTTCGCCACGACATCGGCATAGATGTCGTCGAGCGAGGAGCCAAGCATGGCCTTGGCTTCCGGCGCCTCCCAGCCCGCATAGCGGTCGGCGCGGGCCTTTTCGAGCGCGCCGTCTTCCAGCAGCTTCGCCGCCGATTTCAGCGCGCGGGCGCAGGTGTCCATGCCGCCGACATGGGCGAGGATCAGGTCTTCGGCATCAAGGCTCTGGCGACGCAGGCGGGCGTCGAAGTTGGTGCCGCCGTTGGTGAAGCCGCCCGACTTCAGCACTTCGTAGAAGGCCAGGGCCATCTCGCCGTGGTTGTTCGGGAACTGGTCGGTATCCCAGCCGGACTGGTAGTCGTTGCGGTTCATGTCGATGGAGCCGAGGATGCCGAGGCTCGCGGCCAGCGCCAGCTCGTGCTCGAAGCTGTGGCCGGCGAGGATGGCATGGCCCTGCTCGATGTTCACCTTGACCTCGTTCTCGAGGCCGAAGCGCTTGAGGAAGCCGTAGACGGTGGCCACGTCGAAGTCATACTGGTGCTTGGTCGGCTCCTGCGGCTTCGGCTCGATCAGGATCGTGCCCTTGAAGCCGATCTTGTACTTGTAGTCGACGACCATCTGCAGGAAGCGCCCGGCGTTCTCGGACTCGCGGGTGAGGTCGGTGTTCAGGAGCGTCTCGTAGCCCTCGCGGCCGCCCCAGAGCACGTAGTTCGCACCGCCGAGCTTCAGCGTGGCGTCCATGCAGGTTTTCACCGTGGCGGCGGAATAGGCGAAGATCTCCGGGTCGGGGTTCGTCGCGGCCCCGGCCATGAAGCGGCGGTGCGAGAAGAGGTTCGCGGTGCCCCAGAGGAGCTTGGTCTTCGAGCTTTCCATGCGCTGACCGATGTGGTCGACGATGGTCTCGAGGTTCTTCGTGGTTTCCGCGAAGGTCTTGCCCTCGGGGCGGATGTCGGCGTCGTGGAAGCAGAAGAAGGGCGCGCCGATGATGTCGAACATCTCGAAGGCGACGTCGGCTTTCATCTTGGCGGCTTCGATGCTGTCGCCGAACCACGGGCGCTCGTAGGTCTGGCCGCCGAAGGGGTCGCCGCCGGTGTAGGCGAAGCTGTGCCACCAGGCGATGGCGAAGCGCAGGTGGTCTTCCATGCGCTTGCCGAGGATCACCTCGTCGGGGTTGTAGTAGCGGAAGGCGAACTCGTTGGTGGAGCCTTCGCCCTCGTATTTGATGGCGGGGATATTGGCGAAATAGTCGGTCATGAGAGGCTCCTGATGGCGGTCTGGGCCGCGCGGTAGCGGGCGTGGCCGTGGTCGAAGGCAGCGGTGAGGCTGCGGTCGGGTTGGATGGTGCGGGCGATGGGCGGCAGGGTGGCGATCTCGGCCCCGGCGCCGTTGGCGGCCATGAGGGCGAGGCGCGCGGCCCCGAAGGCGCCGCCGAAATCGCCCGCGGCGGGCAGATGCACCGGCAGGTCGAGCGCGGTGGCGATGGCTTGCAGCCAGTAGTCGGAGCGGGAACCGCCGCCGACGGCGATCAGGTTCTCGAGCTTCGTTCCGGTGGCGGCCAGGGCGTCGCGGCAGTCGCGGATGGCGAAGGTGACGCCCTCCAGCACGGCGCGGGTGCCGGCGGCCTGATCGGTGGCATGTTCCAGCCCGGTGAAGGCGCCGCGGATGGCGGCGTCGTTCAGCGGCGTGCGCTCGCCGCCGAGATAGGGCAGGAACTGGGTCTTGCCGGGGGCGTGCAGCGGGCCGAGGCTGGCGGTGAGGGCCGAGGCGCTTTGGCCGACGAGGCGGGCATACCAGTTGAGCGCGTCGGTGGCGGCGAGGATCACGCCCATCTGGTGCCATGCGTTCGGCAGGGCGTGGCAGAAGGTGTGGACGGCGGTGTCCGGCGCGGGCTGGTAGCCATCGTTGGCGGCAAAGAGCACGCCCGAAGTGCCGAGCGAGACGAAGGCCTCGCCGGCGCGGACCACGCCGACGCCGACCGCAGAGGCGGCATTGTCGCCGCCGCCGCCCGCCACGACCACGCCCGCGGGCAGGCCCCAGCGAGTGGAGAGGGCGGGACGCAGCTCGCCCGAGACTTCGGAGCCCTCGACGAGCCGGGGCATGTGGCTGCGGTCGAGGCCGGTGGCGGTCAGGAGATCGTCCGACCAGTCGCGGGCGCCGACGTCGAGCCAGCTGGTGCCCGCGGCATCCGACATCTCGGCCACATGCTCGCCCGTCAGCCAGAGCCGGAGATAGTCCTTCGGCAGCAGCACCTTGGCGACGCGGTCGCGGATCGCGCGCTCATGCGCCTGCACCCAGAGGAGTTTCGGCGCGGTGAAGCCCGGGAAGACGATGTTGCCGGTGAGGCGGCGGAATTGCGGATCGGCATCCAGCTCCGCCGCTTCCTCGAAGCTGCGGGTGTCGTTCCAGAGGATGCAGGGCCTGAGCACCTCGTCGGCGGAATCGAGCAGGGTCGCGCCATGCATCTGCCCGGAAAGCCCGATGCCGCGCACGGCGGAGAGGCCGTGCGTGGCGAGCTGGTCCATCACCGCCTCGGCGGCGGCGATCCAATGGGCGGGCGACTGTTCCGACCAGCCCTCCTGCGGACGGCTGACGGTGAGCGGAGCGACGGCCTCGGCCAGCACGCGCTGATCGTCGTCGATCAGCACGCCCTTGAGGCCGGAGGTCCCGAGATCAAGACCGATATACATCAGAGAGCTTTCTCCGCCGTGCGGGGCGTGGGTTGCTTGCCGAGGATGATCATGCCGAGGATGTCGTCATCGGTCACCTCGTCCACCTTGACGGTGCCGACCAGCTGGCCGTTCTTCATCACCGAGGCGCGGTCACAGAGCTTCATGACGTTGTGGATGTCATGCTCGATCAGGAAGATGCCGAGGCCCTGACGCTTCAGCTCCTGGATCAGTTCGGACACCATCTGCGTCTCGTGCGGGCCGAGGGCGGCGGTGGGCTCGTCCATGATCAGGATCTTGGCGTTGAAGTAGACGGCGCGGGCGATGGCGACCGACTGGCGCTGACCACCGGAGAGCGCCGAGACCGGGACGTTGAACTTGCGGAAGTTCGGGTTCAGCCGGCCCATGATCTTGCGCGTCTCGGCCTCCATCCGCGCGTCGTCGACGAAGCCCAGGGGCGTCACCAGCTCGCGGCCGAGGAAGAGGTTGGAGGCGGCGTCGAGATTGTCGGCCAGCGCGAGGGTCTGGTAGATCGTCTCGACATTATGGGCGCGGGCGTCGCGGGGGTTGTTGATGTCGACCTGTTTGCCCTCGATCAGGATGCTGCCGGTATCCGCCTTGTAGGCGCCCGACAGGCATTTGATCAGCGTCGACTTGCCCGCGCCGTTGTGGCCGAGCAGGCCGACCACTTCGCCGGGGTAGAGATCGACCGAGACATGATCGACCGCCTTGATGCCGCCGAAGGAGATCGAGATGTCGCGCAGCTCGACCAGCGGGGTTCCCTTCTGGGTCATGATGGCGCTCCTTAGGTGCGTTTGCGGTACTGGATGTCGATCCAGACGGCGAGGACGAGGACGGTGCCGACGACGATGTTCTGGAAGGGCGCATCGACCCCGACCATCGCCATGCCCGATTGCAGGCTCTGCATGATCACGGCGCCGAGGATCGCGCCATAGACGGTGCCGATGCCGCCCGCGAGGGCCGTGCCGCCGATGACCGCCGCGGCGATCACGCGCAGCTCGTCCAGCGTGCCGATGTCGAGCGAGTGGTTCGACAGGCGCGCCGAGGCGACGGCGGCGGAGAGGCCGCAGAGACCGCCCATCAGGGCGAAGATCTTCACGGTCAGCCGCTTGGTGTTGATGCCGGAGAGCTCGGCCGCGTCGGGGTTGCCGCCGGTGGCGAAGATGTAGCGGCCCAGACGGGTGCGGGTGGCCATGACGGTGAGCACCAGCGTGACCGCGATCAGGATCAGCACCGAGATCGGGATGCCATAGGCCTCGGTATAACCCTCGGGCATGACCGTGCCGCTTTCTTCGAACATGCGGCGCAGGCGGCCCGGCGGGATCAGGTTGGAGTTGAGGATGGCGACGAAGCCGAAGATCAGCCCGGTGGCGATGAGGCTCATCACCACCTCGGCCCAGACCGGCTTCACCGGGAAGCCATGACCCGCCTTCTGCCGCCGCGCGTTCCAGATGCCGTAGATCGCAGCCAGGGCGGCGATGGCGCCGATCACCCAGGAGGCGGTGGTGCCGATGGTGCCGTTGGTGCCGCCCAGCATCAGGAAGGTGCTGTCCAGCGGCCCGATGGTCTGGCCACCCGCCACGAAATAGGCGACGCGGCTCCAGACCAAGAGGCCGCCGAGGGTGACGATGAAGCTCGGGATCTTCTGGTAGCCGATCAGCCAGCCCTGGAAGCCGCCGACCATCATGCCGGTGAGGATGCCGAC
Source organism: Cereibacter sp. Soil_C_27 (assembly GCF_057657095.1). Taxonomy (NCBI): domain Bacteria; kingdom Pseudomonadati; phylum Pseudomonadota; class Alphaproteobacteria; order Rhodobacterales; family Paracoccaceae; genus Cereibacter; species Cereibacter sp. Soil_C_27. The sequence goes on along the minus strand of NZ_JBDGJD010000004.1, from coordinate 444,059 downwards.
GATGACCGCGATCGGCGCGGTTAGCGGATGCTCCAGCCCGAGGCCGAGGGTCTGCGGCAGGATCTGGGTCTGCGTCACGGCCATGACGGCGGAGCAGAGCGCGAGGATCGAGCCGACGGAAAGGTCGATGTGGCGCGTGACGATGACGAAGACCATCCCCGCCGCCATGATCGCGACCGAGACGGTCTGGATCGCGATGTTGAAGGTGTTCTGCGGCACGAGGAAGCGGCCGGCGCCGAGCCATGCCAGCGGGTTCCAGCTGAATTCGGGGATGGCGCGGATGCCGGTCCAGGTCTGGAAGGCGAGGCAGATGACGATGAAGGCGCCGATCATGCCCAGAAGCCGGGTGTCGATCTCGAGCGTCTGCAGGAAACTGCGTTTCTGCTCGGTCTGCGGGGTGTGGGAGGAGGAGGCTGCCTGTGTCATGTCAGGTCCTTCGATGAGACGAGGGTCCGGAGGGAGCCGCGCGGTTTGACGGACGCCCCGGCCGGACAGCCGGGGCGCGGTTTCTGATCAGGCGCGGATCAGTTGCAGGGGGCCGGGCCGCCGGACACGCCCTGGCAGAGCACGTCCTTGCTGATCCAGCCGGCGTCGACGACCAGCGAGAGGTTCTCCTTGGTCACCGGGATCGGGGTCAGGAAGACCGAGTTCATCTCGTTGCCGCCGGGGGTGGTGAACTTGGCAGCGTTCGCGATCTCTTCCGGAGCGGTGCCGCCGGCCAGGGCCAGGGCGATCTCGGCGGCGTTCTTGCCGAGCTCGCGCGCGTCCTTCCAGACCGAGACGGTCTGCGTGCCCGCGGCGATGCGGTTCAGCGCGGCATGGTCGCCGTCCTGACCGGAGACCGGGATGCCCGAGAGGCCCTGCGCGGTGAGCGCGGCCACGGCGCCGCCGGCGGTGCCGTCGTTGGAGGCGACCACGGCGTCGACGTCATTGCCCGTCTCGGTCAGGATCTGCTCCATGTTGCGCTGCGCGTTGGCCGGGAGCCAGCCGTCGGTGTAGGCCTCGCCGACGATCTTGATGTCGCCGGAATCGATCGCGGCCTGCAGCACTTCCTGCTGGCCGCCACGGAGGAAGTCGGCGTTCGGGTCGGTGTTCGAGCCCTTGATCATGACGTAGTTGCCCTTCGGCGCCAGCTTGAGCACCTCGCGGGCCTGCATCCGGCCGACTTCGACGTTGTCGAAGGTCAGGTAGAAGGCGCGCGGGTCTTCGATCAGGCGGTCATAGGCGACGACCGGAATGTCGTTGTCGGCGGCGGCGGTCACGGCCGGGCCGATCGCGGCGGTGTCCTGCGCGAGGATGATCAGCGCGTCCACGCCCTGCGCCATCAGCGATTCGACGTCCGACAGCTGCTTGGCCGAGGACGACTGCGCGTCGGCGGAGACATAGGTGGCACCCGCGGCTTCCAGCGCGGCCTTGATCGCGGCTTCGTCGGTCTTCCAGCGCTCTTCCTGGAAGTTCGACCAGGACACGCCGACGGTCAGGCTCTGGGCATAGGCTGCGGGGGTAAAGCCGGCCACAGCAATGACAGCGGCCAGAATGGGGTTACGCATGTTTATCCTCCCTATGGATGCGGCCAGCGAATGGCCGGTCCGACGGATTCGTCGGCACGGCAGAAAACTGCCAATAATAATTTCAGTTGTCAAAATAAAAAACATGGGTGAAGTTGTCGGAATGCAGAATTTTACGCGACTTACGCTGCGTCGCGGCAAATCGGGGGCGGTTTCCCGACCATTGTCGGGATGATTAGTTTGGAGACCGAAGAAATGAGACGCCCGGCGCGCGAGCCTCAGAAGCCTGGCTGCGGCCCGCTGATCCCGCCCCTGTCCGATACGCTGCGGCCCCTGCGCCAGCAGGTGTTCGAACGGGTGCGCGCCGCCGGGCTGATCGCCCGGGTGCAGGTTGCCAAGGATCTGGGCGTGAGCCCCGCGTCGGTGACGACGATCACCTCGGAGCTGATCGAGGCCGGGCTGATCGAGGAGGTCGCGGCCACGCGCGAGGGGGAAACCGGGCGCGGGCGGCCTGCTGTGGCCTTGGGCGTGAGGGCTGCGGCACATCATGTGGTAGGGCTGAAGGTATCTGACCGCGACATCTCGGCGGTGGTCGTCGATTTTGCCGGGACGATCCTTGCCCGGCATCACGAAGAGCGCCGCCCGGTGCCGCTGTCGCCGCCCGAGGTCGTCTCGGTGATCGAGGCGCTGGTGGACCGGGTGGCGGCCAAGGCAGGGATGGTGCGCGGCGATCTGTCGGCGGTGGGGGTCGGGCTGCCGGGTTATGTCGACAGCGCCTCGGGACGGGTGCTCTGGTCGTCGATCCTGACGGAACGCTCGGTGCCGATGGCGCTGCTGGCGTCGGAGCGGCTGGGGCTGCCGGTGCAGATCGACAATGACGCCAATCTCTGCGCGATGGCCGAGCTGTGGTTCGGCGCGGGGCGGCGACTGTCGGATTTCGCCGTGGTGACGATCGAGCACGGGCTGGGCATGGGGATGGTGCTGAACCACCGGATCTACCGCGGCGCGCGCGGCATCGGCATGGAGCTGGGGCATACCAAGGTGCAGCTCGACGGGGCGCTGTGCCGCTGCGGGCAGCGCGGCTGTCTGGAGGCCTATGTGGCTGACTACGCCTTGGCGCGCGAGGCGACGACGGCTCTGAACTGGACGCACAAGGACGGGCAGTCGATGATCGTGCTGCTGGAGAGCCTTTACGACCATGCCAAGGCGGGAAACCAGTCGGCGCGGTCGATCTTTCGCCGGGCCGGACGCTATCTGGCGGTGGGGCTGGCCAATGTGGTGAACATGTTCGACCCGGCGCTGATCATCCTTGCCGGCGCGCGGCTGCGCTTCGACTACCTCTATGCCGCCGACACGCTGGCCGAGATGCAGGCGCTGGTGCTGGACACCGGGCGGCCCTTGCCGGCGATCGAGACCCATGCCTGGGGCGAGATGCTCTGGGCGCAGGGGGCTGCGGCGCTGGCGCTTTCGGCGGTGAGTGAGGGATTGTTGACACAGAGCCGCGAGATCGCGGCGCTCGGCTGAGTTTCCGGGAACACCCCGCGCAAGCACCTGTTACCTTGGGCGGGCATGGGAGGCTCCGGCCCTCCGCCGGTCTCCACATGCGTGCATTGCTGCATGGTGGGCAACCTGCAATAGTTGTCCGAGACGAATTTCGAGGAGGTCGCGTGGCTGGGTATCGTTTGACATCGCTAGGGGCGCTGCTGGCGGCTGCCAGCCTTGCCGCCCCGACAGCCGAGGCGCTCGACACGCTGGATTTCCGGGTGGCAGGGGGCGACAGCGAGGTCGAGGAGGCCCTGAAGGGCGCGTCCCTTCTGCTTGCGGCGCAGAACGACGGCGAGACCACGGCGCAGGATCTCTATGGTGCGGCGCGGGCCGAATATGCCCGTCTGGTCGCGGCGGCCTATGGTCTGGGGCATTATTCGCCGGTGGTGAACGTGCTGATCGACGGGCGCGAGGCGGCAGGCATCGCGCCGCTGAACGCCCCCTCGGCGATCAACCGCATCGAGGTGCGCGTCGATCCCGGCCCGGCCTTCGTCTTTGGCACCGCGCGCATCGCGCCGCTGGCGCCGGAGACCGAACTGCCCGAGGGTTTCGCCACCGGTGAGCCGGCGCAGAGCGGGCTGGTGCAATCGGCGGTGACGGCGGCGGCGGACGGCTGGCGCGGCGTGGGCTATGCCAAGGTGGAGACCGCCTCGCAGGACATCGTCGCGGATCATGCGCGGCGGCAGCTGAATGCCGAGATCGGCATGGCGCCGGGGCCGCGGCTGCGCTTCGGACGGCTGGTGATCGAGGGTGAAGAGCGGATGAGCGAAAGGCGCATCCGCAAGATCGCCGGCTTGCCGGAAGGCGAGGTCTACGACCCCGAGAAGCTTGACCGCAGCGCCGAACGGCTGCGCCGCACCGGGGTGTTCCGCTCGGTCACGCTGGCCGAGGACGAAAGGGTGACGCCGCCCGACCTTCTGGGCATCACCGCGACGCTGGTCGAGGAAAAGACCCGCCGCTACAGCTTCGGCGCCGAGATCTCCAGCGAGGAGGGGGCGAAGCTGAGCGCGGAATGGCTGCACCGCAACCTGCTGGGTGGCGGCGAGCGGCTGACCGTGACGGGCGAGGTCGCCAACCTCGGCTCGAGCAACAGCGGCATCGACTATCTGGTGGGGGTGACGCTGGACCGTCCGGCGACGCTGACGCCGGATACCACGCTGAGCTTCCACATCGACGTGGCGCGGCTGGATCAGGAGGATTACCTCGCCGACATCTCGGCGGTGGGGGCGACCTTCTCGCATCTGATCACCGATGAGCTGAGCGCCTCGGTCGGGATCGAATACAGCTATGCCGATGTGACCGACGATGCGGGGGAATATGTCTACCGCAACCTGTCGCTGCCGCTGGGCGTGATCTGGAACACCCGCGACGACGATCTGGATGCGACATCGGGCTTCTACGTCGATACCACGCTGACGCCCTTCCTCGGTTTCGGCACCACAGACTCCGGCGGGCAGCTGAAGCTCGACGCGCGGGCCTATCGCAGCTTCGGCGAGACGCGGCGCGTCACCTTCGCCGGGCGGCTGCAGGCGGGGGCGGTCTTCGGATCGGATCTGCTGGCGACACCGCGCGACTACCTGTTCTATTCGGGCGGCGGCGGCACGGTGCGGGGGCAGCCGTTCCAGTCGCTCGGCGTGCGGCCGACGGGGGTCGAGGATGACGACTACAAGATCGGCGGCACCGAATTCGCCGCGATCTCGGCGGAGGCGCGGGTCGGCGTGACCGAGAAGATCGGCGTCGTCGGCTTCGTCGATGCAGGCTACGTCGCCGCCGATGGCTTCGACTCGCTGAGCGACGACTGGCACGCGGGTGCGGGCCTTGGCGTGCGCTATGACACCGGCTTCGGCCCGATCCGTCTCGACGTGGCAAGCCCCGTCGGCGGCGACACGGGCGAGGGAGTCCAGATCTACGTCGGCATAGGACAGTCCTTCTGATGCGCATTCTCGTCTTCCTTCTCTGGCTCCTGCTTCCCGTTGCCGCCGTGGCACAGACCGAAGAGGCCGACCGCGGCTTTCTCACCGGCTTTCTGGAGGACAACCTGTCCAGCGCCGGGCGTCAGGTGACGATCACCGGCTTCGACGGGGCGCTGTCGTCGCGTGCGACCATCGCCGAGATGACCATCGCCGACAGTCAGGGCATCTGGCTGACGCTGCGCGACCTGTCCCTGGACTGGAGCCGCAGCGCGCTGCTGCGCGGGCGGCTGTCGGTGACGGAGCTGACGGCGGGCGAGATCGTGGTGGCACGGCCGCCGGTGACGGAGGGCGAGGCGCTGCCCTCGCCGGAAGCGAGCGCCTTTGCGCTGCCGGAACTGCCGGTCTCGATCGAGATCGGGCGGCTGGCGGCGGAGCGGCTGGAACTGGGCGCCGGGGTGATCGGCAGCCCGCTGGTGGCAACGCTGGAGGCCAAGGCGGTGCTGGAGGGCGGCGAGGGCGGCGTGACGCTGACCGCCAACCGCACCGATGGCGGCACGGCGGGCAGCCTGACGCTGAACGCGAGCTATTCCAACGAGACGCGGCAGCTGGTGCTGGATCTCGATGCCTCGGAAGGGCCGGGCGGGATTGCGGCGACGCTGCTGGAGCTGCCGGGGGTGCCCGCGGCACAACTGACGATCAGCGGCACCGGGCCGATCGAGGATTACACCGCCGACATCCGTATGGCGACCGACGGGGCCGAGCGGCTGGCCGGACAGGTGGCGGTGCAGGGCAATGCCACCACGGGCCGCAGCTTCACCGCGCGGCTCGGCGGCGATGTGGTGCCGCTGTTCCTGCCGGATTACGCGGAATTCTTCGGCCCCGACGTGCGTCTGGCCGTGACCGGCGCGCGGGCGGCGGACGGGCGGCTCGACCTCAGCCAGCTGTCGATGCAGACCCGGGCGCTGTCGCTCGACGGTCAGGTGGTCGTGGCGGCGGACGGGGTGCCGGAGCGGATCGACCTGACCGGGCGGATCGCGCTGGAGGATGGCTCGCCGGTGCTGCTCCCTCTGGGCGACGGGCCGGAGACGCGGCTGACCAGCGCCGATCTGAAGGTGAGCTACGATTCCGGCGAGGGCGAAGGCTGGGCGGCGGATGTGCGCGTGCTGGGGCTCGACCGGCCGGATTTCGCGGCGGAGGCCTTCACCATCGACGGGTCGGGCCGGATCACCCGGCGCGAGGGCAAGGCGGTGGTCGGCGGCACGCTGAACTATGGCGCCGAAGGGCTGCAACCGGCGAGTGCCGATCTGGCGACGGCGCTGGGGCGGGCCATCGAGGGCAGCGCCACCTTCTTCTGGAGCGAGGGCGGCGACGGGCTGCGCCTGCCGCGGCTGACGCTGGAGGGCGAGAATTACGGGCTCACCGCCGGGGTGCGGCTGGAAGGGCTGGACAGCGGGCTGACGGTGAACGGTCAGGCCGAGACCCGGTTCGACGATCTCAGCCGCTTCTCGGGGCTGGCGGGGCGTCCGCTGGCGGGCAGCGGCACGGCGACGCTGGACGGCAGCTATGCGCTGCTGGGCGGCATCTTCGACGCCGAGGGCACGGTGGCGGGCAATGACCTGTCCATCGGGCAGGCCGAGGTGGACGGGCTGCTGCGCGGCGCGTCGGAAGTGGATTTCTCGGTGCGGCGCGACACGACCGGCACGGCGCTGCGCGCGCTGGAGATCCGGGCGAGCACGCTGACCGTCTCGGCCTCGGGCACGGTGGCGACCGAGGGCAGCGACATCTCGGCCCAGCTTGCCTTCCGCGACCTGTCGGTGCTGGGCGGGCAATATGCCGGGGCGCTGGAAGGTCAGGCGCGGTTTTCCGGCGCGCCGGAGGCCGGACAGGTCAGCCTCGACGCCGAGGGCACGGGCGTTGCGATCGGCCAGCCGCAGGCGGATGCGCTGCTGCGCGGCGCCTCGACGATCCGGCTGACCGGCAGTCTGGATCAGGGCGCGCTGGACCTGCGCGAGCTGGCGATCAATGCGGCCAACCTGCGGCTGACCGCCGAGGGGCGGCTGGCGACCGAGGGCAGCGATGTGACGGCGCGTCTGGCCTTCCCCGACCTGTCGGTGCTGGGGCCGGGCTATCGCGGGGCGCTGAACGCCACCGCGCAATTCGCGGGCACCGCCGAGAACGCCACCCTGACCGCCGAGGCACAGGGCGACCGGCTGGCGATCAGCAACCCGCAGGCCGATGCCCTGCTGGCGGGCCGCAGCGATCTTGCGCTGGCGGTGCGGCTGGAGAATGGGGTGCTGAAGATCGACCGGGCGCGGCTGACCAACCCGCAGCTGACGGTCAATGCCAATGGGTCGGTGGCTGGCGCGGTGCGGCAGCTGACGCTGGAGGCGCGGCTGGCCAATTTGGCGCTTCTGGTGCCGCAATTCCCCGGCCCGGTGACGCTGAGCGGCACGGCAGAGGAAAGCGGCGGCAGCTATCGGCTGGACCTGCGGGCGCAGGGGCCGGGGCAGATCAACCTGCGCACCACCGGGACGATGGCCTCGAACTTCTCGACGGCCAATCTGGCGATCTCGGGCTCGGCACAGGCGGCGCTGGCCAATGCCTTCATCGCGCCGCGTAGCGTGACCGGGCCGCTGAGCCTCGATTTGCGGCTGAACGGGCCGCTGGCGCTGAATTCGCTGGCGGGCACCGTGTCGATGAGCGGCGGGCGCGTCGCCGACCCGGCGCTGGCCTTCGGGCTCGAGGGGCTGACGGCGACGGCGACGCTTTCGGGCGGCCGCGCGCGGATCGACGCCAGCGCGCAGTCGAGCGAGGGCGGGCGGTTGGAGGTCGCGGGCGGCATCGGTCTGGCGACGCCTTTCGAGGCCGATCTGAACCTGCGGGTGCAGCGCATGGTGCTGAAGGACCCCGAGCTTTTCACCACCACGGCGAGCGGGCCGATCACGGTCCGCGGGCCGCTGACCGGCGGCGCGACCATCGCCGGGCGGATCGAGCTGGAAGAGACAGAGCTGCGCATCCCCTCCACCGGCTTCGGCGGCAGCGGCGGGATTGCCGACCTCAAGCACCTGAGCGAACCCGCCCCGGTGCGGGCAACCCGGGCACGGGCGCGGCTGATCGATACCGGCAGCACTGGCGGCGGCGGCAGCTCCAGCCGGCCCTTCGCGCTGAACCTGACGGTGAGCTCAACCGACCGGATCTTCATCCGGGGCCGCGGGCTCGATGCCGAGCTGGGCGGCGAGCTGCTGATCAGCGGCACCACGGCCAATGTGGTGCCCTCGGGTGCGTTCAATCTGATCCGCGGTCGGCTCGACATCCTCGGCAAGCGGCTGATCCTGAGCGAGGCGCTCTTGCAGCTGCAGGGCGATTTCGTGCCCTTCGTGCGCATCGTCGCCTCGAACGAGAGCGACGGGATCATCTCGTCGGTGGTGATCGAGGGGCTGGCGACCGAACCCACGGTCAGCTTCTCCTCCATCCCCGAGCTGCCGCAGGAGGAGGTGCTGTCGCGCCTGCTCTTCGGGCGCGGGCTGTCGTCGATCTCGGCGCTGCAGGCGGCTCAGCTGGCCTCGGCGGTGGCGACACTGGCCGGGCGTGGCGGCGAGGGGATCGTTGGGCGGCTGCGCGAGAACTTCGGGCTGGACGATCTGGACATCGTGACCGATGCCGACGGCGGCGCCTCGCTGCGCGCAGGCAAATACATCTCGGAGAACGTCTATACCGAGATCGAGGTCGGCCAGCAGGGCCAGAGCCAGATCAACCTGAACCTCGACGTGACGCCCAACATCACCGTGCGCGGCAGCGCGGGCGGCAGCGGCGGCACCAGCCTCGGGGTGTTCATCGAGAAGGACTACTGAGGGGCTACTGCGGCGAGGAGCGCACGGCGTCCACCGCGGCGCCGAGCAGCACCGAGAAGGCGCTGAGGTAGAGCCAGAGCAGCAGGGCCACGACGGCGCCGATGGAGCCGTAGACCTCGTTGTAATTGGCGAAGTTGGCGAGGTAGTAGACCAGCCCGCGCGATACCATCGCCCAGAGCACCACGGCGATCCCGAGGCCCCAGGTGATGATCGGGCGCGGGCTGCCCTTGGGGCGGTTCGGCCCGAGCCGGTAGACCAGCGCCACTCCGAAGACCACGATCAGCATGCCGAGGCCGACATTGGCGAGCTCCAGCACCTTGGCGGTGGACTGGCCGAGCGGCAGGAAGGTGATGATGAGCGGGGCGACCACGCTGAGCAGCATCGCCGCCAGCACCACGCCCACCAGCGTCATGGTCAGCACGATGGCCCGCACCATGTCCCAGAGGCCGGCGCGGTTGGGCAGGCGGTGCGTCGCATTGAGCCCGCGGATCATCGCCGCCACCCCCGCCCGGGCCGACCAGAGCGCGATGCCGGTGGAGAGGGCGCTGGCCCAGCCGAGATGGCGGGTGTTGGTGCGCAGCAGCGTCTCGACCTGGTTGGAGACGAGGGCATAGGCCTCGGCGGGGACGAAATCCTTGGCGACCACCAGCTGCTGGCGGATCACGCTGGGGTCCGAGGCCCAGCCCCAGATCGCGATCACTGCGCCCACCCCGGGGAAGATCGCAAGGAAGCAGAAGAAGGCGATGCCCGCGGAGGCCATGTTGAGGTCGGCCGAGTCGATGCGATCGAACAGCTTGACGATGACCTTCCAGTGAGCCTGCCACCAGCCTTCACGCAGCACGGTCTGATCTCTCGTCTCGGAAAAGGGAAAGGCCCGCGGTGAGGCGGGCCTTTCTTTCAAACAGGATGCCTGACGGCACCCCGATCGATCAGTTGTCGGTGGTGGTCGAGTTGTCGCCGTCATCGTCGTCCGAAGCGACGAGAGCGATCAGCGCGGCGCCGCCGAGCAGCGGCAGCAGCAGGCCGCCGCCGAGGCTGCCCGAGGAACCCGGAGCGGCGACGACCGCAACCGGCTCCGGCTCGTCAACGACGACAACCGGGCCACCAGCGTTGGCGGCGATCGCCGAGGTCATGAGCGCCGAAGCGGCGACGAAGGCAGTGATTTTCTTCATAATATTCTCCTAGTGCGTGGACGACTTAGCCTACTGGATAACATAGGGCTCAATTCCAGAAAAGCCCCCAAAAAAACGCCAGATCAGTCAATGATCCTCTGGATTTGCACCTTGCCGAGCTTCTGATCTACGGTTTGGCGCGACTGGCGTATGAAAGTGCCGTTTTCGACCCAAAATTCGTTGGTAAAGGCCCCCGTCGGGCCTTCGCAGCGTTCCTGGACCAAGTTCGTGGCATAATTCCGCTCAACAACCGTGATGATTTTCGCGCCTTGCGTTGCCAAAGTGCAACGGAATTGGCTGCGAACCGTCTGGTCGAGGCCGTCTATGTGGAAATAGACGCGCTCATGGCTGCCCGCGCCGCGCCCGATCTGGGCCGCCGTGGGGGCCACGGAAGACATCAGGTCGGCCCCGAGTCCCCGCGTCGCCACCAGCACGCCATCGCGCATCGCCAGCGTCTTCTTGTCGGTCGAGGACCAGGTGACGACGCCGTTGTTGCGGCCGAACGGCGCGATCAAGGCCGAGGCGCCGGTGGCCTCCACCGTGGCGAGGGCGAGCGGTGTGGAGACCCCGGCCAGCGCCGCGCGGGTCAGCCCCAGATCCTGCGCGCCGACGGGCTTGGCCTCGCCCCGCTGCAGCACGGCGCCGAGCGTGTCGCGCAGCAGCTTGGCCTTGCCGGTGCTCTGGTCGTCCGAGCCACAGCCGGCCAGCAGCGCGAGCGCGGCCAGTAAAGCTATTCCATGCCTGCGCCGCATCATTTCCAGAATCTTCCCCACTGTTCATCAAGCCCGGTGCCCTGATAGTCGCGCACCGTGTCATAAAGCCGTCCCTCGACCGAAAGCCGGGCGCCGCCGTCGCGGGTCAGGGGCCGCAGCGTGTAGGACGAGGTTTGCCGCGTCGGCTGGCCCAGAATCGCCGTCAGCGGGATCTCGAGCCGGATGCCCTTGTCGAAGGAGCCCTCGCCGAAATCCTCGGCGGAGACGTCGGTCTTGGTGGCAAAGGCACCGACCTTCCAGCCGTTGGCGAACTGGCGGTCGAGCGACAGCGTGGCGCCGTAATCGCCCGCGAGATAGCGGCCGACGTCGAGCTGCGCCGTGTATTCGTTGCCGAATTCGTAGTAGGCCGAGGCATGGCCGGTGAAGATGTCGTATTCCTCGTCGCCGGAGAGGAAGCCGAAGCCCTGATCGAACTCGCGCTTCTTGGCGTAGTTCGCCTCGATCCCCAGCGCGAGACGGCTGTTGACCGGCTTCCACAGCACCTCGGTCGAGACGCCGCCATACATCCGCTCCAGATAACCGACGGTGACGCGGGTATAGAGCGTGTCGGCGGGGCGGGCATACCAGGCGCCGGTCAGCCGCTCCAGCGCGGTGGCGCCTTCCTTGCTGTACTGGCTCGAATCGCTGCGCACATGCGGCAGGACCGAGTTCGACTCGCGGTCGGCGTCGTCGATGTTGCCGGCGACTTTCTGGGTGACCGAGCCCGAGAGGATCAGGCCGGGCGAGAGGACATATTGCGCCTGAAGCCGCAGGCCGACATCGGCGCGCAGCGGCTCGTCGGGGTCGAAGAGGCTGGTACGCAGGTAAGGGCCGAGCGACCAGCTGAATTCGGGGTAGAGCGCCGGGTCATATTGCAGCGGCGCGCCGGGAGTGCCGACCTCGGCGAAGACGGTACGCTGGCGCAGGGCGGTCGCGGCATCGGGGGCAAACTCCAGCCGTTCGATGTCGGAGCGGCGCAGCACGACCTTGGAGGTCGGCACGCCATGCACCACCGGCACGATCTCGAAGGTCTCGACCGAGGCGGGCAGCGAATAGGCCATCGCGCGCGCGACGCGGCCCACCGCCTGCGCCTCGGCGTCGTAGCGGGTGTTGCGCACCCGCACCTCGGCTGTCTGGCCAGTGAGGGCCATCGCCTCGATGAAAAGACCGTTGTCGTCGAGCTGCTTCTGCATGTTCTTGCGCAGCAGCGCGTTGGCATCGGGCTGCGTCACCCATTCCGACGACCAGGAATCGGGATCGGAGGCGCGGGAGGGGCGCGGCTTGATCGGCACCGGCGCGTCGTCGACGAGGCCGACGGAGGCGCGGTCGCGCGGGTTCATCACGAAATGGACGCCGACGCCGACTTCGCTGCCGTGCATGTAATAGGCGCCGAGCTGCACGCCGGGGTTCAGCTGGTATTCCAGACCGAAGTTGTAGGGGCTCTCATGCTCGAAGACGCCACGCGCGCGGGATTCGGCGTCATAGGCATCCGAGGAATATTCGGCCTTCAGCGTCAGCTTCTCGGTCGGCTGCCATTCGATGCCGGCGAAGGGCGCGTATTCGCCGCGGAAGAACTGGTCGGGGTCGATGTCGCCGCCGGCGCTGCCGGAGACGAAGGTCGGGCGGTCGCCGTTCTCGCCGATGCTCTCGTAGCTGCCCAGACGCCCCCAACCGAGACCGGCGGTGACCTTGAGGTTGGGCATCAGATGCTTGGTCGCGGCGACATATTCGCCCGAGAGGATGCCGGTGCCGACGAAATCCTGCAGGCCGATCGCCACCGCGGGGCGGTAGCGGCCCTCGGTGAAGACCTGATAGCGCAGGTCGAAGCTGCGGTCATAGTAGGTCTCGAAGGCGTTGACGCCGTTGCGCTTGTTCTCGGGGATGTTGGCGTTCCAGTTCTGGATGCCACCGTAGCGGAAGCTGGCCGAGAGCCGCGGCGTGATCTGGAAGCTGAGCGTCGTGCGGGTGATGCCGCCGAAATAGGTGCTGGAGGCGGTCAGGTTGCCATCGGGCTGCGCCTCGGCCGAGGGCATGTCGATCAGGCCTGTCGTGCCATACATGTTAAGCGTCGGCCGGGTTTCCGGCGTCGCCGGCGTGGAGAAGGCGATGACAGAGGCGCTGACGAGCAGGCCACGCCGGATAGGCATTGATGGGATCGACATGGTCACCTCGTTGATGCGGGCAGTCTAGGCAGGCTGGTCCGGGCGGACAACGCCTTTCCTGCCGCGTCAGTCTATGGTCTGGCGGTTATCTTTTCGCCGCAACGATCTCGGGGGGCCGGTAGCCATCCACCCAGGAAAGGATGACCTGGCGCGCGCCCTCGGCATTTCCGACGGCCACCGCGGAGCGCAGGGCCCTGAGGGCGCTGGCCATCTCCAGTTCGGAGAGGCTGTCTTCGCGGGCGCGCAGGATCTTGGAATGCGGGGTGGTGAGCAGGCCTTCGCCGATCAGCAGCTCTTCGTGCAGCTTCTCGCCGGGGCGCAGGCCGGTCACGACGATATCGATGTCGCCGCCCGGATTGGCGGGCGAACGGACCGAATAGCCGGCCGCCTCGATCATCTGCTGCGCCAGATCGCGGATCTTCACCGGCTTGCCCATGTCGAGCACGAAGACATCGCCGCCGCGCGAGTCGCCGCCATGGGCGAAGGAGCCGGCGAGCAGCACCAGACGTGCCGCTTCGGAGATGGTCATGAAATAGCGGGTGACATCCTCGTGGGTCAGCGTCACCGGGCCGCCGCGGGCGATCTGCTCCTTGAACAGCGGGATCACCGAGCCGGAGGAGCCGAGAACGTTGCCGAAGCGCACCATCGAGAAGACCGTGCCGCTCGACCGCTTGGCGAGATCCTGGATCACCAGCTCGGCCAGCCGTTTCGAGGCGCCCATGATGTTGGTCGGGCGCACGGCCTTGTCGGTGGAGATCAGGATGAAGCGGCTGACACCGGCCTCGTGGGCGGCATCGGCCAGCGTCCGGGTGCCCAGGACGTTGTTGGCCAGACCGGCGATCGGATTGGCCTCGACGAGCGGCACATGCTTGTAGGCGGCGGCGTGGAACACGACCTCGATCTTGTGGTCGACCATCACCATCCGCGCCATCCGGCTGTCGGTGACCGAGCCGAGAACCGGCACGATCTCGACCCCCTTGGCGTCGGCCTGATCGCGCAGCTCGCGCTCGATGTTGTAGAGCGCGATCTCGCTGACGTCGAACATGACGATCCGCGCCGGGCGGATCAGCAGGAGCTGGCGGCAAAGCTCCGACCCGACCGAGCCGCCCGCACCCGAGACGAGGATGCTGCGTCCGACATAGGCCTCGGCCCCCTGTGGCAGCGCATCCTCGATCTGGCGGCGGCCGAGGAAGCGGCCGAAGACGAAGGGCGTCAGGTTGTCGATCAGCTTTTCCTCGCCGACGAGCTGGGCGAAGGAAGGCACGGTATGCACGTCGAGCCCGGTCAGCTGCAGCTTGCGGGCGATCTGCGCCAGCTTGGGCGGCGAGACCGAGGGCATGGCCAGAAGCACCCGGTCGATGTCGCGGGCGCGCACGATCTTCTCGATCTGGCTCGGCGGGAAGACCCGGAGGCCGGAGACGGTCATGCCCTGCAGCGCGGTGTTGTCATCGACGAAGGCGACGGGGCGGATGTTGCCGCGCGACGACAGCGCCGCGGCGAGCTGGCTGCCGGTGTTGCCCGCGCCGTAGATCAGCACGCGGTAGCGCTTCTGGTTCAGCTGCAGCGCCCAGAGCAGCAGGTGCAGCATCGCCATGCGCGCCGCGACCGAGAAGAGGAAGAACATCATGCCGAAGAGGATGATGCCCGCCACCGGGAAGTCGCTGCCCGAGACCTTGGCCGTCAGGGCGACGCCGATGGTCAGCACCGCGGCAAAGCCACCGGTCTTCAGGATGGCGAGGGATTCATAGGCGTTCAGCTTGATCCGCGGCATGCCGAGCACGGTCGAGATCACGCCAGCCCAGAGGGCGGTCGCCGGGAACAGGATCCAGATGTGGCTGGGGCCGGCGACGGGAACGAGGGTGGTGGAGACGAGGACGCTGGTGATCAGCAGCGCGACCGGGGCGAGGATGACATCGACCAGAAGCAGGAAAAAGCGCTTCTGCGGCCTGGAGAGACGGTCGACCAACGCGAAGAGAGGTTTTTTCAAGCGAAGCATCCACATCCCTCATGGCGGGAATTTGTAATGAATACCCTGCAACCCGTCACAGATCCTTCCGTCACATTCATCAAAAAACCGCCCCAAGATCAATGGTGTCACCGTAGGGCGATGCAAAACTTGGCACAAGTGTGGTGCAAATGTGCTGAGCCTAGTTCCGCCGAGTCCGGAACGTCCGGCGAAACAGGACTTTCGAGCCGGTTTCCCAGATCAGCGCCAGATCGTAGCAGAAACTGCGCCTCGCCTGATAAATGAGGTCCAGCCGTGCCTTACGCGGAACGCACCGCCGTGAATAGACCGCATCGGTCTCTGCCGCGCTGCGGCAGGACCTGAGAAGCGCCTCTTCGTGACGGTGAAAACGCAGGCTGGCGAGGCCGGTGATACCGGGACGATTTTGCAACACTTGCGCATAAAGCTCGGGGTAACGCTCGACATAGAGCCGGAGCGGGGGGCGCGGGCCCACGAAACTCATGTCGCCGCGCAGCACATTGAAGAGCTGGGGAATCTCGTCGAGACGGGCGCGGCGCAGGAAATGACCCATCTTCGACACGCGATCCGACTTGTCGCCACCCGAAACGCCGCTGTCCAGCGGGGCGGGGCGCATGGTGCGCAGCTTCCACAGGTTGAAGGGCCGGCCCGGCGCCTTCATCCGCTCGGCGACGTAGAACAGCGGGCGGCCCTCGGTGATCAGGAGCACGAGGAGGAGGATCGCGAAGGGGATCGCCACCAGCGCCGAGAGAAAGAGCGCGAGGAGGATGTCGGTCAGGCGCTTCGAGGGCGTCATAGGCTGCGCCACTCCGCCACCATGGTTGCGGGGTCGCCCGCCTCGGGCGGCAGCGGGCACAGGCCGTGCAGGAGCCGCGTGTCGAGCCCGACGCGGGGGATCACGGTTGCGACCTCGGGGCCCCAGTGCCAGGGCTGCGCGGCGGCTTCGAGCAGGGCCTGCATCGTCACCGGCGGAGGGGCGGCGAGGTTGAGGATCTGCGGCAGTGCCGTGCCCCCGGCGGCCAGCGCGGCAAGCCGGGCCAGCACATCGGCCAGACTGCGCGGACCGATGTAGGAGCGCACCGGCCCGCCCGGACGACCCGGCACCGGATCGAGGATCACCGGCCTGTCCGCGCGGGCCCGGCCCAGCAGCGCGTCGGCGCCGGCGACATTGCCCAGCCGCAGGATGGTCAGCCCCGGCTTGCCCGGCCCCGTGCGGTCGAGGGCGGCCTGTTCCATCTCGAGCTTGGCGCGACCGTAGGCGTTGGCGGGGTTGGGCGCGTCGCCTTCGCTCAGGTCGTCGCTGCGCTCGACGCCATAGACCGCGCCGGAGGAGAGGAGGAACAGGTGCCGCGCGTCGGCCTCTTCTGCGGCGGCACAGGCGGCCATCGCCAGATCGACATTATGCGCCATCGGGCGCGAGGCGTCGGTGACGCCCGCGAGGTTCAGCACGATGCCGCCGGGGGCCAGGCCGGGAAAGGGTTCGGCCAGCATGTCCCAGCGGAAGCCGCTGCCGCGGCTGTGCCAGAGCGGGCGGAGACCGCCGGGAAGGTCGTCAGGCCAGATCGCCTGCAGCATCCGGCCGATGCGGCCGCTGGCGCCGAGAACCAGCAGGTCCATCTCAATCCTCCTCGAAACGGGTGCGCATCTCGCGCAGCACGGGCAGCACGGCGCGGACCCGCTCGGCGCCCAGCGCCTCGACCACATCGGCGATCAGGGGGGCGATGGCCTGCACCGCCGCGTCGCGCGCCTGACGGCCCGAGGGGCTGATCGACACGAACTTGCGCCGGGCATCGTCCCAGTCGGGGCGGATATGGACATGGCCCGCCCATTCCAGCTTGGCCAAGGTGTTGGTCATCGCGCCGCGCGTGACGTGGAAGGATTTCGCCAGCTGCGCCGGGGTGCGTTCCTCGGCGGCGCGGGCGAGATGGTTCAGCACGCCGAAATGCGACAGCTCCATCCCCTTGGGCAGCACCTTGGAGAGCCGGTTGCGGGCGAGCTGGTCGGCCATGAACAGCTCGCCGAACAGGGCAACCGCGATGTCCTCGGTTTTTTCGCGCATCAGGGCCGCGCCTCGGCCACGGCGGATCGGAGCCGGCCCTGCTGCATGCTCAGCCCGCCAGCAGCGGATCGAGTTTCCCGGCATCGTCCAGCGCATGCAGGTCGTCGCAGCCGCCGACGTGTTTCTCGCCGATGAAGATCTGCGGCACGGTGCGGCCGCCGTTGGAGCGCTTGGTCATCGTGGCGCGCAGGCCGGGGTCGCGGCTCACGTCGATCTCGGTGAAGGCGACGCCCTTCGAGGTCAGCAGCCGCTTGGCGGCATGGCAGTATCCGCAGAGCGGCGTGGTGTAGATTTCGACGGGCTTCATGAGGCTCCCTTTCAGTCGGTTCGACTATAGGGATTTAGGTCTCCTTCGCAACGCGCGCCAGTATCGCCACCGACACCTCTGCGGCACCTGCGGTCAGACAGGCCTCTGCCGCCGCCGCCAGAGTGGCACCGGAGGTCATCACATCGTCGACCAGAAGCACCCGGCGGCCCAGCATCTGTGCCGTGCGGCCCGGGTGGGGGCGGATCGCGCCGCTCATGTTCTCGAACCTGCCCTCGCGCGACCGGCCCTCCTGGCTGCGGGTGTTGCGCGGGCGGGTCAGCAGGTCGGGACAATGGTCGAGCCCGGCGAGCCGCGCCAGCGCGGTGGAGAGGAGCGCGGCCTGATTGTAGCGCCGTTTCAGCAGCCGCAGCCAATGGAGCGGCACCGGCGCCACCAGCATGCCGGGCTGCAGGATTGGCGCCGTCGCCCGCAGCATCCAGCCCGCCGCCGGGGCCGCGAGATCGAGCCGGTCGCCATGCTTCAGCGCCAGCACGATGCGCCGCCCGTTGTCCTTGTAGAGCAGCGCAGAGCGGCCCTGCACCCAGGGCCGCGCCAGCGTCAGGCAGTCGTCGCAGTGCACGGCATGGCCCGGATCGTCGCCGGGCAGTGGCGTGCCGCAGAGGTCACAGACGAGGCCGGTGATGAAGGGCGTCTCGCGCCAGCAGGGGCCGCAGAGGCCGAAATCGGTGGTCACCAGCGCGTCGCAGGTGAGGCATTGCGGCGGATAGACCAGTTGCAGCGCGGCTTGCATTCCCATGCCACCCTCCTTAGGTGCGCGTGACCGGAGGCTCCCATGACCCCCATCCTGACCGACCGCATCGCCCTTGCCCGCCACCGCATCCGCGCTTCGCGCGACCCGGCGCTGTTCCTGCACGAGGAAGCCGTCGCCGAGGTGGATGAAAGACTCAGCGCGGTTAACAGGCAGTTTAGATCGCCCGCCGTGGTCACCGCCTTTCCGCAGGTCTGGCAGGGGCTGCTGCCAGATGCGCGTTTCGTCTCCGACGAGGAGACGCTGGCGCTGGAGCCCGAGGCACACGATCTTGTGATCCATGCGATGTGCCTGCACTGGGCCAATGATCCGGTGGGGCAACTGGTGCAATGCCGCCGTGCGCTGAAGCCTGACGGGCTGTTCCTCGGGCTGATGCTGGGCGGGCAGACGCTGGCGGAGCTGCGCGCCGCCCTGGCCGAGGCGGAGGCCGCGGTGACCGGGGGCCTGTCGCCACGGGTGGTGCCGATGGGCGAGATCCGCGATCTGGGCGCGCTGCTGCAGCGGGCGGGCTTTGCCCTGCCGGTGGCCGATGCGCTGGCGCAGGAGGTCAGCTATCGCGACAGCCTGCATCTGATGCGTGATCTGCGGGCCATGGGCGAGACCAACGCGCTTGCCGCCCGGCAGCGCCGCACCACGCCGCGGGCCGTCTTCGCCGAAACCCAGCGGCGCTATGCCCAAGCCTTTTCGCGCCCCGACGGGCGGGTGACGGCGACCTTCGAGATCGTTTGCCTGACCGGCTGGGCACCGCACGAGAGCCAGCCGAAGCCGCTGCGCCCCGGGTCGGCGGTGGCCTCCTTGGCCGAGGCGCTGGCTCGGCAAAAACCGTTGGGCGGTTGACCCCGACGAAGATGCCTATATGTCTCGTGGGCCGACGTGAAATGGACTGGACGCCCCAATGCTGCACGCCCCGCCGGGCACTGCCCAAGCGATGACTTCCTCGGACCCGATCCTGCCGGGACAGGCGAGGCTGGCTCATGCGCCCGCCGATCACCCGCCGGTGCGGACGGCGAAGATCGGGGTGCTGCTGGCCAATCTCGGCACGCCGGACAATTACGACTACTGGTCGATGCGGCGCTACCTGAACGAGTTCCTCTCGGACAAGCGGGTGATCGACTATCCGGCGTGGAAGTGGCAGCCGCTGCTGCAGCTGCTGATCCTGAGCAAGCGGCCCTTCAGCTCGGGCGCGAATTACAAGCTGATCTGGAACCACGACAAGGGCGAGAGCCCGCTGATGACCATCACCAAGGACCAGACGGCCAAGATCGCCGAGGCGATGAAGGCGCAGATGGGCGACGGCGTGATGGTGGATTTCTGCATGCGCTACGGCAATCCTTCCACCGAGTCGAAGGTGCGGGCGATGGTCGAGGCGGGCTGCGAGAAGATCCTGTTCTTCCCGCTTTATCCGCATTACGCGGGCGCCACCTCGGCCACGGCGAACGACGCCTTCTTCCGCGCGCTGATGAAGGAAAAGCGCCAGCCCGCCGCACGAACCGTGCCGGAGTATTTCGACCATCCGCTCTATATCGACGCGCTGGCGCAATCGGTGGAGCGGGCCTATGCGGCGCTCGATCACCGGCCCGATGTGCTGGTCGCCTCCTACCACGGGATGCCGAAGCGCTATCTCATGTCGGGCGATCCCTACCACTGCCAGTGCGCCAAAACGTCACGGCTGCTGCGCGAGCGGCTGGGCTGGGAAAAGGGCTCGATCGACACCACTTTCCAGTCGGTCTTCGGGCCGGAGGAATGGCTGAAGCCCTATACGGTGGAGCATGTGGCCGAGCTGGCGAAGGCCGGGAAGAAGCGCATCGCGGTGATGGCGCCGGCCTTTTCGGCCGATTGCATCGAGACGCTGGAAGAGATCAACGGCGAGATCCGCGAAGCCTTCGAGCATGCGGGCGGCGAGAGCTTCACCTACATCCCCTGCCTCAACGACGACGAGCTGCACATCCGCGCGCTGGTCGAGGTGATCACCGAGAATCTGGCGGGCTGGCGGCGCTGAGCCCGGCCTTGCGGTAAAGGAAAAGGGCGGTGAGGAAACTCACCGCCCTTTCCATTTCCGACGGGATCGGATCAGTTCGAAGCCGCGGCGGCGACGACGAGCAGCAGCAGCAGCGGAACGACGACGCCACCGGCCGACGACGACGTCTGAGCTTCGACGACTGCCGGCTCCATGATCGGTTCAACCATGCCGCCAGCGAAGGCGGAGGAAGCGGCGACCGACAGGGCGGCGGCGAGCGCAAGTTTCTTCATAAGTAACCTCCAATTATCGCACATCACCGAAGTTTTGCAGAGGCGAAGATGTGCACCCAAGACTGTACCTCGTGAAGTTTTCTAAGCAGCTTCATTTGGCCTTTGCAATCTTGCTCATGGAGCCCGAAATGCGCCGCCGGAGCGCATTGTCAAATAAGCAACACCTGTGTCCCAACCTTCGAGAGCGGGAAGAGTTGCTGGATATGTTCGTTGTACAATCCGATGCAACCGTTGGAAGATCTCCGGCCGATCTTGCGCGTGTCATGCGTGCCGTGGATGCGGTAATAGGTCCAGGACAGGTAGAGCGCATGGGTGCCGAGCGGGTTGTCGGGCGAGCCGCCTTCGACCACCTCCGGCCATTCCGGATTGCGCTCGCGCATCGAGGGCGTCGGGCGCCAGGTCGGCGCGACGACCTTCTGCACCACTTCGGTGCGGCCCAGCCGGGTCAGGTCTTCGGACAGCGGCACCGAGGTGGGGAACAGAAGGTAGGTCGACTGGTCCTCGGACCAGTAGTGCAGCGCGCGCGAGGTGGTGTCGACGAGGATCGCGCCGTTCCGCGTGTTGTCGAAATAGGGCTTCCAGTCCAGCATGCGGAAGCTGGAGATGTTGTTCCGGACGGGGCCCGTGGCCGGCGGTTCCATCTCGGTGGTGCCGTCCTGCGCAAGGGCGGGCAAAGCCAGCGACCCGAGCCCGGCTGCGGCAACGCCCAGCAGCGCCCGGCGATTGAGCTTGTTCGAGTGATCGGCACTCATCCGCTAGTCTCCTTGAGAGGTAAGATGCCTTTCGTTTTACGCTCTTGACCGGACAGCCGCAAATCAATCCCACCCGCTCGGACCTTCTCACGCAGAGTTGCGTTTGAATATCGCAGGGGCTTTCTGATAAGACGGCCCGAACAAGCTTACGGGTGGACAGGAAATGACCAAATTCTCCGTTCTCGCACTCTGCGGGGCCATTGCTCTTTCGGCCTGCGCCCCGCAAGCCCCGGCGCTCGGGCCGGATGGCAAGCCGTTGCCGCAGATCTACCGGCTCACCGACACCTCCGCGATCACCTACCGGGTGCTCGATTCGGTCAACTCGCTGCGTCAGGCCCGGGGCGCCGCACCGCTGGAACTGAACGCCCAGCTGAACGCCGCCGCCGCAACCCATTCGCGCGACATGTCGGTGCAGAACCGCCCCTGGCACTTCGGCTCCGACGGCTCCTCGCCGCTGGTTCGGGTGCAGCGGGCGGGGTATCAGGGCATGCTGCTGGGCGAGCTGATCTCGGAGACCTATCAGACCGAGCTGGAAACGCTCGCCGCCTGGATGGATCTGCCCGATACGCGCGACGTGGTGCTGGACCCCAAGGCGACGCAGCTGGGCTTTGCCTGGTATCAGGAGCCGCAGGGCAAGATCTGGTGGACGCTGATCACCGGCTCGTCCGCGGGGGCGATGCAGCCCTTCCCGATGGCGGCGAACTGAGCCGCAGGGACGTTGGAGCGGGCGGGGATTTCCCCGCCCTTTCTCATGGCAGGATGTGGATCGGCGTTCCAACGCGGATCATCGAATAGATGGTCTCCATCTCCTTGTCGGTGACCGCGATGCAGCCCGCCGTCCAGTCACCCCTGTTGGTGCCCTTCCAGTTCGACCGGCCATGGATGAAGATGTCGCCGCCGGGCTTCTTGCCCGCCAGAAGCGCCATCTCGGAATCGTAGACGTTCGGATAGGAGATCCCCAGCGACAGGTGATAGGCGCTGTTGGGGTTGTTGCGGTCGATCCAGTAGCCGCCTTCGGGCGTCTTGCCGTCGCCCTCGAACTGCTTGTGCCCGACCGGCATGAAGCCCAGCGCGACATTGTATTGCTTGAGCACCTTGTTGTGGTGCAGCAGATACATCTTCCGGTCGGCCTTGTGCACCTGGATGCTGGTCACCGCCGGACCGCGATAGGTCTTGAATTTCGAGTCCCCGCATGCCGTGAGGCCCAAGGCCAGCACGAACGCCAGGATGATCCTGAAGAGAGTCATGTCACTACTGCCCGTTCCGCTTTTTTTCCAAGGAAATAGCGAAAAACGGGCTCTGTGCCTAGCTCTTCTTTCGACAGCCGCCTCACGTGGCCGTTATCGACGCCCCGCCTTGGGCAGGGAAAACCGTGCCGCAAGCTCCACATGGGCAGACCAGCGGAACTGGTCGACCACCTGCACCCAGTCGAGCCGGTAGCCGCCGGCGAGCAGGATCTTGGCGTCGCGGGCGAAGGTCACCGGGTTGCAGGAGACCGCGGCGATCACCGGCACGCCGGATTTCGCCAGCGTGGTCATCTGCGCCTCGGCCCCGGCGCGCGGCGGGTCGATCACCACGGCATCGACATGGCGGAACTCGTCCGGCTCCAGCGGGCGGCGGAACAGGTCGCGCGTCTCGGTGGTCACCCGCTTGATGTTGGTGGCGTTGCGCCAGCCCTTGTCGAGCGCCTGCATCATCGCGGCATCGCTCTCCACCGCATGCACCTCGGCGCGGCTGGCCAGCGGCAGGGCGAAGGTGCCCGCCCCGGCGAAGAGATCGATCACCTTGCGCGCGTCGCCGATGGCTTCGCTCACCGCCTCGAGCAGCGCGGCCTCGCCCTGCGGCGTGGCCTGCAGGAAGCCGCCCGGCGGCGGGGCGACGCGCGCCTCGCCCATCTGCTGCATCGGCGCGGTGTGCAGCGCCACCACCTCGCCATCCCAGGTCAGGCGGGGGATGCCATGCTCGGCGGTCACCCGCGCCAGCGCCAGCCGCAGGTCGCTGTCCAGCGGCTTGCCGCCGGTCACCGCCACATCCGGCCCGGCGAGGCTGCGTGTCACCGTCAGCGACAGCTCGGCCGAGCGCGAGCCGCCGGTGATCACCAGGGCCTCCAGCGCCGGGAAGGCGGCCATCAGCTCGGGGTCGAGCAGGATGCAGTTCGGGATCGCCACCAGCACGTCGGAGGCCCGGGCATGGAAGCCGATCAGCGCCCCGCCCTTGGTGCGGCGGCCGGACAGCGTCGCCCGGCGGCGCGAGCGCGGCGGCGAGACATGCATCGGGCGGAAGCTCGCCTCCAGCCCCTGCCCCTGCAGCGCCGAGCGCACGACCTCCTGCTTCCAGCCCTCGACGAAGGGATCGGAGGCATGCTGCAACAAACAGCCGCCACAGGTGCGGAAGTGGA
This sequence comes from Cereibacter sp. Soil_C_27, assembly GCF_057657095.1. NCBI lineage: Bacteria > Pseudomonadati > Pseudomonadota > Alphaproteobacteria > Rhodobacterales > Paracoccaceae > Cereibacter > Cereibacter sp. Soil_C_27. The sequence continues at coordinate 420,637 of NZ_JBDGJD010000004.1, read as the reverse complement.
CACAGGGCGGGCGGACGCGGTCGGATGAGGGGGTGAGGATCTTCGGCGCGGCCATGCGGTCGCCGGTCACCTCGCCCTCGACCACCTCGCCGGGCAGCACCTGCGGCACGAAGATCGTGCCCGACGGCCCCTGCGCGATGGCGTCGCCCAGATGGCCCAGTCTCTCGATGGTGACGATCACTCTGCGGCCTCTTCCTCGATCCCGATGAAGCCGCCGGATTGCCGGTTCCAGTAGCGCGCGTAAAGCCCATTCTGCGCCAGAAGCGCGTCATGCGTGCCTTCCTCGACCAGACGGCCCTGATCCAGCACCACGATCCGGTCCATCGCCGCGATGGTCGACAGCCGGTGTGCGATGGCGAGCACGGTCTTGCCCTGCATCACCCGGTCCAGCGCTTCCTGGATCGAAGCCTCGACCTCGGAGTCGAGCGCCGAGGTCGCCTCGTCCAGCACGAGGATCGGCGCGTCCTTGACGAAGGCCCGGGCCAGCGCGATCCGCTGGCGCTGCCCGCCCGACAGCTTCACCCCGCGCTCGCCGAGAAAGGCGCTGTAGCCGCGGCGCCCCGTATGGTCGATCATGCCCTCGATGAACTCATGCGCCTCGGCCGAGCGCGAGGCGTCCAGCATCTCGTCGTCGCTGGCATCGGGGCGGCCATAGAGGATGTTGTCGCGGGCGGAGCGGTTGAACATCGCGGTTTCCTGCGTGACCATGCCGATCTGCCGCCGCAGGCTCTCCTGCGTGATGTCGCGCAGGTCCTGCCCGTCGACCAGCACCCTGCCCGTCTCGGGGTCGTAGAGCCTGAGGAGCAGCGAGACGAGCGTCGATTTCCCCGCCCCCGAGGCGCCGACGATGCCCAGTTTCTCGCCCGCCGCGATGGTCAGCCGCAGATCCTTCACCCCGCCGCGGGTCCGGCCATAGGCGAAGGTCACATTGTCGAAGGTGATCTCGCCCCGGATGCGCGGCAGGTCGCGCGCGCCTTCGCTGTCGGCCAGCGTATGCGGCACCGAGAGCGTGTTCATCCCGTCCTCGACCTCGCCCACCGAGGTGTAGATCGACATCAGCGTGAAGCTGACCCAGCCCGACATCTGCGCGATCCGCATCGAGATGGCGCCCGCCGCGGCAATCGCCCCCGCCGTCGCCTGCCCCTGCTGCCAGAGCACCAGCGTGCCGCCGATCATCAGGACCGGCAGCGCGCCCGCCAGCGTCATCAGCGACAGGCGGAACCAGGTGGAGATCACCCCGAACTCCAGCGAACGGTCGCGGAACACCTCCATCGCCTGCAGGGCGACGCGATCCTCGAAGGCGGCATGGGCGAAAAGCTTGACCGTCTTGATGTTGGTGATCGTGTCGACCACCTGCCCCGAGACCATCGCCCGCGCCGAGGCCCGCGCCGCAGAGTTCTGCCGGATGCGCGGCAGGTAGAAGCGGATCAGCAGGATATAGGCGACCAGCCAGACGGCCAGCGCCGCCGCCATCCGCCAGTCGATGGCGACGAGATAGACCACCGAGGCGATCACCGAGGCCAGCGCGAAGGCCACGGTGTTGATCGTCTCGGTCGCGACATCGGTCGCGGCGCGGGCGGCCTGCATCTGCTTCTGGGCGATGCGGCCGGCGAAATCATTGTCGAAGAAGGTGACCGCCTGACCCAACGTCCAGCGGTGCAGGCGGCTGAGCACCAGCGGCAGCACGTTCGGCCCGACGATGATCGAGTTGGCGGCGGCGGCGATGCCGAACATCAGCGGGCGCAGCAGAAGGTAGAACAGCACGAAGCCGATCAGCAGCGGCATCTCCTCGCGGAAGAAGGCCTCGGGCCCCGCCGCCAGCGCCGCGTCGATCACCCAGCCGATGATTGCCGCCGAGACGACCTCGGTCACGCCGCTGAGCGAGGAGACGAGCGCGGCGAGCCAGAGCATCGGCCAGGAGCCGCGCAGGCACCAGCGCAGGAAGGCGCCCAGCTGCTGCGGCGGCGGCCCGTCGGCGGGGCGGAAGGCGTCGATCAGCCCGCCAAGGCGCAGGAGACTCATTGCGCCGCATCCTCGATGCCGATGAAGCCGCCGGACTGCCGCGCCCAGAAGCGGGCGTAGAGCCCGCCCTGCGCCAGCAGGTCGGCATGGCTGCCGGTCTCGACGATGCGCCCGTCGTCCAGCACCACGATGCGGTCCATCGCGGCGATGGTCGAGAGCCGGTGGGCAATGGCGATCACGGTCTTTCCTTCCATCACGCCGTAGAGCGTGTCCTGTATCGCCGCCTCCACCTCGGAATCGAGCGCCGACGTGGCCTCGTCGAGGATGAGGATCGGCGCGTTCTTCAGGATCACCCGGGCGATCCCGACCCTCTGCCGCTGCCCGCCCGACAGTTTCACCCCGCGTTCGCCGACATGGGCGTCGTAGCCCTTGCGGCCCTCGGGATCTTCCAGCGTCAGGATGAAGTCATGCGCCTCGGCCTGTTTCGCCGCGAGGATCATCTCCTCCTCGCTGGCGTCGGGGCGTCCGTAGAGGATGTTGTCGCGCACCGAACGGTGCAGCAGCGAGGAATCCTGCTGCACCATGCCGATCTGCCGCCGGAGACTGTCCTGCGTGACCTGGGTGATGTCCTGCCCGTCGATCAGGATGCGACCGCTTTCGGGGTCGTAGAAGCGCAGCATCAGCTTGACCAGCGTCGATTTCCCGGCGCCGGAGCGGCCGATGATGCCGATCTTCTCGCCCGGGCGGATGGTCAGCGAGATCCGGTCCAGCCCGCCCGAGCCGCGCCCGTAATGGTGCGACAGCTCCTGCAGCTCCACCCGGCCCTCGCGAAATTCCAGCGGCTTCGCCGCCTTGGCGTCGACCAGCCCGATCGGCTGGGCGATGGTCTCCATCCCTTCGGCCACCACGCCCAGCGCCTGCACCAGCGAGGTGGTGGCCCACATGATCCAGTAGGTCATGTTGTTCAGCCGCAGCACCAGCGCCGTGGCCGCCGCGACGATCCCCACCGTCGCCTGCCCGTGGAACCAGAGATAGAGCGCCCAGCCGGTGACCGAGACGATGAGGAAGCCGTTCAGCAGCGTCAGCGTCACGTCCATCTTGGTGATGATCCGCATCTCCTTCTGGAAGGTGCTGCGGGCATGTTCGATGGCGTCATGGGCATAGCGCAGTTCGCGGTCGTGATGCGCGAAGAGCTTGACCGAATGGATGTTGGTATAGGCGTCCACCACCCGCCCGGTCACGGCAGAGCGCGCATCGGAGGAGGCCTTGGAGGCCGGCCCCGCCCGCTTCAACGTCCAGCGCACCAGCGCGGCATAGAGCACGAACCAGACGAGCAGCGGCAGCATCAGTCGCGGGTCGGCATCGGCCAGCACCAGCGCCGAGCCGATCATCGTCGTGATGGCGAAGGCCACCGCATCGAAGGTCTGGAACACCGCATCCCCGGCGGCGGGCGGGGTCTGCATGATGCGGTTGGCGATGCGCCCGGCGAAATCGCTTTCGAACCAGCCGACCGGCTGGCGCAGCACATGGGTATGCGCCCGCCATCGGATCAGCGTGCCGAAATTGGGCAGGATGGTGTTATGCAGCAGCGCCACATCCGCCCCGGCGATGATCGGCCGCACCAGGAGGATCGCCACGCCGACGAGGATGATTTCGGTCCCGTGGCTCTGCCAGACCGCCTGCGGCTCGCCCTGCGCCAGAAGGTCGACCATGCGCCCGACATACCAGATCAGCAGCACCTCGATCGAGGCGACCATGACCGACAGGATGCCCGTCACCGCGAAGACCGCGTGGAACGGCCGGACATATTCCCTCAGGAAGGGCCAAAGCCTGCGCGGCGGCGTATCCGTCTGGGCCCAGGGCTCATAGGGATCGACGAGATTTTCGAAGAAACGGAACACCCGGGGGCCTGCCTTCTGCTCAGACCGTGGATATAGCCGAAAATCGCCAAAAGGAAAACTCTCAGCCCAGAAGGGCCTCGCGGCTCAGGCGGAAACCCGACGCGATCCAGCGCGCCTCGATCTCGCGCAGCTGCGCGCCCAGCGCCGCGCCCTGCAGCGCAGGCATCAGATCCGCCGCCGAGACCGGCAGCGTCGCGGCAGCGCCCTCGGCCAGAGCGGCCTCCCAGGCTTCGGGCAGCGGCGTCTCCAGCAGCGCGGCGCGGGCGAGCAGGATGTCGGTCGCGGCCTCGGTGCCGTGGCGATAGGCCAGCTCCCCCGGCCCCTGCAAGCTGCCGATGCCGTCGCGCAGCAGCGCCAGCCGCGCCGCCTCGGCCCGCGACAGGCGCAGCCGCTCCGCCGCAGCCTCGCCGCCCAGCACGGCCAGCCGCCGCAGCCAGACAGCCGCCCGGCCCGCCTCCAGATGCACCAGAAGCGGCAGCGCCCGGGCCTCGGCGCCGGGCAGCACCTGCGCCAGCACGCCCGCCTGCGCCATCGAGGCCACCGCAGGCGCCGGATCCCCGGCGCCCAGCAGCTTGCGCATCTCGGCGCCGATCCTTTCGCGCGACAGCGTGGCGATGCCTTCCGAAAGCGCGGCACAGGCGGCGAGGCCTTCGGCATCCAGCCCCTCGGCGGGGTCGCCGTAGATCGCGTGGAAACGGAAGAAGCGCAGGATGCGTAGGTAATCCTCGGCGATCCGCCCCTCCGCATCGCCGACGAAGCGCACCCGCCGCGCCTGAAGGTCCGGCAGGCCGCCCAGCGGGTCGATCACCTCGCCCGAGGGCAGCGCATAGAGCGCGTTCATGGTGAAATCGCGCCGCTTCGCGTCTTCGGTCACATCGCCCGAGAAGGCCACCGTGGCATGGCGCCCGAAGGTCTCCACATCGCGGCGGAAGGTGGTGACCTCATGCGGCACGCCCCCGGCGATCACCGTCACCGTGCCATGCTCCACCCCGGTCGGGATCACCCGGAAGCCTGCCGCCTTGGCGACGCGGGTCACTTCCTCGGGCAGGGCATCGGTCGCCAGATCGAGATCGGCCACCGGCCTCTCCATCAGCGCATTGCGCACGCAACCGCCGACGAAGAGCGCCCGGTATCCGGCGCCGGTCAGCGCGGCGCAGAGACCCTGCGTGCCCTCCTGCGCCAGCCAGTCGCCCGAAAGCCTCATGCCGCCATCCTGACCGCCAGCCCGCGCAGCATCCGCGCCGTGGCGCCCCAGATGTAATAGGGCCCCCAAGGCACTGTGTAATAGCGCCGCCACTCGCCGCGCCACAGCCGCCGCTCGATCCGGTAGCGCGCCGGGGTCAGCACATGCGCCAAGGGCACGGTGAAGACCTCTTCCACCTCGCGCGGGTCGCAGCGGAAGTCGAGCTCGCCCCGCACCAGCGCCAGCACCGGGACAACGGTATAGCCTGTCACGGTCTCGTGCGGCGGCAGCTGGCCGAGGATCTCTACCCGCGCCGGATCGAGCCCCACCTCCTCCTCCGCCTCGCGCAGGGCGGCAGCTTCGGGCGAGGCGTCGCCCGCGTCGATCTTGCCGCCGGGAAAGGCGATCTGGCCGGGGTGATGCGCCAGATGCGAGGCGCGTTTGGTCAGGATCAGCTGCGCGCCGCCCGGCCTTTCCCAGACCGGGATCAGCACGGCGGCGGCGCGCAGCTTGCGGCTCTCCGGCAAGGAGATGCCGGGGTTGAGGTCGTAATCCGACGAGGCGTCGGTCGCGCGGGTCAGGGCAAGACGAAGGGCGTCAGGCCCCATCGGCCTCTCCCCCGGCAGCCTGGGAGCCAAGCGTCGCGGGATCGAACTCGTAATGCGCGCCGCAGAACTGGCAATCGGCGGTGAGGATGCCCTCTTCCGTGGTCATCTCGGCGATATCCTCCGGCGGGTAGATCGACAGCGACTGCCGCACCCGTTCCGCCGAGCAGGAGCAGCCGAAGCGCAGCGGCTGCGCGTCATAGACCCGCGGCTCTTCCTCGTGGAACAGCCGCAGCAGCAGGTCGGTGGGCTGCACGGTCGGGCCGATCAGCTCCAGCTCCTCGACCGTGTCGAGCAGCAGGTTGGCCCGCGTCCAGTTCTCGCCCTCCTCGCCGTCAAGGATGTCGTGATGCGCAAGCAGCCCGCCATCGCCCGAGCCCCCCTCGCCCGGACCTTCCGCCGTGGCGGCGAAGGGCGAGGCCTTGGGCATGTGCTGCAGCATCACCCCGCCGCCGCGCCAGTGCGACGCCTCGCCCGGCAGCTGCGACCGCCCGAAGCTCAGCTCGAAGCGGGTGGGCAGCTGTTCGGACTGGGCGAAATAGGTTTCGGTGCAGGCCGAAAGCGAGCCGCCGGCGATCGGCGTGATGCCCTGATAGGGCAAGGTGCCCTCGCCCTGATCGATCAGGATGGCGAAATAGCCCTCGCCCAGCTGGTCGAAGGGTGGCCGCTCGGCATCGAGTTCCTCGGCGTCGAAGCTGGCATAGGCGCGGATCCGCGCCGGCTCGCCGCCATCGGTCGGGCCGTAATAGTCGGTGGCGATCATCTTCACCGCGCCATTGCCGCGGATCTGCAGCGACAGTTTCCAGCGCAGCTTGATGGTCTGGCCGATCAGCGCAGTCAGCAGCGCGGCTTCGGCCACCAGCGCCTCGATCTTGGGCGGGTAGTCGTGTTTCGACAGCACCTCGTCGAGCACGCCGTCCAGACGCACCACGCGGCCGCGGATGTCGGAGCGGTCAAGCTGAAACGGCAGGACGGTGTCGTCCCAGGCGATAATGGATCCGAGTGTCATGGGGTTTCCTTGGGGCGTCAGCCTTGGCATACCGCGCCTATATAGTCACGGCAACCGAAGCACCAAGGGGAACGGCATGATCAGGCGGTATGGCGAGGCGGTGAAGGCGGGCCAGCGCTACACGCGCAGACCGGGTGTCTATGCGATCCTGCTGCGCGGCGACGACATCCTGACCACCTTCCAGGAGGCGCCGAAGCCCGAGTTCCAGCTGCCCGGCGGCGGCATCGACCCGGGCGAACAGCCGGTGGCGGCGCTGCACCGCGAGGTGTTCGAGGAGACCGGCTGGAAGATGGCGCTGAACCGCAGGCTGGGCGCCTTCCGCCGCTTCACCTACATGCCCGAATACGACAAATGGGCCGAAAAGGTCTGCACCGTCTATCTGGCGCATCCCGTGCTGCGGCTGGGCCCGCCGTCCGAGAAGGGCCATACCGCAGTCTGGATGAACGCCTGGGAGGCGCTCGACCATCTGGGGAATGCGGGCGACCGGGGGATGCTGGCACAGCTGCTTTCTCAGCGCTGAAAGCTGAAGAGCACGCCCGACACGTCGTCGGGAAAGTCTGCGCCGCCCGCGTGGTCGTGCAGGCTCCAGACCAGCGCCTCCAGAAGGTCGCCGCCGCCCATCGTGGCGTTTTCCCGCAGGATGCAGGCAAGCCCCGCATTTCCCAGCTCTTTTCCCTGCGGTGACGGGCATTCCGTCACCCCGTCCGACACCAGCAGCAGCCGGTCGCCGGGCAAAAGCTGCGCCTCCACCCGCTCGTAGCTCGCCTCCTCGATCAGCCCGATCGGAAAGCCGCCGTCGCCGAGAAACTCCACCTCTCCCGATGCTCGCAGCAGCACCGGGTGCGGATGCCCGGCCTGCACCAGCCAGAGCTTGCCGCTCTGCAGATCCACCTCGGCATAGGCCATGGTGAAATACTGCTCGATCTGCATCTCCTCCAGCATCATGCGGTTGAAGCGGCTCGCCACCGTCTCGGGTGGCCAGGCCTCGCGCCGCCCGCGACGCAGGCCGGTCAGCGCCATGTTGCGGTCGGGCGAGGCGCCCGAAAGAAACCCGGCCAGCCGCGCCGTCATCATCGCCGAGGCCACGCCATGCCCCGAGACGTCGATGGAATAGAGCGCGACGCGGCGCGGGTTGATCTCGAAACAGCCGACGAGATCGCCGCCGACATGGCCCGAGGGCCGGAGCAGAACCGTCGCCGCCGAGGCGCCGAACCTGCGCTGGCGGTCGCGCATCAGCGTCTGTTGCAGCTTGCGCGCCTCGATCAGGTCGCGGTCGAGCGAATCGTAGACCTTGCGCAACTCGCCCAGCGCCGAACCGAGCAGGCGGTTCTTCTCCACCAGCTCGGCCCGCATGCCAAGGATCCGCTCCCCCGCGCGGAGCCGCGCGCGCAGCTCGTCGGGGGCGACGGGCTTGGTGAGGAAATCGTCGGCGCCGCAGTCCAGCCCATCCACCACCTCGCCGGTTTCGGATTTCGAGGTGAGCAGGATGAAATATCCGTAGCCCTCGCGCGGCAGGGCGCGGAAGGCGCGGCAGAACTCGAGGCCGGACATCCCCGGCATCATCCAGTCGCTGAGGATCATGTCGAAGCCGAAGCTCTGGCACAGCGCCAGCGCCTCCTCGCCGCTGGCGGCCTCGGTCACCCGGAAGCCCCAGCGCAGAAGCGAGACCGAGAGGATCTTGCGCTGCGCCCGGCTGTCGTCGACGATCAGCACATGACGGTCGGTCTCCGGCGTTTGACCCCGCGGAGGTAGGCGCAACAGGCTCGTCTGATCGTGCAACGCTCGTCCCCGCTCACATGACGCCCCAGCATTGCGTCCCGGGCCTTAAGAGACGGTGAAGCCTAAAATGCGCGATGACGGCAGGAGACGGGCTTACCGGCCGTTAAGGCCCGCAGCGCAGCCTGAGGGCGCGAGGCAGGGAGAAGACCGATGATCGACTGGTCCCGGGTGGATGAGTTGCGCGACGAGATCGGCGCGGAGGATTTCACCGAAGTGGTGACGCTGTTTCTCGAGGAAACCGACGAGGCCATCGCGGCCCTGCCCGGCGCCACCCGCCTGCCCGAGGCGCTGCATTTCCTCAAGGGCTCGGCCACGACGCTCGGCTTCCGCCGCTTCGCCGGGCTCTGTCAGGCGGGCGAGCGGGCGACGGAGGTCGACCTCGACGCGCTGCTGCACTGTTACCGCGCCTCGCGGGCGGAGTTTCTGGCGAGGCTGCCGCAGATCGCCGGTCAGATCAGGAACTCGGCCAGCGCCTCGTCGCCGGTGATATCGCGATAGGCAAAGCCCGCCGCATCCAGCGCGGTGACCAGCCGGGTGAAATTCTCGGCCTGCCGAGTCTCGATGCCGATGAGCACCGAGCCGAAGTTGCGCGCCGACTTCTTCAGGTATTCGAAGCGGGCGATGTCGTCGTCGGGCCCTAGCATCATCAGGAACTCGCGCAGGGCACCCGGACGCTGCGGCATGCGCAGGATGAAATACTTCTTCAACCCGGCAAAGCGCTGCGCCCGCTCCTTCACCTCCGGCAGCCGCTCGAAGTCGAAATTGCCGCCCGAGGTGACGCAGACCACCGTCTTGCCGGCGATCTCCTCCGCCAGCCCCGGCAGCACGTCGACCGACAGCGCGCCGGCCGGCTCCAGCACGATGCCCTCGATGTTCAGCATCTCGAGCATGGTGCCGCAGATCCGGTCCTCCGGCGCCAGCAGCACCTGCGCGGGCGACACCCAGTCGAGCATGGCGAAGGTGCGGCTGCCCAGCTTGGCCACCGCCGCCCCGTCGACAAAGCTGTTCACCTGCGGCAGCGCCACCGGCTGCCCGGCCTTCAGCGCCGCCGTCAGGCTCGCCCCGCCCAGCGGCTCGACGAAACGAAATGCGGTTTCAGGCGCCACGTCGCGCAGATAGCCGGTCACGCCCGAGGCCAGACCGCCGCCGCCCACCGGCAGGATCACCAGATCCGGCGCCTGCCCCAGCTGCTCGATGATCTCGACGGCGACGCTGGCCTGCCCCTCGATCACGTCGGCATCGTCGAAGGGCGACAGGAAATGCGCGCCCTGCGCGGTGCAATAGGCCTGCGCCGCCGCCAGCGTCTGGTCGAAATAGTCGCCGGTCAGCACGATCTCCACGGCCTCGCCGCCGAAGGTGCGGGTCTTGTCGATCTTCTGCTGCGGCGTCGTCACGGGCATGAAGATCACCCCCTGCACCCCGAAATGCCGGCAGGCATAGGCGACGCCCTGCGCATGGTTGCCTGCCGAGGCGCAGACGAACTGCCGCTGCACCGGCTGGGTGTCGCGCACCTTGCGCATCGCGTTGAAGGCGCCGCGCAGCTTGTAGCTGCGCACGGGGGTCAGATCCTCGCGTTTCAGCCAGATCTCGGCGCCGTAGCGCGCCGACAGGTGGTCGTTGCGCTGCAGCGGCGTTTCGGGGAACAGGTCGCGCAGGGCGAGGGTGGCGGCACGGGCGGCATCGGTGAACTGGGTCATGGCGCGAGACTACAGCGCGGCCGCGCCGGACGCCACCGGCCCTTGTTCCCTTCGGGAAACTTCACTAGACCGGCCTGCAAAGTTTCCCGAGATTGGAGCCTGCCGCATGTCCGCGCCCAAGAAAGTCGTCCTCGCCTATTCCGGCGGGCTTGATACCTCGATCATCCTGAAATGGCTGCAGACGGAATACGGCTGCGAGGTCGTCACCTTCACAGCCGATCTCGGTCAGGGCGAAGAGCTGGAGCCGGCGCGCGAGAAGGCGGTGATGCTGGGGATCAACCCGGACAACATCTTCATCGAGGATGTGCGCGAGGAATTCGTGCGCGACTTCGTCTTCCCGATGTTCCGCGCCAACGCGCTCTACGAGGGGCTCTATCTGCTCGGCACCTCGATCGCCCGCCCGCTGATCGCCAAGCGGCTGGTCGAGATCGCCGAGATGACCGGGGCCGATGCGGTGGCTCACGGGGCGACGGGCAAGGGCAACGATCAGGTCCGGTTCGAGCTGACCGCCTATGCGCTGAACCCGGCGATCAAGGTGATCGCGCCCTGGCGGGAGTGGGATCTGAGCTCGCGGACCAAGCTTCTGGAGTTTGCCGAGCAGAACCAGATCCCGATTGCCAAGAACAAGCGTGGCGAGGCGCCGTTCTCAGTGGACGCCAACCTGCTGCATACCTCATCGGAAGGCCGCGTGCTGGAGAACCCGGGCGAGGAAGCGCCGGACTACGTCTACCAGCGCACCGTTTCGCCCGAAGAGGCGCCGAACGAGCCGGAGATGGTGGAGATCACCTTCGAGAAGGGCGACGCCGTGGCGATCAATGGCGAGGCGATGTCGCCGGCCACGATCCTGACCAAGCTGAACGAGCTGGGCGGCAAGCATGGCGTGGGGCGGCTCGATCTGGTGGAGAACCGCTTCGTCGGGATGAAGTCGCGCGGGATCTACGAGACCCCCGGCGGGACGATCCTGCTGGAGGCCCATCGCGGGATCGAGCAGATCACGCTGGATTCCGGTGCGGGCCACCTGAAGGACAGCATCATGCCGCGCTATGCCGAGCTGATCTATAACGGCTTCTGGTATTCGCCGGAGCGCGAGATGCTGCAGGCATTGATCGACAAGTCGCAGGAGCATGTCTCGGGCACCGTCCGGGTGAAGCTCTACAAGGGCTTCGCGCGGACTGTGGCGCGGTGGTCGGAGCATAGCCTCTATTCCGAGGCCCACGTCACCTTCGAGGAGGATGCGGGCGCCTACGATCAGAAGGACGCGGCGGGGTTCATCCGGTTGAACGCGCTGCGGCTGAAGCTGATCGCCACGCGGAATGCCCGGGTGAAGGGCTGATTTCACGCGTGAAAATCTAGCCAACCAATTGAAATTAAAGCGTAAACGGGAAACTGTTTACGCTTTATCCATATTTGCGGAACCCCCTGTCGCGCCGTCGGTTGACCTGACTGGATAATTGACAGGAGACGACGATGAGCCTCAAGAAAGTTCTGGGACTGATGCTCGCCTCGCGGATGGCCGGGCGCGGCGGACGGCGTGGCGGGCTCGGAACGGCGGCGATGCTGGGCGGCGGCATGGGCCGCAAGGCCGGTCTCGCCTCGATGGCCTATCTGGCCTATCGCGCCTATCAGGATCACCAGTCGCGCAGCGGCGGCAATCAGGCGACAGGCCAGACGACCGGCACCCCGACCTCGGCGCAGGGCGGCATCGGTGGGATGATCGGCAGCGTGATGGAGAGCCTGACCGGCCAGAGCCAGCCGCAGCCTGCAGCGGCTCCGACCCAGAGCCAGACCGCGCCCGAGGGCGAGGACCGCATCACCGACGCCAAGGCGCTCTTGCTGCTGCAGGCGATGGTCGCCGCCGCCTGGGCCGACAATGCGATTTCCACCGAGGAACGCTCGCGCATCATTGGCCAGCTCGACGCAGCGGGGGCCGACGAGAGCGACCGCCGACTGGTGGAACGCGAAATCGCACAGCCGCAGCCGCTGGACCGGCTGCTGCTGCAGGTGCGCGACCGCGAGACGGCGGAGCAGTTCTATCTGGCCTCGCGCGCCGCGATCGACCCGAACACGCCGGAGAACAAGGCCTATCTCGACACGCTGCGCGCAAGGCTGAGCCTGTCGGATGCCGAGGTGCAGGAAGTGGAAGAGCTGACGCGCGACGTCTGAACGACCGCGCGCCCGGGTGCAGCCCTTGAAGGCTGCAGCCGGGCGCCTGCTTTCGCCTAGACCGTCAAGCTAAGCAATTGATCTTGAATCTGTTTCTGATTGCAAATTATTCTGCGTCTACAACACCTTACAGGTTGACTTTTTTCGCTACCGTGCTATCTTGACGGCGAGGAAAATGCGGTAAAGCCCACGTCCGCAGATAGCCGCAAGGCTGATCTAAAGGGGGAGCCGTGGGTCCCCCTCCTCGCTCACTTGAAATAGCTGATCGTGCTTTGAACGAAGAGTCGGGTCGCGTCCTTCATCTTGTTTCGCGAAAGCGCCGAGGTGAAGTAGAACGTCCTGATGAAGACACCCCGGTCTTGTCGATCCCGCGACAACACTAGGAAATAAGCCCGCTTCGGGTTGTCCAGTTCATGCAATACGACCTCGATTTGAAACTCCGACCCGCGAAGCCGGGACTGATAATAGTCGCCCTGACGGATTACCAACGGAAGCTGTAGTCCCTTGACCGCATCCATCCCGTGCATTGGATGGTGACGGATTTTCTGCGCGTCGCGCGTCGTTATGAAAACATTGCGCGCGCGCCATCCGAGATTGTGCGAAACTTGCTCGGGTATTTGCGAAAGCAGCAGGGGAGAATGCTGGCTTTCACCATGCAGCAGGCAGAACAGGCGAAACTCTTGATCTTGTGAAACCATCTACACGCCGCCACCCAGGCAGCGGCAGTATCAGCCGCAGTCGAGCCTCTGTCCAGCAAGTCGCTGATATAAAGGTAAGGCGGCCTCGACAAGTTCGCCATAGGCTCCGCCCAGCACGGGCAAGGGGCCTTCGTCGCCGTCGAACCCGGTGGAGCGATGCACCGCGCCATACCAATGCGAGGCCCAGATGCCGTCGGAGGCGTGCCCTCCGGCGGGCCAGTGCAGCATGGCGTCGGTGAAGGGGATGCCCAGCGCGGCGCAGAGGGCGGTGAGCGCGGCTTTCGGGTTGGCGCGGATGTCGGCGGAGTCGATCACCACGGGGGGTTTGCCCTGCCAGCCTGCGACCTCGTCGAAGAGATCGGCCTGCTGGGTGAAGCCGATGTCGGCCAGCGTCGGCCCCTCGCGCTTTTTCGCGTAGGAGGCGACGACCCGGGCGGGGTGGCGGATCAGGAAGACGTTCTGGCAGCTGCGCATGAAGCCGCGGTCGATGCCGGGCAGCATGTGGAGCGTCATCTGCTTCTGGTAGAACAGCGGCTGGCCGTCGGGCGGCGGCGCGGCGCAGGCGGCGGCGACCTTCGCAGGATCGGCCTCATGCGCGGCGATGATCTCGTCGCGCATCGGATGGTCGATGCCGGTCTGGCTCAGGTAGGCGGCATAGAAGGGCTCGTCCCAGACGGCGCAATCGCCGCGGGCGGCGAAGGCATACATCATCGCGGTGGAGAGATTGCGCGGCCCGGACCACATGGCGATGTTCATGCGCGCACCAGATCCTTGTAGAGCGCGCGCAGGCGCTCGGTCATCGGGCCCATCTGGCCGGTGCCGATGCTGCGACCGTCGATCGTGCTGACCGGGGTCTGGGCGCCGAAGGTGCCGGTGAGGAAGGCCTCATCCGCCGAATAGGTGTCGACGAGGGAGAAATTGCGCTCGAACACCGGGATGGCATTGGCGCGGCAGAGGTCGATGACCTTCTGCCGGGTGATGCCGTTCATGCAGTAGTCGCCGGTACTGGTCCAGACGGCGCCCTTCTTCACGATGAAGAAGTTGCAGGCGTTGGTGGTGTTCACGAAGCCATGCACGTCGAGCATCAGCGCCTCGTCCGCGCCGGCCTTTTCGGCGGCGATGCAGGCGAGGATGCAGTTCAGCTTGGAATGCGAGTTGAGCTTGGGGTCCTGCGTCATCGGCAGGCCGCGCATGTGCGGCACGGTGGCGAGACGGATCGGGCGCGGGATCTTGGGCTTCGAATGCTCCATAATGATGGTCATGGTCGGCCCCTGACGCGAGAGCGAGGGGTGCTGGAAGGGTCGGGTTTTCACGCCGCGGGTCACCATCAGCCGGGCGTGGGCGTCGGTGGTCATGGCGTTGGCGGCTTGCGTCTCGTGGATCGCGGCGATGACCTCGGCGGGGCTCAGGCGGATGTCGAGGTCGATGGCCTTCGCCGCCTCGAAAAGCCGCTCGATATGCTCGTCGAGGAAGGCCCAGCGACCGTCGTAGAGGCGGATGCCCTCCCAGACCCCGTCGCCCAGCATGAAGCCGGAATCGTAGACCGAGACCAGCGCCTGCGCCTTGGGCACGACGCGGCCGTTCAGCCAGATCAGGATCTCTTCGTTGCGGGCGTCTTCCTCGGCCTGATGGGTGGTGACGTGATCGGTCATGCGGGGCTCCTTTCGGGGCAGGCTAGACCGGGGTTCGGGAAAGGAAAAGCGATCACCGATGCGTGTTTCACGTGGCGGTGAGTGGACGCTGCTTCTTCGGGCGCCCATCGTCTGCGCGCAGGAGGAACGCATCATGATGAAACTGGCCTTGGCACTGGTGATGATGGCGGGCGCGGCAGAGGCGGCGACGGAGAAGGCCTATGTGGCGGGGGGCTGCTTCTGGTGCGTCGAATCGGATTTCGAGAAGGTCGAGGGGGTGAGCGGGGTCGTGTCGGGCTATACCGGCGGCACGACCGAGAACCCGACCTACAAGGAAGTGGGGCGTGGCGGGACGGGTCATTACGAGGCGGTGGAGATCACCTTCGACAATGCCACGATCAGCTATGACGAGATCCTGCGGCTGTTCTTCCGCTCGGTCGATCCGACGGATGCGGGCGGGCAGTTCTGCGACCGGGGCGAGAGCTACCGGACGGCGGTCTTCGTGACGGATGCGGCGCAGCAGGCGAGCGCCGAGAAGGCCAAGGCCGAGGCGCAAGCGGCGCTGGGGCAGGAGATCGTGACGCCGGTGGTGCAGGCGGGGCCGTTCTGGCCCGCCGAGGACTATCACCAGGACTACTACAAGGGCTCGAACATCGTGCTGACCCGCTTCGGGCCGCGCAAGCAGTCGACGGCCTACGGGCTTTACCGCGAGGCCTGCGGACGGGATGCGCGGATCGAGGCGCTGTGGGGCAAGGACGCGCCGTTCATCGGTCACTGAGGAAGGCGGTCACCTCCTCGGCGGTGGGCATGGCCTGCGAGGCGCCGGGGCGGGTGACCTGGATCGCGGCGGCGGCGGAGGCACGGCGCATGGCCTCCTCGCGGCCGAGACCGGCGTCGAGCGCGGCGGCCAGCGTGCCGATGAAGCAATCGCCGGCGCCGGTGGTGTCGACGGGCTCCACCGCGAAGGGGGGCGTGACCAGCGGTTCGGCGCCGGGGGAGAGCCATTCGGCCCCCCTGGCGCCCTTGGTCACGATCATCTCGACCTGCGGCAGGGCGCCCAACCCGGCGCGGAGCTGCGCGGCCTCGCCCTCGTTCATCACCAGCAGGCTGACATGCGGCAGCACCGCCTGCACCGCCTCGAGATCGAAGGGCGCGGCGGAGTAGATCACCCGCAGGCCCCTTTCACTGGCGAGCCGCGCGGCCTCGACCTGTGCCGAGGTTTCGTTCTGCATCAGCAGGCTGTCGCCCGGCCCGGCTTCGGCGAGGGCGGAGGTGACATCGGCCTCGGTCACGCAGCGGTTGGCGCCCGGGTAGAGCACGATGACATTCTCGGCCCCGGCATCGACATAGATGATGGCATGGCCGGTGGGTTCTTCGCCCTTGGCGATATGGGTCACGTCGACGCCGAAATCGGCCATGGCAGCGCGGGCCCAATGGCCTTCGGGGCCGATGGCGCCGATATGCAGGATGCGGGCCCCGGCGCGGGCGGCGGCGACCGACTGGTTGGCGCCCTTGCCGCCGAGCCCCATGCCGTAGGATTGCGCGCCCAGCGTCTCGCCCGGTTCGGGCAGATGGGGGACGCGGTAGACGTGGTCGATGTTGATCGATCCGAGATTCAGCAGCATCAGCCCACCTTGCAGGCGGCCATCACCGCCATGTTGAGAATGTCGTTCACGGTCGAGTTCACCGAACAGATCTGGATCGGTTTGGTGACGCCGGTCAAGATGGGACCGATGACGGTGGCCCCGGCCATTTCCTGCATCAGCTTCACCGAGATCGAGGCCGAGTGCCGGGCGGGGACGACGAGGATGTTGGCCGGGCCGCTGAGGCGGCAGAACGGGTATTGCGCCATCGCCGCCGGGTTCAGCGCGACATCGACGGTCATCTCGCCCTCATATTCGAAATCCACCTTCCTGCCGTCGAGCACCTTCGAGGCCTCGCCCATCTTCGCCGCCCGTTCCGAGACCGGATAGCCGAAGGTCGAGAAGGACACGAAGGCGACGCGCGGCTCCAGCCCGAGATTGCGGGCGACGCGGGCGGATTTGACGGCGATCTCCGCCAGATCCTCGGCCTCGGGCCATTCATGCACCAGCGTATCGGCCATGAGCACGATGCGGCCCTTGTGCAACAGCGCGGTGACACCCACCGCGCCGTCGGAGGCCTTGGCGTCGAAGACGTGGTTGATGAGCTGCAGGATATGCGCCGACTTGCGGGTGGCCCCGGTCACCAGACCGTCGCCATGGCCATGCGCCAGCATGAGCGCCGAGAACACATGGCGGTCGCGGGTAGCGAGACGGTTGATGTCATGCGCGTCGAAACCGCCGCGCTGCAGGCGGTTGTAGAGGAAGGTCTTGTAGGTCTCGGTGTGGCGGGAGTTGGCGGCATTCACCACCTCCAGCTCGCGCACCGCGTCGGCGAGGCCCGAGGCTTCGAGCTTCTCGCGCACATCGGCCTCGCGGCCCACCACCAGCGCCTTGCCGAGCCCGGCGCGTTGATAGGCGACGGCGGCGCGCAGCACGCGGGGGTCGTCGCCCTCGGCGAAGATCATCCGGGCCTGCGCCGCCTTTGCGCGGGCGTGGATGCCCTGCAGGATGCTGGCCGTCGGGTCCATCCGCGATTTCAGCGCCAGCTCGTAGGCGTGCAGGTCGACGATCGGACGGCGGGCGACGCCGGTATCCATCCCGGCCTTCGCGACCGCGGGCGGGATCACATAGATCAGCCGGGGATCGAAGGGCGTCGGGATGATGTAGTCGCGCCCGAAGCTGAGCTTGCGGCCATAGGCCATCGCCACCTCGTCGGGCACATCCTCGCGCGCGAGGGCGGCGAGCGCCCTGGCGCAGGCGATCTTCATCTCGTCATTGATGGCGCGGGCGTGGATGTCGAGCGCGCCGCGGAAGAGATAGGGGAAGCCGAGGACGTTGTTCACCTGATTGGGATAGTCGGAGCGGCCGGTGGCCACGATGGCGTCGGGGCGGACGGCATGGGCCTCTTCGGGCGTGATCTCGGGGTCCGGGTTGGCCATGGCGAAGATCACCGGGTTCTCGGCCATGGAGGCGACCATCTCGGGCGTGACGGCGCCCTTGGCGGAGACGCCGAGGAAGACATCGGCGCCCTGCATCGCCTCTTCCAACGTGCGCAGATCGGTGCGGGCGGCATGGGCCGATTTCCACTGGTTCATGCCCTCGGTGCGGCCCTGCCAGATCACACCCTTGGTGTCGCACATCAGGCAGTTGTCATGCCGGGCGCCCATGGTCTTCAGCAGTTCCAGACAGGCGATGCCCGCCGCCCCTGCCCCGTTGAGCACGATGCGGCAATCCTCGATCCGCTTGCCCGACAGTTCCAGCGCGTTGATCAGCCCGGCGGCGCAGATCACCGCCGTGCCGTGCTGGTCGTCGTGGAACACCGGGATGTCCATGATCTCCTTCAGGCGCTGCTCGATGATGAAGCATTCGGGCGCCTTGATGTCCTCGAGGTTGATGCCGCCGAAGGTCGGGCCCATCAACCGCACCGCCGCGATGATCTCGTCGGGGTCTTCGGTATCGAGCTCGATGTCGATGGCGTTCACGTCGGCGAAGCGCTTGAACAGCACCGCCTTGCCCTCCATCACCGGCTTGGAGGCCAGCGCGCCGAGATTGCCCATGCCGAGGATCGCCGTGCCGTTGGAGATCACCGCCACCATGTTGCCCTTGACGGTATAGTCATAGGCGGTCTCGGGGTTGTCGGCGATGGCCTGCACCGGGACCGCGACGCCGGGGGAATAGGCGAGGCTCAGGTCGCGCTGCGTCGCCATCGGCGTCGAGGCGACCACCTCGTATTTCCCGGGTTTGGGATCGAGATGATAGGCAAGCGCCTCTTCCGGGGTGATCTTCATCTTGGTCATCAGGGGGCCATCCTTGTGCAAGCCCCCCCGTCTTAGCCCCCTGCCTGCCCTGCCACAACGGATAGCTGGGACGCAGGATTTGCGGCTTTTCCCCGGGGGGCCGGTTTTGTAGGGTCTGGGCTCATTCTGGGGGATTGTGGTGAGCGAAGAAACCGTCACGCCGATGATGGCGCAATATCTGGAGATCAAGGCGCAGCATCAGGGCGCGATCCTGTTCTACCGGATGGGCGACTTCTACGAGATGTTCTTCGACGATGCCGTGGCGGCGGCGGAAGCGCTGGATATCGCGCTGACCAAGCGCGGCAAGCACCGGGGCGAGGATATCGCCATGTGCGGCGTGCCGGTGCATTCCTCGGAGGGCTATCTGCTGGCGCTGATCCGCAAGGGCTTCCGCGTGGCGATCGCCGAGCAGATGGAGGACCCGGCGGAAGCCAAGAAGCGCGGTTCCAAATCGGTGGTGAAGCGCGATGTCGTGCGGCTGGTGACGCCGGGGACACTGACCGAGGATAGTCTGCTGGAGGCGCGGCGCCACAACTTCTTGTGTGCCTTTGCCGAGGTGCGCGACGAGGCGGCGCTGGCCTGGTGCGATATCTCGACCGGCGAGATGCGGGTGATGGGCTGTTCGCTGACCCGGCTGGCGCCGGAGCTGGCGCGGCTGGCGCCACGGGAAGTGCTGGTGGCCGAGGGACGCGACCTGCACGCGCTGGTCGAGGAGGCCGGGGCAGCGCTGACCGAGATGGCGCGGGCGAGCTTCGACAGCGGGTCGGCGGAGAAGCGGCTCTGCACGCTCTACGGCGTCGGCACGCTGGAGGCTTTCGGCGCTTTCGGGCGGGCGGAGATTTCGGCGATAGGGGCGCTGGTCGATTACCTCGACCTGACGCAGCGCGGCAAACTGCCGCTCTTGCGCCCGCCGATCCGCGAGGTGGTGGGCGGCACGATGCAGATCGACGCCTCGACCCGGCGCAATCTGGAGATCACGCAGGCGCTGTCCGGCGGGCGCGAAGGGTCGCTCTTGTCGGCGGTGGACCGGACGGTGACGGCGCCGGGCGCGCGACTGCTGGAGCGGCGGCTGTCGTCGCCGTCGCGCGATCTGACGGTGATCGGGGCGCGGCTTGCCGCGGTGCGCTTCCTGCTGGAGCAGGGGCGGCTGCGCGAGGAGCTGCGCGGCGATCTGCGCCGGGTGCCCGACATGGACCGGGCGCTGTCGCGGCTGGCGCTGGACCGGGCGGGGCCGCGCGACATCGCGGCGATCCGGGCGGGGCTGGCGCAGGCCGAGGCGATCTCGGGGCGGCTGCCCGCCGAGGCGCCTGCGCTGCTGGACGACGCGCGGGCGGCGCTGCGCGGGCATGAGCGGCTGATCGACCTCCTGGATCGGGCGCTGGTGGCCGAACCGCCGCTGCTGGCGCGGGATGGCGGCTTCATCGCCCAGGGCTTCGACGAGGATCTGGACGAGACGCGGCGGCTGCGCGACGAGGGGCGCGGGGTGATCGCCTCGATGCAGGCGGGCTTCGTCGAGCAGACGGGGATCGCCAGCCTGAAGATCAAGCACAACAACGTGCTGGGCTATTTCATCGAGGTGACCTCGACCCATGCCGAGCGCATGCTGTCGGCCCCGCTGTCCGAGACCTTCATCCACCGCCAGACCACCGCCGGGCAGGTGCGTTTCACGACGCTGCCGCTGTCGGAGCTGGAGACCAAGATCCTGAACGCGGGCAACCGGGCGCTGGAGATCGAGAAGGCGCATTTCGCGGCGCTGCGCGAGGCGGTGCTGGCGGAGGCCGGGCCGGTGGGCGCGGCGGCGCGGGCGCTGGCCGAGGTCGATCTGGCGGCGGCGCTGGCCGATCTGGCGGCGGCGGAGGACTGGACCGAGCCGCGCATCGACGACAGCCGCGCCTTCGAGATCGAGGGCGGGCGGCATCCGGTGGTGGAACGGGCGCTGGCGCGGACGGGCACGCCCTTCGTCGCCAATGACTGCGCGCTGACCGATGCGATGACGCCGGCGATCTGGCTGCTGACCGGCCCGAACATGGCCGGCAAATCCACCTTCCTGCGGCAGAACGCGCTGATCGCGCTGCTGGCTCAGGCGGGCAGCTATGTGCCGGCGAAACGCGCGCATATCGGGCTGGTGAGTCAGCTGTTCAGCCGGGTCGGCGCCTCGGACGATCTGGCGCGGGGGCGGTCGACCTTCATGGTCGAGATGGTGGAGACGGCGGCGATCCTCAACCAGGCGGATGACCGGGCGCTGGTGATTCTCGACGAGATCGGGCGCGGCACGGCGACCTATGACGGGCTGTCGATCGCCTGGGCGACGCTGGAGCATCTGCATGACATGAACCGCTGCCGCGCGCTGTTTGCCACGCATTACCACGAGATGACGGGGCTCTCGGCCAAGCTCACGGGCGTGGAGAACGCCACGGTGAGCGTGAAGGAGTGGGAGGGCGACGTGATCTTCCTGCACGAGGTCAGGAAGGGCGCGGCGGACCGCTCCTACGGGGTGCAGGTGGCGCGGCTGGCGGGGCTGCCCGCGTTGGTGATCGAGCGGGCAAAGACCGTGCTGAACGCGCTGGAATCGGGAGACCGCGAGGGCGGCGCGCGCAAGCAGGCGCTGATCGACGACCTGCCGCTGTTCCGCGCCGCCCCGCCGCCGCCCCCTGTGGCGAAAGTGAAGGCGTCGGAGGTGGAGGCGCGGCTGGAAGGGGTGCTGCCCGACGAGCTGACGCCGATGGAGGCGCTCAAGCTGGTCTACGAGATGAAGGCCCTGCTCTGACTTTCATCTTGGCTCAAACATCCCGCAGGGGGTGATCAGCGTCCGGAAAACCTCCGGTGGAGGGTTTCCGGCGAAGAACGCCCGGCCCGTGGTCGGGCTGGGGGTGTGACCCCCCGGCCTTGGCCAAGCAGATCAGCCTTGGGTGTTCGACGACACGCCGACCTGCGCCGGGCGCAGCAGGCGGTCGTGCAGCAGGAAGCCCTCGGTCATCACCTGGATGATCTGGCCCGCCTTGGTGCCCTGCACAGGGGCTTCGAACATCGCCTGATGCTGCTGCGGATCGAAGGTATCGCCGATTTCCGGCACGATGGGCGTCACGCCATGCTTGGTCATCACGCTGAGCAGCTCGCGCAGCGTGAGCTCCACGCCCTCGATCAGCGCGGCGGCCACGGCGCGGCTTTCGTCATTGGCGGCATCGAGCGCGCGGCGCAGGTTGTCGTAGACCGGCAGGAGGTCGCGGGCCAGACGGGTGCTGCCATATTGCTCGGCCTCGCGGCGGTCGCGTTCGCCGCGCTTGCGGGTGTTCTCGGCATCGGCCAGCGCGCGCATGAAGCGGTCGCGCAGCTCGTCCCGCTCGGCGCGCAGGGCGACGAGTTCGGGGTTTTCCATCGGTTCGATCCCTTCAATCCCGAGATCGCCCTCTTCCGCCGGGGTCTGGGCTGCCTGATCCTGGGCCATGTCGTCATTCCTCGTATTCATCATGTTCATCATCCCTTGCCGCGGTCGGAGACCAACCGGCCGACAAGCTGCGCTGTATAATCGACAATCGGCACGATGCGACCGTAGTTGAGCCGCGTCGGACCGATCACGCCGACGGCGCCGATGATCTTTCGATCAGCGTTCATATAGGGAGAGACCACCAGAGAGGAACCCGAAAGTGAGAAAAGCTTGTTTTCGGAGCCGATAAAAATCCGCACACCTTCGCCACTTTCCGCCAGTTCGAGGAAGTCCGCGATGTCGCGCTTGCGTTCCAGATCGTCGAAGAGGCTGCGGATACGCTCGAAATCCTGCGCCTCGGTGCTGCCGTCGAGGAGGTTGGAGCGACCGCGCACGATCAGCCGTTCGGATTGCTCGCCCGGGTTCTCCCAGAGCGCCAGACCGCTTTCGACCAGCGCATGGGCCAGCGTGTCGATCTCCTGCCGGCGGCGCGACATTTCCTCGACGATGGTGTGGCGCAGGTCGGAGAGGGTCTTGCCCTCGGCCAAGGCGTTGAGGAAGTTCGCCGCCTCGCGCATCGAAGAGGCGGTCTGGCCCGGGGGCGGGGTGAAGACGCGGTTTTCCACATGGCCATCGGCGAAGACCAGGACCACCAGCGCGCGGTCGGTGGCGAGGCTGACGAATTCTATGTGGCGGATCGGCGCCTCGTGTTTGGGGGCCAGCACGAGGCTGGCGCCACGGGTGATGCCGGAAAGCGTGGCGCCGACGCGGTCCAGAAGGCTGGTCACGTCCTGACGGTTGCTGCCGAGCGTGGCGTCGATCTTCTCGCGGTCCTCGGTGGCGACGGTGCCGACCTCCAGAAGGCCGTCGACGAACATCCTGAGGCCGAGCTGGGTCGGAATGCGGCCGGCCGAGACATGCGGGCTGTCAAGCAGGCCGAGATATTCGAGGTCCTGCATCACGTTGCGCACGGTGGCGGCGCTGATCTTTTCCGACAGGCTGCGCGTCAGGGTGCGGGAGCCGACGGGATCGCCGGAGGCAAGATAGCCCTCCACCACGCGGCGGAAGACCTCGCGCGAGCGGTCGTTCATTTCGGACAGGATCTTGGGGCCGTCGGACATGGGTCAGCTTTCGGAACGCGACTGCCGAGAGTATCGGCGCGCCGGTGTCTTCGTCAATCAGGGTTGCATCGAGAGGGTATGGGGGCGTATCTGGCGGCGTTCAGAAACGAGGAAACCCCATGCGCCCTTCTGGTAGACAGTTAAGCGAAATGCGTCCGATTTCAATCGACGTCGGCGTGATGAAACATGCCGAGGGGTCGTGCCTGATCAAGGTCGGCGAGACGCATGTGCTGTGCTCGGCCACCATCGAGGACAAGGCGCCGCCCTTCCTGAAGAACACCGGGCTCGGCTGGGTGACGGCGGAATACGGCATGCTGCCGCGCGCGACCAACAGCCGCAACCGGCGCGAGGCCGCGGCGGGCAAGCAGACCGGGCGCACGCAGGAGATCCAGCGGCTGATCGGTCGGGCGCTGCGCGCCGGCGTCGACCGTTCGGCGCTGGGAGAGCGGCAGATCGTGATCGACTGCGACGTGCTGCAGGCCGACGGCGGGACGCGCTGCGCCTCGATCACCGGGGGCTGGGTGGCGCTGCGGCTGGCGGTGAACAAGCTGCTGAAGGTCGGGGCCATCGTGTCGGACCCGATGATCGACCATGTGGCGGCGGTGTCCTGCGGGATCTATGCCGGGCAGACGGTGCTGGATCTGGATTATGCCGAGGACTCGGCGGCGGGGACGGATGGCAATTTCATCCTGACCGGCAAGGGCCGGCTGATCGAGGTGCAGATGTCGGCGGAAGGCGCCACCTTCTCGCGCGCGGAGATGGGCGAGATGCTCGACTTCGCCGAGGCGGGAGCGGCGGCGCTGGTGGCGGCGCAGAAGGCGGCTCTGGGCTGATGCGCAGGTTCACCGAAGAGAAGCTGCTGGTCGCCACGCACAACCGCGGCAAGCTGGAAGAGATTTCCAGACTGCTGGAGCCCTTTTCGGTGAGCACCGTCTCCGCCGGGGAGCTGGGGCTGGCGGAACCGGTGGAGACCGAGACGACCTTCGTCGGCAACGCCCGGCTGAAAGCGCATTTCGCCGCGAAAGCCACCGGCCTGCCCGCGCTGGCCGATGACTCGGGCATTTCCATCGACGCGCTGGACGGCGCGCCGGGGGTCTATACTGCCGATTGGGCGGAGACGCGGAACGGGCGCGACTTCGTGATGGCGATGACCAAGACCTGGGAGAAGCTGGAGGCGGTGCAGGCGCCCCTGCCCCGGCTTGCGCAGTTCCGCTGCACGCTGGTGCTGGCCTGGCCCGACGGGCATGACGAGGTGTTCGAGGGAGTGATGCCCGGGCAGGTGGTCTGGCCGATGCGCGGCGGTGAGGGGCATGGCTATGACCCGATCTTCCAGCCTGACGGCTTCGAGATCACCTTCGGCGAGATGGAGCGCTGGCAGAAGAACGAGATCAGCCACCGTGCGGACGCCTTCCGCAAGCTGGTCGCCGGTTGTTTCACATGAAACGCATTTCCACCGGCTCGCCCTTCGAGGCAACGATGGGCTACAGTCGCGCCATCGTGAAGGGCGGGTGGTGTTTCGTCTCGGGTGTCACGGGATATGACTATGCCACGATGACGATGCCCGACGGCATCGCAGCGCAGGCGCGGAATTGTTTTTCGACCATCCGCGCCGTGCTGGACGAGGCCGGGTTCGAGATGGGCGACATCGTGCGGGTGCAATATACCGTGGTGGATGCGGCGCAGGTGGATGAGCTGGCGCCGGAGCTTGGCGCGGCACTGGGCGAGGTACGCCCCGCGGCGACCATGGTGATCGCAGGGCTGATCAGGCCGGAGATGCTCGTGGAAATCGAGGTCACGGCGTTCAAGGGATAGCAGATGGAAGACTGGAAGAACGGCGGCTTCGGGCTTTATCTGCACTGGCCGTTCTGTCAGTCGAAATGCCCCTATTGCGACTTCAACAGCCATGTCGCGGCAAACATCGATCAGAAACGCTGGCAGCGGGCCTACCTGGCGGAAATCGACCGGATCGGGGCAGAAACGCCGGGGCGGCTGCTGAATTCGGTGTTCTTCGGCGGCGGCACGCCCTCGCTAATGGAGCCGGAACTGGTGGCGGCGATCCTTGAGCGGGTGCGCAGTACCTGGGTTCAGGCCAACGATCTGGAAGTGACGCTGGAGGCCAATCCGGGCTCGGTCGAGGCCGGGCGGTTTCGCGGCTATCGCGAGGCGGGGGTGAACCGGGTCTCGATGGGAATTCAGGCGCTGAACGACGCCGATCTGCGGAAGCTTGGGCGGCTGCACACTGCGAGCGAGGCGCGGGCGGCGTTTGACGTGGCGCGGCAGACCTTCGACCGGGTAAGCTTCGATCTGATCTATGCGCGGCAGGACCAGTCTTTGAGCGACTGGGAGCGCGAGCTGGGCGAGGCGCTGAGCATGGCGGCGGATCACCTGTCGATGTACCAGCTGACGGTGGAGGAGGGCACAGCCTTCGGCGACCGGTTCAAGCGCGGCAAGCTGCGCGGGCTGCCGGAGGAGGATACCTCGGCCGATATGTACCAGCGCACGCAGGAGATCTGCGAGGCGGCGGGGCTGCCGGCCTATGAGGTCTCGAACCATGCCGCCAAGGGCTCGGAATCGCGGCACAATCTGATCTATTGGCGGGCGGGCGACTATGCCGGGATCGGGCCGGGCGCGCATGGCCGGCTGACGCTGGACGGGGTGCGGCTGGCCACCGAGGCGCCGAAGCCGCCGGGCGACTGGCTGCAGCGGGTGGAGCGGGATGGCACGGGCGAGCTGCCGCGCGGCGCCGTTGACCGGAGCGAGCAGGCGCTGGAATATCTGATGATGGCGCTGCGGCTACGCGAGGGGCTGGATCTGACGCGCTACGAGAGGCTGGCGGGCAGCCCGGTCGATGCCCGCAAAGTGACGGACCTTGAAGAGATCGGAATGGTTGAGGTGAGTGCCGACCGGGTGCGGGCGACCGCGGCGGGACGGATGGTGTTGAATTCGGTGATTGCCGATCTGGCTGGAGACTAGGATGCGGGGATTATGGCTGGCCGGGGGGCTCACGGCGTTGGGGCTGGGGCTGATCGGGGTGTTTCTGCCGCTGCTGCCGACGGTGCCCTTCATGCTGCTGGCCGCCTTCTGCTTTGCCCGCTCCTCGGACCGGCTGCATGGCTGGCTGGTGAACCACCCCACCTTCGGGCCGCCGATCCAGGATTGGAACCGCTCAGGCGCGATCTCGCTGCGGGCGAAGCAGCTGTCGACCGCGTCGATGCTGGCGGTGCTGCTGCTGTCGCTGATCCTCGGGCTCAGGCCGCTGGTGCTGGGGATTCAGGCCGCGGTGCTGTGCTGCACCGCGCTGTTCATATGGACCCGTCCCTCGGCATGACCGAGAGCACGCGGCAGAGCGTGTCGAGATCGTCGAGCGTGTTGTAGCGGATCGTCAGGCGGCCGCGTTCGCCGCCCGGTTCGTGGTCGATGCTGACGCCCATGCCGAGATTGGCGGCAAGATCGGCTTCGAGCGCGCGGGTGTCGGCATCCTTCTCCCCTGCCCCGCCCCGCGGACCGCTGGCCTTGCGCGGCGCGTCGGGTTTCTTCACCAGCCGTTCGGTATCGCGGACCGAGAGGTTGCGGGCGATGACCTGACGGGCGAGATCGGAGGCGTTGGGCGAGGTGATGAGCGCGCGGGCATGGCCGGCGGTGAGCTTTCCCTCGCGCAGCCAGAGCTGAACGTCGTCGGGAAGTTGAAGCAATCTCAATAGGTTAGCGATGTGGCTGCGGCTTTTGGACAGCGCTTCGGCGACCTTTTCCTGCGTATGGCCGAAACGGTCCATCAGGGCGCGGTAACCCATCGCCTCTTCCACCGCGTTCAGGTCGGCGCGTTGGATGTTTTCGATGATGGCGACTTCCAGCACTTCGGTATCGTCGAAGTCTCGGACCAGAACCGGCACTTCATGCAGCTGCGCCAACTGAGAGGCGCGCCAGCGACGTTCGCCAGCAACAATCTCGAACCGATCGGAGTTCGGCACCGGGCGGACGATCAGCGGCTGGATCACGCCCTTCTGGCGGATCGAGGCCGCGAGATCTTCCAGCGATTCGGCAGGGAAATCGCGTCGCGGCTGGTCGGGGTTCGGCACCAGCTTTTCCACCGGCACGACCATGTCGGCACGGCGCGGGGTGGCGGAGGGGCCATCGACCTCGACCTGGATATCGGCCATCAGGGCGGAAAGGCCGCGCCCGAGGCCACGACGTTCGATCTTCTTTTCCATCAGACGACGGACTCCTGTTCGGGTAGGGCGATGCCATGGCGGGTGGCGATTTCGCGGGCCAGCGCGCGGTAGGCCTCGCTGCCCTTGGAGGTGGGGTCGTAGGCAAGGACAGGCAGCGCGTAGGACGGCGCCTCACTGACGCGGACGTTGCGCGGGATCAGGGTGTTGAACACCAGATCGCCAAGGTTCTGTCGCGCGTCGGTCTCGACCAGTTGGGAGAGGTTGTTGCGCTTGTCATACATCGTCAGCAGAACGCCTTCGATGCGCAGGCTGGCATTGGCGGTTTGGCGCACCTCGCGGATCGTCAGCATGAGCTGTGAGAGACCTTCAAGGGCGAAAAACTCGCTCTGCAGCGGGACGAGGACGGAATGGCAGGCAACCATCGCGTTCAGCGTCAGCAGGCTGAGCGACGGCGGGCAGTCGATGATGATGTAATCGAAGCCGAATGCGTCCATCGCGGGCTGGCGGAGCGCGTCGTGCAGCAGGAAACTGCGCTTTTCGTTGGAGACGAGCTCCATATCCGCCGAAGACAGGTCAGCATTGGCGGGGCAGATGAAGAGCGTCGGAAAGCGGGTGGCCTGGATGACATCGGCCAACGGCGCGTCGTCGAGCAGCAGGTCGTAGGTGGTCTTGATGCGGTTTTGCGCCTCGACCCCGAGGCCGGTGGAGGCATTGCCCTGCGGATCGAGATCGACGAGCAGGATCTTGGCGCCGAGCTCGGCCAGCCCAGCGGCGAGGTTGATCGCCGTCGTGGTCTTGCCGACTCCGCCCTTCTGGTTGGCGATGGCGAGGATCCGGGGTTGCGGGCTGCGGGTCGGATCAGACATGGTCCAGCGCTTTCAGCTTCAGGATGACAGCTTCGGGATCGGTCATGCTGGGGATCAGATCGGCGTCGATCCGCCAGGTTTTGCGGGCTTCCGCGAGCTCTGCGGCGTGGTTGGCGCCCTTCTGGAACAGGCAGATGGCATTTTCGGCGCGGTGCGAGGCGGCGAGCGTCAGGAGTTGCCGCAGCGGCGCGAGAGCGCGGGCGGTGATGACATCGGCGTTCTGCGGCGGCAGGGCTTCGATGCGGCAGGTCTGGACTGCAGCGTTCAACGCGAGATCCTGGATGGCTTGACGCAGGAAGGTGGATTTACGCTGATCGACCTCGACGAGGCTGTGCGACGACTGCGGCTGGAGCTCGCGCGCGAGGATGGCGCTGACGATGCCGGGAAAGCCGCCGCCGCTGCCGAGGTCAAGCCAGCGCCGTGCGCTGGCGGGGGCGAGGGTGAAGAGCTGAGCGGAATCGAGGATGTGGCGCTGCCATGCTTCGTCGAGGGTGCTGCGCGCAACGAGGTTGATTGCCGGGTTCCACTTGCGCAGCAGGGCGACGAAATGCTCGAGCCGCTCGATTGTTTCACGTGAAACATCGAGGGCTGCCAGAGGGTCTTGCAGTGCGGCGGTCATCCGGCGACCTTCTGGCGCTGCGCGCGGCGGATGCGGGCGAGGATGAGGGTGAGGGCCGAGGGCGTCATGCCTTCGAGCCGTCCAGCATGGGCGATGGTGTCAGGGCGGGCCCGGAGCAGCTTCGCCTTCAGCTCCGAGGAGAGACCCGGAAGATCGGCGTAGTCGAAATCCGTTGGGATCACGATGCTCTCGTCACGCTTCAACGCTTCAGCGTCTTGGGCCTGGCGGTCTACATATTGTGCGTAGAGCGCGTCGCGACACAGCTGCTCGCGGATCTCCGAAGGGAGCGCGGCGTAGTCCGGAGTCGCGCGGAGCATGGCTTCCGCAGCCTCTTCGCCAAAGGCCAACAGCGAGTATGCCGAGCGCCGCACGCCGTCCTGGCTGATGCGGATGCCCATGGCATCGATTTCGGTCGGGGTCAGAAGCGCGGCGTCGAGTGCCGCCCTGCCCCGCTGGATCAGTTCCGCCTTCTCACCGTAAGCCCGCTCCCGCTCCGGACCGACGCAACCGAGGTTCAGCCCCAAGGGCGTCAGCCGTTGATCGGCGTTGTCGGCGCGTAGCGTCAGACGGTATTCGGCGCGCGAGGTGAACATGCGATAGGGCTCGGTCACGCCGCGCGTGGTCAGATCGTCAACCATCACGCCGATATAGCTTTCAGCGCGGCTGAAGATCACCGCCTCGCGCCCCTGCGCGGCGAGCGCGGCATTGAGCCCTGCCACCAGCCCCTGCGCCGCTGCCTCCTCATATCCTGTGGTGCCGTTGATCTGGCCCGCAAAATACAGACCGCGCAGCGACTTCAGCTCCAGCGTTGCGTGCAGATCGCGCGGATCGAAGTAGTCATATTCGATGGCGTAGCCGGGCTGCAGGATGCTGACCTGCTCCAGGCCCTTGATCGTCCGCACATAGGCTTCCTGCACCTCGGCGGGAAGCGAGGTGGAAATGCCGTTGGGATAGACGGTCGGATCATCGAGGCCTTCCGGCTCCAGGAATACCTGATGCTCGGATTTCTCGGCGAAGCGCACGATCTTATCTTCGATCGAGGGGCAATAGCGCGGGCCGACGCCTTCGATATGGCCCCCATACATTGCGGAGAGCGAGAGGTTCTGCCGCACGATGTCGTGGGTTTGCGCATTGGTATGGGTGATGCCGCAAGAAATCTGCCGCGCTTGCGGCGCGCGGTTCAGGAAGGAGAACACCGTCGGATCGTCGTCGCCCGGCTGCATCTCCAGCCCTGACCAGTCGATCGTACGCCCGTCGAGGCGCGGCGGCGTGCCGGTCTTCAGCCGCCCGCGCAGCAGACCCAGGCCGGCAAGCCGATCGGCGAGGCGCAGCGAAGGGCGGTCCCCCATGCGGCCGCCGGGCTTCTTGACGTTGCCGATGTGGATGAGGCCGTTGAGGAAGGTGCCGGAGGTCAAGATCACCGACTTGGCCTGCATCTCACTGCCGTCGCCGAGGATGACGCCCGTGACACGCCCGGCGCTTTCGATGAGGTCGACGACCTCGCCTTCGACGATCTCGAGGTTGGGCTGCGCCGAAAGCGTCGCCTGCATCGCCTCGCGATAAAGCTTGCGGTCGGCCTGTGCGCGGGGGCCCTGCACGGCGGGGCCCTTCTTGCGGTTCAGCAGCCGATACTGGATGCCTGCGCAATCGGCGACGCGACCCATCACCCCGTCCAGCGCGTCGATCTCGCGCACCAGATGCCCCTTGCCCAGCCCGCCGATCGCCGGATTGCAGGACATCACGCCGATGCCGGAAAGCGTCAGCGTCACCAGCGCCGTGCGCGCGCCCATGCGGGACGAGGCCGCAGCGGCTTCCGACCCAGCGTGGCCTCCGCCGATCACGATGACATCAAAATGTTTCACGTGAAACATCCCCTACTTTCCAATGCAGAAGCTGGCGAAGATATCGTCCAGCAGATCCTCGACATCGATCCGGCCCGTCAGCGAGTCCAGCGCCCGGATGGCCCGACGCAGATCATCCGCCGCAAGTTCGGTTCTCTGCGGACCTCTCAATACCTCAGCCCGCGTCGATTCCATAGCCCCGATTGCGGTCACGATCGCGATACGATGCCGCTCGCGTGTCAGGCTGCCGGCCGTGGCGGCGCGGGACTGCAGGCGCTGGCTGATCTCCGCGATCAGCTTTGGCATCCCCTCGCCGGTCTTGCCGGAGATTCGCAGCCCCTCGCCGGGGATCAGATCGGCCTTGCCCTGCACCAGAAGATCGTCGGGCTGGACGATCACGCCCTCCGGCGTCATCGCACCGTCGAGCAGGAAGACGCGCAGGTCGGCGGCATTGGCGCGGGTGACCGCGCGCTCGATACCGAGCGCCTCCACGACATCCACGGTTTCCCGCAAACCTGCGGTATCGAGCAGCGTCACGGCCAGGCCGTCGAGATCCATCCGCACCTCGATCACATCGCGCGTCGTTCCCGCGATTTCCGAAGTCAGCGCCGCCTCACGCCGCGCCAAGGCATTGAGAAGGGTGGATTTTCCGGCATTTGGCGCACCGACGATGGCTACTTCGAAGCCGTCCCTGATCCGCTCGGCTATGCGCGCGCCTTCGACCTCCTGCCGCAGATCGCCCAAGAGGCCGTCGACCAGCGCCAGAACCTCCGGCGTCACGTCCACCGGCACGTCTTCGTCGGCGAAGTCGATGGTCGCTTCCAGCAGCGCCGCAGCGCGGATCAGGTCGCGCCGCCAGCCCTCAACCTTGACGCCGATGGAGCCGGAGAGCACGCGCAGCGCCTGCCGCCGTTGCGCCTCGGTTTCGGCGTCGATCAGATCGGCCAGGCCCTCGACCTGCGCCAGATCGAGCCGACCGTTCTCCAGCGCGCGGCGGGTGAATTCACCGGCTTCGGCGAGGCGCAGACCCGGCAGAGCGGAGAGGGCGGCGAGCACGGCAGAGACCGCGGCGCTGCTGCCATGCAGATGCAGCTCTGCCACCATCTCGCCGGTGAAACTGGCGCCTTGGGCGAAGAGCAGAACCAGCGCCTCGTCCAGCACCTCGCCCTGCCAGTTCAGCCGCCGCAGGGCGGCCTGACGCGGGGGAGGCAGCGCGACGCCGAAGGCTGCCACGGCAGCATGCGCCTGCGGACCCGAGAGGCGCAAAACCGCCACCCCGGCCTTGCCGCGAGCGCTGGCCAAGGCATAGATCGTGTCCACTAAAGCTAACTCCTTGATTCAGAACACTTACGTGTTCATGGAATCGAAGAACTCCGCGTTGCTCTTGGTCTGGCGCAGCTTCGAGATCAGGAATTCGATCGCATCGGTGGTGCCCATCGGGTTCAGGATGCGGCGCAGGACGTAAGTCTTCTGCAGATCGCCCTTCTCCACCAGCAGGTCCTCTTTCCGGGTGCCGGATTTGAGGATGTCCATCGCCGGGAAGACCCGCTTGTCGGCCACCTTGCGGTCCAGCACGATCTCGGAGTTGCCGGTGCCCTTGAACTCTTCGAAGATCACCTCGTCCATCCGGCTGCCGGTGTCGATCAGGGCAGTGGCGATGATGGTCAGCGACCCGCCCTCTTCGATGTTGCGCGCGGCGCCGAAGAAGCGCTTGGGGCGCTGCAGGGCGTTGGCATCGACACCGCCGGTCAGCACCTTGCCCGAGGAGGGCACCACGGTGTTGAAGGCGCGGCCGAGGCGGGTGATCGAGTCGAGCAGGATCACCACGTCGCGCTTGTGCTCGACCAGCCGCTTGGCCTTCTCGATCACCATCTCGGCCACCGCCACGTGGCGCGTCGCCGGTTCGTCGAAGGTCGAGGAGACGACCTCGCCCTTCACCGAGCGCTGCATGTCGGTAACTTCCTCCGGCCGCTCGTCGATGAGCAGCACGATCAGGTAGCACTCCGGGTGGTTGGTCGCGATGGAATGGGCGATGTTCTGCAACAGCACGGTCTTACCGGTGCGCGGCGGCGCCACGATCAGGCCGCGCTGGCCCTTGCCGATCGGTGCCACCAGGTCGATGATCCGGGCGGACCGGTCCTTCAGCGTCGGATCGTCGACTTCCATCTTGAAACGCTCATCCGGGTAGAGCGGCGTCAGGTTGTCGAAGTGGACCTTGTGCTTGGCCTTCTCCGGGTCGTCGAAGTTGATCCGCGTGACCTTGGTCATGCAGAAATAGCGCTCATTCTCGCGCGGCGCGGCGATCACGCCTTCGATGGTGTCGCCGGTGCGCAGCGAGAACTGGCGCAGGATCTCGGGCGAGACGTAGATGTCGTCGGGACCGGGCAGATAGTTGGCCGAGGGCGAGCGCAGGAAGCCGAACCCGTCCTGCAGGACCTCGAGCACGCCGTCGCCGCCGATCTCCCAGCCTTCCTCGGCATGTTCCTTCAGGATCGAGAACATCATCTCGCCCTTGCGCATGGACGGTGCGTTCTCGATCTCCCACTCTTCGGCCATTGCCAGCAGGTCGGCGGGCGTCTTGGCTTTGAGTTCGGCGAGGTTGAGGCGTTCAACGGTCATGGAAGGTCTGACGTCCTTGGCGGTTCTGCCCGAAGAGGCAGGTGCAATGGTCATGCATGGGAAATGCCTTGGGCCGGACGGCCCTGCAACAGCGCAAATAGGCGCAGCCCGTGCGAAAGTCAATCAGGACTCAGAACTTGACGATCACCGACAGCACGATGACGACCATCAGCAGGGTCGGAAGCTCGTTCATCATCCGGTAGCGCCGGCCGGTCAGCGTGTTCTGCCCCGCCGCGAAGTCCTTGCGCCGTCCGGCCAGCCACATGTGGAAGGCCGTCATCGCCAGCACCGACGCAGCCTTGGTCCAGGGCCAGACCATCGACCAGTCGACGATCCCTGGGGTCAGCACCAGCATCAGCCCGAAGACCCAAGTCGCGATCATCGCGGGGTTCATGATCGCCTTCAGCAGGCGCCGCTCCATCACCTGGAACATCGTGTCGGTGTCGCTGCCTGTTTTCACCTGCTCGGCATGATAGACGAAAAGCCGGGGCAGGTAGAACAGCCCCGCCATCCAGGCGAGCACGGACATCACGTGAAACGCCTTGGTCCAGAGGTAGAGGTCGGCAAGCAGGTCGAACATTCGGGCGTTCCTTCGATGACGCAGCTTCTTTTAAATAAAGAAATATAGGAAAGGAATGATGCAGTAGGGCGCAGGGATAACTGCATTTCTCGACTCCTCCCAGCCTTTATCCACATTCCCCAGCCTGTGGAAAGATCTGTGCGTGACATGGGATGCGGGTGAAAATTTACATTTTTTCGATTTTGTTTCAGCGACTTCCAGAATGACATGCCTGTGGACAATTTTTTCATCTCCTGAGGAAATTCTCGGGACGGAAAAGTTTTCCCGTCCTGGCCGGGACGTTCATCCACCCGTGGACAACTGGGCAGGATTGGCCGATAACTTCGCTCTTGACGGGTCTTTTCGTCGCGGGAGCGAAATTCCGCGGGATTCCCCGTCAGGAACACACACGAACTGTCCACAGCCTCGCCCACATGCAGATCATCCTCGCCTCCGCCTCCGAAACGCGGCTCGCCCTGCTTCGCGCGGCGGGGCTTGACGTCCGTGCCCTGCCCGCCCGGGTGGACGAGGAGGCGATGCGCGCCGCGCTCGAGGCCGAGGCCGCGCATCCGCGCGACATTGCCGATGCGCTGGCCGAGGCGAAGGCGCGCAAGCTGTCGGACCGTCATCCCGAAGCGCTGGTGATCGGCTGCGATCAGGTGCTGGCCTTCCGGCGGCAGGTCTGGGGCAAGCCGGCGAGCCCGGACGAGGCGCGGGCGCAGCTGCAGGCGCTGCGCGGCCAGACGCACGAGCTGCTGTCGGCGGTGGTGCTCTACGAGGCGGGGCAGCCGATCTGGCGGCATGTCGGCGAAGTCCGGCTTACCATGCGGGCGTTTACCGACGACTGGCTGGAGGGCTATCTTGCCCGCAACTGGGAGAGCGTGAAATCCTCGGTCGGCGCCTACAAGCTGGAGGAGGAAGGCGTTCGGCTTTTCACCGCCGTCGAGGGCGACTACTTTACCGTTCTGGGGCTGCCGCTCTTGGCCCTGCTCACCTATCTCGGACAAAGAGGCTTCATCCCGACATGACCGAACTGACGCGCATTCCGCTGGCGGGGGTGATCGGCTCTCCCGTCGCCCACAGCCGCTCGCCCAGGCTGCATGGCTACTGGCTGAAGCGCTATGGGCTGAAGGGGCATTACATCCCGATGGACGTGGCGCAGGCCGATCTGCGCGAGACGCTGCAGATGTTGCCGAAGCTGGGCTTCGTCGGGCTGAACGTGACGATCCCGCACAAGGAATCCGTGCTGGCGCTGGCCGATATCGTCACCGACCGGGCGGCGCTGATCGGGGCGGCGAATACGCTGATCTTCCGCAAGGATGGCAAGATCCATGCCGACAACACCGACGGCGCCGGGTTCATCGCCAACCTGCGGCAGAACGCGCCGGCCTGGGTGCCTGCGGCGGGTCCGGCGGTGGTGTTCGGCGCGGGGGGTGCGGCGCGGGCGGTGATCGCGGCGCTGATCGAGGTCGGCGTGCCGGAGATCCGGCTGACCAACCGGACTAGGCCGCGCGCCGATGCGCTCAGGCAGGATTTCGGGGCCAAGGTGGTGGTGCATGACTGGGTGCAGGCGGGCAACCTGCTGGAGGATGCGGCGACGGTGGTGAACACGACCTCGCTCGGCATGGTCGGCAAGCCCGAGTTCCGCGTGCCGCTGGATGCGCTGAGCCCGCGGGCGCTGGTGACCGATCTGGTCTACACGCCGCTGAAGACCAACCTCTTGATCGAGGCGGAAGAAGCCGGCTGCACCGTGGTCGACGGGCTGGGGATGCTGCTGCATCAGGCGGCGCCCGGCTTCGAGCGCTGGTTCGGGGTGCGCCCCGAGGTGGACGAGGCCACCCGCGACGCCGTCATCCGGCCATGACTCCGTTCCGGCTGGGCCTGACCGGCTCCATCGGCATGGGCAAATCGACCACGGCGGGGTTCTTTGCCGCGGCGGGGATCCCGGTCTGGGATGCGGATGCGGCGGTGCACCGGCTTTACGCCGGGCCGCTGGTCGAGGCCTTCGGCGCGCTGCACCCGCCTGCGGTGCGGGGCGGCGCGGTGGATCGGGCGGCGCTGCGCGACTGGATCGCGGCAGATGCGATGGCGCTGGCGCGGATCGAGGCCTTGGTGCATCCCGCGGTGGCCGAGGATCGCGCAGCCTTCCTGCGCGGCGCCGGGACGGATATCGTGGTCTTCGACATTCCGCTGCTGTTCGAGAAGGGCACCGAGACCGAGATGGACGCGACGCTGCTCGTTACCGCGCCCCCTGCCCTGCAACGCGCCCGGGTTCTGGCGCGCGGCACGATGACCGAGGCGCAGTTCGAGACGATCCGCGCGCGCCAGATGCCGGATGCCGAAAAGCGCAGCCGTGCCACCCATATCATCGAGACGCTGGGGCTGGAGGCGGCGCGCGCCTCGGTTCTGGCGCTGATCGGCTATATCCGCGAGGGACAGCATGCGTGAGATCGTTCTGGACACCGAAACTACCGGCTTCGAGCCCTCGGAGGGTCACCGGATCGTCGAGATCGGCGCGGTGGAACTGTTCAACCACATGCCGACCGGGCGGACCTACCACCAATACATCAACCCCGAGCGCCCGATGCCGAAGGAAGCCTTCGACGTGCACGGGCTGGGCGACGATTTCCTGCGCGACAAGCCGCTGTTCCAGCACATCGGGCAGGCGTTTCTCGATTTCGTCGGCGACGCGCGGCTGGTGATCCACAACGCGGCCTTCGACATGAAATTCCTGAACTTCGAGCTGGGCCGCGCCAAGATGCGCACCCTGCCCTTCGATCAGGCGCTGGATACGGTGGGCCTGGCGCGGAAGAAGTTTCCCGGCTCGCCCGCCTCGCTCGATGCGCTCTGCCGCCGCTTCGGCGTCGACAATTCGGCGCGCGAAAAGCACGGCGCTCTGCTGGACAGCGAGATCCTGGCTGAGGTCTATCTGGAACTGATCGGCGGGCGGCAGCCGGATTTCGGCCTGTCGACGGCGGCGCAGAATGCGCGCGACGATGCCGGCCCGGCGCAGGTGTGGCGGCCGAGACCGCGCCCGGCGCCTCTGGCGCCCCGGATCACCGAGGCGGAGGCCGCCGCCCATGCCGCCTTCGTGGCAAAGCTGGGCGACGGCGCGATCTGGTTGAAGCGGACCTAGTTCGCCAGCGGCTGCTGGGCCGCGGCCTTCTGCGCTTCGGCGCGGCGGGCAAGCTCCTGCCGGTAGAGCGCGAGGAAATCGACGGTGTCGATGTTCAGCGGCGGGAAGCCACCGTCGCGCGTCACGTCCGAGATGATCCGGCGCACGAAGGGGAACAGGAGCCGCGGGCATTCGATCAGCAGGAACGGGTGCATCTGGTCTTCCGGCACGTTTTCCACGTGGAAGATGCCGCCGTAGTCCAGCTCCAGCAGGAACAGCGTCTCGGCGCCGACCTTGTTCTTCGAGGTCACCTTGAACTTGGTGATCACCTCGTACTGGTGGTCGACCTGACGCTTGCGCGCGTCGAGGCTCACCTGAACCTGGATGTCGGGCTGCACGTCGCCGCTCTGCAGGCCCTTTTGGGCCACCATGTTTTCAAAGGACATGTCGCGCACGAATTGCGCAAGCACCTGCATCTTGATCTGCGGGGCGGCCTCGGGGGCGGCGCCATT
Source organism: Cereibacter sp. Soil_C_27 (assembly GCF_057657095.1). Classification (NCBI taxonomy): domain Bacteria; kingdom Pseudomonadati; phylum Pseudomonadota; class Alphaproteobacteria; order Rhodobacterales; family Paracoccaceae; genus Cereibacter; species Cereibacter sp. Soil_C_27. The sequence goes on along the minus strand of NZ_JBDGJD010000004.1, from coordinate 383,284 downwards.
GGCCTCGGTCATCACTGTCTCCTGCCTGTTGGGCATAATCTCTTCCGACCGCAGCTTTAGCAGGTCGGTCCCCGTGTCTCAATGCCGAGTCCAGCCCGAGGGGCCGGAGGGCGGCGGGCGCAGGCGGTCGGCGGGCGGGCTGTCGAGGTCGATGTAGTCGCCGTCGATCGGCATGTCGCCGAAGCCCGGACCGCGCCGCATCCCGGCGCTGTGCACCGTCACCCGCTTTGCCAGCTGCGACACCACGGCGCGGCGCAGCGGCGGCAGCAGCAGGAGAAGCCCCAGCGTGTCGGTGAAGAAACCGGGCAGGATCAGCAGCACCGCGGCCATCGCCACCAGCGCGCCATCGGCCAAGGGCGAGAGCGGATCGCCCCGGAGCGGCATGCGCAGCGCGGTCGCGGCCTGCACGCCCTGACGGCGCAGGATCGTCACGCCCAGAACGGCCGTGCCGAGCACGATGAGCAGCGTGAGCCCGAGCCCGAGCCAGCTGCCGACGGTGACGAAGAGCCCGATCTCGATCAGCGGCACGAGGATCAGGGCAATGAAAAGCCGCATTGCTGGCCTCCTTTACAAAGCATCTTGCAGGTGCAGCGGTAGACTTGACGACACCCCTACCCTACATAGGAAGGAATGGGCGGTCTTACCAACCCCACGTCGTCCAATCCGCTGCCCGACGCCCCGACCGAGGTTACATATGAGCTCTTCCCTGATCCAATTGCTGGTGCTGGCCGGGATCGCCGTCTTCCTGATCATCAAGCTGAAGAATGTTCTCGGCACCCGTGAAGGTTTCGAAAAGCCCGTCGTCCCGCTGGAGGAGCCGCGCCCGCGTCCGCGTCGCGACTTCGAGGTGATCGAGGGCGGGCCGGATCGCGACATCATCGACCATGTGACCGATGGCAGCCCTTCGGCCAAGGCGCTGGCTGCCATGAAGATGGCCGAGCCGGGCTTTGGCGTGGGCGACTTCCTGCAGGGCGCGCGCGGCGCTTACGAGATGATCCTGATGGCCTTCGAGAAGGGCGAGCTGGAGCAGATCCGCCCGTTCCTGTCGCCCGAGGTCTTTGCCAGCTTCGACGAGGCGGTGCAGGCGCGCAAGGCGGAGGGGCTGACGGTCGAGGCGCATTTCGTCGGGCTTCGCGAGCTGACGCTGCACGAGGCGAGCTTTGACCGCGACACGCGCGAGGCGCAGATCGCCGTGCGCTTCCTGGGCGAGCTGACTTCGGTCGTGCGCAATCAGGCGGGCGAGATCGTCGAGGGCAGCCCGACCGAAGTGCGCCGCCAGCGCGACATCTGGACCTTCGAGCGGCGCATGGGCGCGTCCGACCCGAACTGGCGCCTCATCGCCACCGGGGAGTGATGGGTGGGCTGCTCCGTGCCCTGGCGCTCTGCGCCGTGACCGCGGTCGGCGGCGGCGCCTCGGCGCAGGTTCTGGATTTCGAAAGCCTTGACGGCTGGGCGGCGGATGATCATCGCGCCGCCCTTTCCACGTTCCGCACCACCTGCGCGCAGCTGACCGACCCGGAGTGGCGGCCGCTCTGCGCATTGGCCGAAGAGGCGGAAACGAGCGACGCGGGCGCGCGCAGCTTCTTCGAGATGTTCTTCAAGCCGGTGCAGATCGGCGAGCCGCCGGCCCTGTTCACCGGCTATTACGAACCGGAACTGCCCGGCTCGCCGCACCGCACGCCGCGCTTCGCCTGGCCGATCTATGCCAAGCCGCCGGAACTGGTGGAGGGCAGCCTCTGGCACAGCCGGAGCGAGATCGAGGCGGGGTTGCTGCGCGGGCGCGGGCTGGAGATTGCCTGGCTCGATGATCCGGTGGAAGCGTTCTTCCTGCAGGTTCAGGGCTCCGGCCGCATCCGCATGCCCGACGGGCGGGTGATGCGGGTGGGCTATGCGGCCAAGAACGGCCATCCCTACCGCAGCATCGGCCAGGAGCTGGTCCGGCGCGGCACCCACCGGATCGAGGATGTTTCGGCCCAGTCGATCCGCGACTGGGTGCGGCGCAACCCGGTCGAGGGGATGGCGCTGCTGCAGGTGAACCCGTCCTATGTCTTCTTCCGCAAGCTGGCGGATCTTGCCGCCGACAAGGGGCCGATCGGGGCGATGGGTCGGTCGATCACCACGATGCGCAGCCTGGCCGTCGATCCGGCCTTCACCCCGCTCGGCGCGCCGGTCTGGGTCGAGAAGGACGGCGCCGAGCCGCTGCGGCGGCTCTTCGTGGCGCAGGACACCGGCGGGGCGATCAAGGGCGCGCAGCGGGCGGATATCTTCTATGGCACGGGCGCTGCCGCGGGCGACCGCGCCGGCACGGTGAAGGATGGCGGGCGGATGCTGGTGCTGCTGCCGATCGACCGCGCCTTCGCCATGCTGCCCGAGAACTGAGCCATGGCCCGCCGCCGCACCCTGCGCCCCGAGGAGGAGGAGCTGTGGGAGGCCGTGGCCCGCACGGCCCAGCCGATGCACCCCTCGCGCGTGCGCAGCCAGACGCCGAAGCTCGACCTGCCGCCCGCGCTGTCGCATCAGCCCGAAACCATCACTCCCGCTCCGGCCTTCGGGCGGTTCCGCATCGGCGAGAAGGTGCGCCACGCGCCGCAGCATGACATCCTGCCGCCGCTGCGCGATCAGCTGGCCACGGCGCCGCTGCGGATGGACGCCAAGAACTTCGCCCGCATGTCACGCGGCAAGCTGTCGCCCGAGGCGCGGATCGACCTGCATGGCATGACCCTGTCCGAAGCGCATCCAGAGTTGATCCGCTTCATCCTCAACGCCCATGCCGACGGGATGCGGCTGGTGCTGGTCATCACCGGCAAGGGCAGCCGCCGGACCGAGGATCACGGGCCGATCCCGCAGCGGCAGGGGGTGCTCAGGCATCAGGTGCCGCATTGGCTGCGGATGCCGCCTCTGGGGCCCGCGGTGCTGCAGGTCGCCGCCGCGCATCTGAAGCACGGCGGCGAAGGCGCCTATTACGTCTATCTACGCCGACACCGTTAGGCTGCGCTTGGCCGTGCCGACGCCTATCCCGGCCAGAAGGCAGGCGAGCAGGAAATAGAGGCCGATCCCGACCATCTGCTGCGGGAAGCTGATGCCGAGGTCGATCAGCGCCCCGGTCAGGATCGGGCCGATGGCCGAGCCCAGAACCATGATCGCCGCCGCGGTGGCCTTGATCGAGCCGATGTGGCGGGTGCCGTAGAACTCGGCCCAGAAGGCCACCGGGACCGTGGCCTGCGCCCCTGAGGTGAGGCCCATCAGCAGCATGACCGGCAGGGCGAGGGCCAGACTGTCGACGCCGGCGAAGAGGAAGTAGAACAGCGCCAGCGGCAGCTGGAACAGCGGCATCAGCCGGGCGGTGCCGAAGCGGTCCACCGCCCAGCCCGAGGCCAGCAGCGCCACCACGCTTGCCGCCGAATAGGCCGGGAAGATCGCGACCAGCCCGACATGGGCCCAGCCCTTCACCTCGGCCAGATGCACCTGCTGGAAGAAGAAGGCGGTATTGAAGGCCGAGGGTCCGAGCAGCGCCGGCACCAGAAACCAGAACAGCCGGTGCCGCAGCACCTCGTTCCGCGACCAGTGCCGCCCGTGCATGCCGCCGATCTGCGCCTCGGCGGCCATCGACTGCGGCGTGCGCTCCTGCCGCAGCAGCCGGGCCAGCACCGGCAGGCTGACGAGCAGGATCGCCGCGGCGACGAGCCAGAGCGTGCGCCAGCCGGTGACGCCCTTCAGCGCCACGAAGGCCACCGGCAAGAGCGCCTCGCCGAAGGAGAAGCCGAGCGCGGCGATGGCCAGCGCCCGCCCGCGCGAGGCGACGAACCAGCGCGCCATGGCGACGCCCGCGATATGGCTGGTCATGCCCTGCCCCAGCAGCCGCAGCGCGAATATGGCGACCGGCAGCAGCATGACGAAGGGGTTGAGCGCCATGGCGACGCAGGTCAGCGCCAGCCCGCCCAGCACCATCGGCCCGAGCGCCCGCACCCGGAACCGGTCGGTCAGCCCGCCCGACCAGAGCATGACGGCGGCGGAGAAGGTGGTGGCGATGCCATAGACCGCGCCCCACTGGCCATGCGACAGGCCGAACTCGGCCCGGATCTCGCCGCCGAAGGTGGAGATGAAGAAGGTCTGGCCGAAGCTGGACAGGAACGACAGCAGAAAGCCGACGAACAGGAAGGGCGCATTGGCCCGCAGGAAGGTGAAGAATGGCATGTGCGACCTCTTGTCGCGCCCTTGGTTTCATCCTCCGGCGGAAAAGAAAAGGCCCCCTCGGCGGGGGCCTTTGCCGTCAGAGGACGTAGCGGCTGAGATCAGCCGAGCGGGAGAGTTCGCCGAGATTGGTCTCGACATAGGCGGCGTTCACCACCACCGCCTCGCCCGGCTTGTCGGGGGCGACGAAGGAGAGCTCTTCAAAGACCCGCTCCATCACTGTGTAGAGCCGGCGGGCGCCGATATTCTCCACGGCGCGGTTCACCTCGGCGGCGATGTTGGCCAGGGCCTCGATCCCGTCCTCGGTGAAGCTGACCTCGACCTTCTCCGTCGCCATCAGCGCCGAATATTGCCGGGTCAGCGCGTTGTCGGTCTCGGTCAGGATGCGGACGAAATCGCCTTCGGTCAGGGCCTGCAGCTCTACCCGGATCGGCAGGCGGCCCTGCAGCTCGGGCAGCAGGTCCGAGGGTTTGGCGATGTGGAAGGCGCCCGAGGCGATGAACAGGATATGGTCGGTCTTGATCGGGCCGTATTTGGTCGAGACCGTAGTGCCCTCGATCAGCGGCAGCAGGTCGCGCTGCACCCCCTCGCGGCTGACATCGGCGCCGCGCATGTCGGAGCGGGCGCAGACCTTGTCGATCTCGTCAATGAAGACGATGCCGTTCTCCTGCACCGCCTCCAGCGCCGCAGCCTTCACCGCCTCGTCGTCCAAGAGTTTGTCGGCCTCGTCGTTCATCAGCACGTCGTGGCTCTCGGCCACGGTCATCTTGCGCTTCTGGGTGCGGCCGCCGAAGGCCTTGCCGAAGATGTCGCCGAGATTCATCATCCCCATCTGGCCCTGCCCGGTGGGATCGAAGCCCTGCATCGGGTTCGAGGTATCCGTCACATCGACCTCGATCACCGTGGCGTCGAGCTCGCCCTTCTTCAGCTTGGTGCGGAACATCTCGCGCGTCTGCTCGCGGGCGTCCTTGCCGGCGATGGCCTCGATCACCCGGTCCTCGGCGGCCTTCATCGCCCGGGCCTTCACATCCTCGCGCATCCGGGCGCGGGTTTCGACCATGGCGGCATCGACCAGATCGCGGATGATGCTGTCGACGTCGCGGCCGACATAGCCGACCTCGGTGAACTTCGTCGCTTCGACCTTCAGGAAGGGCGCCTTGGCCAGCTTGGCCAGACGGCGCGAGATCTCGGTCTTGCCGACGCCGGTCGGGCCGATCATCAGGATGTTCTTGGGATAGACTTCGTCGCGCAGGTCGTCGGCCAGCTGCTTCCTCCGCCAACGGTTGCGCAGGGCCACGGCCACGGCGCGCTTGGCGTCTTTCTGGCCGATGATGAAACGGTCGAGCTCCGAGACGATCTCGCGCGGGGTCAGGTCGGTCATTGGGCAATACGCTCCACGGTCAGGTTGCCGTTGGTGTAGACGCAGATGTCCGCGGCGATCGCCATGGCGCGGCGGGCGATCTCTTCGGCGGGCATCTCGGTGGCCATCAGGCCGCGCGCGGCGGCGAGGGCGAAGTTGCCGCCCGAGCCGATGGCGGCCACGTCATGCTCCGGCTCCAGCACGTCGCCTGCGCCGGTGATGACGAGCAGCGTCGAGCCGTCGGTGACGATCAGCATGGCCTCGAGATTGCGCAGGTACTTGTCCATGCGCCAGTCCTTCGCCAGCTCGACGCTGGCCCGCGCCAGTTGGCCCGGCATCGCCTCGAGCTTCTTTTCCAGCCGCTCCAGGAGGGTGAAGGCATCCGCCGTCGATCCGGCGAAGCCCGCCACAACGTCGCGCCCGCCGGGGCTGAGCCTGCGCACCTTGCGCGCCGATCCCTTGATGACGGTCTGACCGAGGCTCACCTGCCCGTCGCCCGCCACCACAACCTCATTGCCCCGCCGCACCGCCAGAATGGTCGTGCCATGCCAGCCGGGAAACCTGTCTTCTGCCATGAAAGCCTCCGTTTGACCCTATATGGAGCCACCCCGGGGGCGAAACAACCCGAGGTGCCGCGCGTCACCTTGGCGCGCAAACCGGGCTCGGAGCCGCGTTAAACAAGTTTTAGCCCGGTCGCGGGATAGTTCGGCCAAAGCCACGAGAGAAAGATGCCGCACAACCGGGTTCTCAACATCTATCTGCCCTCTCCGATGTGTGAAGACGCTCAGGCGGGGCGGGTGAACATCGTCAACCGCATCGGGGCGGCGGTCGAACCCTTCGGCTTGCGGCTGATTATCCATCACGACAGCGCCGCCGAGATGAACGACCCGGAGCGTCGGCACGGCTGGTCGCTGTTCCACATGCAGGAGCCGGTCGGGCCGCGCTGCCTCTGCCTGCGGCGGGCCTATCACTATCCGTTCTGGCAGATCGAGGCGACGAACGAACGCTGGTGGTTCGATGTCGCGCTGGCCCGGTTCAACCCGCGCTCGGTCGATCCGGTGCCGGCCAAGGCCTTCTTCCGCCGCTGGCGCGAGCGGCTGGTGGGCGATCCGGTGGTATCGCGCGAGGGGTTCATCTTCATGCCGCTGCAGGGCCGTCTCCTGGAACACCGCTCGTTCCAGGCGATGAGCCCGCTGGCAATGATCCAGGCGACGCTGGTCGCCGACAAGCGCCCGATCCGCGCCACGCTGCATCCGCGCGAGCGCTACAGCCCGACGGAACTGCACGCGCTGGAGGCGCTGGCGCAGAACAACCCGCGGTTCCAGCTGGTGCAGGCCGATGCCAAGGCGTTGCTCGCCGCCTGCGATCTGGTGGTGACGCAGAATTCCTCGGTGGCGCTGACCGGGTTCTTCTTCAAGAAACCGGCGGTGCTGTTCGGCGGGGTGGATTTCCAGCATATCGCGGGTTCGGTGCCGCGCGACGGGGTGCAGCATGCCTTCGCCGTGGCTAAGGGACGGCCCCCGGATTTCGCGGCCTATCTCTACTGGTTCTTCCACGAGAACACGATCAACGCCGGCGCCCCGGAGGCGGAGGAGCAGATCCGCGCGCGGATGGTGAAGCACAACTGGCACTTCTGATGCAAAAAGGCGCCCCGGAGGGCGCCCTTGCAGGACCGCGAACGGCCCGAAGATCAGATGGCGCTGGCGATCCAGCTGGCCAGAGCGGCCTTGGGTGCGGCGCCGACCTTGTTCGACACTACCTGACCGTCCTTGAACAGGAACAGCGCCGGGATGCCGCGGACGCCGAGCTGTGCCGGGCTTTCCGGGTTCTCGTCGACGTTGATCTTCACGATCTTCACCTTTCCGGCGTATTCGTTCGAGAGTTCTTCAAGGGCCGGGCCGATCTGGCGGCAGGGGCCGCACCATTCGGCCCAAAAGTCGACGATGACGGGAACGTCGGATTTGCGGACTTCGGCATCGAAGGTGGCGTCGGTGACGGCGACGGTGGACATCTCAATGTCTCCTGATGGGAATTGTCGGGTAAACCTAGGGAGGCCCCCCTGCCGCGTCAAGGTATCGTGGCCGACTGCAGGGCAGACCTCACCATATCGCATGGCAGCGGCATCAGCCGGGCGGTGCGCGTCCAGAGGATCGCGGTTTCGATCCGGCGGTCAGGATAGATCTGCGCCAGCGCCTCGGCATAGGCGCCCATCTGCCGCAGCAGGCCGTCCGGCACATCCTCGGGGCGCTGCGGCACGACGGCGTTCGACTTGTAGTCGATGGCCGTCACCAGATCCGGCCCGACGATCAGCCGGTCAATGGCGCCGTAGAGCCTGCGCCCGCGGATCTCGGCGGTCAGCGGCACTTCCAGCAGCACCTGCCCGCCGGGCGGTGCGGCGAGGCTTGGCAGGGCGAGCGCCGCCTGCGCCTCGATCAGCAGCTCTGCTAGGTCGGGGGCCTCTGGCAGCAGACCTGCCGCGAGGTCGGGCCAGAGCGCGGGGTCGTGCTCGGGCAGTTGCTCCAGCAAGAGGTGCAGCGCCGTGCCGCGCGCCTTGGCCGCCTCGGTCTCCAGCAACGCCTCGCCGGGCAGCGCCTTGGCACCGCCGAGGGCCGAGGGCGACAGAAGCTCCGGCGGGCGGACGGGCTCGGGCGCCGGGGTGGCGGCCCAGCCGGGCAGATCGGCGGGGCCGGCCATCGGTGCCGCCTGCCCCGGCAGCGGCTCGGGCCAGCTCCCCTCGCTCAGCCGCAGACCGCCGTCCTGCAGCAGCTCGGCGCCCGCCGCGACCATGCCCTGCCGGATCAGGTCGTGCCAGGCGCCGCCGGTCTCCAGCTTGCCGGCCGCCGCCGCGATCAACCAGCATTGCGCCCGCGTCATCGCCACATAGAGCAGCCGCATGTTCTCTGCCGCGGCCCTGGCTTTGCGCGCCTCGCGGGCGGCGGCGATCTGCGGCGGGCTGGCGTCGGAGGCGGTCTTCCAGACCAGAACGCCGGTCTCCAGCGCGAAGATCTCGTCATGCTCGCGCACGCCGCGGTCGGCGGTGTCGGGCAGGATGACGATCGGCGCCTCGAGCCCCTTGGAGCCATGCACCGTCATTACCCGGATGCGACCGCCCGCGGCATCCATCTGCCGCTTCACCTCGACATCGTCGGTCTGCAGCCATGTGAGAAAGCCGGTCAGGCTCGGCACATCGGTGCGCTCATAGGCCAGCGCCTGAGACAGAAGCTCGTCGATCCCGTCCTCGGCCTCGTCACCCAGCCGGGCCAGCAGGCGGCGCCGACCATCGTGCCGGGTCAGCGCACGTTCGATGAGATCGAAGGGCCGGAGGAAATCGGCCTGATCGCGCAGATCCCGCAGGATGCGGACGGTATCGGGATGTTCGGCTTCGGCGTCGCGCAGCGCCCGCCAGAGATAGCCCTTGCGCGGCTGGGCCAGCGCATAGAGCTGGCCCTCGGTCCAGCCGAAGAGCGGCGAGCGTAGGGTTGCGGCAAGCGAGAGGTCATCCTCGGGCGTGGCGAGGAAGGAGAGGAGCGCCGCCAGATCCTTCACCGCCAGCTCCGCCCCCAGCTTCAGCCGGTCGGCGCCGGCGATGGGCAGGCCCTCGAGTTTGCAGGCGCGGATGATCTCGGCGAAGATGTCGGAGCGGCGCTGCACCAGGATCAGGAAATCCCCGGCATGCACTGGGCGGAAGGCCTTTCCCGCCGGGATCTGCACGCCGGTCTCGATCATCGCCCGGATGCGCCGCGCCACCTGCCGCCCGAGCCGGGCCGCGTGATGCTCGTCGGAGATCAGATCGACGGGGTCGAACCAGTTCTCGCTCTCGGGGTCCTTGCTGGAGGGGATCAGCGGCCAGAGCTCCGCCCGCCCCGGCATGTCGCGGAAGGCGATGTGCTTGACCTCGCCGCCCAGATCCTGCCGCCGCCGCTCGTCGAAGGTCAGGTCCACCAGCCGCAGGATGGTGGCGGAGGAGCGGAAGGAATGCAGCAGGTCGAGATCTTCCAGCCTGGTGTCGGCCTCGTTCAGCCGCTGGCTGAAATGGTTTTTCATCTTGTCGAAGGCTTCGACATCGGCGCCCTGGAAGGAGTAGATCGACTGCTTCTTGTCGCCGACGACGAAGATCGTCCGCGCCACGTCGCGCGCGCCGCGGCCCGCGGTGAACTCCTGCGCCAGAAGCTCGATCACCCGCCACTGGTCGGGGCTGGTGTCCTGCGCCTCGTCGACGAGGATATGGTCGATGCCGCCGTCCAGCCGGAACAGCACCCATTGCGCGACCGACGGATCGGTCAGCAGCATCCGGGCGCGGGTGATGAGGTCGTCGAAGTCGAGCCAGCCGCGCGCCTGCTTGCGGGCGGCGTAGATCGGCAGGAAGACGGCGGCGAAGGCGCGCAGGATGCGGGTTTTCTCCGCCGCCTGCAGGCAGATGCGGGTCTGGCGCGCGGCTTCGGTCCGCAGCATCAAGGGTTCGAGCCGGTCGATCAGCGGGCCTAGCTTGGCCCGCGTTGCCTTGGTCGGGAAGCTGCCGAGCTTGGCGGTGAAGGGCTCCTTCGCGGAGGCGCCGGTGAGGAAGACATCTTCCAGCACCGCCAGTGTCGTCAGCCCCGGCCGTTCCAGCCGCAGCCCGCGCAGCTTTTGCGCCGCCTTCTGGTCGGTGCTGGCGCCGCCGTCGAGCGCCGCGATCAGCTGCGGCAGCCAGTCCTCCTCCCCGCCCTGCAGCACCTGCGCGACCAGCGTGCCGGCATCCACCGTCCCCAGCCCGAAGAGCGCGCGGCAGGCCTGCCCGTCCAGCGCCTCAAGCAGCCCGGCGCGGCGGCTGGCCACCTCATGCGCCAGTTTGCCGAAATCCTCGCCGGTATAGGCGCGGGCCAGATCGGTGACGATCTCGGGCGCCAGACGGTCGGCCATCTCCTCGACGATCTCCTCGCGCAACAGGCTCGCGGCGCGGTCGTCCATCTCGGTGAATTGCGGCGAGACCCCGGCCTCCAGCGGGAAGCGGCGCAGCAGCGAAGCGCAGAAGGAGTGGATGGTCTGGATGCGCAGCCCGCCCGGCGTCTCGATGGCGCGGGCGAAAAGCCGGCGGGCGTTCACCAGCGTCTCGTCCTGCAGCCCGTCGAGCCCGAGGTCGTCCAACGCCGCGCGCAGCGGCGCATCGCCCAGCATCGCCCACTCGCCCAGACGGCGGAACAGGCGGTTCTGCATCTCCGATGCCGCGGCCTTGGTATAGGTGAGGCAGAGGATGCGCTGCGGCTCCACCCCGTCCAGCAGCAGCCGCGCCACCCGGTCGGTCAGCACCCGGGTCTTGCCCGAGCCCGCATTGGCCGAAAGCCATGTCGAGGCGCGCGGGTTGGCCGCCTGCACCTGCCGTTCGCTGGCGTCATCCCTCATGGCACGTCCTGTGGTTCGGGCGGGTCGCTCATCTCCCATTCGCCGAAGCGGGCGAGATGGTCGTAATCGCCGGGGAAGCGCTCGCCGAACATGGCGCGGCGCGAGGCATAGCCCTGTTCCGCCGAGAGATAGCGGCCGATCAGCCGGTGCAGATCCTCCCAGACCTCGCCGAGCATCTCGGGGTCGAGCGCGGTTTCCTCGATCTTCGGCGAGGTGCCGAGACCGATGTAGCTGATCTTGGCCACCTCCGCCGTCTCCAGCCCCTTGAAGCCGCCGCGTTCGGCCATCGCGGCCTCCAAGAGCAGCTGCTTGTCGAACTGGGCCTGCTGCTTCTTGGTCGGCGGCGTCCCGGTCTTGTAGTCGAGGATATGCAACCGCCCGTCGGGCAGAAGGTCGATGCGGTCGGGCTTGGCGGTGAGGGTGAAGGGCAAGGGGCCGAGCGCGACGCGGCCCTGCTCCTCGAGGATCACCGGGGAGCCGCCGCTGGCAGCTTCGGCATCAAGGAAGAAATCGGCGGCGCGTTCCAGCCTCGCCCGCCACAGCGCGCGGGCGGCGGGCCATGGCGTATCCTTCGCCAGAACCTCATCGGCGATCCGCATCAGCCGGGCGCGGGCCTCGTCGCGGGTCTCGGGCACGTCGGGACGGCGGGTCTTCACGAAATCCTCGAGCACGCTGTGCAGGATCGAGCCGCGCAGCCGGGCGTCGGGGGCCTGTTTCAGCGGGTCGAGCGCGAAGAGCCGCAGGATGTGGCGGGCGTAGATCGCATAGGGGTCGCGGATCAGCGTGCGGATGCCGGTGACCGCCAGCTTCTGCGGCCGCGCAGCGACCGGGGGCCGTGGCGCGGGACGCTTGGCCAGCGGGACTTCATGCGCCGGGGTTTCCAGCGCCGCCGCCAGCGCCAGCCATTCATGGCCGCGCGCACGCATCCCGGCCAGAGCCTCCGGCCCACCCTGCTCGCCCAGCCCGCTCATCAGGTTCATCAGGCGGTTGAGCCAGCGCGAGGGCACGGTCTCGGCCTCGGCATCGCGGATGGCGCGGGTCAGCACCACCTCGGGCGCGGCGATGGCCTGCTGGTAGTCATGCGCCGAAAGGCCGATGCGGCGCTCGGGCAGCAGCAGCCCGGCCTTCAGCCGCATCTGCCGGTTCAGCCACGGATCAGGCGGCGGCAGTTGCGGCCAGATGCCGTCGTTCAGCCCGCCGAGGATCACCAGATCCGCGCCCTGCACCCGCGCTTCCAGCGTGCCCCAGATCATCAGGTCGGGATGCGGTTGCGTCGGGTCGCGCACCTCGCCGGTGGAGAGGATCGCATCGAAGAGATCGCCATAATCGGCGGGGGTCAGATCGCCGCCCTGCTCCGCTTCGGCCACGAGCTCCGCCACCTTGGCCTGCGCCGCCTCGCCCGCCTCCTTCAGCCACAGCTCGCCGCTGTCCGCGCCGCCCGGTCCGGTGGCCAGAGCCTCGGCCAGCGCCAGATGGGCGGTGACGTGATCTGTGAGGCTGCGCGTGCCGGTCTCTTCCACGCCAGCGAAGACCTCGCCCAGCCAGCGCGCCCAATCTTCGATGCCATCCTGCGGCCGCGTCGCCGCCCAGACGGCCAGCGTTTCGCCGGTTGGGAAGGGCGGGCCGTTGCGGCGCAGCTCCAGCTCCAGATCGCGGGTCCAGCGCAGGTGGTTGCCGCGATCGGCGCCGGTGGCGGTCAGCGGGTGCTTCAGCAGGGTCAGCAGCGCCTCGCCGGTCAGGCGCTGCCCGAAGAGCCGGGTGATGTGGCGCAGGAAACGCCCGGGCGGCGAAAGCGGCAGCGGACGACCGGCGGAATCGTCGGGCAGAATGCCCCAACGGTCGAGGGCCGCCGTCACCTGCCGCGTCAGTCCGCGGTCGGGGGTGATGAGCGCCACGCGCCGCCCGTCCTCCGCCGCCTTGCGCATCAGCATGGCGACGGCCATCGCCTCGGCACGCGGACCCGGCGCCTCGATCAGCGTCATGTCGCGCGCGGCCTCGGCCAGATCGGTCAGCAGCCGGCCTTCGGTCAGCCATTGATCGGTGACCGGCGCGGGACGAAGTGACAGCGAAATCAAGCAGTTGCGGGCAGGGCAGGGGGCCTCGTCCCCGGTCCAGCGCTGCACCTCGGCGGGCGTGGCGCCGAGCATGGTCAGGATCTTGTGGAAGCGGTATTGCGGGTGATCCTCGGCGGTCATCGCATCGGCGAGCCCGTCCCAGACCGGCGCCGGAAGGTCGAAATCATAGCCGGGCAGCACCAGCGCGCCCTGCGGCAGCGCCGCCACCGCCTGCATGAACAGCGCCGTGGTGCCGCGCGAGCCGGTGGAGCCCGCGACGATCACCGGGCCCTGCGGCGGCGCCGACTTCCAGAGGGTCGAGAGCCGCTCCACCGCCATGCGCTGACGCTGCTGCGAATCCGGCGCCTCCTCGCCCTCGAAGAACGGCGCGACGATGCCCATGAAGGACTGCGTCCGGTGCCAATGCGCCGAATGGTCCGACACGTCGAGCGCGGCGATGGCCGAGGGCGGCACACCTTCGCCCTGCATCTCGTCCATCAGCGTGGCGAGACTGTCGGCCAGATCGAAGAGCGCCGAGCGGGGGGCGAGATCGGGCTGCGCGTCGAGCAGCCGGCCGATCAGCTGGGTCAGCTGCAACCGCCGCCGCAGCGGCGGGACGGCGGCAGGCAGGCCGGGCAGGGCGGCGACATCGGTGACGAGCCGCAGACGCGGCAGGAAGCTCGCCCCCTCGGCGGTGAACAGCTCGACGATCCGCCGCCGCATCCGCTGGGTGTTGACGTAAAGCAGCATCCCCGCCATCGCCTCGGGCGGCTGACCGGCCATGCGGGCGCGCAGGCCCGCGACCAGTCGTTCGGGGAAATCGACGCCGGGCGGCAGGGCGAAGATGCGCGGGCCGGGGCTGTCAAACATCGGCGCGCTCCAGCAGGGCCTCGGCCTCGGCGATGCCCTCGGGCCGGCCGACATCGCACCAGCCGCCGCGATGGATCAGCCCGAAGGCGCGGCCCTCGGCGATCATCGCGTCCCAGAGCAGGTTGAGCGAGAAGGCCTCGGCATTGATGTCCGCCAGCCGCTCGGTGCGCAGGATCTGCGCGCCGAGATAGACGAGGCCGGGCCGGCCCTGGGCGCGGGTGATCCGGCCCTCGGCGTCGAGCAGGAAATCCCCGGCGCCGGGATGGCCGGAGGCCTGCTCCGCCGGCAGGAGCAGCAGAAGCGCGTCCATCTTGTCGGACCAGCCGTCGCGCAGCTCGGTGAGCGGGTTCGCCCCGGTCCAGACCGCATCGCTGTTCAGGGTGAAGACCGGGCCCTCGCCCAGGAGAGGCAGCGCCTTGCGCAGGCCGCCGCCGGTCTCCAGGAGCGCGGGCTCGTGCGAGAGGGTGACGCGGCGGTCGGCGAGATGCGCCCGCAGCGGTTCGGGGCGGTAATGGGTGTTGACCACGGTGCGGGTAATGCCTGCCGCCTCGACCAGCGCCAGCGCATGGTCGATCAGCGGCCTGCCCGCCACCGGGATCATCGGCTTGGGCTCCGTCGCGGTCAGCGCGCCCATCCGCGTGCCGAGACCGGCGGCGAATAGCATCAGCGCGTCGGGAAGCTGGCGCATCGGGCGCGGATCCTTTCCAGAACGTCGTCGGTGGGCGCGGGCAGCAGCTCGGCGCAGAGCGCGGCGAGTGGCGCCAGCGCCGGATGGGCGAGGTTGCGCTGCAGCTGGCCCCAGACCCGCGGGATCAGCGCGACATACTGGGGCTTGCCACCCTGCAGGCAGAGCCGGGCGAAGATGCCGAGAATCCGCAGGGCGCGCTGGGCGCCGAGTACGGCATAAGCGGCGGCAAACGCCGCCTCGGGCTGGCGGGTCGCGGTGGCGAAGCGCCGGATCATCCGCTGCTCCAGCGCCTCGGGCACGTCGCGCCTCGCGTCCTGCAAGAGCGAGACCAGATCGTAGCCGGGCTGGCCGTTCTGCGCGAGCTGGAAGTCCAGGAGCCCGACCCGGGCGATCCCGGCGCGGTCGGGGAGCCAGAGCAGGTTTTCCGCGTGGTAGTCGCGCAGGATCAGCACGCGCGGCCCGTCGGCATGGCGCCGCAGCAGGTCCGTCAGCGTGGCGGTGAAGGCGGGGCCGCGGGCCGGGCCCCCGGCGGCGCGGCCATACCAGTCGGGCGCGAAGGCGGCGGCTTCGGCCCAGTCGGCGGCGGTCAGATCGGGCATGCCGGGCGGGGCGGGCGCGCGCTGCAGGTGCAGCAGCACGTCGGTGGCGGCGGCGTAGAGTTCGGCCTCGTCCCCGGGGGCGGTGGCGAGATGGCGGGCGTAGAGCGCGTCGCCCAGATCTTCGAGCAGCAGGAATCCGGTGGACAGATCTTCTGCGAAGATCTCGGGCGCCGAGAGGCCGAGGCCGCGCAGATGGCGGTCGATGGCGACGAAGGCCGCCGAATCATCGCCCTGTCCGGGAGGCGCATCCATCAGCACGGCGCTGGTTTGGCCGCGCGTCAGCCGGTCGTAGCGCCGATCCGAGGCGTCTCCGGCGAGGAAGCGACGATCTGCCGCACCCCAGCCGATGCCCTGCAGGAAGGCCGCGGAGAGGCTCTGGCGGTCAGGTGCGGACATCGAATCCCCGCTCGATCTCGGCCCGCAGACCCTCGCGCCCGCCGGTGAAGACCGCCTGCCGCCCCTCGCCCTCAGCGCGGAGCGTGAGCCGCAGCGCGTCTGGCGGCACCTGCGCGCCGAGCCGGTCGGGCCATTCGACGAGGCAGATCGCGGTGTCGAAGGCGGCTTCCAGCCCCAGCTCCAGCGCCTCGTCGGGATGGGTCAGGCGGTAGAGGTCGGCATGCCAGATCTCGGCCCCAGGGGTCTCGTAGGTCTGGATCAGGGTGAAGGTGGGCGAGGGCACATCTTCGGCATGACCGAGCCGCGTCTGGATCAGGGCGCGGGCGAGATGGGTCTTGCCGGCCCCGATCGGCCCTTCGAGCAGGACGGTATCGCCCGGGCGCAGGAGCCCGGCCAAGAGCGCGCCGAGGCGGGTGGTCGCCTCCTCCGAGGGGAGGGAGAGTGTGAGCTTGGTGTCGGTCGGCATGGCGCGACCATGCCCGCGCCCACCGCCCGCCGCAAGCCCGGTTCAGGCGGTCAGGCGGCTGGTGGCGAGGTTCAGCGCCGAGCCTTCCGCCGGGCCCGCCAGCCGGAAGGACGCCAGCGTCGCGCCGCCGGTGAGCGGAGCGAAGCGGCAGGAGACGAGCCGCGCGTCGGTCAGCCGCGCCTCGGCAGCCCAGGGAATTCGCTCGCCCAGCGTGCCGACGAACTGCTCGGCCTGCGCCCAGATCGGCGAGGGCGCGGTGAGGCTGCGCCAATGGGCGCAGAGCTGGGCGATACCCTCTTCGCCCAGAGCCGCTGCCGGATCGTGACCCCAGAGCGCGGCATAGGCGGCGTTCGACATCACCAGATGCCCCGCCTGCGAGAAGACCGCGATCGCCTCGTCCATCGCATCGATCACCGACTGCCCGAGCTCCAGATCGGCACGGTAGCGGCGGGTGCGCGACATCTCGTTGGAGATATCCTCGAACATCAGCGCCAGCGCGCCATTGGGATGCGGCCGGCCGATGACGCGGTAGGTCTGGCCCGCCGCAAGCGTCCAGGTTTCCTCGTAGAGACCCTGCGAGGCCTGCTTTTCCATCGCCGTCATCTCCTTGCGCCAGTTGCGATAATCCTTCGGCTCGGGGAGCATCCGGTTGTCGCGCATCGCGTCGAGGAAGGCGAAGAGCCGGGGGCGCAGCGACAGGAAATCGGGCGGCAGGCCGGTGAGATCGACGAGGGCCGGGTTGAACAGCGCAAGCTGGCGCTGCTGGTCGAAGATCGCGAGGCCGATGGGCAGATGGGCGAAGGTCTTGGCCAGCGTCTGCATGAATTCGCGCAGGCTCTCCTCGGCCTGAACGGCGGCATCGGCGGGCAGGGCAAAGAGCAGCCGACCCTTGCCTTCGGGAAAGCCGAGCAGGTCGAACCAACGCCCGGTTTCGGATTTCTCGAGCCGCTGGCGCTGGCCTGCCGCGCCCTGTCCGGTGGCGGTGCGCTCGAAGAGACGGGGCAGGGGCCAGGACAGGTCTTCGCCGGGCTCGAGATAGCGGGCGGTCTGGGCGAGATAGGCGGCATTGGCCCAGACCACCGCGCCTTCGGCATCCTCGCGCCACATGAGCAGCGGGGCCTGAGCCACGGTGCTGCGCAGCTGGTCCAGCTCCTCCGCCATGGCGCGCTGTGCCACAAGGTCGAGCCGCGCGGGGATCGGGCTGCTCTGGTCGTGGAGGGTAATGCGGACGAGGCCGCCGCGCAGTTCGGCCTGCAGTATCAGCGGATCATTTGCGGCGCCGCCCGAGGTCATCACCAGACGGCCCTGCGACGGGAGCTCGGCCATCCTTTCCTCGAAGCCCGGGAAGCGCGGGCCGAGATAGGCCACGAGCTTGGCCCAGGGCCCACCCCGCGCCGGGCTGAAGGAGAGCAGGGCGCGGGCGCCGGGGGTGGCGTCGATCAGCTGTTCGCCATCGAAGAGGAAGGCGGTGCCGCCATGCGCGTCGGTGAAGATCGCGTCGCGCTGCTGCATCGAGCCGGATTGCAGGATCGCCATCAGCACGATGCCCGCCGCGGCGGCAAGGGTGGCGATCAGGACGAGTTCTAGTCCGAAGGTCCAATCTAGCTGCAACGTGCCACCCCGACGCAGGATAAGTCCTCCGTCCGACCATCCCGGGGGAAGGTTAACAGCCCGTTAATGCTGCGGCAGATTTGCGCAGCGCCAACGCGACGCTGCCGGGGTCGTCAGCTCTGGATCAGGGTGTTTTCGCCCAGGGGCTGATAGGGGGCCACCACCAGCCGGTCGACCGGCCAGATCACCTCGACGATGGCGCCGCAGCGCTCCGGGCGTTCGTAGCTCATCAGGAAGGGGTCGGCGGCATTGGCAAAGCTCAGCTCCGCGCCGGAGCGTTCCAGGAGGGTCTTGGCGATGAAGAGCCCCAGCCCCATCCCCTCGTAGCCCGGGCGGCGGACGAGATCCTGCTCACTGCGGCGCTGGCGAACGAAGGGGTCGCCGATCCGGCCGATGATCTGCTGCGGATAACCCGCGCCATCATCGACGATGCGGACGGTGATCGTGTCCATCGTCCATTCGCCGTCGATCCAGACCGTCGAACGGGCGAAATCCACCGCGTTCTGGATCAGGTTGCGCAGCCCGTGGATCACCTCGGGGCGGCGCAGGATCACCGGCTGGCGGTCGTCGCCGTCGCGGCTGGGATAAAGGTCGAACTCCACCCGCTTGCCCCGGCTGATATGCGGCTCGGCAGCCTCGCGCAGCACCTCGCCCAAGGGGGCCTGCCGCATCTGCAGGTCGTCCTTCCCGGCGCGTCCCATCGAGCGCAGGATGTCGCGGCAGCGGTCGGCCTGCGTGCGGATCAGCTCTGCATCCTCGCGCAGCGCCGGCTTGTCGCGCAGTTCCTCGGCCAGTTCCGAGCTGACCAGCTTGATCGTGGCGAGCGGCGTGCCTAGCTCATGCGCCGCCGCGGCGACGACGCCGCCGAGATCGGTCAGCTTCTGCTCGCGGTCCAGCGCCATCTGCGTGGCCAGCAGCGCGTCGGACATCGAGCGGATCTCGGTCGCGACGCGGCGGGAATAGAGGCTGAGGAACAGCAGGCCAATGACGATCGCCAGCCAGAAACCGAACTCGAAGAGCTTGGGCAGCACGAGCCGGCTGCCGTCGCCCAGAAGCAGCGGCAGGCTGAAGAAGGCGGTGAAGGTCAGCAGGCCGATGGCGATGACGCCGAGGATGACGGTGGTGCGCAGCTCCAGGGCGAGGGCCGAGATCGTCACCGGGGCGAGGATCAGCAGCGCGAAGGGGTTGGAGAGGCCGCCGGTCAGGAACAGCAGGAACGAGAGCTGGGTGATGTCGAAGAGCAGGATGAACAGCGCCTGCGCCTCGGTCAGGCGGCGGTTCTGCGGAAAGACGAAGCCGGCGATCAGGTTGGCGACCACCGAGGCGCCGACGGCCATGAAGCAGAGGCCGAGCGGCAGGATCATGCCGAAGTAGCGGTCGGCGACGACGATGGCCGTCAGCTGGCCGAAGATCGCCATCCAGCGCAGCAGGATCAGCGTGCGCAGGCGCACCCAGTCGCCGCGCGTGTCGCGGTTCAGAAGACCGTCGGTCTGGAGGATCATCGCGCTTGCTGCTAGTTGTGTGTCCTGGCCATTGGTAGAACGCGGCCTGTCCGGGTTCAATCCAGCATGGCAGGGGTGTGGCAAAGAGGAACTGACGTGACAAAGCTATACGCAGGCGCGGCGGCGGTGGCGGTCCTCGCCCTGATGGGCGGGACGGCGGCCTGGATCTATACGCAGCGGTCGGGCGACCCCTATGCCCAGTGCCGCGAGGGTCAGGTGGCCGGAGGCGGTGGCGATATCGGCGGGCCCTTCACGCTGGTGGACCAGACCGGCAAGACCGTGACCGATGCCGATGTCATCACCAAGCCGTCGCTCGTCTATTTCGGCTATACCTTCTGCCCGGATGTCTGCCCGCTCGACAACCAGCGCAATGCCGAGGCGGTGGATATCCTCGAGGAGCAGGGGATAGAGGTCACGCCGGTCTTCATCTCGGTCGACCCCAAGCGCGACACGCCGCAGGTGATGGGGGAGTTCGCCGAGGCGATGCATCCGCGGATGATCGCGCTGACCGGCAGCGAGGAGCAGGTGAAGGCGGCCTCGCAGGCCTACAAGACCTATTATCGCGTGCAGGACCCGACCGACGAATATTACCTCGTCGATCACTCCACCTTCACCTACCTGATGATGCCCCGTCAGGGCTTCATGGACTTCTTCAAGCGCGAGGTCACGGCCGACCAGATGGCCGATCGAATTTCGTGCTTCGTGAACGGCGGCGTTTGATCTAGCCCCTTGGACGATTCTCGCGAAGGGCATATTCCTGAGGTCGGGGATAACAAAGGGCGTGGTGCTATGGCTGAGGACATGGTGTTTGATCTGGGAGCGGATAGATCTCTGCTTCTCGTCGATGATGACGAGCCGTTCCTGAAACGACTGGCGAAGGCGATGGAAAAGCGGGGCTTCGTGCTGGAAACGGCACAGAGCGTCGCCGAGGGAAAATCCATCGCCCAGGCACGACCGCCGGCTTATGCGGTGGTCGACCTGCGGCTGGAAGACGGGAACGGGCTGGATGTTGTGGAAGTGCTGCGTGAGCGGCGACCGGATTGCCGGATCGTCGTACTCACCGGCTATGGGGCGATTGCCACGGCAGTCGCCGCGGTGAAGATCGGCGCGACGGATTACCTGTCGAAGCCTGCGGATGCCAATGAGGTGACGCATGCCTTGCTGGCCAAGGGCGAAAGCCTGCCGCCGCCGCCGGAAAACCCAATGTCTGCGGACCGGGTGCGCTGGGAGCATATCCAGCGGATCTACGAGATGTGCGACCGCAACGTCTCGGAAACGGCGCGCCGGCTGAATATGCATCGCCGGACCTTGCAACGCATTCTGGCAAAGCGCAGCCCGCGCTGAGCCGGGTCTGAAAGATCCGACAGTCCGGACCTTGGTCCGGTGAACACAAGCCCGGTCGCGGAAACGCGGCCGGGCGTTTTTGTTCGAGAGTTAAACCATTTCCAAGTAAGTTCGCGGACGATCGGAGCCCATATCTAAAAGGACAAGTGTTGATTCGTGCGGTCAGCGAATATCAGCATGTTTAAATCAGAAGGAACCGGCGGCTATTGACGCTCGTTTTGATTTCGTAAATGACTTGCATACCGCTTTTAAAGGGAACAGCGACGTGGAAACCAATATCGACACGATGTCTCTCAAGGAGCTGAAGGCGCTTCAGTCCCAGGTCGCCAAGGCGATCTCGACCTATGAAGACCGCCGCAAACGCGACGCTCTGGTCGAGCTCGAGGAAAAGGCGCGGGAAATGGGCTTTTCGCTCGCCGAGCTGACCGGCACGGTCGCCAGCCGCAAGCGCGCCGCCGCGACGCCGAAATACGCAAACCCCGCCGATCCGAACGACACCTGGTCGGGCCGGGGCCGCAAACCGCGCTGGTTCGAGGCGGCGCTGAAATCGGGCGCCTCCGCCGACAGCATGGCGATCTGACGGTTACGAACCGTCGACAGCCGCCAGCAAGGCAAAATGGCGGGCAGTGAAATCTGCCCGCACATTCACCGGTGGGCGCAGTCTGATTTCCAGACCTTCCAGCAGCGCATCGCGCGGGCGGCCAAAGAAACGATCGGCTTCCGCCTCGGTGAAGCCTGCGATCTGCACGGCTTCCAGCCAGGCTGAAATCCGGTCGGCGCGCTTGATCTCTTTCTTTATTATCCCCGGCAGGACCGCTGGCAGGCCGAAGCGCAGATGCACCGCCGCCGCGAGCCGTGCATCCAGCTCGCCGTAATTCGTGCCGATGGCAGCCTTTACCGGGCTGATCATGTCGCCGATGACATATTCCGGCGCATCGTGCAGCAGCGCCGCCAATTGCCAGCGCGGCGCCACGCCCGGATTGCAGCGGGTGAAGATCTGCTCCACCAGCAACGAATGTTCCGCGACCGAATAGGCCCAGTCACCCCGGGTCTGGCCGTTCCAGCGGGCGACGAAGGCGAGACCGTGGGCGATGTCCTCGACCTCGATATCCATCGGCGTCGGGTCCAGAAGGTCCAGCCGCCGGCCCGACAGCATCCTTTGCCAGGCGCGTTTCATTTGCGGACCGTCAGGTCGCTGGGAAACTGCGCGAGATAACGCGAGAGGCTCGAGGCCGACAGAAAATGCTTGAACAGCATGCGGCGCATCAGCCGGTGGTCGGGCAATAGCCCGGCACTCACGGGTTTGCGGGTGCGATCTGGAAAATGGGTGGCAAGAAAGGCATCGAAGCTGCGGGCGAAGCGCGGCGAGAATTGGCCCTCGCGGTCTGCCCAAGGTTTGAGCGTCCCGATGAAATGCACGATATGCGGGCTGCGCATCGCCTCGAAAAGACGCGCCGCCCAGCTGTATTGCCAGTTCCACATCGGGCTCAATTCGGCCCAGTCGCCTTTCAGCACCGCATTGTAGAGGTTTTGGTCGTGACGGATCATCCGGTCCGCCTCGCGCCGGCCCAGGTCGACGCAGCGCCCCAGCAGATCCATCGCATTATAGGCGGGCACATCCATCAGCAGCACGCCCGCATTGAAATAAGGCGCAGTCGCAATGCCCAGCCGCTTGAACTGCTCGGGCCGCCGATCCGGGGTGCGCCACTGGATATTGTCGCGCACCGCGCCGATCGGACGGCCGCCGAGATCCACCGCCAGCAACGCCGCAAAATCGCCGCCCTGCACGAAGATGTCCGAGTCGAGATAGAGGATGCGGCCGTAATCCCCGGCCAGCGCCTCGGGCAAGGCGATGCGCAGATAGACGTCATGCGTCCGGTTGGCATCGAGCCGCAGCCCGTCGAAGACGGCGCCGACATCGATCCGGCAGATCCGCAGGTTCAAGGGCTCCAATGCCGCGGGCACGTCGAGCCACGCCTCGCTGCAGCAGAGGCAGATATCGAAACCGCGTTCCGGCGACAGCGCGGCGATCTGGGCGGCGGCATGCAGGGCGAAGGGCAGGTAGGCCTCGTTGCAGCAGAAGACCACGGCCTGCCGCGATCCGGCGGGGCGGGAGGATTGCACGGTGATCGCCATGGAGCTGCTCCTTCGACTTGGCAGCACCGGGTTAGGCCCTCGGCGCTGCGGTGTAAATGTCTCAGACAAGGCGAGGCTCCGCTGCATTGCCGCGAAGGGCGGTCGATGTTAAATCGGGGCTGACCTCATTCAGGAGCCACGCATGGCCGACTTCATCGTCAAGGATATCAATCTGGCCGATTATGGCCGGAAAGAGCTGACCATCGCAGAAACCGAAATGCCGGGCCTGATGGCGCTGCGCGAGGAGTTCGGCGCGTCGAAGCCGCTGGCCGGCGCCCGCATCGCCGGGTCGCTGCACATGACGGTGCAGACCGCCGTGCTGATCGAGACGCTGGTGGCGCTGGGGGCCGACGTCCGTTGGGCCTCGTGCAACATCTTCTCGACGCAGGACCATGCCGCTGCCGCCATCGCCGCGACTGGCACCCCGGTCTTCGCCATCAAGGGCGAGACGCTGGAGGAGTACTGGACCTATACCGACAAGATCTTCCAGTTCTCCGAGGGCACCTGCAACATGATCCTCGACGACGGCGGGGATGCGACGCTCTACATCCTGCTCGGCGCGCGGGTCGAGGCGGGCGAGACCGACCTGATCGCGGTGCCGACCTCGGATGAGGAGGTCTGCCTGTTCAACCAGATCAAGAAGCGTCTGGCCGAGAGCCCCGGCTGGTTCACCCAGCAGCGCGCCGCGATCAGGGGCGTGTCGGAAGAAACGACGACCGGCGTGCATCGCCTGTATGACCTGCACAAGAAGGGCCAGCTGCCCTTCCCGGCGATCAACGTCAACGACTCCGTCACCAAGTCGAAGTTCGACAACAAGTACGGCTGCAAGGAGTCGCTGGTCGACGGCATCCGCCGCGCCACCGACACGATGATGGCGGGCAAGGTCGCCGTGGTCTGCGGCTATGGCGACGTGGGCAAGGGCTCGGCCGCCTCGCTGCAGGGCGCGGGCGCCCGGGTGAAGGTGACCGAGGTCGATCCGATCTGCGCGCTGCAGGCGGCGATGGACGGGTTCGAGGTCGTGGTGCTGGAGGATGTCGTCGCCTCGGCCGATATCTTCATCACCACCACCGGCAACCGCGACGTGATCCGCATCGAGCATATCCGCGAGATGAAGGACATGGCGATCGTCGGCAACATCGGCCATTTCGACAACGAGATCCAGGTCGCCGCGCTGAAGAACCACAAGTGGACCAACATCAAGGACCAGGTGGACATGATCGAGATGCCCTCGGGCAGCCGCATCATCCTGCTGTCCGAAGGCCGCCTGCTGAACCTTGGCAATGCCACCGGCCACCCGTCCTTCGTCATGTCGGCCTCCTTCACCAATCAGGTGCTGGCGCAGATCGAGCTCTGGACCAAGGGCGACGACTACGCGCCGGGCGTCTACATCCTGCCCAAGGCGCTGGACGAGAAGGTGGCGCGGCTGCATCTGAAGAAGATCGGCGTGAAACTGACAGAGCTGCGCCCCGAGCAGGCCGATTACATCGGCGTCAGTGTCGAGGGCCCGTTCAAGTCGGAGCATTACCGCTACTGATCGCCCGCGCCGGGTTTCTGGCGCGCGAGAACGGAAAGACGGGCAGGGCCGGGAGGTCGTGCCCGTTTTTTCTTTGTGTCGCGGGATGATTCGCCTAGCATTCGCAGAGGGTCACCGGTCGGTGGCCCGCGATGGGAGAGGGAGCGACGGGGATGAGCAAGAGAGACGAGTTGGTGAGCCGCTATGCCGCGGCACTGCGCGACAAGTGCAAGATCGAGCCCGACATGGATCTTCTGACCAAGGTCACCATCGGCTGCGGCCCGGCGATCTACAATCCCGACAGCGAGACCATCGCCGCCTCGAGCCCCGAGGAGCTGGAAACCGTGAAGCGCAATTTTCTGGTCAGGAAACTGGGCCTGCCGGAGGGGCCGAAGCTGGGCGAAGCACTGGCGGCGGTGATCGACACCTACGGCAAATCCGAGCGCAACAAGTATCGCGCGGTGATCTATTACATGCTGGTCAAGCATTTCGGCAAGGAATCCGTCTACGCCTGAGCCACGACCAAGCGCGACGGATCGCCTTCGTATAAAATCCTCCGCGCTTGTTCTTTGCCCCGGGGCGCCGACCCGAGTAGGGTGGGCGGACAGGGCAGGATGCCCGAGACCTTCTCAGACACGTGTGGTGCCAAGGGAGCACGTGGGGTGGATGGAGGGTCTCGCCGGGGTCGAGGCCCTCCATTTCAAAGGGTCAGACGCCGCCCAGCCTGCAGATCGCCTGCCACTCCGCATCGCTCACCGGCTGGACGGACAGGCGCGCGTTGTTCACCAGCACCATGTCCTTCAGCCGCTCGTCAGCCTTGCAGTCCTCCAGCGTCACCGGGCGCGCCAGCGGCTTCACCGCCTTGATCGTCACGCAGTCCCAGCGTGGATCGTCGGTGCTGCTGTCAGGCGCCGAGAGACCGCAGACCTCGACGATGCCGACGATCTCCTTGCCGACATTGGAATGGTAGAAGAACCCCCGGTCCCCGAGCTGCATCGCCCGCATATGGTTGCGGGCCTGATAGTTGCGCACCCCGGTCCACTCCTCGCCCTTCTCGCCGCGCGCCACCTGCTGATCCCAGCTCCAGGCGTCGGGCTCGGACTTGAACAGCCAGTATGCCATCAGCCGATGACCTTCTTCCACTCCGCGATCTGCACGCTCTCGAACAGCCCGGCCTTTGCATAGGGATCGGCCTCGGCCCAAGCCTGCGCCTCGGCGAGCGTGTCGACATTCAGCACCACCAGCGAGCCGGTCATCTGGCCTTCGGTGTTCAGGAAGGGGCCTGCCATCTCGACCACGCCGCTGTCCTCGATATGGGCGAGATGGGCGGCGCGGGTGTCGAGCCGGGTTTGCAGGGCACCGGCCTTGTCGGTGCAGATCAGGGCGACGCGCATCAGTTTACTCCTGTTTCAGGGGACGGGTGAGAAGGGCCTGGATGGCCTGGGCGAGGGTGACATGGCCGTCGATCAGCGCATCGACCATCGCGGCCACCGGCATGTCGAGCCCGTGCCGCGTCGCCAGCGCCACAACGGCCTTGGCGGTGGCCTTGCCCTCCACGGTCACATGGCTGTCGAAGGGCCGCCCCGCGCCGAGCGCCGCGCCGTAACGGAAGTTGCGCGACTGGTCCGAGGTGCAGGTCAAGACCAGATCGCCGAGGCCGGAGAGACCGGCCAGCGTTTCGGGCCGCGCGCCGAGGGCCAGCGACAGGCGCTGCATCTCGGCATAGCCGCGGGTCATCAGCGCCGCCCGTGCCGACTGGCCGAGCCCGGCGCCGATCACCACGCCTGCGGCGATGGCGACGACATTCTTCAGGGCACCGCCAAGCTCGGCTCCGATCACGTCGGTGCTGCGGTAGAGCCGCAGGACCGAGGTGGAAAGCTGCCGCTGCAGCGCCTCGCCCGCCGCATCGTCGGCGCAGGCCAGCGTCAGGGCGGTCGGCAGGCCCTGCGCGATATCGGCGGCGAAGCTCGGACCGGTGAGGATTGCCGATGTGGCTGCGGGGCAGGCGCGGGCGATCAGCGCGGTGGGGCCGAGCCCGGTCGCCAGATCGACGCCCTTGCAGCAGGCCACCAGCGCCCGACCGTCCAACCGCGCCGCATGGTCCTTGAGAACAGCGCTCAGCGCCTGGGTCGGCACGGCGAGCAGCACGGTTTGCGCGGTGACATGGCTGATGTCGGTGGTGAAGGTGACGCCTGCCGGCAGGTCCAGCCCCTGCTGTGCGCTGCGGCCCCAGAGCGTCACCGGCGCCTCGCGCCCCAAGGTCACCGCAAGGGCGGTGCCGAAGGCCCCTGCGCCGATGATCGCCACGTCGCTCATGCCTTGGCCCCCTTCTTGCCGAAGCCGATCAGGGCCGGGCTGGTCTTGTCCAGGGGCCAGCGCGGTCTGGCCGACAGTGCCATCCCGTCGCGGGCGCCATCGCGGAAGCGCTCGATCCCGGCCCAGGCGATCATCGCCGCGTTGTCGGTGCAGAGCCGCAGCGGCGGCGCGAGGAAGCGCGCGCCGGCCGCGGCGCAGACCGCCTGCAGCCCGGCGCGGATCGTGCCATTGGCGGCAACGCCCCCCGCCACGGCCAGCACCGGCGTGGCGGTCTCGTCGCGCACCAACGCCAGCGCGCGGCGGGTCTTTTCGGCCAGCACATCGGCCACCGCCGCCTGAAAGCCGGCGCAGAGGTCGGCGCGGTCCTGCCGCGTCAGCCCGCCCTGCGCCGTGATCAGGGCATCCCGTGCCCGCAGCAGCGCGGTCTTGAGGCCCGAGAAGGACATGTCGCAGCCGGGCCGGTCCAGCATCGGGCGGGGGAAGGCGAAGCGGCGGGGGTCGCCCGCCTTCGCCTCGGCCTCGACCGCCGGGCCGCCGGGCTGCGGCAGGCCCAGAAGCTTCGCCGTCTTGTCGAAGGCCTCGCCCGGCGCGTCGTCGATCGAGCCGCCGAGCCGGGTGAACTCCTCCACCCCGCGCACCAGCAGGAACTGGCAATGCCCGCCAGAGACCAGCAGCATCAGATAGGGAAACGCCAGCCCGTCGGTCAGCCGCGGCGTCAGCGCATGGCCGGCCAGATGGTTGACCCCGACCAGCGGCAGCCCGGTCCCAGCGGCAATGCCCTTGGCGCACATCACCCCCGACAACACGCCGCCGATCAGCCCCGGCCCCGCCGTTACCGCGATGCCATCCAGATCGCCGAGCTGAAGCCCGGAGTCCGCCAGCGCCTGCTCGACGCAGAGATCGAGCCGTTCGGCATGGGCGCGGGCGGCGATTTCAGGCACGACGCCGCCAAAGGCGGCGTGCAGCGCGGTCTGGCCATCGACCACCGAGGAGAGGATTTCCGCCGGGGCGCCGGGCGCGTGGCGCACCACGGCGGCTGCCGTATCGTCGCAGCTGCTCTCGATGCCAAGAAAGGTGAGACTTTCGCTCATGGGCCGCCGATTGCCAGAAGGTTTCCTCGCAGGTAACACCTCTGACATGGCCTCACAATCCCGCCACCCTTTCCTGCTGACCCGACCCGCCGCGCAGGGAGAGCGGTTTGCCGCGGCGCTGAGGGCGCGGTTCGGTGCAGGGATTCGCCTCGTGACCGCCCCGCTGCTGCAGCCGGTCTTCCTTGCGCCGCCGCTGCCGGAAGGTGCCCAAGCCCTGATCTTCACCTCGGAAACCGGGGTGGAGGCCGTTCAGCGGATATCCGCCCAAGCCACCCTGCTGCCCCGCCGCGCCTGGTGCGTGGGTGAGCGGACGGCACGGGTCGCCCGTGCCGCCGGGTTCGAGACGCGCTCGGCGGATGGCGATGCCGGGGCGCTGATCGCGCAGGTCATCGCCGCAGGCGAGCGCGGGCCGCTCCTGCACCTGCGCGGGGCAGAGGCGCGGGGCGAGATTGCCAAGCACCTGACGGAGGCCGGAATTTCCGCCACCGAGGTCGTCGTCTACGACCAGCGCCCGATGCCGCTGACCGAGGAGGCGCTGGAGCTGCTGCGCGGGGAAGGTCCGGTGATCGCGCCGGTCTTCTCGCCGCGCACGGCCCGGCTGCTGGTCGCGGAACTGCGACGCGCGGTGCCGCAGGCGCGGCTCTGGGTGGCGGCGCTCAGCCCCGCGGTGGCGACCGAGGCGGTGGGCCTGCCGCCCCTGCGGTTGCAAATCGCCGCGCGCCCGGACGCGGCCAGCCTGATCGCCGCGATAGAGGCGCTTATTGACGCAGAGTCACCTGCTTGAGGCAGGCGGCGGCAGCGGCTAGGGTCGCAGAGACTCCGGTCACGAGGCAGGCGCAAACGGAAGGCACGGCGATGGCAGATCCAGATTCCCGCGACGCGGGGAAAGACACCCCGGTGGACGCAGCGCAGGAGACGACCGGACCGCTCACGCTGTCGGACCCGGAGCCGGTGACGCCGAGGGCCGATCCCGTCGAGGAGGCCGAGGTGGTGCGCAAGGACGAGACCATGGCGCCCGACGAGGCCGAGCTTTCTGCCGCGGCCCCCGAAGCAGCGCCCGTGCCGCCTCCGGCCCCGCCGCGCGCCGCCCCGGCCCAGCCTGCCAAGCGGGGCGCAGGCGGTTTCTTCGCGCTGCTCCTCGGGGGGGCCATTGCCGCCGGTCTGGGCTTCGGCCTTGCCCGTTATGTGCCCGAAGGCTGGCCACTTGCCGGCGCGGGCGGCGATGACCGTGACGCGGCGCAGGATTCCCAGATCGCGGCACTTGGCGCGCGGCTCGACGAGGCCAATGAGCCCGCCGGCGATCAGGTCGCCACGCTGGCTGCCGAGCTTGCCGAAGCCCAAGCGCAGGCCAGGTCGGCGCTCGACGCCGTGGCGGCGCTCGAAGAGCGGATGTCGGGTGTCGAATCCGCCCCGGGCGGCGGTGCCGCACCGGCCGAGGTGACGGCGCTGCAGGAAGAGGTGGCGGCGCTGCGCAGCCAGATCGAAGGCGGCGCGGCCTCTGCCGTCAACGCCGATATCCAGGCGGCGGCCGAGGCGGCGGAAGCCCGTCTGGCCGAAGCCCAGGCCCAGGCCGATGCGCTGAAATCCGAAGTCGAGGCCACGGCCCGCAGGGCCACCACCTCGGCCTCGTTGTCGCGGGTGCGCGCCGCGCTCGATTCCGGCACCGGCTATGCAGCGCCGCTCGACGATATCGCCGCTGCCGGGATCGAGATCTCCGCCGTGCTGATCGACGGGGCGCAAGGCGGCATCCCGACCATCGCCAGCCTCGAAACCGCCTTCCCCGAAGCCGCGCGGGCCGCGCTCGACGCATCCTTGCTGGCCGACATGGGCGACACCTTCGCCGGTCGCGTCTCGACCTTCGTGCGGGCGCAGGCCGGGGCGCGGTCGCTGACGCCGCGCGAAGGCACCGATCCCGATGCGGTGCTGTCGCGCGCCGAAGCGGCGGTAAAGGCGGGCGATCTGTCCAAGGCCCTGACCGAGATCGGCGCTCTGCCGCAAGAGGGGCAGGCGGCGATGGCCGGTTGGACCGCTGAAGCGCAGAAGCGTATCGATGCAACCGACGCCGTGGCGGCCCTCGCCGCAGCCGCAGAAGCGAAATGAGGCGCGCGCAATGATCTGGTCCCTCATCAAGGTTCTGCTGTTCGTCGCCGCCGTTGCCGCGCTGACCTTCGGGGCCGGTCTGCTAATCGACACCGCCAGCGGCGTCCGCGTCGCCATCGCCAATATCGAGCTGAACCTCGGCCCGCTGCAGGCGGTGATCCTGGTGTTGCTGCTGGTGCTTGCCGTCTGGATCTTCTTCAAGCTGGTCGGCTTCGTCTTTGCCCTGCTGCGTTTCCTCAATGGCGACGAGACCGCGATCTCGCGCTATTTCGACCGCAGCCGCGAGAAGAAGGGCTATCAGGCGCTGTCAGAAGGCATGATGGCGCTGGCCGCGGGCGAGCCGCGGACCGCCATGTCGCGGGCGGCCAAGGCGCAGAAATATCTCGGCCGACCCGAGCTCACCAACCTGCTGATCGCGCAGGCCGCCGAGCAGTCGGGTGACTCGCGTCGCGCGACCGAGGCCTACAAGACGCTGCTGTCCGATGAGCGCACCCGCTTCGTCGGCATCCGCGGGCTGATGAAGCAGAAGATCGAAGAGGGCGATACCGCGACGGCGCTGCAACTGGCCGAGAAGGCCTTCGCGCTGAAGCCGCGCCATCCCGAGACGCAGGACATCCTGCTGAAGCTGCAGGCCGACCGCAACGACTGGACCGGCGCGCGCAGCACGCTCAGCGCCAAGCTGAAGTCGGGCGCGCTGCCCAAGGCGGTCTATCAGCGTCGCGATGCGGTGCTGGCGCTGCAGACGGCCAAGGCGGTGTTCGACGACGCGTCCTCGATCGAAGCGCGCGAGGCGGCGATCGCCGCCAACAAGAAGTCGCCCGACCTGATCCCGGCGGCGGCGATGGCGGCACGCAGCTATATCGCGCAGGGCAACGCGAAATACGCGACCCGGGTGCTGAAGAAGGCCTGGGAGGCGCAGCCGCATCCCGATCTGGCAGCCGCCTTTGCCGAGATCGAGCCTGACGAGACGCCGACCGCCCGGCTGAAACGCTTCCGCACCCTGACCTCGATCCATCCCGAGGATGACGAGACGCGGATGCTGCTGGCCGAGCTGTCGCTGACCGCCGAGGATTTCCCCGGCGCCCGCCGCGCGCTGGGCGATCTGGTGACGCGGCATCCGACCACCCGGGCGCTGACCATCATGGCGGCGGTCGAGAGGGGCGAGGGCGCCGACGACGCCGTGGTGCGCGGCTGGCTGGCACGGGCGCTGACGGCGCCGCGCGGCCCGCAATGGTGCTGTGACAACTGCCAGAGCATCCACGCAGCCTGGGGCCCGATCTGCGACAATTGCGGCGGCTTCGACACGCTGAGCTGGCGCGAACCGACCGAGACCACCGCCCCCAGCGCCACCGGCACCGAGCTGCTGCCGCTGATCGTCGGCGCGCCGTCCGCCTCTGCCGCCACGGCGGAGGATGGCGAGGTGATCGATGAAAAACCCTTGGCGGGGAGCCCAAATTAGGGCTACCCATCCCCGCGGGGTGATGCTAATAGCCCCGCACCAGGCCGCTGTAGCTCAGCTGGTAGAGCACGTCATTCGTAATGATGGGGTCGGGGGTTCGAGTCCCTTCAGCGGCACCACTTTTCCCTGAGAGATCAAGCTG
The DNA here is from genome assembly GCF_057657095.1 of Cereibacter sp. Soil_C_27. Classification (NCBI taxonomy): domain Bacteria; kingdom Pseudomonadati; phylum Pseudomonadota; class Alphaproteobacteria; order Rhodobacterales; family Paracoccaceae; genus Cereibacter; species Cereibacter sp. Soil_C_27. Next base: position 352,067 of record NZ_JBDGJD010000004.1, on the reverse strand, counting down.
CGGGCTCCCATCGGGAGCCCTTTGCCGTTCAGGCGCCCAGGGCGTGGATCCCGCCCCGAAGGGCAGGATCAGCCTCTGCGCCCCAGCACGGCCAGGAGCGCCTCGATCAGGGACTCGTCGCCGAAGGGCTTGGTCAGCACCCGGGCATGGCCCATGGTCTCGGCACCGGCGACATGCGCCTCGCCGGTGGCGAAGACCACCGGCAGGTCGGGAAAGAGGCCGCGCGCGGCCTTCGCCAGTTCGGTGCCCGGCAGGTCCGGCAGGCCGACATCCACCAGCAGCGCATCGACCGGCTCCGCCTCGAGCAGCGACAGCGCTTTCTTGGCCGTACCCGCCTCGTGGACGGTGCAGCCGGCCTCGTTCAGCACCTCGGCGAGGTTCATGCGGATGATCACGTCATCCTCGCAGACCAGCACGCGCACGCCGGTCAGCGGCGCCCTCGGCGGCGCAGGCGCGCGCTGCAGCGCGGGCGGCTCGGCGGCTGCGGGGCGGGCCAGAACCTCGCGGATCTTCCGGGCCAGCGCTTCCTGCGTGTAGGGCTTGCTCAGCAGATGCACGCCGGCGTCGAGCCTGCCGCCATGCACGATGGAGTTCTGGGTGTAGCCCGAGGTGAAGAGCACCGCGAGATCGGGCATCATCAGCTTGGCTTTCTCGGCCAGCTGGCGGCTGTTCATCCGTCCCGGCATCACCACATCGGTGAAGAGCAGGTCGATGCGCGCCCCGCTCTCGACGATAGTCATGGCGCGGTCGGCGTCGCGTGCCTGCAGCACGGTATAGCCGAGGTCAACCAGCAGCCCCGCCGCCGTTGCGCGCACGTCCTCGTCATCCTCGACCAGCAGGATCGTCTCGCTGCCGCCTGACATCGGCCCCTGCTGCGCCGGACGCGCGGCATCCTCGGCCTCCAGCGAGCGCGGCAGGTAGATCTTGATCGAGGTGCCGCTGCCGACCTCGCTGTAGATCTTCACATGGCCGCCGGACTGCTTGACGAAGCCGTAGACCATCGACATGCCGAGCCCGGTGCCGCGGCCCTCGGCCTTGGTGGTGAAAAAGGGCTCGAACACGCGGTCGACGATCTCGGGCGGCATGCCACAGCCGGTGTCGGTGACGGCGAGCATCACATATTGTCCGGGCGTGACATCGGCATGGGCGCGGGCATAGGCATCGTCGAGATAGGCATTGCCGATCTCGATGGTCAGCCTGCCCTGCCCGCTCATTGCATCCCGCGCGTTGATCGCGAGGTTGAGGATCGCGCTTTCCACGTTGGACGGGTCGACGCAGGTGTTCCACAGCCCGCCCGCCACGATGGTTTCGACCTCCACCGCCTCGCCGATGGCGCTGCGCACGATATGGTCGGCTTCGCGCAGCAGCCGGCTCAGGTTGATGACCTTGGGGGCCAGCGGCTGACGGCGGCCGAAGGACAGGAGCTGCGAGGCCAGCGTCGCCCCGCGCTCCACCGCTTTCATCGCCTGATCCAGCCGGGGCCGCACCGCCGAATTCGGCTCCATGCCGCGCAGCGCCAGCTGCAGGCTGCCGGTGATGGTCTGCAGCAGGTTGTTGAAGTCATGGGCGATGCCGCCGGCCAGATTGCCGATGGCTTCCATCTTCTGGCTCTGCCGCAGGGTGGCATGCAGCGCCTCCAGCTCGCGGTTGCGCTGCTCGACCCGCTCCTCCAGCGTGGCGTTCAACTGGGCCAGCGCGGATTCGGCGGCCTTGCGGTCCTCGATATCGGTGTTGGTGCCGACCCAGAGCTCCACCTCGCCCGAGGCACCCGAGACCGGAACGGCGCGCACGATGTGCCAGCGGTAGCTGCCATCGGCGCTGCGGATGCGGAATTCGGTCTCGTAGCGGCTGGCCCCGGCGACGGCTGCCGCCCATGCTGTCAGCGTGGGGGCCTGATCGGCAGGGTGGACGACGTCGGTCCAGAGATCGCCGTCGAGCTTGTCGGCCCCGGTGTAGGCGTAGATCCGGTCGTTGACCCAGTCGATCCGACCGTCGGGCGTGGCGGTCCAGACGTGGTTCGGCATGGTCTGCGCCATGGTCCGGAACCGCTCCTGCGTCGCAATCAGCTCGGCCTCGGCCAGCTTCTGCCGGGTGACGTCGTGGCCCTCGACGAAGATGCCGTTCGTCGTGCCGTCCGGGTCCTTCAGCGGGCTGAAGATGAAATCGACGAAGCGCTGCTCTTCGGGGCCATCGGGCGTGCGGAGCAGACGAACCTCGGCGCCGCGCCGGGTCACGGCCTCGCCCGTGCTGTAAACCTCATCGAGAAGCTCGAAGAACCCCTGCCCCTCCAGCTCCGGCAGGCCCTCGCGCAGCGGCTTGCCGATCAGATCGCGGTGCCCGACCAGCTGGAGATAGGAGTCGTTGACGATCTGGAAGGTCAGATCGCGCCCCTTCATCACCACCATGAAGCTCGGCGCCTGGTCGAAGGCCGAGCGCACGAAGGCCATGGCGGCGCCGAGCTCGAGGTTCTCCTTCGCCACCGCCTCGGCCCGCCGGATCACCCGCGCCTTGTCGCCCGAGGTCGCGGTGTCGAGATCGGCCTCGTAGATCTCGGTGACGTCGTTGGTGTTTTGCAGGATGAACTCGACGAGCCCGTCGCTGTCCATGATCGGCGTATGCGTGGCGCTCCAGTAGCGGTCGGAGACCGAACCGTCGGCCTGCGTGATCGGATAGGGGATCAGCGGCAGATGGTCGGTGCGGGCGGAATCCAGCACGCGCTGCAGCGAATTGCGGAGCATCTGGTCGGGAAGGGAGTCGGGAGGCGCCGGAAAGGCCTCGGTCATCACCTTGCCGATGATCAGTTCGGGGCCCTTTCCGGTCGTCTTGAAATAGGCGGCATTGGCCCAGACGATCCGCAGCTCGCGGTCCACCAGCACATAGGGCGACGGATCGTCCGCGAAGATCTTGTCCAAGGCAATAAGCATAGCACGTCCTATTCTCCGGCTATCGCCGGTCGCGGGTGAAGATGGAGTGATTGGACGGATGGGTAAAGGCCAATTGTGCGGCAATTGGCCTCATCCGCCCAAAGATGGCCCTCGGCATCTCCGGCGCGGCGATGCTATTCTCTGCGGATGAAACGCCCGCTTGCCGATGCCCTGCTGACGCCGCCCTCGCCCTACGACCCCGAGCCGGGGGCAGAGGAGGAGCTGTGGTTTCTGCCGGCGGAAGAGCCCGAAACCACCGCCCCACCGCTGCCACGCGCCGACCGGCGCAGCCTGCTGCGCCCGGCGGAGTGGCGGAGGGCGGAGGCCGCGCTCGCCCCCGATCTGGCCCGCGCGGCGCAACGTTTCGGTGCTCTGGACGAGCGGCTGCGGCGGGCGGGAGAGGGGCGGCGCAGCCGTCTGGCGCTGGTCGAGGCGGCGGAATTTTCGTGGTGGGCGGGCGACCGGGTGACGCCCGACCGCCTGGCGCTGTGGCTGGCGCTGCGGCTCGACGGGGTGCAGGACGACAGTCTGGCGCTGGCCCGGGCCGGCTGGGCGGTGCGGCGGCTGACCTCCGGGCCGGGGCCGGAGGCGGGGCTCGCCGCCTTCCTCGCGCGACAGGAGCTGGGGCAGGACTGGCTGGCCGACTGGGTGGAGATCGAGGAGGCTTCGGTCGGGATGCACCCGATCAGCCGGGCGGCCTTCGGCTTTCACGCCTGGGGTCTCTTGACCGATCCCGGCGCCTCGTCACGGATGGAGGCGGCGGTGGTTGCCGCGCGGCTTGGGGCAATGGAAGGGCGCGGCGCGCTGTTCCTGCCGCTGGCGACGGGCGGCAGCATGGCGCTGCGCCCCGGCGGCTCGGCGGAGGAGCGGCTGGCCCGCTGGTATGCCGGGGCCGAGCACGCGACCTTCGCGGCGCTGCGGCTGCTGGATCGGCTGGACGATTGGCAGGCACGCGCCGCCGAGGCGACGGCGGGCCTGTCAGGCCGCACTCCGCCGCTGCTGATCGCGGCGCTGGCGCATTGGCCGTTGCTCTCCGCTCCGGTGGCCGAGGCGGAGACCAAGGCCTCGCGCGCGGCGGTGCAACGCAACCTCGACCGGCTGACCGAGCTCGGCCTGATCCGCGAGGTCACGGGTCAGGGCCGGTTCCGGCTCTGGTCGGCGGCGCTCTAGATGTCGAACTTCACGCCCTGCGCCAGAGGCAGCTGCGCCGAGTAGTTCACCGTGTTGGTCTGCCGCCGCATGTAGCCTTTCCAGGCGTCCGAGCCGCTCTCGCGCCCGCCGCCGGTGTCCTTCTCGCCGCCGAAGGCCCCGCCGATCTCGGCGCCCGAGGGGCCGATGTTGACATTGGCGATGCCGCAATCGGAGCCGACCGCCGAGAGGAAGGTCTCGGCCTCGCGCAGGTTCAGCGTGAAGATGCAGGAGGACAGGCCCTGCGGCACGTCGTTCTGCAGCGCGATGGCTTCCTCCAGCGTCTCGTAGCCCATGACGTAGAGGATCGGCGCGAAGGTTTCCTCCTTCACGATGGCGCTCTGCCCCGGCATGTCGGCGATGGCGGGCTGGACATAGGCGCCACCCGCCACGCCCCCGACTGCCGCGCCGCCATGCACCGTGCCGCCCTCGGCCTTTGCCTGCTCCAGCGCTGCCAGCATCCGGTCGCGCGAGGCGGCATCGACCAGCGGGCCGATCAGCGTGCCCTCCTTGCGCGGGTCGCCGATGGGCAGCGTGGCATAGGCGGCGGCGAGCTTGGCCACCAGATCCTTGCGGATCGAGTGATGCACGATCAGCCGCCGCAGCGAGGTGCAGCGCTGCCCGGCGGTGCCCACGGCGGAGAAGACGATGGCCCGCACCGCCATGTCGAGATCGGCCGAAGGCGCCACGATCATCGCGTTGTTGCCGCCAAGCTCGAGGATCGAGCGCCCGAAGCGTTCCGCCACCTTCGGCCCGACGATCCGCCCCATCCGGGTCGAGCCGGTGGCCGAGACGATCGGCAAGTCCTTCGAACCCACCAGCGCCTCGCCCACCGCAGGCCCGCCGATCACCAGCTGCACCAGCCCTTCGGGCGCGTCCCCAAACCGGGCCAGCGCCCGCTCCATGATCTTCATCGAGGCCATGGCGGTCAGCGGCGTCTTCTCCGACGGCTTCCAGATCACCGGGTTGCCGCAGACCAGCGCCAGCGCCGTGTTCCAGGACCAGACGGCGACCGGGAAGTTGAAGGCAGAGATGACGGCGCAGGGCCCCATCGGGTGCCAGGTCTCCATCATCCGGTGGCCGGGACGTTCGGAGGCGATGGTCAGGCCGTAGAGCTGGCGCGACAGGCCGACGGCGAAATCGCAGATGTCGATCATCTCCTGCACTTCGCCCAGACCCTCGGAGGTGATCTTGCCCGCCTCCAGCGTCACCAGCGCGCCCAGCTCGGTCTTGGCCGCGCGCAGCTCCTCGCCCAAAAGCCGCACCAGCTCGCCGCGCCGCGGGGCAGGCACCTCGCGCCAGGCCCGGAACGCCGTCTGCGACCGGGCGATGATCTCCGGCATGTCGGAGACCGGGGTTTCCGCGATGCGGGCGATCTCGGCCCCGTCGATAGGCGAGCGCACGGCGAGCGTGCCGCCCTGCGTCAGATCGGAGGTGAGGCCGAGAGAGGAGAAGAGATCTTGCATCGCGCTGTCCTTGCTGGCGTGCCGAGGCTCCGGCAGGGCGGTGCCTCTGGCGCTGTGTCGTCGATTGGGGTCAGAAGAAGGCCTGAAGCCCGGTGATCGAGCGCCCGATGATGAGCGCATGCACGTCATGCGTGCCCTCGTAGGTGTTCACCGTCTCGAGATTAACCATGTGGCGCATGATCTGGAAATCTTCCTGGATGCCGTTGCCGCCATGCATGTCGCGCGACCAGCGGGCGATCTCCAGCGCCTTGCCGCAGTTGTTGCGCTTGACGATGGAAATCATCTCGGGTGCGGCATTGGCCTCGTCGAGCAGCCGACCGACGCGCAGGCTGCCCTGCAGGCCGAGGCTGATGTCGGTCAGCATGTTGGCCAGTTTCAGCTGGTAGAGCTGGGTCTGGGCCAGCGGGCGGTTGAACTGCTTGCGGTCGAGCCCGTATTGCCGCGCGGCATGCAGGCAGAACTCGGCGGCGCCCAGCACGCCCCAGGAAATGCCGTAGCGGGCGCGGTTGAGGCAGCCGAAGGGCCCCTTGAGGCCTTCGACGTAGGGCAGCAGCGCGTCTTCGACGACCTCGACATTCTCCATCACGATCTCGCCGGTGATCGAGGCGCGCAGGGAAAGCTTACCACCGATCTTCGGCGCGCTGAGGCCTTTCATGCCCTTGTCGAGCACGAAGCCGCGGATCTTGCCGCCATGCGCTTCGGATTTCGCCCAGACCACGAAGACATCCGCGATCGGCGCGTTGGAGATCCACATCTTCGAGCCGTTCAGCACATAGCCGCTGTCGGTCTTCTTCGCGACGGTCTTCATCCCCGCCGGGTCAGAGCCCGCGTCGGGTTCGGTCAGGCCGAAGCAGCCGATCAACTCGCCCTTGGCCAGACCCGGCAGATACTTCCGCCGCTGCTCTTCGGAGCCGTAGGCGTAGATCGGATACATCACCAGCGAGGATTGCACCGACATCATCGAGCGATAGCCGGAATCGACCCGCTCAACCTCGCGCGCCACGAGACCGTAGGCGACATAGGAAGCGCCGAGCCCGCCGTATTCCTCGGGGATGGTGACGCCCAGAAGGCCCATCTCGCCCATCTCGCGGAAGATGCCGGGGTCGGTGGATTCCTCGCGATAGGCGGCGGTGACGCGGGGTTGCAGCTTTTCGGTGGCATAGGCGCGGGCGCCGTCGCGCAGCATCCGCTCCTCCTCCGACAGCTGGTCCTCCAGCCGGAAGGGGTCTTCCCAGTCGAAACGGCCGAGGTCGGGGGCGTCTTTGGCTTTGAGCTTCGGGCGGTCGGTCATGGCGTCCTCTCGATGGGCAGGGGCAGGGTAGAGCGGGTGGCGATGCGGGGCAAGCACCCGTGGTCTTGCGGCAGATAGGGCTTTCTTCGCGGCAGGAATAACCCTAAATCCGGGGAAGTTCATGCAGGGAGTGCATCAAGTGGCTTTCTCGCGGCGCTATCTGCCCTCGCTCAGCCTGCTCACCGCCTTCGAGGCGGTGGTGCGTACCGGCAGCACGGCGGCAGCGGCGCGCGAGCTGAACCTGACGCAGGGCACCGTCAGCCGTCTGGTGCAGGGGCTGGAGGCGCAGATGGGCGTCGCGCTGTTCCTGCGGCAGAGAAAGCGCCTGCTGCCGACCGAGGCGGCGCTGGCCTATGCCGCCGAGGTGCGGCGCGGGATGGACCTGATCGGCCGCGCCTCGGTTCAGGTGACGGCCAGCCCGGGCGGCGGCACGCTGGCGCTGGCGATCCTGCCGACCTTCGGCACGCATTGGCTGGCCCCGCGCCTGCCGGGGTTCCTGAAGGCAAATCCGGGGGTGACGATCAATCTGGCGACCCGGCTGCGGCCCTTCGACTTCGCGGAAGAGGGGATGGATGCCGCGATCCATTTCGGCAGCGAGACCTGGCCCGAGGCGGGGCATCTGCGGCTGTTCGGCGAGGATGTGGTGGCGGTCGCCGCGCCGGAGTTTCTGGCGGCGCATCCGGTGCGGGCGGCGGCGGACCTGCTCGCCCTGCCGCTGTTGCAGCTGGAAGCGCGGCCGCGCGGCTGGCAGGGCTGGCTCGCGCATCACGGGATCGAGGCGCAGGCGCCGCGCGGCATGGTCTTCGACCAGTTCGCCACGATGATGCAGGCGGCGATCCACGGCATCGGAGTGGCGCTGCTGCCGGAGTTCCTTGCCGCGCCGTCGCTGGCCGATGGCGCACTGGTCCCGGTCTTCGGCGGGCCGGTCGCGGGGCGGCATGGCTACTGGCTGGTCTGGCCGGAAACCCGCGCCGACCATCCGCCGCTCGCCGCCTTCCGCGACTGGCTCAGAGCCGAGACGGCCGGTCTGTCCTGACGCCCGCCCGCCATGTGGCGCGCAGGCTGAAATCCTCGGCCAGATGCACCAGATCGGCCGGGCGACCGGGCGCCAGATGGCCGATCTCTGTCTCTCGCCGGATCGCGGCAGCGGGGATCGACGTGACCATGGCGAGGATGCGCTCGCGCGCGATGCCCAAGCCCGCCAGATGCCGCATCGCCTGCGGCAGCGTCAGGTCGGCCCCGGCCAGCGTGCCATCCTCCAGCGTCAGCCTGCCGTCGCGGCGCAGGGTGCGACGGCCGTTCAGCTGGAATTCGGTCAGGTCGGTGCCCGCTGGGGACATGCAGTCGGAGACGAGGAAGATGCCCTCGGGCTTCGCTGCCAGCGCGACCCGCATCGCCTGTTCCGAGACATGGATGCCGTCGGCGATCAGCCCGCAGGCGATGGTGTGGGTCAGCGTCGCCCCCACCAGCCCCGGCTCGCGATGGCCGAGCTGGCTCATCGCGTTGAAGAGATGCGTGGCGCAACTGGCCCCCGCCGCAATGGCGGCCTCCGCCTCGGCCAGGGTGCAATCGGCATGGCCGAGGCTGACGATCACGCCTGCCTCGGTCAACGCGGCGATCTGCGCTGGCGTCACCGAGGCGGGGGCCAGCGTCAGCATCAGCGTCGGCAACTGCCGCGCGGCTTCGCAGTAGAGTGCGAGATCGGCCTCCTGCATCGGGCGGATCAGCGCCGGATCATGCGCCCCCTTGCGGCGGATATCGAGATGCGGCCCCTCCAGATGCAGGCCGAGGAAGCCGGGCGTGCCGATGGCCGCCACCCCCGCTGCGATCGCCGCCCGAGTCGCCTCGGGCCGGTCGGTGATCAGCGTGGGCAGCACCGACAGCGCGCCCAGCGTCTCATGCGCGGCGCAGATGGCGGCGAAGGTATCGGGCGTCGCCGCACCATCGACCATCAGCCCGCCGCCACCGTTGATCTGCAGGTCGATCAGCCCGGGGGCGAGGATGCCGCCCTCCAGCCGCTCGGCATCCGGCGCCTCGGTGGCGGGTAGGATCGCAACGACCTTGCCCGCCTCCAGCACCAGCGCGTGATCGTCGAGCAGACGCGCGCCGTCGAAGATCGCCGCTCCGCTGTAGGCCTGTCTCATGTCGTCTCCGTCACCTTGCGCAGATGCGGCGGCGTGTCGGGGTCGAAGCCGCGTCGCCGGGCCAGCGCCTCGATGAAGGCGTAGAAGCTGGCCGTCAGCACCAGCGGCGCCACCAAGGGATGCAGCCCGCCGACCGAAGGCAGCGTCACCGCGCCCTTGGCCTCGGCCCCGGTCAGGAAGACATCGGCCCCCTGCGCCGCCAGCCGCTCGGCCGTGGCGATGACCTGCGGCAGGGCGGCATCCTCGATCCCCAGCGCGAAGATCGGGAAATTGGCCTGCACGATGGCAGCCGGGCCATGCAGCACTTCGGCGGCGGAGTAGCTTTCGGCATGAAGCCCGCAGGTCTCCTTGAACTTCAGCGCCGATTCCGCGGCGATGGCGAAGCCCGGCCCCCGGCCCAGCACATAGAGCGAATTCGCCCGCGACAGCCGCGCCGCCATCGGCGACCAATCCTGCGCCAGCGCCTGCTCCAGCGCCTCGGGCAGGGTGGCTAACGCCTTGCGCAAGCCCTCGTCCTCTTGCCATTCGGCCAGCAGCGCCAGCCCGGCCAGTACCGAGGTGACGAAGGTCTTGGTCGCGGCCACGCTGTTCTCCGGCCCCGCCAGCAGCGGCAGGGTATGGGCCGAGGCCTGCGCCATCGGGGCGTCGGCGAAGTTGGTGATGGCGATGCTGAGCGCCCCGCCTTCGCCCGCCGCGCGCATCATCTCGACGATGTCGGGGCTGCGGCCGGATTGCGAGATGCCGATGCAGGCGGCATTCCCGAGCCGGAGCGGGCGGCGGTAGATCGAGGCGACAGAGGGCCCGACCGAGGCGACGGGCACCCCGGCCAGCAGCTCGACCGCATATTTCAGATAGGTCGCCGCATGGTCCGACGAGCCGCGGGCCACGGTGACGATCAGCCCCGGATCACGTTCGCGCAGGGCTGCGGCGGCGGCCTCGACCGCCGCGCGCGAGCCATCGAGGAAGCGGGCGGCGGCGGCCGGGATCTCGGCCACTTCGCGCGCCATGAAGGTCTCTGTCATGTCGTCGTCCTTTCGTTGCCCGCCAGTTTCAGCTCCACCGCAAAGTCATAGGCGTCGCCGCGGTAGAGAGAGCGGGTGAATTCGATCACTTGACCGCTGGGAAGATAGCTCACCCGTTCGATCTTCAGCCCGGCGACCCCTTCGGCCACCTCCAGCAACTCCGCATCGCGGGGGCCGAGATTGGCGGCTGAGATGCGCTGCACGGCACGGGTAGGCCGCAGGCCGCGCGCGTCGAGCACGCGGTAGAGCGAGGTTTCGACCGACTCCGGGTCGGGCAGATAGGCGCCGGAGAGGCTGGCACGCTCGATCGCCAGCGGGATGCCGTCGCTGCGCCTGACCCGCGCCAGCCGCGCCACCCGGTCGTCGGCGCCGAGGCCGAGCGCCATCACCTCTTCGGGTGTGGGCGAATGCAGCGCGCGGCTGAGCCAGACCGATTCCACCGTGCGGCCCCGGCGCTGCATGTCCTCGGTGAAGGAGGTCAGCAGCGACAGCGCCTGTTCCAGCTTCTCCACCTTGTGCGCAACGAAGGTGCCGGACCCCCGCCGCTGCACCAGCTGGCCCGAGAGCACCAGCGCCTGCACCGCCTTCCGCACGGTCACGCGGGACAGGCCGGTCATCGTTGCCATGTCGCGCTCCGGCGGCAGGCTGTCGCCGGGGGCGAGCCGGCCCGAGGCGATGGCCTCGGCGATGCGGCGCTGCAGTTGCAGGTAGAGCGGCCCCGCGCCCGGATCGTCGAACCCGTCGGGCGAGAAGATCTGGTTCACGCCGCAACCCCCTGCCGCGCCATCCAGAGCGCGCCATCGAGCCCGCTGCCGAGCGCCGGGCGGATCGGCCAGCGGCCCTCGAGCAGCTTCTCGTAGGTGGCGCCGAGCCCGCCGAGGAAGGTCAGCGGCAGGCTGCCTCCCGCCTGCAGCAGCGCGACATAGGCCTCGACCTCGCACGCGCCCTCCTTCAGCAGGGCCTGCGCCGCGGGATCGGTGGACCGGACCAGCCGGGGGGCGAGGGTGGCGAAGTCGGTGGGGCGGGCGGCGAGCGAGAAGCGGATGACGCCATCCGCCCCGCCGAACTCTGCCAGCACCTCGGCCAGCAGCGGCGTCAGCGGCAGGAACCCGTCGCGCGCCCGCAGCACGCGGGCCAGCAGGGCGCGGCCCAGCCATGCACCGCTGGCCTCGTCGCCGAGGATCAGGCCGGAGCCGCCGATCTGGCGGATCTCGCCACTGCGCTGCACTGCGAAGACCGAGCCGGTGCCGATAGCCGCGACCACGCCGTCCCCCGCCTGCAGCGCCCCCTTCACCGCGATCACCGCATCGGAGACGATGCGGGTGCTGGCAAAGGGCAGTTCGGCAATCATCCGCGTCGCGCAGGCGGCGACATTGGCCCCGGCAACCCCGAGCACGGCATGCAGATCGGGCAGGCTGCCCTGACCGGCCAGAGCCTCGGTGGCGACGTCGATGATGTTGGTGCGGGCGCCTTCGGGGTCGCTGGCGATGTTGGAGGGCCCGCCTGTGGCGCTGCCGAGGATACGACCCGTCTCATCGGCCACAGCCGCCCGGCACCCGGTGCCGCCTCCGTCAAGGCCAAGAAACAAGGGCATCGCGTCTCCTCTCGCGCAGAGAATACCAAAACAATACCAGATGGAAAGTCCCTTGTTGGAAAGCCCGGATTCCGGCGGTTTTTCATCTGCGTGAACTACAGGCTTTACAATTGGTATTAATTTGGCATTGTCGGTTCTGAAGGATGACTCGAAGGACTGCCCCGCCCGCATGACCGACCAGCCGACCGAAGCCCGCCATCCCGCAGCCCAGGGGCTGCATGCCCTGCCGGGCGCAGAGGTGCTGCGGCAGGCACTGGCGGGCCATGCTGCGGCCGTGGCCGTGGTGGAGCGGGCGCTTCCGGCGATCGAGGCTGCGGCCGAGGTGGCGGCTGCGGCTCTGCTGGCCGGGGGCCGGATGGTCTATGCCGGGGCGGGCAGCTCGGGGCTGATGGCGCTGGCGGATTGTCTGGAGCTGCTGGGCACCTTCGGCATTCCGCCGGACCGCACGCCGATGCTCTTTGCCGGTGGCGCCGGGGCGCTGTTGCACCTGACCGGCGCGGTGGAGGACGATCCCGCGCTGGCCCATGCCGATGCCGCGGCGCTGGGTCTGACGGCGGAGGATGTGGTGATCTGTCTCTCGGCCTCGGGCTCCACGCCTTATACGCTGCTGGTCGCGGAAGCCGCGCAGGCGGCAGGCGCGAAGGTGGTGGGCATCGCCAATGTGCCGGGCTCGGCGCTGCTGCGGCTGGTCGATCTGCCGATCTGGCTGGAGACCGGGCCGGAGATCGTCGCCGGGTCGACGCGGCTCGGGGCGGCGACGGCGCAGAAGGTGGCGCTGAACCTGATGTCGGTTCTGGTGGGCATCCGGCTCGGCCATGTGCATGATGGCTACATGGTGAATCTGGTAGCCGACAATGCCAAGCTGATCGAGCGGGCCGCCCGCATCGTCGCCGGGATCTCCGGCGCGGCGCCGGAGACGGCGCGCGCGGCGCTGGAGGCCAGCGGCGGCGCAGTGAAGCCCGCGGTGCTGATCGCCGCCGGCGCCACGCCGGAAGCGGCGGCCACCGCCCTGCAGGACACGCGCGGCCATCTGGGCCCTGCGCTCGCGCGGATCGGACGAGACCAATAAAGCCGGGTGAACACCCGCCAACCGGGAGACGACCATGACGATGAAGACCCTCCGTGTCGCACTGCTGACCAGCACCTTGCTGGCAGGCGCGGCCTCGGCGCAGGATGTGACGCTGACCATCGAAAGCTGGCGCAACGACGACCTGACCATCTGGCAGGACACCATCATCCCCGCCTTCGAGGCCGCCAACCCGGGGATCAAGCTGAACTTCGCCCCTTCGGCCCCGGCGGAATACAACGCCGTGCTGAACTCTAAGCTCGACGCGGGCTCGGCGGGCGACCTGATCACCTGCCGCCCGTTCGATGCCTCGCTGGAGCTGTTCAAGAAGGGCCAGCTTGCCGATCTGACCGATCTGCCCGGCATGGCCAATTTCGGCGATGTGGCGAAATCGGGCTGGTCCACCGATGATGGCGCGCAGACCTTCTGCGTGCCGATGGCCTCGGTGATCCACGGCTTCATCTACAACAAGGACGCCTTCACCGAACTCGGCATCGAAGTGCCGAAGACCGAGGCTGAATTCTTCGCCGCGCTCGACAAGATCAAGGAAGACGGCACCTACATTCCGATGGCGATGGGCACCAACGATCAGTGGGAAGCCGCGACGATGGGCTATCAGAACATCGGACCGACCTACTGGAAGGGCGAGGAAGGCCGTCTGGCGCTGATCGAGGGCACGCAGAAGCTGACCGACGAGCCTTGGGTCGCGCCCTATCGCGCGCTGGCCAAGTGGAAGGACTATCTGGGCGACGGCTTCGAGGCGCAGACCTATCCGGACAGCCAGAACCTGTTCACCTTGGGCCGCGCCGCGATCTATCCTGCCGGTTCGTGGGAAATCTCGGGCTTCAAGAGCCTCGCCGAATTCGAGATGGGCGCTTTCTATCCGCCGGTGCAGGCCGAGGGTGACGAGTGCTATATCTCGGATCACACCGACATCGGCATCGGTCTGAACGCGGCCTCGCCCAATGCCGAAGCGGCCAAGAGCTTCCTGAACTGGGTCGCCTCGCCGGAATTCGCCAAGCTCTACGCCAACGCGCTGCCGGGCTTCTTCCCGCTGTCGAACGAGGCGGTGGCGCTGGACGATCCGCTGGCGCAGGAATTCGTCAACTGGCGCGAGACCTGCAAGCCGTCGATCCGCTCGACCTACCAGATCCTGTCGCGCGGCACGCCGAACCTCGAGAACGAGACCTGGAACGCTTCGGCCAATGTGGTGCGCGGCACCGAGACCGCGGAAGACGCGGCCAAGCGGCTGCAGGACGGTCTGGCTTCGTGGTACGAACCGCAGAAGTGATCTGACGTCGGAAGCGGGGGGCTGTCTGCCCCCCGCACCCCCCGAGGATATTTGAGCGAAGATGAAGGAGGGGAACATGGCCCGCAAAGCCGTCCGCTGGCACATCGCCGTGTTTCTCGCACCGGCGGTGCTGATCTACACCGCGATCATGATCATCCCTCTGTTCGCCACGCTGAACCTGTCGCTGTTCACACTGGTCGAGCGCGTCCGGGTCTTCGCCGGGCTCGACAATTTCCGCACGCTGTTCGGCGATCCGCGCTGGTCGGAGACCTTCTGGAACGCGCTGGGCAACAACGCCTGGTTCTTCCTCGTGCACATGCTGGTGCAGAACCCGATCGGGGTGCTGCTGGCCGCGCTGCTCTCGTCGCCACGGCTCCGGATGGCGGCCTTCTACCGCACCGCGATCTTCGTGCCGACCATCCTCAGCTTCGTCATCGTCGGCTTCGTCTGGAAGCTGATCCTCTCGCCGATCTGGGGCATCGCGCCCGGCATGCTGGACATGGTGGGGCTGAAGAGCCTGTTCACCCCCTGGCTCGGCAAGCAGGAATATGCGCTGACCACGCTGGCGCTGATCTCGGTCTGGCAGTTCGTCGGCATCCCGATGATGCTGATCTATGCCGCGCTGCTCAGCATTCCCGACGAGGTGCTGGAGGCCGCCGAGATGGATGGCGTCACCGGCATGAGCCAGTTCTGGAAGATCAAGCTGCCGCTGATCCTGCCCTCGATCGGCATCATCTCGATCCTGACCTTCGTCGGCAACTTCAATGCCTTCGACCTGATCTATGTGGCGCAGGGGGCGCTGGCCGGGCCGGATTTCGCGACCGACATCCTTGGCACCTTCCTCTACCGCACCTTCTTCGGCTTCCAGCTGCAGCTCGGCGATCCCCATATGGGGGCGACCATCGCCACGGCGATGTTCGGCATCATCCTCGTCGGGGTCTGCATCTACCTGTTCCTGATCCAGACGCGCCTGCGTCGCTACCAGTTCTGAGGACAGCATGGCCGCAAGATCCCCCCTCGGACGCACGATCGCCGCCCATGCGGTGCTGATCGCCTACACGCTGATCGCGCTGTTCCCGGTTTTCGTGATCGTGGTGAACAGCTTCAAGTCGCGCCGCGCCATCTTCGCCGAGCCGCTGGCGCTGCCCAATGCCGAGACCTTCGATCTGGTCGGCTATACCACCGTGCTCGCGCAGGGCGACTTCTTCCAGTATTTCCAGAACTCGCTGATCGTCACGGTGGCAAGCCTTGCGGGGGTACTGCTCTTCGGGGCGATGGCGGCCTTCGCGCTCAGCGAGTACCGCTTCCGCGGCAACACGCTGATGGGGCTCTACCTCGCCTTGGGCATCATGATCCCGATCCGGCTGGGGACAGTTGCGATCCTGCAGATGATGGTGGCGGGCGGGCTGGTGAACACGCTGACCGCGCTGATCCTCGTCTATACCGCGCAGGGGCTGCCGCTGGCGGTGTTCATCCTGTCGGAGTTCATGCGGCAGGTGTCGGACGATCTGAAGAACGCGGGAAGGATCGACGGGCTGTCGGAATACCGCATCTTCTTCACGCTGGTGCTGCCTCTGGTGCGGCCCGCCATGGCGACGGTGGCGGTCTTCACCATGATCCCGATCTGGAACGACCTGTGGTTCCCGCTGATCCTCGCCCCCGCCGAGGAGACCAAGACGATCACCCTGGGCAGCCAGGTGTTCATCGGCCAGTTCGTCACCAACTGGAATGCCGTGCTCTCGGCGCTGTCGCTCGCCATCATTCCGGTGATGGTGCTCTATCTCATCTTCTCGCGGCAGCTGATCCGCGGCATCACGGCAGGAGCAGTGAAATGATCCGGGTATTGGTTGCAGGTCTGGGCAACATGGGGCGGAGCCATGCGCTGGCCTATCACGCCGATCCGGCCTTCGAGATCGTCGGGCTGGTGAACCGTTCGGCGGTGGACCTGCCGGAAGATCTGCAGGGCTACGACGTCAGCAGCGACTACGCCGAGGCGCTGGCGCGGTTGAAGCCGGATCTGGTCTGCGTCGCCACCTATTCCGACAGCCATGCCGACTATGCCTGCGCGGCGATGGAGGCGGGGGCGCATGTCTTCGTGGAGAAGCCGCTGGCAACGACCGTCGCCGATGCGCGGCGCGTGGTGGCCAAGGCCCGCGAGACCGGGCGCAAGGTGGTGGTGGGCTATATCCTGCGGCATCATCCGAGCTGGATCCGGCTGATCGAGGAGGCCCGTGCCTTGGGCGGGCCCTATGTCTTCCGGCTGAACCTGAACCAGCAGTCCTCGGGCCCGACATGGGAGGTGCACAAGGCGCTGATGCAGACCACGCCGCCGATCGTCGATTGCGGCGTGCATTACGTCGACGTGATGTGCCAGATCACCGACGCCGCCCCGGTCGAGGTGCGCGGCATGGGGTTGCGGCTGTCAACCGAGATCGCCGAGGGCATGTACAACTACGGACATTTCCAGGTGATCTTCGCCGATGGCTCGCTCGGCTGGTACGAGGCGGGCTGGGGGCCGATGATGTCGGACACCGCCTTCTTCGTGAAGGATGTGGTCTCGCCCAACGGCGCCGTGTCGATCCGCATGCCGGACTCGGCGCGCTCGGACGACATCGACACCCATACCAAGACCTCGCTGCTCAGGGTGCACAAGGTGGCCAGCGGCGATACCGACATCTCGATGGCCGACGAGCCCGGGCATCAGGCGCTCTGCGACCGCGAGCAGGCCTTCGTGGCGCGGGCGATCCTCGAGGACATGGATCTCACGCGGCATCTGTCGGATGCGGTGCAGTCGCTGGCGATCTGCCTTGCCGCGGATGAGAGTGTGCGCTCGGGCCAGCCCGTGAAACTGGGAGAGCTGTGATGGGGGCGCTGACGCTACAGGGGGTGACGAAGACCTTCGGCACCACCAAGGTGATCCAGGGCGTCGATCTGGAGGTGCGGGACGGCGAGTTCTGCGTCTTCGTCGGTCCCTCGGGCTGCGGAAAATCCACGCTGCTGCGCATGATCGCCGGGCTGGAGGATGTGAGCTCGGGCGATGTGAGGATCGACGGCACGCGGGTGAACGACGTCGCCCCGGCCAAGCGTGAGATCGCCATGGTGTTCCAGAGCTACGCGCTTTACCCGCATCTGACGGTGCGCGACAACATGGGGCTGGCGCTGAAACAGGCGGGCAAGTCGAAGGCCGAGATCCGCGACGCCACCGACCGCGCGGCGGGGATGCTGGCGCTGGAGCCGCTGATGGAGCGGCGCCCGGCGGAGCTGTCGGGCGGGCAGCGGCAGCGGGTGGCGATCGGCCGGGCCATCGTGCGGGTGCCGAAGCTCTTCCTCTTCGACGAGCCGCTTTCCAACCTCGACGCGGCGCTGCGCGTGGCGACGCGGATCGAGATCGCCCGGCTGCACCGCGATCTGGGAGCGACGATGGTCTATGTCACCCACGATCAGGTCGAGGCGATGACGCTGGCCGACCGCATCGTGGTGCTGCGCGCCGGCAAGGTGGAGCAGGTCGGCGCACCGATGGAGCTCTACAACGATCCGGCCAACACCTTCGTCGCCGGTTTCATCGGCTCGCCGCAGATGAACTTCCTCAAGGCCGGGGCGCTGGGCCTGTCGAGCGACACGCTGGGCATCCGGCCCGAGCATCTGGCGATCTCGACCGAGGCGGGCGAGATCGAGGCCAGCGTCACCCATGTGGAGAAGCTGGGGGGCGAGACGCTGGTCTATGCCCGCAGCGAGCACGGGCTGCAGACGGTGCGGCTGTTCGGCGAGCACAGCTATGCCGTCGACGCGCCGGTCTGGCTGACCCCCGACCGCAGCCGCGCCTTCCATTTCGACGCCGCCGGCCAGCGTCTGCGCTGACCGGCCCGGGCGTGCCGCCCCCGGGGCCATCGAGGCCCCGGCTGCGGCATTGCCATGGACCGAGGCCGGCCGGTCGCGGCAGACCGGCGCCTCGCGGAATTTCGCAGGAAGCGAGAGAATTTCCGGCGAATCCCGGGAATTTTTGACGCTGGTTTCACGCTGGTCTCACAGCGACCGGCCTAGGCTCTGGGTAACGAACACGGCGCCCAAGCAAGGCTCAGAGGATGAATCTCAGCATCTCACCGCAGCAAACCCGCGATTTGGGCGCGCCTTGCGGTCATGCCGCTTTACCGATCCAGCATCGTCGTTCACTTTATCGAAATGAGGCGGGACTTCCGCCGCAGGTCCGATTGACGACGAGTTTTCCGATGTCCGGTCAGAGCCCCGTGCTGCAGATGTTCCTGTTCGGGCCCTTCACGGTCTCCGGCGCCGACGGGTCCGACCTCACCCCCAAGTCGCGCAAGTCGCGGGCGATCCTCGCCATGCTGGCGGTGGCGCCGCGCGGGTCGCGCTCGCGGGTCTGGCTGCGCGACAAGCTGTGGAGCGATCGGGGCGAGGATCAGGCCTCGGCCAGTCTGCGGCAGGCGCTGCTGGAGATCCGCAAGGCGCTGGGGCCGGTGGCGGGGCGGGCACTGACCGCCGACAAGAATACCGTCTCGCTGGATCTCGCGGCGATCGGCGTCGATGCCCTGCAGATGATGTCGCCCGAGGGGCGCGGCGAGACGGCGGGGCTGGCCGAGCATTTCCTCGAGGGGATCGACGTGCGCGATCCGGAGTTCGAGGATTGGCTGACGCTGGAGCGGCAGAGCTGGCACAGCCGGCTGGAGGAGACCGGCTTCGAGCATGAGCTGGCGCCGAAGGGCACGCCCGCGGAGCCGCGGCGCGAGACCGGCAGCGCCCTGCCGCGCACCGCGCCACCCGTGCTTCCTGAAATCCGCATGCCGCCGCCGGGCGTGGATGCGCCCTCGGATCTGCTGGGCGGCTGGCGGGTGGCGCTGATGCCGCCGCTGGTGCTGGGCGCCGATCCGGTGGCCGGGATCGTGCAGAGCGACGTGCAGCGCAGCCTGCGCGCCGCGATGATGGATGCGGGCGATCTGCGGCTGGTCGACATGGCGCCGACCGGCTTCGGCGATCAGGGGCCGAGCCTGTTCGCCCGGCTGCCGGAGCAGGTGCATCTGAGCGTGCAGGTGCGGGTGCAGGTCGATGCCGCGATGCTGCGCGTCGGCATCCTGTTGCAGAACCCCGCTGACAGCAGCCTCGTCTGGGGCGACGAGCTGCAGGCGCCGCGCCGGGAGGCGGTCGATCCGAGCTTTGCGCTGCCACTGGTGGTGCGGGCGACGGAGGAGGCGGTGCTGCACTTCCTGCGGCGTCGCGGCGGCGAGCAGGCCGAAGCCGAGGGGCGGATCGCCGCCGCCGTGGCCTCGATGTTCCGGCTGACCCGCAGCGATCTCGACCGGTCGGAGGCGATCCTGCGGCGTCATCTGGCGCAGACGCCGACGGCGGCGGGTTATGCCTGGCTGGCGTTCCTCAACACCTTCCGGGTCGGGCAGAGGTTCAACCCGGGTGATGCGCCGCTGATCGAGGAGACGCAGCATCTGGCGCGGCAGGCGCTGATGCTCGAGCCGAACAATGCGCTGGTTTCTGCGCTGGTGGGGCATATCCACTCCTATCTCTTCGGCGAGTTCGACTATGCGGCGGGCCTCTTCGAGCGGTCGCTGCGGGTGAATCCGGCGCAGACGCTGGCCTGGGATCTCTATGCCATGCTGCATGCCTATGCCGGGCAGCCCAAGCGCGCGTTGGCCATGGCGCGCTGGGCGCGGCATCTGGGGTCGTTCAGCCCGCACCGCTATTACTTCGAGACCACCCGCGCCATCACCGGCAGCTTCTCGGGCGAGCATCGGACCGCCATTGAGGCGGGGGAGTCGGCGCTGGCCGAGCGGCCGGATTTCAATTCGCTGCTCCGGGTGCTGGTGTCGAGCAACGCCCATCTGGACCGGCCCGACGAGGCGCGGACGTTCCTGAACCGGCTGCTGCAGGTGGAGCCGAACTTCTCGATCGCCTCGCTGCGCGAGTCCGGCTACCCCGGGCTCGATACCGAGGGCGGGCGGCATTTTCTGGACGGGTTGATAAAGGCCGGTGTGCGCAAGCACTGAGTCACAGGAGGGTAAGGGATGATGTGTTCCGCAGACCCCGGCATCGCCGGGTTTCTCAACCGCTATCGTTTCGAGGTGAACGCCGAGCGCATCCTGCCGGTCGGCGGGACCGGCGCGGGCGACGCGATCGGCAGCGACGGCTCGGCGGCGGGCAATGTGCCGCTGGGCGGCGGCGCTCTGGGGGCGCTGAACAAGTCGGTGCAGAACAAGTCCGCGCTCAACAAGAACAAGAATAAGAACAAGAACAAGAACAAAAATAAGAACAAGACCTCCTTTGGCGGGGCGCAGGCGGCCAGCGGGCTCGTGCCGGCGCTGGAAATGCGGCGACTGCACCAGCTGCCGCAGGCGGATGCCTTCACCGTCGCCCGGCATTTTGTCTGGGAGTGTCTGGACATCACCCTGCCGCCGGGGCCGGATTTCACCCGGCTGGAGACGGCGGTGCTGCTGGCGATGCAGGCCCGCGACAAGGAGCGGATGCGGCGCCTGCCCGATATCGTCGCGCAAGCGGCCTTCTCGGTGGACGAGTTCCTGCGGCCTCTCGGCATCGAGGGACTGGCGGGCTACGAGGCGACCGAGGGGCTGTTTCTGAACATCCTCGCGGCGACGGAATATGTCGGGCTGCTCTACAAGGCGCGGATCGACCGGGACCGCCCGAATGTCGTGGAGCCGCGGCTGCGCCCGCTGCTGCCGGTGCCCGCGCATGAGAGCTTCCCCTCGAACCACGCGTTTCAGGGCCATTCCATCGTCTTCGCCTTCAACGCCATCCTGCCGGAGCATCCGGCGACCGAGGAGTTGCAGCGCATCGCGCAGAACGTGGCCGAGAACCGCGAATGGGCCGGGCTGCACTATCCGTCCGACACGCTGGCCGGCAAGGAGCTGGCCCGGCGCTTTGCCCCCTACCTGCGCGATGCCTTCGGCGCAGCCTTCCTCGCAGCACAATCGGAGTGGCATTGATGACGATCTCTCGCCCCGTTCCGCCGCGCTATTTCTGGCTCTGGCACCTCGCCGCTCTGAAGGTAATCGATGCCGATTTCGGCCCCGCGCCCGCGCAGATTCCCCCCGTCACCGATCCCGCCCTGCGCGATGCGCCCGCGCCGGAGATCGGCGGCACGCTCTGGGACGAGATCGGCGCGACTGCACCCGCCACCGTCGCACTGATCGACACCGGGGTCAGCCGGGCGCATCCCAATCTGGCGAGCCGGATCGATGCCGAGCGCTCGATCGATCTCACCAGCCACCGCTACGGGGCGCAGACCCTGCCGCGGCAGCCCGACACGACGCCCTTCACTCGCGAGGGCAAGAAGGCCTTCTTCACCGGGCTCGACGTCACGGGCCTGAACCTGTCGCATCTCAAGCCCGACGAGCATGATTTCCTCAAGGCGATGGTCGAGGAATATCGCGGCTCCGAGGGGGTGACGCGGCAGATCCTCGATTCTGAGGAGACCTTCGCAGCGCATGGCACGGCCTGCGCCGGGCTGCTTGTGGGCGAGCCTGCGGTGGTGCTCAAGGACGAGACGGCGCAGCAGCCGCTGGGGCTGGAGATGGCCGGGCGGGCGATCAACCCCGATCCGAACCTGCTGCCCTACTTCGGCGTCGATCCCTTCTCGCGGCTGATCTCGGTGCGGACCTCTTTCGAGTCCGATCCCTATCAGTTCATCGCGGCCTTCCTCTATGCCTGGCACTGCAAGGTGGATGTGATCGTGCTGCCACGCGGCCTGCCCGACCCCAAGCGCGGGCCGCTGAAGCCGAAGGAAGACATGAAGGCCGAGCTCGAGACCTGGGACAGCCGGATCGCCGCCGATCTTTACCACCGGCTGACCGCGCTCGCCGTCGAGGAGCCCGACCCGAATGCGGCGCAGGAAGGATTTCAGCCCGACCGGCCGTGGAAGATCCTGCGCCATCTGATCATCGCCATCTCGCGCCATATCCCGGTCGTCTGCGCCGCCGGGAACGATGGCGAGAGCCAACTGATCTATCCGGCGAACCTCGCCGAGGACAACAACGGCATCATCGCCGTCGGCGCGGTGACGGCGGAGGGGCTGCGCTCGGGCTATTCCAACTACGGCGAGGGGCTGACGCTGGTCGCCCCCTCCGACGATTACGAGGTCTACAACCGGCATCAGCAGCGGCTGGACCGTTTCGACCCGCATCTGCAGATGCACGACTATTCGGTGGGCGCGACGGCGGGCTATGTATTCTGCCCGCTCGATCTGGTCACGACCGATCTGCCGGGGGTCTTTGGCTATGACAGCGGGGTGCCGCCCTGGTCGGCGGTGCTGCCGGGGCAGGGCAACCCGGGGCTGGGGGGCGGCTATTACACCAGCTTCGGCGGCACCTCGGGCGCGAGCTGCCTGATCGGCGGGCTGGCGCTGCTGGCGCAGCGGGCGCGGCGGGCAGCGGGCAAGGCGCCGCTCGACGGCAAGGCGCTGAAAGCGCTGCTCGTCAACTCGGCCTCGACGGGCGCCGTTGTCGCACCCGGCTATCGACCGCTGACCCCGGACTCGATGAATGCCGATGACGAGCCGCTGCTCGGACACGCGCATTACTTCGGAGCGGGCTTGCCGGACGCGCGAAACCTGGTCCTTTCGGCGCGCGACGCCCCTTAGCGAAAGCGCTTGCGAAGAAAACAATCGAACCCGGGGGCGGCTTCGCGCGTTGAGTGGCGCCGTTCACCGAACCGTTGCGATTTGACGGATGTTTGACGGGCGCGTTACGGTGGAGTCACAGCGCCCGAGGCAATCTGAGCCTATCAGAAGAACAGGGAGCCCGACATGTCTGTTACCGTCTATGCCGAGAACCAGTTGCGCATCACGCTTGTGTCCGCATCCTCTCCCGCAGGGCTGGCCGTCGGACTTCTGTCGACCCATCTGGGGCTCAGCCGGTCCGTGGCGGCGTTGCGCCTGTCGCGGGTGCCATCGGTTCTGGCCGAGGCGGCACCCGCCTGCATCGCCCGCAAGCTTCAGGCGCTGATGGCCGCGATGGGCATGCGGGTGCGGCTCGACAATCCGGAGAGCGGCGCCGCGGCGGATCGGGTGGACCTCTGGCTGCAGGCCAGTGACGAGGCGACGCCCGAGGCGGTGGAGCAGGTGGCGGCGACGCTCGGCCTCTCTACCGGGCAGGCCCGTGCCGGGCTGCACAGCCCTGCCGGTCTGATCATTCCCATGACCGCCACTCGCGCCGCCGAGTTGCGCCGTGCCCTGCGGCGGCAGCGGTCGCTGCGGCTGGCGGCTTCCGACCCGGCGGTGGCGCTCTATGACCTGTTCCTGCTGCCCGGCGTCCAGCCCGGTGCGGCGCTCCTCCGGCTGCTGGGCCAGCTCGGGGCCACGGCCTGCGCCTTCGGCGGCGCCATCGCCGGGGCGATGGATGCCCGGTCGGCGGCGCTGGTGGTGGCGCGGCATGGCATGCAGGTTCAGGCGCTGAACCGCGATTTCCAGCGCTTCGATCTCTATCTGACCGGGCGCAACGGCGTCTCCGACAAGGAACTGGCCGATTTCTTCGCCACCCGCTGCGCCAAGCCGCGCGAGCGGCTGCTGACCACCGACGCCGAGCGGCCCACGCGGATCGAGAGCGGCCTGACCCGCGCCGCCGCCCGCCAGTTCATGAGCGACTATGCCACCTTCGGCATCGAGACCCGGGTGCAGCGCAGCTTCGTCTCCTGCCTGCCGGTGCGGCAAACTCCCTAAAAAACCACAAGTTAAGCCGCCGTTCACGCCCGCCGCCTAAGCTGGCTGCGGGTGTGTATGGATGGGTGACGAATGGCCGAGCAGTCAAATGCCGCGCCAGTCATAGTCAAGCGAAAGAAGGTCATACAGGGCGGCGGGCACCACGGGGGGGCGTGGAAAGTGGCCTATGCCGACTTCGTGACGGCCATGATGGCCTTCTTCATGCTGATGTGGCTGCTGAACGCGACGACGGAAAAGCAACGCAAGGGCTTGGCCGATTATTTCAATCCGACGATTCCGATGAACCGGGTCTCGGGCGGCGGCGACGGTGCCTTCGGCGGCGATTCCGTCTTCTCCGAGAATTCGATGACCCAGACCGGGACCGGCGCCGCCAATCAGGCCCCGACGGCCGAAGAGAAGGCCAGCGGCGACACCGCAGGCGGGCCCGAGGCCGAAGAGGCGGCACAGATGGCCGAGATCGAGAAGATGCTGAGCGGGAAATCCGGGGAAAGCATGACGATGGAGCGCGCGCTGCGCCATGTCGTCACCCGGATCACCGACGAGGGTCTGGTGATCGAGATCTTCGACCTTCCCGATGTCGCGCTGTTCGAGGGCGACAGCGAGCAGCCGCGTCAGGTGCTGCGCGACATCGCAGGATTGCTCGGCGACACGCTGGTGCTGACCAAGAACCAGATCGCGGTCAACGGCCATGTCCGCAGCTATCCGATCACCTTGATCGAGAATCCGGTCTGGGATCTCTCGACCGCGCGGGCACAGAAGATGCGCGACCTGATCGAATCCGCGGGCATGGTACCCGAGCGGATGCAGCGCGTGACCGGCTATGCCGACCGCAAGCCCGTCACGCCCGACCCGATGGTGGTGCGCAACAACCGGCTGGAGGTGATCCTGCTGCGCCGCGACCGCTGAGGCCCCGTTAGCCTGATCTTAAGGTCCGGGCGCAGGGTCGTCGCAGCAACAGGTCGAAGCTGCAGAAAGGCGCCTCTCCATGACGATTTCCTCCTCGCTGAATGCCGGCGTGGCCGGGCTCAATGCCAATGCCAATGCCACGCGGCTCGCGACGATTGCCGACAATATCGCGAACTCCGGCACCTTTGGCTACAAGCGGGCGGCAGCGGATTTCGACTGCATGGTGATCACCGGCACCACCGGCTCGGGCACATATTCCGCAGGCGGGGTGCGGGCCAGCACGATGCGGCTGATCGACGAGCGCGGCGCGCTGATCGCCACCTCCAACCCGATGGATCTGGCGATCTCGGGCCGGGGCATGCTGCCGGTCATTTCAGCCTCCAGCCTCGACAGCATGTCGGGCGACCAGCCGCTGATGATGACCTCGACCGGCTCGTTCCACACCGATGCCGACGGGGTGCTGATGACCGAATCGGGCCTCGTGCTCATGGGCTGGCCCGCCGATGCCGACGGCACGGTGCCGACGATGCCGCGCGACACGATGGTGGGGCTGGAACCCGTGGTGATCAACGCCAACCAGACGGCGGGCGACCCCACGACCAAGATCAACATGGGCATCAACCTGCCCGCGGTCGATACCGAGTTCGGCGCCTCGGGCAATGTGCGCACCACCTCCATCGAGTATTTCGGCAACCTCGGAACCTCGGAAACACTCGACGTCACCTTCACGCCGACGCTGCCGGCGCTGGCCACCGATCCCGCGACCAATACCTGGACGATGGAGATCACCGATTCCGCCAGTGGTGGCGCCGTGGTGGGCGAATACCTTCTGGTCTTCAACGATTCGCGCACCAATGGCGGCACGCTGAACAGCGTCACGGCCATCGGCGCCAGCCCGCCCTACGATCCGGTGACCGGCAGCGTCACCCTTACAGTGGAGGGCGGGCCGATCGAGGTGACGGTGGGCAAGGTGGGCGATACCAACGGGCTGACCCAGCTCTCCAGCAGCTTCGCACCCACCTCGATCACCAAGGACGGCTCACCGGTCGGCAACCTCACGGCGGTGGAGATCGACAAGAGCGGCTTCATTCATGCCACCTATGACACCGGCTTTACCCGGGTCATCTACCAGATCCCGCTGGTCGATGTGCCCAACCCCAACGGCCTGATCGCCATGGACGACCAGACCTTCCAGGTCTCGCCGGTCTCGGGCTCCTTCTTCCTCTGGGATGCGGGCGACGGCCCAACCGGGTCGATCATCGGCTATGCGCGCGAGGGCTCGACCACAGATGTCGCGGCAGAGCTGACCAACCTGATCCAGACGCAGCGGGCCTATTCGTCCAATGCCAAGATCATCCAGACCGTCGACGAAATGCTGCAGGAAACGACCAACATCAAGCGATGAGGTGAGAGATGAGCCTGTCTGGCAGCCTGTCCAACGCCCTCTCCGGCCTGACCTACGCCTCCCGCGCGGCAGAGGTCACGGCGAACAACGTGGCCAACGCGATGAACGAGCATTACGCCCGCCGCGTGCTGGAGGTCTCGTCGCGCACCCTCGGCACCGAATCGCATGGCGTGCGGATCGTCGGCGTCACCCGGATCGTGGACCGGGTGCTTCTGGCCGACCGCCGTGGCGCCGAGGCCAGTACTGGCGACCGGGACACGCGGGCGGCCTATTTCAACCGGATCGAGACGGCGCTGGGCACGACCGCCTCAGGCTCGCTGATCGACAGGATCGCGGCCTTCGACACTGCGCTGATCTCCGCCGCCAGCCGCCCCGACTCCGACGCCCGGCTCAATGAGGTGCTGCGGAGCGCGAAGTCGCTGGTGAACGGCTTGGCCTCCGCCTCTGCCGAAGTTCAGGGCGCGCGGATGACGGCAGATGCCGCCATCGCCAAGCAGGTCGGCGCGCTGAACACGGCGATCCAGGGCGTCTACGAGCTGAACCGGCTGATCACCGAACACGCGGTCTCGGGCGGCGATGTCTCGGCACTGCAGGACCAGCGCCAGCAACTGGTGGATCAAATCTCTTCCATCGTGCCGATCCGCGAGATGCAGCGCGATTTCGGCCAGATCGCCCTCTTCACCACCGCGGGCGCCGTCCTGCTCGACGGCCTGCCCGCCGAGATCGGCTTCACCCCGCATCCGGTCATCGTCCCCGAGATGACGCTGGCTGCTGGTCTTCTCTCCGGCCTCACCCTCAAGGGCCGCAACATCGACACGGCCGGTGCCGCGAGCCTGATCGCCGGAGGCTCACTCGCTGCCAATTTCGCCATCCGCGACGAGCTGGCGCCCCAGGCGCAGGGCCTGCTCGACGCGCTGGCCCGCGATCTGGTCGAACGCTTCGCCGACCCTGCGGTGGACCCGTCCCTTGCCCCCGGTGATCCCGGCCTCTTCACCGATGACGGCCTGACCTTCCTGCCCGCCGACGAGGTCGGGCTGGCGGAGCGTCTGTCGGTGAACGCGCTGGTCGACCCCGATCGGGGCGGCCTCCTGCGCCGCCTGCGCGACGGTCTCAAGGCCCCCGCCGGCCCGATCGGCGACGCCACCCTGCTCACCGCCCTGGAAACGGCGCTGACCGCCAACCGCGTTCCGGTGTCCGGCTTCACCTCGGGTACGCGCAGCTTCTCGGCTCTGGCCGCCGATCTTCTGTCGGATGTCTCGACTGCGCGGCTGGCGGCGGAGAGCGAGGCGAGTTTCGCCACAGCACGTTGGGACACGCTGCATCAGCAGGAGCTGGAGAACGGCGTCGACAGCGATGCCGAGATGCAGCAGATGCTGCTGATCGAACAGGCCTATGCCGCCAATGCCAAGATCGTCCAGACCGTGGACGAACTCATCAAGCTGCTCCTGGAGATGTAGATGCCCACAGTCACCCTGGGCGATCTCGCCCACAGCTTCATGCTCCGCCGTCAGGCCGTGACCCTGAAGGCCGAGGCACAGCGGCTCTCGACCGAGATGGTCACCGGCACTGCCGCCGACACCGGGCGGAAGCTCGCGGGCGATTTCGCGACACTGGGCGGGATCGACAGCTCGCTGGCGCGATTGCAGGGCTTCAAGCAGGCCAGCGACGAGGCGGCGGCCATGGCATCGGGCATCCAGTCGGTGTTGGCGGTGATCGACGATCTCGCCGGAAAGACCGCGCCGCTTCTGCTCACGGCAGGCACGGCGGGCACCGCCCCGCTGATCGACCCGGCGGGGGACACCGCGCTTCTGCAGTTCGAGGCGGTTGTCTCCTCTCTCAACACCACCTTTGCCGGACGCGCCCTGCTCTCGGGGGTGGAGACGGGCAGTGCTGCCGTGGTCGATGCCGAGACGATCCTGCTTGCAGTGGAGGCGGCAAGCTTGGGCGCAGCGAGCCCGGAGGATCTGGAGACCGCGGTGAATACCTGGTTCGACGATCCGGCGGGCTATGCCAGCGTCGCCTATCTCGGCGGCGCGCCGCTCGCCCCGCTCGGCGTCGGCCCGACCGATCGCGTGTCGCTCGGCGTTACCGCCAGCGATCCCGCGATTCGCGACACGCTGAAGGGCCTTGCCTTGGGCGCGCTGCTCGGGCGCGGGGCTTTTGCCGGTGACAGCGACCTGCGCGGCAGGGTGGCGCGGCTGGCGGCGGAAAGCCTGATCGAAAGCCAGTCGGGCCGCACCGGGCTTGCCGCCGAGGTCGGCATGGCCGAGGCGCGGATCGAGGCCGCCGCCGCGCGCAATGCCGCCGAGAAGACCGCGCTGCAGATCGCCCGCGTCGATCTGCTGGGGGTCGATAGCTACGAAACCGCAACCTCGCTCGAGGCGACTCAGACCCAGCTCGAGACGCTCTATTCACTGACCGAACGAATCTCGCGGCTCAGCCTGATGGACTATCTCTGATGCTCCGCCTCGCCCTTTTGCTGGTGCTTGTGGCCTTGCCTGCCGCTGCGGGAACGATCCGCATCAAGGATCTCGTGCAGTTCGACGGCGTCAGGGGCAACGATCTGGTGGGCTACGGGCTCGTGGTCGGTCTCAACGGCACCGGCGACGGGCTGCGCAACGCGCCTTTCACCGAAGAGATCATGTCGAACCTTCTGGAACGGCTCGGCGTGAACGTGGCGGGCGAGCAGTATCGGCCCAAGAATGTCGCCGCAGTTTTCGTCACCGCCACCCTGCCGCCCTTCGCCCGGGCGGGGGCACAGATCGACGTGACGGTTTCGGCGATCGGCGATGCCAAGAGCCTGCTCGGCGGCACGCTGGTGATGACGCCGCTGAACGGCGCGGATGGGCAGATCTATGCGGTGGCGCAGGGCACGATCATCGCGGGGGGCGTGTCGGCAGAGGGGCAGGCGGCGCGGGTGGTGCAGGGCGTGCCGACGGCAGGGAGCATTCCGGCCGGCGCGCGGGTGGAGCGGGAGGTGGACTTCGATTTCAGCGGGCTGAACTCGATGCGGCTGGCCCTGCGCACGCCGGACTTCACCACGGCGGGGCGGATTGAAACGGTGATAAACCGCGAATTCGGGCGACACATCGCCCGCATGACCGATTCCGGCACGGTGACCCTAGATCTGGGCGCCGCGCGCATGGGGTCTCCCGCCCATGTGCTTGGCCGGCTGGAGAACCTGCTGGTGGAGCCGGAGACCACGGCGCGGGTGGTTGTCGATCAGCGGTCGGGCACCATCGTCATCGGCGAGGATGTGCGCATCAGTCGGGTCGCGGTGGCGCAGGGGGGGCTCACGTTGCGGGTCGACGAGGCGCCGGCGGTGGTTCAGCCGAACCCGTTCAGCGCGGGCGAGACCATCGTGGTGCCGCGGACGGATGTCGGGATCGAGCAGGATCAGGGCAAGGGACTGGCAGAGGTACAGAGCGGCACGACCCTGTCGCAGGTGGTGGCGGGGCTCAATGCGCTGGGGGTCGCGCCGCATGACATGATCGACATCCTCAAGAGCATCAATGCCGCAGGTGCGCTGCATGCCGAATTCGTCGTTAGATGACGGTGCGATGAAGGGAAGGGTCGCCGGAACGCGCAGGAAACCGCCACCTCCCGCGGCGCGCCGGATCTCTTTTCCTGTTCCGCCACGCTGAACCCTTGCGAGCGGGGCCGCCATGCCGCAGGCTTGGGCATCAGTCGATTTTCAGGACCCATTATGCGCATTGCGATCGTCATTCCGTTTTATCAACGCGACCCCGGCATTCTGACCCGGGCGCTGACTTCGATCTTCCAGCAGGAGCTTCCGGACGGTGCGTCGTTGCATGTCTTCGTCGTCGACGACAGCTCGCCCGTTCCCGCCGCTGCGGAGGTGGACCTGCTGGCCCCGGCGCAGCGCGCGCGGGTGACGCTGCTGAGCCAGCCGAACGGCGGGCCGGGGGCGGCGCGCAACACCGGGCTGGAGGCGGTGGCGAAGGACAGCTTCGACTATGTCGCCTTCATGGATTCCGACGACTTCTGGGCGCCTTGCCATCTGGGCGATGCCCTCGCCCTTTTGGAGCAGGGGCATGACTTCTACTTCTGCGATCACATCCGCACCGAGGATGACATCACCTATTTCAATCGCACCAAGCGGTTGCGGCTTCTGCGCGAGGAGCGCGGTCCGGGGGTGACGGTCATCGATCCCGACCTGCCGATCCTCGGCTTCGACCGCAGGATCCTGACCAGCGCCTATGTCGAGACCTATCTGAGCCAGACCTCCACCATCGTGGTGCGGCAGAGCTTCGTCGCGCGGCTGCGCTTCGACACCGATCTGCGCAATGCGGGCGAGGACCACATGTTCTGGATCTCGCTGGTGATGGCGGATGCGCGCACCGTCGTGTCGTGGAAGTGCAACGTCTTCTGCGGTCAGGGGGTGAACATCTATTTCGACGCCTTCGACTGGACGTCGACCAAGGTGGTGGACCGGATTGGCTACATGCTGATGTTCTTCCAGAGCGTCGGCCGCCGCTTCGACCTAGGGCCCGAGGATCGGGCGACGTTGGGCGGGATGATCCGGCGCTATCGGCGGGCCTACAGCTATCTCTTCGTGCGGGCGCTGCTGCAGCGCAAGAAGCCGACCTTCGCGCTGATGTGGAAGCTGGCGGCACATGATCCGGCGCTGATCCCGGCCATGCCGCTGCGCTTCCTCTCGGTGCTGCCGAACCGGCAGGCCGAATCGAAGACCTGGTGAGCCGCAGGTGACAGCGGGGCCGAGCCCCTTCGATCCGCCGGAAGGTCCGCTGCGCCGCTCGGTCGGGCGCGGTGCCGTGGCCATCGCCGCCTCGCAGGCGGTGATGATCGCGACGCAGATGGCCTCTGTGCTGATCCTGTCGCGGCTGCTGGAGCCCGAGGATTTCGGTCTGGTGGCGATGTGCGCCCCGGTGATCGCGCTGCTGGGAATGCTGCAGGATTTCGGGCTGTTGCAGGCGACGATCCAGAAGAAGGACATCCGGCATGCCGAGGTGAACTTTCTCTTCTGGATCAATGTCGGCCTCAGCCTGACGCTGGCTGCGGGGCTGGCGCTGCTGTCGCCGCTGGTCGCGCTTTTCTATCAGGAGCCGCGGGTGGGCCCGCTGGTGGCGGCGATGGCGTCGATCATCGCCATCGGCGGGTTGGGCGCGCAGCATGGTGCGCTGCTGAATCGGCGGATGGAATACGGGCGGCTGGCGCTGATCAGCGTCACGGGCGCCCTCGTATCGCTGGCGGTGGCCGCGGGTTGGGCGCTTGTGAGCCCCAGCTACTGGGCGCTCTTCGCCGGGCAGTTGGCGGGGGTGCTGCTGCCGACCGGGCTGATGTGGGCCAGTTCGCGCTGGCGCCCGGGCCCGCCACGCGGGGTCGAGGGGGGGCGGGCGCTCTTGGGTTTCGGGGCCGGGATCACTGGGTTCAACTTCGCCAATTTCTTCGGGCGCAACCTCGATAACATCCTGATCGGGCGCTACTGGGGCGGCGGGCAGCTCGGGCTTTACGACCGGGCCTACAAGCTTTTGCTGATGCCGGTGAGCCAGATCACCAATCCGCTGTCGCGGGTGATGGTCCCGGCGCTGTCGCGGATGCAGGAGGAGCCGGGGCGTTATCGCAACGCCTTCTTGCGCGTGCTGGGGCTGGCCATGCTGGTGACGATGCCTGGGGTCGCCGCAGCGACGGCACTGGCCGATGTGCTGATCCCCTTCGCGCTGGGCGAGCAATGGCGCGGGGCGGTGCCGATCTTCATGGCGCTGGGCTTTGCCGGGCTGCTGCAGCCGCTGAACAACCCGGCAGGCTGGCTGTTCATCAGCCAGGGCCGCTCGACCGACTACATGCTCTGGGGTTTTGCCACCGCGGCAATCGCCACGGTCGCCTTCGTCGCCGGCCTGCCCTATGGCGCGGTCGGCGTGGCCATCGCGGTGTCGGTCAGCGACTATCTGCGCACGCCGGTGCTCTGGTGGTTCGTCTGCCGCAGCGGGCCGGTGCGGGTGGGCGACATGATCGCTGCGGCGGGGCCAAAGGTGCTGGCGGGGCTTCTGGCGCTGGCGGCGGTCTGGCTTGCCCGGCCGCTGCTGCCCGGGGCGCCGCTGCCAGCGCTGCTTTCTGGGGCGGCGCTGTCCTACGTGCTGTTCGTGGCGCTGATCGCGCTGTTCCCTTCGGGCCGGGCGACGCTGGGTGAGGCGCTCCGGCTGGCCGAGGGTGGCGTGCGGCGGCTCAGACCGATGACCAAGGAGAGATGAGATGCAGTATCGGTCCATTGCCGACATGAACGAGGCGATCCTGAAGAACCTGCACCGGCTGCCGCCGGACATTGATCTGGTGGTGGGGATCCCGCGCAGCGGGCTGCTGGCCGCCAATCTGCTGAGCCTTGCGGTGAACATCCCGCTCTCGGATATCGACAGCTATGTCGAGGGCCGCAGCTATGCCACGGGGGTCACCAAGCTGGCGCCGGGGGCGGCGCGGCGGCGGGTGCTGGTGCTTGACGACAGTATCCATGGCGGCACGGCGATGGCCGGGGCGCGGGCCAAGATCGAGGCTGCAGGCATCGCGGCGGAGCATGTCTTTGCCGCGGTCTACGGCATCAAGCCGCAGCATCCCGAGGCCGATCTGGTGTTCGAGGTGGTGCCGCAACCGCGGATGTTCCAGTGGAATTTCATGCATCACAAATGGCTGGCGCAAAGCTGCGTCGATATCGACGGGGTGCTCTGCCTCGATCCGACCGAAGCGGAGAATGACGATGGCGCAGCCTATCTTGCATTCCTGACCAACGCGCGGCCGCTCTATTCGACCAAGCGGCGGATCGGCGCCTTGGTCACCAGCCGGCTGGAGAAGTATCGTCCGGAAACCGAGGCCTGGCTTGCGGCGCGCGGCATCGCCTATGACCGGCTGGTGATGCTCGACCTGCCGAGCAAGGCCGAGCGGCAGCGGCTGGGCGCGCATGGCAGCTTCAAGGCCGAGTATTACCGCCGGAGCGACGCGATGCTGTTCATCGAAAGCGAGAACAGTCAGGCGCTGCGCATCGCGCAGCTCTCGGGCAAGCCGGTGCTCTGTCTGGAGACGCATCGGCTGATCACCCCGGATCTGGCCTCGGTTCTGGCGCAGGTGCCGCAGTTGCGGTCCTTCGGTGAGGGCAAGGATGTGGTGAAGCGCGTGGCGCGGACGGTGCTGGGCCCGACGCGCTATGCTGCGCTGAAGAAGCAGTTCTCGCGCGGACGCTGAGCCTCAGCCCCGCGCCGCCGCCGCGCCGCGCAGCACCTCGAGGAAGGTCGTCAGCTGGGCATCTGCGTCCATCTCGGGCCGGGCGGCGAAGGCGAAGGCGGCAGCCGAGGCATGGGCATAGGCGGTGTCGTCGTGCCAGAGCCTGCGCACCGCCTCGGCCCAATCGTCCAGCGGCCCGTCCGGATCGAGGATGATGCCGCCCGAGCCGATTGCCTCGGGCAGCCCGCCGCGGTTGGAGCCGATGACCGGGATCCCGCTGCAATGCGCCTCCGAGGCCACCCGCCCCCAAGCCTCTTCCCAGCGGCTCGGCGCCAGAAGGAGGCGGGCTTTGCCATAGACCGATTTCATGTCCCCGGTCCGGGGTCGCAGGGTCACGTTGGGCAGATGCGCAAGCTGTTCCAGCAGGGATTTCTTGTAATCGTCGTTCAGCACCCAGCTTTCGAGAAAGCTGAACGGGATCTCGGGGCAGCGTTCGGCGATGCCGATGGCGATGTCGAGACCCTTGAGCTGATAGGGGTTGATGAAGGTGACATTCTCGCGGCTGTTCGCCGTGCGGTAGAGCGAGGAGTCGATCAGCGGTGGGATCACAGTGGAGGTGATGCCATAGGCCGCGTGGAACTTGCCCGCCGTGAAGCGCGAATTGGAGATGTAGCGCGCGTTGCGCAAGGACGAGGGGTCGCCGCCGAGCTCCTGAAACTCGACGTTGCGGAAATAGAGCACGACCGGCACCCCCGCCTCTTCGAGACAGCGGGCAATGGCCATGGTCTCACCGTTCTGCACCACGGCGACATCGGGGCGGAAGCGGCGCGCCACTTCGGCCGCCTGCGTCGGGTCCCAGCCGCGGTAGACGCTGTAGCCGTTCACCCGCCCCCAAGCGAAATGCCCGCCGCTCAGCCGCTTGCTGATCCGGGCGCTGACCTCCGTCCAGCCGCCGGCCTTCAGGCGGCACATCACTGCGGGGGCATGGCCCTTGGCGACGAGCGAGGTGGCGAGCTGGTTGGTGCTCGACTGCGCGCCGCCGGTCTGCTGCGGCAGGAAGGGATTTCCGGTGGTGAACAGGACGCGCATCGTGACCCTTTCGGACTGGTTCCGTGTGTCTGCCGGTCTCGCGGCGCGGGGCCGTGAGAGGGCGGACCGCTCGGCAGGCCCGATGCTGGATCGGGCTGCCGGACGGGGTTTGGATCAGGACCAGATCTTCCAGGGCGGGTTGCCCTTGTCCCACAGCGATTGCAGCAGGTGCTTGTCGCGCAGCGTGTCCATGTTCTGCCAGAAGCCGTCGTGGCGGTAGACCGACAGCTCGCCCTCGGCCACCAGACGCTGCAGAGGCTCTTCTTCCCAAGTGGTCAGATCGCCCTCGATGTAATCCAGCACCTTGGGTTCCAGCACGAAGAAGCCGCCGTTGATGGTCTGGCCGTCCTGCAGGCTCTTCTCGCGGATGCGCTGCACCTTGGGGTTGTCGCCGGAGAAATCCAGCGCGCCGAAGCGGCCCGGCAGATGCACGGCGGTCACCGTCGCCAGCGTCGCCTGCTCGCGGTGGAAGGCCAGAAGCTTGCCGATGTCGATGTTGGAGACGCCATCGCCATAGGTCATGCAGAAGGTGTCGTCGCCGATATGGTCGCGCACCCGCTTGATCCGCCCGCCGGTCAGGCTGTCGGGGCCGGTATCGACCAGCGTCACACGCCACGGTTCGGTCGCCGGGCGACGCACCTCGATGGAGTTGTCCCGCAGATCGACGGTAATGTCGCTGTTGCGGTGGAAGTAGTTGACGAAATAGTCCTTGATCAGATTGCCCTTGTAGCCGCAGCAGACGATGAACTCGTCCACGCCATGCGCGGCATAGATCTTCATGATGTGCCAGAGCATCGGACGCCCGCCGATCTCGATCAGCGGTTTGGGAACGATCCCGGTTTCTTCGCTGAGACGCGTGCCGAAGCCTCCGGCGAGTATGACAGCCTTCATTACAAATTCCTTACCAAGCCAAGTGTCGATGAAAACTCTCCGCCGCGCGGGCAGGAGAAGGAGACCCGTCGCAGGGAAGCGCGACAGGAGGAGGAGAGGCGCCGGACGGCGCCGAAACGGGGGCGGGGCGGCTGCTGCCCATGGCAGGGGCCCGCAGGCGCGTCAGGAACGCGCTCGGCAGGGGCGGCCAGAAGAATGGGAGACAGATCGCGGATCATCCGGGGCATTTTTCGGTCATCCGGGCCAGAGGCACAGCGGACGAAAGGAGTTGGAGTCAAATGGTCAGAACGGTCGAACAGGTGCTGCAAATGGTGCCGGGGAATGATGGCAGGATCACGTCCCATCGCAAGCCAATTATCGCCGACGGCGCAAAGGAGCGGCGTTTCTGGTGCTTTAGGATGAAGCGCAGAAGGCCGAGCATTCTTGGAGCGGGAAGTGCGGGATCGCGATGCAATCTTAGATTGCAATTCCTGATCGGCGCGCCGCTTGCGGAGGCAAATCTGTCAGGAATCGCGCGCCAGATCCCAGAGTGCGGGATCGGCGAATTCGACCGAATTACCCGCCGGATCGCGGACGTAGATCGAGCGCGCGCCGCCGGGCCAGTGGAAATCCGCCTCGACGGGAACGCCTGCCGCCTCCAGATAGGAATGCCAAGCCTCGAGATCCGCGGCGGAGACGGCGAAGCAGAAATGGCCCTGCCCTGTCGCCCCATGCGTCGGCACGGGCAGCGCCGGGTTGCGCGAGGGCTGGGTGGTCTCCGTGGGGTTGAAGACCAGCAGTACGCCCGCGCCGCAGCGGAAGAAGACGTGCCGGCCCTCGACCTCAACCAGCACCGGCAGGCCGAGGAGACCGTGATAGAACGCCCGCGCCGCCGGAAGGTCCTCGGCGTAGAGCGCGGATTCCAGCGTTCCGAGCAAGGGGGGCGGGGTTGGCATGGCGATCCCTTTCGGAAAAGGTCAGCAGGGAGAGGTAACGCTCTGCCGCCGGATCAGGTCCACCGCGATCCGCTCCGACGGGCCGCCGAGGCTGCGCTGGTCGATCATGCCGATCAGCAGATGCGCCGCGCGTTCGCCGATCTCGCGCCGCGGCTGGCGGATGGTGGTGAGGGCGGGGGTCAGATGGCCCACCACCTCGATGTCGTCGAAGCCCACCACCGACACCTCGCCCGGTACCGAGACCCCGGCATGTTGCAGCGCCCCCATGAAGCCGCAGGCCATCTCGTCGGAGGAGCAGAACACCGCGGTCGGCCGATCCCTCAGGGCCAGCCAGCGCGCCGCAGCCGAGGCGCCCGAGGCGAGGCCGAAATCGCCGGTGAAGATCCATTCGTCCGGCAAGGCAAGCCCGAGCTCCGCCAGTGCCGCAAGGGTGCCGTGCAGGCGACTCTCGGTCAGCACGTTGCCGCGCGGGCCGGTGACATGGCCGATGCGGCGATGGCCCATCTCGTGCAGATGCCGGATGGCGATGGCGGCGCCCTCGGCATTGTCCACCGTCACCGAGGGCAGGTCACCGCCCCATTCGCAGGCCATCAGCACCGGCGGATGCGCGCGCTTCAGCAGGTCGGGGTCGGGCAGGGTGGCGTCGAAGATCACCAGCCCGTCGGCCAGCCCGCTGTCGAAATACTGGGCCAGCCGCCGGAGCGGATCGGGGTCGGTCAGCGTGTCGGCGATCAAGAGGCCATAGCCTGCGGGGCTGAGCACCGAGGAGAGGCCCGAGAGGATCTGCGAGAAGAACGGGTTGGCGAGATTGGGCACCAGCGCCAGCACGCTGCCTGTCCGCCTGCGCCGCAGGTTGCGCGCCAGCGTGTTGGCGACATAGCCGGTTTCCTGCACCGCCCTCAGAACCGCCTCGCGGGTTGATTCGGCCACCCGTTCGGGATGCGACAAGGCACGGCTGACCGTGGCGGTCGACACCCCGCTCAGACGCGCAACATCCTGTATTCCCGCTGTTTTCTGACGCACCCACAGACTCCTTGATCCGCCGCATCATGCTGCTCGGAAAAATCGTTGTAAACGGTCGCAAGGCCAATATAGTGGGAGATGCAAACGATTACATCGATGGATGCCGGTCGTTGCAGCGGTGGCGGCCGAGGGAGGACACGCATGAAGACGATTAAGGGCCCTGCGCTGTTTCTGGCGCAGTTCGCGGGCGATACGGCGCCTTTCAACTCTTGGAAGGGCATCACCCGCTGGGCGGCCGACTGCGGCTATGTCGGGGTGCAGGTGCCGACTTGGGATGCGCGGTTCATCGACCTCGATCTCGCCGCCTCCTCGACTGATTACTGCGACACGTTCAAGGGTGAGGCCGCGGAAAACGGCATCACCGTGACCGAGCTTTCCAGCCACCTGCACGGCCAGCTCGTCGCCGTGCATCCGGCCTATGACGAGATGATGGACGGCTTCGCCTCCGACCCGTCGGTGCATGGCAATCCCAAGGCGCGGCAGGAATGGGCGGTGGACCGGGTGATGAAGGGGCTTTCCGCCTCGAAGAACCTCGGGCTGACGGCGATGGCAACCTTCTCCGGCGCGCTGGCCTGGCCCTATCTCTACCCCTTCCCGCAGCGCCCGGCCGGTCTGGTCGAAGCGGCCTTCGATGAGCTGGCGAAGCGCTGGCGCCCGATCCTCGACCATGCCGAGGACTGCGGTATCGACCTCTGCTACGAGATCCACCCCGGTGAGGATCTGCATGACGGCATCACCTACGAGATGTTCCTCGAGCGGGTCGGCAACCATGCGCGGGCCAACATGCTCTACGATCCCTCGCATTACGTGCTGCAGGCGCTGGATTACCTCGACAACATCGACATCTATGCCGAGCGCATCCGGATGTTCCACGTGAAGGACGCCGAGCTGAATCCGACCGGGCGGCAGGGGGTCTATGGCGGCTATCAATCCTGGGTCAACCGGGCCGGGCGGTTCCGCAGCCTCGGCGACGGGCAGGTGGATTTCGGCGCGGTTTTCTCCAAGCTGACGGCGGCGGATTTCGACGGCTGGGCCGTGGTCGAATGGGAATGCGCGCTGAAGCATCCCGAGGACGGCGCCCGCGAGGGGGCGCAGTTCGTGCGCGACCACATCATCCGCGTGACACCGAACGCCTTCGACGATTTCGCGGTCGGCGGCACCGACGAGGCCGCAAACCGCCGCATGATGGGGCTGGACAGATGAGCAAATTCGCACGGCGCGAGGGGCCGATCCGGCTGGGCATGGTGGGCGGCGGGGCAGGGGCCTTCATCGGAGCGGTGCATCGCATCGCGGCCCGGATGGATGGCAAGTTCCAGGTCGTGGCGGGGGCTCTGTCCTCCACCCCCGAGAAGGCGCGGGAGTCGGGCCGGGCCATCGGCCTGCCGGAAGACCGGATCTACAGCGATTTCACCTCCATGGCGCAGCGCGAGGGGCGCTTGGGCGACGGGATCGAGGCGGTGGCCATCGTCACCCCGAACCACATGCATGCCCCGGTGGCGCGCGAGTTCCTCAAGCGCGGTATCCATGTGATCTGCGACAAGCCCCTGACGGCGACGTTGGGCGAGGCGAAGAAGCTGGTGAAGGCCGCCGAGGGGGCCGAGGCGCTGTTCGTGCTGACGCACAATTACACCGGCTACCCGATGGTGCGTCAGGCCAAGGCGATGATCGACGCGGGGGCGCTGGGGCGTCTCCGCGTGGTGCAGGTGGAATATCCGCAGGATTGGCTGGCCGCCCCCGCGGCTCCCGACAACAAGCAGGCCGAGTGGCGCAACGACCCCGAGCGCAGCGGCATGGGCGGGGCGACCGGCGACATCGGCACCCACGCCTGGAACCTCGCGCGCTTCGTCACCGGGCTGGAGCTGGAGAGCCTCGCCTGCGATCTCGACAGCTTCGGCGAGGGGCGGCGCACCGATGACAACGCCCATGTCATGCTGCGCTTCGCGGGCGGCGCCAAGGGGATGCTCTGGTGCAGCCAGGTGGCCCCCGGCCACGAGAATGGGCTGCGGCTGCGCGTCTATGGCGAGAAGGGCGGGCTGGAATGGGCGCAGGAGAACCCGACCAACCTGTGGTTCACCCCGCTAGGCGAGCCGAAGCGGCTGCTGACCCGGCGCGGCCCCGGCATGGGGCCGGAGGCCGAGCGGCTGACACGCACGCCGGCCGGGCATCCCGAGGGCTTTCTTGAGGCCTTCGCCAACATCTATGCCGAGGCCGCCGAGGCGATCATCGCGCATCGCAGCGGGTCCGAGGCGCCGGCGGGCGTCACTTTCCCGACGCTGCAGGATGGGCTGGAGGGGATGATGTTCGTCGACGCCTGCATCCGCTCGTCGCAGAAGAACGCGGCTTGGGTCTCGCTGAAATGACCGAGCCTGTCCTCGCCATCCGGCAGGTCTCGCGCAGCTTCGGCCCGGTGCAGGTGCTGCATGGCGTCGATTTCGACCTGCGGCCCGGCGAGGTTCACGCCCTGATCGGCGAGAACGGCGCGGGCAAGTCGACGACGATGAAGATCCTCTCGGGCTTTCTTGCCCCGACCGAGGGCGAGGTGGTGCTGGTTGGCCAGCCCGTCCGCTTCGCCTCCTCGCGCGAGGCGGAGCGCGCCGGGATCGTGATGATCCATCAGGAGTTCAACCTCGCCCAGCAGCTGACGGTCGAGCAGAACATCTTCCTCGGGCGCGAGCTGAAGCGCGGGCCCTTCCTCGACCACGCCGCGATGCAGGCCGAGAGCCGTCGCCTGCTGGAGCGGCTGCATTGTGCCATCGACCCGCGCGAGGTGATCTCGAACCTCTCGGTGCCGAACCGGCAGATGGTGGAGATCGCCAAGGCGCTGGGCCTCGACGCCCGCGTGCTGATCATGGACGAGCCGACGGCGGTGCTGACCCACCGCGAGACCGATACGCTGCTGGAGCAGATCGACCGGCTGCGGGCGGCGGGGGCGGCGATCCTCTATACCTCGCACAAGCTGGACGAGATCGCCCGCATCGCCGACCGCGTGACGGTGCTGCGCGACGGGCGACGGGTGCTGACGACCGAGGCGAAGGGCCTGACCGAGGACGCGATGGCCGAGGCGATGGTGGGGCGCGAGCTCTCCGACCTCTTCCCGCCGAAGCATCAGCCCGGCGCCGAGGTGGTGCTGGAGGTGAAGCACTTGACCGTGCCCGGTCTGGTGACGGATGCCTCCTTCACCCTGCGCAAGGGCGAGGTGCTGGGCTTTGCCGGGCTGGTCGGCTCGGGCCGCACCGAGCTGATGGAGGGCGTGGTCGGGCTGCGCGAGGCGACCGGCGAGGTTGCGGTGAAGGGCAAGCCCCTGCCGCGCGGCTCGGTGATGGCGGCGCTGCAGGCCGGGCTGGTCTATCTGACCGAGGACCGCAAGGAGAAGGGTCTCCTGCTCGGCAAGCCGCTGGACGAGAACCTGACGTTGCTGGCGCTGGACCGCTTCACCCGCGGCCTGATCGACAAGCCCGCCGAGGCGCGGGCGCTGGACAAGGCGATCGGCGATTTCGACATCCGCGTCGGCGACAAGGCGATGAACGCGGGCAACCTGTCGGGCGGCAACCAGCAGAAGCTGCTGCTGGCCAAGACAATGCTGGCCGAGCCGGACATCGTCATCATCGACGAGCCGACGCGCGGCATCGACATCGGCACCAAGCAGCAGATCTACAGCTTCATCAACCGCCTCGTGGCCGAGGGCAAGAGCGTCATCGTCATCTCCTCCGAGATGCCGGAGGTCATCGGGCTTGCGACCCGGGTGATGGTTATGGCCTCGGGCCGGATCGTCGGCGAGGTCGAGGGCGAGGCGATCAGCGAGCAGACCATCGTGCGCTACGCGATGGGCATGACCAACCAGAAGGCAAGCGCATGACCGCGACGACTGCACCCTCCTCGACGAAGCGTTTCAGCCTGCATGTGCTGGGCCCGCTGCTGGCGCTGATCGTGCTGGTGGCGCTGGGCGCCTGGCTGAACGACAATTTCCTCAGCTACGGCAACGTGACCAACGTGCTGGCGCGCTCGGCCTTCATCGGCATCATCGCCGTGGGCATGACCTTCGTCATCACCTCGGGCGGGATCGACCTGTCGGTGGGGGCGATGGCCGCCTTCATCGCCGGGCTGATGATCATGTCGATGAACGCGCTGATCCCCAGCATGGGCGTCGGCTGGCCGGTGATCCTTGTCGGCATGCTGGTGGCGGCCACCGCGGGGCTGGTGGCCGGGTTCCTCAACGGTTTCCTGACGGCCAAGGTGGGGATCGAGGCCTTCATCGTCACGCTGGGCACCATGGGCATCTACCGCTCGCTGGTGACCTGGCTGGCCGATGGCGGCACGCTGTCGCTCGACTTCGATCTGCGGGCGATCTACCGGCCGGTCTATTACGACGGCTTCCTCGGGATCAGCTGGCCGATCATCGTCTTCGCCCTCGTCGCGATCGCGGGCGAGATCGTCATGCGCCAGACCGCCTACGGGCGCCATGCCGCCGCCATCGGCGCCAACGAGCAGGTGGCGAAATACTCCGCCGTCAACGTGGTGCGGGTGCGCATCGCCACCTATGCCCTGCTCGGTCTGCTCGTGGGCCTCGCCACCATCATGTATGTGCCGCGCCTCGGCTCGGCCTCGGCCTCGACCGGCGTGCTGTGGGAGCTGGAGGCGATCGCCGCCGTCATCATCGGCGGCACGGTGCTGAAGGGCGGCTACGGTCGGGTCTGGGGGACGGTGGTCGGCGTGCTGATCCTGAGCCTGATCGAC
The DNA here is from genome assembly GCF_057657095.1 of Cereibacter sp. Soil_C_27. Classification (NCBI taxonomy): domain Bacteria; kingdom Pseudomonadati; phylum Pseudomonadota; class Alphaproteobacteria; order Rhodobacterales; family Paracoccaceae; genus Cereibacter; species Cereibacter sp. Soil_C_27. The sequence goes on along the minus strand of NZ_JBDGJD010000004.1, from coordinate 310,213 downwards.
AACATCCTGAACCTCGCCTCGATCGTCAGCCCCTATCTCAACGGCACGATTCAGGGCGTCATCGTCATTCTCGCTGTCGTCTTGCAGCGTGAAAAGAAAGCCGCAGACCAGCGGTGAAATTCCATGGGAGGAATAGAATGATACGCAGACATTTTCTGGCCGGGGTTGCGGTTGTCGGCGCGGCGCTTGGCACCAGCGTCTCCGCGCAGGAGGCCGAGGAGTTCACCATCGGCGTCGCCATCCCCTCGGCCACGCATGGCTTCATGGGCGGGCTGAACTTCCACGCGCAGGACACCATCGCACGGCTCGAGAAGACCTACCCGCAGCTGACCTTCGTGCTGGCCACGGCGGGCAATGCGGGCAAAATGGTCAATGACATTGAGGACATGGTGGCAACCCGCGACATCGACGCGCTGGTGGTGCTGCCCTTCGAGAGCGAGCCGCTGACCTCGCCGGTGCAAGCGGTGAAGGAAGCCGGGATCTGGGTGACGGTCGTCGACCGCGGCCTCTCGGTGCCGGGGATCGAGAACCTCTACGTTTCGGGTGACAACCCGGGCTTCGGCCGCACCGCGGGTGAATACTTCAAGGAGAACCTCGAGTCCGGCAGCAAGATCGTCGTGCTGCGCGGCATCCCGACCACGCTGGACAACGAGCGGGTCGACGCCTTCACCGCAGCCATCGACGGTTCGGGGATCGAGGTGCTGGACATGCAGTTCGGCAACTGGAACCGCGACGACGCCTTCAACGTGATGCAGGACTTCCTGTCGAAATACCCGGAAATCGACGCGGTCTGGGCGGCGGATGACGACATGGCCGTGGGCGCCATGGAAGCCATCGCGCAGGCGGGCCGCACCGAAGAGATGTGGATCATGGGCGGCGCCGGGATGAAGGAGATCATCAAGCGCATCATGGACAAGGACCCGCAGCTTCCGGCCAACGTGACCTATCCGCCGGCGCAGATCTCGACTGCGATCGAGCTGACCGCGCTGGGTCTGGTGTCCTCGACCCCGGTCTCGGGCCGCTTCATCATCGGCTCGCAGCTGGTGACGCCGGAGAACGCCGAGCAGTTCTACTTCCCCGACAGCCCGTTCTGAGATGGGAGGGCGCGGCCTTAGGGTCGCGCCCGCAGAAAGTGACAGATGGCGGAGGCAGGGCCTCCGCCATTTGCGTTCAGGGCAGGACCGCGCCGCCCACGCCGCCGATGACCGCGCCAGTCACCGGATCGTCCGAGATCACCTCGCCGACCACGGCTCCGCCGAGGGCGCCGGTGGCCGCGCGCTGGGTGCGGGTGTCACCGCAGGCGGCGACGGCGAGCATCAGGACGAGGCCCGGGATGAGAAGGGTGGGAAGCTGGGTCGGCATGCTAGTCTCCGGCTTGTGCCGCACGGCCCATCCGCGCGGTCCTTTCCAGACTTAACGCATTCCGGGCGGAAAAAGTTCATTTACCCAAGGGAAGCTTCGGCAGTTCCTTGTTTTGTCGGCAGAAAATGGCCACCCATTTCCGATTTCGGCAAGATGTCGCGAATGGTCGTCGCGTGAGCGCTATCGCGCCAGCTGCCGGACACCGGCAAGGATCACCGCCTCCTCGTCGGTGGGAATCATCGCGGCGGCCACCGCGCTGTCCGGGGTGCTCAGAAGCGTGGCATTGGCCGCATTCGCCGCCGCATCCAGCGTCAGCCCCAGAAAGCCGAAAGCCTGCAGGATCTGCGCCCGGATTGCCGGAGCGTGCTGGCCGATACCGGCAGTGAACACCAGCGCGTCGAGCCCGCCAAGGCCCGCCACCAGCCCGCCGATCTGCCGCACGGCCGCGGCGACGAAAAGTTCGACCGCCTCTGCAGCCTCGGGCCGGTCGCTTTCCAGCAGGTCGCGCATGTCGGAGCTGAGCCCCGAAACCCCCAGAAGCCCGCTCTCCCGCCCCAGCAGCCGCTCCAGCGCGGCCGCATCCATGCCCTGCCGCATCAGATGCAGCAGCACCCCGGGGTCGATCTGGCCGCAGCGGGTGCCCATCACCAGCCCGTCCAGCGCGCTGAACCCCATCGTCGTCTCGACGCTCCGGCGCCTCCGCATGGCGCAGAGGCTGGCGCCGCTGCCCAGATGGGCGACGATCACCCGCCCCTCGGCCACCGGCCCAAGAACCTCCGGCAGCCGCGCGGCGATGTAGTTGTAGGACAGGCCGTGGAAACCGTAGCGCAGGATGCCCCCCTCGGCATGGTGGCGCGGCAGGGCATAGAGCTTGGCACTCTGCTTGCGGTGCTGGTGGAAGGCCGTGTCGAAGCAGGCCACCTGTGGCACCCCCGGCCAATGCGCCGCCACCACGGCGATCCCTGCCAGATTGTAGGGCTGATGCCCCGGCGCCAGCGGCGACAGCGCCTCGAGCCGGGTGATCACCTCCGCGTCAAGCAAGGTCGGCGCTGCAAACTCGGTCCCGCCATGAACCACCCGATGCCCGGCGGCGCGCAGGTCGAGCGGACCGAGCCGGTCTTCCAGCAGGCTCAGCAGCCAGCGCGTCTGGGCGCGGGTATCGCCCAGCCGTTCAGGAAGCACGAGTTGCAGCGGCTCTCCCTGCAGCACGGCCTTGAGCCTCGGCGCCAGCCCCACGGCCTCCACCGCACCGCGCGCCAGCGGCTGACTGTCGGCCACGGCATAGACGCCGAACTTGATTGTCGACGAGCCGATGTTCAGCACCAGCCAGACCGGCGTCATGCCAGCGGCTTTCGCGGCGCAGCCTCGGCATGCAGCCGGGCGAGGGCAGCCGAGGCTAGACGCGCGGCGGGGCTGTCGGCGCGGCTGGTCAGCACGATCGGCACCCGCGCGCCGATCACGATGCCCGCGGCCTCGGCCCCTGCCAGATGGATCAGCTGCTTGGCGATCATGTTGCCGCTCTCGAGGTTCGGCGCCACAAGGACATCCGCACGCCCGGCCACGCCCGAGGTGATCCCCTTCGCCGCCGCTGCCTCCAGCGAGATCGCGTTGTCATAGGCAAGCGGCCCGTCCACCAGCCCGCCGCTGATCTGGCCGCGGTCATGCATCTTGCAGATCGAAGCGGCGAGCAGGGTGGAGGGGATCTTGCCCGTCACCGTCTCCACCGCCGACAGGAGCGCCACGCGCGGCTCGGCCAGACCCAGCGCCAGCGCGAGGTCGATGGCGTTCTGCACGATGTCGCGCATCGTCTCGAGATCGGGGGCGATGTTGATCGCCGCGTCGGTGATGAACAGCATCCGGTCCACATCCGGCACGTCCAGCGCAAAGACATGGCTCAGCCGCCGCTCGGTCCTGAGCCCGGTCTCACGCGAGAGCACTGCCGAAAGCAGTTCGTCGGTGTGCAGCTTGCCCTTCATCAGCGCCGCCGCCCGCCCCTCGCGCACCAGCGCCACGGCAAGCTCGGCGGCGGCATGGCTGTGCGGCGCATCGACGATGCGGCTTTCGTCCAGCGTCACATTCGCCGCGCGGGCGGTGGCGAGGATCTTTGCCCGCGGCCCGACATAGAGCGGCGCGATGATCCCGGCAGCCTCGGCCTGCAATGCGCCGATCAGGCTCAGGTCGTCGCAGGGATGGACCACCGCCGTGGTCATCGGCGGGAAGGCCCGCGCCTGCTGGATCAGCGCGGCAAAGCGCGCGCCCGCCTTGTGCAGCCGCACGTCGGGCAGCGCGGTGACCGGGCGGCTGACCTTCTCGCGCGGGGCCAGCACCAGCGCCTCGCCGGTGATGACCGGCTCGCCGCGCTGGTTCTGGCAGAGACAGTCCAGCGTCACCTTGGCGCTGCTACGGTCGATCTCGCGCACGGTGACACGGGCGGTGATCCGGTCGCCGGGGCTGACAGGGTGGCGGAAGCGCAGCGACTGGCCGAGATAGATCGTGCCGGGGCCGGGCAACCGGGTGCCCAGCACGGCCGAGATCAGCGCGCCGCCCCACATGCCATGGGCGATGACATGGTGGAAATCGCTGTCCTCGGCATAGGCCGCATCCAGATGCGCCGGGTTCACGTCGCCCGACATGACGGCGAAGAGCTCGATATCCTCGGTGGTCAGCACCCGCTCCACCTCGGCGGAGTCGCCGATCTGCAGCTCGTCGAGGGTGCGGTTCTCGATCGTGGTGAAGCTCGGGTCACATCCGAACATGGCGGCCTCCATCAACATGGGTCACGGTGCCGGTGACGCCCGAGGCGGCGTCGGAGGCGAGGAAGGCCGCGACCGCGCCCACCTCCTCGATGGTCACCAGCCGCCGTTCGGGCGAGCGGGTCTTGGCATCCTCGATCAACGCGTCGAAATGGTCGATGCCGCTGGCCGCGCGGGTGGCGATGGGCCCCGGCGACAGCACGTTGGCCCGGATGCCCTGCGGCCCCAGCTCTGCGGCGACATGCCGGGTGCAGGCCTCCAGCGCCGCCTTCACCGGGCCCATGATGTTGTAATTGTCCACCACCTTCTCGGCCCCGTAATAGCTGACCGTCATCAGGCTGCCGCCATCTTTCATCAGCGGTTCGGCCAGCCGGGCCATGCGCAGGAAGCTGTGGCAGGAGATGTCCATCGCCTCGGCGAAACCCGTGGCCGAGCAATCGGTGACGCGGCCGTGCAGATCCTCCTTCGGGCAGAAGGCGACCGAATGCAGCAGGAAGTCGAGCCGCCCCCAATCCTGCGCGATCCGCTCGAACACCGCTTCCAGCGCGCCGGGTGTGGTGAGATCGAGCGGCAGCAGCATCTCGGCCCCCACCGCCTCCGCCACCGCGGCGACATGTGGCCGCGAGCGGTCGTTGAGATGCGTCAGCGCCAAGGTGGCGCCAGCCTCGGCGAAGGCCGCGGCGCAGCCCGCGGCGATGGACTGCCCGTTGGCGACGCCGACCACGAGCCCGAATTTTCCGGTGAGCATGACAGGCCTTTCAGCGTTGAAGGATATAGGTGCCGGGCGCATCGCAGAGCGGCGCATGGGCGCTGCGCGGCTTGCCCATCGGCGGCGGCTTGCCCTGTGGCCCCGAACGCGCCGCCAGCCAAGCCGCCCAGGCGGGCCACCAGGAGCCCTCCACCGGGAGCTGCGACGCCAGCCAGTCGTCGGCGTCGAGATAGGGATCGTCGCGCTGGGTCGTGGCAATGCGATAATGGCGATGCGCATGTCCCGGCTCCGAGACGATCCCGGCATTGTGCCCGCCCGAGGTGAGCACGAAGGTCGTCTCCGTCTCGGTCAGCCGCTGGATCTTGAACACCGATTTCCATGGCGCGACATGATCCGTCTCGGTCCCTACCGCGAGGATCGGCAACCGCAGGTCGGTGAGCGAGATCTTGTGGCCGTCGAGTTCGAACTTGCCGTTCGACAGCCGGTTTTCCAGAAACAGCCGGCGCAGGTAGTCCGAATGCATCCGGTAGGGCATCCGGGTCGTGTCGGCGTTCCATGTCATCAGATCGGTGGCATGCGGCGTCTCGCCCATCAGATAGTCATGCACCATCCGCGACCAGATCATGTCCTGCGACCGCAGGAGCGTGAAGGCCCCGCTCATCTGGTCGCTGTCGAGATAGCCCTGATGCCACATCATGTCTTCCAAGAGCGCCACCTGCGCCTCGGAGATGAACAGCGCCAGCTCGCCCGCCTCGGAGAAATCGACCTGCGCCGCGAAGAGCGTGAGCGAGGCCAGCCGGTCGTCGCCCCTGCGCGCCATCTCGGCGGCAGCGATGGCCAGCAGCGTGCCGCCTAGGCAGTAGCCCGCGGCGTGCACCCGCTGAGCGCCGGTGATGGCCAGAACCGCCTCCAGCGCGGCCAAGGGGCCCTGCGCCAAGTAGTCCTCCATCCCCAGGTCGCGGTCCTCCGATCCGGGGTTGCGCCACGAGACCATGAAGACGGTGAAGCCCTGCGCCACCAGCCAGCGCACCATCGAGTTCTGGGCGGAGAGGTCGAGGATGTAGTATTTCATGATCCAAGCCGGGACGATCAGCACCGACTCGGGATGCACGGTTTCGGTGCTTGGGCTGTACTGGATCAACTCCATCAGATGGGTGCGCGCCACCACCTTGCCCGGCGTCGCGGCGAGGCCCGTCCCGATCTGCAGCGCCGGGTCTTCCGGCGGCGCAGGGTGCGCGCTGCGCCAGAGGTCGTGCAGGAAGTTGGCGCTGCCCCGCTGCAGGTTCTCGCCCCTCGTCTCGACCGTGCGGGCGATGACCTCGGGGTTGAGGAAGGGCAGGTTGGCGGGCGAGACCACGTCCAGCCCCTGCCGCACGGCAAAGCTCAGCGCCGCCTCGTGCATCGGTGCCATGCCGCGCAGCCCGGTGGTGGCGGCCTGCCACCAGTCCTCGGTCAGCAGGAAGGCATCGCGCATCGCGGCGAAGGGAGGCGCATCCCATTCGGGCGCGGCGAAGCGGCGGTCGACGACAGCGGGCGCCCCGCCGAAGGCCGACCCGGCCAGCCGCGCCGCGTTGTGCAGTGCGCGCTCCGCCAGCTCTGCCCGCTTGCCCGGGGCGGCGGCCATGTGCAGCGCCCAGTCGGTCGCGGCATTCACCAGAACCGAGGGCGCCAGCCCCCGCGTCGTCCCGGCGATCATCGAGCGCGACGCCCGGTCGAGCGCCTCGCCATAGCCATCCGGCTTCGTCTGCCCCTCTGCCATCCTCTGCCTCGCTCCCGTCTCGGATCGGGCAAGCGATGCCGAACCATTGTAAAAATCGTAATGCACCCGCAGCAATCTCAACTTGAGCAGGATCAAGTTTATGGAATTGTTAATGATGCGGTGCAGAATTAATTCTGCCTTGCAGCAGAGTGACTTGGCGTTCGCCGCTCTTGATCCTGCGCCGGACTCAGCTATGTGCCCGCCCAGTAGCGTGTCAAAAAGTCGCACCCTTTTCGGTGCGGCGGTCCAAGTGGGTCTCATGAGTAAGCAGCGGTTCCTGAAGCTTGTCGGTCTGATCAACCTTGCCGGATCTCTCGTCCTTGGCCTCGCCATCGTGCTCTGGACCCCGGATCTGCCCCGCGCCACCGTCGAGGCGCAGTATCTTCTCAGCCCCGAAGATCTGGTCGAAGTGGCGGGCACCACGCTGCACATGCGCGATACCGGCCCGCGCGACGGGCGCCCGGTGATCCTGATCCACGGCTTCGGCTCGTCGCTGCACACATGGAACGACTGGGCGCGGCTGCTGGAGACCGACCGGCGGGTGATCCGCTTCGATCTGCCTGGGCATGGCCTTTCGCCCGCCGACCGGACCGGCGATTATTCCGACGCCCGGGTAATGGCGGTGATCCTCGGGATCATGGACAGGCTGGGGCTGGAACAGGCGGATTTCGTCGGCAATTCCATCGGTGGGCGCATCGCCTTCACCTTTGCCGCCACCCATCCCGAACGCGTGCGCAAGCTCGTGCTGGTCTCGCCCGACGGCTACGAAAGTCCCGGCTTCACCTATGGCGTCGCGCCGGAAGTGCCGGTGGTGGCCAGCGCGCTGCGGCTCTGGCTGCCGCGACCGCTGCTGCGGCTGACCCTCGGCGCGGCCTTCGCCGACTCCGCCGCCGTCACCGAGCCGCTGGTGAGTCGCTATTACGATCTGATCCGGGCCCCCGGCGTGCGCGCCGCCATGCTGGAGCGGATGCGCCAGACGGTGCTGGTGCCGCCCGAGCCGATCCTGGCGCGGGTCGAGGCGCCGGTGCTGCTGCTCTGGGGGGAGGAGGACGGCGTGATCCCGGTCGGCACGGCGCGCAGCTATGACCGCGCTCTGCCCCATGTCGAAACCGTGCTGCTGCCGCAACTGGGCCACGTGCCGCAAGAGGAGGGGCCGGAACGCTCTGTCCAGCCCGTCCGTGCCTTTCTCGATGCCTGAGCCGCGAACAGGCGGCCCGCAATAGCGTCAGATTGGCGGCTTGCCACGCACCGCGCGGGCGATCATCGCGATCAGGAACAGCACGATGAAGACCACGAAGAGGATTTTGGCGATACCGGCGGCGGTGCCGGCGATGCCGCCGAAACCAAGCGCAGCGGCGATCAGCGCGATGACGAGGAAGGTCAGGGCCCATCCGAGCATGTGAAGTCTCCTTACTGGCTGAAGGTCGGGGTCGTCTGGATTTCTGCTTGGAAAACGCAGCGTTGCGCGCCGCGGTTCCGCTGGGGGCCACCCGGAACCACCATGCTCCGGCCGGCGTTGAGCGCAGGTCGGCCCCCGGGCCGAAGGCCCGACAGCAGGGCCTTGGTGCAAACAGGAGAGTGACATCGTGGAAATGAACATGTTTCAATTGCGGGGCTTCGGCGGTCTGATCATCCTCGCGCTCGACATCTGGGCGCTGGTGTCGATCTTCGGCTCGGCGGCCTCGACCGGCACCAAGGTGGTCTGGGCGCTCATCGTGATCCTCCTGCCGGTCGTCGGCTTCATCCTGTGGTTCTTCCTTGGCCCGCGTGCGGCGTCTCGCCGCATGTGACCGCAGCCGGGGGGCCGGAACCCCCGCGAGACGCTCGCGTTAACCCGGCCCATCCCATTGCAAAGGACGAGTGACATGACGGCAACGCAGACAGAGACCGCGCTGGAGACCCTCGAGACGCTGCACACCCGCAGCGTCGATGTGCTTGCAGGGTTCGAGACCATGGTGACGAAGGCCGAGCCCGAGTTCCGCCCGATCGCCGAACGCTTCCGCAGCCTGCACCAGCGCCAGATCGGCGAGATCACCGCCATGCTGATGGCGGCAGGTCGCCGGCCGGATGCTGACGGCAGCTTCATGTCCACGGTTAACCGCGCCGTCGTCTCGGTCCGCGCCTTCGTGGACGAGATCGACGCGGACATTCTCAAGCAGGTGCAGAGCGGCGAGCAGCATGTGCTGGACGCCTATGCCGATGCGCTGGCCCAACCGCAGAGCCCGGCCGATGCGGCACGGCTGGCCGAGATGCGTCAGGAGCTGGCGACCCTTCTGGCCGAGACGCAGGCCGGCGCGCCGCCGTCTTGATCCCTCGCACCGAGGAGCGACCGACGGCGGCGGGAGCGATCCTGCCGCCGTTCTGCTGTCAGCTCTCGCTCTCGGCGACTTCGTTGCGGGCTTCGGCTTCGGTCAGCGGGCGGACGTCGAAGGTCACGCTCAGCCGGTGGATGTCGTCCGTGTCGGTGACCTCCACCTGACCGCCGATCTGCTGGGCAAAGCCCGACAGCAGTTGCGCGCCGAGCCCGGTGCCCACATCCATCGTCTCCGCCGCCTGCTGGCGCGCGCCGACAGTGTTCGTCACCACGAGCACCGCCGCCACCGCGCCCTCGCGGTGCAGCGACACGTCGAGCCGCGGGATCCGGCCATCCGAGGCGCCCGCGTATTTCATCGCATTGGTCAGCGCTTCGGTCAGCAGCAGCGACAGCGGCACCGCCTGATCCGGGGTCAGCCGCAGGTCGCCGAAATCGGTATGCACCTCGATCCGTCTGCCGGGGCCGGTGGCAAGATTCACCACCTGCCGCACGATGTCCGACAACAGCTCGTCGGCGCGGATATCGGTCAGGCCGGTTGTCTGGTAAAGCCCCCGGTGGATCGTGGCGAGGCTCATCACCCGGTCCTGCAGCCCCTTCATCAGCCCCTTGGCTTCGGGGGTGCGGGCCTGCCGCATCTGCATGTTCATGATCGAGGCGATCAGTTGCAGGTTGTTCTTCACGCGGTGATGCACCTCGCGCAGCAGAACCTCCTTCTGGTGAACCATGTCCTCCAGCTCAGCCTCGTCATGCAGGATGGTATCGGTCATCCGGTCGAAAGCTTCGGCAAGTTGCCGTATCTCGAAGGGCGCGGCGCTGAAATCATGCTTGTCCAGCGCGCGCGAGCCGCCGGAAAAGGCGGTGATCGCGCCGCGCAGGCTGCGGATATGCCGCGTCATCAGCCGCTCCGAGGCGAGCCAGGCAACCATCAGACAGGCGATCCACATCAGCGCAGGCAGCAGGGCGGCAGGCGCGGCCCGCGTCACCCAGTTGCCGGTATCCTTGTCCCAGGAGCCGAGAGCGTAGAGCGTTCCAGGGATGATCGGCACCACTGAGAAAACCCGCTGCGACCCGCTTCCGGTTTCCGCGGTGAAGGACAGGTCGCTGTCTCCCGCCAATGCCTTCAACGCCCGGTCGCGCGGCAGCATCTCTTCCACCCGTTCCAGCCCGACTGAGGAGGTCAGGACCATCCCCTCCTGATTGAAGGTCATCAGCACCGGCGGGTTCAGCTCGGGGCTGAGGGTAGCCCGGGCAATCAGCCCGTCATGTGGCAGGGAGACGAGGATGACGCCCAGAAGATCGCCCTGCGGCCCGAAGACGGGATGGGTGATCATCACGACAGCCGTCTGCGACAGCATGCCCATCGGGCTGGTCTGCAGCATCGGGCGCATCGCCGACATCGCTTCAGCGACGCGCTTGCTGCTGCTCAGGTCTTCGGTTGTGGCGGAGGACGAACAGGTCATCACCCCGCTGACCGGGATATAGCCGACCAGCGAATAGGCCTGCGACTCGCGCAGCACCGCCTGCAGCGCGTCAGTGCAGGCCTCCGGCGTGTTGAGAAGCGGTTTGATCACCTGAGACAGCGCGGCCGCAGAGCCCTGCGCGCGCTGGATCAGATGCACCTCGTTCTCCGAGGCGCGCATCGTCTCGCCGGTCAACGCAGCCTCGGATCGCGCCGCGGCCTCACGCAGGACCGCGGCGGACTGCACCATCGAGATCACTCCGAGAGGCAGCAGCGCCACGGCCAGAAGGAAGGCAAAACGAAAGCCGATCCTGTCAGCAAAGCGGCTGGGCCGCCCGGCCCCAAATATCATGCGGCAGTCATCCCGGATCGCGACATCACCGCGAGAGTTTGACCATCCACCCCAGAGAACATTTCTTCGCCCTTTTCCAGATGCAGCAGCTCTGCCAGACGCGCCCGCGCCCGGTTTGCACGGCTCTTCACGGTGCCGACTGCGACACCCATCATAACCGCTGCATCCTCATACGCAAAACCCGAGGCGCCGACCAGTATCAGAACTTCACGATGCTCCGGTGACAGCTTGTCGAAAGCGGCACTGAAGTCGGTGAAGGCCATGCGGCCGTCATGCGCGGGTTTGACGAACAGCGACGCCGCGTGGACGCCCTCGGGGTCGGGCACCTCCCGGCGATGCTTGCGCTTGTCGGAATAGAAGGTGTTGCGCAGGATGGTGAACAACCACGCCCGCAGATTCGTCCCCTCGGTGAACTTGTCGAAATTCGTCCATGCCTTCACGATGGTGTCCTGCACCAGATCGTCGGCCACGGCGACGTTGCGGGTCAGGCTGATGGCGAAGGCGCGCAGGGCGGGCAGGTGGTCCGGCAGCTCATCCCTTGGATCGCGCGAGGCCTGCGGCAGGCTTTGCGGCGTGTTCATTTCTTCTCTTCCTTCTGGCGCAGCTGCTCCAAAAGCTGGGCGAACCTGTCGGGCACCTGTTGCTCGAGGGCTTCCTCGTAGACCCGTTTCAGATTCTCGTCGATCTGTTGCTGCATCCCCGACTTATCCCGTTTTGCCATTTAATCCGTCACGCCCTTCACGAAAGTTGTTATAACCCCGGGAACCGAACGCGCCCGGGTGCGTTCGGTTCCCGAGAATGTGACGCACAAGGGAATTTGTACATGACGTCCGAAGCGAAGCCCGACCTCGCCAGCCTGATCGGGACCAATCTCCCATACCTGCGCCGTTATGCCCGTGCCCTGACCGGCAGCCAGGAAACCGGGGACCGGTTTGCGGCGGCCACCCTTGAGGCGATCCTTGAAGATACGAGCATTTTCACTGCGGTCGAAAGCCCCAAAGTGGCCCTGTTCCATGCTTTCCACCTTGTTTGGGCCAGTGCGGGCGCCCCGCTGGGCGAGCCTGACAGCCGCCTGTCGCAGCGCGCGCAGGATCACATGGCGCATCTGACCCCCAACACCCGCGAGGCGCTGCTGCTGCACGCCATCGAAGGGTTCCACCATGACGAGATCGCCGCGATCATGCAGATCGACGCCGAAGAGGCGGGCGAGCTTGTCGATATCGCACAGCGCGAGATGGCCAACTCGGTCGCTGGCCGGATCATGGTCATCGAAGACGAGGCGATCATCGCCATGGATATCGTCGCCATCGTGCGCGAGATGGGCCATGGCGTGACCGGCATCGCTCGCACCCGCACCGAGGCCGTCGCCCTCGCGGGCAAGGAACGTCCCGACCTGATCCTCGCGGACATCCAGCTGGCCGACAACTCCTCGGGGATCGACGCGGTCAACGACATCCTCAAGCAGTTCGACGACACGCCGGTGATCTTCGTCACCGCCTTCCCCGAGCGGCTGCTGACCGGCAAGCGCCCGGAACCGGCCTTCCTGATCACCAAACCCTATTCCGAAGATCAGGTCCGCTCCGCCGTCAGCCAGGCGATGTTCTTCTCCTCGACCGAGACGCTGAACGCCTGAGCGATGCGATGCTGAAACAAAGGCCCCGGTGACAAACCGGGGCCTCTGTCTTTCGGGGTTCTCTGCCGCCTGCGCCGTCAGAGCAGGAAATCGCTGGCAAGCAGCTGGTCCACGCCCATCACCTTGATCTCCAGATCGGCCTTGCCGTCGCCCGTCACATCGGCGCGCACCAGCAGGTCCTTGCCGGCATCGACGGTCCAGACCGCATAGCTGGCCGCTTTGCTGCCGAAGCCGAAAGCCTGGTCGCCCGCCATGTCGCCATTGGCGTCGATGCCGCGCAGATCGATGTCATCCTTGCTCTGGAATTCCTGAATCGTGTCGCGCCGCCCGGCTTTGCTCTCTAAGGCCAAAGTGAAGACGAAGACATCCCGCTGACCGTCCTTGCCGCCGAAAAGCATATCCGCCCCGGCGCCGCCGGTCAGCTGATCCGCGCCCTTGCCGCCATGGAGCCGGTTATTGCCCGCCCCGCCCGACAACGTGTCATTGCCGCCATCGCCATAGAGCGTGTCCTTGCCGCCATCGCCGGAAAGCGCGTCGCGGCCATTCTTCCCGCTCATCGTGTCGTTGCCGTTGAACCCGCTCATCACATCAGTCTTGTTGGACAGAACAAAGCTGTCCGCGCCGCGGAATGCTGATTTCAGCAGTTTCAGATCATCCGCGCCCGAGACCGTCTGCACCGCCTTGACGGCCTGCGTCGCGGAAATCGACAGCCCGTCCAGCTCGATCAGCGTCTTGTAGCTTTCGTTCGCGTCGTCGATCAGCATCACGTTGTTGACGGTGCCGCCGGTGACCGTGCCATTGGCGAACTGGATCGCATCGCCGCCGAACGCGATGAAGGTCGAGAAATCCACGCCATAGCCGAACTGGTCGGGATAGTCGCTCCAGGGCGTCATCTCGTTTTCCATCGTCAGATAGTCGGTGTCTTCGACGAGCTGGTTCAGGTTGAAGGAGTCGAGGGTGAAGGCGATTTTCGACGTGATCGTTGCCATGATGTCCCGTGTCTTTGCACGGAGTGAGCGGGCCGGAAAGCGCGAGGATCAGGCCGGGTGCCCGGCGCGTGCTCATCCGTCTTTCAATGACCTCCGGCGCAATCAATCATGGGCGATCACGTCTTTTTGGTGGCGCGATGCGGACGGGACAAGGGCGCGGATTGCACGCTTATTCAGTGATCCAGCACGTCATGCAGGGCCGATGCAAAGGCGACAACCCTGACTATAAAAGCCGTCGAGTTTCGAGTATCCACCGGCCGCCGACTCCGTTCACGAGGCACCGCCAATCCACTCCCCAAAACGCCGCTCCGCCAGCCCCCCGCCCGGCGCAGCGCCTGCCTCACACCGCTTCGCTCGCCCGCGTCATCAGGTTCAGCACGGCTTCCGTAGTGAACGGTCGGGGCAGCACCCACCAGCGGTCGCTGTCGCCTATTTCCTCGGCTTCGTCGTTGATCAGCACCAGCTGCCCGCCCCGCGCCAGCACCGCCTGCGCCAGCGGGTCGTCGTCGATCCGCGACGGGCTGATCCCCAGAAAGGCCAGCCACAGCCGCTCCACCCCGGAAGACAGCATGATGCTCTGCGGGTCGGTGACGAGGATCACATGGATGGTCGGATCGAACTCGGCGATGGTGAGCGCGATGTCCTGCGCCACGACGAAATGTTTCAAGGCAATGAGGCACGTGGGGGTGACCGCTGAGGGCGGGGTCATGGGTTTTCTCCTGAATTGGAGCATACCCTTGCGGCATCGCCGCGCATTGCGCATTAATCTGTGACATATACTCGTTAAGATAGGTCGAGATGCACAGTCTTTCCTGCAGCTGCTGTCCCTTGAGGAAAATGCCGATCTTCCAGCCCTTCTCGGCGGAAGAGCTGGCCTTCATGGAAAGCTTCAAGGTCGCCGAACGCCATGTGGAGCGTGGCACCACCCTGATGAGCGAAGGCAACGCCTCGTCCGAGCTCTATACCGTGCTGCGCGGGCAGGGCATCCGCTACACCACGCTGGAGAACGGGCGGCGGCAGGTCATCAACTTCCTCTTTCCAGGCGATTTCCTCGGCCTGCAGGCGGGGATCACCGGCGAGTTGCGCCACTCCGCCGAGGCCTCCTCGCCGATGGTGCTCTGCGTCTTCGAGCGCGCCCGCGTCTGGGAGCTGTTCCGCGACTCGCCCGAGCGCGCCTACGACCTGACCTGGATCTCGGCGGTGGAAGAGCATTTCCTGGGCGAGACCATCGCCACTCTGGGCCAGCGCGATGCGCTGCAGCGGGTCGCCTGGGCGCTGCTCAGGATGCACGAACGGCTCTCGGCGCTGGGGCTCTTGGAGGGTGGGACAGTGCCGCTGCCCTTCCGCCAGCACGATCTGGCGGATGCCTTGGGCCTTTCGCTGGTGCATACCAACAAGACGATCCGCAAGCTGCGCGAGGCCGGTCTGGCCAACTGGTCGGACGGGCGGCTGCAGGTCCGCGACCGCCGCCTGCTGGCGCAGCTGGCCGTCGTCGATCTGGAACGGGTCGAACAACGCCCCCTCATGTAATCGCTTGATAAAGACGGAACCGATCTTCCGCGCCGGGCGTTTCTAAAGCGTCGGACGATCCGGCATGGCGCCGGATGATCCCTCCTCATACGTTCGGAGATCTTACAATGTTTCGCAAAGCTATTGCTCCCGCCCTTCTGGGCGCTCTCCTTGCTGTTCCCGCTTTCGCGCAGGACCTGCCGATGATCAAATCGATCGACGTGCAGACCTCGCTCAACGATCTCAACAATCCCGAGGCTGCCGCCTACTGGCAGACGCTCGACGCCGATCTGGAAGCCGCCATCGCGGCGCAACTGGTGGGCCGTCTGGCCGATCAGGGCATGGACATCAAGATCGACATGTCCGAAGTCGAGCTGGCCAACTACTTCCAGGCCGCCGTGGGCAGCGCCGAGACCAAGCTTCAGGGCACGGTCAACGTGATCGACATGAACAACAATTCCAACTTCGAGACCTTCGATCTGACGGTCACGATGGACCAGGCCCTGCCGATGATGCCCGCGGGCACCGACATCACGGTGATCCCGCCGACCAGCACCGAAGTCTACGCCGGCGTCGTGGCGGCTTTCGCAAAGGCCGTGGCCGACCGCATCGACGGCTAATCCGGCTTCCGGCGGCGCCAGCGCGCCGCCGGACACCAACAGATAAGGCCCGGCACCTGCCGGGACTTTTTCGTTGCAGGACGTGCGCTGATGAGTGCGCCGCACCGTCGATGTGGGGAAAGGGGCGCGCCGTCAGTAAGGGAGGGATGGCCCCACTGACGGCGCATAACCCGTGGCGGTAAAGGGCAGGCGTTTGGGGATACTCGCCGGCCACGGGGATATCAGCAAAACCTCCGCGCCGCCGAGAGGTTCCCGACAACCTGAAGTTTTTTTCTGTTTCATGCGGTAAGGTTGGGAAGCCCGTCCCGCAGCCCCCGGGTGACGCTGCCATTGGCCGGAACGAGCGGGATCAGGCAGGCCTGCACGGCATGATAAATGTCGGGCTTTCCATGGAAAACCCGGTTCACCGGCAGAAGGTCGGGGTCCAGCTCGGGGAACCAGCCGCCATTTTCCCGGTCGATCAGATGGGAGGCGGAGAAGTTCCAGATCCGCCGATACCACTCCTCGAACCGCGCACCGCCGCTCATCTGCCCCAGCACCGAGGCCGCGGCGATCCCCTCGCAGCAGGGCCACCAGAAGCGGTCGGCCCGCGACGGGCGGTCGTCCCAGTCGAGCGTGTAGTAGAAGCCGCCGCGCTCGCGGTCCCACGCCGTCGCCACCGTGGTCAGGAACAGCGCCTCGGCCGCCTCGTGCATCCAGCCCACCTGTTGCCCGCCCAGCTGCCAGAGCTGCACTAGAAGCCGGCTCCACTCCAGCGCGTGCCCGGGCGTGGTGCCGGCAGGGCGGAACATCGGATCGCCCTCGTAATCGCGGTCGAGCTGCCAGTTGGCATCGAAATGCTCTGGCACCCGCCAGCCTGCGGCACGGGCATGGCGGTTGATGATCAGATCGGCGATCTGCTCGGCCATGCCGAGGTAAGTCAGATCCGCGGTGGCCTCATAGGCCGCCATCAGCGCCTCGGTGAGATGCATGTTGGAGTTCTGACCGCGATAGCCGCTCAGCGGCTGCCAGTCCTGCGTAAACTCCTCGCGCGTGGCTCCGGCCTCGGCATCCCAGAAATGCTCGTGCAGCACCTCGGTCACATCGGCCAGGAGCCGGTCCGCATCGGGATGCCCCACCACCTTGGCCGAGGAGGCCGCCAGCAGCACGAAGGCATGGCCGTAGGCCTGCTTCGTCGCATTGGTCGGCCCGGCGTCGTCGATCCCCCAGAAATACCCGCCCTGCGCCGCATCGCGATGCCGGGTCCAGAGGAATTCCATGCCGTGATCCACCATCCGGTCGGCGCCCGGCAGACCGAGCTGATGGCCCATCGCATAGCAATGCACCATCCGCGTCGTCTCGTGCAGCTGGCGCGGGCTGCCCGGCATCGGCCGCCCCTCGGTGTCGAGCGCGAAAAAACCGCCTGCCGGGTTGAAGGCGGGCAGGAAGAAATCGAAGAGGCTGCGCGCCTGATCCATCAGCCAGAGCCGATGTGCGGGTCTGCGGTTCAGCTCCGGCCCTTCGGTGCCGATCCAGTGCGATGCCGTCATGTTTCCTCCTTGCGGCAAATGGCCGTCACCCGAGGATATAGGTCTTTGCCGGAAAGGGAAAACCGGTTCAGCGGCGGGCGAGGGTTTCCAGCAGCGCCGGAAGCTCGTCGAAATGGCTGAACAGCCCATGATGCGGCAGGTCATGCACCGGAGTCTTGCGATAACCCTCGGTGAACAGCGCGAAGGTCAGTCCTGCCGCCGCCGCCGTCGCCGCATCCACCTCGCTGTCGCCGACATAGAGCACCGGCCCCTCGGCAAAGGCCGCCGCGGCGGCATGGAGCGGGGCCGGATCGGGCTTCTTCACCGGCAGGCTGTCGCCGCCGATGACGATGGCGAAGAGGTCGAGCAGCCCGAAACGGCTCAGGATGTCGCGCGACGGCGCCTCGGGCTTGTTGGTGCAGAGCCCGATCCGCCAGCCCGCGGCCACCAGCCCGCGCAGCGCGGTCTCGGCGCCGGGAAACACCGTGGTCAGCGTTGCCGGATCGGCATTGTAATGACGCATGAAACGGTCATGCAGATCGCGGTGCCGCGCCGCATCGGCAGGCTCGCCCCGTGCCTGCATCACCCGCTCGATCAAAACCGGAACCCCGTTGCCGATGAAGCCGACCACCTGCGGCAGCGTCAGCGGCGGCGCGCCCTCCTCGGCCAGCGTCCGGTTCAGCGCCGCATGGATGTCGGGGGCGGAATCGACCAGCGTTCCGTCCAGATCGAAGATCACCGCCGCCATGCCATTCCCTCAAGCCCCAACCGTTTCCTGCAGCCCGGCCAGCCCGCCAAGCTCCGAAAAGCACGCCAGCAGCCGGTCGGCCCCGGTGAAATCCTCTGTTCGCGTATAGAAACCCGGAGACACGAGACAGCGCAACCCCGCCGCCTTCGCCGCCCGCAGCCCGTTGCGCGAATCCTCCAGCACCACGCAGTCGGCGGCCTCCAGCCCCAGCCGCTCCAGCACCAGCAGATAGACGTCGGGCGCAGGCTTCTTCGCGGGCACCATGTCGCCCGCCGCCACCACCTCGAAGATCCGCTCGGCGGGCCGGCGCAGCACCGCGCGGCACAGGGCATCGACATTGGGCAGGCTCGTGGTCGTCGCGACCGCCAGCCGCACCCCGGCCAGCTGTGCCTCGTGGATCAGCTGGGCGATGCCGGGCCGCAGCTCGATCTGCCCCGCCGCCATCAGCTCGACATAGCGCGCGGTCTTCAACGCATGGATCTCGGCCACCGGCATCGGCGCCGGATCGCCCGCCTGATGCCGCAGGAACCGCGCGATCCGTTCCTTGCCGCCGGTCGTGGTCAGCAGCTCGCGATAGTCGTCACGGTCCCAGTGCCAGTCCACCCCGATCGCGGCGAAGGTGTCGTTGAAGGCGCGCCGGTGCAGCTCCTCGGTTTCCGCCAGCGTGCCGTCGACGTCGAAGATGATCGCCTTGATCATGCCGAGGTCTCCACCCGCCGCCGCTCGCTCTCCAGCCCGCCCTGAAACACCCGGCTCGCCCGGATATCCTCGGCGGTGATGGTCGAGAGCGCCGCCGCATCCACCGGCCCGGTGGAGCCGCTGAACAGCCGGTTCGCCTGCCGCAGCCGCGCCCGGTCCAGCGCGTTGCGGATCGAGCGGGCATTGGCGAAATGCGGCTGCGCCCGCCGCAGCGAGATGTAATCGGTCAGCGCCGCCTCGGCCTCCGGCGTCAGCAGATAGTTCTGGTCGGCCAGCATATGTCCGGCGATCTGGTGCAGCTCGACGTCGGTATAGTCGGGAAACTCGATGTGATGCGCGATGCGCGAGCGGAAGCCGGGGTTTGAGTTGAAGAAATTCTCCATCCGGTCGGCATAGCCTGCGAGGATCACCACCAGATCGTCGCGGTTGTTCTCCATCACCTGCAACAGGATCTCGATCGCCTCCTGCCCGTAATCCCGCTCGTTGTCGGGCCGGTAGAGGTAATAGGCTTCGTCGATGAACAGCACGCCCCCCATGGCGCGCTTCAGCACGTCCTTGGTCTTGGGCGCGGTATGGCCGATGTATTGCCCCACCAGATCGTCGCGCGTCACGCTGACCAGATGGCCCTTGCGCACATAGCCCAGCCGATGCAAAAGCCCCGCCATTTTCAGCGCGACGGTGGTCTTGCCGGTGCCCGGATTGCCGGTGAAGCTCATGTGCAGCGTCGGCGTCTCATGCGCCAGCCCCAGCTTCTGCCGCGCCTTTTCCACCAGCAACAGCGCCGCGGTCTCGCGGATGCGGTCCTTGACCGGCTTCAGCCCGATCAGCTCGCGGTCGAGTTCCTCCAGCACCTCGCGCGCGCCAGAGCTCTCGTACTCGGCGCGCAGATCGATGCTGGTCGGCGGCGCCGGGCTTTCGTCGTTCATCGCAGACTCCTGCAGCTTCATCTTGGCTTACATATCCCGGGGGGGGTCTGGGGGGCGCGAAGCCCCCCAGCCTTGCCGCCCGCGCTCCGCAGGGAGGTGCGGATCAGCGGGCGATGCTGTGGGTGTAGCGGATCGACCGCCCGTCCACCTCGGTCCGCATCATGCGGATTTCCGGCTCGTGCTTGGGCCGGTTGACGATGAAGCTCATCGTCACCGTCTCGAAGCCGCGTGTGCTGTCGAAGGCGTTGATGCGGATGTAGACGTCCTTGTGCAGCTTGCGGCACTCGTCCAGCTCCATCATCACCCCCTTGGCGTCGCGCAGGTCGAACATGGGGTTGCCCCACATCTCCCAATAGGTGTTCCGCGGGTGCGGCTCGTCGGTGTATTCGATGCCGATCGCCCAGCCCTTGCCGAGACAGTATTCCACCTGCGCGGTGATCTGCTGGTCCGTCAGGTCCGGCAGAAACGAGAAGCAGCCCTGTGTGATACGCATCCGTTCGCTCCTTACATCGAGACCGAGGCCGTCGGCACGAAGTCCGAGGTGTCGGTTGAGGTGTAGTTGAAGGTGATGTTGCCCCAGGTATCCAGGGCGGCTTCCAGCGGCTTGCACCATTTCGCGGCGGCGCGGAGGATCTCCGGCCCTTCCACGTCGATGTTCCTGCCCTCGTTGCGGGCCAGCACCATCGCCTCCAGCGCCACGCGGTTCGCCGTGGCGCCCGCCTGGATGCCCATCGGGTGCCCGATGGTGCCGCCGCCGAACTGCAGCACCACATCGTCGCCGAAGAGGCTCAGAAGCTGGTGCATCTGCCCGGCATGGATGCCGCCCGAGGCCACCGGCATGACCTTGCGGATATCGCCCCAGTCCTGCTCGAAGAAGATGCCGCGCTGCAGGTCGACCTCGTTCTTGGTCTCGCGCAGCACGTTGTAATAGCCCTGCACCGTCGGCGGATCGCCTTCCAGCTTGCCGACCGCCGTGCCCGCGTGCAGATGGTCCACCCCCGCCAGCCGCAGCCACTTGGCGATGACGCGGAAGCTGATGCCGTGGTTCTTCTGCCGCGTGTAGGTGCCATGCCCCGCGCGGTGCATGTGCAGGATCATGTCATTGGCCCGGCACCAGTTCGAGATCGACTGGATCGCCGTCCAGCCGACGATCAGGTCCACCATGACGATGACGGACCCCAGCTGCTTGGCGAACTCCGCCCGCGCATACATCTCCTCCATCGTCCCGGCGGTGATGTTGAGGTAATGCCCCTTCACCTCGCCGGTCCGCGCCGAGGCGAGGTTCACCGCCTCCATGCAATAGAGGAACCGGTCGCGCCAGTGCATGAAGGGCTGCGAGTTGATGTTCTCGTCGTCCTTCATGAAGTCGAGCCCGCCGCGCAGCCCCTCGTAGACCACCCGGCCGTAGTTCTTGCCCGACAGCCCCAGCTTCGGCTTCGTGGTGGCCCCCAGCAGCGGCTTGCCGAACTTGTCCAGCCGCTCGCGCTCGCCGACGATGCCGGTCGGCGGCCCCTTGAAGGTCTTCACATAGGCCACCGGCAGGCGCATGTCCTCCAGGCGCGCGGCCTTCAGCGGCTTGAACGAGAAGACGTTGCCGATGATCGAGGCCGTCAGGTTGGCGATGGAGCCTTCCTCGAACAGGATCAGGTCGTAGGCGACATAGCAGAAATACTGCCCCGGCGTGCCCGGCACGGGTTCGACCTTGTAGGCCTTGGCGCGATACTGGTCGCAGGCCGTCAGCCGGTCGGTCCAGACCACGGTCCATGTCGCGGTGGAAGATTCGCCGGCCACGGCGGCGGCGGCCTCGATCGGGTCGACGCCCTCCTGCGGGGTGATGCGGAACAGGGCCAGCAGGTCCGTCGGTTTCGGCTCGTAGTCGCCATCCCAATACCCCATCTGCGCGTATTTCAGCACGCCCGCCTTGTAGCGTTCCTTGCCTTTGATTTCGGTCGCCTTGGTATCCATGATGCGTCCTCCCTTCACGCGGCCCTGGCGGCGCCGATCGCCGGATCAAGGGTGCCGCTTGCATAGCGTCTGGCCATGTCATCCAGCGGGATGACGGTGATCTTCGAGGCATTGCCCGCGGTGCCGAACCGCTCGAAACGGTCGCGCACCAGCGTTTCCAGCTCCTTCATCGCTGGGATCAGGAACTTGCGCGGATCGAACTCCGCCGGGTTCTCCATGGCGACCTTGCGGAACTGCCCGGTCAGCGCCATGCGGCAATCGGTGTCGATGTTGACCTTGCGCACCCCGTGACGGATGCCGCGCTCGATCTCCTCCACCGGCACGCCATAGGTCTGCGGCATCTGCCCGCCGTAGCGGTTGATCAGGTCCTGCAGCTCCTGCGGCACCGAGGACGAGCCGTGCATCACCAGATGCGTGCCCGGCAGCCGCTTGTGAATCTCCTCGATCACCGACATGGCGAGGATCTCGCCGTCCGGCTTGCGGCTGAACTTGTAGGCGCCGTGGCTCGTGCCCATGGCGATGGCCAGAGCATCGACCCCGGTGCGCTGCACGAAATCCACCGCCTGATCCGGGTCGGTCAGCATCTGGCTGTGGTCGAGCTTGCCCTCGGCGCCCGAGCCGTCCTCCGCCTCGGCCTCGCCCTTCTCCAGGCTGCCCAGCACCCCCAGCTCGCCCTCCACCGAGGCGCCTACCCAATGCGCGCAATCGGTGACGCGGCGGGTGATGTCGATGTTGTAGTCATAGGAGGCCACGGTCTTCATGTCGGCCTCCAGCGAGCCGTCCATCATCACCGAGGTGAAGCCGTGCCGGATCGCCGACAGGCAGGTGGCCTCGTTGTTGCCGTGGTCCTGATGCAGGCAGATCGGGATCGTCGGATAGGTTTCGGCCAGCGCCTGCACCATGTGCACCAGCATGATGTCGCCCGCATAGCTGCGCGCGCCACGGGACGCCTGCAGGATCACCGGCGCGTCGACGGCCTTCGCCGCCTTCATGATCGCCAGCCCCTGCTCCATGTTGTTGATGTTGAAGGCGGGCACGCCATAGCCGCGCTCCGCGGCATGGTCGAGCAATTGTCTGAGGGTAATCAGGGCCATGTCGGGTTTCCTCCGGGTTCAGGCGCGCCTGCTCTCGCGCACGAGGCGCTCGATCAGCGGGGTCAGGATCAGTTGCATCGCGAGGTCCAGCTTGTTGCCGGGAATGACGATGGAATTGGCGCGGCTCATCCAGGAGCCGTGGATCATCGAGGTCAGGTAGGGAAAATCGATCCCGCGCGGATTGCGGAAGCGGATGACGACGAGGCTCTCGTCGGCGGTCGGGATCCAGCGGGCGATGAACGGGTTCGAGGTGTCGACCACCGGCACCCGCTGGAAGTTGATGTCGGTTCGGGTGAACTGCGGCGTGATGCAATGGACGTAGGCATGCATCCGGCGCAGGATCACGTCGGTCACCGCCTCGGTGGTGTAGCCGCGGGTGGCGCGGTCGCGGTGGATCTTCTGGATCCATTCGAGGTTGATCACCGGCACCACGCCGATCTTCAGATCGGCCAGCTCGGCAAGGTTCACCTCGTCGTTCACCACCGATCCGTGCAGCCCCTCGTAGAACAGAAGGTCGCTGTCATCGGGAAACGGCGCCCATTCGGTGAAGTTTCCCGGCGCGACGCCGGTCTTCTCGGCCTCGGTGGCGTCATGCACATAGGTGCGGGTCTTGCCGGTGCCGGTTTCGGCGTATTCGCGGAACACCCGCTGCAGCTCGCCCAGCTCGTTGGCCTCGAAGGAGAAGTGCGAAAACGTCATGTCTCCCGCGGCATAGCGACGGTCGAGCTCGGCCTTCATCTCGGCGCGGTTGTAGCGGTGGAAGGCGTCGCCCTCGATCGACACCGCGGTGACGCCCTCGCGGCGGAAGATCTGGTCGAAAGTGTGCTTGACCGTCGATGTGCCCGCGCCGGACGAGCCGGTGACGGCGATGATGGGGTGTTTCTTGCTCATGAACTCAGCTCCGGAAGAGGCCGCGATTGCCGAAGAGGGCGGAAGTTTCGTGCTCGGGGAGGTCGTGGTAAGCCGAAATCCGGGCAACCTTTTCCGATGAACCGAAGACGAAGGGGGTGCGGGCATGCAGATGCGCGGGCGCCGCCGTCAGGATCGGGTTTTCCCCGTCCGTCGCTCCGCCGCCCGCCTGGGTGATGACGAAGGCGATGGGCGCGCATTCGTAGAGCAGCCGCAGCCGCCCCTGCTCGTAGCCCTTGCGGCTGTCCCTCGGGTAAAGGAACACCCCGCCGCGCGAGATGATGCGATGCGTCTCGGCCACCAGCGACGCGAGCCAGCGCATGTTGAAGTTCCGCCCGCGCGGCCCCTCGGTGCCCGCGACGCAATCGTCGATATAGGCGCGGATCGGCTTGGGCCAGTGGCGGTAGTTCGAGGCGTTGATCGCGAATTCGCTGGAGCTCGGCGGCACCTTCACCGCCGCATCCACCAGCACGAAGCCCTGCGTCTCGGGGTCGAGCACATATTTCAGCGTGCCCGCCCCGAAGGAGACCACCAGACAGCACTGCGGCCCGTAAATCACATAGCCGCCCGCCAGCAGGTCGATGCCGTTGCGCAGGAAGCTCTGCGCAGCAGTTTCCTCGGCGGGATAGATCGCGAAGATCGTGCCGATCGACAGGTTGGTGTCGATGTTGGAAGACCCGTCCAGCGGATCGATGGCCAGCGCCAGCGTTCCCGCAGGGTTCAGCACCACCGCCTCCTCCTGCTCTTCCGAAGCGTAGTAGCGCACCCCCGTGTCCTGCAGCGCCGCGCGGAAGGCATCGTCGGCGATCACGTCCAGCGCCTTCTGCCCGTCGCCGTCCGAATTGACCCCGCGCGCCCCGGCCAGATCCTCGTCGATCCCGCCCCGGGCAATGCGATGCGCGATGTCGATGGAGACCTCTGCCAGCCGCAGCATGACCTCATGCAGGGCGGCGGGGACGGCTTGGGTCGGCAGAGCCGCAGGTTTGGACAACACGGTAAACTCCCACGTTCGATGGGACGACCCTTGCCAAAACCGGCGTTCCATGGAATTTAATAAGACTGAACTTTGCTTCAGGAAAACTGAATGATCCGGCTGGATGCCCTCACTTTGAAGCAATTGCGCGCGCTGGCAGCGGTGGCCGAGCGTGGTTCGTTGACCGCCGCAGCCGAGAAAATCGGCCTGACGCCGCCGGCAATCCACAACCAGATCAAGAACTTGGAAGAGGTCTTCGCCCTCCCCCTGCTCAACCGGGGCCCCGAGAGCACCGCCTTCACCCTGACCCCGGCGGGCGAGGCGGTGCTGGAGGCGGCGCAGCGGATCGATGTCATTCTGTCGCAGGCTTCATACCAAGTGATGGCGGTCAGCGAGGGCCGTTCCGGGCAGGTGACGCTGGGCGTCGTCTCCACCGGGCGCTATTTCGCCCCGCTCCTCGTGCGCAGGCTGCAGGAGCTCTGCCCCGAGATTCGCGTGGCGCTCCGCGTGCGCAACCGCGAGCAGATCGTCGAGGACCTGCAGCGCCATGTCGTCGATCTGGCCATCATGGGCCGCCCCCCCCGCGTGCCCGAGGTCGCCTCGGTGGCGCTGGGCCCGCATCCGCACGGTCTGGTGGCGCGGCCCGACCACCCTCTGGCCGGGCGCGAGGTGCCGGTGCCGGACCTTCTCACCCAGACCTTCCTCGCCCGCGAGGAGGGTTCCGGCACCCGGCTTCTCATGTCGCGCTACCTCGACCGGCTGGGCGACGGGCAGGTGATCGACCTCGTGGAGATGGACTCGAACGAGACCATCAAGCAGGCGGTGATCGCCGGGCTCGGCATCGCCTTCCTGTCGCTGCACACCGTGATGGACGAGCTGCGCTTCGGCCAACTGGTGCAGCTCTCCGCCCCCGGCCTGCCGATCGAGCGGCACTGGTTCCTCGTGCATCCGGTCGATGCCCGGCTGCGCCCCGCTGCTCTGCGCCTGCAGGAGGCGATCGTCGGGCTGAAGGGCAGCTATCTGCCGAACAGCCGCGCCGCCTCCTCCGCCGAATAGCGCCCAAGCCGCACATCCTCGTCCACCAGCGCCGGATCGCGCCTCGCGGGGTCGCAATAGCCGCCCCCGCCGGGCGTGCGCACCCGCACCCGGTCACCGGGTTGCATCAGGATGTCCTGCGCCTTCGACAGATGCTCCGGCACCATCACCACGCCGCTCCGCGTCACCTCCACCCGGTTCACCGCGCCGTCCTGCCCGCCCAGCGCGCCCTGCGGCCCGCTCCGCCCGTGATCCATCACGAAGCTCGCCCGTGCCTGCCCACGCAACAGTTCGATCTCGTAGTCCAGCCCGAAGCCGCCGCGATGCTCTCCGGCTCCGCCGGAGCCTTCGTGCAGCGCGTAGCGGCGGTAGAGCACGGGATAGGTCTGCTCCATGATCTCCACCGGCGGCGCCTTCGAGATGCCGATGGTCGAGCAGCCGTTCGACAGCCCGTCCTCCCGGGCATTGCCGCCATAGCCGCCCCCCGAAATCTGATACATCACGTAGTCCCGGCACTTTTCCGGGTCATGCCCGCCCAGCCCGAAGTTGCCGCTGGTCCCGGCGGGCGAGGCCGTCACCCGATCGGGGATCGCCTGCACCAGCGCGGCGAAGACCGCCTCGGCGATCCGCTGGCTGACTTCGGCGGCACAGCCCGAGACCGGGCGGGGATAATGCGCGTCCAGAAACGTGCCCTCGATCCCCGTCACCTCCAGCGGCGCGAAGGCCCCGGCCGAGATCGGCACATCGGGGAAGATGTGCCGCATCGCCAGATAGACCGAGGACAGCGTCGTGGCGCGGACCGAGTTCATCGGCCCGGCGCAGGGCAGAGACGAGCCGGTGAAATCGAAGGTCAGCCGCCCGCCTTCGCGCGTCACCGTCAGCGCGATGGTCAAGGGCTCGTTCACCACCCCGTCGCTGTCGATCATCGCCGTCGCGCGATAGCTGCCCTCCGGGATCAGCCCGATGTTCGCCCGCATCTGCCGCGCCGCAAGGCTGCGCATCTCGGCGATCGCCTCGGCCACCGTGGCGTCGCCGTAGCGGTCCATGAGCGCCGCCAGCCGCTCCGCCCCCACCAGAAGCGCCGAGGCTTGGGCCTGCACGTCGCCGATCCGCTGCTCCGACACCCGGATGTTGCTGCAGATCACCTGCCATAGCTCCGGGTCCATGACCCCGCGCTTGAACAGCTTCACCGGCGGCAGCCGCAACCCCTCCTGCTCGGCACTGGTCGCCGAGGCGGAAAAGCCCCCCGGCACCGCACCGCCCGTGTCGGGCCAGTGCCCGGTGTTGGACAGCCAGCAGAAGATCCTGCCGTTCCGATAGAAGGGCAGGGCAAAGCGCACATCCATCAGGTGCGTGCCGCCGAGATAGGGGTCGTTGACGATATAGATGTCGCCCGGCTCCGGTGGCAGGGTCAGCCCCGCTGCGATCCGCTCGACGATGTGGCGGGTGGAGAACTGCATCGTGCCGACGAAGACCGGCAGCCCGCGCGCCCCTTGCGCGATCAGCGCGCCGTCCTCGGCGGCATAGATTCCGTCGGAGCGGTCGTCGGCCTCGGCGATCACCGGCGAGAAGGCGGCGCGCGAGAAGGTCAGGTCCATCTCGTCGCAGACCTGCTGCAGCCCCGCCTGAATGACCGCCAGCGTCACCGGATCAAGCATCGTGACCTCCGATCAGGATGACGAGATTGCCCTCGGCATCGCCCGTCACCCGGTCGCCGGGCTCGACCACGATGGTCGTGTCCATCTGCTCGATGATCGCCGGGCCCACGATCTGCGGGTCGAGCGGCAGGTGGTCGCGCCAGTAGACCGGCGTCTCGCGCCAGCCGCCGAACCAGACCGGGCGGCTGCTGGCAGGCTCCGCCACGGCCCGCCGCCCCTCCGGGTCGATCAGCCGCGACAGGTCGATCTCAGGTCGCCGCCCGATCACCGAGACGTTGAGGTTCACCAGATTGGCGCGGATCGTCGGCAGATCGACGCGGAAGCGCGCGTGGTAGGCGCGCTCGAACAGCTCTTGCAGCGCCTCGCGGGTGGGGGTGGCGCTGGGCAGCGTCACCCGCAGCAGATGGGTCTGGCCGACGAACTGCATGTCGGCAGAGTATTCCGCCCGCACCTCGGTCAGGCTCAGCGTCTCGGCACCGATCAGCGCCCGGCCCTGCGCCTCCTGGGCGGCGATGATGCCCTGCACCTCGGCCATGTCGGCCTGATCCAGCGGGCGGTTCAGCGTGCGCACGAAGTCGTGCCGCAGATCGGCCACCACGCAGCCGAGCGCATTGGTGATCCCCGGTCGCGCCGGCACCAGCACCTTCGGGATCGCCAACTCGCGCGCCAGAGCCGCGGCATGCAGCGGCCCCGCGCCGCCGAAGGCGAACAGCGCGAAGTCGCGCGGGTCGGCGCCCATCGAGATCGACACCATGCGGATCGCCCCTGCCATATGGGTGTTGGCGATGCGGATCACCGCCTCCGCCGCCGCCTCCGGCCCAAGGCCCAGAGGCGCGCCGATCTCCTCGGCGAAGGCCGCCCGCACCCGGTCCCGCTCCGCCCCGAACCGCTCGGGCGAGAGCCGCCCCAGCAACAGGTTCGCATCCGAGATCGTCGGCCGCGTCCCGCCACGCCCGTAGCAGATCGGCCCCGGCACCGATCCCGCGCTTTCCGGCCCGACCCGCAGCATCCCCCCGGCATCGACCCGCGCCAGCGACCCGCCGCCCGCGCCCACGGTGCGCACATCGACCATCGGCACATGGATCGGCATGGCATATTCCAGCTCGATCTCGTTCGACACCGGCGCCCGCGCGTCGCGGATCAGCGCCACATCGGTCGAGGTCCCGCCCATGTCATAGGTGACGAGGTTCGGCATCCCCGCCCGCCGCCCGGTGTAGACGGCGGCCATCACCCCCGAGGCCGGGCCCGACATCACCGTCTTCACCGCCTCCTGCGCTACCATCCCGGCCGACACCATCCCGCCATTGCCGTTCATCACCAGAAGATCACGCCGATAACCCCGCGTCGCCAGCTCCCCGGCCAGCCGCGCGACATACCGCTCCAGGAGCGGCTGGACCGAAGCGTTGACCGCCGCTGTCACCCCCCGCTCGAACTCGCGGCTCTCCGACAGAAGGGCATGGCCCATGGTTACATAGGGCGTCGGCCAGACCTCGGCGGCGATCTCGGCCGCACGGCGCTCATGCGCCGGATTGGCGTAGCTGTGCAGGAAATGCAGCACGAGCGACTCGCAGCCCGCGGCGATCAGCCGGTCCAGCGCCGCGCGCAGGGCCCCTTCGTCCAGCGGCGTCAGCACCCGGCCCCGCGCATCCATCCGCTCCGGCACCTCGAGCCGCAGGTCGCGCGGGATCACCGGCACGAAGCGCCCGGTCATCCCATAGGGGTTGGGCCGCGTCCGCCGCCCCAGTTCCAGCACGTCGCGGAAGCCTTCGGTGGTGATCATCCCGGTCCGGCACAGCGCCCGTTCCAGCACCGCGTTCGTGGTCGTCGTCGTGCCATGCACGATCAGATCGACCTCGGGCAGCGATGCCCCCGCCGCCTCCAGCGCCGCCAGCACGCCGAAGGCCTGATTGTCGAGCGTGGTCGGCACCTTGGCCAGCCGCACCGCCCCCGTGCCGGTGTCGAAGATCACCAGATCGGTGAAGGTTCCGCCGACATCGACGCCTGCGACCAACCCCATTCAGATCCCCACATAGTGCCGGAACTGCGGCGCATCCGCCGCCAGCCCCGCTGCTGCCACAACCTCGGCCACCGCGCCGTTCTCGACGAAGGCGACGCGGTCGGCCATGCTCAGCACCGCCTCCACCCGCTGCTCGACCAGCACCGTCGCCACTCCCGTCGCCTTCAGCGCCGTCACCGTCTGGCGGATCAGTGCGATCATCGAGGGTTGCAGCCCCTCGGTCGGCTCATCGAGCAGCAGCACCTGCGGTTCGAGGCAGAGCGCGCGGGCGATGGCCAGCATCTGCTGCTCGCCACCCGACAGCGTGGCCGAGACCTGCCCCAGCCGCTCGCGCAGCCGGGGAAACAGCCCCAGCACCCGCTCCCGTGTCGAGGCCCCCTTGCCACGGGTCATCAGCCCGATCTCGAGGTTCTCGGCCACCGTCATCGGCCCGAACAGCCGTCGCCCCTGCGGCACATAGCCGATGCCCTGCCGCGGCACCCGGTGGGGCGGCAGCCCGTCGATCCGCGCCCCGTCCAGCGTGATGTTGCCAGCTGTCAACTTCACCTGCCCCATGATGGCGCGCAGCATCGTCGTCTTGCCCGCCCCGTTGCGCCCCATGACGCAGAGCACCTCGCCCGGCGAAGCCTCCAGGCTCAGCCCCCGCAGCACCTGCACGTTGCCATAGCCCGCGTCGATCCCGTCCAGCCGCAGCATTCAACCCCCCAGATAGGCGGTCTGCACCGCCTCGTTGGCGCGGATCTGCGCGGGAGAGCCGGAGGCCAGAACCTCGCCGAAGTTCAGCACGGTGATCCGGTCGGCCAGATCCATCACCACATCCATGTTGTGCTCGATCAGGAGCACCGTCGTCTCGGGCACGACCGAGCGGACCAGTGCCTTGAAGGTGTCGATCTCGGCATTGGCCAGCCCCTGCGTCGGCTCGTCGAGGATCAGAAGCCGGGGCGAGAGCGCAAGCCCCATGGCGATCTCCAGCAGCCGCTGGTGACCGTAGGCCAGCGCTCCGGCCTCCTGCTCGGCCCGCCCGGCGAGCCCGACACGCTCCAGCGCCGCCAGCGTCTCGCGCCCAAGGTCGGCGGTGCCCCGCTGCTTCACGGCCAGCGCGAGGTTGTCGTGGACGCTGAGCCGGGGGTAGATCGAGGTGATCTGGAAGGTATAGGCGATGCCGCGCCGGACCCGCCGATGCGCGGGCAGGCGGGTGATGTCGTCTCCGGCAAAGCGGATCGTCCCGGCCTCGACCGGGATGCGCCCGGAGAGGAGGCCGACGAAGGTGGTCTTGCCCGCCCCGTTCGGCCCGATCAGCGCGTGGATTTCACCCTGCGCCAGATCGAAATCGACCGCATGGATCGCCCGCAGCCCGCCGAAATGCCGCGTCAGCCCGCGCGCCTCGAGGATCATGGCAGCCATCTCGCCCCCCGCTCGCGGATCGTGCCAAGGATGCCTTTCGGAGCGAAGAGCACCAGAACCAGCAGCGCCACGCCGACGACGAGGTTCGAGGCATCGGTGACCGAACTGCTCAGGTCGATCAGGTAGAACATCAGGAGCGCGCCGACGAACGGGCCGAGCACCGTGCCGGCCCCACCCAGCAGCACCCAGAGCAGCGGCAGGATCGAATACTGGATCGCGGCGAAGCTGGCGCCGACATAGCCGAACATCAGCGCATAGGCCGCCCCCGCCGTGCCGGAATAGAGGCCGGAGAGGGTGAGGGCGATCAGCTTGGTGCGGAACGGGTCGTAGCCGAGCATCCGGCTGCGCTCCTCGTTCTCGCGCATCGCCACCATGACCCGCCCGAAGCCCGAGCGCACCAGCGCGAGATTGGCCAGCAGTGCCACGCCAAAGATCACCAGCGCCGTCAGATAGCGCGGCCCATCGGCGGAAAGATCGAGCCCCGCCAGCATCCGCGCCTCGCGGGCCAGCACGAAGCCCTCGTCGCCGCCGGTGACAGGCCCGTAATAGAGGATGGTCAGATAGCCGGCCTGCGCGAACATCAGCGTGACGATCATGAAGGCGACGCCCGCCGTCCGCAGCGCCAGAAGCCCGACGGCCAGCGCCATCGCCCCCCCGGCCAGCATGCCCAGCGGCAGGGCCAGCAGCGCCGGCGCACCCTGCACCGCAAGGCCCGTGGCATACATCCCCGCCGCGAAGAACAGCGCGTGGCCGAGCGACAGAAGCCCGGTGTAGCCGAAGGCGATGTTGTAGCCCATGGCATAGACCGCCAGCACCATGACCCGCGCCACATTGGTGTAGTGGTAGGGCGGCAGCACGAATTGCACCGCCAGAAGCGCCGCGATCAGCGCCAGATGCAGGGCGAGCGCCTTCATGCCTTGGCTCCGAACAGGCCCTGCGGGCGGAAGACCAGCACGAGGGCCACGAAGAGCGTGGCGAGGATCTTGGCCAGCGTCGGCGCGTAGAAGACCGAGATCACCCCGTCGCTGAGCCCGATCAGCAGCGCCGCCACCAGCGTGCCGCGCAGGCTGCCCAGACCGCCGATGATGACCACGATGAAGGAGAGGAGCAGCGGGTCGCCCCCCATCAGGTAATGCGCCTGCTGGATCGGCACGATCAGCACCGCCGCGATGGCCGCCAGCCCCGCTCCCATGGCGAAGACCCCGGCATAGACCCGGTCCACGTCAATGCCGAAGGCCTGCGCCGTCGGCCGATCGATCTGGGTCGCGCGCATCACCAGCCCGATCCGGCTGCGCGTCATGATGAGCCACACGGCCAGCAGCACCAGCCCCGCCGCCGCCACGACGAAGAGCTTGTAGCCGGAATAGCCGAACCACGGCAGCTGCAGCCGCAGCTCGAAGGGCGCGGGCACCGGGCGGGCATCGGGGCCGTAGAGGCTGAGCGCCGCCTGCTGCAGGATGTAGAGCAGGCCGATGGTGGCGACGATGGTCGCCTCGGGGTCGTAGTTCAGCCGCTTCAGCACCAGCCGGTCGGCCAGCGCCGCAATTGCCGCCACGGCCAGCGGCGCCAGCAGCAGCGCCGCGACGAAGCCGAGCCAGGGCGGCCCCGGCATAGAGGAGGTGACGAACCACGCCGCCACCGCGCCCAGCATGAAGAATTCGCCATGCGCCACGTTGACCACGCGCATCACGCCGAAGACCAGCGACAGCCCGACGGCGGTGAGGGCGAGCACCGCCGCCATCACCAGCCCTTCCATCAGGGCAAGAAGGAGAAAAGGTCCGAAATCCAATGGGTTCCGCGAGGGCCGGAGCCCCCTGCCTTTCTCAGAACGACTGGGTGGTGTAATCCACCATGTCGTCGTACATGCCGTCCTCGAGGCTCGTGGTATGGACGCGGATCAGCTTGCCACCCTCGACCCGGCTGATGAACTGATGGCCGAAGACCTGATGCGTCTTGCCGTTGAAGCGCTTGTCGCCCTGCGGATGCTCGGTGCCCGCGCTCATCGTGGTCATCGCCTCGATCGCCTCGACCAGCTTCTGCCGGTCGGCGGTCGACTGATAGCCCGCCGCCTCCATCCCGGCCTTCAGGATGAACAGCGTCTCCCAGCAGGAGAACATGTGGCTGTAGGTCGAGATGTCCTTGGGGTCGGCGACCGAGGCGCCGTTGGCGTCGACGCCCACCGCGGCGCGATAGGCGATCTCGGCCTCGGTCGCGTCGGGCTGCTGGGTGCGGCACTGGCCTTCCCAGAAATGCGTGCCCTCGAGGAACTCGAGACCCGGGCTGGCAAGATCGACCGCCTCGAGCGAGTCGATGAAGCCGAAGATCTGCGGCTTCTCGCCCGAGCCGTAGAACTCGCCCAGCTCCTTGACGAAAGTCAGCACCGCCGGGCCGACCATGACGTGATAGAGCACCTCGGTCTCGGCCGGGATGCGCGGGAAGTAGCGGGTGAAGCTGGTCTCGGTCGGCGGGATCGCCAGTTGCGCGATCACCTCGCCGCCCTGCGCCTCGACAGCCGCGGTGAAGAAGTCGCGGTGGTCATGGCCGAAGGCGTAGTCGGGAAAGACCATCGTCACCTTCTTGCCCAGCGTCTGCGTGACCCAGGGCGCCATCGCGGTGACCTGCGCCCGCACATCGGTGATGCCCGGCTGCAGCGTCCAGCGGTTCAGCATGCCCGAGGCGACGTGGAAGCCTTCTGAGCAGACCAGATAGGGCACCTTCAGCTCGCCCGCACGGGGGGCGGAGCCGATCACAACATGGCTGAACAGCGGGCCGAAGATCGCGTCGCAGCCATGCTGGCTCGCCAGCTTCTCCACCACTTCCGAGCCGCGTTTCGGGTCGGTGCCGTCATCCTCGAAGATCACCTCGACCGGGCGGCCGTTGATCCCGCCCGCCTCGTTAAGCACCTTCAGCGCGGCCTGCGTCGTGCGCTCGTACCAGCGCCCGTAGGCCGCGCCGATGCCGGTGCGGTGCAGCTGGAACCCGAGCTTGATCGGCGCCGAGGATTGCGCCTGCAGGAAGCCGGGAAAGCCGCCGACCGCCAGCGCGCCGCTGGCCGCCGTCAGCCCCCTGAGAACCGAGCGCCGCGACGGGGTGGTGCCAATCAGATGGGATTTCATGCGCATGTCTCCGCTGTTGGACGATGGCATTCGGCTTTCGGCGCCGATGCCTTGGGACGAACTCTGTCGGGCCGGGGGGCCAAAGTCGATGGATTTTCCATGCTCATGCCCCCGTCGGTGAAGAAAGCAGCCAGAGACCGAGCAGCGTATAGCCGACCATCAGCGCGGTGACCGGAAGATGGGCGATCCGTTGCACCGATCCCGCCAGTCTGAGCCCGAGGATCACCGCCAGAAGATGCGCGCCGAGGATCGCCGCGAACTGCGCGTTCCAGATCAGGGTCATGCTGGCGGCATCGGTCATGAAGCCGAAGGAGACGTAGAAGGCCGAGAGCCCCAGGAGCGCATCGCCGCGGAAGAACGGATCGTTCAGCGCGGCGAGGGTGAACTGGCCCGAGGTCAGCAGCGTCACGAGGTAATGCGCCCCGTGATAGCCCGCTGCGATGGCGAGAAAGCTGAGCATCACCGGACCATGGTTGGTGCCGCCGAGCCTGCGCCCCAGCGCCAGTGCGCCGAGGATCGTTGCCGCCGTCAGCGCCCATGTCGCGAGAAGCCCCAGCGTGTTGATCCCCATGACGGCGGAGCGGCCGGGAAACTCCAGCGGGTTGACCCCGATCAGCCCCATCCACCAGAAGGTCTCGCGCAGCCCGTCGAAGGTCAGCACCGCCAGCGCAAGCGTGACGAAGGCCGTGGCCGAGGGGGCGAGGGGCGGCATGGCCAGAACCTGCGTGCCGGGGAACCCCGCCATCAGATCGGCCCGCCGCCCGCTGACCTGCAACCAGAAGGGCGCGATCTTCGCGACGAAGCCGAAGTAGACGGTCAGGAACTCGCCCTGTTCCAGCCAGTCCTCGCCCTCGGCCACCGCCAGCGCGAAGATGACGAGCCAGTAGACCAGCGCCACCCCGGCCAGCACCGCCGGATCGTCGGGCGAGAGCGAGACGATCTGGAACCAGCCGAAGCCGAGGTATCCCGCCACCGCCGGAAGATGCCCGAGGCGGGACAGGCCGATGCCGCCCTGCCGGCCCAAGAGCGTGCGGGTGATCCGGACCGGGGCTGTCCACGGGTTGATCGGGCGCCAGAGATTGCCGAAGAGCATCGAGGCCAAGGGCAGGGCGACCCAGATCACCGTCCAGAACACCAGCGTCATCAGATTGTGCATCGGATCGCGGCTGCCGAAGAAGCCGATCAGAAGGAGGGCGAGGAAGCCGAGGAAGGACACGTAGCTCGTCACCGTGACCGGCAGCAGCACCCGCCGCGTCCAGATCCGGTGGTCGCGCATCTCCGGCAGGGCCTTGGCGCTGCCCAGAAGCGCGGTCAGCGCCACGGTCGCGGCGGCGCCGGCCATGTAGTAGCCGGTCGGCAGGGTCATCACGATGGAGGGCGGCAGGGCGCAGGCGAGGGCGGTGCCCGGCAGCAACAGGGCTGTTGCCACCAGCCCCCGCATCAGCGCAGCCCGTCCTCGCCCTTGACCTGCCAGACCTCCAGCCCGCCCATCCGGCTGTGCACCCGCCCGCCCTTGGCCATGGCCAGCACGAAGACGATCTCGTCGGGGCGCGGCCCGTCCGCCACGGTGACGGTGATCGCGTCGAAGTGGCTGCGGACATAGGCCGCGTTGATATGGCCCAAGGGCACATCCAGCGCGCCGCCGAGCCCCGCCACCTTCATCGCCGAGGGCACGATGGCCCGGCTTTCGCCCAGCCGCTCGCGCATCGCGTAGCCGCCCGGCACATGCCAGAGCGCACCATGCTCGATCTCGCCCGCGGCGCCGACCAGCGCGCCCTTGCCATAGCCGTCGATCCCCTCGCGCCCGCCGAGTGCCGCGATCAGCTTGTCGGTCATCGCCAGCCCCAGCGGCTTGAGGTCTTCCATTGCGGGCTGCAGATCGGCGGCATGGCTGCCGGCGAAGGGGTTCCTCACCACCGCGAGGATCGCGCCGCGCAGCTTCGGCGTGATGCCGGGCGGGCCGCCGTCGTGGTGGATCTCTTCCAGATGGATCGACATCTTCCGCAGGGTGAACTCAGGCAAGGCAGGGCTCCGGTATCTGGGCCGACAGGGCAGCGTGGCCGAGGGTTCGCCCCTCACGTTGCAGGAAAAGCGCGGCCCCTGCAATCAGCCCGCGCCGGTGCAGGGCGATTGCGACCGATTGCCCGCGGTCGAGGGCCTGCGCCACCTCCGCGGCGCTCAGCGCCCCGACGCCGGTCGTGACCCGACGATTGCCGAGATCGCTGTCGCTCTGGATCTCGCAGGCGGGGCGGCGCAGGATGGCGGGGTGGCCGGGCAGGTCCACCGCATTGCCGATGATGGTGGCTGCGGCATCGGCCTCGGCGGCGGTGCGGGCCAGCACTGTAACCGCATCGGCGATGCCGAGGGAAAAGCTGCGCCCGCGCCAGCCCGAGGTGGCGATGCCCCGTACCGGGTCGGCATGGCGCAGCATCAGCCGGTCGGGCGGGAAAGAGTTTTGAAAAACTCCTGCAAAATCCTTCGAAGGCGCTTGCCCGCGCGCGATGGCGGCGATCAGGCTCTGTCCCGGCGTGAGATGCAGCGCGATGTCGCCGCCGTTGTTCACATGTGCCTTGAGGATCTCCGGCCCGGCCAGCGCCGCCAGCACCGCATCCGCCACCGCCCCGGCCACCGCCGCCATCGGGGTGATGAAGCCTGCGCGGTAGGGGGTGACGGCTTCGGCCATCCTGCGGGCGACAGGGCCCTGCAAGGGCAAGGCCTCGGGCGAGCGCAGGGCGGGAAGTTCCGCCACCAGCTCCTCCAACAGCCCGTCGAAGCGGCGGATCGCGCGGCGGAAGCCGTGCCGCACCGCCTCCGGGGCGCCGTCAGCGCCGAGGATCAGGTCGATCGGGCCGTGCTGCAGATGCAGCCTGCCGTCCGGCAGCAGGGCGGCGACGGCGGTCATCGCCGCTCCTCCGGCCAAGGCTCCAGCCGGGCGGCGGTGGCATATTCGCCGCCTTCGGCCAGCATGCCTTCCAGCGAACGGATCGCGGCCTCGTGCCCGCCCATCGCCAGATAGGCGGCGCGGGGCAGGGTGAATTCCAGCGGGGCCACCAGCGCGGGGGTGGGGACGGACCCGAAGGCGCCCGCGGGCAGCCGCGTCACATCGACCATGAAGGTGATCCCGCCCCCCGGCCAGATGAAGCACTCGGCCCCGCCCGCGGTCAGCCGCGTCTCGCCCGCCTGTACCGAGCGGGTCAGCCGCACCGGGTTGCGCGCGACCCCCGCCCTGAGCGAGCCGCCCGCCCCGCCGACGAAGAGCACCGTGCAAAGCGAGGGTTCACAATTCTCGGCGATCAGCCCCACCGTCGCCTGCAGTGCCTCGGGCAAGGGATACCGCACCGGCTGCAGGGCCTCGTCCAGCACGAAATAGCCGTGATCCTCGCCGGTGGTGGAGACCATCAGCAGCGTCAGCCCCGGCCTTGCGCCCTTCTTCGGGTTCCACGGCCCGAGGATCTCCAGCGGGTCGGTCAGCCGCGTGCCACCCCAGCCGAGCCCCGGCTCCGACACGCGGAAATAGCGGCCCGGCGTCGAGCGGTGGCCGAGGATGCGGATGCCGGTCTCGGCCCAGCCCAGCACCTTGCCCGCCTGATGCTCCGACACGACGCCGGTGATGTGGTCGTCGACCACCACCACCTCGTCCACCAGCCCCTGCCATTGCACCGCGAACATGCCGATCGTGGCCGAGCCGCAGCCGACGCGCATCCGCCTTTCGCGCGTGCCATCGACCACCGGGGCCTGTCCGGCCTGCACCAGCACCCTCGAGCCGCCGTCGATGGCAAGCTCCACCGCTTCGCTGTTGCAGAGCGCCAGCAGCGCGGCGCAGGTCGCCCGGCCCTCGGCTTTCGAGCCGCCGGTGAGGTGCTGCACCCCGCCGAGCGACAGCATCTGGCTTCCGTATTCCGCGGTGGTGACATGGCCGACGGCCTCGCCCGCCGCGCGCACCACCGCGCCTTCCGGCCCCAGATGCCGGTCGGTGTCGATCTTCACCTTGACGCCGCAATAGGAAAAGATCGCCTCGGTGACCACGGTCACCACATCGGCGTCCCCGACCTGAGAGGCGACGATGAAGGGGGCGGGCTTGTAGTCGGGGTAGGTGGTGCCCGCGCCGATGCCGGTGACGAAGCTGTCGGCAGGGTGGATCATCTCGCCGTCCCATTCGGGAAGCGCGAATGGAATGACCTTGCCGCCCTCTTCCAGCGTCCGGCTGAGCAGCACCACCGGGTCACTGCGCAGGATGCGCCCGTCGACATTGCCGTAGCGGTCGCAGGCGCCGGTCTGGCCGGGGGCGATGTAGCACATGACCGGGCAGGCATCGCAGCGGATCTTCATCGCCGGACCTCGCGGATCGCGGCCAGCACGCGGTGCGGCAGGGCGGGCAGGGTGGTGATCTCGGCGCCGCAGGCATTGCGGATGGCATTGAGGATCGCCGGGGCAGTGGGGATCAGCACATGCTCGCCCAGCCCCTTGGCGCCCATCGGGCCCTCCGGGTCGGGCACCTCGATCAGGATCGAGGTGATGGGCGGCACATCCCCGATGGTCGGGATCAGGTAGTCGTGCAGGTTCTCGGTGCGGCCCGGGATGTATTCCTCCATCAGCGCCAGCCCGATGCCTTGGGCGATGCCGCCTTCGATCTGGCCCTCGGCCAGCTGCGGGTTGATCACCCGGCCCAGATCATGCGCGGCGGTGATGTGCAGCAGCTTCACCGTGCCGAGCGCGGTGTCGACGGCCAGCTCCACCAGCTGCGCGCCGTAGCCGTAGACCGCATAGGGCGTGCCCTGCCCGTTTTCGTCGAGCGGGGTG
The DNA here is from genome assembly GCF_057657095.1 of Cereibacter sp. Soil_C_27. Taxonomy (NCBI): domain Bacteria; kingdom Pseudomonadati; phylum Pseudomonadota; class Alphaproteobacteria; order Rhodobacterales; family Paracoccaceae; genus Cereibacter; species Cereibacter sp. Soil_C_27. The sequence continues at coordinate 271,902 of NZ_JBDGJD010000004.1, read as the reverse complement.
GTCGGCGGGTCGTAGGTCTCCTCTGCCGCAAGCACATGGCCACGCGCGTCGGCGGGCAGCGCCGCAAGGTCGATCTGACGGGTGGCGCCTCCTTCGCTGACAGTCAGCGTGGCGCCGTCCAGCGCCAGCCGCGCGCCGTCGCCCAGATTGGCCAGCCGCAGGATCGCCGCCCTGAGCGCGCGCCCCGACGCCTGAGCCGCGCGGCCGCTGACGAAGGTCTGGCGCGAGGCCGAGGTCTTGCCGGCATCGGGGGTGAGGCAGGTATCGCCGCCGATGAGGCTGAAGGCCGCGACCGGCAGCCCAAGCGCATCGGCGGCGATCTGTGGGATCACGGTATTGGCGCCCTGCCCGATATCGGTCGCGCCCTGATGCAGCACCAGGGTGCCGTCGGGGCGAAGCCCGATGCGGATGGTCGAGGGGTTGGGCAGCGAGGTGTTGCCGCAGCCATACCAGCAGGAGGCGATGCCCACGCCGCGCCGCACCGGACCCGGCACGGCATTGGCCTCGGCGGCCTCGGCCAGCGCCCGCGCCCATGGCGCGCGCAGCGCCTCCAGACACTCCCGGATCCCGGCGGCCTGCAGCACCTGACCCGTCGCGGTCGCATCGCCGGTTCCGAGCGCATTGCGCAGACGGAACTCCAGCCGGTCTTGGCCGCAGGCCTCGGCCAGCCGGTCGAAGAGCGTCTCCTGCAGGATTGCCGCCTGCGGCACGCCGAAGCCGCGGAAGGCGCCCGAGACCGGGCCGTTGGTATGAACCGCCCGCGCCGTCGTCGCGACATGCGGGATCAGGTAGGGCCCGGTCGCATGCACCGGAACGCGGTTGGCGACGGTCGGGCCCCAGCTGGCATAGGCGCCGGTGTCGAAGAGCCCGTCGAAGTGCATCGCCGTCAGCCGGCCCTCGGCATCGCAGCCGATCCGCGCCTGCATCCGCGCCGGATGCCGTTTCGTGGTCGAGGCCATCGACTCGGCGCGGGAATAGACCATGCGCGCCGGGCGCCCGGTCTTCAGCACGGCGAGCCCGAGCAGTGGCTGCAGGCTGAGGTCCAGCTTGGAGCCGAAGCCGCCGCCCACCGCCGAGGGGATGATCCGCACCCGCTCCTTCGGCAGCGCCAGAAGCTGCGCGCAGTCGTCGCGGTCCATCACCGGCGCCTGGGTGCAGGCGCGGATCACCAGCGTCTCGCCCTCGAGCCAGGCGGCGCCGGCCTCCGGCTCGATATAGGCGTGTTCCACGAAGGCGGTCTGCACCGCCCCCTCCACCACATGCGCCGCGCCCGCCAGCGCCGCCTCTGCATCGCCGCGCCGCACCCGGCCCTCGATCAGCCGGTTGCCGGGACGGTCGGGGTGCAGCTGCGGGGCGCCTGTGGCCTCTGCCGCTTCGGGATCGAGAAGGGGCGGCAGCGGGTGCCACTCCACGGGGAAGTCGGTGAGGTGCTGCGGGCGGTCGTCATCCTCGAAGGCGACCAGCGCCACCGCCTCGCCGCGGAACCGGGCCTCATGCGCGGCCAGGGCCGGCTGATCGGCGAAGGGCGGGATCACGCCGAAGCGGTTCGGCCCCGGAATGTCGGCGGCGGTCAGCACCGCCACCACATTGCCGCGCGCCCGCGCCCAAGCCCCGGTATCGCCCAGGGTGAAGCCCGCGCGGTGGTGCGGCGCGCGCAGCGCCCGAAGCATCAGCCCGCCCCTCTGCCAGTGATCCGCGCCGAAGCAATCGCCCGCCACCTTCGCCGCCCCGTCGAGCCGCGCCAGCCGCGCGCCCACCGCTGCGCCTGCGTCGGGCAGCGGCGCGGGCGGGGCTTTGCTGGTGTCGCAGACGGCGGCGAGGATCTTGCGGTAGCCGGTGCAGCGGCAGAGCACGCCGCCCAGCGCCGCCTCGGCCTGCGCTTCGGTCGGGGCGGGCACGGTGCGCAACAGCGCGACCGCCGCCAGCATCATCCCCGGGGTGCAGATGCCGCATTGCGCCGCGCCATGCCGCAGGAAGCTGGCGCGCAGCCGGTCGAGCAGCGGGTCCTGCGCCTCCACCGTCAGCACCGCGCGGCCCTCGACCCGGCCTGCCGGGGTGAGGCAGGCGCAGACCGCCTCGCCGTCGAGCAGGACGGTGCAGGCCCCGCAATCGCCGGCGTCGCAGCCGACCTTGGTGCCGGTGAGCCCGGCGGTTTCGCGCAGGACGTCCGACAGGCGGCGGGAGGGATCGGCCTCCAGCCTCACCGCGCGGCCGTTCAGGGTGAAGCCGAGGCTCATGCGATCTGTCCGATGGCGCGGCGCAGCAGCTCCGCCGCCGCCTCGGCCCGGTAGGCCGCGCTGGCGCGCAGATCGTCCAGCGGCGACAGCGCCGCGGCCACGCCGTCATTCGTGATGCATGAATGGCAGGCGGCCATCGGCAGGCCGATCAGCGCCGCTTCCAGCTGCGGCAGCCGCCGCGCCGTGGCGCTGCAGGCGCCCACCGCAAGCGCGGCCTGCTGTACCCGGCCTTCCTCCAGCACCAGCCGCACCGCCACCATGGCGATGGAGATGACCAGATAGGCCCGCGCCCCGAGCTTGAGGAAGGCCGAGCGCCCGGTCAGCGCCCCGGCAGGCAGATGCACCGCCACCAGAACCTCGTCCGGCGCCAGCGCCGTCCGGCGCGGCCCGAGGAGGAAGTCGCCCAGCGGCAGGCGGCGGGTGCCGTGCCGCGCGGCAAGCTCCACCTCGGCCTCCAGCACCAGCAGGGGCGGCACGCCATCGGCAGCGGGCGAGGCGTTGCAGAGATTGCCGCCGATGGTCCCGGCGCGCTGGATCTGCCGCCCGCCGACCTCTGCCGCGGCGGCCTGCAGCGCGTGGCAGGCGGGCGGCAGGTCGGCAGCGACGATCTCGGCCCAGGTGGTGCAGGCGCCGATCCGCAGCCCCTCGGGCGAGAGGCGGAGGCCGCGCAGGTCGGGCAGGCTGGCGATGTCGAGCACGGGGCGGGAAAGGCGCTGGCCGGGCTCTGCCGGATAGAGGTCGGTGCCGCCAGCCAGAACCAGCCTGCCCTCGCCCAGCAGGGCCAAGGCGTCGGGCAGGGTGGCGGGCCGGGCGTAGGGCGTCATGGCGGACCTGCGGGCGGGCGGATTGTTTGTATGCAAACACTCTGCGGCCAGCCCGGGCAGGCTGTCAACTTTCTTGCGCGGCGCGATGCGCGCGGCTATCCCGGAAGGGTGGAACATTCGCCCGCCCCCTATGTGCTGGATGACCAGATCGGCTATGTGCTGCGCCGGGTGACGCAGCGGCATCTGGCGATCTTTTCCGACGCGATCCCCGAGGTGACGACGACCCAGTTCGCCGTCCTCGCACGGCTGAGCGAGCTCGGCCCCCTGTCGCAGAACCATCTCGGCCGCGCGACGGCGATGGACGGCGCGACGGTGAAGGGCGTGGTCGATCGGCTGGTGCGGCAGGGCTACGTGACCACCAGCGCCGACCCCGCCGACCGCCGCCGCCTGAGCGTGGCGCTGACCGAGACGGGTGCTGTGCTGCTGGATCGCCGCCGCAGCGTGGCGCTGCAGGTTTCCGACCGGACGCTGGCGCCGCTCGATGCCGCGGAACGGGCCGCGCTCATGGCTCTGCTTGCGCGGCTCACCTGAGGCTCAGCCCATCAGGTCGGTCGTCGGATTCTCGGTAATCTCGACATCGTCGTAATAGCGCTGGGCCTGCGCCACCGAGCGGTGCAGCGAGAGCCGCATTGCCGCCTGGATCGGCGCGCCCTGCAGTGCCGCCTGGGTCAGGAAGCCCGAGCGCAGCCCATGCGGGCTGGCATGATCGGCGGGCAGCCCGGCCAGCGAAAGCCGGTGTGTCAGGATGGTGCGGATCGCGTCGGGGGCCATGCGCCGGGGCAGCGCGCGGCCGGATTTCGAGATCGGGCGGAACAGTGGCCCGGCGTCGGCGCCGACCGCCAGAAGCCAGCCCATCAGCGCCCGGGCGGGCCGCCCCTTCAGCACCAGCTTGGGCGCCGCGCCCTTCGCCGTGGTCTTGGTCTCGATCAGCCGGACCCAGAGCAGGCCCTTGGTGGCGAAATCCTCGCGGCCGATGTCCTCGATCCTGAGGCTGGTCAGTTCCGACCGGCGCCGCCCGCCGCTGGCGAAGCCGAGGCTGAGGATCGCCCGGTCGCGCAAGCCGCGCAGGCTGTTGTCGCAGGTGGCGAGCAGGGTTTCCAAGAGCGGCAGCGTGATCGGGCGGGCCGACTTCGGCTTGCGCGGTCGGGCAGCGGCGCGGCGGGCCTTGGCCCGTGCCTGCCGCACCAGCGGCGCCTCGAAGGGTGAGACGAGGTTGCGCATCCGGTGGAAGGCGAGCCAGCTGGCGATGCGCCGGTCGAGTGTCGCCGGGGCCGGGCAGGCGAGATCGCGGCGCAGGCCCAAGGCGATGAGCTGTTCGGCGGCGCGGCGGGCGGTGTCCTCGGGCGGGGCATCGGACAGGTCGCGGGCGTGGTCGATGACGAAACGCAGCGCCGCTGCCTCGGTCTCGGGCCAGAGCAGCGGCTGGCCGAAGGCGGCCTCCTTCCACGCCGTGATGTAGAGCAGGTCGCGCTCGTAGGCGCGCAGCGTGTTGGCCGGGGTGCCCCGGATATAGAGATCGGTCAGCGCGGCCTCGTCCTGCTGCGACAGCGCGAGGGCGGGTCTGCCGGTGAAGGGGGCGGGAAGGGCCATGCGACGAGTCTAGCGAAGGCGCGCGGGGCTGCGCAAGCGGCGATGGTGCCGGGCGGGAAAGCGGCAGGCGCTGCGGAAGCGGTGGATTTGCCCGAGAGCCTGTGCCAGCATGACTGCATCCCCGGCCACATTTGGCGGCACCCGCGGGGAGAGTTTTGCTTCGCCCGTTTCAGCCCCGGAGATTGCCCTTGCCGATGACATCCGCGCCTGTCCCGCCGCCCCCGGGGGCCATCTGATGATCGAGGGGGTGCCCAGAGGCGGGACGCGGGCTTCGCTGGGCCGGTTCAGGGGATACGGGCTGCGCCAGAAGGCGCGGCGGGGGCTGGACGACTGGCAGACTGCGCTGGCGGCGACACGACGGCGCGCAGCGCCCTTGCGCAGGTTGTCGGAGAGCGGCGCGCGATGGCTTGGGCGGCGGCATCCGGGTCTCGCGCTGCCGCTGGCACGGCTGGCGCGGTGGTGGGCGCCGGGGCGTCTGGCGCCTGCGCAGGCGGTGGCGCTCATGACGGCGCGAGCGCGGGGCTGGGAGGCCGCCGCTCCGCTGTTCGATGCGGTGGAGGGGCAGGGGCCCTCGGCCACGGCGCTGCTGGCGCCGGCACGGCTTGGCCCGGCGGTCGATCTGGCCGTGCCGGTGTCGGATCGCAGCCCGACGCTCGACCCGGAAATCGCGCGGAAGATCGTGGTCTACACCGCCCGTTTCGGTGCCGCGCCGCAACTGCCGCCGCTGTTCGGCATGCCCGAAGGCCTGCGCTTTCTGTGCTTCACCGATGCGGAGATCGCGCAGCAGGGCTGGGAGGTGGTGCCGACCGCTCCTTCGCCCGAGGCTGCCGCACGCCACAGGATCTCGGCGGCGGAGGTGCTGGCCCCGGTCGCGCCGGAGGCCGAGTGGTCGCTCTATCTCGATCCCGACCGCATTGTCGTCGGCAACCTGCACACGCTTTTCACCCGCTGGCTTCTGCCGCAGCGCTTCGCGCTCTGGCGGCACGAGGGGCTGGGGCCGGAGGAGATGGCGGAGCGGGCGCTGCTGGAAGGCGCGCCGGCAGATGCCGTGCTGGCGCAGCGGGCGGCGGCGGGGGCTGAGGCGCTGCCGCAGGACGGGGCGAGCTGCGATACCGGGGTGATCTGGCGCCGCCATGGCGACCCGGAGGTGGCCGAGACGATGCGGCGCTGGCTGGCGCTGGAGGCCGAGGCGCCGGGGGCGGCGGATCTGTCGTTCTACCGCCTGCAGCACGGCGGGTCGCCGCTGCGCCCCGCCGTGCTGCCCGCCGCCCTCGGCCCCGCGCGCGACAATGCCTTCACCGCGCGCAGCCTGCGCCAGACGCCCACGCCCCGCCCCGCGCCGCTGATCGGCGGGGCAAAAGTGCCGATCACCTTCCTTTATGCCGAACGCTATCACCATGCGGGCATCACCCTGATGCGCGGGCGCCAGCTGAGCCAGATGATCGCGGCGCGGTTCGGAGACCGTTACGACGTGCGCTGCACCTCGGATGTCGAGGCGCAGCGCGACCGGGTGGTGATCGTCAACCGCGGTGCGATCCAGTGGCACCGGCCTGCCGTGCTGCGACGCCTGCGGGCGCGCAACATCGCCATGGTCAGCGACTGGCAGGACATGTTCGACCTGCCCAAGGCCCGGCTCTTCGATGCGAGCATGACGCTCTCGCTGGGTCAGACGGTGGATCTGAACCGGATGCTGCCCGAGGTGCCCTCCTTCCTCGTGAGCCATCACATCAACCCGCATGTGCCGCGCTGCCAGCCGCCGATGGACCGGCTGCGCACCGGCTATTACGGCGCGCCCTTCAACACCCATCTGCCCGACACGCTGCGCGACAAGGTGGAGGTGGTGGAGGTGATCAACGCGGGCTTCACCGAGGCCGACTGGCAGACCCATGCACCACGGTTCAACTGCCACTGGATCGTGCGCAAGCTGGGGCCGGAGGCGTGGAAGCCCTTCCTCAAGGCCTTCGTCGCCGCCCGCTGCGGCGCGGTGGTGCTGGTGACACGTGACGACATGAACGCGGCGCATTATCTGGGCGACGACTACCCGTTCTACGCCGAAAGCAGCGATCCCGCGGAGCTGGAGCGGGCCTGGACCCATCTGGCGGCGAGGTTCGGCGGGGCGGAGTGGCACAAGGCGCAGGCGATCATGCGGCAGGTCGAGGCGCGCTGTTCGGATGAACAGGTCTGCGCCGAGTTCAAGGCGATGATCGACGCCCTGACCGGGTGACGGCATGATCGGCATCTATCGCCAGATCCTTGCGCTTCTCGACCGGCGCGAGCGGCGGCAGTTCTTCTGGCTGATCGGCCTCACCGTGCTGATGGGCCTCTTCGACATGCTGGGCGTCGCCTCGATCCTGCCGTTTCTGGCGCTGGTCTCCAATCCCGGCGCCATCGACAGCAACCCGCTCCTCGCCACGCTCTACGCCGCCTCGGGGCTGGAGACGGTGCAGGGCTTCATGATCCTGCTCGGCGTCGCGGTCTTCCTCTTCGTGCTCTGCACCACCTGTTTCCGCGCCTTCACCTTCTATGCGCTGACCGCCTTCTCGCAGATGCGCACCCTGACGCTGGCCAGCCGTCTGCTGGAGCGTTACCTCGGCCAGCCCTATGTCTGGTTCCTCGGACGCCGCAGCGCCGATCTGGGCAAGAGCGTGCTGTCCGAGGTGGCGCAGGTGGTGAACGGGCCGCTGAGCGCGGCGATGCGGCTGATCGCCAGCAGCGTGATGATCGCCTGTCTGGTCGGCTTCATGTTGCTGCTGCAACCCTATGCCGCGCTGGGGGCGGCGCTGCTGTTCGGCGGCAGCTACGGGCTGATCTTCGTGATCGCGCGGGCGCGGCTCGGCCGGATGGGCGAGGAACGGGTGGTGGCCAACCGCGAGAAGCACCGGATCGTGGCCGAGGCGATGGGCGGGATCAAGACGGTGAAGCTGATGGGGCTGGAGCGCAGCTATATCGCGCAGTTTCAGGCCCCGGCGGCCGAACTGGCGCGCAGTCAGGCGGCGCTGGCGATCATCAGCGAACTGCCCCGGCACCTGCTGGAGGTGATCGCCTTCGGCGGGATGATCCTCTTCGTGCTCTGGCTGCTGGCGACGCAGGGCTCGATGGCCGAAGTGGTGCCGATCCTCGGGGTCTATGCGCTGGCGGCGGCGCGGATCTTTCCGACGATCCAGCAGCTCTTTGCCGCGCTCTCGGCCCTGCGCTATGGCGCGGCCTCGCTGGACGAGTTGCACGCCGAACTGCTGGCGCCGGTGACCGGCGATCTGGGCGGGGTGCGGGGCCCGGCGCTGCGGCTGCGGCAGGCGCTGGTGCTGGAAGACGTGGGCTTCGGCTTTCCAGGTGCTGCGCAGCCTGCGCTGAACGGGCTGAGCCTGACCATCCCGGCGCGGACCACGGTGGGGATCGTTGGCGCGACCGGGGCGGGCAAGACCACGGCGGTCGATCTGATCCTCGGGCTGCTGGCACCGCAGTCGGGGGTCCTGCGGGTGGACGGGCAGGCGATCGGGCCGGAAAACCTGCGGTCCTGGCAGGCCTCGGTCGGCTATGTGCCGCAGGAGATCTATCTGGTCGATGACAGCGTGGCGGCGAACATCGCCTTCGGCTGTCCCGCAGCCGAGATCGACCGCGGCGCGGTGATCGAGGCCGCCAGGGTGGCCGATCTGCACGGCTTCGTCACCCGAGAGCTGCCGGAGGGCTATGATACGCTGGTGGGCGAGCGGGGCACGCGGCTGTCGGGCGGGCAGCGCCAGCGCATCGGCATCGCCCGGGCGATCTACCGCGACCCCGATCTTCTGGTCTTTGACGAGGCGACGAGCGCGCTCGACAACCTGACCGAGCGGGCGGTGATGCAGGCGCTGGCCAGGCTCGGCCACAGCAAGACCATCGTGCTGATCGCGCATCGGCTGACCACGGTCCGCGCCTGCGACGTGATCTTCCTGATGGAGGCGGGGCGGGTGGTCGCCTCGGGCAGCTATGCCGAGCTGCTGGAGCAGAGCCCGGCCTTCCGCGCCCTGCATTTCGCTGCGGGCTGACGGCGGATTTCCGCAGGCTCCGGGTCGACAAGCGCGGGAGGCGGCCCATCTTTGCGGGACGGCAGGAGGTGGCATGGCAAAGACGGGAAAGATCCGCATCGGCATCGGCGGCTGGGTGTTCGAGCCTTGGCGCGACAACTTCTATCCCAAGGGCCTGCCGCAGAAACGCGAGCTGGAATATGCCAGCCGCCAGCTGTCCAGCATCGAGATCAACGGCACCTATTACGGCTCGCAGAAGCCCGAAAGCTTCGCCCGCTGGCATGACGAGACGCCCGACAGCTTCGTCTTCTCGCTGAAGGCGCCGCGCTTTGCCACCAATCGCAAGAAGCTGGCGGAAAGCGCCGCGTCGGTGGAGCGGTTCTTCACCAGCGGCGTGATGGAGCTGCGCGAGAAGCTCGGCCCGGTGAACTGGCAGTTCCTGCCGACCAAGCAGTTCGACCCCGAGGATTTCGCCGCCTTCCTCGCTCTGCTGCCCGCCTCGCACGAGGGGCGCAGGCTGCGGCATGTGGTGGAAGTGCGGCACGAGAGCTTCCGCGACCCTGCCTTCGTCGAGCTGGCGCGCAAGCACAATGTCGCCATCGCGCTGTCCGGCGACTCGGAACATCCGCTGATCGCCGACCCCACCGCGGATTTCGTCTATGCCCGGATCATGGGCACGTCAGAGGACGAGCCGCTAGGCTATGCCAAGCCGCCTCTGGATCGCTGGGCGCAGCGGGCGAAGGACTGGGTGGCGGGAAAGGCCGGCGAGGGGCTGGAGCCGATCGGCCCGCCGGCGCCGGAGAAGCCGCGCGACGTGTTCCTCTATGTCATCAGCGGCTTCAAGCCGCGCAATCCGCAGGCGGCGCTGGCGCTGATCGACCGGCTGGAGTGAGGCATTTCCGGGCAGCTGCCCATAAATCGCCTCGGGCTTAGGCAGTTGTCGACAGAATGCCGGTTTTCAGGGCATAGTTGCACCGGCGCTGCCCGAAGCCCGCCGCGCGGCTTGCAACCGCCCCGGTGCCGCGCAGGGTCGGAGACGATCTTAGTTCTGGGGAGATATCCATGTTCCGTCCGTCCCTCGCCGCCTTCGCCGCGGCGTTCAGCCTTGCGGCAGCGGCCCATGCCGAAACCGCCATGCCCTTCGCGCTCGACTGGAAGTTCGAGGGTCCGGCGGCGCCCTATGTGGTGGCCGTGGACAAGGGCTATTTCACCGCCGAAGGCCTGTCGGTCGAAGTCTCCGAGGGCGCGGGCTCGCTCGACGCGATCCCGAAGGTGGCCACGGGGGCCTTTCCCGTGGGCTTCGCCGACATCAACAGCCTGATGAAATTCCTCGACCAGAACCCCGGCGCGCCGGTGACGGCGGTGATGATGATCTACGACAAGCCGCCTTTCGCGGTGGTCGGGCGCAAGTCGCTCGGCATCGAGGCGCCCGCCGATCTCGCCGGCAAGAAGCTGGGCGCGCCGCCGCCCGATGGCGCCTGGGCGCAGTTCCCGATCTTCGCCGAGGCGAACGGCCTCGACATGGCGAGCATCACGGTGGAGCCGGTGGGCTTCCCGACCCGCGAGCCGATGCTGGCCGAGGGCCAGGTCGATGCCGTCACCGGCTTCTCCTTCACCTCGACGCTGAACGTCATCCGTCTGGGCGTGGAGGCCGAGGATGTCTCGGTGCTGCTGATGGCCGATCACGGCGTGGCGCTCTATGGCAATGCGGTGATCGTGAACACCGATTTCGCCAAGGCGAACACGGAGGCGGTGACGGGCTTCCTCCGCGCCGTGGCCAAGGGCTGGAAGGACAGCATCTCCGACCCGGAGGCGGCGATCGAGACGCTGATGTCGCGCAACCCGGCGGCGGATGCGGCGCTGGAGCGGCAGCGGCTGCAGATGTCGATCGACGACAACGTGCTGACCGACTGGGTGAAGCAGAACGGGCTGGGCGGGATCGACGAGGCGCGGATGGCCAAGGCGATCGAGCAGACGAAGTCGGTCTACACCTTCGTCAACGCGCCGGATGCCAAGCTCTACTTCGACCCGAGCTATCTGCCGACCGACGGCAGCCTGACGATGAACTGACCGGAGGGGGCGCCCGCGCGGCGCCCTCTCCCGAACGCCGGGGCCAGCATGACCAATCTCATCGACATCAAGGGCGTGAGCCACGCCTACCAGACCCGCATGGGCCCCTTGCCGGTGCTGGACGGGCTGAGCCTTTCCGTGCCCGAAGGCGAGTTCTGCGCCGTGGTCGGCCCCTCGGGCTGCGGCAAGTCCACGCTGACGCGGCTGATCTCGGGGCTGATGACGCCCGACAGGGGCGAGGTCTGGCTGCATGGCGAGAAGGTCACCAGCCCGCGCAAGACGGTGGGCATGGCCTTCCAGAACCCGGTGCTGCTGGAGTGGCGCAGCATCCTCGAGAACGTCATCCTGCCCCTCGAGATCGTCGCCCCCAGGATGTCCCGCAAGGACCGGGTGGAGCGGGCGATGCAGCTGCTGGAGATGGTGGGCCTCAAGGGCTTCGACGCCAAGCGGCCCTCGCAGCTGTCGGGCGGGATGCGCCAGCGCGCCTCGCTCTGCCGCGCCATCGTCCACAAGCCCGATGTGCTGATCATGGACGAGCCCTTCGGCGCGCTCGACAACTTCACGCGCGAGGACCTGTGGCAGACCATGCGCGACCTGCGCGCAGCCGAGCCCTTCACCTGCGTGCTGATCACCCATGACCTGCGCGAGAGCGTCTTTCTCGGCGATCAGGTCATCGTGCTGTCGGGCCGCCCGGCGCATACGCAATTCGTGCTCGACGTCGACCTGCCCGCCGACCGGAAGATCGACATCCTCTACACGCCGAAGGCCACCGAGATGCTGCATGTGCTGCGCGACCAGATCCGCATCGCCCAGGGGCGCGACGGGGAGCTGCACTGATGGATCTCGCGCGCAAGATCGCCGTCCCGGTCGCTGCCGTGCTGGCCTTCCTCGGCCTGTGGGAATTCCTCGTCTGGGTCAACGGCTGGCCGAACTACAAGATGGCCTCGCCCTCCGACCTGCCGCCCGCCTATGTGCGCTACTGGGGGCTGTTCCTGACGATGGGCTGGCAGACGCTGTGGCGCACGGTGCTGGGGCTTCTGCTGGCGGTGATCTTCGGCACCTTCCTCGGCATGGTGATGGGCTTCTCGCGGCTGGCGCGCGACGCGCTCTATCCGCTGCTCGTGGGCTTCAACGCGGTGCCGAAGGCGACGCTGGTGCCGGTCATCGCGCTGCTCTTCATCGGCCAGCACGATTTCAACACGGTGCTGATGGCCTTCCTGATCTCCTTCTTCCCGATCGCCGTCTCGGTCGGCATCGGCCTGTCGACGCTGGAGCCGGAATACCGCGATATCCTGCGCTCGCTCGGCGCCTCGCGCTTCACCATCTTCCAGAAGATCGCCCTGCCGAAGACCCTGCCAGAGTTCTTCGGCGCGCTGAAGGTCTCGGTCACGCTGGCCTTCATCGGCACCAATCTGGTGGAGATCGTCAGCCCGCATGGCCGCGGCCTCGGCGCGCTGTTCAAGTCGGGCGAGACCAACGGGGATTACCCGCTGATGTTCGCCGTGCTGATCGCCTTGGCCTTCCTCGGCATCCTGCTCTATTACGCCGTGGTCGCGCTGGAGCGGATCTTTGCGGGCTGGGCGGAGCGGCCGCAGGGTTGAGGGGAGCGCGATTTTCGCAGAAAATCGGCCCCCCGCGCCCGCTGATTTCTGCGAAGATCAGCCCCCCGTGTCCCCTGATTTTCTGCGAAAATCAGCCCCGGCCCTTCCACGGCACCAGCGCCTTCTCGGCCATGCGCATCAACGTGTCGATGCCGTAGCCGATCACCCCGATCAGGATGATCCCCATCACCACGATGTCGGTGAGCTGGAACTTCGAGGCGGCGATGATCATCATCCCGGCGCCCTTCTGCGCCGCCACCAGTTCGGCGGCCACCACCGTGCCCCAGCAGACCCCCATCGCCACCCGCGCGCCCGTGAAGATGTCGGGCAGCGAGTTGGGGATGATGACATGGCGCAGGATCTGGGTCTTCGAGGCGCCGAGCGAATAGGCCGCGTGGATCTTCGAGATCCGCACGCCCGAGACGCCGGAGCGCGCGGCGATGGTCATGATCCAGAGCGCGGCGAGGAAGAGGAGCACGATCTTGCCGCTCTCCCAGATGCCGAACCAGATGATCACCAAGGGGATCAGCGCCAGCGGCGGCACCGGGCGCATGAACTCGACGATCGGGTCGAACCAGCCGCGGAACCAGCCCGAGAGGCCCATGGCGTAGCCGAGCGGGATGCCCACCAGCGATCCCAGCGCGAAGCCCGCGAGCACCCGCATCAGCGAGGCCCCGAGGTGTTCCCAGAGCGAGATATTCTGGTAGCCATCGCGGGCGATCTCGAAGAAGCGGGCGACGACGGTTTCCGGCGCGGGCAGCCAGATCGGCTCCATCTGCAGGCCCTTTGACGGCTCGATGTTCAGCGAGCCCTTCGAGGTCAGCAGCACCCGGCCCTGCGCCACCTCCACCGACTGATCGGGCCCGACCGGCTGGCCGTCGATGGCGACGATGCGGTAGCCCTCCTGGCCGCTGTCCTGGTCGTTGTCGCCCGGCCGGATCAGCACCGAGCGCCAGGCGGCGACCACCGCGCTGTCGTCGCGGGCGAAGCCCTCGCCCGGCGCCACCTCCGGCGCCGCGGGCTTGTCGCCGCGATAGGCGCGGACGGTGACGGTGGCGTCGTCGCGCTGCCCGGCGGCGTTCTCGGCCGTGTAGGTGAAGCTCATGTCGCCGAGGAAGGGCCCCGGCACATGCAGCGGCACGATCCGCGACCCGGTGAAGGCGCCCCAGATCAGGAAGATCGCCAGCACCGAGATCACCGAGGCGGTGCGGTCGGGGCGGATGGCGCTCTCGTCGCCGAAGGTCACCGTCTTGCGGCTGGTCAGGTCGTTGCGCGCCCCGCGGCGGCGCAGCAGCCGGACAACGAGGAAGGAAGCGACGAAGAGTGCTGCGTAGAAGCCAAGGACGATCATGCGCGGCGCTCCTTCCGGCCCATGATTTCCTCTTCCATGCCCCAGATCATCGTCAGGATCTCCTCCCTCGTCTGCGCGAAGCCTTCGGATTTCTTCACGTCGCGCAGATCGGCGTTCACCCCCCGCTCGGCGAAGGGCAGGCGATATTCCTTGAAGATCCGCCCCGGACGCGGGGCCATGACCACCAGACGCTCGCCCAGCAGCAGCGCCTCCTCGACGGAATGGGTGATGAGCACGACGGTCTTGCCGGTCTCCTTCCAGAGCTTCAGCACCAGCCCCTGCATCTTCTCCCGCGTCAGCGCGTCGAGCGCGCCCAATGGTTCATCCATCAGGATCACGTCGGGGTCGTTGGCGAGGCAGCGCGCCAGCGCCACGCGCTGCTGCATGCCGCCGGACAGCTCGTAGACCGCCTTGTCCTTGAAATCCTGCAAGCCCACGGTCTCCAGGAGGTGATCGGTGATCCGGTCGCGCTCGGCCTTGGCCATGCCCTTCATCCGCGGGCCGAAATCGACGTTGCGCCGCACGCTCATCCATTCGAACAGCGCGCCCTGTTGGAACACCATGCCGCGCTCGGCGGCGGGTCCGGTGACGGTGTGGCCGTTCATCGTCACCCGGCCCTCGCTGGGGGCGAGGAATCCGGCGAGGATGTTCAGGAGCGTGGTCTTGCCGCAGCCCGAGGGGCCCAGCACCGACATCAGCTCGCCCGGCTTCAGCGCCAGCGAGACATTCTTCAGCGCCTGCACATGCTGGCCACTGGGCAGGTCGAAACGCATCGAGAGGTTTTCGACGGTCAGTCCGGTCATATCGGGATCTTCCTGGGTGGGGGCGGCGGGACAGCGCCCGCCGCCCGTTGCCTCACATGCCCTTGGCGGCTTCCAGCGGGGCGGTGTTCACCACGCCCTCGTAGCTGTCGAGCGCCGCCGGGATGCTGCCCGCGGTCACGAAGACCTCGGCCACGCCCTTCATGAACTCCTGACTGCCGCCGCCGAGCCATTTCGCCGAAAGCTGCTCGTCGATGCTCGGGAAGACGAAGGTGCCGATGTCGCGCGTTGCCGTCTCGACATCCATGCCGGCGTCCTTGGCGATGACCTCGATCATCTCGGCCTTCTTCGAGCCCTCGTTCCACATGGCATTGGCATCCGCCGTCACCTTGACGAACTTCGCCGCCAGTTCAGGGTTCTCGGCGAGGAAGGCGGCGGGGGAGGTGGTCACGTCGAAGACCAGGATGCCCAGCTCCTCCTTCTCGGCGCCGGTCAGCAGCACGTCGCCATGCTCCTTCATCCGGCCCAACCCGCCGCCGAAGCCGCAGGCCATGTCGACGGCGCCCTGCGCGATGGCGGCCGCACCATCCGGCGGGGCCATGTCGACGATCTGTAGTGTCGAGACGTCGACGCCGAAATGGGCCATCTGCTTGAGGAAGCCGTAATGCGCCGCCGTGCCGATCGGCACCGCCACCCGCTTGCCGGCCAGCTCGCTGGCATTGTCCTTGGTGATCTCGAGATCGGTGCGCACCACGCAGTTGTCGTTGTCCGAATAGGACACAGCGACGTCGATGATCTGCAGGTCCTGCCCCGCCGAGGTCGCCACCACGAAGGGCGGCACGCCCTGGCTGATGGCGAACTGCACATCGCCCGAGGCCATCGCCGCCGACATCGCCGTGCCGGTATCGAAGGCGCGCCAGTTCACCTTCACTCCCAGCGCCTCGTCATAGGCGCCGGTCACCTTGGCATATTCGAAGGGCATCGGCCATTCGAGGAAATAGGCCACGGTGATCTCTTCCTGCGCCTGGGCCGGCAGGCCAGCCAGCAGGGCAAGCCCCGCCACCGCACTCATGAGGGTGTTGCGTCCGGTCATTCAGTTCCTCCTTGTTGTGCTGCACGGTCGATGCCGCGCGGTCATTGTGCTGTTTAGCAGCATCGCATCAGTCCCGCCCAATAATGAAGCGCCTTGCACGGGAGACGCTCGCCACGCCCCAGTGTTCTCCGGGCAAAACCCCGCACCAAAGCGAAACTGGCTCTGGCCTTATCGTCCGTAACGCTCTGGCCCTACGGCGGGCCGTTGCAATCGGAAAGGATTGGTCGTCACATGCTGCCGTCGCCGGAAATTCGGGCAGCTCATCAACGCGAGAAGGACGGACCATGGAAGGCTTGGCGCAGAGCAACGATCTCAGTGAGGTCATCGAGGCTGACCGTGCCCATATGTGGCACCATCTCAGCCAGCACAAACAATACGAATCCATCGATCCGCGCATCATCGTCGAAGGCAAGGGGATGCGGGTCTGGGATGCCACCGGCAAGGAGCATCTCGACGCGGTCTCGGGCGGCGTCTGGACGGTGAACGTGGGCTACGGCCGCGAGAGCATCGCCAACGCGGTGCGCGACCAGCTGATCAAGATGAACTACTTCGCCCATTCCGCAGGCTCGATCCCGGCCTCGATGTTCTCGAAGCGCCTGATCTCGAAGATGCCGGGCCTGAGCCGGGTCTATTATTCGAACTCCGGCTCCGAGGCGAACGAGAAGGTGTTCAAGATGGTGCGGCAGATCTCGCACCGGCACCATGGCGGCAAGAAGTCGAAGATCCTCTACCGCGAGCGCGACTATCACGGCACCACGATCACCGCGCTTTCCGCCGGCGGCCAGCCGCAGCGGGTGATGCAATACGGCCCGCTGACCCCGGGCTTCGTCGAGGTGCCGCATTGCCTCGAATACCGCAAGCAGTGGGACGTGGAGAACTACGGCGAGCGGGCGGCGGATGCGATCGAGGAGGTCATCCTGCGCGAGGGCCCCGACACGATCGGCGCGATCTGCCTCGAGCCGGTGACGGCGGGCGGCGGCGTCATCACCCCGCCGGTCGGCTACTGGGAGCGGGTGCAGGAGATCTGCGCCAAGTACAACATCCTGATCCACATCGACGAGGTGGTCTGCGGCGTCGGTCGCACCGGGGTCTGGTTCGGCTACCAGAACTACGGGGTGAAACCGGATTTCGTCACCATGGCCAAGGGCGTCGCCTCGGGCTATGCGGCGATCTCCTGCACCGTCACCACCGAGGCGGTGTTCGACATGTTCAAGGACGATCCGAACGATCCGATGAGCTATTTCCGCGACATCTCCACCTTCGGCGGCTGCACCTCCGGCCCCGCCGCAGCGCTGGAGAACATGCGGATCATCGAGGACGAGGGGCTGCTCGACAACACGCTGACCATGGGCGCGCGGGTGATCGACAACCTCAAGGCCTTGCAGGACAAGCACAAGGTCATCGGCGACGTGCGCGGCAAGGGGCTATTCTGCGGCGCCGAGCTGGTCTCGGACCGCGACAGCAAGGAGCCGGCCGACGAGAAGCGCGTGGCGGCGGTGGTGGCCGACTGCATGCAGCAGGGCGTCATCATCGGCATGACCAACCGAAGCCTGCCGGGCTTCAACAACACGCTCTGCCTCTCGCCGGCGCTGATCTCCAAGGCCGATGACATCGATCAGATCACCGATGCGATCGACCGCGCGCTGACCCGCGTCTTCGGCTGACGCCGAAGACAGGGAACGCGGAGGGCAGGCGGCAGCGCCTGCCCATTCCTGTTTTTGCAGCTAAGCCTTCCTTTACCGGCAGCCCCTAGGCTGATCCCGCGAGGTTTGCGGGCGCGCCCGGGGCACAGGAGACGCTGCATGAAACTGACGATCAAGCTCAAGCTGATGGCGACCTTCTGCGCCGTCTTCCTGCTCGCCGGCGCCGCGATCTGGGAGAACATCCACGCGCTGGAGCAATCGAATGACCGCATCCACGCGCTGGTGCATGACCAGTTCCCGGCCATCCTGCTGGGCGAGCGGCTGAACAGCGAACAGCTGCGCATGCAGCTGACGACCCGCAACTACCTGATGACCACCGATCCCGCCCGCAAGGCCGAGATGATGGCTCAGCGAAAGGCCTCCTCGGCGGAGGCGCGCAGGATCTTCGACGCGCTGGTGCAGCAGGTCGGCCCCGCCGAGCGGGAAATCCTCGCGGAATACGAGCGGCTCTGGCAGCTGACCATGGCGACCAACCGCGCGGTCTTCGACCATGCCGCCGCCGGCCGGGCAGAGGCCGCGTTGCAGGCGCTGCTCGACCCCGACTATGTCGGCTGGGTGGCGCAGAGGGTCGTGCTGCTCGATCAGGTCAGGGAGCGCGGGCTGGCCGATCTGGGCGCGGTCGCCAGCAGGGCCGAGCAGGACTCGGACGAGTCGGTGCGGTTGGTGCTGGGAATGGTGGCGGTGGCGGTGCTGATCGGGCTCGGCAGCGCCAGCTGGATCACGCTGTCGATCTCGCATGGGATGCGCCGGGCGATCTCGCTGACGCGCGGCGTCGCGGCCGGCGATCTCGGCACCACCGCCGAGGTGCGCGGCTCCGACGAGATCGCCGAGATGCTGGCAGCCTCCAACGCGATGATCCTCAAGCTGCGCGAGGTGGTGGGCAAAGTCAGCCACGCCATCGGCACCGTCGGCACCGGCAGCGCCAGCGTCGCCGCCACCTCGGAGGAGCTGTCGCAGGGCGCCAACGAACAGGCCTCGGCCACCGAGGAAGCCTCGGCAGCGGTGGAGCAGATGACGGCGAATATCCGGCAAAGCTCGGAAAACGCGGCGCAGACCGAGCGCATTGCGTTGAAATCCGCCGAGAGCGCCCGCGAGACCGGGCGCGCGATGACCGAGGCGGTCTCGGCCATGCATGCCATCGCCAACCGGATCGCGGTGGTGCAGGAGATCGCCCGCCAGACCGACCTCTTGGCGCTGAACGCCGCGGTCGAGGCCGCGCGGGCGGGCGACCACGGGCGCGGCTTCTCGGTGGTGGCGGCGGAGGTGCGCAAGCTGGCCGAGCGCAGCCAGAGCGCCGCCGCCGAGATCGCGGCACTCTCCACCAGCACGGTGCAGGCCGCGGCCAATGCAGGCACCGTGCTGGCCGGTCTGGTGCCCGACATCGAGGAGACGGCGGGCCTTGTCTCCGCCATCTCGGTCTCCTCGCGGGAGCTGGCGACCGGGGCGGCCCAGGTGAACGTGGCGATCCAGCAGCTCGACCACGTCACCCAGCAGAACACCAGCGCCGCCGAGGAGCTGTCGTCGGGCGCCAGCTCCCTCTCAGGCCAAGCCGAGGTGCTGCAGGAGTCGATCTCCTACTTCCGCCTCGCCGCGACGGAGCCCGCGCCCGTCACCCAGGCCCCCCGCGGTTTCGGCTGGCTCGGCGGGCGGGAGGCGGCGGCGGCCTGAGTTTGGGCTTGGCCTTGCCTGCCGGGGCTGACTACAACAGTCCAGCACTCCCGCAACGATAAGGCCAGAATGGCGATACCGGCTGAAAGTTTTTTCCTCTCCCCGAATGGCGCCGGAACCCTGCAGCAGCAGATCCGGCAGATGGTGGCCGAGGGCGTGCTGGCGGGCCGCTACCGCCCCGGCGACCGGATGCCTTCAAGCCGCGGTCTGGCGCAGCATCTGGGCGTCAGCCGGATCACCGTGACGCTGGCCTATACCGAGCTCGTCAGCTCCGACTATCTGACCTCGCGCGGGCGTTCGGGCTATTTCGTCTCAGACACCGCGCCACGCCAGCCGGATTTCTCGCTGACCCGCGACCGCGCCGAACCCACGGTGGATTACGCCGGGCTGACCGGCCGGCGCTTCTCGGCGCAGGAGCGGCTGGCCAAGCCCGAGGACTGGAGCAGCTATCGCTATCCCTTCATCTACGGGCAGGCCGATGCCTCGCTCTTCGATCACCGCAACTGGCGGCTCTGCGCGCTGCGCGCCCTGGGCAAGCGCGATTTCGAGACGCTGACCAGCGACTATTACGAACGCGACGACCCGCTGCTGATCGAATACATCCTGCGCCACATCCTGCCGCGCCGGGGCATCATCGCCGCCCCGGGCGAGGTGCTGCTGACCATGGGGGCGCAGAACGCGCTCTGGCTTGCCGGGCAGGTGCTGCTCGGCCCGGGTCGGCGGGCGGCGCTGGAGAACCCGTGCTATCCCGGCTTGCGCGCCGTGCTGCGCCAGACCGGCTGCGAGGTGGTCTCCGTTGATGTCGACGAGGACGGCCTGCCGCCCGACGCGTTGCCCGCCGCCGATGTGGTCTTCACCACCGCCAGCCACCACTGCCCGACCAATGCCACCATGCCTCTGGAGCGGCGCCGCGCCCTGCTGGAGGCGGCCTCGGCGCGGGATTTCGTCATCGTCGAGGATGATTACGAGTTCGAGATGTCCTTTCTCAAGGCCGTCTCGCCCTCGCTGAAATCGCTCGACCGCGAGGGGCGGGTGATCTACGTCGGCTCCTTCTCGAAGTCGCTGTTCCCGGGCCTCAGGCTTGGCTACATCGTCGCCCCAGAGGCCTTCATCACCGAGGCGCGGGCACTCAGGGCGACGGTGCTCCGGCATCCGCCGGGTCATATCCAGCGCACGGCGGCTTATTTCCTGTCGCTCGGCCATTACGACGCGCTGATCAACCGGATGCGCGCGGCCTACAAGCGGCGGCGCATCCTGATGGACGAGGCGATCCGCGAGCAGGGGCTGACCATCGCCGGACAGGGCGGCTTCGGCGGGTCGAGCCTGTGGATGCGGGCGCCGGACCATGTGGATACCGGCGAACTTGCGCTCAGGCTGCGGGCCAAGGGGGTGCTGATCGAGCCGGGGCGGGTGTTCTTCGCGCCGGGGGCCGGACCCTCGACGCATTACCGGCTGGCCTTCTCCTCGATCCCCAATGCCCGCATCGCCGAGGGCATCGCGCTGATCGCCCGCGGCATCGCCGAGACTGGACCTATGTAGGCCGAAGGTCTGGCCCTAACCGCAGCCCGCGGCCCGGGGCTAGACTGCGCGCGGACAAGGAGAACCGCCATGAAGATGACCACCGAAGAGGCTTTCGTCAAAGTGCTGCAGATGCATGGCATCGAGCATGCCTTCGGGATCATCGGCTCGGCGATGATGCCGATCTCGGACCTGTTTCCCAAGGCGGGCATCGCCTTCTGGGACTGCGCGCATGAGTGCAATGCCGGGATGATGGCCGACGGCTACACCCGCGCAACCGGCCGGATGAGCATGATGGTGGCGCAGAACGGCCCCGGCATCACCAATTTCGTGACGCCGGTGAAGACCGCCTACTGGAACCACACGCCGCTTCTGCTGGTCACCCCGCAGGCCGCCAACAAGACCATCGGCCAGGGCGGCTTTCAGGAAGTCGAGCAGATGGCGCTGTTCAAGGACATGGTCGCCTATCAGGAGGAGGTGCGCGACCCAAGCCGGATCGCCGAGGTGCTGAACCGGGTGATCCTGAAGGCCAAGCGCGCCAGCGCCCCGGCCCAGATCAACGTGCCGCGCGATTACTGGACCCAGGTGATCGACATCGAGCTGCCGAAAGTGGTGGAATTCGAGCGGCCCTCGGGCGGCGAGGAGGCGATCGCCCGGGCGGCGGAGCTGCTGTCGGGGGCCAGGTTCCCGGTGATCCTGAACGGCGCGGGCGTGGTGCTGGCGGGCGCGATCCCGGCCTCGATGGCGCTGGCTGAGCGGCTCGATGCGCCGGTCTGCTGCGGCTACCAGCACAACGACGCCTTCCCGGGCAGCCACCCGCTGTTCGCCGGGCCTCTGGGTTACAACGGGTCGAAGGCGGGGATGGAGCTGATCTCCAGGGCCGATGTGGTGCTGGCACTGGGCACCCGGCTCAACCCGTTCTCGACGCTGCCGGGCTACGGCGTCGACTACTGGCCGAAAGAGGCCGCGATCATCCAGGTCGATCTGAACCCCGATCGGATCGGCCTGACCAAGCCGGTGACGGTGGGGATCGTAGGCGATGCGAAGAAGGTGGCCGAGGCCGTGCTGGCGCGGCTGTCCTCCGGGGCGGGCGACGCCGGGCGCGAGGATCGCAAGGCCATGATCGCGCATACGAAATCGGTCTGGGCGCAGCAGCTCTCATCCATGGATCACGAGGATGACGATCCGGGCACGACCTGGAACGAGCGGGCGCGCACCCGCGAGCCGGAGAAGATGAGCCCGCGCATGGCCTGGCGCGCGATCCAGCAGGCGCTGCCGAAGGAGGCGATCATCTCCTCCGACATCGGCAACAACTGCGCTATCGGCAACGCCTACCCGACCTTCGAGCAGGGCCGGAAATACCTCGCGCCGGGGCTGTTCGGGCCCTGCGGCTATGGCCTGCCCTCGATCATGGGCGCCAAGATCGGCCAGCCGGACATGCCGGTGGTGGGCTTTGCCGGCGACGGGGCCTTCGGCATCTCGATGAACGAGATGACCGCCATCGGCCGTGAGGAATGGCCGGCGATCACCATGGTGATCTTCCGCAACTACCAGTGGGGCGCGGAAAAGCGCAACACGACGCTGTGGTACGAGGACAACTTCGTCGGCACCGAGCTGAACACCAAGGTCAGCTATGCCGCCATCGCCACCGCCTGCGGGCTGAAGGGCGTGCAGGTCAGCTCGATGCAGGATCTGACCGAGGCGCTGCACCGGGCGCTGGCCGATCAGAAGGCCGGGGTCACCACCTTCATCGAGGTGCTGCTGAACCAGGAGCTGGGTGAGCCCTTCCGCCGCGACGCGATGAAGAAGCCGGTCGCGGTGGCCGGGATCGACCCGTCCGACATGCGGCGGCAAGCCGGGGCGTGATGCCCTTCGACCTGACGCCGGGCGCGGCGCTGTTTCTGGCGGCGGCGGTCCTGCTGGCGGCCTTCGTGCGCGGCTATTCCGGCTTCGGCTTTGCCGCTCTGGTCGTCTCGGCGGCGGGGCTGGTGATCAACCCGGTGCTGGTGGTGCCTGCGGTGCTGCTCTGCGACGGGCTGATCGCGGTGCTGCAGGCGCGCGGCATCCGGGGTCATGTCGACTGGCGCCGGGTCGGCGCGCTCTCGGCGGGGGCGGCGATTGGCGTGCCGCTGGGGGTCTTTGCGCTGGCCAATGTCGGCGTCGACATGGCGCGGGCCTTCATCGCGCTCTACGTGCTGGCAATGTGCGCGGTGCTGATGACCGGCTGGCAGTTCCTGCGTCCGGTGGGCGCGGGGCCGCATGTCGGGATCGGGGTGTTTTCGGGCATCGCCAATGGCGCGGCGGTGGGCGGCTTGCCGGTGGCGGCGTTCTTTGCCGCGCAGCCGATCCCGGCCGCCGCCTTCCGCGCCACGCTGATCGCCTATTTCACCCTGCTCGACCTCTGGTCGATGCCGCTGATGTGGCAGGCAGGGATGATCTCGGTCGATACGCTCTGGGCGCTGGGGTGGATGCTGCCTCTGGTGGTCTTCGGCATCTGGCTCGGCGGGAGGCACTTCCTGCGCGCCGCGCCTCAGGATTTCCGCCGCTTCGCCATCGGGCTCCTGGCGGTGATGTCGCTGGCCGGTCTGGCGAAATCGGTGATCTGAGGGGGGCGGATGGGCGATCTTCTGGTGGTGAACGCGGGCTCGTCCTCGATCAAGCTGGTGCTGTTCCGGGATGGGGCGCCGGTGCTCTCCGGCGCGGTGACCGAGATCGGCGGCGCGGCGGAGCTGGTTCTCGGGCCGCTGCGGCGGTCCGTGCAGGCGGCGGACCATCTGGGCGCCATCGCGCTCTGCCTTGCGGCACTCGAGGAGCTGGGCCATCCGGTCCCGACCCTGCAGGCGGCGGCGCATAGGGTGGTGCATGGCGGGCGGCGGCTGGTCGCGTCCTGCCGGGTAACGCCCGAGATCGAGGCCGAGATCGTCGCCTGCATCCCGCTGGCCCCGCTGCACAACCCGCACAATCTGGCCGCCATCCGCGCCCTGCGCGCCGTGGCGCCGGATCTGCCGCAATTCGCCAGCTTCGACACCGCCTTTCACGCCAGCAACCCCGAGGAGGCGCTGCGCTATGCCCTGCCGCCGGGTCATGAGGAGATCCGGCGCTACGGCTTCCATGGCATCTCCTATGCCGGGCTGGTGGAGCAGCTGCCCGCGATCAGCGGCGCGGCCCTGCCCGAGCGGCTGCTGGCGCTGCATCTGGGCAATGGTGCCTCGCTCTGCGCGATCCGGGGCGGGCAGTCGGTGGCGACGACCATGGGCTATTCGCCGCTCGACGGGCTGACCATGGGCACGCGCAGCGGCAGCATCGACGGCAACGCGGTGCTGCGGCTGGCCGAGCTGCATGGCATCGACGAGGCGGCGCGGATCCTCAACCGCGAGAGCGGGTTGCTGGGCCTCGGCGGCGCCTCGGACATGCGGGCGCTGCAGGCTGCGGGGACGGAGGCGGCGGAATTCGCCATCCGGCATTTCCGCTACTGGGTGCTGCGCCATGCCGGGTCGATGATCGCAGCGATGCAGGGGCTCGACGCGGTTGCCTTTACCGGCGGCATTGGTGAAAATGATATTCAGCTTCGCCGGCAGATCCTCGTGGGGCTGAACTGGGCCGGGGTCGAGGTCGAGGGGGCCGATCCGGCGGGCCCGCGGCTGCATGCCAAGGGGTCGCGCGTCGCGGCCTGGATCGTCCCGGCGCGCGAAGAGGCGCGCATCGCCGCCGAGGCCCGCCATATCCTGACAGAAGCCACGAGGACCGCATGATCCGCCAGCCCGTCTTCGACACCTCGCCGCCCGTCTCGGACGAGATCCGCAAGACCACCTGCTACATGTGCGCCTGCCGCTGCGGCATCAACGTGCACCTGACCTCCGGCAAGGTGAGCTACATCGAGGGCAACCGCGACCATCCGGTGAACAAGGGCGTGCTCTGCGCCAAGGGGGCCGCCGGGATCAAGCAGATCACCGCGCCCTCCCGCCTGCGCGCGCCGCTGCGCCGGGTCGGGCCGCGCGGCTCGGGGGCCTTCGAGGAGATCTCCTGGGACGAGGCGCTGGCGCTGGCGGTTTCCTGGATGAAGCCCTTGCGCGAGACGGCGCCCGAGAAGCTCGCCTTCTTCACCGGCCGCGACCAGAGCCAGAGCCTGACCGGCCTCTGGGCGCAGGCCTTCGGCACGCCGAACTATGCCGCGCATGGCGGCTTCTGCTCGGTCAACATGGCGGCGGCGGGGATCTACACCATCGGCGGTGCCTTCTGGGAGTTCGGCCAGCCCGACTGGGAGCGCACGAAGCTCTTCGTGATCTTCGGCGTGGCCGAGGACCATGACAGCAACCCGATCAAGATCGGTCTGGGCAAGCTGAAGGCGCGCGGCGCCCGGGTGATCGGGGTGAACCCGATTCGCACCGGCTACAACGCGGTGGCCGACGACTGGCTGGGCATCACCCCGGGGACGGATGGCCTGCTGATCCTGTCGCTGATCCATTGCCTTCTGGAGGCGGGGAAGGTCGATCTCGACTATCTGGCCAAGTTCACCAATGCCTCGCTCCTGGTGAACGCGACCGAGGGGCCGGAGAAGGGCCTGATCCTGAAGAATGCCGAAAGCCAGCCTTTCGTCATCGACCGCCGCAGCGGCCAGCCCGCCCCCTGGGACGCCAAGGGGGTGCAGCCCGATCTGGGCGCGGTCTGGCAGGGGCACCGGACGGTATTCCAGCAGATGGCCGAGACCTATCTTGCGCCGGAGCACGCCCCCGAGGCGGTGGCCGACCGCGTCGGCATCCCGGCGCCGCGCATCCGCGCCCTGGCGGCGGATCTGGCGCGGGTGGCCTTCGACGAGGCGATCGAGATCGCTCAGCCCTGGACCGACTTCCGCGGCGACCGGCACGAGACGATGATCGGCCGCCCGGTCAGCTTTCACGCGATGCGCGGCATCTCGGCCCATTCCAACGGCTTCCAGACCGCGCGGGCGCTGCATCTGCTGCAGATCCTGCTCGGCACGGTGGAAACGCCCGGCGGCTACCGGCTGAAGCCGCCCTATCCCAAGCCTGTGGAGGCGCATCCGACGCCGCATTTCGTCTCCGTTCCGGGCAAGCCGCTTTCCGGCCCGCATCTGGGCTATCCGCGTGGCCCGGAACAGCTGGCGCTGCTGCCCGACGGCAGCCCGGCGCGGATCGACAAGGCGTTTTCCTGGGAGAACCCGCTCTCGGCGCATGGGATGATGCATATGGTCATCCCCAATGCCCATGCCGGCGATCCCTACCGGATCGACACGCTGTTTCTCTACATGGCGAACATGGCGTGGAACTCCTCGATGAACACCGCCGCCGTGATGGAGATGCTGACGGAGGAGAAGGACGGGGAATATGTTATCCCGCGGATCATCTATTCCGACGCCTATGCCTCGGAAATGGTGGCCTATGCCGATCTGATCCTGCCCGACACCACCTATCTGGAGCGGCACGACTGCATCAGCCTCCTGGACCGCCCGATCTCCGAACCGGGGGCGGCGGGCGATGCGATCCGCTGGCCGGTGGTGGAGCCGGACCGCGACGTGCGCGGCTTCCAGTCGGTGCTGATCGATCTGGGCGCGCGGCTGGGCCTGCCGGGGTTCGTCACGCCCGAGGGTGCGCCGCTCTATGCCGATTACGCCGATTACCTCGTCAGCCATCAGCGCAGGCCGGGGGTCGGGCCGCTGATGGGCTTTCGCGGCAATGGCAGCGAGGTGGGGCGCGGCGCGCCCAACCCGGGGCAGATCGACGCCTATATCGCCAATGGCGGATTTTTTCAGGCGCATGTGCCGGAGGAGGCCGCCTTCTACAAGCCGTGGAACGCCGCCTATCAGGACTGGGCGGTGGAGACCGGCTTCTACGACACGCCGCAGCCCTATCTCTTCTCGATCTACAGCGAGCCCCTGCGCCGCTTCCAGCTTGCCGCCGAGGGGCACGGCTTCCCGCAGCCACCCGACCGGCTGCGCGCCCGCATCAAGGAGACCATGTCGCCGCTGCCGCTCTGGTATGCGCCGCTCGGCGATGTCGAGGGCTATCCGCTGCATGCGCTGACCCAGCGGCCGATGGCGATGTATCATTCCTGGGGCTCGCAGAACGCCTGGCTGCGGCAGATTCACGGCAAGAACGCGCTCTATGTTCCGACGAAGGTCTGGGTAGAAAACGGTTTCACCGAAGGCGACTGGGCGCGGGTGACCTCGCCCACCGGCAGCATCGTGGTGCCCGTCGCGCATATGGCGGCGCTGAACGAGAACACCGTCTGGACCTGGAACGCCATCGGCAAGCGCAAGGGGGCTTGGGCGCTCGACGCCGACGCGCCCGAGGCGACCGAGGGCTTCCTGCTCAACCACCTGATCTCGGAACTGCTGCCCGAGAAGGGCGACGGCCAACGCTGGTCGAATTCCGACCCGATCACCGGGCAGGCGGCGTGGTTCGACCTGCGCGTGCGGATCGAGAAGGTGGCCCGGCACGAGGCCTCGCTGCCGCAATTCGGCGTGCTCGGCTCGCCTCTGGAGACGACATGACCCAATTGCCCGCCACCACCGACAAGAAGCTGGGTCTGGTGATCGACCTCGACACCTGCGTCGGCTGCCATGCCTGCGTCACCGCCTGCAAGGGCTGGAACGATCAGGGCTATGGCGCGGCCCTAACCGATCAGGATGCCTATGGCGCGGAGCCTTCGGGGGTCTTCCTGAACCGGGTGCATTCCTACGAGGTGCAGCCCGAGGCCGGTCCGGCGCAGATCGTCAACTTCCCGCGCTCCTGCCTGCATTGTGAGGATGCCCCCTGCGTCACCGTCTGCCCGACCGGCGCCAGCTACAAGCGCCGGGAGGACGGCATCGTGCTGGTGAACGAGGATGCCTGCATCGGCTGCGGCCTCTGCGCCTGGGCCTGCCCCTATGGCGCGCGTGAGATGGAGGAGACGGCGGGGGTGATGAAGAAATGCACCCTCTGCGTCGACCGGATCTACAACGAGAACCTGCCCGAGATCGACCGCCAGCCCGCCTGCGTCCGCACCTGCCCGACCGGCGCGCGGCATTTCGGCGATCTGGGCGACCCGGACAGCAAGGTGAGCCGTCTGGTGGCGGAGCGCGGCGGCTTTGAGCTGATGCCCGAGCAGGGCACCAAGCCGGTGAACCGCTACCTGCCGCCGCGCAAGAAGGACCGCCCGCAGGAGGCCTCGCTGCTGGCGCCGCTGCTCGACATCAAGGCGACCGGCTTTGCCGGCTGGCTCGACAAGCTGCTGGAGCGGATCTGAATGCATCCTGCTCCCTCCGTCATCGTCTTCACCGTGCTTTCGGGGCTCGGCTTCGGCTTCCTCGCCTTCCTCGGTCTGGGCATCGCCGACCCCGAGGGCTGGCCCGCCTTCTGGCTCTGGGGCCTCGGCTATGCGCTGGCCGCCGGCGGGCTGACCGCCTCCACCGCGCACTTAGGCAATCCGCAGCGCGCGCTGTTGGCCTTCACCCAATGGCGCACAAGCTGGCTGTCGCGCGAGGCCTGGACCTCGGTCGCGGCGCTGCTGCTGCTGGCCCCCTGCGCCTTGGGCGACTGGCTGGGCTTCGACGTGCCGCTGCTCGGCCTCATCGGTGCCGCGCTTTCGGCGCTGACGATCTTCTGCACCTCGATGCTCTACGCCCAGCTGAAGACCGTGCCGCGCTGGAACCATTTTTCGGTGCCTCTGACCTACGGCCTCTTCTCGCTCACCGGCGGCGCGATCCTCGCCGGGACCGGCTGGTTCGCCCTGCTCTGCTGCCTCGCCCTCGGCATCGCCCTCGTCCGGGGCTTCCGCGTCGGCGACCTGCGTTTCGCCGCCTGCGGCTCCACCTTAAGCACCGCCACCGGACTCGGCAGCATCGGCAGCCCCCGGGTCTTCGAGCAGCCGCATACCGGCGGCAACTACCTGATGCGCGAGATGATCCATGTCGTCGGCCGCAAGCATGCGCAAAAGCTGCGGGTCATCGCGGTGCTCTTCGCCGCCGTCCTGCCCGCGCCGCTCACGCTCTGGCCCTCGCCGCTGACCATCGGCCTCGCGGTGCTGCTGCATCTGACCGGCGCCTTCGTGCAGCGCTGGCTGTTCTTCGCCGAGGCCGAGCATGTCGTCGGGCTCTACTACGGCAAACGCTGATCGCCAGCGGCAATTCGCGCCCTGTGACCGGGCGCGAAGGCCCGACACTCTGGCCAATGTCTGAAATCGCCATCTGACCGTCGCTTTGTGATGTGCCGCAGGGCCTCCGGCACGATAGCCGGAACCCATGCCCTTTGCTTTCCGAGGAACCTCATGCCGCAGTTCGTCCTGACCGTCACCTGCCCCTCCCGCCGCGGGATCGTCGCGGCCATCGCCAGCTATCTGGCGGAGAACGGCTGCAACATCACCGACTCGGCTCAGTTCGACGATCTGGAGACCGGCAACTTCTTCATGCGCGTCGGCTTCCGCCCCGAGACCGGGACGACGCTGGAGGCCCTGACCGAAGGCTTCGCCGCCATCGCCACGCCCTTCGACATGGAATGGCAGATGTTCGACCAGGCGCAGAAGATCAAGGTTCTGCTGATGGTGTCGAACTTCGGCCACTGCCTGAACGACCTGCTCTACCGCTGGCGCATCGGCGCGCTGCCGATCGACATCGTCGGGGTGGTGTCGAACCACATGACCTACCAGAAGGTCGTGGTGAACCATGACATCCCCTTCCACCACATCCGCGTCACCAAGGAGAACAAGCCCGAGGCCGAGGCCCGGCTCTTGTCGCTGGTCGAGGAGAGCGGGACGGAACTGGTGGTGCTGGCGCGCTACATGCAGGTGCTGTCGGATGCCTTCTGCCAGAAGATGTCGGGGCGGATCATCAACATCCACCACTCCTTCCTGCCGTCCTTCAAGGGCGCCAACCCCTACAAGCAGGCCTATCAGCGCGGGGTGAAGCTGATCGGAGCGACGGCGCATTACGTCACCGCCGATCTGGACGAGGGCCCGATCATCGAGCAGGACACCGTCCGCATCACCCATGCGCAGAGCCCCGACGACTACGTCAGCCTTGGCCGCGACGTCGAGGCGGGGGTGCTGTCGCGCGCGATCCACGCGCATATCCACCACCGCGTCTTCCTGAACGGCAACAAGACGGTGGTCTTCCCGGCGAGCCCCGGCGGCCATGCGTCGGAGCGGATGGGCTGATCACGGAATGTCGGGATGGGGCTTCAGCGGCATGTCGTCGAACAAGGGCACCGTCTGACGCTCGATCATCCGATGCACCCGGGGCTTCTCCGGCCCCTGGTGCAGTTCCATCAGCCGGTCGGTGACCTCGGCATCCGCCTTGGTCCGCCGCTCGTGGTGGCGCAGATACTCGGCCCAGGTCGCGACGTGATAGCTTTCGACCCAGATGTCGGGTTGCTCCAGATCGCGCAGCAGCGCCCATTGCCGGGCGCCGTCGCGGATTCGGATGCGGCGGCGGTCGGCCATGGTGGCGAGAAAGGCTGGGATGTTCTCCTGCGGGATGACGTAATCCACCATGACCTGAATGGGACCGCTGCGGGCCCGCAGGTCGAGCCTGAGCGTCGGCTCGTTGAAGCGGTTCAGCGGATCGAGGTTGGCGGTGCCGAAAGCGGGCAGCGCCAGCTTCAGCCCCGCCAAGGCCCCCACCACCAGCACCGCCGCTGACAACAGCAGCGCCTCGCTGGGGCCGGAGATCTCGGCCACCTGCCCCCAGAGGAAGCTGCCGCCTGCCATCCCGCCGAAGGTCGCGGTCTGGTAGAGCGCCAGCGCCCGGCCGACGACCCAGCGCGGCGTCGACAGCTGCACCGAGACGTTGAACAGGGAAAGCGCCAGCACCCATGAGGCTCCGGCGGGCAGAAGCACCGCCGCGCTGATCCAGAGCGACTGACTGACCGACAACCCGCTGACCGCCGCCGCGAAGGTCAGGAAGGCGCCGCGCACGATCCACTCGTTGGAGAACCGCTCGCGCAGCCGGGCGTTCAGCAGCGCGCCGCCGATGGCGCCGACCCCGAAGGCGCCGAGCAGCACGCCATAGGTGAAGGCCCCACCGCCCACCAGATCGCGGGCGATCAGCGGAAGGAGCGCCAGCACCGAGACCGCCGCCAGACCGAAGAGGAAGCCGCGGAACATCACCTTGAGCAGCACCGGCGACATGGCGACATAGCGCAGCCCGGCGCCGATGGCGCTGCCGAAGGCCTCGCGCGGCAGGCGGCGCGGCGCGATCTCGGGCTTCCAGCGGGCGAGCGTCAGGATGAAGGGGATGTAGCTCATCGCGTTCAGGGTGAAGGCCGCGGCCGCCCCGGCGGCGGCCACGATCAGACCGCCGAGTGCCGGACCGACGCTGCGCATCAGGTTGAAGCCCATGCTGTTCAGCGCCACCGCCGAGGGCAGGTCGTCGCGCGGAACGATGTCGCCCATCGAGGCCTGCCAAGACGGGTTGTAGAGCGCGACGCCGAGGCCGATGAGGAAGGTGAAGCCGAGGAGAAGCCACGGTGTCAGCAGCCCGGCATAGGCGCAGAAGGCGAGCCCCGCCGAGACGACCAGCATGAAGCCCTGCGCCACCAGCATGATCTTGCGCCGGTCGAGACTGTCGGCCAGTGCGCCGGAGGGCAGCGAGAACAGCATGATCGGCAGCGTGTTCGAGGCCTGCACCAGCGCGATCAGGCCCGGAGAGTCGGTCAGCGTGGTCATCATCCAGCCCGCGCCCACCGCCTGCACCAGACCGCCGAAGTTCGAGACCAGCGTCGCGAGCCAGAGATAGCGGAAGGTCTTGTGCCGGAACGGCGCCGTCGGAGAGATACGCTGCGGCACGTCTGAAAAACCTTTCGCCTCTGGCCGGTGTATTCGGGATAGGCCGCTTCGATGCCGGAGACAAGGCTGGGCCGTGACCGCGCGGCGATCACTTCCCCGCGCCCGATCCAACGCCCGGGAACTCGGCTGCGTTCCGCAGGTTGATCCGGCGATCTGGGGGAGGATGCGGCGTGAAGGACAACGGACCCGACGTGCTGGTCACGCTCGACGATGGCAGCGAGGCTCTGGTGCCGGAGGGTCTGATCTACGTCAGCGACGCCGATCCGGGCATCAGCCGCCGCCGCTCGGGCAAGGGTTTTGCCTACCGCGGCCCGGACGGCAAGCTGCTCGACAAGGCCGAGCGTCAGCGCATCCAGAAGCTGGGCATCCCGCCCGCTTACGAGCGGGTCTGGATCTGCCTGCAGGAGAACGGCCACCTGCAGGCCACCGGCTTCGACGCGCGGGGGCGCAAGCAGTATCGCTATCACCCGCATTGGGGGCTGTGGCGGTCGGAGGCGAAATATTCGCAGCTGGCGCCCTTCGGCGCGGCGCTGGGAAAGCTGCGGCGGCGGGTGGTGCGGGATCTGCATGCCGAGGCGGGGGAGCTGGCCTTCAGCCTCGCCGCGCTGACCATGCTGATCGACCGGACCTATCTGCGGGTGGGGACTTCGGCCTATGCCTCGGAGAACCGGACCTTCGGGGCGACCACGCTTCTGTCGCGGCACATGAAGCTGACCGAGACCGAGGTGCGGCTGTCGTTCCGGGCGAAAGGCGGCAAGAAGGTCCAGCACACGCTGCGGGACAAGCGGCTGCACCGGATCCTGCAGGAGATCGGCGATCTGCCAGGGCGGAACCTCTTCACCTACGTCACCGAGGAAGGCGAGGTCCGCAAGGTGGCCTCGCATCACGTCAACGCCTATCTGGCCGAGGCGACGGGGGTGCCCGAGGTGACGGCCAAGACCTTCCGGACCTGGGGCGGGTCGCTTGCGGCCTTCGGGGTGGCGCGGGCGGCGGAGGGGAAGCTGACGGCCAAGATGATGGCCGAGGCGGCGGCGGAGCGGTTGATGAATACCCCGACGATCAGCAAGGCCTCCTACATCCACCCGCGCATCCTGTCGCTGTCGGAGCTGGCCCCCGACGAGCGGGTCGAGCTGCTGGAGCAGGTCGAGCCGGTCGGGGATCAGGATCTGCGGGCCGAGGAGCGGCGGATGCTCGGGTTTCTGTCGGCCGAGCCGCCCGTCTAGTCCTTGCTGGCGTGCTCGGGCTTGCCCTTGCGTGAGGTGGAGGCGAGCTCGTCGAGCTCGGATTCGGTCATGGATTTCTCCATGCTTTTCGAGGCGCCATTGAGGTCGCTCTTCTTCGTGTCGCCGCGCTTGGCGGACAGGGCGGCTCCGGCGGCTTTTTGCTGGGCCTTGGATTTGGCGGGCATCGGCCTCTCCTTGGTTTCACGCGTGAAAATCGGGGCAAGGTGTTGATCTGGAACGGGATCCTCTTTTTCGTTAACCTTCTGTCAACCTCCGGACAAAGGCGGTCCGCAGCGGCTGATCCTGGGCGAAACCCGCCCGATCGGGGAAGGTTCCCGCCGAGGACCGGAGGGGAGACGGGGGCAAACGGAACCATGACCTCCTCCGATGGTTGACCTTCGTCGGACCAAGGAGGACGCATGAAATTCGTGACCCTGGCGCTTGGCGCCGCGCTGGCTCTGACGCCGCTGGCCACCACGGCCGTGGCTCAGCCGCGCGAGACGCCGCTGGTCGTCATCGACGACCCGCAAGTCTTTTCCGACATGGCCCTGTCTTCGGCCATGTATGGCATCATCACGAGCGAGATCGCTCTGGAACGCTCGCAGACCGAAGAGGTCCGCGCCTTTGCCGAGTCGGTGGTGGCGGATCAGACCGATGCCACGGCCGCGCTGATCGAGGCGGCGAAGGCCGATCAGGTCGCCCCGGCGGCAGGCATGTCGCAGCGGCATCTGGCCGATGTGGAGACGCTGAAGAAAAGCAGCGCCGAGCAGTTCGACGATACCTATGTGATGGCCCAAGCCCGCGCCCATGACGAGGCGGTGACGCTGTTTCAGGGCTTTGCCGCCGAGGGCGCCCCCGGGGCGCTGCGCGATTTCGCCGGGCAGGCGATGGATGGGCTGGTGAAGCATCAGACCGAAGTCCGCGAGCTTGCGGGCAGCTTCTGACCCTGACGGGCAGGCAGGGCAGAGGAAGAGGTGGGATGCTCGAAGAGATCCAGAGACTGAAACGGCAGACGGCGGCCCTCGCCTCGTTCGGCACGCAGTCCCTGCGCACGCAGGATCTGGACCGACTGCTGGAGGATGCCTGCCAGACGGTCGCCACCTCGCTGGGGGCGGAACTGGTCAAGGTGCTGGAACTGATGCCGGGGGGCGACAGCCTGCTGGTGCGCGCCGGGATCGGCTGGCATCCGGGTGTCGTCGGGCATGAGATGATCGGCGCGCATGAGCTGTCCCCCGCGGGCTATGCCATGCAGACGGACCGCCCGGCCCTCTCGCCCGATGTGGGGGCGGAGCAGCGTTTCGAGATTCCGGCCTTCATGCAGGAGCATCACGTCCGCAGCATGGTCAATGTGGTGATCCGGGGCGAGCATCGCGCTTGGGGCGTGCTGGAGGTGGATTCGCGGACGCCGCATGACTTCGACGATGACGACGCGACCTTCCTGCAGAACTACGCCAACCTGCTGGCGGCGGCCATCGACCGGCTTGAGAC
This sequence comes from Cereibacter sp. Soil_C_27, assembly GCF_057657095.1. NCBI lineage: Bacteria > Pseudomonadati > Pseudomonadota > Alphaproteobacteria > Rhodobacterales > Paracoccaceae > Cereibacter > Cereibacter sp. Soil_C_27. Next base: position 237,998 of record NZ_JBDGJD010000004.1, on the reverse strand, counting down.
CGAGGCGGCGCTGAAGAAGGCGGTGGAGCGGAGCGAGCTTCTGCTGGGCGAGCTGCAGCATCGGGTGCGGAACCTGTTGCTGAACATCCGTTCGCTTGCGCGGCGCACCCGGCGGTCGAGCGGGACGCTGGCGGATTTCTCGCAGGCATTCGAGGCGCGGCTGCAGGCGCTGGGCCGCACGCAGGATCTGCTGACGCGGGGGATGGACGGCTCCATCGGGCTGGAAGAGGTGCTGCGGCAGGAGCTGCAAGCGCATGGCATGGAAGATCTGGACCGGGTGACGCTGAGCGGGCCCGAGATCGACCTGACCGGTGGCGCGGCGCAGGCGCTGGCAATGGCTTTCCACGAGCTTGCGACCAATGCGGGCAAATACGGGGCCTTTGCTCAGCCGGACGGGCGGCTGGATGTCAGCTGGTCGGTCGTGGGCGAGGGGACGCATCTGCGCCTGACCTGGAAGGAAAGCGGCGTGCCGATCGAGGACGCGCCGGAGCGGCGCGGCTTTGGATCGGAGACGATCGAGAAGAGCATTGCCTACATGCTTGCGGGCGAGGCGCGGCTGTCCTTCGGGCCGGACGGCGCCGACTGCGAGATCCGTTTTCCGCTGAACGGGCAGGGACAGGCGCGCTGAGCGGCGCGCCTGCAGGGATCAGGCTGTCAGCGACGCGTGCAGCGGTGCCTCGGACAGATCGTCGAGGAAGCTGCGGCACCAGTGGCCGACATCGTTCTTCAGCAGATGCTCCATCATCCGGTTCCAGCGCGCCATCCGCTCGTCGAGCGGCATGGCCAGCGCACGACCGATCGCGGCGGCGGTCTGATCGGTGTCGTAGGGGTTGATGAACACGGCGCCGTCGAGCTCGCGCGCGGCCCCGGCAAAGCGCGACAGCACCAGAACGCCGGGATCCTCGGGGTCTTGCGAGGCGACATATTCCTTGGCGACGAGGTTCATGCCGTCACGCAGCGGCGTCACCAGACCGACCTTGGCCAGCCGGTAGAGCCCCGAGAGCACCGGGCGGGTCAAGGATTGGTTCACATAGCGGATCGGCACCCAGTCGATCGTGCCATGCGCGCCGTTCACCCGGCCGCAATGCGCCTCGACCTGCGCCTGCATGTCGAGATATTCCTTCACATCGGAGCGCGAATGCGGCGCGACCTGCAGGAGCGTCAGCTTGCCCGCCATGTCGGGATTGCGGGTCAGGAAGCGCTCGAAGGCGTCGATCCGGTGCGAGATGCCCTTGGAATAATCGAGCCGGTCGACGCCGATCATCAGCGCGCTGCCGTTCAGGCTCTGCTCCATCTCGCCGACCATCGAGGCTTCGCCGGCCTTTTCCGCCAGCCGGGCGAATTCGGCGGTCTCGATGCCGATGGGATAGGCGCCGGCGGCGAAATCATGGCCGAAGGCGTGGATCGCGGTCTTGCCGGTGCGGTCGCCCCATTTCTCGCGGCGCAGGCAGCCGACGAAATTGTCGAGATCGTAATCGGTCTGGAAGCCGGCGAGGTCGTATTCGGCCAGATCGCGCATGATGATCTCGTAGACCGGCAGCGCCGTCAGGATGTCGGCGGGCGGCCAAGGGATATGCAGGAAGAAGCCGATCCGGTTCTTCACCCCGCGCTTGCGCAGCTCGGCGGCGAGCGGGATCAGGTGGTAGTCATGCACCCAGATCACGTCGTCGGGCTCCAGCATCGGCACCAGACGCTCGGCGAACAGGCGGTTGACGCGGAAGTACCCTGCCATTTCCTGCCGCGCGTATTCGGCGAGGTCGAGGCGGCAGTGGAAGATCGGCCAGAGCACGCGGTTGGCGAAGCCGTTGTAATATTCGTCGAGGTCGGCCTGGGTGAGATCGGTCAGCACATAGCTGATCTTGCCATGCTCGAGGGTGGTGAGGCCGGTCGGTTCCTCCTCGCCGGTGGTCTTGCCGGACCAGCCCATCCAGATGCCGCCGCTCTCGCGCAGGGCGGCATGGACGGCGACGGCGAGGCCGCCGGGGGGAGGGTTGCCGTTTTCGTCGGGCAGCGGGACGCGGTTCGAGACGACGACGAGCCGGGTCATGCCGAAAGCTCGCGGATCAGGGCGCGCAGGTTCTGCGGGCTGGCGATCTGCGCCACGGCATCGGTGGGGGCCTCGGTCTCGCAGATGCGGACGGAGAGGCCGCCCTGGGCGTTGACCACCTTGAACATCGCCTCGTCGGTGACGTCATCGCCGATGGCGATTGGGCGGCGGCCCTTGAAGGGGGGTTCGGCCATGAAGGCTTTCAGCGCCGAGCCCTTGTCGGCATTGGAGGGGCGCAGCTCGATCACCATCTTGCCGTGCTGCAGGGTCCAGCCCTTGCCCATGACCTTCTGCGCCATGGCCATCATGTCGCGCACCGCCTGCTCGCGCTCGGGCGCCTGACGGAAGTGGAGGGCGACGGCGGGGCCCTTGTCCTCGAGCACGACGCCGGACATCTGGGCGGTGCGGCGGGCGAGGTCGTTGCGCACGGCGGTGAGGCCGGGCGTCACGGCGGCGCGGTCGAGATCGCCTGCGGCGCGGCGGCGCTCCACCCCGTGCAGACCGGCGGCGGGGAAGAGGTGCGGGCCGAAATGCGCGTCGATCCAGTCGACGCGTCGCCCGGTCACCAGCGCCAGTGCGCCGTCGAGCCGTCCGGCCAGCCGGAGCAGATGATTGGCAAGGCCCGTTTCCACCTGAACGGCATGCGGCTCGGCCGCGATATCCACCAGCGTGCCGTCGATGTCGAGAAACAGCGCCCAATCGGCAGGATGCTCCAGCGCGGAGCGAAGCCGCGAGGGGCCGTCGTCGAGACCGGGGTGCCGGGTGTTCAGGTGCATGGAGCCTCCGTTCTGATTGCGGACATGGGTCAACGCCTGACGAGAGCGCTTTGTTCATTTCTGCAGCGCATATCCGGTGCCGAACCCGTGATGTTATGGCTAACGCAGGTGAGCCCGGGCAAAAACCGCATGAACAGCGTTTTGGCGGGTTCCCGCCGATGGAACCGGAACGGGCTTGTGCCGTTGAGGCGGATCAACAGGGAGGATCTCATGTCGGAACTGATTTGGCGTCTGGTCATGGGCACGATCATCGGGATCGGCTTCGGCACTGTCTTCGGCGTGGCGATCGGGCAGCTTGCCGTCGGTTGGGCCGTCGGCCTGATCATCGGCTGCGTCTTCGCCGCGACGCCCGTCCGCCGCTAGGACGGACGGCAGCGCCGCAACGCTGCCGTCCCACAGGTCAGAAGTCGAGGTTCTCGACGTTCAGCGCGTTCTGCTGGATGAACTCGCGACGCGGCTCGACGACATCGCCCATCAGCTTGGTGAAGATGTCGTCCGCCTCGGCCAGATCGTCGACCTTGACCTGCAGCAGCGTCCGCGCCTCGGGATCGAGCGTGGTTTCCCAGAGCTGCTCGGGGTTCATCTCGCCCAGACCCTTGTAGCGCTGCAGCGACAGACCCTTCTCGCCCTCGGCCAGGATGGCCTTCAAGAGGTCGATCGGGCCGTGGATCATCTGGTCGCGGTCCTTGCGCATCAGCCGGGCCGGCGCCTGGTAATGTTCGCGCGTGCCGGTCGAGACATGCGACAACCGCCGCGCATCGGCCGAGCGCAGCACCGCGCCATCGAGCGTGCGCAGTTCCTCGACGCCGCGCAGGATGCGCGACAGGCGGATGCCGTGATCCTGGGTGATGCGCCCGGTCCAGCCGCGTTCGTATTCCACCGCGATGCCGTCGAGCCGCTTGGCCACCGTGTCGGCCACCAGCTGCAAGTCTTCGTCGGCACGGCCCGGATCGAAGGCGCCGGCCAGCGCCGCCTGTTCGAGGATGTTGCGCGGATAGTGGGTCGGGAAGGCCTCCAGCACCCGGCGGAACTGCCGCGCGCCCTCGATCACCCGGGCGAGGTCGGCGCCCGCGATCTTCTCGCCGGTGCCGAGCTGCAGGATGGCGCCGTCGACGCCCATCTGGATCAGGTAATCCTCGAGCGCGGCCTGATCCTTCAGGTAGACCTCGGACTTGCCGCGGGCGACCTTGTAGAGCGGCGGCTGGGCGATGTAGAGGAAGCCCCCCTCGATGATCGAGGGCATCTGCCGAAAGAAGAAGGTCAAGAGAAGCGTGCGGATATGCGCGCCGTCAACATCGGCGTCGGTCATGATGACGATCTTGTGGTAGCGCAGCTTGTTGATGTCGAACTCGTCGCGGCCGATCCCGGCGCCGAGCGCGGTGATCAGCGTGCCGACGGTTTCCGACGACAGCATCCGGTCGAAGCGGGCACGTTCCACGTTGAGGATCTTGCCGCGCAGCGGCAGCACGGCCTGGTTCTTGCGCGCCCGGCCCTGCTTGGCCGAACCGCCTGCCGAGTCACCCTCGACGATGAAGATCTCGGACAGAGCCGGGTCCTTCTCCTGGCAGTCGGCCAGCTTGCCCGGCAGCGAGGCCACATCCATCGCGGTCTTGCGCCGGGTCATCTCGCGCGCCTTGCGCGCCGCCTCGCGGGCCAGCGCCGCCTCGACGATCTTGCCGACGATGATCTTGGCGTTGGTCGGGTTCTCTTCGAACCACTCGGCCAGCTTCTCGTTCACGAGGTTCTCGACCGCGGGCCGGACTTCGGAGGAAACGAGCTTGTCCTTGGTCTGGCTGGAGAATTTTGGGTCGGGCACCTTCACCGACAGAACGCAGGTCAGACCCTCGCGCGCGTCGTCGCCGGTGAAATCCACCTTCTCGCGCTTGGCGATGCCGGAGGACTGGGCATAGGCGTTGATCGTGCGGGTCAGCGCGCCGCGGAAGCCCGCCATATGCGTGCCGCCATCGCGCTGCGGGATGTTGTTGGTGAAGGGCAGCACCGTCTCGTGGTAGCTGTCGTTCCACCACATCGCCACTTCGACGGTGATCCCCGCGCGTTCACCGATGATGTAGATCGGCTCGGGCATGATCGAGGATTTCGAGCGGTCGAGATACTTCACGTATTCCCGCACGCCGCCCTCGTAGAAAAGCTCGGTCTTCAGCGGTTCGGCGGGGCGTTCGTCTTCCAGCAGGATGCGGACGCCGGAGTTGAGGAAGGCCAGCTCGCGCAGGCGGTTTTCCAGCGTCTTGTAGACGTAGTCGAGGTTCGAGAAGGTCTGGGTCGAGGCGAGGAAGCGCACCTCTGTGCCCTTCTCGCCCGGGGCGTCACCGACGACGCGCAAGGGCTCCACCGTCTCGCCATGGGCGAATTTGGCGTAATATTCCTTGCCGTTGCGCCAGATCCTGAGTTCCAGCCATTCGGACAGCGCGTTCACCACCGAGACGCCGACACCGTGCAGGCCGCCCGAGACCTTGTAGCTGTTCTGGTCGAATTTGCCGCCCGCATGCAGCTGGGTCATGATGACCTCGGCCGCCGAGACGCCCTCGCCCTGGTGCATGTCGACCGGGATGCCGCGACCGTTGTCGCGCACCGAAACCGAGCTGTCGGCATGGATCTTCACGGAGACGGCGGTGGCGTGACCGGCCAGCGCCTCGTCGATGCCGTTGTCCACGACCTCGTAGACCATGTGATGCAGGCCCGAGCCGTCGTCCGTATCACCGATATACATGCCGGGACGCTTGCGGACGGCTTCCAACCCCTTCAAAACCTTGATGGAATCTGCGCCGTATTCTTCCGGCACTTTTGCTGCTTCGGCCATGCGGACCCACCCTTTTCATTACCCGCAACTTATAGCCGCCGGGGGGGGGAATGTCACGCGCCTGCCATAGATTTAGCGGTCAGGAGAGGGCAATCACGCCTGCAACCGCAATCAGCAGCACCCCCGCCGTGACGTTCAGCCGACGCAGCGCCTCTGGCGAGGACAGAAGCCTGCGCACCCGGTCGACCATGAGCGCGAAGCAGAGGTTTCCGGCCATCGGGATCGCCGCCGAGACGGCGAGGATCGCCGCGACATCGACAGAGGTCAGCCGCGTGAGGTCGAAGAAGCCGGGCAGCACGCCCATGTAGAACAGGATCGCCTTGGGATTGCCGAGGATCACCGCGATGCCGGCGGCGAAGCCCGCGAAACGGCCGGGGCGGGTGAGGCGGCTGTCGGTCGAGATCGGCTTGCCGGCGTTGCGGATCAGCATCCAGCCCATGACGAGAAAGATCGCCACCGCCACCCAGCGCAGCACGGACATGAAATCGGCATAGACCGAGGCGACCCAGCTCAGCCCGAAGATCGCGGCGAGCGGCCAGAAGAGATCGCCGAGCGCGACCCCCACCGCCAGCGGCCAGGCGGCGGCGAAGCCTCCGGTGAGGCCGCGGGCGATCATCGCCACCCAGACCGGGCCGGGGGTGAGGAACAGGATGACGAGGGCGCCGCAGTAGAGCAGCAGGCTTTCCGCAGCGATGGTCATGCGGGCAACGTCAGGCTGCCGTCTGCGGCCAAGGGCCAGAACGGGTTCATCGCAACCTCCCAGACATGGCCATCAGGATCGGCCCAGTAGCCGGAATAGCCGCCCCAGAACACCTTCTCCGGCGGCTTCAGCGCCGTGGCGCCCGCTGCCAGCGCTTGCGTGAAGGCCGCATCGACCTCGGCCTCGGTGGCGAAGTTCTGCGCCAGCGTCACTCCCCCGGTGCCGAGGGTCGCGCCAGCCCGGCCCTGATCGGCGGCGAGATCGGCGAGCCCGAACAGCGCCAGCGCCAGACCGTTCAGCTGGAAGAAGGCGACGCCCTCCTGCCGCCCGTGCTGGCGCCAGCCGAGGCGTTCGTAGAAGGCGATGGCGGCGGCCAGATCGGCGACGCCCAGCGTGATGAGCGTGACCCGCTGCGGCGTCATGCGACGATCTCCCTCACACTGGACACGCCTGCCTCCTCGGCCACCTCGAACACCTGCGCGCGGCTGCCCAGCGTGTCGAAGAGCTCTGCCCCCGTGCCGGTCATCAGCGCCTGCGCCCCCAGGGCACAGAGTTCGTCATAGAGCGCAGCGCGCCGTCCGGCGTCAAGATGGGCCGCGACCTCGTCCAGCAGCAGGATCGGCGCCGCGCCGAGATCCTCGGCCAAGGCCCGGGCATTGGCGAGGATCAGCGAGATCAAGAGCGCCTTCTGCTCGCCGGTGGAGCATTGGTCGGCGCCGACGCCCTTGGCGGCATAAACCGCCAGCAGATCCGTGCGATGCGGGCCGATCAGCGTGCGTCCCGCCGCCATGTCACGCCGCCGCCCCTCGGCCCAGGCCGTCGCCAGATCCTCGGGTTCCTCGCCGGAAAGGCTGAGGGCGGCATGGGGAAAGGCGGTCGCAGCGCCCTCCTGCGCGGCATTCAGCCGCGCCAGCGCCGCGGCGCGATGCGCCACGATCAGCGCCGCTGCCTCGGCCATCCGCGCCTCCAGCGCGCCATACCAATGCGGGTCGCCCACCTGATCCTTCAGCAGCCGGTTGCGGTCGCGCATCGCCTTCTCATAGGCCAGCACCGCCTCGGCGTGATCGGGGGCGAAGCTCATGGTCATGCGGTCGAGAAACCGCCGCCGCCCCTCGGCCGCCTCGATCCAGAGCCGGTCCATCGCCGGCACCAGCCAGAGCAGCCGGGCGATCCGGCCCAGCATCACCTGCGTCGCGGCCTTGCCGTCGATCCGCACCTGCCGCTGCGCCCCGGCCTCGGCCCAGGTCTCGACCTCATGCGCGCCGTGCAAGCCGCGAAGATCGGCGCTTACCTTCCAGCCCAGAGCCTCGGGCCGCCGGGCGATCTCTTCGGCGCCGGCGCGCCGCAACCCGCGCCCGGGCGAGAGCAGCGAGACGGCCTCGAGGATATTGGTCTTGCCCGCGCCATTGGCCCCGAAGATGGCCACCGGCCGCCCGTCGAGCTGCAGCCGTGCTGCGCGGTGGCTGCGGAAATGCGACAGGACCAGCGTCTCGATCGCAAGCCCGCGCATCACACCCTCATTTTCTGTCGAAAAATATCCCGGGGGGTCCGGGGGGCTGGCCCCCCGGCGTCGGCTCAGACGCGCATCGGCATGACGACATAGACCGCCGACATGTCATTGCCCTCGCGCATCAACGTCGGGTCGCCCGAGGAGTTGAACAGGAAGACCGCGTTCTCACGATCCACCTGCGAGGCGATCTCCAAGAGATACTTGGCGTTGAAGCCGATCTCCAGCGTCTCGTCGGCATAGGCCACGGCCAGTTCTTCCTCGGCGGCGCCGGAATCGGGGGCGTTCACCGAGAGCACCAGCCGGTCCTCGTCGAGCGACAGCTTCACCGCGCGCGAGCGTTCCGAGGAGACGGTGGCGACGCGGTCGACCGCCTTGGCGAATTCGGCGGCGTCGACCTCCAGACGGCGGGTGTTGCCGGTGGGGATGACGCGGGTGTAGTCGGGGAAGGTGCCGTCGATGACCTTGGAAGTCATGGTCAGCACCGGGGTGGCGAAGCGCACCTTGGTCTCGGACACCGAAACGGCGATTTCGGCCTCGTCGTCGTCGAGCAGTTTGCGCAGCTCGTTCACCGTCTTGCGCGGCACGATGACGCCGGGCATGCCCTGCGCGCCCTCGGGCAGCGGCGCATCGATCCGGGCCAGACGGTGGCCGTCGGTCGCGACGCAGCGCAGCACCGGGCCCTCGTCGCCGGTGGCGACATGCAGGTAGACGCCGTTCAGGTAGTAGCGGGTTTCCTCGGTCGAGATGGCGAATTTCGCCTTGTCGAACAACCGCCGCAGCACCGGGGCCGGGGCGGAGAAGTTCGAGGCATATTCCGAGCTCGCCATCACCGGGAAATCTTCCTTCGGCAGCGTGGCGAGGCTGAAGACCGAGCGGCCGGCGGTGACCGTCAGGCGGCCGGTCGCGGCATCTTCGGTCAGGCCGACCAGCGCGCCGTCGGGCAGCTTGCGGACGATCTCGTGCAGCATGACCGCCGAGACGGTGGTCGCGCCGGGGCGTTCGACCATGGCGGCGGCGCGGTCCACCACCTCGATGTCGAGATCGGTGGCGCGGAACGACACGGAGCTGCCCTCGGCCTCGATCAGCACGTTGGCGAGGATGGGAATGGTGTTGCGGCGCTCGACGACCGACTGGGCTTGCCCAACGGCCTTCAGCAGGGTGCCGCGTTCGATGCTGATCTTCATTCCCTCATACCCTTCTGACCGACGCCTCGCGTCAGGGACGCCGAAGCTGCCCGGCTTTTCGCCGGATCACAAGTTTTTTCGACTATGGAAGCTTTCGCGGGGCCGTCAAGGCCCCGGCCCGACCCGGTTCAGGCCTGTAGCAGACGGCGCAACAGTTGCAGATCGTCGTTGAGCTGCGAATCCGTCGCCATCAGCTCTTCGATCTTGCGCACACCGTGCATGATCGTGGTGTGGTCGCGCCCGCCAAAGCGGCGGCCGATCTCGGGCAGGGAGCGCGGGGTCAGCTGCTTGGCCAGATACATCGCCACCTGACGCGGGCGCGCGATAGTGCGCAGCCGCTTCGGGCCGATCATGTCGGAGAGGCGGATGTTGTAATGCTCGGCCACCTTGCGCTGGATCTCCTCGATGGTGACCTTGCGGTCGGAGGCGCGGAGGATGTCGGCGAGGCAGTCCTGCGTCAGGTCGAGGTTGATCTCGCGCCCGACGAGGCTGGCGAAGGCGAAGAGCCGGGTCAGCGCGCCTTCCAGCACGCGGACGTTGGTGGTGATGCGATGGGCGAGGAACTCCAGCACGCCATCGGCCAGCACGAGGCCCTTGTACTGCTGGTGATAGTAGTCGGCCTTCTGCTGCAGGATCCCCAGACGCAGCTCGTAATCCGTGGGATGCAGGTCGACGACCAGACCGCATTGCAGGCGGCTCTTGATCCGCTCTTCCAGATCCTTGATCTCGCCCGGCGCGCGGTCGGCGGAGATGACGATCTGCTTGTTCTGGTCCACCAGCGCGTTGAAGGTGTGGAAGAACTCCTCCTGCGTGGAATCCTTGCCGGCGATGAACTGCACGTCATCGACCATCAGCACATCGACCGAGCGGAACAGCTCCTTGAAGCCCATGATCTCGCGCTCGCGCAGGGCCTGGACGAAGCGGTACATGAACTGCTCGGCCGAGAGGTAGAGCACCCGCAGGTCGGGCTGGCGCATCTGCAGCTCGTGGGCGATGGCGTGCATCAGGTGGGTCTTGCCGAGCCCGACGCCGCCATAGAGGAACAGCGGGTTGAAGCTGACCGGACCGCCCTCGGCCACGCGGCGGGCGGCGGCATGGGCGAGCTCGTTCGGCTTGCCGACCACGAAGCTTTCGAAGGTGAAGCGGGCATCCAGCGGGGCGCCACGCAGGTCTTCCTCGGCCACGGGCTTGGCCTTGACGGTGGTCTTCACCGGGGCGGGGGCCGGAGCCGGAGCGGGCGCCGCAGCGGGACGGGGCGCGGTGCTCACGGCGAATTCCAGCCGCTCCACGGCCGCGCCGCCTTCGGACAGGTGCAGACGGATGTGGTCGCCGAAGTTGCGCGAGACCCAGTCGCCGAAGAAGACGGTCGGCACCTCGAACCGGGCGACACCCTCGCGCAGGCCGGCGAGTTTCAGTGGTTCGATCCAGGTGACAAAGTTGTTCCGGCCTACCCGCTGAAGCAGACCTTCGCGCATTTGCACCCACGTGTCGTTCGTCATTCCCAAGCCCGTCCGTCGCTTTTTGTTTGCGGCCTGCCCTCGGCGTCATGCCATGGGCTGCCATGTTGTCTCGTTCGCGACTGCACCGCGCCCCCTCTGCCGAGAAGGCACAGAAGGACGGGCCAGCCCCACCGCCATCAGCGGCGCGGGCCGGAAAACCGGGTCGATACGGACTGGGTGCCACCGAAAGGCTTCGGTGCCCCCTATCTCCGTGGAATGCGTGCTTTATTCAGCACAGACACCATAACCCCATGACCACAGGACATTCTTCATCCAGTCGCGGCAGCGCGACACCAGCAGCGATGTAAAACGACCTGCGATCAGCCATGTCCCCCCAAGGACGAAGTGAATCGCCTCCAGACGCTAGCAACTGGCACCGAGGCTCCGCAACCGAACTTCACTGTTGACGCATAGATTGCCGAAGCGAATCCCGGAGGGCGGGCAAAACGGCAACGCTGGGGTGAAACGCGCATTCAGACATGCAAAAAGCGCGCCGGAGCGGCGCGCTTTTGCAGATCAGTCGTGCGTTTCGGATCAGGCTGCGGCAGCAGCGCCGAGGGTCTTCACGCGCGAGGAGAGGCGCGACATCTTGCGCGCCACGGTGTTCTTGTGCAGCACACCCTTGGTGACGCCGCGCGCCATTTCGGGCTGAGCGACTTTCAGAGCGGCAGCGGCAGCAGCCTGGTCACCGGAGGCAAGAGCCTCCTCGACCTTGCGAAGGAAGGTGCGGATCCGCGAACGGCGCGCCTTGTTCACGGCATAGCGAGCCTCGGACTGGCGGGCGCGCTTCTTGGACTGGGGCGAATTGGCCATGTATCGAGTTTCCGGTTCTTCGGTTCGTGTCTATCTTGAAGCCGCGTCTTTACGAGCGACTCGGGCTCGAGTCAACCGGGTATGGGCGGTTTTTCACTTATCTGTCACGGAACTGGGGCGTGCGTTTTTCCAGAAACGCGGCCATCCCCTCCTTCTGGTCCTCGGTGGCGAACATCGCGTGGAACAGCCGGCGCTCGAAGAGGATGCCTTCGCGCAGCGTGGTCTCGTAGCTGCGGTTCACCGCCTCCTTCACCGCCATGGCGGTGAGCGCGGATTTCTCGGCGATGCGGGCGGCGGCCTTCATCGCCTCTTCCATCAGCGATTTCACCGGCACGACCCGGCTGACGAGGCCCGAGCGTTCGGCCTCGGCGGCATCCATGAAGCGGCCGGTCAGATGCATGTCCATCGCCTTGGCCTTGCCGACGAAGCGGGTGAGCCGCTGGGTGCCGCCGAGGCCGGCCACCACGCCGAGATTGATCTCGGGCTGGCCGAACTTGGCGTTCTCGGCGCAGATGATGAAGTCGCACATCATCGCCAGCTCGCAGCCGCCGCCCAGCGCATAGCCCGCCACGGCGGCGATCACCGGTTTGCGGGTGCGCAGGATCGCTTCGGAATCCTGGGTGAAGAAGTCGCCGCCGAACATGTCGACGAAGCTCTGCTCGGCCATTTCCTTGATGTCGGCCCCGGCGGCGAAGGCCTTTTCCGACCCGGTGAGCACGATGCAGCGCACCTTGTCGTTGCGGTCGGCCTCGCCCAGGGCCTGCGCCAGCTCCGACATCAGCTTGCAGTTCAGCGCGTTCATCGCGTCGGGCCGGTTGAGCCGGATCAGCGCGACATAATCCTCGATCTCGACGATCAGCGTCTCGTAGGCCATGGCTGTTCCTTTGCACTCGCAGCGTTGGGCGAAGGTCTAGCAGCCCGGCGGACGGGATCAAGTCATCTCTGGCAGATCGGGCAGTGGAAGGTGGAGCGCCCGGATTGCACGATGCGCCCGACGGTGCCGGGGCAGCCGGGGGTGACGCAGGGCTGGCCCTCGCGGTCGTAGACGCGGAAGGTGTGCTGGAAATAGCCGAGCTCGCCATCCGCCTGCCGGTAGTCGCGCAGGGACGATCCGCCGGCCTCGATCGCCTCGGTCAGTACCTGGCGGATGATCGGCACGAGCGAGGCGACGGTTGCGGCGGACAGCGCGCCCGCCTTTCGGGTGGGGTCGATCTGCGCGCGGAACAGCGCCTCGCAGACATAGATGTTGCCAAGCCCCGCCACCACGCGCTGATCCAGCAGCGCGGCCTTGATCGGCGTGTTGCGGCCCGCGAGCCGCGCGATCAGATAGGCCTCGTGGAAGACATTGCCCAAGGGCTCCGGCCCGAGCCCCGCCAGCAGCGGGTGTTCTGCCGCGTGATCGGTCGCCACCAGATCCATCGAGCCGAAGCGCCGGGCGTCGTTGAAGGTGACCCGCGCGCCGCTGTCCATGGTCAGCACCACATGGTCGTGCTTGGCGGGGGCCGGATGGTCGTGGTGGAAGTCGCCCAGCAGGGCGCCGGAGACCAGCATCCGCCCCGACATGCCCAGATGGATCAGCAGACTTTCGCCGCTGCCGAGATCGGCGAGGATGTATTTCGACCGGCGGCGCAGCGCGAGAATGCGCTGGCCGGTCAGCCGCTCGGCCATGGCTTCCGGGAAGGGCCAGCGCAGGTCGGGGCGGTTCACCAGGGCCTCGGTGATGACATGGCCGGTGAGCACGGGCTCCAGCCCGCGGCGCACGGTTTCGACCTCGGGCAGTTCGGGCATTCTCACTCCGCGACAGATGGCAGCACGGCGGCGCATTGCAGCGCGCGCCGGGCAGCCTATAAAGAGAGGTCAAAGCGAAGGACAGCAAGACCCGATGACCGACGATCAGCCCAACACCACCCACTTCGGCTTCCAGACGGTGCCCGAGGGGGACAAGGCCGGAATGGTTCATGGGGTCTTCACCCGCGTGGCCTCGAAATACGACATCATGAACGACCTCATGTCGATGGGCATCCATCGGCTGTGGAAGGATGCGATGATGGACTGGCTGGCCCCCCGTGCCGGGCAGCGTCTGCTGGATGTGGCGGGCGGCACGGGCGACATCGCCTTCCGCTTCCTCGGCCGCGCGCCGGGGGCGACGGCGGTGGTCTGCGACATGACCGAGAGCATGCTGGTGGCGGGCCGCCAGCGCGCCGAGGCCGACCGCATGTCGGAGCGGCTGGATTGGGTGACGGGCGATGCGATGGCCTTGCCCTTCAAGGACAACAGCTTCGACGTCTACACCATCAGCTTCGGCATCCGGAACGTGACCCGGGTGCAGGACGCGCTGAACGAAGCCTTCCGGGTGCTGCGCCCGGGCGGGCGGCTCATGGTGCTGGAGTTCAGCCATCTGCCCAACCCGGCGATGCAATGGGCCTATGACCGCTATTCCTTCAACGTGATCCCGGTGATGGGCCAGATCGTGGCCAGTGATCGCGACAGCTATCAATATCTGGTGGAATCGATCCGCAAGTTCCCCGATCAGGAGACCTTCCTGAAGATGATCCAGAAGGCCGGTTTCGGTCAGGCGAAGTATCGCAACCTCTCCATGGGTATCGCTGCGCTGCATTCCGGCTGGAAACTGTAGGTGCGCGGCCCGCACAATATCTGGCGGCTGATCCGGACCCTTGCCACGCTGGAGCGGACCGGGGCGATCGGCGTGGTGCTGGCGGCGCTGGACGCGCCGCCGCGGATCCGGCTGGTGGCGCGGGTGCTCGGCTGGCCCTTCGCTTGGATCGGGCTGAAGGGCGACGAGACGCTGCCGCCCGCGACCCGGGCGCTGACCGCGCTGGGTCCGGCCTATATCAAGTTCGGCCAGATCCTCTCGACCCGGCCCGACGTGGTCGGCCCCGAGATGGCGGTGCAGCTGCAATATCTGCAGGACAAGCTGCCGCCCTTCCCGGTGGCGGTGGCCAAGACCATGGTCGAGGCCGAGCTGAACCGCCCGGTGAGCCAGATCTTCTCGGAATTCTCCGAGCCCGTCGCCGCCGCCTCGATCGCGCAGGTGCATCGCGCGCGGCTGGCCGATACCGGCGTGCAGGTCGCGGTGAAGGTGCTGCGCCCGGGGATCGAGCGGTCGTTCCGCACCGATATCGACGCCTTCTACCTCGCCGCCCGGATCATCGAGCTGCTGTCTCCGGCCTCGCGCCGGCTGCGGCCGACCGAGGTGATCGCGCATTTCGAAGGCGTGGTGAACGGCGAGCTGGACCTGCGGCTGGAATCGGCGGCGGCGGGCGAATTCGCCGCCAATACCGAGAATGACGCCGGTTTCCAGGTGCCCAAGCCGATCTGGAACTTCTCGGGCCGTCAGGTGATGACGCTGGGCTGGGCCGAGGGCATCAGCCTTGCCGACAATGCGGCGCTGGATGCGGCAGGGCATGACCGGCAGGTGCTGGGCACGCGGGTGCTGCAGCTCTTCCTCAGCCATGCGCTGCGCGACGGCTTCTTCCATGCCGACATGCATCAGGGCAACCTGAAGGTGGCGGCGAATGGCGACATCATCGCCTATGATTTCGGCATCATGGGGCGGCTCGACGAATACACCCGCCGCGTCTATGCCGAGATCCTGTTCGGCTTCATCCGCCGCGACTACCGCCGCGTGGCCGAGGTGCATTTCGAGGCCGGCTATGTGCCCGCCGACCGCGACATCGATGAATTCGCCCGGGCGCTGCGGGTGGTGGGCGAGCCGATCTTCGGCATGGACGCCACCTATATCTCGATGGCGAAGCTCTTGGCCTATCTCTTCGAGGTGACCGAGCGCTTCGGCATGGAGACGCGGACCGAGTTGATCCTCTTGCAGCGCACCATGGTGGTGGTCGAGGGCGTGGCGCGCAGCCTCGATCCGCGGATCAACATCTGGCAGGTGGCCCGGCCGATCGTCGAGGACTACATCAAGGAAAACGTCGGTCCCAAGGCGATCCTGCGCGATCTGACCCGGACCGCCCGCGTCGTCGGCCGCTTCGGCCCGCGGCTGCCGCGGCTGGTGGAGGATCTGCTGATCCGCCAGGGTCAGACCGTGGTGGTCTTGCCGCCGCGCCGCCGGGTGCATCCGGTGGTCTGGATGCTGGCGGGGGCGGGGATGACCGGGCTCGGGGTCTGGCTGGGCGCGCTGCTCTGATCATTGCGCGGCACGCAGGCCGGTCACGGCCTGGGCCAACACCTCGATTCCGCCCTCCAGCACCAGCATCGTGCCCGACTCGCCGCCGCGCGCCTCGATGATCCGGCCGTAGACCTCCACCGGGCTGGTGCCGAGAAGCTTTTCGCCGGCATAGCTCTCCAGCGTGAAGCTGTAGGCCCCGTCGGGCAGCGGCGCGCCGGTGGGGTCGAGCCCGACCCAGTCCATCGGCCCGGCGATCACCGGCACGTCCTCGCGCGAGACCACATCGCTCTCGGCATCGCGGACGACCAGCACTGCCCCGTCGGCGCCAAAGGCCGGGTTGGGCGAGATTGTCACCGGCGCACCGTCGAACCAGGCGGGTGCGGCCACCCGCGCTTCGTTGCCGATCCAGCCCGCCAGCTGCGCCATGCCCATCATGTCGAAGGAGGAAATCATGCTTTGTAGAAGCAGGTTCGTCTGGGTCTGCTGCTCCACCCCCGAGAAGGTCGCGAGCTGCACCGCGAAATCCGACGACTCCATCGGGTTGAGCGGATCCTGATACTGCAGCTGGGTGGTCAGCATGTTGAGGAAGGTCTGGTAATCCGACACGCTGCTGGCGGCGCTGCCGGTCTGCGTCGTCGTGCTGGTCGTGGCGGTGGCCGAAGCGACATCCATCATCGTCTCCTACATCCTGAGGTCGAGCCCGCTGCCCCGCGACACGGGAGCGGGCAGGCGGGGGAAGGCGACAGCCGCGCCCAGTTCGGTCCCCCGCGGCGGCGGACGGTCGGCCTGCCGCTCGCCACCCTTCTCGCCCTTGCCGAAGCTGAAGGTGACGCCCGCGAAACCCGCATCGGCCAGCTCCTGCTGCAGATGCCCGGCATGGCGGCGCATCAGATCCAGCGTCTCGGGCCGGTCCGCCGAAAGCGTCACCCGAAGCCCCGCCCCTTCCTGCTCCATCCGCAGGGTGACACTGCCCAGCTCTTCCGGCGAGAGCGCAACCTCCACTCCGCCCCCGCCTTCCCGCGCCAGCTCCGTCAGGGCGGGTGCCACTTCCGGCGGCAGGGAACGCGGCGGGAGCGCAGGACGATCCGCTGGCTCGAGTTTGGTCAGGGCCGGATCGCCCTGGGGTGCGGGGGCCGGGAGCGGATCAGCGGCGGATATTTCCGGTTGGAGTGGGGCGCTGTGCTCCGGTGCGGTGAGGGAAGGGCTTGAAGGCGCGAGCAGTTCGCTCTCCTGCGCATTGGCGCGGCGGGGCTCGAGAGGGCGGGTGGTCAGGGCATCGGACAGGTGGACCTGCGCCGGCGCCTCCGGGAGCTTGTGCGCCTGCGGAGGCGTCGCCTGGGGAGATGGCGCCAATATGCGCCCGTCGAAGGGGAGCGTTTTCGGCCTCGCAGGCGCCCCCCGCGTGGTATTCGCGAGATTTTCTTCGGACATCCCTGCCTTGTCGGAGAACTGCGGGTCGTCCGACCTTTCCGGGCGTAGCCTTGGCTGGGCGGACATCGCCTCCTCGGGCGGCGGAGGCGTCGCCGGTGCGAGAGGCGTCGTCGGTGCGAGAGGCGGAGCAGGCGTTGCGGCTGCGAGAGGCGCAGCGGGCGTGACGTGCGGGCGCGGCAGAGCAGGCTCGCCCGGGGAAGCTGCGCTGCGGAGGGACCTTGCCGGATCCAGGGGCACTTCGCTGCTGCGATGAAGCTGCGGCGGGGCATCGGATTTCGACGGGCTAGCCGGCTCGGTGGCATGATCCACGGCGGTCTCGACGGCTTCCCGGATCGTGATTGGCGGAACGGCTGGTGCGCTGGCCTTGAACGCGTGAACAGCCGTGCCTGTAAATGCTGTCTGTGCTGACGGACTGAGGAGGAGTCGATCCTCCTTCACATCGGGCGCGGGCAGGCGCTCCGGCAATGCTCTGATCCGCACGGGCGGGAGTGTCTTCACCTCCGGGCCTGGCGCAGCTTTGGATTCGAGTCGCACCACAGGTTCCGCAGACGCTTCGAGATGCTGTATCTGGCCGACCTCTCTGAGCGACTGCGCTGATCGTGTGGACGGAAATGACCCTTGCTCGCTCGGGCTCGCCCCTGCGTCTGGCGACGGCGCTGGCTTCTGCGCGGCCGCTATGCCGGAGTCGATGGCGACCGGGAAGGCCGCTACGGGTGAGCTCGCAGGAGCGGCCCCGGCATATGGCGTGGCAGCTTGGGAAGCAGAGTCAGGATCTCGGGCGACGACCATGGACTCACCCGCAGTGGCTGCCGCTTCCGGTCCTTCAGCCTGCCGGTCGGATGATCCTGCTTTCGTCTCCTCCTTCCGCGGCTCAGCCCGAGCATAGGCCTCCGGATTGCCGCGAGAAGCGCCTGGAGCAGCAGCATCCTCCGGAAGCGCCATGGGCAGCCGTGGTACGTCTTGCCGCGCGCTTTCCCCTAGCTGGGCCACGACGACAAGCCTAGGCTGCGACACTTCCTGCTCAGCGCCGCCCGTATCCTGCAACCCCGGAGCAGGCTGCAAGGGCACCGCCCGCGACGTCGACCCTGCTGGAAGCCCCTGGTGATCCGCCCCTCGCGACGCCTCCAACTCTGCGGGGGGCAGTGCAGCAAGGTGCCGTGCTGGGGCGGCGTTGGAATCGTCAGCCTCCGCGGTGTTTGAGGCCGCTTCAGCCTCGTCGAAGGGAGAGGCCGGAGACTTATCGACCGGCGGAAGCACCGCAGTCATTGCAACTGCCCATCCCACCGCGACTTCCTTGCCTGACGACTCCTCGGCTGGCTCCGCTTCGACAGGGCCTTCCTCTGCAGACATCGAGGGTTTCTCAGGAAGAGGCGCTTCCGATTCCCGCTCCTTCGGCACCGAAAGCACCTCCGCCTGCAGGAAGGCCAGGAGGAAGGCTCCGTCGCCCGTCGCAGTCGCCGGGACAGCGGCGGTCGGGGCCTCAGGGGCGAAGGGTATCATAAGTGGAGCGATCATCTGAACCTGCGTTCTGCCGGACCTTGCTCCGTTTTCCACGAGACTGATTACCGACTGTTTACCCGCATCGCGGATAGTCACAAAAATCCGATGGAAAGGAGCATGGCATGATACCCGACCCGATTCTTCCCCTGCCGCCGGCGGCGCGGCAGCAGCTGCTGCACGGCAAGGCGGACGAGCTGGAGGCAGCTTTTCTCTCGGAAATGCTGGCCCATGCCGGGGTGGGGCCCGGCGAGGGCAGCTTTGGCGGCGGCATCGGCGAGGAACAGTTCGCCTCCTTCCTGCGCAACGAACAGGCGGCGGCCATGGTGCGCGGCGGCGGGATCGGGTTGGCGGAAAGCCTGTTCCGCGCGCTGACGAAGGGCGACGCGGATGCCGTCTGAGGCGGCGGCGCTGGAGGCGCTGCTCGACGCGATGCGCGGGGCGATCCTGGCCGGGGATCTGGCGGCGCTGGGCCCTTTGGGCGAGCGGGCGGTGCAGGCGCTGACCGCGCCGCCGGTGCTGGCGGAGGCCGATGCGCAGCGGCTGCGCGAGAAGGCGCAGCGCAACATGGTCTGTCTCGAGGCTGCGGCACGCGGGGTCCGGGCGGCGCGGCGGCGCCTCGCCGAGGTCGAGGCCGCAGTGTCGGGCGGGCTCGGGACCTATGACGCGCATGGCCAGCGCGCGCAGGCGGCCCTGCCGACGCTGGTCCAGAGGGTCTGACTGCGGCGCCTTTGGTTCAAATGCGGGCCAGAGCGGAGGAGGGAATTAGCGATCCGTTAAGACATGGAGGGCATCAATCAGCTTGCGTCCCGGGGTGGGATGGCGCGGCGGGGGCACCCGGCGCAAGGGCAAGAACGCCTGTTCCGCCATTCGCAGCGATGGCTTTCTGCCCGCGCAAAGCGCAGGCCTGTCAAAGGAAACGCAATGTCTTCCATCCTTACCAATACCGGCGCCATGGTCGCACTCCAGACGCTGCGGGGGATCAACACCAACCTGGCCAAGACCCAGGACCAGATCTCCACCGGCAAGTCGGTTGCCTCGGCCAAGGACAACGCCGCCGTCTGGGCGATTTCCAAGGTGATGGAGTCGGATGTCACCGGCTTCAAGGCGATCAGCGACAGCCTGGCTCTGGGCAAATCGACCGTCTCGCTGTCGGCCAAGGCGGCGGAGTCGGTGACCAGCCTGCTCACCGACATGAAGGGCAAGATCGTCGCCGCGCAGGAGGCGAGCGCCGACAAGACCAAGATCCAGACCGATATCGCGGCGCTCACCAAGCAGATCGACTCGGTGGTCAACGCGGCGCAGTTCAACGGTCTGAGCCTGCTCAGCAACCGCGAATCGGCCACAACCTATGCGCTGATCAAGACGACGGTCTCGGGCACCGGGACGGTCAACGTGCTGTCCTCGCTCGACCGTTCGAGCACCGGGGTGGCGTCGTCGTCGATCGCCGTGGCCAAGCAGGACCTCGGGACCCAGGCGGCAGCCGCCGGTGGCCTGACCCTCGCTGCGGCGGCCTTCACCGCGGCGGGCACCGCGACGGCCAATGGCGCGGCGCTGGCGACCTATACCGTCGCGGGTGAAACGGCGACGTCGGGCCGCAATGCCACGGTGATGGCCGGCGACGGCTACTCCTTCGACCTGACGAAATTCGTCGGCACCAATGCGACTGCCACCGGCACGGCGCTCTATGTGGCGCGTGACGGCGACACCAACGCCGATATCGCCAAGAACCTCGTCGACACGATCAACTTCGAACTGAAGAAACAGGGCCTCGGCACCGACTTCACCGTGACGGCCAGTTCCAACACCTTCACGGTGCAGAACAACACCGCGACGGCGCTCGCGGCCTCGGCGGCGGGCGATGCCACGCTGACCGCGGGCGGCAAGGCGGGCGGCGGTCTGGCGCTGGTGGCCAAGATCGACGTCTCGACCACCAACGGCGCCAAGGCGGCGCTTTCGGCGATCGAGGGGCTGATCCAGACCTCGATCAAGGCAGCCTCGGCCTTCGGCTCGGCGGAAGGCCGCATCGGCATCCAGGCGAAGTTCGTCGGCGACCTGATGGATTCGATGAAGGCGGGCATCGGCTCGATGGTCGATGCCGATATGGAGGAGGCTTCGGCACGGCTGCAGGCGCTGCAGGTCCAGCAGCAGCTCGGGATCCAGGCGCTGTCGATCGCCAACCAGGCGCCGCAGAACATCCTTTCGCTCTTCAAGTGACGGGCCATGAGCCGGGCAGCTCCTGCCCGGCTCATTCCGCTGCTCGTGCAATCTTGGAAAGGATGACCCATGTCCACCGCTCAGACGGCCCGCCTCGCCTAATCCCGGCCTGAGGCCCCCGCCCGCACGGCGCGCGGCGTCGAATACGATCTGCTTGCCCGCATCACGCAGAAACTGGCCTCAACCCGTACCCGCAAGTCCGAGGATTTCGCCGCCTTCGCCGCGGCCCTGCAGGACAATCTGCGTCTCTGGTCGACCTTTGCCGCCGATGTGGCCGACAATGACAACGGCCTGCCCAAGAAGCTGCGGGCGCAGCTCTTCTATCTCTACCAGTTCATCGACCAGCACAGCCTGAAGGTTCTGAAGGACGATGCCGGCATCGATGTGCTCATCGACATCAACACCGCCGTGATGCGCGGCCTGCGCGGCGACGGGGGCAGGGGATGAGCGGCCTCGTCCTGAAACTCGGCCCGCATGAGCGTGTCCTAATCAACGGCGCGGTCATCGAGAACGGCGAACGGCGCTCGCGGCTGGCGGTGATGACGCCGAACGCCAATATCCTGCGGCTGCGCGATGCCATCCACCCCGGCGAGGTGACGACGCCGGTGCGCCGCGTCTGCTATATCGCGCAGCTCGTGCTGTCTGGCGATGTCGATCCGGCGGAGGCCCGCCTGCAGCTGCTGCGCGGCATCGAACAGCTCAGTCAGGTGCTGACCGACCCCGACAGTCGGCTGCAGTTCGCGGTGGCGACCAAGGCGGTGATGGAGGATCAGCATTACCAGGTGCTGAAGGCGCTGCGCAGCCTCTTGCCCCGGGAGGAGCGGCTGTTTGCCGCACGGTCGGAATGAGCTTCGCGCCGGTCGTCCCTTTCGGTGGCGTTGCGGGGTGGACCTTCCTCAAGCTCACCCTGCCCTCGCAGAAGGCCGCTTTCGAGGCGGCTCCGGCCAACCAGCGCGACGAAGCCTATTTCCGCGAGAAGATCGGCAAGATCACCACGGCGGAGGCGCTGGTGTCTGACCGTCGCCTGCTGAAGGTGGCGCTGGGCGCCTTCGGTCTCGAGGCCGACATCAACAACAGGTATTTCATCCGAAAGGTTCTGGAGGAGGGCACACTGAGCGCCGATGCCCTCGCCAACAAGCTGGCGAACAAGCAATATGAGAAACTCTCTGCCGCCTTCGGCTTCGCGCTGGGCGCAGCGAGCACCCAGATCTCGGGTTTTGCCGACAAGATCCTCGCGCAATATGACGCCCGCCAGTTCGAGACGGCCGTGGGGGCGCAGAACGACGACATGCGGCTGGCGCTGAATGCGGAGCGCGAGCTGTCGACGCTCGCGGCCTCAAAAACGAGCGAGACGGCGAAGTGGTATACCGTGCTGGGCTCCGCCCCGCTGCGCAAGGTCTTCGAAAGTGCCTTCGGCCTGCCGACGAGCTTCGCCTCCATCGATCTCGATCAGCAGGTGGCGACGTTGCGGGCCAAGGCGGGGGCGGCCTTCGGCAACGAAGGCGTGGCGCAATTTGCCGATCCGGGGAAGACGGAGCTGCTGATCCGCCGCTTCCTGATCCGGTCGGAGAGCGCGGCGCAGGCGGCAAGCTCGCCTGCGCTGCAGCTGCTGCAGAACTCCGCGCGCCCCTCCAGTCTGCTGTCGCTGCTCCACTGATCACGGGGCAGACAGGCAGGCGGCGAGCCGACGGAAGCTGCCCGCGATTCCATCCGGCGCATCCTCGGCCAGAAAGGCGTCGAGCGCGGGCCAGACGCGGATCGCGGCATCCACCTGCGGGTCCGACCCCTTGGCGTAGAGCCCGGCCTGGATCATCATCTCGGCCCGGTCGAAGCTGCCCAGAAGGCGGCGCGCCGTGGCGATCTGCTGATTCTCGGCCTCGGAAGCGGCATCGGGCAGGCTGCGCGACACCGAGCGAAGCAGGTCGATCGCCGGAAAGCGCCCGCGCTCCGCGATCTTGCGGTCGAGCACCACATGCCCGTCGAGCACGCCGCGCAGGATGTCGGCCACCGGCTCGTCCATGTCCAACCCCGCCACCAGAACCGAGAAGATCGCGGTGATGTCGCCCGACCCCTCGGGCCCGGGCCCCGCGCGTTCGGCCAAGGACATGATGGTATGGGCGGTCGAGGGCGGGAAGCCGCGCATGTTGCCCTCCTCGCCCCCGGCCAGCGCCACCTCGCGATGCGCCTCGGCGAACCGGGTAATCGAATCGATCAGCAGCAGCACATGCAGGCCCTGATCGCGAAAATGTTCGGCCACGGCCATCGCGGCCCAGGCGCAGCGCCGACGGAGCAGGGGCGACTGGTCGGAGGTGGCGGTCACGATGATCGACCGCGCCATCCCCTCGCCCCCAAGCACTTTTTCGGTGAAATCGCGCAGTTCGCGCCCGCGTTCGCCCACCAGCCCGATGACCACGAGATCGGCGCTGACCCCCCGCGCGAATTTCGCAAGGAGAGAGGATTTGCCCACGCCGGAGCCCGCAAACAGCCCGATCCGCTGCCCCTGCACCAGAGGCAGCAGCGTGTTGAAGGCGGCCACCCCGGTTTCCAGCCGCGGGCCGAAGCTGCGGCGACTGGCCGCAGCCGGGGCCGGGCCGCGCAGGGGCCGCGCCACCGGGCCGCGGAACAGCTGCCGCCCGTCGAGCGGCCGCCCGAGGGGATCGACGATCCGCCCGATCCAGCTGTCGTCGGGCGCGATCTCGGCCCGGCCCACCAGCTCCACCGCATCGCCGATGGCCAGCCCCTCCGACAGCCCGTCCGGCAGCACCGTCAGCCCGTCGCGCGCCAGCCGCAACACCTCGCCCCCCACCGCCCGGCGCTGCCCGACGATCAGCACCCGGTCGCCGAGCGCGGTGCCGGAGGAAAGCCCCGTCACCCGCACCGTGCCACGCCCGAGCTCGGCCACGCGACCGATCCGGCGGCAGCGCGGCACTGCCGCGATTTCTGCACGAAGCGCTGCAAATAGTTCCGACATTCGAGTCCCCCTTTGTTCTGTGAGAACCGTTTCTAAAGGAATCACCCTTAAGCCTTGGTGAAGCAGATCGAGGGAGAAGCCCCGGTGTTTCAGAAGCTGGAAATCTTCAGGATGGCCGATGCTCTGGCGGTGCACGCCGGGTCGCGGATGGGTGTGATCGCCGGAAATGTCGCGCATGCCGACACACCCGGCTACAAGGCGCAGGACCTGCCTGAGTTCGCCGAAAGCTACGGCGCCACGGCCAGCCTGCGCAGCACGAGGCCAGGCCACATGGCCAGCACTTCGGGCCCTGCCTTGCCCGGGCCGCGCGAGGCCGGGGGCGCCGACGCGCCCAACGGCAACTCCGTTTCGCTCGAGGCGGAGATGGTGAAGGCCGTCGACGTCAAGCAGCAGCACGAGATGGCGCTCTCGATCTATCAGAGCGCCTCGCGCCTGCTGCGCAGCAGCCTCGGGCGGAACGGGTGATGAGCGATCTCTCCACCTCCCTCGGCCTCGCCGCCTCCGGGATGCATGCCCAGGCGATGCGTCTGCGCCATGTCTCGGAAAATATCGCCAATGCCGATACCCCCGGCTACCACCGCAAGACGCTCAGTTTCCAGGAAGAGACCGATACAGGCCGCGTCGCCCCCGGCCCGGTCCAGCTCGATCAGGCCGAACTGGTGCAGATCTACGATCCCGGCCATCCCCTGGCCGACGATAGCGGTCACTATGACGGCTCCAATGTCGATCTGGTGATCGAGATTGCTGACGCGCGCGAAGCGCAGCGCAGCTACGAGGCGAACCTCAGGATGTTCGATCAGGCGCGGCAGATGACGCAGAGCCTGTTCGAGCTTTTGCGTAGATAGAGGAGTTCCAGAATGGATATCAGAACCTCGATTGCCGCCGAGACCTATGCGAAGGCCCGGTCGGCCGCGGCTCCCGAGCCGCAGCCGGCCGGTGCGGGTCTGGCACAGATGGCGGAAAGCTTCGCCGAGACGCTGGCGCAGGGCGAGCAGACGGCCATTGCCGCCATGTCCGGCAAGGCCGACCCCCATGCCTTGGTGCAGGCGCTGGCCGCCTCGCAGATGGCTGTCGAAACCGCGGTGACCGTCCGCGACAAGGTGGTGGAGGCCTATCAGGAGATCCTGAGGATGCCGGTATGACCGAGGCGCAGCTTTACGACACCCTGCGTCAGGCGCTCTGGACGGCGGTGCTGATCTCGGCGCCGCTCCTGACGGTGGCGCTGGTGGCCGGGGTCAGCATCGGCCTCTTCCAGGCGCTGACCTCGATCCAGGAGATGACGCTGACCTTCGTGCCCAAGGTGGGGGCGATGCTGATCGTCTTCTGGGCCTCGATGAGCTTCATGACCGCGACGCTGGTCGCCTTCTTCACCGACCGCATCATCCCCCTGATCTCCGGAGGCTGAGATGGACGCCGCCGGCTACGTCACCCTCACCCGCCAGTCCGGCCTGATGCGCGAGATGCAGGTGGTGGCGAACAACATGGCCAACCTCTCCACCAGCGGTTTCCGCCGCGAGGGGGTGGTGTTCAGCGAGTATGTCAAGCGGCTGGAGGGCGATCCCTCGCTGTCGATGGCCAGCGCCAGCGCGCGGCAGGTCGATCTCTCGCAAGCGGGGATCAGCCGGACCGGCGCCGCCTTCGATTTCGCGATCCAAGGCGAGGGGTTCTTCCTGATCGACACGCCGCGCGGCCAGCGCCTGACCCGCGCCGGCAGCTTCACCCCCTCGGCGGAGGGCGAACTGGTGACACCCGATGGCGACCGGCTGCTGGATCAGGGCGGCGCGCCGATCTTCATCCCGCCCGACGCGGGCGCGGTGTCGATGGCAGAGGATGGCACGCTTTCGGCAGGGGGCACGCCGCTGGGGCGGGTCGGGCTCTGGCAGCCCGCCGATCCCCTGAGCCTGCGCCACGAAGGTGGCACGCTCTTTGCCGCCGAGGGCGATCTCGGGCCGGTCGAAGGCGGGGTCTTGCTGCAGGGCGCCTTGGAGGACTCCAACGTCGATGCCGTGGCCGAGGTGGTGCGGATGATCGACGTGCAGCGCGCCTACGAGGCGGGGCAGGCCTTTCTCGACCGCGAAGACGAACGGGTGCGCGCCGTGGTGCGCATCCTTGGCCAGTAGGAGACGACCATGAAGGCCCTGCAGATCGCGGCGAGCGGGATGAGTGCGCAGCAGACGCGCGTCGATGTCATCTCGAACAACCTCGCCAATATGTCGACCACCGGCTACAACGCCCGCCGCGCCGATTTCGCCGACCTGCATTATCAGCAGCTTGCGCGCCCCGGCACCGTGACCGCCGAGGATGGCCGCATGCTGCCCACCGGCATCCAGCTCGGCCTCGGTGTCCGGCCCTCCTCGGTCTCGGTGGTACTGGCGCAGGGCTCGCTCGCCCAGACCAACGGCGATCTCGACGTCGCCATCGAGGGGCGCGGCTATCTGGAGGTGACGCTGCCGTCGGGCGGGGCGGCCTTCACCCGCGACGGCGCACTGAAGCGGACGGCGGACGGGCTGATCGTCACCTCCGACGGGCATGAGGTGGCGCCGGGCATCACCATCCCCAGCGACGCCACCAGCCTGTCGATCAATGCCGCGGGCGAGGTCTATGCCTATTTCACCGATCAGGCGCAGGCGCAGCTTCTGGGCCAGCTGTCGCTGAGCGGCTTCACCAACGAGAAGGGGCTGGAGGCGATCGGCTCCAACCTCTTCGTCGAAAGCCCGGCCTCTGGCCCGCCCATCGTCGGAACGCCGGGGATCGACGGGCTGGGCACGCTGCGGCAAGGCTATCTCGAGGAAAGCGCGGTGGATTCGGTCCGCGAGGTGACCGAGCTGATCAAGGCGCAGCGCGGCTACGAGTTGAACGCCAAGGTGATCACTGCGGTCGACCAGATGCTATCGGCCACGACGCAGGTGAAATGATGCGTCTGGCGCTGCTCCTCATCCTGCTGCCGCTGATGGCCGAGGCCGACAGCCTGGTGGCCACGCGCACCATCCGCGCGCAGAGCCTGCTCGGCCCCGCCGATATCGCGCTGACGAAAGACAGCTTTCCCGGCGCGCTGGCCGATCCGGCGCAGGTGCTGGGCCGCGAGGCGCGCGTGGCGCTCTATGCCGGGCGTCCGATCCTCGCTGCCGATATCGGCCCGCCCGCCATCGTCGACCGCAACCAACGCGTCGCCCTCTCCTATGCCGCGGGCGGTCTGGCGATCACCGCCGAGGGGCGGGCGCTGGGGCGCGGCGGGGTCGGCGATGTCATCCGCGTCATGACCCTTGCCTCCCGCACCACCGTCGATGGCCGGATCGGACCCGATGGCGTGGTGCGGGTCGGCGACACGCCCTGAAGGAATCCCCATGCGCCGCGCTCTCCTGCTTCTCCTGACGATCCCCGCCTGCGCCCGACTGGAAGAGGTCGGCAAGGCGCCCGGCTTTTCTCCGCTGGAGGGCAGCTACCAGCATCACGCGATGTATTCCTCGCCCCTGCCGCGCTCCGCCGACCCCACCGGCCCGACCGAGGCCTCCTCGCTCTGGACGGGCGGGACGGCCTCGCTGCTGGGCGACCGCCGCGCCGGGCAGCGCGGCGACATCCTGACTGTGGTGATCGAGATCGACGACAAGGCGGAGATCTCCAACTCCACCGGGCGCAGCCGCTCGGGCGCCGAGTCGATGGCCATTCCGTCGCTTCTCGGCCTGCCGCAGCGGCTGGACCGCGCGCTGCCCGAGGGGGCGACGCTGGCCGATGCGGTGGACACCAGCTCCAGCTCGGATTTTTCCGGCGACGGGACGGTTAAGCGCAAGGAGAAGCTGACGCTGCGGGTTGCCGCCACCGTGGTGGAAGAGCTGCCGAACGGCGTGCTGCGGATCGAGGGCCAGCAGGAGGTGCGGGTGAACTTCGAGCTGCGCGAGCTGATCGTCACCGGTTATGTCCGCCCCACCGACATCTCGCGGCAGAACGAGATCACTTATGACAAAATCGCCGGGGCCCGCGTCTCCTATGGCGGGCGCGGCCAGATCAGCGACGTGCAGCAACCCCGGCTCGGCCAGCAGGTCGCCGACATCGTGCTGCCGTTCTGACCATGGGCAAGATCCTTCCCATCCTGCTCGCCCTGATCGGGCTGGGCGCCGGAACCGGGGCGGGGCTGTTCCTGCGTCCCGCCCCCGAGCCCGAGCTCGCCGCCGACGCGCATGCCGAGGGCGAGGCGCCCCCGGCCAAGCCGGAGGCCGAGCTGCCGCCCGAACAGCAGCCCGACTACGTCAAGATGAACAACCAGTTCATCGTGCCGGTGGTCGAGGCGGGACGGGTGGCCTCGATGGTCATCCTGTCGCTCAGCCTCGAGGTGACGACCGGCGGTTCCGAGAAGGTCTATGCGGTCGAGCCGAAGCTGCGCGACGCGATGCTGCAGGTGCTGTTCGATCACGCCAACAGCGGCGGCTTCCGGGGCTCCTTCACCGATGGCTCCAACCTGGTGATGCTGCGCAAGGCGCTGCTCGAGGTGTCGCAATCGGTGCTGGGCGAGATGGTCTCGGATGTGCTGATCGTCGACATCATGCGGCAGGACACCTGAGCCTTAGCGCAACTTCTCCCGCAGGAGCCGCAGCGCCTCGGTCTTGCCGAAGGCCTGCCGGGTGGCCTCCTCCGCCGCCATCCAGGCCACCGTCTGCCGCGCGAGCTGGAGGTTGATCTCCGCCCGCCGCGCCTCGGCCCAGCGCTGATAGCGCAGCTCGGCCTGGGCGGCGGCGATCGGCTCCAGATCCGGGGCAGGCCGGGCCACCAGCGCCTCCAGCCGGTCGAGGCTCTGCGCCCGGGCGGCGGCGGCGGCCCGCAGCTCGGCCAGTCGCGCGTCCAGCATCAGCTGCCCGATCGTCTCGAGCGCGGCCAGCCGCGCGCGGGCGCTCACGACAGGCCCCGGCGCTTGCGGCGCATGGTTTCGGCGAAACGGATGGCGGCGGCGACGGCGCGGTAATGTTCGGGCCGGATCTCCTGCCCGAGCTTCACCGAAGCGTAGAGCGCGCGCGCCGTCGGCGGATCGCTGTGCAGCGGCACCCCGGCTTCGATCGCCGTCTCGCGGATGCGCTGGGCGATCTCGTCGACGCCCTTGGCAAGGCAGACCGGGGCACGGCGCTGGCCGCGCGCCCATTTCAGCGCCACGGCGTAATGCGTCGGGTTGACCACCACGACATCGGCCTTGGGCACCTCGGCCAGCATCCGGTTGGTGGCTATGTCATAGCCCCGCCGCCGCCGCTGCGCCTTCATGTGCGGATCGCCCTCGGCGCTCTTCATCTCCTCCATCAGATCCTGCCGCGACATGCGGTTGCGCCGCAGAAGCTCCAGCCGCTGCCAGAGATAGTCGATGCCGCCGTTCAGCCCGGAAAAGATCACCACGATCATCAGGAACTGCAGCAGCATCCGCATCAGCGCCGCCATGGCGAGCGCCGGGGAGAGATAGAGCGTGCCGAGGATCTCGGCGCCATGCTGCGCGAGGTAGAAGCCGAGAAGCGCCGAGACCAGCAGCAGCTTGACGAGGCTCTTGGCGAACTCGAACAGCCCGTTCCGCCCGAACCGCTGCTTCACCCCGGCGATCAGCGACAGGCGAGAGAGCTGCGGCAAGAGCTTCTCGCCGGTCACGACCAGCGCATTCTGCGCAAGGATCGCCGCCAGCGCCGCCAGCGCCGGGACAAGGAACAGCGGCGAGACCGCGGTGAGCCAGGCCCGCAGGATCCCCGCCAGAGGGGCCGCGCCGCCTTCGCTTATCTGCGGCGCCAGACGGTCGGGCTCGGCCAGAAGCGCCATGCCCGCCTCTGCCGCATCGCGCAGGGCGGCGGGGCCGAAGGTGGCGGCGGCCAGCAGCAGCCCGGCGGAGGCCGCGGCTGCCGTCAGATCGGGCGAACGG
Organism: Cereibacter sp. Soil_C_27; assembly: GCF_057657095.1. Lineage (NCBI taxonomy): Bacteria > Pseudomonadati > Pseudomonadota > Alphaproteobacteria > Rhodobacterales > Paracoccaceae > Cereibacter > Cereibacter sp. Soil_C_27. Next base: position 208,507 of record NZ_JBDGJD010000004.1, on the reverse strand, counting down.
GCGATCTCGCCCTTCCGGCGCGCATCCTCCAGCCGCTTCTGCGACGGGTCGTGCTGCTTCTCGCTGTCGTCCTCGCCGCTCATCGCGCGACCTGGAACGGGTCGGCGAGAAAGCCGTTCAGCGCCTCGATCCAGAGGCCGAGGGCGAGGGGGGTGACCGCGGCCAGCAGCGCCAGCCCGCCGAGGGTCAGGGCCGGGGCGCCGACAAAGGCCACCATGAGCTGCGGCATGGCGCGGTTGATGACGCCGAGGGCGATGTTGAAGATCAGCGAGGCCACGACGAAGGGGGCGGAGAGCGTGAAGGCCAGCGCAAAGCCCCGCCGCACCTGATGCAGCCCCCAGTCGGCCATGTCGGCGCTGCCCGGAAGCCGGCCGATCGGCAGGAGATCGTAGGAGAAGATCAGGAGCTCCGCCACCCGCACATGCAGCCCCGCCATCACCGCCAGCGCCAGCCCCGCCGTGATCAGGAGATTGCCGATGGCCGGCTGCGGCTCCGGCGCGGCCCCGGCGAAGAGCTGCGACAGCGATGTGGCCTGCGCCGCCATGGCCCCTGCCATCTGCAGCGTCATCACGAAGAAGCGCAGCCCGAGCCCGAGCGCGAGCCCGGTCGCCACCTCGGCCAGCAGCGGCAGCACAGTGCCCGGCGGCGGCGCGGCCACGCCGATGACGGCGGGCGCGACGACCGCGGTGAAGGCCAGTGCCAGCACGAGGCGGACGCGCTGCGGCACCGACTGCTCGCCGAAGGCCGGCAGCAGGCTCATCACCGCGCCGACCCGCAGGAAGACCAGAAACCCCGCCCAGATCAGCGGTGCGGCAAGGCCGGTCAGCGCCTCAAGCGGGGAGATAAGCGGCGTCATGCGGGGACGAGGCCGACCATCGAGGGCCGGGCCTCGGTGCCGATCTCCTCGTAGGAGAGCACCGGGGCGGGCAGGTTGCGCGCGGCCATCACGGTGCGCAGGAAGCGGCGGCGCAGGGTGGAGGTGACGAGGGCGGGATAGGTGCCGTTCTCGGCGGCGCGGTTCAACCGCTCGGCGATGGCATTGGCGAGGCGGCCGAAGGCCTCCGGCGGCAGGGCGACATCGCGCAGGCCACGGTCGCCCTCGATCTGATGCGCGGCGAAGGTCTTCTCCCACTCCGGCGCGAGCTGGATCAGCGGGATCGTCCCGTCCTCCCGCTTCAGCTCGGCGACCAGCTGGAAGCCGAGGCGCTGGCGGACATGCTCGCAGACCAGCTCCGGCGCGCCGAGACCGCGCGCCTCCGAGATCGCCTCGAGGATCAGCGGCAGGTTGCGGATCGACACCCGCTCGTCCAGGAGCAGGCGCAGCACCGTCAGCAGCAGGTCGACCGGCACCTTGTCGGGCACCAGCTCGTCCAGCAGGCGCCGGTTGCTCTCGGCCCGCGTGCGGTCGCTGAGATTGGTGAATTCGTCGAGCAGGCGCCGCAGCCCCTTCAGCGTCAGGAGCCGCGAAAGATTGGATTTCATCACTTCGAGAAGATGCGTCGCCAGAACCTCGGCGGGGGAAACCACGGTGAGACCAGCCAGCGCCGCATCCTCCTGATGGTCGGGCAGCACCCATCGGGCCGGGGCGCCATAGACCGGCTCGCGCACGTCGAGGCCCTCGGGGGCGGCAATGCCCTCGGTCAGAAGCACCAGCACCCGCTCCGGCAGCAGGCGGTCGCGGACCCGCTCCACCCCCTGAAGCCGGATCCGATAGGTGCCGGGCGGCAGCATCACCTCGTCGGTCAGCCGGATCTCGGGCAGGATCAGGCCGAAGGCGCTGGCGACATGGGTGCGCATGTTGGCGATGCGCGAATCGAGCCCCGTCGCCGGATCGAGTACCATCGAGACCAGGTTCGGCGCGAATTCGATATGGATATCGTCGAAATCCAGCACATCCCCCAGGGGGCGCTGGCGCGGAGCCTCCGGCGTCGCGGGCTGTTCGGGTGAGGCGGGCGGCGTGCGGTATCCCGCCAGCGCCAGCCCGCCGAGACAGGCGGCGGCCAGCATGAAGGGCAGGAAGGGCATGCCCGGCACCAGCGCGAAGGTCGCCATCAGCGCCGCCACCGTCGCCAGCGCCCCCGGATAGGCGCCGAGCTGGCGAAAGAAGGAGATATCCGCCGCCCCGGTGGCACCGCCCCGGGCAAGCAGAAGCGCCGCGGCGATGGAAATGATCACGGCCGGAATCTGGCTCACCAGCCCGTCGCCCACGGTGAGGATGGCATAGGTCTTGAACGCCTCGCCCGCCGGCATTTCGTGCAGCACGATGCCGACGATCAGGCCGACCACGATGTTCAGCCCGGTGATCAGCAGGCCGGCCACCGCGTCGCCCTTGACGAATTTCGACACCCCGTCGAGCGAGCCGAAGAAATTCGTCTCCGCCAGCTCGCGCTCGCGCCGCCGCTTGGCCTCGGCATGGTCGATCGCTCCCGCCGCCATGTCGCTGTCGATCGCCAGCTGCTTGCCCGGCATCCCGTCCAGCGCGAAGCGCGCGCCCACCTCGGCCATGCGCCCGGCGCCCATGGTGATGACCATGAAGTTCACGATCAGCAGCACGCAGAAGATCACAACCCCCATCAGCACGCTGCCATCCATGATGAAGCTGGCAAAACCCTCGATCACATGCCCTGCCGCCTGGGTGCCGGTGTGGCCCTGACCGATGATGAGCTTGGTCGAGGAGATGTTGAGCGACAGGCGCAGCATCAGCGAGGCGAGCAGGATCATCGGGAAGGCGGAGAAATCCAGCGGACGTTCGATGAACAGCGTGACGGTGAAGACGAGGATCGCCAGCGCGAAGGAGAGGGCGAGGCCGAGATCGAGCATCCAGGCCGGGATCGGCAGCACCATCATCACGATGATCGCCATCAGCGCGAGGGCGAGGAGAACAGTCGGCTGGAACAGGCTGCCGGTGCCGGGGGCGCGCGCTGCCATCTCAGTAGCCGATCAGCGGTCTGCCGCCGCCGAGCGAGACCGGAACCACCGAGCCCGGCGTGCCTACGCTGCCCGGTTGCAGCAGAGGGAACCCGTTGGCGCCTGCCAACTCCAGCGGCGCCCCGGCAAGCCCGGCGTAGACTGTGTCGAAGCGCGCGCGATAGGCGGTCGCGAGATCGGGCGTTGCGGAGTGATAGGCGCCGGCGGCCATGCTCCAGTCGCCGCTCTGCTCATGGAGCTGCTGCAGGAAGCGCGCCGCATAGAGCGCGTTGGCCTCGGGATCGAACATCGCCCCGATAGACCCGAAGGCGGCGCCATGCCAGCGGTAGTTGATCTGGAAACAGCCGATGTCGAAGCTCTGCTGTCCCATGCGCAGGGTCTCGGCAGCGAAGCCTTCGGCCTCATGGCGGGTTGCGAACCAATGTCCCTCGCCGCCGACATTCACTGCCCAGGGCCAGGGACGCAGGTCGCCGCCCTGGGTCCGCCCTGTTTCGACCAGGGCGATCGACCGCAGCACATCAAGCGGAACCCCGGACTGCCGCGCTGCGCGGCCCGCCGCCTCTTCGCAGAGACCGGGACTGTCGACGGCCCGCGCGAGAGCCGGCATCGGCAGCGCCAACATGGCGAAGCCTGCTGCGAAAAGCAGGCGATGGGCAAGATCCAGAAGGGGCACGGGGTTCTCCCTGTTCGCCGTCACGGGCGGCATCGCCACTCTATCGGGCGAGTCTTTCGAAGCGGTTAGCAGCCTCAGGGCGACGCTGCGGGCGTGTCGCGCAGCAGGGCGGCCAAGGCGTTCCGGGTCGCAGCGCTCTCGGCCAAAGCCGCGCGCCCGAGGGCCAGCGGGCCGGGAGGATCTGGCTCGGCCATGTCGCTCGCGGGTGGGGTCGCCGCCTGTTGGTCGGGGGGCACGAGAAGATCTGCCGCGTCCTTCCAGGCGCCCGTGCCGTCCCTGGCCATCCTGTCCCAGTCCTCGGCGCGCCGTGCGGCCCGGAGCACTCCTGTCTGATCACCCGCCTCGGCAAAAGCCGTCTCGGCGGCGGCAGGATCGCCCAGCCGCAGGGCCGCCTCGCCGCGCAGCGCTGCCGCTTTCTCCGATGTGAGCCCGGCAAGGGCGCGCAAGGCAGCGCGACCGTCCTCCTGCTGCAAGGCGATCTCGCCGGCAAGCAGCCGGTCCGCCTCCGCAGCGTCCGGTCGATCGTCGACCCAGCGCGCGGCAGCATCGGCAAAGCCGAGCCCGACCAGCCGCCGTGCGAGCGCGGTCCGGGTTTCTGGCGGCAGAGCAGGCACAGGGGCCTCCGCGCCGAGGACGGCATGGGCCAAGAGACTGCTGTCGGAGCCCTTTTCGGCGAGAATCTTCCACAAGACCGCATCTTCATCCGACGCGGGAAGGGCGAAGGCCGCGTCGCTGTCGCCCGAGGCCGCCAGGGCGCGGCGGTAGGTCGTGAGGATTCGCGGCTCCAGTGCTGCGCCGCTGTTTTCCCGCAGGAGTGCGGCGAGTGCCGTCACCGTATCGGGCGCGATGTTGCCGCCGGTGGCGATCTTCTGTTCGGCCAAGGCGAGGAGCGCCTCCGGCTCGGCCGGTCCAGGCGTGCTCGCAAAAGCATCAAGCGTCCTTTCGCCCGCCTCCCTGTCCCCCTCCGCGATCTCGAGCTTTGCCTCCATCACCTCGACCTGCGGGCCGGGAGGCCCGGGCGCCCGGGCGATGGCGTCGCGGATGGCGCGGGCGGTGGAGGGATCGCCATCATCGAGGAAGATCTGCGCCAGGCGCGGCCCGAGACCGCGCCGCAGGTGGATCGGCAGGCTGGAAAAACTGCGCAGCACCGCAGCGATCTGCCGCGCGCCAGTGTTCGAGCCTGGGTCGGCCAGGACGGCCCAGAGCGCGGCTGCCGTGTCGCAGGCCTCCATGCCTTGCAGCACTTCGGGATCCTCCTGCGTACCGTCGAGGATGCGGGCCATCGCGTCCCACAGCGGGCGCTCCGGGTCAGCAAGGTTGAAGCTGTGCATGATCTGTGCCGCTTCGGCGCCGAAACCCAGAAAGAGATAGTAGCGCACGGCTGCCCTGATCTTCTCTTCGTCGGGACGGTCGAGCTCGGCCGTCAGACTGCTGCTGACCGCCGAGATCGACTCCGCGACCGGACCCTCCTTGCCCCAGCTGTCGATGGCCAGCCGATCATCGGAAATGCACTGCAGGCCGGTGGCGGTCAGCTGATCGGGGGGGCGATCGGTGGCTTGTGGCGCAAAGCCCGCGGCCTCGCCGACGCGCACTTGCGGAAGCGACGGAGCCTCGGTCGCTGGGGGCAAGTCGGGAAGCGGGTCCGTGATTTCGACCGTGCCTGCTGCCGCGCCACGGCTGATCTGTTCCAGAAGCGACTGCCGCATGAGGCTGAGCGCCGGATCTTCGAGCGGTAGGGTGGGTGCCGGTTCGGCGAATGCAGGGGCTCGCCAGTCATAGCTGTAGCTGGGCGGCTTGGGTGCCGGCGCGGCCATCGGCGGTTCTTCGAAGGGAGACTCGGCGGCGGGAGGGCCATCGGCGAGGTCGATGACGATCACCCCCGGGCGGAGTTCCTCGGCTTCCGCATGGCAGAGGCAGCCGAGGTCGAGTTCCAGCCGCCCCTCCTCGGCGCCAGCGCGGATGTCGGCCAGCCGGTCGCGACGGATCAGCTTGTAGACATTGGCCAGATCGAAACGGACGTCAGATGGGGAGACCCTCAGCACATAGCGGTCACCCTCGCGCCGGAGTTGCCATGAGGTCAGACCGGCATCCTCCACGACGATCCGGGTGAAGCCGGCGTGTTCGCCGGATCGCAGATTGGCCTCGCGCGCCATCGCCGGGGGCGCGAGCAGGGCGAGGATCACCAGCCACCTCATGCCGCCTCCTGCTTCAGGGCCCGCAGTGCCTCCTCGAGGTCGGTGAAGCTGGGGCGGACGTTGTGGGGCGTGTTCTGCCGCCCGACCTCGATGCACATGTTCGCTGGATGGTTGTGCAGGTTTGCCACCAGCACCTCGCGGATGAGATTGTAGAAATGGGCGTCCTCCTCCACCACGGCCTTCACGCGGGCCGCGAAGGGGCCGACGATCCCGTAGGCGAGAAACACGCCGAGGAAGGTGCCGACCAGGGCGCCGCCGATCATCTTGCCGAGGATCTCCGGCGGTTGATCGATCGACCCCATGGTCTTGATCACCCCGAGAACCGCCGCGACGATGCCCAGGGCGGGCAGCGCGTCGGCCATGTTCTGCAGGGCGTGGCTGGAATGGAGCGCATGCGTCTGGGCCTTCTCGACCCGTTTGTCGAGGACCTCCTCGACCTGATGCGGGTCGTCGTAATTCATCGAAGCGGCGCGCAACGTGTCGCAGATCAGCTCGATCGCCTCGTGGTCGTGCTTGATCTTCTGATAGCGGGCGAAGACAGCGGATTCTTCGGGGTTCTCGATGTGCTCCTCAAGCCCGACCGGGTTCACCCGCGCGATCCGGATGAGTTCGAACAGCAGGCAAAGCAGGTCGCGGTAATCGGCGGGCTTCCAGGTCGGGCCCTTGAAGACCTTGCTGATATCCTTGAGCGCCTGTTTGACCGAGCTTGCGTCGTTGGACAGAAGGAAGGCCCCGGCGGCGGAGCCACCGATCATGATCATCTCGAAAGGGACGGCCTTCAGGATGATGCCGAGCTTGCCGCCCGCGAGAACATAGCCGCCGAACACCATGACGAAGATCACCACGATGCCAATTATGCCGAACATCTTCTTCTCCTGTAGGGGGCCGGGAGGGCAGGGCCCCCGGTAGGCGGGCGAGCCGTCATTCCGTGGGGACCAGCGCGTTGCGCCCGGCCAGCAGGACGCTGATGCTGTAGGCGGCATCGGCGCTCATGCCCGACAGGACGGAGGCGGCGGTGTCGGGGCGCATCCGTCCGATAAAGCCGGCGGCGAACTCAGGGGCCATCGCCTCGAACAAGGTGGCGGCATCCTTCGGCTTCATGGTTTCGTAGACCGAGGTCAGCTTGGTGAGATCGTTTTCGGAGGCGCCATCGGCGCGGGCCAGCGTGTCGGAGAGCGACGCCTCGGCGGCGGCGAGTTCCGCCAGCTTGGCGTCGATGGCCTGTCCCGCGAGGGCAAGGGCGGCCTTCCGGTCGTCCAGCGCCGCCTCCTGCACCGCCACCTGTTCCTCCCGCCGCCGGAGCGCTTCGGCGAGGGCGACGGGCGGTTCGGGGCAGACCAACGGCGCACCATCGGCAGGCTTTTCCGGGGCGCGGGCAAGGGCAATGCCGACACCGGCACCGATGCGCAGCGCGCCCGACGAGGCCAGAAGCAGCGCGAGCAACACCAGCGCGCCGCGACGCGTGTGGCGCCTCATGGCCCGGCCTCTGCGTTCTCGCGCAGGCTTCTGCGGCGGACGAAGCGCAGCCGCCGCTCGGCTTCCTGCTCTGCCTCATGACGCGGGTCGGGTCTGGCCTCGGGCATGTCATGCATCGACGCCAGAAGGAGCTCCAGCCGCGAGGCCGCAGCCTCCGACCGTGCCGTCAGCGCCTCCAGCGTGGCGGTGGAGGAATTGGCCGCGGCGCGAGCCCGCTCCAGGGCCCGGGTCATGTCGTCGACCTGGGCCGAGAGCACGGCAATGGCCCCGCCCATGCCGCCTTCCAGCGTCGAGAAGCGGCGCAGGCGTTGGGCAAGGACGTAGCAGTAGAGCGACGCGCCAAATGCACCTGCCGCCATCAGGATATCCGCAATGAGTTCCATCGGCCCCTCCTAGTTCAGCACGAATTCGGTGATCAGCAGATCGCGCACCCGGCCTTCGCCGGTCACGATCTGGATTCGGCGCAGCATCTGCGCACGCAGGCTGATCAGCGCTGCTGGATCCTCCAGTCGCGCCACCTCCACCGCGCGGAGGTAGCCGTTGAGCACGTCGAGGATGCGGGGCAACAGGAGCGTCACCTCGGCTACGAAGGGTTTCTCGACCTCGAGCTGCGCGGTGAAACGCAGGTGCGACATCGCCGCGCCGCGCCCCAGGCTGATCACCACGGGTTCGATCGGCACGAAGGCCAGATCCGGCAGGGGCGATTCTTCCTCCGCCGCGTGATCCTCCTGCGGGGGGCCGAGAATCAGCCCCGACCAGGTGGCGTAAAACCCGCCCCCGCCCAGCAGCAGCGCCAGCACCAGCCCGATGATCAGCGGGAGTTTCGATTTCTTCTTCGGGGCTTCGTCCTGCGGAATGTCGACGGCGGCCATGATCGTCTCCGGCTCTGTGGCGTCCCGACTTATAGGCCCGATCCTCCTAACCGATTCTTAAGTCCGATCGGTCATTTCTGGGGCCAGACGAGGCAGAAGCCTCCCCTTCGGAGAGCCCGCGTGCAGAATCTCATTTCGCTCTGGACCAGCATGGACAACCGGCGGCGCGTGGTCGTCCTCGGGGCGACGCTGGCGATGTTCCTTGCGGTTCTGGGCCTGTCCCGCATGGCGGGCACGCCCTCGATGGCACTGCTCTACGCCGGGCTCGACAGCGGGGCGGCGGGCGAGGTGGTCGCGGCGCTCGAGCAGCAGAAGGTGGCCTTCGAGGTCAGGGGCGATTCGATCTATGTCGATGGCGCGCGGCGCGATGCGTTGCGGATGATCCTTGCGGGCGAGGGGCTGCCGGCGGCCGGCGCGGCGGGCTACGAGTTGCTCGACGGGCTTTCGGGCTTCGGGACGACGTCGCAGATGTTCGACGCCGCTTATCTGCGGGCGAAGGAGGGAGAACTGGCCCGCACGATCCTGGCCAGTCCGCAGATCCGTGCGGCGCGCGTGCATATCGCCCAGGGCATGTCGCAACCCTTCCGCCGCGACCAGCACCCGACGGCCAGCGTGACGGTCACGACAGGCTCGGGCAGTGTGACGGAGGCGCAGGCCCGCGCCTTCAAGCATCTGGTGGCCTCGGCGGTTTCTGGCATGAGCCCTGCGGATGTGGCGGTGATCGACAGTGTGGGCGGGCTGGTCCAGCTGGGCGAGGAGGCGCAGCCGGGTGCGGATGGGGGCGATCGCGCGGAGGAACTGCGTCGAAATGTCGAAAGATTGCTGGCGGCGCGGGTGGGGCCCGGGAGAGCGGTGGTCGAGGTCAGCGTCGATGTGGAGACCGAACGGGAGCAGATCGTCGAGCAGACCTACGACCCGCAGGGTCGGGTGCCGATTTCTTCGGAGACGCAGGAGCGCAGCAGCTCTTCCACCCAGCCTGCACCGGGGGTGACAGTGGCCTCGAACCTGCCGCAGGGCGATGCGGCAGCGGGAGGGGATGGCAAGAGCAGCAGCAACGAGACCAAGGAGACGGTGAATTACGAGGTGTCCCAGACCCAGCGCGAGGTGCTGCGGCAGCCGGGGGCCATCCGCAAGATCAGCGTCGCGGTGCTGGTCGACGGGGTGAAGGCCACCGCAGAGGATGGCACGGTGACTTGGACGGCGCGACCGGAGGAGGAACTGGCCGTCCTGCGCGATCTCGTCGCCTCCGCCGTGGGGCTGGACGAGACGCGCGGGGACAAGCTGACCCTGCGCTCGCTGGCGTTCGAACCGCTGCCGCAGGAGGGCACGCTGGCCAGCCCGGGCTTTCTCGATGCAATGGGCGGGCTGAATCTGATGTCGGCGATCCAGATTGCGGTGCTGGCCTTGGTGGCGCTGATCCTCGGGCTTTTCGTCGTGCGTCCGCTGCTCCTGGCGCCGCCGCGCGCGGCAGCTGACCTGCCTGCGCTCCCGGCGCCCCTGGGCGGGGATGACGGGGGGGAGGAGGGCGATGCGCGCCGTGTCCTGACGGGCGAGATCGACGATGGCGGGGATTTGCCAACCTTCTCCATGGTCAATACCAGCGCGATGGATCTCGAGGAAGACAATGACCCGGTGGCCCGGCTGCGGCGGCTGATCGAGGAGCGGCAGACGGAATCGGTCGAGATCCTCAGGGGCTGGATGGAACTGGAGCGGGAGAAATAGATGGCCCCGCTGCGTCTTGAAGTCTTCGAGACCGAGGGTCCGCGGTCGGAGACGGTGGTGACCGATGCGTTGGCGCTCGAGGAGGGCAGGCTCAAGTCCTACGAGCAGGGCTACAGCGCCGGCTGGGAGGATGCGACCGCGGCCCAGACCGCCGAGGAGTCGCGGTTGCGAGCGGATCTGGCCCGCAATCTGCAGGCGCTTGGCTTCACCTTCCACGAGGCCCGGGTGCATGTGCTGCGCGCGATCGAGCCCTTGCTGGTGGAGGTCGTGACCCATCTCTTGCCCAGCCTCGCGCGAGAGGCGCTGGCACCGCTGGTGCTCGAGACGCTGATGCCTCTGGCCGACGACATGGCCGAGGCGCCCTTGACGCTGATGGTCCACCCGGCTGCCCGGCCTGCGGTCGAGGCGCTGCTGGATCAGGCCTTGGGTCTGCCGCTGACGCTCTGCGACGAGCCGTCGCTGAGCGAGGGCCAGGCACATCTGCGGCTGGGACAGAGCGAGACGCGCATCGATCTGGATCGCGCCAGCGCCGACATTGCCGCGGCGCTGCGCGGCTTCTTCGATCTGACCGAAAGGGACCGCCGCCATGGATGACACGACCGACCCGAACCCGTTCAGTCAGGTTCCGATCGAGATCACGATCTCGGTCGGCAAGGCGCGGCCGCAGGTGCGCGAGTTGCTGCGGCTGCAGCGCGATGCGGTGCTGGCGCTCGACCGCCGCGTGGACGACCCGGTGGAGCTTTTCGTCGGCGACCGGCTGATCGCCCGGGGCGAGCTGACCGAGCTGGAGGGCGATCAGGCGGGGCAGCTTGCGGTCCGGCTCACCGAAGTGGCCAATCTGCGTGGCGGGTTGTGACGCTGCGCCTTCTCCTCGCGCTGCTGCTGGCGGGGCTTGCCGGGCCCGCGCTGGCGCAGGAGTTCTCGATCGATTTCGGCGACGCCGGCTCGCTGTCGACGCGCAGCATCCAGCTTCTCGTGTTGATCACGCTTCTCAGCCTCGTGCCGGGCCTTGCGGTGATGGTGACCTGCTTTCCCTTCATCGTCACGGTGCTGTCGATCCTGCGGCAGGCGATCGGCCTGCAGCAGTCGCCGCCGAACATGCTGATCGTCAGCCTGGCGCTTTTTCTCACCTGGTATGTGATGGACCCGGTCTTCACCGAAGCCTGGGAAAGGGGCGTGGCACCGCTCGGGCGCAGCGAGCTCGATCTTCAGGCGGCGATTCCCCTGGTGCTGGCGCCCTTCCGCAGCTTCATGGCGGGCAGGCTCGACCCGGACACCTTCGCTACGCTTCAGGCGCTGCGGCCGGGAGAAACAGGGGCGGCGGTCGATGCGCCGCTGTCGCTGCTGTTGCCCGCGTTCCTCCTCTCGGAGATCCAGCGCGCCTTCGAGATCGGCTTTCTCATCTTCCTGCCCTTCCTGATCATAGATCTGGTGGTCGCCGCCGTGCTGATGTCGATGGGGATGATGATGGTGCCGCCCGCAATCGTCTCGATGCCGTTCAAGCTGGCCTTCTTCGTCGTCGCCGACGGTTGGAGCCTGATCTCCGGCGCCCTCGTGCGCAGCTATTTGTGACACGGAGATGCGCGCAAGCCATGCAGTTGCCGCATTGCGGCATTCCCGGAACGTCTGATGAAACCCGAGGGGGGATCGCTTAAATTTGGCAGGCAAACAAGGATCAATCAGAGAAAGAAGCAGATCATGTCCTACGCTCCCACTGTCGCCCAACGCCCGTTCAGCCTGTTCGAGGCGATCCGCAACGCCTTCTCCATCGACCCGGTCGAAGCCCGCCGCAACAAGGTCTACCGCAAGGTCCGCAACGAGCTTCAGTCGCTCTCCGACCGCGATCTCGCCGACATCGGCCTTTGCCGTGGCCAGATCGAGGATATCGCCGCCGAAGCCGCCGCGCGCGCCTGACCCTTCTGCCGCAGTGAGGCCGGTTTACAACCCGGCCTCTGCGGCAATCTCGGCGCGCGACTTGCGCGACCGTTCCGTCGCCGACTTCAGCTGACCGCAGGCCGCCATGATGTCTTCACCGCGCGGCGTCCGGATCGGCGAGGCATAACCCGCCTTGTAGATGATATCGGCAAAGGCGGCGATCCGCTCCGGCTCCGAGCGCTGATAAGGCGCCCCCGGCCACTCGTTGAACGGGATCAGGTTGATCTTCGCCGGAATTCCCGCGATCAGCTTGACCAGCCGCTTCGCATCCGCGTCGCTGTCGTTCACCCCGCGCAGCATCACATATTCGAAGGTGATCCGCTCGGAGTTCGACAGCCGCGGATAGTCGCGCAGCGCATCCAGCAACGTCTTGATATTCCACCGCTTGTTGATCGGCACCAGCCGGTCGCGCACCTCGTCGGTCGTGGCGTGGAACGACACGGCCAGAAGGCAGCCGATCTCTTCGGCGGTGCGTGCGATCTCAGGCACCACGCCCGAGGTCGACAGCGTGATCCGACGGCGCGAAAGGGTCAGCCCCTCGCCGTCCATCACCACCTTCATCGCGTCGCGCACATTGTCGAAATTGTAGAGCGGCTCGCCCATGCCCATCAGCACGAGGTTCGACACCAGCCGCGTCTCGTCCTTTGGCGCGCCGCGCTCCGGCCATTCGCCCAGGTCGTCGCGCGCCAGCATCAGCTGGCCGACGATCTCGCCCGCGGTCAGGTTGCGCACCAGCTTCTGCGTGCCGGTGTGGCAGAAGGAGCAGGTCAGCGTGCAGCCGACCTGACTCGAGACGCAGAGCGTGCCGCGGCCTTCCTCGGGGATGTAGACCGTCTCGACCTCATGCCCGCCGGCGATCCGCACGAGATACTTGCGCGTGCCGTCGGCGCTGATCTGGCGGGTGACGACCTCGGGCAGCTCGATGCTGAAATGCTCGGCCAGGAAAGCGCGGTAGTCCTTGGCCAGATTGGTCATCCCGGCAAAATCGCGCAGGCCCCAGTGGTAGACCCACTGCCAGACCTGCCCGACGCGCATCTTCGCCTGCCGTTCCTCGGTGCCCGCCGCGATCAGCGCCGCGCGCAACTGGTCGCGAGTGAGGCCGATAATATTGGTCTTCCCGCCCGCGGGCAGCTTGCGCGGCAGGGTCAGCACGTCTTGCGTGATCGGGGCGGTAACGGTCATGGCGTCCTCGGGATGGGCAAGGCGATGTATATAAGGGATTCGCGGCCGAAACGAAACCGTCAAGCGCGGCAGAAATGCAAAACGCCCCGGCCGTGGCCGGGGCGAAAAGGCTGCGCGGCGCCGCGGCTTACTTGCAGCGTGCCTCGGCGTCGGTCATCGCGGCCGTGAAACCGGCGAGCGAGAAGGTGTCGCGGGTCTGGGTGCCGCGGCCCGAACGGGCGGTCAGCACGGCGGTGGAGCCGCGCTTCATCGCCGCCAGCATCGCGCCGTCATCGGCGGTGCTCGACGGCCAGGCCCATTCGCCATCCGTCAGCATCTCGAAGCTCGCGCCGTCGATCGCCACGTTCACCGTCGAACCCGCGGCAAAGGGATAGCCGCCGGTGAAGGAGATCTCGCCATTGGCGCCGGTGCCGGGCCGGAAGGTGACGAAGAGCAGGATATCGCCGCGCCGCGCATCGGTGACGGGCTGGCCATCGCGCGAGTTCACGATCTCCTTCGGGCTCGACACGCCCCAGCACTCCTTCGGAGAGCCTTCGGTGAACACGCTCCAGTCGGTCTTGGTGGCAACGCGGTTGGTGGATTCCTGCGCCATGGTGATACTGCCGACGGCAGTCCCGGCCAGTGCGGTCATTGCGCAGGCGAGGACGCGCCCCTTCCAGGTGTTCATGTCGTTCACAGCCTCCAAGCTGTCAGATGCCTCTGCCCGATCTACGTCGCTTTGAAAAAGCGAGCTTTTCCTGTAGCGCAGGCCGTTTCAACTCGATAACCCTCTTTAACGCAAAGAACGCATGTCATGAAAGCCCTATGGGCATAAAATCGCGCATCCGTGAGGGGGTCGTCATGTCACGTCCGGTTCCAATGATCGAGCTCTGGCGCGGAGGCCTGCTCGAAAGCACCCATACCGGCCACGCCGTCATCTGCGATGCGCGCGGCGAGGTGGTCGAGGCCTGGGGCGACCCGAACAAGGTCATCTTCCCGCGCTCCTCCTGCAAGATGCTGCAGGCGCTGCCGCTTCTGGAAAGCGGTGCAGGGGCGGGGCTGGGCGAGCAGCAGCTGGCCTTGGCCTGCGCCAGCCATCAGGGCGCCGCGCTGCACACCGGCCACGTGTCGCGCTGGCTCGGAGAGCTCGGTCTGGCCGAGCCCGACCTGCGCTGCGGCGCGCATATGCCCGGCGACACCGAAGAGCGTGACCGGCTGATCCGCGGCTACGAGCAGCCCTGCCAGATCCACAACAACTGCTCGGGCAAGCATGCGGGCTTCCTGATGCTCAACCAGCATCTGAAGGCCGGCCCGGAGTATATCGAGCTCGACCATCCGGTGCAGCGCGCCGTGCGCAGCGCCTTCGAGGAGGTCACCGGCGAGACCAGCCCCGGCCATGGCATCGACGGCTGTTCGGCGCCGAACTTCGCCACCACCGTGCATGGTCTGGCGCGGGCGATGGCCTTCTTCGCCGCCGCCGACGACAGCGGGGATCTGCGTCAACGCTCGGCCGCGCGGCTGACCCGGGCAATGGCGGCCTTTCCGGAGCTGGTCGCTGGCGAGGGCCGGGCCTGCACCGAACTGATGCGGGCGATGCGCGGGCGGGTGACGATCAAGACCGGGGCGGAAGCCGTCTTTGTCGCGATCCTGCCCGAGCAGAAGCTGGGCGTCGCCCTGAAGATCGTCGATGGCGGCACCCGTGCTGCCGAGGCGGCCATCGCGGCGCTGCTGGTGCGGCTCGGCGTTCTCGACCCCGATCACCCGGCGACGCTGAAGCGGCTGAACGCGGTGCAGAGCAACTGGCGCGGCTTCGAAACCGGGGTGCTGAAGGCTTCCGTCGGCTTTCCGGGCTGAGCCTCGGGCAGATCGACCCCTGCCGCAATGGGGATGCGGCAGGGGGATTTGCGAACGCTTTACATCCGGCCCCCGGGCGGCTGGTGGGGGCTTCACCGTCTTGGGACCGGACAGGTCACTCGCTACCAGACCCGTTATCGCCGCCGATCCGGGCAGGCTCATGCGGGAAGCAAGGAGTTGTCTGGGCCTTTCCGTGGCCGGATTGCGGCGGGTCGGCGGGCTTGCTTTGCAGGCCGAACCCGCTAAGCTCGACCCATGACCGCGCAGCCCCCGATCCCCTTCGCCCCGCAGATCTCGGAACAGGTCAGCTTCGATCGACGCGAACTCGGGAAGATCCTGTCGCTCTATGGCCGGATGGTGGCCTGCGGCGAATGGCGCGACTACGGCCTGTCGTGCCTGCGCGAGATTGCCGTCTTCTCGGTCTTCCGCCGCACCGCCGAACACCCGCTCTACCGCATCGAGAAGCGCCCGCGCCTGCGCAACAAGCAGGGCATGTATTCCGTCGTCGGCATGGACGGTCAGATCCTGCGCCGCGGCCATGACCTCGACGCGGTGCTGCGCGTGCTCGAGCGCAAGCTGATCCGCCCGATCGACTAGCGCGGGCGGCGGCGGGCGATCACCGGCCCGGCATCCTGCGCCGCGATCCGGTCGATGGCGGCCTGCCGGTCTTCGATCACCACCTGCATGAACTGGCCGGTGGCGTGGATCATCCGCGTCTCGTCGGCCACCAGTGCGACATGGCCCTTCCAGAACAGCAGATCGCCGCGCTGCAAGTCGGCCTCCTCGACCTCGGTGCCGATCTCCCGCTGCAGGTCGCTGTCGCCCGGGCAGGCGATGCCACAAGCCAGCAGTGCGGCCTGCGCCAGCCCCGAACAGTCGATCCCGCTCCGGCTGTTGCCACCCCAGAGATAGGGCGTGCCGAGAAACAGCATTGCCACCTCCACCGGGTCGGCGAACCGTTCGCCCAAGGGGCGCAGATGGCCGGTTGGGACGTAACCCGCCGTGGTTTCCGTGAAATCTCGTGCTTCACGAATGACCGAGACCTTCGCGCCGAAGCTGAGGCTGGCGATCTCGCGCGCCTGCACCCGGGGCTCGGGGTAAAGGTGCGTCGCCGGGGCACTGACCCAATGCGTCCCCCCCTGCGGCACGCCGAGCGCCGTCTCGGCGACATAGCCGCAGAACCCGTCTTTTTCGGCGCGCCCGAAGGCGAAGCCCGCGTGGCGGTCGATCACCAGAAAGCCGTCGCCCATCAGCAGCTGCCGGTCGCGCGCCCCGCGCGGGCCGGCCAGCAGATCGGTCAGCGGCACGGCGATCTCGGCGGCCTCGCCCGGGGTGTAGCGTGGCGCCTCGACCACGCCACTCAGGCTCTCATGCGCGGCGCGGGCGTTGGCGGGGGTGGTGCGACGGTCGCTCACAGGTCGAGGATTCCCGGCAGCGCGGCGAGGATCGCCCGCGCCCCCTGACCGACACCGCCTTTCGGGCGGGCAGGCAGGTCGGAGGGGCTGTGGCCGTAGATGTCGAAATGCATGTAGCGCGGGGTTTCGACGAAGCGGCGCAGGAAGAGGGCCGCGGTGATCGACCCGGCAAAGCCGCCCGAGGGCGCGTTGTCGAGATCGGCGATCCCCGGCTCGATCATCGGCTCGTAGGGCTCCCAGAAGGGCAGGCGCCAGACAGGGTCGCAGGCGCCGGGCGCGGCCTGCTGCAGCGCCGCAGCCATCGGCTCGTCATCGGTGTAGAAGGGGGCCAGATCGGGGCCGACCGCCACGCGCGCGGCCCCGGTCAGCGTCGCCATCGAGATGATGACCTCTGGCGCCTCCTCATCCGCCAGCGCCAGCGCGTCGGCGAGGATCAGGCGCCCCTCGGCATCGGTGTTGTTCACCTCCACCGTCAGGCCCTTGCGCGAGGTCAGGATATCGCGCGGCCGCATCGCCGCGCCGGAAATGCTGTTCTCGACCGCGGGCACGATCACCCGCAGCTGTAGCGGCAGTTGCAGCGCCATGATCATCCGGGCGAGGCCCATGACCGTCGCGGCACCGCCCATGTCCTTCTTCATCAGCAGCATCCCGGCGCTCGGCTTGATGTCGAGCCCGCCGGTGTCGAAGCACACCCCCTTGCCGACCAGCGTCAGCTTCGGCCCGGCGCTGCCCCAGCGCATCTCCATCAGCCGCGGCGCGCGCGGCGAGGCGCGGCCGACCGCATGGATCATCGGGAAGTTCTGCGCCAGCAGATCCTCGCCGCGGACGACCGTGCTGCTGGCACCGAATTCCTGCGCAAGTGCCAGAAAGGCCTCTTCCAGCTCCGCCGGCCCCAGGTCCGAGGCGGGCGTGTCGATCAGGCGGCGGGTCAGCATCTCGCCCTCGGCCATGGCAAGCAGCCGGGCGGCATCGCAGCCTTCGGGCGCCTTCAGCCGGGCCTGTGCGGCGGGCTTGGCCTTGCTGCGGTAGCGGTCGAACCTGTAGCCCGAAAGCAGCCAGCCGAGCGCCGCCTCATCCGCCTGTTCCGGGGTCAGATCGCCCTCCAGATGCCAGTCGCCCGCCGGAAGTGCTGCGCTGGCGCGGGCCAGCCCGAAGCGCCCGCGGGCGCGGGTTTTGGCCGTGCCGAAGCCCACGACCGCCGCCGCCACCCCGCCATCCGCCGCCGGGATCAGCCGCAGATCCCCGAGCGCCGCCTCGAACCCGGTCGCCTCGAGCCAGGCCTGCACCGCGTCGCTCTGCGTCTCGCACCAGACGGCGAGACTGTCGGCGGCGACCACATGCAGCGGGCGCGACGGGGCGGCGGGATCGGCGAAAGCGAGGGCCATGGGCAGGTTCCGGTTCAGAGGGATATCGCGGCGGAGCCTAGCCATTCCGCCGCTGCCCGCAAGGCCGGAAGCCTCAGACCGTCTGGTCGAGCAGATCCTTGTCGCCGCTCAGCGAACGTTCGGCCACCCGGATCAGCCGCGCCCAGACGGCGGCAAAGGCCGTCACGTCCCCCGCCTCGATGCAGCGCCTGACATCCGAGGCGACATGGCCGAGGCTGGTCATCCCCAGATGCTCCGACATACGCTGCAGCCGTCGCAGCTGCCGGGCGATATCGGTCAGATCATGCGCCCGGACCTGCGCGGCGAGGCCCGCCATCGTCAGCGTCAGCTCACCAAGAGCCCGGTTGACCACCAGCTCGGCGGCCTGCGTGCCCATCTCGCGATACATCGCGGCAATCGGTTCCGCATCCTGGCATACCCTTTCCTTCGGCCGCAGGGCCGTTATCGTGCAGTTCATCACACCCGTCCTCAATGCACACCCGTGGAGAGAGTGGCGCCGGGGGGCTGAAGAAAAGGTTTCTGCGGCTGCAAGAAACCCCTCGAATTTGCCGCGTTTGCGGCCTAATCAGATGAGCCGGATACCCAGCGAGAGGATGTCAGATGGAGCAGGCCAAACCCCTTCCGAACTATCTGGTGCAGCGTTTCCATGGCTGGCGGGCGACGGCCTATGCCGACAACAAGGCCTGGTACCGCAAGCTGGCCGACAGCGGGCAGCATCCGCGGGCGATGGTGATCTCCTGCTGCGATAGCCGGGTGCATGTGACCTCGATCTTCGGGGCGGATGAGGGGGAGTTCTTCATCCACCGCAACATCGCCAATCTGGTGCCGCCCTACAGCCCGGATGGCGAGGCTCACGGGACCTCGGCGGCGGTGGAATATGCCGTCCTGGCGCTGAAGGTGGCGCATATCGTCGTCCTGGGGCATTCCAACTGCGGCGGGGTGCGGGGCTGCCATGACATGTGTTCGGGGATCGCGCCGGAGCTGGAGCTCAGGTCGAGCTTCGTCGGGCGCTGGATGGATATCCTGCGGCCCGGGTTCCAGCGGATCGAGCATCTTCCCCCGGAGGACCGGGTCTCGGCGCTGGAGCGGGAAGCGGTACTGGTCAGCCTCGAGAACCTGATGACCTTCCCCTTCGTGAAGGAGGCCGTCGAAGGCGAGCGGATGACGCTGCACGGGCTCTGGACCAATACCGGCGAGGGCGGGCTGGAGCAGTTCGTGCCGGGGATCGGCTATGTGGCCGTGTGATTTTCACGCGTGAAAATCGGGGTAAGGGTTTGGAAAAGAACGGGTTTCCGGATTCCGTTAGGGAATGCTTTACCCTTTTGAGGTGAAGAAGGGTGCGCAATGAATGCGCACCCTACGGGGCGAATATGATCTTTCGCAGAAAGATCGTGGGCCGGACGCGCCTCCTCCGGCCCTTCGCTTGCGCTCCGGGCGTTCGCCGCTGGCGATCCTCCACTGGAGGATCGCCGGACGCGGCTCACCCCTTCTTGAGACACCGGTTGCCCAGCACTTCCGCGATCTGCACCGCGTTCAGCGCCGCGCCCTTGCGCAGGTTGTCGGAGACGCACCAGAGGTTGATGCCGTTGTCGATCGTCGAGTCCTGACGGACGCGGCTGATGTAGGTGGCGTAGTCGCCCACGCATTCGACCGGGGTGATGTAGCCACCGTTCTCGCGCTTGTCGATCACCATGATGCCGGGGGCCTCGCGCAGGATGTCGCGGGCCTCGTGCTCGTCGAGGAAATCCTCGAACTCGATGTTGATCGATTCCGAATGGCCGACGAAGACCGGCACGCGGACGCAGGTCGCGGTGACCTTGATCGAGGTGTCGAGGATCTTCTTGGTCTCGGCCACCATCTTCCACTCTTCCTTGGTCGACCCATCGTCGAGGAAGACGTCGATATGCGGGATCACGTTGAAGGCGATCTGCTTGGTGAACTTCGACGGCGCCACTTCCTGACCGGGGACGTAGAGGCCCTTGGTCTGGTCCCAGAGCTCGTCGATGCCTTCCTTGCCCGCGCCGGACACCGACTGGTAGGTCGAGACGACGACGCGCTTGATCCGGGCGCGGTCGTGCAGCGGCTTCAGCGCCACCACCATCTGCGCGGTCGAGCAGTTGGGGTTGGCGATGATCATCTTGTTCTTGTAGCCCTCGATCGCGTCGGCGTTCACTTCCGGCACGATCAGCGGCACGGCCGGGTCGTAGCGGTAGAGCGACGAGTTGTCGATCACCACGCAGCCGGCAGCGGCGGCGATGGGGGCGTATTTCTTGGTGGCGTCCGAACCGATGGCGAAAAGCGCGATGTCCCAGCCGGTGAAATCGAAAGTGTCGAGGTCCTTGGTCTTGACGGTCTTGTCGCCAAAGCTGATTTCAGTGCCCATGGATTTGCGGCTTGCCAGTGCGGCAATCTCATCCACCGGAAACTCGCGCTCGGCGAGGATGTTCAGCATTTCGCGGCCCACGTTGCCCGTGGCACCCGCGACGACGACCCTGTAGCCCATCGGGGACTTCCTCTCGTGTTGTCGGAATGACGCGCTCCTTTAGCGCAACCGGGCCACGGGGGAAAGGGGTTTACGCCGGGTGATGCCTGAGGGTGAAGCGCGCATCGGTGGCGATGATGTTGCGCACGAAGGCAGCCTCGGCGGCGAAATCATGCGGAGTCTGGTCGGCGCGGCGGCGGCCGGACAGCGATTGCGAGGCGAAGAAGTCGAAGCCGTAGAGCGTGACATGCGCCGCTTCGGAGCGCGCCAGCATGTCGATCAGCATGAGCCCGGTGGTCGGCGGCGCCTTCAGCTTGCGCTTCAGCGTGGTGTAGGCGGCCAGCGGATGCAGGTAGAACCCGGGGCGGTTGATGACATGCCACGGCAGCCGCTTTCGCTTGTGCGACATCCAGAGGGTGTAATCCGGGTTCAGCTGGTTTAGCGCCGCCGCATCGAGCGAGGTTGCCAGCGCCAGCACATCGGTGCGGGTGCCATGCGAGACCGGGCTGGGCATCGGCGCACGGTTGATGCGGATCACCGTCTGCGCGAGGTCGATCTCGGCCCCGTGGGTCGAATTGGCGAGGCCGCGGGCATTGCCGATCAGCGCGATGTTCTGCCCGGCGAAGTGGGCGAGCAGCATCTCGGGGGTGATCGAGGCGGCCCGCAGCGGCGCTTCGCGGCGCAGGGTGCGGGCGAGGAGGAAGCTCAGATGGTTCATGGCGCGCTGTCCAAGAGGCGGCGGTAGACGGCGATCAGCGCCTCGGCCTCGTCCTCGATGCGGAAGCCCGCGGTGACGCGGGTGCGGGCGGCGGCGCTTTTCCGGGCGCGGAGCGCGGGGTCGTCGATCAGCCGCGCGGCCTCGGCGACAAGTGCCGGGATGTCGTCGGGGGGGACGAGCGCGCCGGTGTCTTCGGTCACCAGCTCCTCGAAGGCGCCGACGCGGGTGGCGATGACGGGGACGCCGCAGGCCATCGCCTCCAGCGGGGTGAGGCCGAAGCCCTCCCAACGCTGCGGGGCGATGTAGAGATCGAGCGCGCGATACCAGTCGGGCATGGCATCGACGCTGACCTCGGGCAGGAAGAGGATGCGGTCCTGCATCCCGGCGCGGGCGACCTCCTGCTTCAGCCCGTCGAGGAAGGGCTGATGCTTGTCGGTGGCGCGGCCCATGACGAGGGCGGTGGTGCCGGGTCGGGTCGGCAGGCTGCGCAGCATGGCCTGCACGAAGGCGTCGGTGCCCTTCTGCGCCCGGATGCGGCCGTAGCAGCCGATCAGGGTGGCGTCGGGCAGGCCGAGCCTCTGGCGCAGGGCCGCGCGGTCTTCGGGCGGGCGGAAGCTTTCGGCGTCGATGCCGTGCAGGATGACGGTAGAGGGGCGCTCCAGATAGCGGGCGCTGCGCTGCGAGGTCGCCACGACCGCGTCCATCCGGGCGATGAGCCAGCGGGTGTAGCCGGAGTGCGTCCGCTGCGAGGCCGAGGTGAAGAGCAGCTTCAGCTTGCGGCGGCAGAGGTGTTTCAGCGCGAGACCCAGGAGCATCTCGGTGTTGCGTCTGGCGTGCCAGACGCGCCAGCGGTCGCGCGGCAGGAAGGGGAGTGCTGTCAGCGGCAGGTGCGGCAGGCTGGCGGGCAGGCCGGGGCCGGTGGCGGCGATGCCGATCTGGCGCGCCTGCACCGGGACGAGCCGGGCGATCGTCGCCGTCACGCCGGAGAGCCGGCGCTTGAGGTTGGGGGCGATGACCTCGATCTGGGCGGCGGTGGCGGGCATCCGGACTCCTTGCCCTCCCGGGATAGCGCAGAAGGCGGGTGGGCGGAAGTCAGTCGGTGCGGTCTTGCGCGAAGGCGTAGACGGCGCAACCGGCGAGGAGGGCCAGGGCGAAGAACAGGAAGAGCGCGGTGTAGGGGGCTTCGGGCGGGGTGGCGGGGGCGGCATGGTGGATGCGGCCGGTGACGAATTGCGCGATGCCCGCGGCGCCGATGCCGAAGAGGTTCAAGAGCGTCACGCCGCGGCCCATCAGCTGCGGCGGCACGAAGGCGCGGCCATGGGCGATGACCATCGGGAAGGAGGCGCCGAAGAGGCCGATGCCGGCGAAGAGCGCGAGTGTGCCGAGGCCGCCGGCGGTGGGGAAGGCCCAGAGGGCCAGCAGGCAGGCGGCGGTGGCGAGGTTGCCGCCGAGGATGACGCCCTTGCGGGTGCCCAAGGCGCGGTCGAGCGGGCCGTAGGCGAAGTTGCCCGCGACCATGGCGAGGCCCATGACCAGCGTCGCGGTGCCGATCTGGGCGGCGGAGGCGGCGAAGACATCGGTGTAATAGGGCCCGATCCAGAGCCCGCGGAGGCCGGCGGCGGGGGCGTAGCAGACCACCATCATGATGAGCACCGGCCAGAGCGCGGGCATCCTGAGGAGGTCGAGGACCGAGCCCCTGGCGCCGCCCTCGGGTTTCGCGGGGTCGCGGACGAGGAGGGCGATGGCGGCGGCGGTGGCGAGGGTGACGGCGGCGAGGGCGAAGAGCGTCTCGCGCCAGCCGAAGGCCTCGACCGTCCAGGCCAGCGGCAGGGAGCCCGCGATATTGCCGAGGCTGCCGATGCCGATCACCGCGCCTGCCAATGTGCCGAAGACGGCGGGGGAATAGATGCGGGCGAAGATGTAATAGGTGGCCATCAACACCGGCGCGCAGCCGAGGCCGATCAGCGCCATGGCGAGGCTGATGGCGCCCGGGCCCTGCGCCATGGCGAAGACGAGTGCGCCGCCGCCGCCGCCGACAGCCAGCAGCACGGCGGAGGTGAGGCGGGGACCGATGTGGTCGAGCGCCCAGCCGACGGGCAGCTGCATCAGGGCGAAGGCGAGGAACCAGAGGCCGGAGGCGGCGGCGAGATCTTCGGCAGTGGCGCCGAGCTCGGATTTCAGCACCGGGGTCAGAACGGCGAGGAAGGCGCGGTAGAACTGGCTCAGGACATAGGCCAAGACCAGACAGACGATTCCTGCGCGCATTCTCCTCCCCCCTCCCAAGGGTGCCCGGACCGGGCCGGACAGGTGTAGCGGCTGGATCGGCGGGGGCAAGGGCGGATCGGGGGGCAAGGATCGACGGGGCAAGGAACGCGGGGGCGGCGCGGGATGCGCCACCCTTCGTGCTTCCTGAACGTCAGGCGGCTTGCAGCGTCATTCGGTTCTCGCGGATCGGCAGGTGGACGATGGCCGAGAAGGCCCCGATGCCGACGCCGATCCACCAGACGAGGGTGTAATCGCCGTTCAGGTCATAGAGCTTGCCGCCGAGCCAGACTCCCATGAACGACCCGATCTGGTGGCTGAGGAAGACGAAGCCGTAGAGCGTGCCCATGTAGCGCATGCCGTAGAGATGCGCGACGAGCCCGCTGGTCAGCGGCACCGTGGCCAGCCAGAGCGCGCCCATGCTGAGCGAGAACAGCAGCACCGTCGCGGGCGTCATCGGCAGCATGATGAACAGCGCCGAGGCGATGGTGCGCCCGGTGTAGATCGCGGCGAGCAGGTATTTCTTGGAGTATTTCTTGCCGAGCCAGCCCGCCGTGATGGTGCCCGCGATGTTCGCCAGCCCGATCAGCGAGATCGATACCGCCCCCAAGGCCGAGGTCGTGGTGATGCCGAGAGCCGCCAAGGGGCCGGTGGGGTCGATGGCGCCGCACATCTCGGTCACGAAGGCGGGGAAATGGGCGGTGATGAAGGCGAGCTGATAGCCGCAGGAGAAGAAGCCGACGAAGATCAACGTGAAGGACGGGTCGCGGAAGGCGCGCAGCATGACCGTGCCGAGCGATTCCTCGAGCTCGGCCTTGGTGGCAGTGATCGGGGCGCGCATGAAGGGCAGCGCCATCAGGGCGGCGAGGATCACCGCGGCGAAGATGATGAAGACCACCTGCCAGCTGTAGAAGCCGAGCAGGATTTCGGCCACCGGCGCGCCGAAGACTTGCCCCGCCGATCCGGCGGCGGTGGCGATGCCCAAGGTGAGCGAACGATGCTCGGGCGAGGCGGCGCGGCCGACCACGGCGAGGATGACGCCGAAGCCGGTGCCGGCGATGCCGAAGCCGACGAGGATCTCGAGGAACTGGTGCTGGCCCGGGGTGACGGCGAAGCTGGAAAGGACGAGCCCCGCGGCATAGAGCACCGCGCCGGCGATGATCGCCTTCCGGTCGCCGAAGCGTTCGGCCAGCATGCCGAAGATCGGCTGGCCGATGCCCCAAGCGAGGTTCTGGATGGCGATGGCCATCGAGAAGTCCGAGCGCATCCAGCCGAATTCCTCGGCGATCGGGATCTGGAAGACGCCGAAACTGGCGCGGATCGCGAAGCTGAGCATCAGGATGACACATCCGGCGATCAGCACGGGGGTGAAGAGGGGGGCTTTGGTCATGGCACGCTCCGGGGCAGGCGGCGAAGGTGCGGTGACGCGGGGTCAGGGTCAATATCTATTTCGTGATGCGAGGGTTTGCGATCCGTGATGCGTGCCGGCGGTCGGAAGCTCAGGCTGCACGAAAACCGGCGGGGGGCGGTTTCAATCCTGCGCCGGGGGCTTAGGTCTTCTGCGAACGGAACGGAATGCGAGGTCTTCATGCAGGATTGGTGGCGCGGATCGGTGACCTATCAGGTCTACCCGAGGTCGTTTCAGGACAGCGACGGCGACGGGATCGGCGATCTTGCCGGGATCACCCGGCGGCTCGACCATATCGCAGGGCTGGGGGTGGATGCGATCTGGCTGTCGCCGATCTTCCCCTCGCCGATGGACGACATGGGCTATGACGTGTCGGACTATACGGCAATCGACCCGCTGTTCGGCACGCTGGCGGATTTCGACGGGCTGTTGCAGCGGGCGCATGGGCTGGGGCTGAAGGTCATCATCGATCAGGTGCTGAGCCATTCCTCCTCGGAACATCCGTTCTTCAAGGAGAGCCGGTCGAGCCGCGACAGCCCCAAGGCCGATTGGTATGTCTGGGCCGACCCGAACCCGGATGGCAGCCCGCCGAACAACTGGCTCTCGGTCTTCGGCGGCTCGGCTTGGGAATGGAACGCGCATCGGCGGCAGTATTACCTGCACAATTTCCTGGTGAGCCAGCCGGATTTCAACTTCCACAATCCCGAGGTGCAGGACTGGCTCCTGGAGCAGATGCGCTTCTGGCTGGAGTGCGGGGTGGACGGGTTCAGGCTGGATACGGTGAACTTCTATTTCCACGATGCGGAGCTGCGGTCGAACCCGCCGAACCCGGCCAATGCGCTGCGGCCCGCCGTGAACCCCTACGAGATGCAGGACCACCGGTTCTCGAAGACGCAAGGCGAGAACATCGGCTTCCTGCTGCGGATGCGGGCGCTCCTGGATGAATACGAGGGGCGGACCATGGTGGGCGAGGTCGGCGAGGATCTGCGCGGGCTGGAGATCATGGCCGAATACACCAGCGGGCCCGAGCGGCTGCACATGGCCTATACCTTCGAGATGCTGAAGAAGCATTTCACCGCCGCGCATTTCCGCCACCAGATCGAGAGCTTCCACGAGGCGGCGCCGGAGGGCTGGCCCTGCTGGGCGTTCTCCAACCATGACGTGATCCGCCATGTGACGCGCTGGGCCGAGCATGGCGCGCAGGACGATCTGGCGCGGCTGGCGGCGGGGATGCTGCTGTCGTTCGAAGGGTCGGTGTGCCTTTATCAGGGCGAGGAGCTGGGGCAGACCGAGACGGATGTGCTCTACGACGAGCTGACCGACCCGCCGGCCTTCACCTTCTGGCCGGATTACAAGGGCCGCGACGGTTGCCGGACGCCGATGGTCTGGGACGGATCGGCTGAGGGCGGGTTCACCGAAGGCAAGCCCTGGCTGCCGGTGAAGCCGCCGCAGCTGGCGCGGAACGTGGCGGCGCAGGAGGGGGTCGCGGGGTCGGTGCTGGAGACCTACCGGGCGCTGCTGGCCTTCCGGAAGGCGAACCGGGTGCTGGTGGCGGGGCGGAGCCGCTTCCTCGACCTGCCGGAGCCGGTGCTGGGGTTTGTGCGGGACCTGGACGGGGAGGCGCTGGCCTGCGTGTTCAACCTCGGCCGCGCGCCGGTTTCGGTGACGGTCCCGGGGGCGGTCAGGCTGGACGGTCCGTCACAGGCTGCCGTGCTGGAGGGCGAGGCGTTGCGGCTGGGGCCGAACGGCTTCGGCTATTGCCGCGTCACCGGCTGAGGGCGACGCGGGGCTCGGCCTGACCGCGCGCGATCTCGCGCGCGGCGAAGGTCATCCCGGCGGAGGGATGGGCGGCGCGGGCGGCGGCGTCCATCCCCTGCAGTGCGGTGGTGCAATGCAGCGTCGTCATCCCCGGCCCGCCGAAGGCCGGGCAGGAGGTGTGCGGCGCGTCGAAGCTGATGGAGCGCACGAGGCTGCCGTCGGGCGCATAGGCGGCGACGCGGCCCGCGCCCCATTGCGCGTTCCAGAACAGCCCCTCGGCATCGACCACCGCGCCGTCGGGGTTCAGCCCCTCGGCGGCGAGGTCGAGGAAGGGCTCGGGCTCGGAGGCGGGCCAGCCCTCGGCATCGAGCGCCACGCGCCAGACCTTGCCGAGATCGGTGTCGGCGAAATGGGCGTGGCGACCGTCGGGGGTGAAGCAGATGGCGTTGGGGATGGTGACGCCGGTGTAGAGCCGCCGCAGGGTGCCGCCGTGGTAGCGGTAGACGGCGCCGGCGCCCTTTTCCGCCGCTTTGCCCATGGTGCCGATCCAGAACCCGCCTTGAGGATCGGCGCGGCCGTCGTTGGAACGGTTGCCGGGTTTGTCCGCCTCCAGCGCGCAGAGGTCGTGGCGCATGCCGGTGGCGAGGTTGAAGCGGAAGAGCGCGGTTTCGGAGGCGATCAGCAGCCGGTCGCGATCGATCCAGCCGGCGGCGGAGCAGTGTTCGGCGAATTGCCATTCCTCGGGGCCAGCCTCGGAGCGGGTCATCAGCCGCTTGCCGATGATGTCGAACCAGAACAGCTGCTGGCGCTCGGGGTGCCAGAGCGGGCCTTCGCCAAGGGTGCAGGGGCGGGTGTCGAAGATCATGCCATCGCCTCGTCACAGGCCGCGACGAGAGCGCGGGCGCGGGTGGATATTTCGCCGGCAGAGAGGCCGGGGGTGTAGAGCGCGGTGCCGATGCCGAAGCCGTCGGCCCCCGCCTTGCGCCATGTGGCGAAATTGGCGGGGCTGGCGCCGCCGACGGCGTAGACCTTGGTAGCGGGCGGCAGCACGGCGCGGATCGCCTTCAGCCCCTCGGGGCCGATCAGGCTGGCGGGGAAGAGCTTCAGCCCGTCGGCCCCGGCCTTCAGCGCGGCGAAGCATTCGGTCGGGGTGAAGACGCCGGGCCAGCTTTGCATCCCGGCGGCCTTGGTGGCGGCGATCACCTCGGGGTCGCAGTTCGGCGAGACGACCAGTTGGCCGCCGATCGCGGCAAGGCGGGTCACCTCCTCCGGCGTCAGGACGGTGCCTGCGCCGATGGTGGCGTCAGTGCCGAACGCGCCGATCATCGCCTCGATGCTGGCGAAGGCGTCGGGCGAGTTCAGCGGCACTTCCAGCGTGGTGATCCCGGCCTCGATCAGCGCCGCGGTGGCGGAGGGCGCCTCGGGCGGGGTGATGCCGCGCAGGATGGCGATCAGCGGGCGGGTCATTTGACCTCCTGTGCGGCGGCGAGGCCGGCGAGGGTGCATTCGGTGGCGGGGAGGATCCTGGCCGTGACGCCCTGGGTCTGCAGTGCGCTGGCATAGGTCTGCGACAAGGCCTCGGCCCCGATCAGCGCGACGGGCTGGCCGAGCCAATAGGGTTTGGTCGCCGCCAGTTCCATGCCGATCAGCAGGCCCGAGAGCCGGGCGCGGGCGGTGGCAGGCGGCAGGCCCGCGAGCAGCCCTTCGGCGCGGAGCGAGAACAGGCGCGAGGCCAGACGCTCCGGGCGGGAGAGCGTGTCGGAGAGCGCGGTCTGGAAGGCGGCCTCGTCCCAGCCCTCGCCGATGCCGTGGCGCAGGACCGACTGGGTGGAGAGCAGCGCGAAAAGCTCGCCGGTCATGCAGGTCTGGAAGCTGACGACTTCGCCCGCCGAGACCTGCACCCATTTGGAATGGGTGCCGGGCAGGCAGAGCACGCCGTCGAAATTGCGCATCCAGGCCAGCGCCCCGGCGATCTGGGTTTCCTCGCCGCGCATCACGTCGGCGGGCTGCGACTGGCTGAGACCGGGGACGATGTGGACGGCGAGACGCGGGTCTCGCGTCTCGATGCGCAGCAGGGCCGCGGGATCGACCGGCAGGCAGGGCGTGGCGCGATAGGGTGCCTCGACCCAGCCCTGACGGCTGCCGACCATGCCGCAGGCGATGACGCGGGTGGTCCCGGGGCCGAGCCAGGGCTCGATCAGCCGCAGGAGCGCGGGTTCGAACTGGTCGCGGCCGAGGCTGCCCATGCCCTCGGTCGAAGAGGCCTCCGCCAGCTTGCCCGCCGCGCCCATCGCATAGGCGCGCAGATGGGTGGTGCCCCAGTCGACCGCGATCCAGTCGGCGGGAACAGCCGTCATCCGGTCACCACGACCCCGCCGTCGATCACCAGCGACTGGCCGGTCATCATCTTCGACACCTTCGAGGCGAGGAACAGCACGCCGCCGACGATATCGGCGGGCTCCAGCGTGTCCTTCAGGCATTGCCGGTCGACATGGGCCTGCAGGCCCTCTTCGGTCACCCAGAGATCCTTCTGCTTCTGGGTCAGCACCCAGCCCGGCGCCAGCGCGTTGACGCGGATCCGGTCGGGGCCGAATTCGCGCGCGAGGCTGCGGGTCAGGCCGTTGATCCCGGAATTGGCGGTGGTGTAGATCGGGTAGCCGGCATTGCCCATCATGTAGGAGATCGACGAGAAGTTGATGATCGACCCGCCGCCCGCCGCCTTCATGCCGGGCAGCACGGCCTGCGCCGCGAAGAAATAGGCTTTCAGGTTGATCGAGATCGACCAGTCCCAGAAGTCTTCGGTGACCTCCAGCGTCTCGTGCCGCTTGTCGTTGGCGGCGTTGTTCACCAGCACGGTGACCGGGCCATGCGCCTCGGCCGCCTTGGCGATGGCCGCCTGCAATGCGGCGATATCGGTGATGTCGCAGGGGAAGAACAGCGGCCGGTTGCCGGTGGCCTGCTCCATCTCGTCGCAGAAGGCCGAGGCGTCGGAGCGCTGCACGAAGGCGACCTTCGCGCCCTGGCGCAGGAAGCCCTCGGTCAGGCTGGCGCCGATGCCGGAACCGCCGCCGGTGATGAAGACGGAGGCGTTGCGGAGGTCGGGGAAGCTCGGGTCGTCGGTCATGCGAGGCCTTCGATCTGGGCGCGCAAGAATTTTTGAAAAATTCTTGCAAAAATCTTTCTCAAGATTTTTGGCGCGGGTTGCCGCCTTGGTGTCTTGCATTGTCGGCGATGCGTCAAGACCCGCGTGCGGCGGCCTATCCCTGATCGGCGGCTTCGCTCATCTGGCGCTGACGCTCGCGAAAGCGGGCCCTGTCGGCCTCGGAATAGCGGTCGATGCAGCGCGGGCAGGAGACTCCGGGCTCGTAGGCGGGGCTCGCCCTGTCGGCCTCGGCCAGCGGGTCGCCGCAGGCGTGGCAGGTGGTGTGGCCGCCGGGGACGAGGCCGTGGCCGACCGAGACGCGCTCGTCGAAGACGAAGCATTCGCCCTGCCAGCGGCTTTCGGCCTCGGGCACCTCCTCGAGGTATTTCAGGATGCCGCCCTTGAGGTGGAAGACCTCGGGCACGCCCTGACCGAGCAGGTAGTTGGTCGATTTCTCGCAGCGGATGCCGCCGGTGCAGAACATGGCGATGCGCTTGCCTGTGAAGCGCTCGCGGTTCTCCTGCCACCACGCGGGGAAGTCGCGGAAGCTGGCGGTGCCGGGGTCGATCGCGCCCTGGAAGGTGCCGATGACGGTCTCGTAGGCGTTGCGGGTGTCGATAACCGCCACGTCGGGGTCGGAGATCAGCGCGTTCCAGTCCTGCGGCGCCACGTAATGACCGACGCGGGCCAGCGGATCGACGTCGGGCTGGCCCATGGTGACGATCTCGCGCTTCAGCCGGACCTTGAGGCGCTTGAAGGGAAGCGTCTCGGCGTGGCTTTGCTTCCATTCGAGGCCGGGGCAGAGGGTCTGGAGATGGGCGAGCACCGCGTCGACGCCTGCGCGGCTGCCGGCGATGGTGCCGTTCACGCCTTCGGGGGCGAGCAGCAGGGTGCCGCGCACGCCCTCCGCCTCGGCCAGCGCGCGCAGCGGCGGGATCAGCGCCGCGGGATCGGCGAGGCGGGTGAAATGATAGAGCGCGGCGACGGTGATCATGCGCGGCTGATTGGCCCTCGGGGCCTGAAAATGCAAGCCCTGCCATTGACGTATGGGGGATGCGCACTTACCCAAAGCGTTAATGCTCTGCGAGGAGGCGCCGATGCGGCCAGCGACCGAAGCCCTGATCGTCATCGACGTGCAGAACGATTTCTGCCCCGGCGGTGCTCTGGCCGTGGCCGGGGGCGATGCGATCATCCCGCGGATCAACGGCTTGCTGGGGGAGTTTTCGGTGAAGGTGCTGACGCAGGACTGGCATCCGGCGGATCATTCCTCCTTCGCGGCGAACCACGGGGCCGAGGCGTTTTCGATGATCGAGATGGCTTACGGGCCGCAGGTGCTCTGGCCCACCCATTGCGCGCAGGGCACGGCGGGGGCGGCGTTCCACCCCGCGCTCGCGACCGATCCGGCGGATCTGGTGATCCGCAAGGGGTTCCGGGCCGGGATCGACAGCTATTCGGCCTTCTTCGAGAATGACCGCAGCACGCCCACGGGGCTCGAGGGCTATCTGCGGACGCGGGGCGTCACGGCGCTGACGCTGGTGGGCATCGCCACGGATTTCTGCGTCGCCTATTCGGCGCTGGACGCGGCGCGGCTCGGCTTTGCCGTGACCGTGCTGGAGGGCGCTTGCGCCGGGATAGACCTGAACGGCTCGCTGGCCGAGGCGCGCGCAGAGATGCGGGCCGCCGGCGTGGCTCTGGAGCACTGAGATGGCCGATATCGCGACACGGGTTCACAATCACAAATGGAAGATCGATCCGATCGTCCGCTCGCTGATCGATACCGATTTCTACAAGCTCCTGATGTGCCAGTCGGTGTTCCGCAACAAGCCGGAGACCACCGTCACCTTCAGCCTGATCAACCGGACGAAAAGCATCCGTCTGGCCGAGCTGGTGGACGAGGGCGAGCTGCGCGAGCAGCTGGACCATATCCGAACGCTGCGGCTCAGCCGGGGCGAGAGCACGTTCCTGCGCGGCAACACCTTCTACGGCAAGCGGCAGATGTTCCGGCACGACTTCATGGAATGGTTCGAGGGCATGCAGCTGCCGCCCTACCATCTGGAGAAGCGCGACGGGCAGTACGAGCTGACCTTCGAGGGCAAGTGGCACGAGGTCATGCTGTGGGAGATCCCGGCGCTGGCGGTGCTGATGGAGCTGCGCAGCCGCGTGGTGCTGGAGAAGATGGGCCGGTTCGAGATCCAGGTGCTCTATGCCCGGGCGATGACCAAGCTCTGGGAGAAGATCGAGCGGCTGAAGAAGATCGAGCGGCTGAAGATCGCGGATTTCGGCACGCGGCGGCGGCATTCCTTCCTCTGGCAGGACTGGTGCGTGCAGGCGATGCAGGAGGGGCTGGAGGATGCCTTCACCGGCACCTCGAACTGCCTGATCGCCATGCGGCGCGAGGTCGAGGCCATCGGCACCAATGCGCATGAGCTGCCGATGGTCTATTCGGCGCTGGCCGACAGCGATGCCGAGCTCGCGCAGGCGCCCTATCAGGTGCTGGCCGACTGGCACGAGGAGCATGACGGCAACCTGCGGATCATCCTGCCCGATACCTACGGGACGGAGGGTTTCCTGCAGCGCGCGCCGGATTGGCTGTCGACCTGGACCGGCATCCGCATCGACAGCGGCGATCCGGCCAAGGGGGCCGAGACGGCGATCGAGTGGTGGAAGAGCCGCGGCGAAGACCCGCGGCGCAAGCTGGTGATCTTCTCGGACGGGCTGGACGTGGATAAGATCGAGGAGCTGCACCGGCAGTTCTTCGGCCGGGTGAAGGTGTCCTTCGGCTGGGGCACCATGCTGACCAACGATTTCCGCGGGCTGGTGCAGGACGATGCGCTGGCGCCGTTCAGCCTTGTCTGCAAGGCGATCGCGGCCAACGGGCGGCCCACGGTGAAGCTGTCGGACAACCCGAACAAGGCGATGGGCCCGGCCTCGGAGATCGAGCGCTACAAGCGGGTGTTCGGCGTCGGCGCGCAGAAGCCGGTCGAGGTGGTAGTCTAGTCTTCTTCCGCAACGCGGCCGCGCCCGGCCTTCACCTCGCCGCGCACCGCCTTGGCGGCGAGGCGGCGGCGCTGGCTGCCCAGCGTCGGCTTGGTGGCGATGCGGCGCTTGGGGGCGACGAGCGCGGCCTGGATCATCTCCACCAGACGTTCGCGCGCCAGTTCGCGGTTGCGGATCTGGCTGCGGGTCTCCTCGGCGCGGATGACGATGGCGCCGTCCAGCGTCCAGCGCCGACCGGCGAGGCGTTTCAGCCGGGTCTTCACCGGGCCGGAGAGATGCGGCGAGCGTTCCGCCTCGAAGCGCAGCTCCACCGCGGTTTCCACCTTGTTCACGTTCTGCCCGCCGGGACCGGAGGAGCGCGAGAAATTCTCGGTCAGCTCCCAGTCGGCGAGGGTGATGGTGTCGTTGATCCGCAGCATGAAGGTCACTCGTTGGCGCAGGGCAGGGTCGGAAACGGAGAAAGGGTCGCCACGGCTGGCGACCCTTTCCGAGTTCAAGGAGATGAGCCAGTTAGGAACATCATCCAATCAGCGGTCTGTCGACCGAAGGTCTGCCTTCAGCAAACACCCCCACTGACTGTCCCGACGCGTCTCTCCAATATCACTCTAGACACTGGATCACCTCCTTTCAAATGGTTGCCGATAAGGGAAAGGTGGCACAGATTTTGTGTGCGTCAAGGTTTTTTACGCAAGCCGTGCGGTCATGCGCCGCACGATGATGCGGAAGGGCAAAAGTGCCACCAAAGCGAGCAGAAGTTTGACACCCCAGTCGGCGGTGGCGAGCGAGACCCAGAGCGGGGCCAGCGGACCGGAGCCCAGGAGCGGCAGCGCCTCGTTCGCCCAGGACACGTCGTTGCCCGGTTCGATGAAGGCGAGGCTGGCGGAGAAGGCGATGCCGAAGAAGATCACCGTGTCGAGGAAGGAGCCCGCGAGGCTGGAGACCAGCGGCGCACGCCACCATTTGCCGCCGCGCAGCCGGTCGAACAGGGTGATGTCGAGCATCTGGCTGACGAGGAAGGCGGTGCCGGAGGCGAGCGCCACGCGCAGCGAGACGAGGGGGCCGAACTCGCCCATGATCTGCGTGCCGATGAGCGAGCAGAGGAGGCCGGTGGCGAAGCCCGCCCAGACCACGCGGCGCGCGGCCTGCACGCCGTGGACGCGGTTCATCACGTCGGTGACGAGGAAGGCGAAGGGATAGGTGAAGGCGCCCCAGGTCAGCCACTGGCCGAAGAGGAACTGCACGAGGATGTTGGAGGCCACCACGACGATGGCCATGGCGAGAACGCCAAAGGTGTAGGAGCGGGTCATTTCGGGTTCCGTTTTGACAAGGTCGCGGAGACTTGGCCCCTCTCGGGGGGCGGATGAGACGGCGCGGCGTAATCCCTGGGCGGGGCGCTGTCAATCGGGGATGCGGTATTCGACGATCTCGGTGCGCTGGAAGAACTTGAAGTTGTCGTCGGCGATCAGGCTGAGGGTCAGCTGCCCCGCGGCATCGCGCCAGACGCTGACGCCCTCGAGGTTGTCATGCGTGCCGGCGGCGGTCTGCAGCAGGGTCTCGCCGCGGCCGAGCCGGTCGTCGGTGAGGGAAAAGCGGCGCACGCGGCTGGCGAAGCCGAGGATGCCACGGAACTGCCTCTCCAGCAGATAGAGCCGGCCGTCGGGGCCGATGTCGGCGCCGACCGGCAGGAAGGAGTCGCGGCGCGGGATGGCGAAGGGCTGGTCCCATTCGCCATTGCGGAAACGGTAGACCGGGAAGGGGCGGGTGGTGCTGCCGGAGCGTTCGGGCAGGGTGTAGAGCGTGCCCTCGGCATCGATGGCGAGAGCCTCCAGCGCGCCGTTGCCCTGCATGCGGCGGAAGGCGGGCGGGACGGGCAGGTTTTCGGCCGAGCCGCCGGGGGTGCGGTAGCGCAGGACACGGGCGGCGCCCTCGAAGGAGACGAACATCGTGCCGTCGGCGGCGATGGCCAGCCCCTCGCTGTCGCTGCGGGCGCGTTGCAGGGGCGCGCGGCCCTTGCCCCTGAGGTGCTGCATCGGTGCCGCCTCGACCGAGACGATGCGGCCCGCGGCGTCGCGGCGGATGGTGCCGCTGGTCCAGGTGCCGCGGTCGGAGATCACGGTGAGGGCGGTGCCGTCCGGCGAGACCTCGATGCCCGAGAGCCCGCCGAACAGCGGGTCGTCGGGCATCGTCCAGCGGTAGCTGGCGAGATAGCCGGGGGTGGGCTGCGGCGTGGCGCTGCCTTCCGGCCCGAGCCCCAGCAGCAGAACCAGCCCGGCGATCAGCGCGCGTTGAGGACGTCGACGCATTGAGCGGGCAGGTCGGCCATCGTGAATTCGCGCGGCGTCTTGGCGCGGGGCGCGGGCTTGGCGGGTTTGCCGCTGGGCTTGGGCGGATTGAGGTAATCGGTGACCCACCAGTTCAGCGTCTCGTCACAGCCGTCGCCGCCTTTGGACAGCTCGGCCACCGAGGGGGTCTGGGTCTGGCAGAAGCGTGCGCCGGAGGGGCATTTCAGACGGACGTGGAAATGGGTGTCATGCCCGGCGATCGGGCGGATCTTCTGCAGCCAGCCGCGGTCGGCACGGGTGGCGGTCTTGCACATCTCGATCTTCACGGCGGCGGCGACGAAGATCCGGTCCACCCGGTCGTCCGAGGCGGCGGAGCGCAGCAGCACCTCGTGCGAGCGGGTCCAGTTCGCCGTGACGCTGCGCTGGTCGGCGGAGCGCACCGGGATCGAGCTGATGTTCTCGCGCTCGCGCACCGTCAGGTTCAGCCGGGGCGGCGGCAGCATCCAGACATCGGCATCGAGGCCGATCTGGTGGCTGGCATGGCCCGAGGTCATCGGCCCGCCGCGCGGCTGGCTGATGTCGCCGATGTAGAGACCGTTCCAGCCGATCTGCCGGGCAGCAACCGACAGCGCCTGCAGGAACTCGATCATCTCGGGGTGGCCGTAGTTGCGGTTGCGCGACAGGCGCATCGCCTGCCAGGTCGGCCCGCTCTCCGGCAGTTGCACGAGACCCGCGCCGCAGCCCTTGGCATAGCTGCCGATCGGCATCGGCGCCTGTTGCGAGGGCGCATCCTGCGCGCCGAACAGCCTGTTGGCCAGTTGTTGTGCCTGGGCGCCCTGGGCGAGCGTCAGCCCGAGGAGAAGCGTGAGTATGCGGATCATCGGCCTGCCTGTTCACCATTCGGTTTGACCCAGACTAGCAGAACCAGCCCGATAAGGAACAGCAGGATCAGCGGCGAGATGCCGAGGCGCTGCGATCCGCTGATCCAGGTGGCCAGGGCGATCAGCGAAGGGGCGAGGAAACTCGTCACCTTGCCCGAGAGCGCGTAGAGCCCGAAGGCCTCGGTGGCGCGGTCGGGCGTGGTGTGGCGCACCATCATCGTGCGGCTGGCGGCCTGCAGAGCGCCCCCCGCGGCGCCGATCAGCGCGCCGCAGGCGAAGAAGATCCGGTCCGGCAGGGCGGAGCCTTCGGGCAGGGGCATGCCGAAGAGCTGCGTGCGGGTCATGCCGACCACGGTGATGCAGACCGCGACCAGGATGAGGATGCAGACGGCGATCACCGGCTTCGGGCCCCAGCGCTTGTCGGCGCGGCCGCCAAGCCAGCTGGCCACCATGGCGGTGAGGGCGCTGAGCACGCCGAAGCTGCCGATCTCGACGATGCTCCAGCCGAGCACGCCCGAGGCATAGACTCCGCCGAAGCCGTAGAGCGCATTGAGCGCGTCGCGGTAGAACAGCGAGGCGGCGAGATAGGCGGCGAGGCTCTGGCGGTGGCGCAGGCTTTTCAGGAGGCCGGTCAGGCTGGCTACGGCGGGGCGCAGGCTGAGCTTGCGATGGGTGGCGCGCGGCTCTCTCACCCAGAGGAAGAAGGGGACCATGAAGACCGCATACCAGAGCGCGGTGAAGGGACCGACGGCGCGGGTGCCCTCGCGCGCCGCGGCGTCGAGGCCGAGCGCGGGATCGAGGCCGATCAGCGTCTTGCCGGTCTCGGCGCTTTCGGCGAAGAGGAGGAGCATCACGGCCAGCGCCACCACGCCGCCGAGATAGCCGAAGGCGAAGCCCGAACCGGAGATCGCGCCGATCTCGTCGCGGGTGCCGAGCGCGGGCAGGAGTGCGTTGGTGAAGATGGTGGCGAATTCCATGCCGATGAAGCCGAGCCCGAAACAGGCCGCCCCCCAGAGGAGGCCACCGCCGGGCATCACCCACCAGAGCCCGAGCGCGCCGAGCACATAGACCGCCGAGAAGGCCCAGATCCAGACCATCCGCCGCCCGGTGCTGTCGGCCACCGCGCCCAGAAGCGGGGCGAGGAGGGCGACGAGCAGGCCGGAGATGCCGAGAGTGAGCCCCCAGTAGGATTGCGCGGCGGCCCCTGCGGCCTCGGGCGTGGCGCCGAGGGCCATGTAATGCTGGGTTGCGACCTGCGCGAAATAGGGGGCGAAGATGAAGGTCAGCAGGAGGGTGCTGTAGGGTTGGCTGGCCCAGTCGAAGAAGAACCAGCCCCAGATCCGTTGTCGCGCGCTTGCCATGGGTCCCCCCGCAGGTTCTGCCGCGCAGAAAGCCCGAAATCGGCCCGCCGCGCAAGCAGGGCTCAGCCCAAGCTTCAGCGCTGGGGCGGCCAGAGGCGCGTCGCGTCGGCCTCGATCCAGCGCTGCACCCAGTCGGGCAGGGCGGGGCTCTCGGCGGGCTGGCCCATCGCGGCCACCACCTCTGCCGGCGGCACCATCCCGGCCTTCGAGATCACCGCCGAGCGCAGGAGCATGTGGCTGGTGCAGTCCTGCCCGCGCCACATGCTCTGCTCCATGTAGAAGAAGCGCGCGTCCCAGCCGATGCAGCGGCTCACCATGTCGAGCCGGTCGAAGAGCACGACGCGCTTGCGGTAGCGCAGCGAATTGCCCGCCACGGTCATGCCCCAGCCGTTCGCCTTTGCCACGAGGTCGAGCCCCATGCGCCGCGCCATCGGCACCCGGCCGAGATCGTAGAGCGTCAGCGTGCGGCCGTTGTTCAGCTCGATCCAGGGGTCGAGATCCCAGGGCAGGCAGAGGTGCTGCGACAGATGCGGATCGAGCAGGCCGAGCTTGGGCGCATGGCGCGCCTTCCACATCTGCCAGGCGAGGCGAGCGTAGGGATACATCAATTTCTCCTTAACTGCCCGGCTGCTATGTCTCGGCTGCGGCGTCAAGGCCGGACGCTGCGGAAATGGTTGCCCTTTGCCGGGGCCGCCTATACCTGTGGCGCAACCCATCGTGAAGGACCCTCCGACATGCAATCCCTGCTGCAGATCCTGCTTCTGATCCTCAGTGTCGTCCAGTTCATCATCTTCGCGCATATCATCATGAGCTGGCTGATCAACTTCCAGGTGCTGAACCTGCGGCAGCCTCTGGTCGCGCAGCTGTGGGACGGGCTGAACCGTCTGCTGGAGCCGATGTACTCGCGCATCCGCTCAATCCTGCCGAACATGGGCGGGCTCGACCTCGCGCCGCTGGTGGTGCTGCTGGCGGTCTATGCGCTGCGCATCGTGCTGATCAACAACGCGGCGGCCTTCTACTGACCCTGATGCCCGCTCCCAAGGATCTGCTCGCCACCGTCTTCGGTTTTTCCGCCTTCCGCCCGGGGCAGGAGGAGATCGTCGATGCGGTGCTGGCGGGGCGCAACGTGCTGGCGATCATGCCGACCGGGGGCGGCAAGTCGCTGTGCTTCCAGCTGCCCGCGCTGTGCCGCGACGGGGTCACCGTGGTGATCTCGCCGCTGATCGCGCTGATGCGGGATCAGGTGCGGGCGCTGCGCGAGGTGGGGGTGGAGGCCGGGGCGCTGACCTCGGGCAATACCGAGGAAGAGACCGAGGGCGTG
The DNA here is from genome assembly GCF_057657095.1 of Cereibacter sp. Soil_C_27. Classification (NCBI taxonomy): domain Bacteria; kingdom Pseudomonadati; phylum Pseudomonadota; class Alphaproteobacteria; order Rhodobacterales; family Paracoccaceae; genus Cereibacter; species Cereibacter sp. Soil_C_27. The sequence continues at coordinate 170,279 of NZ_JBDGJD010000004.1, read as the reverse complement.
TTCCAGGCGCTGGACGAGGGGCGGATCAAGCTGCTTTACATGGCGCCGGAGCGGCTGGCCTCGGCGGCGCCGCTTCTGCGCCGGATCAACGTCACGCTGATCGCGGTGGACGAGGCGCATTGCGTCAGCCAGTGGGGCCACGACTTCCGCCCGGATTACCTGCGCATCGGCGAGTTGCGCCGCACGCTGGGCGTGCCGCTGGCCGCCTTCACCGCCACGGCGGATGAGGAGACCCGGGGCGAGATCGTCACCCGGCTGTTCGACGGCGTCGCGCCCGAAAGCTTCCTGCGCGGCTTCGACCGGCCCAACATCCACCTCGCCTTCGCGGTGAAGGACAAGCCGCGCGACCAGATCCTGAGCTTTGCCGCTTCGCGCAAGGGCCAGTCGGGGATCGTCTATTGCGCGACCCGCGCCAAGACCGAGACGCTGGCGCAGGCGCTGCGCGAGGCCGGGCATTCGGCCTGCCACTATCACGGCGGGATGGAGGCCGAGGACCGGCGGCGGGTGGAGGTGCGGTTCCAGCAGGAAGACGGGCTGATCGTGGTGGCGACCATCGCCTTCGGCATGGGGATCGACAAGCCGGACATCCGCTGGGTGGCGCATGCCGACCTGCCGAAATCGATCGAGGGCTATTATCAGGAGATCGGCCGCGCCGGGCGCGACGGGGCGGCGGCGGAGACGCTAACGCTCTACGGTCCCGACGACATCCGCCTGCGCCGCAGCCAGATCGACGAGGGCGCGGCGCCGATGGACCGCAAGGAGGCCGACCACGCGCGGCTGAACGCCCTGCTGGGGCTGGCCGAGGCCGCGGCATGTCGGCGGCAGGTGCTCTTGGGCTATTTCGGCGAGACGGCGCAGCCCTGCGGCAATTGCGATCTCTGCGACCGGCCGGCGGAGCTTTTCGACGCGACCGAGGCGGTGCGCAAGGCGCTGTCGGCCATCCTGCGCACCGGCGAGTATTTCGGCTCGGGGCATCTGATCGACATCCTGACCGGCACCTCGACGGCCAAGGTGCGCGAGCGCGGCCATGACCAGCTGCCGACCTTCGCCGTGGGCCGCGATCTGTCGAAACCGGCCTGGGGCGCGGTGTTCCGGCAGATGATGGGCCGCGATCTGGTGCGGCCCGACCCGGAACGCTACGGCGCGCTGCGCATGACCGAGGCCGCGCGGCCGATCCTGCGCGGCGAGGCGGCGATCACCCTGCGCCGCGACACGATCCAGTCGGCGGGCTCGCGCCCGGTGGTGAAGTCGATGGTCAGCGAGGAGGACGCGCCGCTGATGTCGGCGCTGAAAGCCAAGCGGCGGGCGCTGGCCGAGGCCGGCGGCGTGCCGGCCTATGTGATCTTCACCGACCGCACGCTGATCGAGATGGCCGAGCGGCGGCCACGCTCGCTCGACGACATGGCGCATATCACCGGGGTCGGGGCAAAGAAGCTCGACAGCTACGGTCTGGCCTTCCTCGCCGTCATCAACGGCGAGGCCGAGGCGCAGCATCCGCAGCGGCGCCGGCTGGCGGGACGCGATGCGGGTGCCGTCTTCGACCGGCTGGCCGAGGTGCAGGTGGACCTGATGCGCGGCGAGGATGGCACCGGCAAGCCGCTGAGCCTGCCGCAATCGGCGCTGCGCAAGATCGCCGAGGCGCGGCCTGCGTCGCTGTCGGAACTGGACCGGGTCGGCGATCTCGGGCCGCAGAAGATCGAACGGTTCGGCGAGGCCTTCCTCGCCGTGTTGCGGGAGGCGTAGGACGTGCTGACGGTGCTTTCTCCGGCCAAGCGGCTTGCCGCGAAGCCCCTGACCCTGCCGGAGGGCCTTGCGCCGACGGTGCCGCAGTTCGGCGGCGAGGCGGGCGAGCTTGCCGCCGTGGCGCGCGGGCTGACGGCGGGCGATCTGCGCAGGCTGATGCATATCTCCGAGCCGCTGGCGCTGTTGAACCGCGACCGTTTCGCGGCTTTCGAGGCGCCGGAGACGCCGGAAGCCCCGGCGGTGGGGCTGTTCGACGGCGACACCTATGCCGGGCTCGAGGCCAAGACGCTGGATGCCGATGCGCTGCGCTGGGCGCAGGGGCATCTGCGCATCCTGTCGGGTCTCTACGGGCTCTTGCGCCCGCTCGACGCGATCCGGCCCTACCGGCTGGAGATGGGCAGCCGGCTGGCCAATCCGCGCGGTGCGACGCTCTATGACTTCTGGGGCGACCGGGTGGCAGAGGCGCTGAACGCCACGGCGGCGGAGACCGGCAGCACGGTGCTGATCAACTGCGCTTCGGTCGAGTATTTCACCGCCGCCGACCGCGACGCGCTGCAGCTCCGGGTGGTGACGCCGACCTTTCTCGAGGATCGCGGCGGCGAGCAGAAGATCGTCAGCTTCTGGGCCAAGAAGGCGCGGGGCGCCATGGCGCGCTTCATCGCGGAGAACCGGCTGACCGCGCCGGAAGAGATCCTCGGCTTCACTGCGGGCGGCTATGCCCATGCGCCGGAGCTGTCGGAACCCGACCGCCCGGTGTTCCTGCGCGCCTCCTAGCGGGCGTCTGCGAGCGGGGCCAGATCGCAGGCCTCGGCGGGGTGGAATTCGGTCAGCACCTCGAGGATGGCGGATTTGCGCAGCGGCTTCGTCAGATAGCGGTCGATCCCGGCGGCGAGGATCGAGGAGGCGTCGCCCTCCATCGCATGCGCCGTGAGCGCCACGATCGGCACATGGTGCTGCCCGGGGTGCTGCCCGGCCTCCAGCCGCCGGATGGTCCGCGCCGCCTCGCGCCCGTCCATTTCCGGCATCGAGATGTCCATGAAGATCAGGTCCGGCGCGAGGCTGCCGAACAGCGCCACCGCCTCGCGCCCGTTGTTGGCGAAGGTGAGCTCGATCTGCAGGTCGCGCACCATCTTGCCGAAGACGAGCTGGTTGGTGCGGTTGTCCTCGGCGGCCAGGACCCGCATCCGACGCTCGCCGCGCGGTTTTGGCGCGGGCGGCGCCTCGGGCGGGGGCGCGGGGACGGAGAGCACCTGCAGCTGACGGTAGAGCTCCGACCGCAGCAGGGGCTTTTGCAGCACGGCGGCGAAGAGCGCGCCGCTGGCCGAGGCGCGGGCCTTGGCAGGGGCGGAGGAGAGGAGCACGATGGGCATTCCCCAGCCGCCGGCGCGGACCTTTTCGGCCAGGGTGCAGCCGTCCATCTCGGGCATCTCGTGATCGGTGAGGATCAGGTCGAACGGCCCGCGCTGCGCCAGCTCGGCCAAGGCATCGGCGCCGGAGCGGCAGAGCGTGACCTCGATCCCGCAGGGGGTGAGCTGGCGTTCGAGGATGGTGCGGTTGATGAACTGGTCGTCCACCACGAGCGCGCGGGTCAGCGTGTCGGCGGCATGCGGCGCGCCCGCGTCGTCGGCCACCGGCAGCGTCACCCGGAAGCCGAAGCAGGAGCCGCGCCCGGCCTCGCTCTCCACCCAGACGGCGCCGTCCATCATCTCGATCAGCCGCTTGGTGATGGCGAGGCCGAGGCCGGTGCCCTCGAACTTGCGGTTGGTCTCGGCCTCCACCTGATTGAACTCGCCGAAGATGTGCACGAGGTTTTCCGCCGCGATGCCGATGCCGGTGTCTTCCACGGTGACATGCAGCTGCTGCAGGCCCGGCGCCGTCTCCAGCCCCACGACGCGGATGGTGACATGGCCCGTGCTGGTGAACTTCACCGCATTGCCGACGAGATTGGTCAGTACCTGCCGCAGCCGCCCCGGGTCGCCGACGTAGCGGGTGGGCAGGAACATGTCGAAATCCACGATGAGGTCGATGCCCTGCGCCCGGGCGCGGGGCTGCAAGAGCATGGCGACCTCGTGGATCGTGCGTTCCAGATCGAAGGGCTCGGGATGCAGCGTCAGCCGCCCGGCCTCGATCTTCGAGTAGTCGAGGATGTCGTTGATGATGACCAGAAGCGCCTCGCCCGAGGAGCGGATGGTTTCAGCGAAGAGGCGCTGGTCTTCGGTCAGCGGGGTGTCGCAGAGCAGTTCGGCCATGCCGACGACGCCGTTCATCGGGGTGCGGATCTCGTGGCTCATGTTGGCGAGGAAGGCCGATTTCGCCCGGTTCGCGGCCTCGGCGGCCAGACGGGCGGCCTCGAGCGCCGACTGCTGCTCCTTCAGCTCGGTGATGTCGACGCGCAGGCCGACGCGCCCGCCGTCGGGCGTCGCCTGATCCAGCACGCGGAGCCAGCGCCCGTCGTCGAGCAGCTGTTCGGTCATCTCCACCGGGTTGCGGTGGCGCAGGAGCCGCTCGATCAGCCAGTCTTCCTCGCGCCCGACGGCATCGGCGTGCTGGCCGTGCTGCAGCCCGTAGCGCAGGATGTCCTCGAACCGCGCGCCGGGGACCATGGCGGGGGCGGAGCGGGGGTAGATCTCGCGGTAGCGGGCGTTGCAGGTGAGCAGCCGCTCGTCCCGATCGTAGAGCACGAAACCGTCGGGAATCGCCTCGATCGCGGCCCAGATCCGCATCTGTTCGGTGATGTCGACGATCAGGCAGACCATGTCGCCGTCGCGCGCCCGCCGATCCTCCAGCCGCAGCCATGTGCCGCTGGAAAGTTGCACCACCACGGGGTCGATGTGGTCGGCCTCCCACCGGGCGAGCATGCTGGCGCACCAGTCGTCGGGCGCCGCGCCGTCGAGCCCCAGCCGCCCGGACCCCGCAATGCGCTGCAGGAGGTCGGCGTAGAGCAGGCCGGGGGCGATCTGGATGCCTTCGAAGGCGGAGAGATAGGCGAGATTGGCCGTCACCAGCCGCTGCCCGGCGTCGAAGACGGCAAAGCCGTCGCGGATGGTCTGGATCGAATCCCACAGGCGGCGCTCGGCCATGACGGCAGCGGTATGCGCGCGCTCCAGATCGCTGACGAAGCGGCTGTTCTGGCCCTTCAGCGCCTCGGCTTCGGAGAGCGCGACGCGGACCACGTTGCGCTGCTCGACGATCTGGTCGGAGAGCGAGCGGGCATGCAGCGCCAGCTTCTCGTTGGCCGCGAAGAGCTCGCGCTGCTTGTGTTCCAGAAGACGCTCCGCAGCGAGTCGCGCGCGGCGTTCCCGCGCCAGCCGTTCCGCCATATCCATCGCCCGAGCCCCGATCCGCTGCCTGTCCCGCCGCCCGGTCGCATGGGGCCGGCCCGGTGTCGGGGCAGTCTGCGACAGCAAGATGAATTGATGCTTAACAAGCGAAAGTCACACAACCTATGCTAATGCTTGTCAAAACCGGGGTCTGGTGCGAGCATCCGGCCATTGGCGGAGGAGGTGTGCAATGCGTACGATTGTCCGGGCTGTCGTTGTTTCCCTTGGGCTGGCGCTGCCGACGGCGGTGTTCTCGCAGGAGCTGGTGCCCGACCAGCGGTTCAACCTGAGCGCGGATACCGACCTGCCCGGCGGCGATCTGGCGACGCTGCTCGACACCACGCTGGAGGGCTGCGAGCGGGCTTGCGCCACCAATGAAAGCTGCACCGCCTTCACCTTCAATTCGCGCAACGGCTCGTGCTTTCCCAAATCCGACCCCGGCGCGCCGAGCTTCTTCCAGGGGGCGTTCTCGGGCTTCGTGGTGAAGGCCGATCCTGCGGTTCAGGCGCGGGCGGTGGCACGGCGGGCCGATCTCGGCTTTCTGTCCGATTACGATCTGGCGCAGGCGACCGAGCAGGCGAAGGGGCTTGCCAATCTGCACACGACGAACGGCTGGAGCGCGGCGGAGCATCTGCAGTCGGCGCGGGAGGCCGAGGCCAATGGCGATGTCGCGCTGGCCAGCAACTTCGCCGGGGCGGCGCTGAATGCCGAGGACCGGGCGGATGGCTGGGTCGAATATGCGCGGCTACTGCTGGCGGCGGGCGCACCCGAGGGCCAGAACCAGCGCGCCTTCCGCGAGCGGGCATTCAACGCCGCGATCAACGGCTATCTGCGGGCCGAGCCCGACGGGCTGCGCCACAGCGCGCTGGTGATGCTGGGCGAGGCCGCCGAGGGCATCGATCGCGGCCGCGACAAGGTTCTGGCGCTGCGTCTGGCGCAGCGCGTCCAGCCGCGCGACGATACGGCGGCGCTGCTGGAGGATGCCGCCGGGAAATACGGTTTCCGGGTGCTGGAGCACGAGGTGCAGGCCGATTCCGTCCGGCCCCGCGTCTGCGCCACCTTCTCGGAGGATCTGGCCGAGTCGGGCGTCGATTATTCCAGCTATGTGCAGCTGCCCGAGGCCGGGCTGACGGTGGAGAAGGGCGGTTACCGCCAGCTCTGCGTCGGCGGCATGGCGCATGGCGCGCGCTATGCGCTGACCTTCCGCGAGGGGCTTCCGGCGGCGGACGGGCAGGGGCTGCTGAAATCGGTGGCGCTGAACATCTATGTCCGCGACCGCAGCCCGGGCGCCCGCTTCCCGAGCCGCGCCTATATCCTGCCGCGCGCGGAAAGCGCCGCGATTCCGGTGGAGACGGTGAACACCGCCAAGCTGGACCTGACGCTCTACCGCGTGTCGGATCGCAACCTGTTGCGCACCATCCAGGACGATTACTTCGCCCGGCCGCTGGCGCAGTATCAGGTCGAGGGCTTTTCGTCGCAGGTCGGCGAGGAGCTGTGGAAGGGCAGCGCCGAGGTGGGGATGGAGGTGAACCGTGACGTCACCACCCGCCTGCCGATGGACGAAGCGATAAAGGGGCTCCCGGCGGGGATCTATGCGCTGAAGGCGGCGGTGCCGGGGGTGGATGAATACGAGACCCCCGCGGCCTGGCAGTGGTTCGTGATCTCGGATCTGGGGATCACCACCATGTCGGGCGTCGACGGGCTGCATGTCTTCGTGCGCAGCCTCGGGACGGCGGCGGCGAAAGAGGGGGTGACGGTCGATCTGGTGTCGCGCGCCAATGCGGTGCTGGCGACGACGACCACCGATGCGATGGGTTATGCCAGTTTCGCCCCCGGTCTGACGCGGGGCGCCAATGGCGCCGATCCGGCGCTGGTCGTGGTCCGCGAGGGCGACAGCGATCTCGCCTTCCTGTCGCTGACCGATCCGGAGTTCGATCTGTCCGACCGCGGTGTCGAGGGGCACGAGCCCGCGCCGCCGGTCGATGTCTTCCTGACCACCGACCGCGGCGCCTATCGCGCGGGCGAGACGGTGCATGTCACCGCCCTGACCCGCGACGCGCAGGCGCAGGCGATCCCGGGCCTGCCGCTGACGGCGGTGCTGACCCGGCCCGATGGCGTGGAATATGCGCGCGCGCTGGCCGAGGATGGCGGCGCGGGCGGACATGTGTTCGCCCTGCCGATCGCGGGCACGGCGCCGCGCGGCGTCTGGCGGCTGGAGGTTCTCGCCGATCTGGAGGCCGAGGCGCTGGCGAGCCAGACCTTCCTCGTCGAGGATTTCCTGCCGGAACGGATCGACTTTGCGCTGGCGCTGACGCAGCCCGAGGTCCGGCTGGAGGACAGCCCGGAGCTGACGCTCGACGCGCGCTATCTCTTCGGCGCGCCGGGGGCCGATCTGGGGATCGAGGGCGAGGTGCTGCTGCGCGAGGCTAAGGGCCTCGCCGCCTTCCCCGGCTACCGTTTCGGGCGGCATGACGAGCCGTTCAACGCGCAGATGGCCTCCTTCGGCGGCGAGCGCACCGATGACACCGGCACGGCGACCGTCGCGCTGACGCTGCCCGAGGTGACCGACCCGGCGCGCCCGTTGGAGATGCAGGTGACCGCCCGCGTCACCGAAGGCTCGGGCCGTCCGGTGGAGCGGCAGCTGGTGCAGCCGATCACCCCGACCGCGCCGATGATCGGGGTGAAGCCCCTGTTCGACGGCGTGGTGGGCGAGGGCTCCGACGCGCGTTTCCAGCTGATCGGAGTCGGGCCGGATCAGGCTCCGGCGCCGATGCCGGTGAAATGGGTGCTGACCCGGATCGAGACCGATTATCAATGGTATCAGCAATACGGCAACTGGAACTGGGAGCCGATCGTCAGCCGCAGCATCGTGGCCGAAGGCGAAGCGACGCTGGGGGCCGAGCCGGTGCAGATCTCCGGCGCGGTGAAATGGGGCGAGTACGAGCTGCTGGTGGAGCGAACCGACGGCCAACCCGCCGCGACCTCCACCACCTTCTCTGCGGGCTGGTATGCGCCCGCCGACGTGACCTCCACCCCCGACACGCTGGAACTGTCGCTGGACAAGCCCGCCTATCGGCCGGGCGAGACGGCCGAGTTGCGGCTGGTGCCGCGCGCGGCGGGGACGGCGCTGGTGACGGTGCTGTCGAACCGGCTGGTCGCCATGCAGGCGGTCGAGGTCAAGGAGGGCGAGAACCTGATCTCGCTGCCGGTGACGGATGACTGGGGCGCCGGGGTCTATGTGACGGCCTCGGTGCTGCGACCGATGGATGTGGCGGCGGGGCGCAACCCGACGCGGGCGATGGGTCTGGCCCATGCCGCCATCGACCCCGGCGCGCGCCGTCTGACGGCGACGGTGGAGACCGCGCCTGAAGCCGCCCCGCGCGGGCCGCTGGAGGTGGCGGTGAAGGTGGACGGGCTGACCGAGGGCGATACCGCCTATGCCACCATCGCCGCGGTCGATGTCGGTATCCTGAACCTGACCGGCTTCACCTCGCCCGATCCGGACGATCACTATTTCGGCCAGCGCAAGCTGGGTGTCGGCATCCGCGATGTCTACGGGCGGCTGATCGACGGGCTGAACGGGGCGCAGGGCACGGTGCGTTCGGGCGGCGATGCAGGGGCCAAGGGCCGCCTGCAGGCCCCGCCGCCGACCGAGGAGCTGGTGGCCTATTTCACCGGCCCGGTGACGGTGGGGGCCGATGGCTACGCCCGCGCCAGCTTCGATCTGCCGTCCTTCAACGGAACGGTGCGGGTGATGGCGGTGGTCTGGTCGGGCAAGGGTGTCGGCAAGGCCGAGGCCGATGTGCTGGTGCGCGACCCGGTGGTGGTGACGGCCTCGGTGCCGCGCTTCCTGTCGCCGGGCGACGAGAGCCGGATGCTCTTGGAGATCGTCCATGCTACCGGGCCGGTGGGCCGGGTCGGGATGGATGTCTCGGCGCAGGGGCTGAGCATCGGCGCGGCGCCTTCGGGCTTCGAGATCACCGAGAAGGGCAAGGTCACCTTCGCCGTGCCGATCACGGCGGGTGATGTGGGTCTGCAAAGCATCGACGTGGCGCTGACCACGCCGGATGGCCGGCAGCTGACCAAGCATCTGACGATCCCGGTGCAGGCCAATGACCCCGAGGTGGCGCGGATCACCCGTTTCGACCTGGCCCGCGGGCAAAGCTTCACCTTCGACTCCAATGTCTTCGCCGGTCTGGTGCCCGGCTCGGGCAAGGCGACGCTGGCGGTGGGGCCGATCGCCCGGCTGAACGCGCCGGGGCTGCTGGCCAGTCTCGACCGCTATCCCTATGGCTGCACCGAGCAGATCACCTCCAAGGCGCTGCCGCTGATCTATTACGATCAGGTGGCGCAGGCGATGCAGCTGCAGGGGGCCGGGACCATCGGCCAGCGCATCGACGAGGCGATTGCCGAGGTGCTGACCAACCAGACGGCGGAAGGTGCCTTCGGGCTGTGGAACCCGTCTTCGGGCGACATGTGGCTCGATGCCTATGTCACCGACTTCCTGTCGCGCGCCAAGGCGCAGGGCCATGCGGTGCCGGATCAGGCCTTCCGCTCGGCGCTCGACAACCTGCGCAATCAGGTGAACTACACCGCCGATTTCGAGACCGGCGGCGAGGCCTTGGCCTATGCGCTGATGGTGCTGGCGCGCGAGGGCGCGGCGGCGGTGGGCGACCTGCGCTACTATGCCGATGTGAAGGGCGATGCCTTCGCCACGCCCATCGCGCAGGCGCAGCTCGGCGCGGCGCTGGCGAGCTATGGCGACCAGACCCGGGCCGACGCGATGTTCCGCAAGGCGGGCATCCGCATGGCGGGGCTGAAGGCAGAGGAGACGGCGCAGGTGTTCCGCGCCGATTACGGCACCAATTTCCGCGATGCGGCGGCGCTGTTGACGCTGGCGGTGGAGGCGGGGTCGCAGGCGGTGGACCGCGGCGTGCTGACCGACCGGATCGCCACCAACGACGGCCCGCTCTCGACGCAGGAGACGACCTGGGCGCTTCTGGCGGCCAAAGCATTGATCGACCGGCCCGACACCGATGTGACCATCGACGGCGTGGCGCCGACCGGGCCCTTGGTGCGGATGCTCGACGACAGCGGTGCGCCGGTGGAGGTGAGGAACAACGGCGCCGATACCTTCCTGACGGTCACCACCTATGGCGTGCCGGCCGAGCCGGAGCCGGCGGGGGGCAATGGCTATGCGATCAAGCGCAGCTATTACACGCTGGAGGGCGAGGCGGTCTCGCCCTCGGGTGTCGCTGTCGGCACCCGGCTGGTGACGGTGCTGGAGGTGACGCCCTTCGGCACGGGCGAGGCGCGGCTGATGGTGTCGGACCCGCTGCCCGCCGGCTTCGAGATCGACAACCCCAACCTCTTGCGCGCGGGCTCGGTCTCGTCGCTCGACTGGCTCGGGGTCGAGGAGGAGGTCGCGCATAGCGAGTTCCGGCAGGACCGTTTCCTGACCGCGCTGGACCGCACCGATGGCGCGCCCTTCAAGCTGGCCTATATCGTCCGCGCCGTCTCGCCCGGCACCTTCCACCATGCCGCGGCCTCGGTCGAGGACATGTATCAGCCCGACTTCCGCGCCCGGACCGACGCCGGAACCGTCACCGTCACCGAGTGATGCGGGCGCGCTGGTTCATGGCGGCGGCGGCAGGGCTCTGGCTCGCCGCCGTGGCGAAGGACGGGGTGACGGGCTGGATCGCCCGCACCGACCTGCCGCCACTGGCGCTGGAAACCTCGGTCGAGGTGGTGGCCCGCGACGGCAGCCTCTTGCGCGCCTACACGGTGGCTGACGGGCGCTGGCGCATGGCGGTGACGCCGGGGGCGGTGGACGCGGGTTACCTCGCCATGCTGGTGAATTACGAGGACAAGCGGTTTCGCCAGCATCCGGGCATCGACCTTCGGGCGATTGGGCGGGCGGTGGGGCAGGCGGTCTGGAACGGGCGGGTGATCTCGGGCGGCTCGACGCTGACGATGCAGGTGGCGCGGCTGCTGGAGGAGAGCGGGACCGGCAAGGTTGCAGGCAAGCTGCGGCAGATGCGGGTAGCGCTGGCTTTGGAGCGGCGGCTCGGCAAGGACGAGATCCTGTCGCTCTATCTGCTGCTTGCGCCCTTCGGCGGCAATCTCGAAGGGGTGCGGGCGGCGAGCATCGCCTATTTCGGCAAGGAACCGGGGCGGCTGACCCCGGCCGAGGCGGCGTTGCTGGTGGCGATCCCGCAATCGCCCGAAGGCCGGCGCCCCGACCGCGCCCCCGAGCGGGCCGAGGCGGCGCGCACGCGCGTTCTGGCGCGGGCGGTGGGCGACGGGCTGATCGACGCCGAACAGGCGGATGCGGCGGAGCGCGAGGCGGTGCCGACGGTGCGCCGGCCCTTCCCGGCGCTCGCCCCGCATCTCGCCGACCGGATGCGGCTGGCCGCCCCGGGCGTCGGGCGGCATCAGCTGACGCTGGACGCGCCGCTGCAGCGCAAGATGGAGGAGCTGGCGGCCCAGACCGTCGCCGGGCGTGGCGCGCGTCTGCAGGTGGCGATGGTGGTGGCCGATCACCGCAGCGGCGAAATCCTCGCCTCGGTTGGGTCCGCCGCCTATCAGGGCGATGCGCGGCAGGGCTTCGTCGACATGACGCGGGCGCTGCGCAGCCCGGGCTCGACGCTGAAGCCCTTGATCTACGGGCTCGCCTTCGACGAGGGCCTCGCCCATCCCGAGACGCTGGTGGAAGACCGGCCGACCAGCTTCGGCGGCTACACGCCGCAGAACTTCGACCGGGTGTTCCGTGGCGACATAAGGGTGCGCGAGGCGCTGCAACTGTCGCTGAACATCCCGGTGGTGGCGCTGACCGATGCGCTGGGCCCGGCGAAGCTGCTGGCCGCGATGCGCCGCGCCGGGGTGGAGGCGGTGGTGCCGGGCGGGCAGCCGGGGCTGGCGGTGGCTTTGGGCGGCGTCGGCGTGACGCTGGAGGACATGGTGCAGATCTACGCGGCCCTCGCACGCGGCGGCGTGGCGCTGCCGCTGCGCGTCACGGGCGAGGCCCTGCCGGGCGAGCGGGTGCTGTCGGAGGTCGCGGCCTGGCAGGTGGGCGATATCCTCTCGGGTCTCGCGCCGCCGCCGGGGGCACCGCTGAACCGGCTGGCCTACAAGACCGGCACCAGCTACGGCCACCGCGATGCCTGGGCCATCGGCTTCGACGGGCGGCATGTCATCGGGGTCTGGCTGGGCCGGGCCGATGGCACCCCGGTGCCGGGGGTGTTCGGCGCCGATTTGGCCGCGCCGGTGCTGTTCCGCGCCTTCGCCCGGCTGAAGCCGCAGCTGGAGCCACTCGGCCCGGCGCCGCCCGCGACGCTGATGGTCTCCAACGCCGAACTGCCGCAGCCGCTGCGCCGATTCCGCTCGCGCATGGCGGCCTTCGCGCCCGCCGCCGATGCCCCTGCCGTGGCCTTCCCGCCCGACGGCGCCGAGGTGGAACTGAACGACGGCGCGCTGCTGGTGCGGGTGCGCGGCGGGGCGGGGCCCTTCACCTGGCTTGCGGATGGCGTGCCGGTCGCCGTGGCGCAGCGCGGGCGCGAGACGATGCTGGCGCTTCCGGGGCCCGGGTTTCTCACGCTGTCGGTGATCGATGCCGAGGGACGCTCAGCCCGGTCGCAGGTCCGGCTGCGCTGAGTCAGGCCATCGGGCGCAGCAGCACCCGGCCCTCCGCCGTCAGGAGATGCGCCGTCTGATCCTCGATCACCACGACGCTCAGCGGCCCGCCATAGGCAACGCCGGAATCGAGGTTCAGCCGGTTGCCGTAATGGGTCGCGGCGTCGATGGCGGTATGGCCATGCACCACCAGCGCGCCATGGTCGTCATGGTCCGACAGGAAGGGCTCGCGGATCCACAGCAGGTCGGTTTCGGTCTGTGCCTCGACCGGCGTGCCGGGGCGGATGCCGGCATGGACGAAGACCACCGGCCCGCGGCGATAGAAGGTGGGCAGCGCGTCGATGAAGGCGATATGCGCGCCGGGCACCAACTCCAGCGCCTCGGCATGGACCGGGGCCAGCGGCCGCCCGGCTGGCGCCCGCACCCCGTAGGATTCGAGCGTCGCCCCCCCGCCCAGCCGCGGGTGCAGCCAGCTCAGGTCGCGGCGCAGCCCGGCGTCGTGATCCTTGATGTCCTTGAGAAAGCCGGTGAACATCCGGTCGTGGTTGCCCTTCAGCACCACCCAGTTCTCACCCGCGTCGATCCCCGCCCGCAGGTGTTCGACCACCCCGCGCGAGTCCGGTCCCCTGTCCACCAGATCGCCGACATGCACCACGGGGGCCGTTTCGTCGCCAGTGGCGCGCCGGTCGGCGGCGATCCGGTCATGAGCGGCCAGCAGTTGGTCGAGATGCCCGTGAATGTCGCCAATGGCGTAGGTCCGCATGAAGACGCCTTCTGATGGATGGCGGGACCGGGGAGCCTTATCCCCGATCCCCTTCAGGATATCCGGCGGTCAAGCCGCCGAAACGGGACGCAGGGCCCGCTTTCAGGCCACATCGAATTCCAGCGGCTTCACCTGCTGGAACATACCCGTCGATTCCAGAGTGTCCACCACCTTCTGATCCAGTGCCTGATCGAGGTAGAGGATGGCGATGGCCTCCTGCCCCTCGCCTGAGCGGCCGAGGGTGAAGTTGGCGATGTTGACGCCATTTTTGCCCATGGTCATGCCCAGAAGGCCGATGATGCCCGGCACGTCCTCGTTGGTGGTGTAGAGCATGTGCCGCCCGACCTCGGCGTCGATGTTGATGCCCTTGATCTGGATGAAGCGCGGCTTGCCATCCGAGAAGCAGGTGCCCGCGACCGAGCGCTCGCGCTTGTCGGTGACCACCGTCAGCTTGATGAAGGCGTCGAAGACGCCGGTCTTCTCCTGCCGGGTGGTCGAGATCTGGATGCCGCGCTCCTTGGCGATCACCGGGGCCGAGACCATGTTCACGTCCGGGTTGGTGGCCTTCATGATGCCGGCGATGGTGGCGCAGTTCAGCGCCGCGAGGTTCATCTCGGACACCGCGCCGTCATAGAGCACGTTGATCGCCTTGATCGGCTCGTCGGTCATCTGGCCGACGAAGGCGCCGAGATGGCTGGCGAGCTTGACCCAAGGGCCCATGACCGCGGCTTCCTCGGCGGTGACCGAGGGCATGTTCAGCGCGTTCTGCACCGCGCCGGTCAGAAGGTAGTCCGACATCTGCTCGGCCACCTGCAGCGCCACGTTCTCCTGCGCCTCGGTGGTCGAGGCGCCGAGATGCGGCGTCACCACCACGTTGGGCAGGTTGAACAGCGGCGAGTCGGTCGCCGGCTCCACCGCGAAGACGTCGAAGGCCGCGCCGGCGACATGGCCGGACTTCAAGGCCTCGGCCAGCGCCGCCTCGTCCACCAGACCGCCGCGGGCGCAGTTGATGATCCGCACGCCCTTCTTGGTCTTGGCGAGGTTCTCCGCCGAGAGGATGTTGCGGGTCTTGTCGGTCAGCGGCACATGCAGGGTGATGAAATCGGCGCGGGCCAGAAGCTCGTCCAGCTCCACCTTGGTCACGCCCAGCGATTTCGCACGCTCGTCGCTGAGGAAGGGGTCGTAGGCCACGACCTTCATCGACAGCCCCAGCGCGCGGTCGCAGACGATGCCGCCGATGTTGCCCGCGCCGATCACGCCCAGCGTCTTGTTGTAGAGCTCAACCCCCATGAAGCGGGATTTCTCCCACTTGCCGGCATGGGTCGAGGCATTGGCCTCGGGCAGCTGCCGCGCCACGGCGAACATCATGGCGATGGCATGCTCGGCGGTGGTGATCGAGTTGCCGAAGGGCGTGTTCATCACGATCACGCCGCGCTTCGAGGCGGCGGGGATGTCGACATTGTCGACGCCGATCCCGGCGCGGCCGATCACCTTGAGGTTGGGGGCGAGGCCCAGCAGCTTTTCGGTGACCTTGGTGGCCGAGCGGATGGCAAGGCCGTCATACTGGCCGATGACCTCGGCCAGCTTGTCCTTGTCCTTGCCGAGCTTGGGCATGTAGTCGACCTCGACGCCACGGTCGCGGAAGATCTGGACGGCGGTTTCGGAGAGTTCGTCGGAAACGAGAACGCGGGGAGCCATGGATGCGGTCCTTCAGAGGATGGGGCGGGACGGTGCGCAATAAATGCGCACCCTACGGGAGTCTGGGGTTTGGCGGGACGGTGACCGTCCAACGGTAGGGTGCGCATTCATTGCGCACCCCTTGGCGCTCACGCCGCCTGAAGCGCCGCGATCTCGGCCTGGAAGGCCCAGTCGATCCAGGGCATCAGCGCCGCGACATCGGCGGTTTCCACCGTCGATCCGCACCAGATCCGGAGCCCCGGAGGCGCGTCGCGATAGGCGCCCACGTCCAAGGCAACCCCTTGGCTTTCCAGCCGTTTGGCCACGCCCTTGGCGAAGGCCGCCCCGTCGATGATGCGCGGATCGGTGAACTTCAGGCAGACAGAGGTGGTCGAGGCGATCTCGGGCCGCACCGCCAGATTGGCGATCCAGTCGTTCTGCGCCACGAACTCGGCCACCACCCTGGCATTGGCCTCGGCCCGGGCGACGAGGCCCGTCAGCCCGCCGATGCTCTGTGCCCAGTCCAGCGCCACGAGGTAATCCTCCACCGCCAGCATCGAGGGCGTGTTGATCGTCTCGCCCTGGAAGATGCCCTCGATCAGCTTGCCCTTGGCGGTCAGCCGGAAGATCTTCGGCAGCGGCCAGGCGGGAACGTAGCTTTCCAGCCGCTCCACCGCGCGCGGGCTCAGGATCAGCATGCCATGCGCGCCCTCGCCGCCCAGCACCTTCTGCCAGGAGAAGGTGACGACATCGAGCTTGTCCCAGGGCAGCTCCATCGCGAACGCCGCCGAGGTGGCGTCGCAGATCGTCAGACCCGCGCGATCCGCCGGGATCGCGTCGCCGTTCGGCACCCGCACGCCCGAGGTCGTGCCGTTCCAGGTGAAGACCACGTCCTTGTCGAAATCGACGGTGGCGAGATCGACCACCTCGCCATAGGGCGCCTTGGTCACGGTGGCGTCGAGCTTCAGCTGCTTCACCACATCGGTGACCCAGCCCTCGCCGAAGGACTCCCATGCCAGCATCTCGACCGGGCGGGCGCCGAGCAGCGACCACATCGCCATCTCGACCGCGCCGGTATCCGACCCCGGCACGATGCCGATGCGGTAGTCGGCCGGAACGCCGAGGATCTCGCGCGTCTGGTCGATGGCCCGTTTCAGCTTGGCCTTGCCCACGGCGGCACGGTGCGAGCGGCCCAAGGGCGCGTCGGCGAGCATGTCCAGCGAATAGGCGGGGATCTTGGCGCAGGGGCCAGAAGAAAAGCGCGGATTTGCCGGCCGCGTGGCCGGGGTCTGCAGATCAGACATGGTATCCTTCCAGATAAATGCCCCCCGTTGGGGAGGGGTGTCCCGCCGTCGGGTCTATCGGGGGTTGCTCTCTGGCGCAAGAAAAGAAATTGCCGTAAAGCGCCGCTTCATGCGGCCAAAACGACGCAGCCGCGCGATGGCAGCCCTTGCATGGTGGACCCCCGATGTATGTAGCGACCCTCTTGACCGACCCCGCCTCTCCGGCGCTCGACAGCGCCACCGTGGAGGCGCTGCGCAATGCCTGGGGCGGCGGCGATGCCCTCTGGCTCGATCCCGGCGTCGCGGCGGAGTTTCCGCTGGAGGACTGCCCGGCGAACCTTTGGGATGTCTGGGCCGAGATGCAGGCGCTGAAGGTCGATCTGGTGGTGCAGAAGGCCGAGGGGCGGCGCAAGCGGCTGCTCTTGGCCGACATGGATTCGACGATGATCCAGCAGGAATGCATCGACGAGCTGGCCGACGAGGCGGGCGTCGGCGCCTATGTCGCGGGCATCACCGCCCGGGCGATGAACGGCGAGCTCGACTTCGAGGCGGCGCTGCGCGAGCGGGTCGGGCTGCTGCGCGGGCTGTCGGTCGAGGTTATCGAACGGGTGTTCACGAACCGCATCACCTATATGCCGGGCGGGCGCGACCTTGTGGCGACGATGCGGGCCAATGGCGGCTATGCCGCGCTGGTGTCGGGCGGCTTCACCGATTTCACCACCCGCGTCGCGGCGGGGCTCGGCTTCGACGAGCATCGCGCCAACACTCTGCTGGCCGAGGGCGGGCAGCTCACGGGCCGGGTGGCCGAGCCGATCCTCGGGCGCGAGGCCAAGCTTGCGACGCTGGAGGAGCTTTGCGCCCGGCTGGGCATCGCGGTGACCGAGGCGATGGCGGTGGGCGACGGGGCCAACGATCTCGGCATGCTGAAGCGCGCCGGGGCCGGGGTGGCCCTGCATGCCAAGCCCGTGGTGGCGGCGGAATGTGATATCCGCATCAACCACGGCGACCTGACGGCGCTGCTCTACGTGCAGGGCTATGCCCGGTCGGCGTTCGTCTCGGCCTGACCCCAGTCGGCCGCCTGCATCTCGCGCAGGCGGCTCGCGGTGCGGGCGAACTCGAAACTGCCGCTGCCCTCGATATAGAGCCGCTCCGGCTCGTCGGCGGCGGAGGCGATCAGCCGCACCTTCGCCTCGTAGAGCGCGTCGATCAGCGTGACGAAGCGCTTGGCCTCGTTGTAATTCTCCTGCGACAGCCGCGGGATGTCCTCGAGGATCAGCACCCGCACCGCCTCGGCGATGGCAAGGAAATCGGCGGGGCCGAGCGGCCTCGCGCAGAGATCCCAGAAGGTCGCGCGGCCGACGCCGTTGGCAAAACAGGGCAGCTCCACCGTGCGTCCGTTCACCGGCAGCACCAAGGGCGCGCCCTTCGAGCCGCCGGTCAGATCGGTCCAGATGCCGGCGATCAGGGTCTTGGCCCGCACCGCCGGGTGGAAATACACCTGCGCCCCGGCCAAGCGGTGCTGGCGGTAATCGGTCGGGCTTTCCAGCGGCCGCACCACGAGGTGATCGCGCAGAAGATCGATGAAGGGCAGGAAGACCTCGCGGTTCAGCCCGTTCTCGTAAAGCCCCTCCGGCGGGCGGTTCGAGGTGGTGACGATCACCACCCCCGCCGCGAACAGCTTCTCGAACAGCCGCCCCACGATCATCGCATCGGTGATGTCGGTGATCTGCATCTCGTCGAAGGCCAGAAGCCGCACCTCCGCCGCCACCGCATCGGCCACCGGCTGCAGCGCATCCTCGACGCCGCGCTTGCGCGCCTCGTGCATGCCGCGCTGCATCTCCTGCATGAAGGCATGGAAATGCACCCGCCGCTTGGCCGGAATGTCCACCGCATTGACGAAGAGATCCATCAGCATCGACTTGCCGCGCCCGACCCCGCCCCAGAGATAGAGCCCCTTCGGCGGCTGCGGTGGCTTGGAGAACAGGCCGAACAACCCGCGCTTCCGCTCCGGGTTGGCCTCCAGCCAGTCGCGCAGCACCTCCAGATCGGCCAGCACCGCGTGCTGGGCCGGATCGGGGCGCAGGGTTCCGGCTTTGATGCGGGCGTCGTAGATCTCGGTCAGGGTCTGGCGCATGCGGCCCTATATCGCGCGGCGTGCAGCGGGAAAAGCCGGAACGCGCGGCAGCTTGACGGGTTTTCTCACCCTGTTACCCCTTCTGCATGACAGTGCTCCTGCCCAACCCCGCCGCGCGCCGCCTGTTCCTCGATCTGCATGCGCTGGCCGAGCCGCCTACCGGCCCGGCGCGCGGGCCCGATCTTCTGGCGCTGATCCGGCGGCTGGGCTTCGTGCAACTCGACTCGATCTCGACCGTCGCGCGGGCGCATCACATGATCCTCTTCGCCCGGCGGCAGAGTTACCGGCAGGAGGCGCTCTCCCCGCTCCTCGACCGGCACCGCTGGCTCTTCGAGCATTGGACCCATGACGCCTCGCTGATCCCGACCGAGTTCTTTCCGCATTGGCGGATGCGCTTTGCCCGCGACCGCCCGCGCCTCTTGGAGCGCTGGCGCGGCTGGCAACGCGACGGTTTCGAGACCCAGTTCGACGCGGTGCGCCAGCGCATCGCCGATCACGGCCCGGTCTCGGCGGCCGAGGTCGGCGAGGGCGAGGCGCGCGGCACCGGTGGCTGGTGGGACTGGCATCCGTCGAAGGCGGCGCTGGAATATCTGTGGCGGGTGGGCGAGATCTCGGTCTGCCACCGCGCCGGCTTCCAGAAGGTCTATGACCTGACCGAGCGGGTGATGCCCGCGGAGGTTCTGGCGCGGCATCCGGCGCCGGAGGAGACGATCGACTGGGCCTGCAACGCGGCGCTCGACCGGCTGGGCTTCGCCACCTCGGGCGAGATCGCCGCCTTCTGGGCCACCGTCGCTCCGCAGGACGCGCGCGACTGGTGCCACGCGGCGCTGGCGCGGGGCGAGATCGTCGAGGCGCGGATCGAGGGCGCCGACGGCGCGCCCCGTCGCAGCTTCGCCCGGCCCGATCTCATGGAGCGCGCCGCCACCGCCCCCGAACCGCCCGCCCGGCTTCGCATCCTCTCGCCCTTCGACCCGGCGCTGCGCGACCGCAACCGCGCCGAGCGGCTCTTCGGCTTCCGCTACCGGATCGAGGTCTTCGTGCCCGAGCCGAAGCGGACCTACGGCTACTACGTCTTCCCGCTGCTGGAAGGCACGCGGCTGGTCGGGCGGATCGACATGAAGGCCTTCCGTGACCAGAGCGTGCTGCAGGTGAAGGCGCTCTGGCCGGAGCCGGGGGTGCGGTTCGGGACGGGGAGGATGGCGCGGCTCGAGGCGGAGCTGGAGCGGATGGCGCGGTTCGCCGGGTGCGAGCGGGTCGGGTTCGAGGCGGGGTGGATGCGGGAGACGATGGGGTGAGGTGGGGATGGTGCGGCGGGGGTGGGGTGGAACCCCACCCTACGGGGACGGGGCGGAGGCATTTCAACGTGGCGTGGAGTTCGGTGCGCAATGAATGCGCACCCTACGGCGTCGCGGGGAAGGTGGGGTAAAACCCCACCCTACGCGGAGCGTTTGGTGGCACGTGGGCGGGCCCCACGGTCTTCGTAGGGTGGGGTTACACCCCACCCGTGCCACACCCCAACAACCCGCCGTCATCGCGCCCCTCACGGAAACGCCCCCGACACCCGAGCCCTTCCCTCAACACCCCGGATCGGGCCAGCCGTCGATCGCCGCCACCGCCTCTTCCGCCGTTTCCACGAAGCGGAACAGCCGCAGATCCTCGCGCGAGATGGTGCCGGCTTCGGCCAGCGCCTCCCAGTTGATGATCTTCTCCCAGAAGGCCCGACCGAACAGCAGGAAGGGGATCGGCTTCATCCGCTTGGTCTGGATCAGCGTCAGGCTCTCGAACATCTCGTCCAGCGTGCCGAAGCCGCCGGGGAAGACCACGACCGCCCTGGCCCGCATCAGGAAATGCATCTTGCGGATCGCGAAATAGTGGAAGTTGAACGACAGGTCCGGCGTGACATAGGCGTTGGGCGCCTGCTCGTGCGGCAGCACGATGTTGAGCCCGATGGATTGCCCGCCCGCCTCGTTGGCGCCGCGGTTGCCCGCCTCCATCACCCCCGGACCGCCGCCGGTGACGATGACGTTCTCGCGGCCATAGCTCTCCATGCTGCGCTCGGTCATCACCCGGGAAAAGCGCCGCGCCTCCTCGTAGTAATGCGACAGCTCCGCCAGCACCGGGGTCTTCGCCGTCTCCTTGTGCGCGGGATCGGGGATGCGCGCGCCGCCGAACAGCACGATGGTCGAGGCGATGCCGCGCTCGTCCATCACGATCTGCGGCTTCATCAGCTCAAGCTGCAGCCGCACCGGCCTCAGGTCGTCGCGCATCAGGAAGTCGAGATCGGCATAGGCCAGCCGGTAGGCCGGGGCGCGGCTCTGCGGCGTGTCGGGAATCCGGTGCGTGGTTTCCAGATCCTCGGTCGAGTCGCGGAACGGATGGCTGCGGGGTTCGTCTTTCATGAGCTTCCTTGCCGACCTTGGGCGGATTGCGGGAGGTGACCCCACGGTTTATAGCCCTTGACCGGACAAGACCATGAAAAAGGACGCCGCCATGTCGACCGCCCCCGCGAACGCCGCCCTGGAAACCGCCATCGAAGCCGCCTGGGAGGCCCGCGACGGCATCAGCCCCGCCAGCACCGGCGAGGCGCGCGACGCCATCGAGGCGACGCTGGAGGCGCTCGACAAGGGCCGCCTGCGCGTGGCCGAGCGGCAGGCCGACGGCAAGTGGCATGTAAACCAGTGGGCCAAGAAGGCGGTGCTCTTAGGCTTCCGTCTGAAGGACATGGAGCAGCAGCCGGGCGGTCCGCAGGCCGGCGGCTGGTGGGACAAGGTCGACAGCAAGTTCGCCGGCTGGACCGAGGCCGACTGGCGCGCCGCGGGCTTCCGCGCCGTGCCGAACTGCGTCGTACGCCGCTCGGCCTATGTGGCCAAGGGCGTGGTGCTGATGCCCTCCTTCGTCAATGTCGGCGCCTATGTCGACGAGGGCACCATGGTCGACGCCTGGGCCACGGTCGGCTCCTGCGCCCAGATCGGCAAGAACGTCCACCTCTCCGGCGGTGTCGGCATCGGCGGCGTGCTGGAGCCGATGCAGGCCGGCCCGACCATCATCGAGGACAACTGCTTCATCGGCGCGCGCTCCGAAGTGGTCGAGGGCTGCATCGTCCGAGAGGGTTCGGTGCTGGGGATGGGCGTGTTCATCGGCCAGTCGACCAAGATCGTCGACCGCGAGACCGGCTCGGTGAGCTATGGCGAGGTGCCTGCGGGTTCGGTCGTGGTGGCGGGCTCGATGCCCTCGAAGAACGGCATCAACCTCTATTGTGCGGTGATCGTGAAGAAGGTCGATGCCCAGACCCGCTCCAAGACCTCGATCAACGAGCTCTTGCGCGACTGACGCGTTCCTGACCCGGCGGAACCGCCCCCGGGGCGGGGCGTTTCCGAGGGCGCGGCGCCGGGTGCCGCGCCTGTTTGCGGAGTGTGCGTTGCATGGAAGATCCCGTCGTTCCCTTCGACCTCGCGCGGATGTTCCTCGGCGACGAGCCGCCGCTGTTCCTTCTGGAAATCGTCTTCCGCACCCTCGTCATCTACAGCTACACGCTCATGCTGTTGCGCTGGGTCGGCGGGCGCAGCGTGGCGCAGCTGTCGATCGTCGAGTTCCTCCTCGTCATCGCGCTCGGCTCGGCGGTGGGGGATGCGCTGTTCTACCCGGACGTGCCGCTGTTGCATGCGATGGTGGTCATCACCGTGGTGGTGGCGCTCGACAAGCTGATCGACGTGCTGATCCGGCATTACCAGCCGGTGAAGCGCATCGTCGACGGGGTTCCGGTCGAGATCATGCGCGACGGGCGCATCCTGATGCCCGGCCTGACCGAGCGCAAGATCGGGCCGATAGAGCTGAAGGAGATGCTGCGGCTGGAGGGAATCGAGAACCTCGGCCAGGTGCGCCGCGCCTATCTGGAAGCCAGCGGCCATCTCTCTGTCTTCCGCAACGACCCGGTCTGCCCGGGCCTGTCCATCGTGCCGCCCTTCGAGATCACGCCGCCCATGCCTTCGGTGCTGGCCCAGCCCGCCTGCTGTCGCAACTGCGGCGCCTGGCTCGACCCGGCCACCGAGGGCGAGCCCTGTCCCTTCTGCAAAGACACCAACCGCGCGCGGCTTTCGCTTGCACCGCAGGAAAAAACGCGCGAACGGGAGGCGACAGGAACGGAGCCGTCAGATGACCGAGGATCAGCCCGAGAAGATCAAGCGCCCGCAGCAGGTCTATACCCTCGTGATCGAGGTGGGCCGCAGGCCGAATGACGGCCTGCCCAAGGACGCCACCGGCGCCGCGCTGATGTGCTATGCCACCGGCGTCGACGAGGCCGAGGCCGTGCGCGAGACGGTGGCCCTGCTGAAGACCGCCGACATGGCGCCGCTCGACGTGTCGGGCTACGGCACGCTCGAGGAGCGGCTGGAGGCGGGCGAGGAGATCGACGCCGAGGAGCGCGCGCTGATGCAGCGCGCCCTGGCCGAGAACTCGGTCGTCGTGGCGCAGATGACGCCGTTCTACGATTGATCCCCACGCCAAGGACCTGCCGATGCCGTCTCCCGTCGATCCCGTCGCCCTGACCGCCGCTCTGGTGCGTTGCCCCTCCGTCACGCCCGAGGAGGGCGGGGCGCTGGTGTTGCTGGAGCGCCTGCTCTCCGAGGCGGGCTTCGACTGCACCCGGGTGGACCGCAACGGGGTGCCGAACCTCTTTGCCCGCTGGGGGCGGCGCGGCGCGAACCGGTCCTTCGGCTTCAACGGCCATACCGATGTCGTCCCGGTGGGCGATGCCGCCGCCTGGACCCATGACCCTTTCGGCGCCGAGATCGAGGGCGGCTATCTCTGGGGCCGCGGCGCCACCGACATGAAATCGGGCGTCGCCGCCTTTGCCGCCGCGGCGGTGGATTTCGTGCGCGAGACCCCGCCCGACGGCGCGGTGATCCTGACCATCACCGGCGACGAGGAGGGTGCCTCTGTCGACGGCACGCAGGCGATCCTCGACTGGATGGCGGCAGAGGGCGAGGCGATGGCGGTCTGCCTCGTGGGCGAGCCGACCTCGCCCGAGCGGCTGGGCGAGATGATGAAGATCGGCCGGCGCGGGTCGCTCACCGCCCATGTCACCGCCCGCGGCGTGCAGGGCCATTCGGCCTATCCGCATCGCGCCAAGAACCCGGTCGCGGCGCTCTGCCGGCTGATGGACCGGCTCGACACCCATGTGCTCGACGAGGGCAGCGAGCATTTCGACGCCTCGACGCTGGCGATCACCACGGTCGATACCGGCAACCCGGCGACCAATGTCATCCCGGCGCTCTGCCGCGGCACGGTGAACATCCGCTTCAACGACCTGCACTCGGGCCAGAGCCTGAGCGACTGGCTCGCCGCCGAGGCCGCGAAGGTGCAGGCCGAGACCGGGGTGGAGATCACGCTCAAGGTGGTGGTGAGCGGCGACAGCTTCCTCACGCCGCCCGGCAGCTTCTCCGATCTCATCGCCGATGCGGTGGAGGCCGAGACCGGCCTGCGCCCCGTGCCCTCGACCTCGGGCGGCACCTCGGACGCGCGCTTCGTGAAGAACCATTGCCCGGTGGTGGAATTCGGCCTCGTCGGCAAGACCATGCATGCGGTGGACGAGCGGGTGGAGGTGGCGCAGATCGTGGCGCTGAAGGCGATCTATGGCCGCGTCCTGCGGGACTATTTCGCATGATCGCCGTCACCACCGACATCGCCGCCTGCCGCGCCCTGCGCCGCACCGTCTTCATCGAGGAACAGGGTGTGCCGGAAGCCGACGAGATCGACGATCTCGACGGCGAGGCGATCCACCTGCTGGCCGAGGTCGAGGGCCGCCCGGTCGGCTCGGCCCGCCTGCTGGTCCGCGGCGAGACCGGCAAGATCGGCCGGGTCTGCGTGCTGGCCGAGCAGCGCGGCACCGGGCTCGGCGCGGCGCTGATCCGCGCGGCGGTGGCCGAGCTGCGCCGCATCCCCGGGGTGCGTCAGGCCAGGCTCGGCGCCCAGACCCATGCGCTCGGCTTCTACGAGAAGCTCGGCTTCACCGCTCTGGGTCCGGAATATATCGACGCCGGCATCCCGCATCGCGACATGGTGCTGGCGCTCGGCTGAGCGGGCCAGAATGTTTCCGCTTCGAGGATGACGCCCCGCTTGCCGCGTGCTACCTCCGGAAGATGGACCAGTTACCCTCAAAGCCGCAGATCCTGCAGTGGATCGCCGACAATCCCACCCTGACCGCCAAGCGCGACATCGCCCGCGCCTTCGGCATCAAGGGCAGCGCAGAGCGTATCGAGCTGAAGCGGCTCCTGCGCGAGATGGAGGCCGAGGGCGCGCTGGAGAAGGGCAAGCGCGCCTACCGCGATGCCTCGGCCCTGCCGCCGGTGTCGATCCTGCAGGTGCTGGCGCCCGATGCCGATGGCGATCTCTTCGCCCGCCCGCTGGAATGGCTGGGCGAGGGCGAGCCGCCCGCCATCCTCGTGGTCACGCAGAAGACCGATCCGGCTCTGGGCGAGGGCGACCGCATCCTCGCGCGGCTGACCGAGACCGAGGGCGAGACCTACGCCTACGAGGCGCGGCTGATCCGCAAGCTCGGGGCCAATCCGCACAAGGTTCTGGGCATCTTCCGCGCCGAATCCGAGGGCGGGCGGATCGTGCCGATCGACAAGGGGCAGGACAAGGAATGGCGGGTGCCGCGCGACGGCACGGCTGGCGCCCGCGACGGTGAGCTGGTCGAGGCCGAACAGGCCGGGCCGAAGCGCCTCGGCCTGCCGCAGGCCCGTATCGTGGCGCGGCTGGGCGATCCCTCCGGCCCGCGCGCCGTGTCGATCATCGCCATCCACCAGCACGGCATCCCCGACAGCTTCCCCGATGCGGTGGTGGCCGAGGCCGATGCCGCCAACCCGGCGCCCTTGGGCCAGCGCGAGGATCTGCGCGAGCTGCCGCTGATCACCATCGATCCGGCGGATGCGCGCGACCGCGACGACGCGGTCTTCGCCGAGCCCGACAGCGATCCGCAGAACCCCGGCGGGCATATCGTCTGGGTGGCCATCGCCGATGTGGCGCATTACGTCCGCCCCGGCTCGAAACTGGACCGCGAGGCGAGGAAGCGCGGCAACTCCACCTATTTCCCCGACCGCGTGGTGCCGATGCTGCCCGACGTGCTGTCGGGCGATCTTTGCTCGCTGCACGAACATGTCGACCGGCCCTGCCTTGCGGTGCGGATGAAGCTGTCGGCGCAGGGGGCGAAGCTCGCGCATCGCTTCACCCGGGGCATGATGCGCTCGAAGGCGAGCCTCAGCTACGGGCAGGTGCAATCGGCCATCGATGGCACGCCGGACGCCAGGACCGAGCCGCTGCTCGAGCCGGTGCTGAAGCCGCTCTATGCCGCCTACGAGGCCGCCAAGCAGGCTCGCACCCTGCGCCAGCCGCTCGATCTCGACCTGCCGGAGCGGCGGATCGAGCTGAGCGAGGAGGGCAAGGTCACCTCGGTCGCCTTCCGCGAACGCTTCGACGCGCATCGGCTGATCGAGGAATTCATGATCCTCGCCAATGTCGCCGCCGCCGAGGAGCTGACCCGGCTGCGCCGCCCGCTGCTGTTCCGCGTCCATGAGGAGCCGAGCCCGCAGAAGCTGGAGGCGCTGCGCGACGTGGCCGAGGCCTCGGGCTTCACGCTGGCCAAGGGGCAGGTGCTGAAGACCGCGCATCTGAACCGGCTCTTGGCGCAGGCCGAGGGCACCGAGTTCGACGAGCTGCTGAACATCTCCACCCTGCGCTCGATGACGCAGGCCTATTACCACCCGGAGAATTTCGGCCATTTCGGCCTCAGCCTGCAGAGCTACGCGCATTTCACCTCGCCGATCCGGCGCTATTCCGACCTCATCGTGCATCGCGCGCTGATCCTCGGCCATGGCTGGGGCGATGACGGGCTGTCGCCGCAGGACATCGAGGATCTGGCCGATACCGCCAAGCTGATCTCGGACACCGAGCGGCGCAGCATGATGGCCGAGCGCGACACGACCGACCGCTATCTCGCTGCCTACCTGGCAGACCGGGTGGGGGCGGAGTTCGGCGGGCGGATCTCGGGCGTGCAGCGCTTCGGGCTTTTCGTCAAGCTGGACGAGACCGGCGCCGACGGGCTGATCCCGATCCGATCGGTCGGGCGCGAGTTCTTCCATTTCGACGCCGACAGCCAGACGCTGATGGGAGCCGACACCGGCACGGTGATCGGCATCGGCCAGCGGGTGACGGTGCGGCTGGCCGAGGCGATCCCGCTGACCGGCGGGCTGATGCTGGAACTCCTGGAGATCGAGGGCAGCGCCCTGCGCTCGGGCCGTCCGAAGCGCGGCCGACCGATGCCGCGCAAGCCCGGCAAGGCCGCGGCGCGCGACGCCAAGCTGAAGCGCAAGGTGGTGCGCAGCCGGAAGTGAGCCGGGGGGAGCCGCCCTCGGGGGCATCGAGCCCCCTCGGGCGGCATTGCCATCGCAGACTGCCGGCCGGTCGCCCGCTTTTCGTCCGAGGGAAACCTGCGGGCTTTCGCCGGAGGGCCGTCGCGGCGCTTTGCGCGGCGGGCCGGGCAGGGTAGGCTGGGGGCAATCACAAGAACAACGGGCAGGTTCGACGATGCGATCTTCAGTCATGGCCCTCGCGGCCCTTCTTGTCACGGATATGGCCGAGGCCGGGCCGGTCGAGGTCTCGCCCCGGCCCGCAGCGCGGGGGGCGGCGATGGCGAGCGAGACCAAACCGGCGGAGCCGGTGGCCAGCGCCGAGGATCAGGCCGGGCTCGAGGCCTGGGTCGCGGCGTTTCGCCCGCGTGCCGAGGCGGCGGGCATCGCGCCTGCCACGCTGGACCGGGCCTTCCGCGGCCTCCGCTACGATGCCGATGCCATCGCCCGCGACCGCAATCAGGCGGAATTCTCGCGCACGGTCTGGGATTACCTCGCCTCTGCCGTGTCGGAGCGGCGGCTGGCCAACGGACAAGCGGCGCTGGCCGAGCATGGCGCGCTCTTGCGCGAGATCGAGGCGCGCTACGGTGTCGACCGGCATGTGGTTCTGGCGGTCTGGGGGATGGAAAGCTCCTATGGCAGCCATCGCGGCGACCATCCGCTGATCGGTGCGCTGGCCACGCTGGCGCATGACGGGCGGCGCGGCGCCTTCTTCGAAGAGCAGCTGATCGCCGCCCTGCAGATCGTGCAGCAGCGCGATGTGGAGCCGCAGGTGATGACCGGCAGCTGGGCCGGGGCGATGGGCCATACCCAGTTCATCCCGACCTCCTACCTCGCCTTCGCGGTGGATTTCACCGGCGACGGCAAGCGCGACATCTGGTCGGACAATCCCGCCGATGCGCTGGCCTCCACCGCCGCCTATCTGGCAAAATCCGGCTGGGAGACGGGCCAGCCCTGGGGCCTTGAGGTGACGCTGCCCGCAGGCTTCGACTACGCCGGGTCGGGCAAGGCGCTGCGGCGCCCGACGGCGGAGTGGCGGGGGCTGGGGCTGCGCACGGCAGAGGGCGGCGCCCTGCCCGAGCATGGCGAGGCGGCGCTGCTCCTGCCCGGCGGGGCGCGGGGCGCTGCTTTCCTGATCTACGGCAACTTCCGGGCGATCTCGCGTTACAATGCCGCCGATGCCTATGTGATCGGCGTGGGCCATCTGGCCGACCGCCTGCGCGGCGGCCCGCCGATCCGCGCCTCCTGGCCCGAGGGCGAGCGGGCGCTCCTGTCGGCGGAGCGGATCGAGCTGCAGGAGCTGCTGACCCGGGCGGGCTTCGACACCGAGGGCGCGGATGGCATGGTGGGGCCGAACACGATCAGGGCGCTCCGGGCCTGGCAGCAATCGGTCGGGCTGATCCCCGACGGCTATGCCAGCCCGGGCGTGCTGGAGCGGCTGCGCTCCGGCGCCTGACCTTCAGCGCCCGACCTTCAGCGCAGGTGGTCGCGGAAGGCGGCGACCACCTGTTCGTAGACGGCGCGCTTGAAGGGCACGATGCCCGCCACCATCTCCTCGGCACCGATCCAGCGCCAGTGCGAGAACTCGGGATGTTCGGTGCCGATCAGGATCTGGTCGTCGCGCCCCAGATAGCGGAACAGGAACCATTTCTGCCGCTGGCCACGATATTTGCCGCCCCAGATCTTGCCCAGAAGCTCCGGCGGCAGGTCGTAGGTCACCCAGTCCGGGGTCTTGGCGACGAATTCCACCAGATCGGCGGTGATCCCGGTTTCCTCCCACAGCTCGCGCAGCGCGGCGGCCCGGGGCTTTTCGCCCTCGTCGATCCCGCCCTGCGGCATCTGCCAGGCAGGCACCGGGTTGTCGAGCCGTTGCCCGGCGAAGATCAGGCCGTCGGCATTCATCAGCACGATGCCGACGCAGGGGCGGTAGGGCAGGGAAGCGGGGTCGATCATGGCGAACCTATGGGTGGGGCAGGGCGCCCCACCCATAGCAAGCTCAGGGTTTCGGCGCGATAGCCGAAAGGCCCTTCAGGATATCGACCGCATAGGCCAGCTGATAATCCTCGTCACGCAGCTTGGCGGCTTCTTCGGCCTGGGCGCGCTCTTCCTCGGCCTGCTTCTTCTCGTCCTCGGTCATCGAGTCGTTCGACAGCACGCCGCGCAGATCGGCTTCCGAGCGCGAGGTGGCGATGCTCGGCGTTTCGGTCTCCTCCTCGGCGGGCTTGGCGGCGGGCTGCTGCACCACGATGTCGGGCGCCACGCCCAGGGCCTGGATTGAGCGGCCCGAGGGCGTGTAGTAGCGCGCCGTGGTCAGGCGCATCGCGCCCTCGCCGCGCAGCGGGATCACGGTCTGGACCGAGCCCTTGCCGAAGCTCTTGGTGCCGACGACGATGGCGCGGCGGTGGTCCTGCAACGCGCCCGCCACGATCTCCGAGGCCGAGGCCGAGCCGCCGTTGATCAGCACGACCATCGGCTTGCCGCCGGTGAGGTCGCCCGCGGTGGCGTTGAACCGCTCGCCGTCGCTGGCCTCGCGCCCGCGGGTCGAGACGATCTCGCCCTTGTCCAGGAAGGCGTCGGAGACCTGGATCGCCTGGGTCAGCAGACCGCCCGGGTTGTTGCGCAGGTCGAGCACGACGCCCGAGACCTTGTCGGCACCGCCGGCTTCCTCGATCGATTTCTTCAGCCCCTCTTCAAGGCCCGAGAAGGTCTGGTCGTTGAAGGTGGTCAGGCGGACGACGACGGTGTTGCCGACCACGCGGCTGCGCGCGGCGACCAGCTTGATCGTGTCGCGGATGATCGAGACGTCGAAGGGCTCTGCCCGGCCCTCGCGCACCACGGTGATCAGGATCTCCGACCCGACCGGGCCGCGCATCATCTCCACCGCCTGATCCAGCGTCAGGCCCAGAACCGACTCGCCGTTCACATGGGTGATGAAGTCGCCGGCCTCGATCCCGGCGGCATCGGCGGGGGTGTCGTCCATCGGCGAGACGACCTTCACGAAGCCCTCTTCCTGCGTCACCTCGATGCCCAGACCGCCGAACTCGCCGCGGGTCTGCACCTGCATGTCGTCGAAGTCCTTCGGCGCCAGATAGCTCGAATGCGGGTCGAGCGAGGTCAGCATGCCGTTGATCGCCGCCTCGATCAGCTTCGTCGTGTCCACTTCCTCGACATACTGGCCGCGGATGCGCTCGAAGATGTCGCCGAACAGGTCGAGCTGCTCGTAGACCGACGTCTGTTTCGTGGCCTCCTGCGCGACCAGCGGCCCGGCGATCTGGGTCGTCAGAAGCACGCCTGCGACCGTGCCGCCCAGAGCGGCCATCACGAATTTCCTCATTGCCGTCTCATTCTCCGCTTGCCGCGAACCATTCCGCCGGATCGACCGGCTCGGTTCCTTGCCTGAGTTCCATATAAAGCGTTTCCGTATCCCGCGCGCCACCGCCATCTTGGGCCGAGACGAGAAACTCCGCGACGCCCGGCTCGCCCCCGCCCATCAGGCCGAGCGGCGTTCCGGCGGAAACCACTTCGCCCACCTCACCATAGACGGTCTGCATCCCGGCAAGCACCAACAGATAGCCGCCACCGGGCTCAAGGATCATCACATTTCCGTAGTCGAGCAGCGGCCCGCGATAGCGGATCGTCCCCGGCCAGGGCGCCGTGACCAGCGCGCGGGGCCGCGTCGCCAGCACCATGCCGGGGCGCCGCACCCCCGCCGCGTCCGACTCGTTGGCCTGCCGCAGCACCGTGCTCAGCACCGGGAAGGGCAGCGTGCCCTTGGCGGCGGTGAAATCCGGCCCGTCGGCGCCGATGTCGATGCTCAGCCCGTTGGCGAAGGCGTCGAGCGTGTCGGCGCTCTCGACGAGGCCCTTCAGCACCTCCGGGTTCTCGATGAAGCGGCGCGGCAGCGGCGTGCGGTCCGAGATCGCCTGCGACAGCGCGGTGCGCGCCTGTTGCGCCGCCTCCAGCCCCGCCGCCAGCGTGGTGCCCGCCGAGGCCTGCAAGGCGCGCAGGTCGCGCAGCTCCTGCAGATCGGTGCGCAGTTTCTCCGCCTCGGCCTGCAGCGCTGGGGTCACATCGGCGAGCATCATGCCCGAGCGCGCGGTGCCCAGCGGCCCCGAAGGATGCATCAGCAGCAAGGGCCCCGGGCGCGGGTCGAGCCGCGACAGCACGCCCAGAAGCTGCGACACCCGTTCGCGCTTGGCCTCGAACTGCAGCGCCAGCGTCGCCTCGCGGATCGAGGCCTGCCGCAGGTTCTCGCGCAGCACGCCCAAGCCTTGCTCGTAGGCCTGGATCGTCCGGGTCAGCGAGGATACCCGGTCGCGTGCGGTTTCCGCCTGCTGCAGCTCGGCCACCGCCGTCTGCAGCTCCGCCGCTGCCTGCGCCGCCTGCTCGGCCACCGTCGCCGCCGAGGCGGGCGCGGCCAGGAGCAGCGCGAGGGCCAGCGGACGGATCATGCGGTGATGAGGCTCACGCCGGTCATCTCCGAAGGCTGGGGCAGCTGCATCAGCTGCAGCAGCGTCGGCGCCAGATCGGCCAGCCGCCCGTCGCGCAGCTTCGCCCCCTCCGGCCCGCCGACAAGGATCACCGGCACGAGGTTCGTGGTATGCGCGGTATGCGGCTCGCCCGTCACCGGATCGACCATCGTCTCGCAATTGCCGTGGTCGGCGGTGACGATCATCGCCCCGCCCGCCTTCTCCAGCGCCGCCAGCGCCAGCCCCAGCCCCTCGTCTACCGCCTCGCAGGCGGCGATGGCCGCCGAGAGGATGCCGGTATGGCCCACCATGTCGGGATTGGCGAAGTTCACCACGATCAGGTCGTAGCCATGCTCGATGGCCGCCACCAGCTGCCCGGCCACCTCGGGCTCCGACATCTCGGGCTGCAGGTCGTAGGTCGCGACCTTGGGCGATTTCGCCATGTAGCGGTCCTCGCCGGCCTCGGGAGCCTCGCGCCCGCCGTTCAGGAAGAAGGTCACATGCGGATATTTCTCGGTCTCGGCCAGCCGGAACTGGCTGCGGCCCTGCTTGGCCACCCATTCGCCCAGCGTGTTCTCGATCACCTGCTTGGGATAGGCGGTGGACATGAAGCCGTCATGCGTCTTGGAATAATCCACCATCCCGAGGAAGGCCGCCCAATCAGGCCGCTTGCCCGTGTCATAGGCGTCGAACCCCGGCTGGGCCAGCGCCGCGAGGATCTCGCGCGCGCGGTCGGCGCGGAAGTTCAGGCAGAAGAACCCGTCGCCGTCCCTGGCGCCTTGGTAGCCATTCACCACCGTCGGCGCGATGAACTCGTCGGTCTCGGCCCGCTCCATCGCGGCGCCCACCGCCTCCGGCCCGCTGTCCGCCCGCTCGCCCTTCGCATGCAGAATGGCGTCCGTCGCGCGCTGCACCCGGTCCCAGCGATTGTCGCGGTCCATCGCCCAGTAGCGCCCGATCACCGTGCCGATGCTGACCCCCGGCGGCAGCCCCTCGACCAGCTGCGCCAGATAGCCCGGCGCCGAGGAGGGCGGCACGTCGCGCCCGTCGGTGATCGCATGGATCACCACCGGCACACCCGCCGCCGCCACGACCCGCGCGGCGGTCAGCAGATGCAGGATATGCCCATGCACACCGCCGTCCGAGGCGACCCCCATCAGATGCGCCGTCCCGCCGCTGGCCTTCAGCGCGGCGATGAAGCCGAGCAGCGCCTTGTTCTGCGCGAAGGTGCCGTCCTCGATGGCCAGATCGATCGCGCCCAGATCCATCGCCACCACCCGGCCCGCGCCGATATTGGTGTGGCCCACTTCCGAATTGCCCATCTGCCCGCGCGGCAGCCCGACATCCGGCCCGTGGGTGATGAGCGTCGCATGCGGGCAGCCCGCCATGATCCGGTCGAAATTCGGCGTGTTCGCCAAGGCGGGCGCATTCGCCTCCCGCTCCGCGCGCAGCCCCCAGCCATCGAGAATGCAGAGGACGACGGGTTTCGGTGCGCTCATTGCAGGGGCCTTTCGCTGATCTGACGCCGTTCTACGCCGCCCGCACCTGATCGGCAACGGTGGCGGTCAAGCGCCCGCCCTCCTGCCCGGTGATCGTGGCCCGCACGATCTGCCCCTCCGGCTGGTCGGCGTCGAAGCTCACCTCGGTGAACTGCCCCGTCCGCCCCATCCGCGCCGATTCCATCAGCACCTCATGCTGCGCGCCCCGCTGCGCCGCCAGATGCCGCGCCAGCGCCGCATCCCCCGCCGCACGCAGCCGCGCCGCCCGCTCGCGGATCACCGGACCGGCCAGCTGCGGCATCCGCGCGGCCGGCGTGCCCTTGCGCGGCGAGAAGGGGAAGACATGCAGGAAGGTCAGCCCGCAGTCCTCGACCAGCTTCAGCGAGTTTGCGAACATCTCTTCGGTTTCGGTCGGAAAGCCCGCGATGATATCCGCGCCGAACACCATGTCGGGCCGCAGCCTGCGCGCCTCCTCGGTGAAGCGGATCGCGTCGTCGCGCAGATGCCGCCGCTTCATCCGCTTCAAGATCATGTCGTCGCCCGCCTGCAGGCTGAGGTGCAGATGCGGCATCAGCCGGGGCTCGCTCGCGATGGCCCCCATCAGCGCCTCATCCACCTCGATCGAATCGATCGAGGAAATCCTGAGCCGCGCCAGATCCGGCACCAGCCGCAAGATGCGCATCACCAGATCGCCCAGACGCGGCGTCGCCGGCAGGTCGGCGCCCCAGGAGGTCAGATCGACCCCGGTCAGCACCACCTCGTGAAAGCCCTTGTCCACCAGCCGCCGGATCTGCTCCACCACCACCCCGGCGGGCACCGAGCGCGAGTTGCCCCGCCCGTAGGGGATGATGCAGAAGGTGCAGCGATGGTCGCAGCCGTTCTGCACCTGAACATAGGCCCGGTGCCGCCCGAAGCCGTCGATCAGATGCCCGGCGGTCTCCTTCA
This sequence comes from Cereibacter sp. Soil_C_27, assembly GCF_057657095.1. NCBI lineage: Bacteria > Pseudomonadati > Pseudomonadota > Alphaproteobacteria > Rhodobacterales > Paracoccaceae > Cereibacter > Cereibacter sp. Soil_C_27. Next base: position 136,409 of record NZ_JBDGJD010000004.1, on the reverse strand, counting down.
CCGACAGGATGTCATCGACCTGCACCCGCTCGGTCTGGCCGATGAGGTCGGGCGCGGCCATCGCAGCCCAGGTCCCTGCCTGCATCTTTTCCGTGTTGCCGATCACCCGGTCCACCTCGGCCATGGCCGAGAAGGTCGCGGGCTCGGTCTGCGCGGCGCAGCCGGTGACGATCAGCGTCGCCTCGGGGTTCTCGCGGCGCAGGCGGCGGATCTCCTGCTTGGCCTTGCGCACCGCCTCCGCCGTCACTGCGCAGGTGTTCACCACCACCGCATTCTCGATCCCGGCGGCGGCGGACAGCTCCTTCATCGCCTCGGTCTCATAGGCGTTCAGCCGGCAGCCCAGCGTGGCGAAGATCGGCGCGCTCATGCGTGGGCCTCCAGATAGGCGGGCGAGAGCCAGCCGTCGAAGACATGCGCCACCGGCCCGGTCAGCCAGACGCCATCCTCGCGCCAGTCGACCTCCAGCACGCCGCCGTCCATCTCCAGCACCACCTGCCGCCCGGTCAGCCCGCGCAGGTTGGCCGCCACCGCCGTCGCACAGGCGCCCGAGCCGCAGGCCAGCGTGATCCCCGCGCCCCGCTCCCAGACCCTCAGCCGCAGCCGGTCCGGGCCGGTCTGGCTGGCGAACTCGACATTGGTGCGCTCGGGGAACAGCGGGTCATGTTCCATTCCCGGGCCTTCGGCGGCCAGCGCCACCGCCTCGGCATCCGGCACGAAGCGGATGCAATGCGGGTTGCCCATGCCGACGGCCACCGGCTCGCCCGCCAGCGGCAGGCGCAGCGTGTCCACCTCCTGCGCCAGCGGCACCTCGCGCCAGTCAAGCTGCGGCTGCCCCATGTTCACGCTCACCAGCCCGTCGGCCCGGCGCACCGCGCGCAGCAGACCCCGCGCCGTCACCAGCGTCACCGCATCGCGGCCCAGTCCGCGCATCACGTGATCGCAGACGCAGCGGGTGGCATTGCCGCAGGCCCCGGCGCGCGATCCGTCGGCGTTCCAGAAATCCAGCGCGAAATCGGCCTCAGCCGAATCGCGGATCTCGGCCAGCTGGTCGAATCCCACGCCGCGGTTGCGGTCTCCCAGCGCACGCGCCAGCGCAGCCGTCGTCACCGCCCCGCGCCCGCGCGAGTCGATCACCACGAAGTCATTGCCCGCCCCATGCATCTTCATGAAGCCGAGCCCGTCGGAGGCGCGCATATCCATCATGGCGCGGCATATACGCTCCGCGCAGGGTTTTTGCCAGAGCCGTCAAGATTTCTGCGCTTTGCCACTTGACCCCCTGCCGATCCCCACTTAGGAAGCGGCCCTGTCGAGACGGAATGACTGGCCGGGACACCGCGCCACGATAAGCTGTTTCGGTGCTGAGGCTCCGGCCTCGGGATGGTGAGGGCGGGTAGCTCAGTGGTAGAGCAGCTGACTTTTAATCAGCGGGTCGCGGGTTCGATACCCGCCCCGCTCACCAATCCCCCGAACATCTCCTGACATCGCAGACCAAGCGCATGCCGCTGTCATGAACTTGCCATACTGACACGATTTCCGCTGGCCTTCCGCCCCGCTTTCGGCTTTTTCGCATCCGAGCCCGGACAGACGAGAAGGACGCGGCGTGACTGTGCAAGACCGTGCTCCCGTCGGCCGCTGGGTGGCCTTCCGCCATCGCGGCTATCCCGCCTACTGGACCGCCCTCTTACTCGTAGGCTTCGCCGTGCAGATCCAGACCGTCGCCATCGGCTGGCAGGTCTACGACCTCACCCGCGACCCGTTCGATCTGGGGCTGGTCGGCCTGTCGCAATTCGCGCCCGCCCTGCTGCTGGTGCTCGTCACCGGGGCCGCCGCAGACCGATTCTCGCGCCGGGGCATCATGTGCGCCTGCCTGGTGGTCGAATCCTGCGTCGCCGCGGGCCTCCTCACCTACGCCGCTACGCTCGACGCAACCTCGCCCACATGGCCGATCTTCGCACTGATTCTGGTCTTCGGCACCGGGCGGGCCTTCTACAACCCCGCCCGCCAATCGCTCGCGCCCAATCTCGTGCCGCCCGAGCATCTCTCCAACGCCATCCTCGCCAATTCCACCGCCAATCAGGCGGCGACGATCTGCGGGCCGGTGGTGGGCGGGCTGCTCTACGGGCTCTCGCCGGGCTTGCCCTATGCGGTGACGCTGGTGCTGCTGCTGACCGCCGCCGCGCTGGTGCTGACCATCCCGCGCCAGCCGCGCCAGATCGCCGTGGCGGGGGCAAAGACATGGGAGACGCTGAGCGCGGGCTTCCGCTACATCTGGGCCTCGAAGCCAGTGCTGGGGGCGATCTCGCTCGACCTCTTCGCGGTGCTTCTGGGCGGGGCGATGGCGATGCTGCCGGTCTATGCCCGCGACGTGCTGGAGATCGGGCCGACCGGCCTCGGCCTGCTGCGCTCGGCCCCGGCGGTGGGGGCGATTGGTGTCGGCTTCTGGCTGATGGCCCATCCGATCCGCCGGAACGCGGGGCTCATCATGTTTCTCTCGGTGGCGGCCTTCGGGTTCTTCACCCTCGTCTTCGCCCTCTCCACCACGCTCTGGCTTTCGGCGCTGGCGCTGTTGATGACAGGGGCCTTCGACATGGTCAGCGTCAACCTGCGCAGCGTGCTGATCCAGCTCTGGACGCCGGATGCGCTGCGGGGGCGGGTGAACTCGGTCAATCAGGTGTTCATCGGCGCCTCGAACGAGCTCGGCGCCTTCCGGGCCGGCACGATGGCCACGCTCATCGGCCCGGTGGCCGCCGTGGCGCTCGGCGGCGCCGCCACGCTGGCTGTCGCGGCCCTGTGGGCGCGGCTCTTTCCCGACCTGCGCCGGGTGCAGCGGCTCGACTGAGCCCGAAAGCGAACGGCCTGCCCGAAGGCAGGCCGCTCAAAGTCAGATCGCCCGGTCGCCCGCGGCGTCGCGCACCCGCGTCGGCAGGCCCATCTCGCCCAGCAGCCGCAGGAACGGCTTCGGGTCCAGCTCCTCGACATTGACCATCCGCGCCACGTCCCACTCGCCCTGCGCGATCAGCACCGCCGCCGCCACCGGGGGCACGCCCGCGGTATAGCTGATCCCCTGCGCGCCGGTTTCGGCATAGGCTTCCTCGTGATCGGCCACGTTGTAGACGAAGACCTCCGCCGGGGCGCCGTCCTTGGTGCCGCGGACGAAATCGCCGATGCAGGTCTTGCCCTTGTAGTCCGGCGCCAGCGAGGACGGGTCGGGCAGCACGGCCTTCACCACCTTCAGCGGAATCACTTCCAGCCCTTCGGCCGTCACCACCGGCTTCTCCGACAGCAGCCCGAGGTTCTTCAGCACGGTGAAGACGTTGATGTAGTGATCGCCGAAGCCCATCCAGAAGCGCACATCGGCGTCGGGATAGTTGGCCGAGAGCGAATGCACCTCGTCATGCCCGGTTAGATAGGCCTTCTGCTTGCCCACCACCGGCAGGTCGAACTCCTGCCCGACCTCGAACATGCTGTTCTCCTGCCAAGCGCCCTTCTGCCACGAATAGACCGTGCCGGTGAATTCGCGGAAGTTGATCTCCGGGTCGAAGTTGGTCGAGAACCAGCGCCCGTGCGAGCCCGCGTTGATGTCGACGATGTCGATGCTCGTCACCGTGTCGAGATAGTCGTCCGCCGCCAGCCGCGCATAGGCGTTCACCACGCCCGGATCGAAGCCGACCCCGAGGATCGCCGTCACGCCCTTTTCGGCGCAACGCTCGCGGCGGCGCCATTCGTAGTTGCCATACCACGGCGGCGTCTCGCAGATCTTCGCCGGATCCTCGTGGATCGCGGTGTCGAGATAGGCGGCGCCCGTGTCCAGACAGGCTTCCAGCACCGTCATGTTGACGAAGGACGACCCGACGTTGATGACGATCTCGGCCCCGGTGTGGCGGATCAGCTGGGCCACGGCGCCGGTGTCCATCGCATCGACGGCATGGGCCTTGAACAGGCCGGGCGCCTTCATCGAGCCCTTTTCCTCGACGGAGGCAAGGATCGCCTCGCATTTCGACAGGGTGCGCGAGGCGATATGCAGGTCGCCCAGCACATCGTTGGCCTGCGCGCATTTATGCGCCACCACCTGAGCGACGCCACCGGCACCGATGATCAACACGTTCTTCTTCACTTCGGACCGTCTCCTTTAAGGACAGAGGGAAGCGCCTCAGCCGAGGCTGGAGGCATAATCGGCATAGCCGAACTCACGCGCGACGCGCAGCGAACCATCGGTTCCACGCAGAACGATGCTCGGCATCTTCACCCCGTTGAACCAGTTTTTCTTGACCATCGTGTAGCCCGCCGCATCCGAAATGGACAGGCGGTCGCCGACCTTCAATGGTTCCTCGAAGCGAAACTCGCCGAAGATGTCCCCGGCGAGGCAGGACTTGCCGCAGATCATGAAGCTGTGGTCGCCCCGGTCCGGCTCGATCCGCGCCGACTGGCGATAGATCAGCAGGTCCAGCATATGCGCCTCGACCGAGCTGTCGACGATCGCCAGCTGCTTGCCATTGTCCAGAATGTCGAGCACCGTCACCTCGAGCGAGGCCGAACGGGTGATTGCCGCTTCGCCCGGCTCCAGATAGACCTGCACGCCGAAACGCTCGGAAAATCCTTTCAGCCGCGCCGCCAGCTTCTCCAGCGGATAGCCTTCGCCGGTGAAATGGATGCCGCCGCCGAGGCTCACCCAGTCCAGCCGCTCCAGCACCGCGCCGAAGCGGGTCTCGATCTCGGCCAGCTGCCGGTCGAACAGGTCGAAATCGGCGTTCTCGCAGTTGTAATGGATCATCACGCCGCTGATCCGGTCCAGCACGCCGGCGATCTTCTCGGCATCCCACTCGCCCAGACGGCTGAAGGGCCGCGCCGGGTCCGCCAGATCGAAGCCCGAGGTCGAGATGCCGGGGTTCAGCCGCAGACCGCAGGAAATGCCTTCGGCGCGACCCGCGAACCGCTCCAGCTGGCCGATGGAGTTGAAGATGATCTTGTCGGCATAGCCCACCGCCTCGTCGATCTCGTCATCGCCCCAAGCGACGGAATAGGCGTGGGTCTCCTTGCCGAACTTCTCGCGGCCCAGCCGCAGCTCGTAGAGCGAGGAGGAGGTGGTGCCGTCCATATGCTCGCGCATCGCGTCGAAGGCGGGCCAGGTGGCAAAGCACTTCAGCGCCAGCAGCGCCTTGGCCCCCGACAGGCGGCGCAGCTCGGCCACCTTCTGCATGTTGTGCAGGAGGCTGGCCTCGTCGATCAGGTAGTAGGGCGTCTGGATCATCGCGGCCTCCCGGTCAGGCGAAAGGGAAAGCAGCGCGTATAAGGCCACACCCCCTCAGGTGCAAGCCTTGTGGCCGCGGCGCGTGACAGCGGCATGACAGCCGCGAATAGGGTTAACGCCCGCAGGCCGGATTTTCGTCTGCACGCCCCGTGCATCGGATGTGCATCGGTTGCACGGGGCCAAACTCAAGCGTCGCCAAGTGCTTAACCCCCGTTCGTCGCCTTTCGTCAGACCATGCGGATCACGTCCTTGCCAACCGCCAGCATGTAGCCGCGCCGGGCGATGGTCTTGACCAGAAGTTCGCTGACCATCTGGTTGCCAAGGGCGTCGCGCAACCGCTTCACCCGCGTCGCCCCCGCCGCCTCGTCGCAATCGGCAGCGTCGCGGCCCGAGATCATGCCCTCGATCTGCGCCCCGTTCAGCACCTCGTCATCCATCCGCGCCTCGGCCAGAACGCTCAGCGTCTCGATGGCGGCCTCGGTCAGCGAGAACTCCATGTCGTTGATGTAGACCGCCCGGCTCTCGCGCGAGATCATCAGCGAGGCGACCTGGATCCCCGACCGCTGGATCGCCGACATCCGCCGGTTCAGCGCGATGATCGTCACCAGCAGCACCAGCGCGGCGATCAGCAATGCTGCCGAGAACACCAGCAGCACGAAGATCACCATGCGGTAGCTCGCCAGCACATCCGAGAAGGAAGTGCCTGATTGCGCGAGGATTTCCAGCAACCTGATCTCGGTGCCCGATCGCAGCGCGTCGTTCTCGATGAAGATCCGCTCCACCCGCGCGTTGAAGGCGTCGGCGTCGGGCAGGTTGAGGAACAGGAACACGGCCGTCGCGGCGAGGATCAGCACGATGGCCGCGATCCCCCCCGTCACCACCCGGTTGCCGGCCCTCAGCGCCTCAGTAGCGGAGGAAGTAGTCTCCGGCACTTGCTTTCCTTTCTTCCAGACCCTCGGGGCCGAATGTGGACAGGACGTTCAACAGCGTCCAGCCTCCGCGATCCAGCCTCCGCGACAAAACCTGCGTGGCGGCCTTTCGGTTGCACGCCTTGTCGGGAACTTTTGCCACGCCATAATGCAGCCGCAAGGGGCGGTCCTGCTTGGCCTTGTAATCCGCGTAGCAGGCAGCCTCCGCCGGGGCGGCCAAGGCAACCCCCAGCGCGAGTGCCGCCAGCAAGGCAGGAAGTTTCATCGACTGCTCCTGTTGTTCTGATTTCCCCGCATACTGCGCATCTGGGGATGGATATTCAATAACATAAGGGGTTTGACGCAGCTGTTATCGCATAGCAGGGGGCCGATATTGCCTGACCCGCAGCCTTGGGCCGACGGTCGCCGCACCCCGGTGCGCCCTCCCCCTCCCGCCCCACACCGGGCAAGCAAGGAGCCCCGCCATGACGCCCCTCAGACGCCTCACCGCGACACTGGCCGCCGCCGCCACCGCCTTCGCCGCGATGACTGCCGCCGCCGTTCCCGCCCGCTCGGCCGAGCCCGAAGACATCGCCAAGGCGCTCGCCGCCCTCGCCGCCGTCGCGGTCATCGCCCATCAGGTGAAGAAGAACCGCGAGGACGATGACGACGACGACAAGGACGAAGACCGCCGCGACTCGCACCACTGGGACGAGGACCGCAGGCCCGATGACCGCCGGACCGACCGCTGGGACGACGGGCGCTGGAACGACGACCGCTGGAACAACGGGCGCTGGAACGACGGCCGCTGGAACGGGCGCCCGCATCCCGGGCGTCCGCAGCAGGAGAGCCGCGCGCCGGTGCTGCCTTCGGCCTGCGCCTACCGGATCGACAGCGCCGGGCGCGACTCGGTGATCTACCCCGAAAGCTGCCTGCGCAAGGAGGGGTTCAGCCACCGCCTGCCGCGCGACTGCGCGCAAGAGGTCCGCAGCCGGGGCCAGATCGAGCGCTTCTACCCGGCCCGCTGTCTGGCCGAAGCCGGCTTCCGCCTGCAGCCCGACCATGGCCGGGGCAACCGCTACGGCCATTCCCGCGGCTACGGCTCCTGAGGTTCCGGGCGCGCCCCCCCGGGCGCTCGGTGGGGGGCGGAAGGCCGAGCAGCTTTCGCCCCCCGATTTTCCCCCGGGCCTTTTCCTGCCGCGGCAGCAGCGGTATTGCTGGCCCATGCAACCGACCTTCCCAGATTTCAGCCACGAGACCGAAGCCCTGCAGAGCGGCTTCACCTGCGTGATCGGCGTGGACGAGGTGGGGCGCGGCCCGCTCGCCGGTCCCGTCACCGCTGCCGCCGTCCGCCTGACGCCGGGGCGCATTCCGAAAGGGCTCGACGACAGCAAGAAGCTGACCGCCGCCCGCCGCGCCGAGCTCTGCCAGGAGATCCATGCCCTGGCGGAAGTCTCGGTGGCCCATGCCTCGGTCGAGGAGATCGACAGCCTGAACATCCTGCGTGCCAGCCATCTGGCCATGGCCCGCGCCATTGCCGGCCTGCCCGTCCGCTGCGATTTCGCGCTGATCGACGGCCACATGATCCCCGCCGGTCTGCCGCACAAGTGCAGGGCGATCGTGCGTGGCGACTCCCTCTCGCTGTCGATCGCGGCGGCCTCGATCGTGGCCAAGGTGACGCGCGATGCGCTCATGGTGGATTTGGAGCAACAGCATCCGGGCTACGGCTGGTGCCGCAATGCGGGCTACCCCACCAAGGACCATCTCGCGGCGCTCCTAAATCTTGGTGTGACCCCTCACCATAGGCGTTCGTTCCGGCCCGTCCACAATATCTTGTATCAAGAGGTTTTGCTAACCCCTTGATTCAATAAAGAATTTGACGGCGATTCGCCAATGACTCATCCTGCCTTCACATAAAACGGCGCAAAGCCGGGGGCAGAGGCAGACATGGCGACGAAGACAAGAGAACCGGAGGCGGCGACGCTTCCGCTGAACGAAATACTTGCGGGCGACTGCATCGAGGTGATGAACAGCCTGCCCGCGGGCAGCGTTGATCTCATCTTTGCCGACCCGCCCTACAACCTGCAACTCAGAGGCGATCTGCACCGGCCCGACAACTCGCTGGTCGGCGCGGTCAACGACCACTGGGACCAGTTCTCCAGCTTCGCCGTCTACGACAAGTTCACCCGCGAATGGCTCGCGGCGGCGCGCCGCCTGCTTAAGCCGAATGGCGCGATCTGGGTGATCGGCAGCTATCACAACATCTTCCGCGTCGGCGCGGCACTGCAGGATCAGGGCTTCTGGATCCTGAACGACGTGGTCTGGCGCAAGTCGAACCCGATGCCGAACTTCAAGGGCAAGCGGCTGACCAACGCCCACGAGACGCTGATCTGGGCCTCGAAGGAAGAGGCCAGCAAATACACCTTCAACTACGAGGCGCTGAAGGCGCTGAACGAGGGTGTGCAGATGCGGTCGGACTGGGTGCTGCCGATCTGCACCGGGCACGAGCGGATCAAGGACGAGGCCGGCGACAAGGCGCATCCGACGCAGAAGCCGGAAAGCCTGCTGCACCGGGTGATCGTCGCCACCACCAATCCGGGGGATGTGGTGCTCGACCCGTTCTTCGGCACCGGCACCACCGGCGCCGTCGCCAAGATGCTGGGCCGCGACTTCATCGGCATCGAGCGCGAGGAGGCCTACCGCAAGGTCGCCGCCGAGCGCATGACCCGCGTCCGCCGCTATGACGCGACCGCGCTGGAGGTCACCGGCTCCAAGCGGGCCGAGCCGCGCGTGCCCTTTGGGCAGGTGGTGGAGCGCGGCATGCTGCGCCCGGGCGAGGAGCTGTTCTCGATCGGCAACCGCCACAAGGCCAAGGTCCGTGCCGACGGCACGCTGATCGGCAATGACGTGAAAGGCTCGATCCACCAGGTCGGCGCCGCGCTGGAAGGCGCGCCAAGCTGCAACGGCTGGACCTACTGGCACTTCAAGCGCGAGGGCAAGATGATCCCGATCGACATCCTGCGCCAGCAGATCCGCGCCGAGATGGAAGACGGCCGCCCGCACTGAGGCGGGCGCGCCACCGGGAAGATACCCGAGATTTCAGTTTCCGCCGGTGCCGCAGCCTGCCGCGGCACCCACTTCCCTCGCCGTGCCTGCACGGCGGGGTCTTTTGGCTTCTGCGGAGTTTGTCAGCAGGCGCCCGCCGGCATCGGGTTCTGCGCCTTGTTGTAGGTCTGCCAGTCCGTGATGTCGGGATAGTATCTCGCCCGCCAGGCCTGCACCCGCGGGTTCATCTTCTTGCGCCAGAGCCGCGGCACCAGCGCCACGGCGGCCATCATCGGATAGCCGTAGGGCAGCTGCGGCGCCTGATCCTCGCCATAGGTCTGCAGCAGCGGAAAGCGCCGGTCCGGCTTGAAATGGTGGTCGGAATGGCGCTGCAGGTTGATCAGCAGCCAGTTCGACGCGCGATGCGCCGAATTCCAGCTGTGATGCGGCATGACCGGCTCGTACTTGCCCTCGCCCAGATGGCGGCGGGTCAGGCCGTAATGTTCGACGTAATTGGTCAGCTCCAGCTGCCAGATCGCGACCACGGCCTGCCAGACCAGCAGAAGCGCGCCCTGCGCCCCGCCGATCCAGATCGCCAGCGCCAGCATGGCGACCTGCAGCGCGGCATAGACCCAGAACGGGTTCGAAGCCGACCACGGCTTGCGCCCGGCACGGGTCAGCATCGCCACCTCGGCCTGCCAGGCCGAACGCGGGCAGTCCAGCAGCACGCGCTTGAGGTAGCGGTGGAAATTCTCGTTGTAGCGCGCCGTCACCGCATCGCGCGGCGTGCCGACATGGACGTGATGCACCCGCAGATGCTCGGTGCGGAAATGGCTGTAGAACACCATCGCCAGCAGGAGGTCTCCCAGCCAGCGCTCCAGCCGGTTCTTCTGGTGCAGCAGCTCATGCGCATGCACGATGCCGACGATGCCCGAGACGACGCCGACACCGAAAAAGAGGCCGATCTTCTCGAGCGGCGCGAGATGCGGGGCGCGGGTGACGTACCAGATCAGGCCGAAGATCAGGCAGAACTGGACCGGCGCCCAGATCATCGTGATGGCGCGATACCAGAAGAGATCCTTCTCTTCGGTCGCTGGGTCCTCGTTTCTGGTGTTCAGGCCGATGGCGAGATCGAGGATATCGAACAAGCCCCAGGCGAAGAGGGGCAGCAGCAGGACCGTCCAGCCGCCATAGGCGGCTCCGATCATGGCGAGAGGCACCGTCAGCAGCGACAGCGCGAACGGCAGGGCGTGGGTCAGCCTTGCGATATCGGGCGGGGAACCGGAGGTGCCGACGTCGGGAGAGGATACCATGTGAACACTCCACACTAACACGACTACGAGTCGCGCAGGCTAGAGCACCGGGGGCTTGGCTTCACCATGACCAATCGACGCTGCGACTTCCCAGACCTTGCGCATCACGGTGGGCAGGTCGGCCGGGCGGAAGCCCGCGCGCGGCAGGAAGGTGCCGCGCTGGGGGCGGGCGTCGGGCGGCACCTTGGCCACGAGCACGGTCAGCCTCAGGTGGAAATGGGTGAAGGTGTGGCGCACCTCGGTCCCGCCGGGCTGCCAGTCGGCGGCGAGCGGCGGGGCGGCATCGGTCTTGCCGCGATCCCAGTCGGTGCCGGGAAAGCCGAGCATCCCGCCCAGAAGCCCCTTCTCGGGCCGCGTCTCCAGCAGCACCGCGCCATCCTCGCGCAAGCAGACCCAGACCGTGCCCTCGCGCACCGGCTTTTCCGCCTTGGGTGAGCGCCGCGGCAGGTCGGCCTGCACCCCCGCCGCGCGCGCCTCGCAAAGCGCATACCAGGGGCAGATGCCGCAGGCAGGCTTGCGCGGCGTGCAGATCGTGGCGCCGAGGTCCATCACCGCCTGCGCATAATCGCCGGGACGCTCGGCGGGCGTCAGCGTCTCGGCCAGTCGGGTGAGCTCGGGCTTGGCGGCGGGCAGAGGGGTTTCCGCGCGGAACATCCGCGCCATGACCCGCTCCACATTGCCGTCGACCACGGTCGCCGCCTCGTCGAAGGCGATCGCCGCCACGGCGGAGGCGGTGTAGGGCCCGACCCCCGGCAGGGTCAGCAGCCCCTCGCGCGTTTCGGGAAAGCGCCCGCCATGTTCGGCCACCACCGCCCGCGCGCCCTTCAGCAGGTTGCGGGCCCGGGCGTAGTAGCCAAGCCCCGCCCATTCGGCCATGACCTCGGCATCCTCGGCGGCGGCCAGCGCCGCGACATCGGGCCATCGCGCGGTGAAGCGGTGGAAGTAGTCGCGCACCGCCGCCACCGTGGTCTGCTGCAGCATCACCTCCGACAGCCAGACCCGGTAGGGATCGGGCCGCACCCCCGCGGCGCGCTCGGCGGGCGGCACGCGCCACGGCATCGACCGCGCGTGACGATCGTACCAGCCGAGCAGCACCGCGCTCGGCCCGCTATCCTTCATGTCACGCAATCTTTATGCTCCCCGTGGTCGCAGGATGCTGGCGCCCCGCGCCCCGTCGCATAGAATAGGTCCAGTTGCAGGAATGAACAGATGACCCGTGCCCCGGCCCCCCCGTCTGCCAAGCCGACCCGCCGGATGCGCGGGTTCGAGCCGGCGTCGGGCCTTCTGAAGGACCGCATCCGCGTGGTGGGCGAGAAGCGCGGCTTCGCTGTGACGCGGCTCCTGACGCAATGGGCCGATATCGTCGGCGAAGACCTCGCCCGGATCACCCGCCCGGTGAAGGTGGGCTATGGGCGCGAGGGCTTCGGCGCCACGCTGACCGTGCTGGTCGCCTCGGCGCAGGCGCCGATGGTGCAGATGCAGCTGCCCAAGATCCGCGACCGGGTGAATGCGGTCTACGGCTATGCCGCCATCGCCCGCATCACCCTGACCCAGACGGCTCCCACCGGCTTCGCCGAAGGGCAGGCCCAGTTCGATCCGGCTCCCCCCGCGCCCAAGCCGCTGGACCCCGCGGTTCAGGCCAAGGCCCATGCGGCGGCGGATGGGGCCAAGGACGAGGGGCTGCGTGCAGCCCTTGAAACCCTCGCGCAAAACTTCTTATCTCGCGCAAAGACACAATGAGGCAGAGAATGGTCAAGAATTTCGGGCTTTCGGCGCTTGCGCTGGTGATGATGGCAGGTGCCGGGCTGTGGCTGGGGCAGGGCGGGACGACCGGCGCGCTGTCCTTCGCCGCTCAGGCGCAGGAGACCGCTGCCGCCCCCGCCGAGGCGCCCGTGGTGCCCGACATGACCATCGGTGCCGCCGATGCGCCGATCACCATGGTGGAATACGCCTCCTACACCTGCCCCCATTGCGCGACCTTCCACTCCGAGGTCTTCAAGCAGCTGAAGACCGACTACATCGACACCGGCAAGGTAAAGTTCACCTTCCGCGAGGTCTATTTCGACCGCTACGGCCTCTGGGCCTCGATGGTCGCGCGCTGCGGCGGCGAAATGCGCTATTTCGGCGTCTCCGGCATCCTGTTCGAGACGCAGAAGGAATGGGCCGCCTCGAACGAGCCGGCCACCGTGGTCGAGAACCTCAAGAAGATCGGCCGCACCGCCGGGATGGACGATGCGACCCTGAGCGCCTGTCTCGAGGACGGAGCGATGGCGCAGGCGATGGTCGATGCCTATCAGAAGAACTCGGCGGCCGATGACGTGACCGCGACACCGACGATCTTCGTCAACGGCGAGAAGCACTCGAACATGAGCTATGCCGACCTTAAGGAAGTCCTCGACGCCGAACTGGCGGAATGAGGCCCGCGCCGCTTGCCGGCGTCCGCGTGATCGAACTGGCCCGGATCCTTGCCGGGCCTTGGGCGGGGCAGACGCTCGCCGATCTCGGTGCCGATGTCATCAAGGTCGAGGCGCCCGAGGGCGATGACACCCGCCGCTGGGGCCCCCCCTTCATCGAGCGCGAGGGCGACCGCTCCGCCGCCTATTTCCACGCGACCAACCGCGGCAAGCGGTCGGTCACCGTCGATTTCCGCACCCCCGAGGGGCAGGAAACGGTGCGCCGTCTGGTGGCCGAGGCGGATGTGGTGATCGAGAATTTCAAGGTCGGCGGGCTGGTGAAATACGGGCTCGACTGGGAAAGCCTGCGCAAGGTGAACCCCCGGCTGGTCTATTGCTCGATCACCGGTTTCGGCCAGACCGGCCCCTATGCGCATCGCGCGGGCTACGATTTCATCATTCAGGGCATGGCCGGGCTGATGAGCGTCACCGGCGAGGCTGAAGGCCAGCCGCAGAAGGTCGGCGTCGCCGTGACCGACATCTTCACCGGCATCTATGCCGCGACCGCAATCCTCGCGGCGCTGCACCAGCGCGGCAGCACCGGCGTGGGTCAGCAGGTCGACATGGCGCTGATGGATGTGGCAGCGGGTATCATGGCCAATCAGGCGATGAACTATCTTGCCACCGGCACCGCGCCGCAGAAGATGGGCAACGCCCACCCGAACCTCGCGCCCTATGCGGTGTTTGACTGCGCCGATGGCTGGATCATCATCGCCACCGGCAATGACGGGCAGTATCAGAGGCTCTGCAGGCTCCTGGGCCTGCCCGCGCTTGCGACCGCCCCCGCCTTCGCCACCAATGCCGACCGCGTGGCCAATCGCGCCGCGATGACCGAGGCGCTGACCATGGCCACCAGCCAGCGCAGCAAGGCCGATCTGCTCGCCGCCTGCGAGGCCGAGGGGGTTCCGGCGGGGCCGATCAACGATCTGGCCGAGGTCTTCGCCGATCCGCAGATCGTGCATCGCGGCATGCGGCTGACGGTCGAGGGCGTGCCGGGGCTGCGCTCGCCCTTCGTCTTCTCCGGCGCCGATCTGGCGCTGGAGCGCGCGGCGCCGAAGCTCGGCGAGCATCAGGCCGAGGTGCTGGGCGCCCTGAGCCCGAGGCCCGCCAGCGCCTGATCCAACGGCGCCCAATCGTCCAGCTCCAGCCGGACCGGCAGCGTCAGCACCTTGGCGCGCCAGTCGGGCGGCAGGCGGACGGCGTCCTTCTCGGTGGTCACCAGCTGCGCGCCGAGCGCCGCCGCGTCATGCTCCAGCCGTTGCAGGAGCGGCAGCGGCAGCAGCTGGTGGTCGTCGAGCGGCACGGCCCCCACCAGATCGGCACCCTCGGCTTTCAACGTGGTGAAGAACTTCGACGGATGGGCGATTCCGGCGAAGGCCAGCAGACGCGCTCCGCGCCAGTCCATCCCGGTCGCCAGGGGCTGCAGCCGCCCGGTCAGATGCGGCAGGCCGAGGCCCGGCCAGGCGGCGGCAAAGCCCGCCTGCGCCTCGGCATCGCCGATCGACAGCAGCATGTCGGCCCGCGCCAGCCCCACCGGCACAGGTTCGCGCAGGGGCCCGGCAGGCAGGCACATCCCATTGCCGAAGCCCATCCTCGCATCGACGATCACCAGCGACAGCGACTTCTGCACCGTGGGGTTCTGGAACCCGTCGTCGAGCAGGATCACATCTGCACCCGCCGCCTCCGCCGCCTTCACCCCTGCCGCACGGTCGCGTGCCACCCAGGCCGGGCCGAAGGCCGACAGCAGCATCGGCTCGTCGCCGGTCTCTGCCGCCAGATGTTTCGCCGGATCGACGCGCACCGGACCGTCGAGCTTCCCGCCATAGCCGCGCGAGACGACATGCACCTTCAGCCCCCAGGACGAGAGCCGCTGGATCAGCGCGATGGCGGTGGGCGTCTTGCCGGTGCCGCCTGCGCTCAGATTGCCGATGCAGATCACCGGGACCTGCGGAGCATAGCCCGGCTGGCGCATCCGCCGCGCGGTGGCGGCAGCATAGAGCGCGCCGAGGGGCGAGAGCAGCCGCGATTGCCACGAGGGCTGGCCCGGCGGGGTCAGCCAGAAGGAGAGGGGGCGAAGTATCATCGTTCGATATCCATCATTCGCCCGATCAGGGCCACCACGCGATCCGTCACATCCGTTCCGTCCGAAGCCACCGCCCAGGCCGCATGCGCCAGACGCGCGGCGCGATCGGGGGCCAGGAGGTCGCTCAGCGCCTCGGCCAGCTCGGCGTCGGAGCTGACCGGGATCGTCGCCCGCGCCGCCCCGAGCCGTCCCATCGCCCCGCCGAACTGTCCGGCGCGCGGCCCGTGGATCACCGCCGAGCCAAGCGCCGCCGCCTCCATCGGGTCGCGCAGGCACCCCGTGGTCAGGCTGCCGCCGAGATAGCTGACCGGCGCCAGCCGATACCAGAGGCCGAGCTCGGTCGGGCCGTCGGCGATGAAGACCTCTGTCTCGGGTTCCGGCTCCTCGTCGGCGGCACGGCAGGCGACCGTCCAGCCGGGGTCCTTCTGCAGCGCCTCGGCAAGCGGGGCGGCGCGGGCCGGGTCTTTCGGGGCGATGACCAAGAGCAGGCGATGCGCCAGCCGCAGCGCGTGGCGATGCGCGGCGATCACCGCGGCCTCCTCGGCCTCGGGCAGCGCCACCGCGAGCCAGACCTGCCGCGTCGCCAGCACCCGCGCCAGCGCCGCGCGCTCGGCCTCGGTGCAGGGCAGGACGCCGCTGCCCTCTTCCATCCGGCCCGAGACCACCACCGCGTTGGCGGCGCCGCCGCCCTTGCGGAAGGCGCGGGCGGCGGTCTCGTCCACCGTCAGCACATAGCGGAAATGGGCGAGCAGGCCGCGCATCTGCCCCGGCCACCAGCGCTCGCGGCCCTGCAGGATATGCGGGCTCATGCCGTCGACCATCGCCAGCGGCACATGCCGGTCGATGGCCTCGCGCAGCAGCGAGGGGCGCAGCTCGCCCTCCGACATCACCGCGGCCTCGGGTTGCCAATGGTCGAGGAAGGCCCGCGCCTCGGCAGGCGTGTCGGGCGGGGCGGGCTGCACGATCAGCCCGCCGACCGAGGCCACCGGCGCGGGTGTCGTCAGCAGCACCTGAAAGCCCTCGTCGAAGATCACCCGCCGCGCCAGCTCGGTCATCGACCGGGCGGCGTCAAGCGTCGGTGCATGCAGCCAGACGAGACGCCCGTCCGGTCGGGCCGGGCGTGGCAGGTCCGGGACGGTCTCGCGCCGCGCGGTGGATTTCTGCAGCGGGAAGCCGAAGGAATAAGCCATTACATCCGGGTGTCAGTTCCCAAGCTCTTCGGTGGAAGACGCGGGCTGCGCCTCGTCGCGCAGGCGGTGGATATGGGCGATGTAGTAACGCATGTGGGCATCGTCGACCGTGCGCTGCGCCTCCGACTTCCACGCGGCGAAGGCCGAGGCATAGTCGGGGAACATGCCGACGACATGGATGGCGTTGACGTCCTTGAACACGTTCTGGGTCGGGTTGACCAACTCGCCGCCGAACACGAGATGCAGACGCTGGGCCATGGCGGACGCTCCTATACAATGGGGAAGTGCCGCGCACCCTAGACGATGCGCGGCGACGGTCAAGGACGGCCCAGGCCTTTTCGGACGTCAGGCGACGTCGCGGGCCAGAAGCTGGCCGCCCGGCCCGGGCTTCACCTCGAAACGGCTGATCTTCTTGATGAGGTCCGACAGCTTGGCACTGCCGTAGGTCCGGGTGTCGAAATCCGGATTGGCCTGGGTGATGAACTGGCCGATCTGGCCCAGCGTGTACCACTCGCCTTCCGGGTCGATGGCGCGCATCGCCGCCGCGATCAGCGGAATCGCCTTGGCCGGCGGCTCCTTCACCCCGCGCTGCACCGGAGGCTCGGGCACCGGCTCGGGCTGGTCGGCGGGGCGCGGCGGCGTCTCGCGCACCGGCTCGTCACTGTTGAGGTTCTCGACATAGATGAAGCGCTTGCAGGCCATGCGGAAGGCCTCGGGCGTCTTCTTCTCGCCGATGCCGTAGACATCGAGCCCCTGCTCGCGGATGCGCGCCGCGAGCCGGGTGAAATCGCTGTCCGAACTGACCAACACGAAGCCGTCGAACAAGCCCGAATGCAGGAAGTCGATGGCGGCGATCACCAGCCCGATGTCGCTCGCGTTCTTGCCCTTGGTGTTGGAGAACTGCTGATCCGCCACCAGCCCGAGGGCGGCGACCTTCTTGGCCCAGCCGCCCAGACGCTGCGCCGACCAGTCGCCGTAGATCCGCCGCACCGAGGCCTCGCCGAGGCTGGCGATCTCCTCGAAGATCGCCTCGGCATAGCCCGCCGGCACGTTGTCCGCGTCGATCAGGACGCAGAGACGGGGGGCGCGTGCATCGGCCATCAATACACCACGACAGAGCGGATGCTCTCGCCGGCGTGCATCAGGTCGAAGCCCTTGTTGATGTCTTCCAGCTTCAGCGTGTGGGTGATCATCGGGTCGATCTGGATCTTGCCGTCCATGTACCAGTCGACGATCTGCGGCACGTCGGTGCGGCCGCGCGCGCCGCCGAAGGCCGTGCCCTTCCAGACCCGCCCGGTCACCAGCTGGAAAGGCCGGGTCTGGATCTCGGCCCCGGCCGGCGCCACGCCGATCACCACCGAGACGCCCCAGCCGCGATGGGTGCATTCCAGCGCGTCGCGCATCACCTTCACGTTGCCGGTGCAGTCGAAGGAATAATCCGCCCCGCCGATCTGGTCGAAGGGCGTCTTGGTCATGTTGACGAGGAAAGGCACGATCGAGCCTTCGATCTCCTTCGGATTGACGAAATGCGTCATGCCGAACCGCTCGCCCCAGGCCTTGCGCTCGTTGTTCAGATCGACGCCGATGATCATGTCGGCCCCGGCCAGCTTCAGACCCTGGATGACGTTCAGCCCGATGCCGCCCAGACCGAAGACCACCGCCTTGGCGCCGATCTCGACCTTGGCGGTGTTGATCACCGCGCCGATGCCGGTGGTGACGCCGCAGCCGATGTAGCAGATCTTGTCGAAGGGCGCGTCCTCGCGCACCCTGGCCAGCGCGATCTCCGGCACGACCGTGTGGTTGGCGAAGGTCGAGCAGCCCATGTAGTGATGGATCGGCGTGCCATCGAGCATCGAGAAGCGGGTGGTGCCGTCGGGCAGCAGGCCCTGGCCTTGGGTGGAGCGGATCGCCGTGCAGAGATTGGTCTTCTGGCTGAGGCAGGAGGGGCACTGGCGGCATTCGGGCGTGTAGAGCGGGATGACATGGTCGCCCGGCTTCAGCGTGGTCACGCCGGGGCCGACCTCGATCACCACGCCCGCGCCCTCGTGGCCGAGGATTGCCGGGAACAGACCTTCGGGATCGGCACCGGAGAGGGTGAATTCGTCGGTGTGGCAGATGCCGGTGGCCTTGATCTCGACCAGAACCTCGCCGGCCTTCGGCCCCTCGAGGTTTACCTCCATGATCTCAAGCGGTTTTCCGGCGGCGACGGCGACGGCGGCACGGGTGCGCATGACTGTGTTTCTCCCTGTCAGATATTTGCCGCCAGAGTGATGGAAACCGCGGCGCGCTGCAACCGCCCTCGCGCATTCCCGGTTGCGCAGCAATGCGCTGATCGACCGAGGCCCGGCTTGCCGCGCGCGGCAGGGCTCTCTAGCCTGCGCGAAAAAAGGAGATCCCCATGCGCCCGATCCCGACCCTCGTCCCGCTCGGCCTCGTTCTGGCCCTCGCCGCCTGCCAGATGCAGAGCCCGGAAGCTCCGCCCGCCGCCGCTCCGGCGGAGGACGCCTGTCAGGCCTCGGGTCTGCAGATGCTGGTGGGTCAGCCCGCCTCGGTGCTCGACACCATGCGCTTTGCCCAGCCGACGCGGATCATCACGCCCGACATGGCGGTGACGATGGATTTCAACGCCGAACGGCTGAACATCGAGATCGACGAGGCGAAACGGATCAGCCGCGTGGCCTGCGGCTGATCCGAGCGCGTCACATGCGGTAGTCGGTGTGGCAGTCCTTGCAGGCACCGCCCATCGCGCCGACCCCGGCCTTCACGCCGTCGAGCGAGGAGGTATCCACCGCCGAGGCCGCCGTGGCCAGAGCTTCGGCCTTGGCGGTGAAATCGGCCCAGTTGGTCCAGATTTCAGGCTTGGCTTCCGACACCGGGTCGGTGGCCTGCGGCTCGAACTTCGCGGGGATTTCCTTGGCGGCAGCCTCGATGGCGGCGACGGCGGCTTCGGCGCTGGCCGCGTCGAAGGCGGTCGTGCCCTTGGCCATCTCGCCGAGCGTCTTGGTGTTCTGCGCGATGGTCTGCATGACCGCGACCCGTGCCTTCACGGTCGGATCTTTCGGCTCTTCCTTGGCCACGGCGGCCCCGGCGAGGGCGAGGCTGGCAATAAGGGTTTTCGCGATCAGGTTCACAGGTCTGGCTCCATGCTGGGTCGAACTGGAGGCCACTCTATCCGGGGTTCGTGACTCTCCCAGACATCTTCTGATTGGTGGCAGGTTTTTCACGCAAATGTCATTCCGTGAAAATCGCCTTACCCGTTCTCGCGCAACACTGTTCCGGCCAGGTAGAGCGAGCCGCAGATCAGCACCCGCGCCCCGGCATCCTCGGCGGCGATCGCCGCCAGAGCCTCGGCCACCGACCCCGAACTGACCGCCGCCATTCGTGCTTCACGAGCGGCAGCCTCGGTTTCCGCCGCCGGAAGCGTGGCCTTCTCGCCCGGGATCGACACGGCATGCAGCCGCGTCACATGCGGGGCGAGCGGACGCAGGTAGCCGCCGATATCCTTGGTGTTGAGCATGCCGCAGATCAGATAGGTGGCGCGCTTCGGCATCCCGGCCAGCGTCGCCGCCACCGCCTCGCCCCCCGCCGGATTGTGCCCGCCGTCGAGCCAGAGCTCCACCCCCGGTGCGCTTTCGGCCAGCGGCCCCTGCCGCAGCCGCTGCATGCGCGCCGGCCAGAAGGCGCGGGTTACCGCTGCCTCGCAGGCTGCCTCGTCCTTGCCCAGATGGCGCAGCGCCGCCAGCGCCGCCCCGGCGTTCTGGATCTGGTGCGGGCCGGGCAGGTTGGGCAGCGGCAGATCGAGAAGCCCGGTCTCGTCCTGAAACACCAGCCGCCCGCGTTCGGTCCAGACCTGCCAGTGCTGGCCATGCGCCAGCAGCGGCACGCCGAGCCGCGCCGCCCGCGCCTCGATCACCTCGAGCCCCTCGGGGCTCTGCGGGCCGACGACGCAGGGAACGCCGCGCTTCAGGATGCCCGCCTTCTCGCCCGCGATCTCGGGCAGGGTCTCGCCCAGATATTGCTGGTGATCGACCGAGACTGGCGTGATGATGGTAAGTCGCGGCTTTTCCAGCACATTCGTCGCATCGAGCCTGCCGCCGAGCCCGACTTCGAGCAGGGTGAAATCCGCAGGGGTGCGGGCGAAGGCGAGGAAGGCGGCGCAGGTGGTGATCTCGAAGAAGGTGATCTCCTCCGGCCCGTTGGCCGCCACGCATTCGTCGAGCAGCGCCGCCAGCGCGGGCTCCGAGATCAGCTCTCCGGCCAGCCGGATGCGCTCGTGAAATCGCGCCAGATGTGGCGAGGTATAGGCATGCACCCGGTCGCCCGAGGCCTCGAGCCCGGCGCGGATCATCGCCTGTGTCGAGCCCTTGCCATTGGTTCCGGCGATATGGATCACCGGCGGCAGGGCGCGCTCGGGGTGGCCGAGGGCGGCGAGCAGCCGGTGCACCCGGTCCAGCGTCAGGTCGATGACCTTGGGGTGGAGCGACATCATCCGCTCGAGGATGATGTCGGAGGAGGGCATCACGAGGCGGCCTTCGCCTCGGCCTCGGGGAGGGGCGGCGCGGGCTCCGCCACTGGCGGTGCCGCCGGAGCGGGCGCGGGCAGGTCGCCCTTGATCGCCGGCGGCAGGTTCATCAGCATGCGCAGGATGGTCACCAGCTCGTCGCGCATCGCCTTGCGGTGGGTCACGCGGTCGAGCATGCCGTGGTCCAGAAGGTATTCGGCGCGCTGGAAGCCTTCGGGCAGCTTCTCGCGGATCGTCTGCTCGATCACCCGGGGACCGGCGAAGCAGATCAGCGCATTCGGCTCGGAGATCTGCACGTCGCCCAGCATGGCATAGCTGGCCGTCACACCACCGGTGGTGGGATGGGTCAACACGACCACATAAGGTAGCCCCGCCTCCTTCAGCATCTGCACTGCCACCGTGGTGCGCGGCATCTGCATCAGGGACAGGATCCCCTCCTGCATCCGGGCGCCGCCGGCTGCGGCGAAAAGCACCAGGGGGCATTTCAGCTTCACGGCGCGCTCGGCGGCGGCGACGATGGCGTTGCCGACATGCATGCCCATCGAACCCGCCATGAAGGCGAAGTCCTGCGCGGCGATGACGACCGGCGCGCGGGCCATCTCGCCCTCGGCAACGAGCATCGCCTCCTTCTCGCCGGTCGACTTCTGCGCAGCCTTCATCCGGTCGGGATATTTCTTCTGGTCGCGGAAGATCAGCGGGTCGGCCAGGGGCTCGGGCACCTTCACCTCGGTGAAAATACCGCCGTCGAACAAGGCGTTGAACCTTTCGCGGGGGCTGATCGCCATGTGGTGGTCGCACGTGGTGCAGACGTTCAGATTGTCGGCCAGCTCGCGGTGGAACAGCATGGTTCCGCATTCGGGGCACTTGGTCCAGAGGTTTTCCGGCACCTCGCGGCGGGAGAACAGCGAGTTGATCTTGGGACGGACGTAGTTCGAGATCCAGTTCATTGCGGGCGGCCCTGTCGTCGCGGCGGTTGGGACCCGAGATAGTCCCGGGGGGCGGGAAATGCAATCGGCATGGGATTCCGGGCGATGCACCGGGCATGCACGGGCGATGCACGGCTCATGCGGACGCGGAACGCCAGCGCTCTGGGATCGGCGGCAGGGCGATGCCGCGGAAGAGGGGGAAGTCGGCGTAGCGCGCCCGGCGCGCTTCGGGGCTCTCGGAGGGCTCCGCTCCGGCGGCTAGCAGGCGGCCCCTGGGGGCGATGTAGCTCGAGATGCTGCGCGCCGGCGCCTCGTGCCAGCTCAGGTTGAAGGCGGCGCGGATCGGGAAGAACTGGAGCTCGGAATAGGGCAGGTGGTCATGGAGCCACCAGGCGAGGTCGCGCCAGTCGCGCCCCCGGTCATACTGGTCGGCGAACCAGGGGATCTGCAGGCAGGCTGTCGCCCCCATCCGGCCCCGGGCGTCGCGCCGGTCCCAGATGTGGCCGGCGTGGTTCGCCTCGTTGCGGGCGCAGTTGAGGCCGTGGGTATTGCCGAAGCCGTTCACCGCGGGCGAGCGGTAGGAGGAGCGGAGCGTCAGCGGGCCGAAGGTCTCGACCAGCGGGTCGAGCAGATCGCCGGCGAGGCGGCGCCCGGCGGCGATCATCAGCTCGGGATCGTCGGGCAGGTTGGGAAGGGCATGGAAGCTGGCGATCTCGGAGAAGAGGAAGTCGCGCAGGAAGAAATGGCGCGACAGGCGGATGCGGCCGAGGCGGTCGAGCGCGGCATAGGTGGTGACGGGGCGCATGGGCGGGCTCCTTCTGACGTGTCAGACTTGCCGGCGCCCGACGGTGGGGCAAGCCGGAAGCTGCGGAAAGCGCGGGGGCCAAGTTTTCTGCGAAAACTTGGGTTTTCGATCTTTCTGCGAAAGATCGGCTTCGGGGTCTTCGCAGAAGACCTGGCTTTCGGCCTTGCCGCCTTGCCGCCTGCCGCTTATCCCGAAAGGAGCCATTCCGGGAGGACGCCTATGAAGAACAGCCGTTTCGACAAGGCCAAGCTGCCGTCGCGCCATGTCACCGAGGGGCCGAGCCGGGCGCCGCATCGCAGCTATTTCTATGCGATGGGCATCACCGAGGAGGAGATCCACCAGCCCTGGGTGGGGGTCGCGACCTGCTGGAACGAGGCCGCGCCCTGCAACATCGCGCTGAACCGTCAGGCGCAATCGGTGAAGATGGGGGTGAAGAAGGGCGGCGGCACGCCGCGCGAATTCACCACCATCACCGTAACCGACGGGATCGCCATGGGCCACGAGGGGATGCGGTCGTCGCTCGCCTCGCGCGACGCCATCGCCGATACGGTGGAGCTGACCATGCGCGGCCATTGCTATGACGCGCTGGTCGGGCTCGCGGGCTGCGACAAGTCGCTGCCGGGGATGATGATGGCGATGGTGCGGCTCAACGTGCCTTCGGTCTTCATCTATGGCGGCTCGATCCTGCCGGGGCGGCTGAACGGCAAGGATGTCGTGGTGCAGGACGTGTTCGAGGCGGTGGGCCAGCATCAGGCTGGCCGGATGAGCGATGCCGAGCTGGCGATTCTCGAGCGGGTGGCCTGCCCCTCGGCCGGGGCCTGCGGCGGGCAGTATACCGCCAACACCATGGCCTGCGTGTCGGAGGCGATCGGGTTGGCGTTGATGAATTCCTCGGGCGCGCCCGCGCCCTACGAGAGCCGCGACCAGTATGGCGATGCCTCGGGCGTCGCGGTGATGCATCTGATCGAGAAGAACATCCGCGCCCGGGACATCGTGACGCGGAAGTCGCTGGAGAATGCGGCGCGGGTCGTGGCCTGCACCGGCGGCTCGACCAATGCCGGGCTGCATCTGCCCGCCATCGCCCATGAGTCGGGGATCGACTTCGACCTGTTCGACGTCTGCGACATCTTCCGCGACACGCCCTATTTCGTGAACCTGCGGCCGGGCGGCGCCTATGTGGCCAAGGATCTCTACGAGGCGGGCGGGGTGCCGGTGGTGCTGAAGGAGCTGCGCAAGGCGGGGCTGATCCATGAGGATTGCGTGACCGCCTCGGGACGGGCGATCGGCGAGGAGCTGGACCTGATCACCCGCGAGGCCGATGGCAAGGTGATCTATCCGGTCGAGGCGCCGATCTCGGCCACCGGGGGGGTGGTGGGGCTGCGCGGCAACCTTTGCCCGGATGGCGCCATCGTGAAGGTGGCGGGCATGACGCCGGAGGAGCAGGTCTTCACCGGCCCGGCGCGGGTGTTCGACTGCGAGGAGGAGGCCTTCGAGGCGGTGCAGAACCGCGCCTATGCCGAGGGCGAGGTGATCGTGATCCGCAACGAGGGGCCCGCAGGTGGCCCGGGGATGCGCGAGATGCTGTCGACCACGGCGGCCTTGAGCGGTCAGGGGATGGGCAAGAAGGTGGCGCTGATCACCGACGGGCGCTTCTCGGGGGCGACGCGGGGCTTCTGCGTTGGCCATGTCGGGCCCGAGGCGGCGCATGGCGGGCCGATCGCGCTGCTGCGGAACGGCGACATGATCACGCTGAACGCGCTGACCGGCGAGCTGTCGGTGGCGCTGAGCGACGCCGAACTGGCGGCGCGGAAGGCCGCATGGGCAGGGCCGCGCCAGACCGACTATGCCAGCGGGGCCTTGTGGAAATATGCGCGGCTGGTGGGCGGAGCCCGGCAGGGCGCGGTGACGCATCCGGGGGCCAAGGCGGAACGGCATGTCTACATGGATCAGTAAGCTCGGGTTGGCGCTGGCGCTGGCGCTTCTGGCGGGGGGCGCCGCGGCGCAGTCGAAGGGGCTGCGGATCAGCCCCCCCGCCGGGTATTGCGTCGACCGCGAGACGCAGGCCGGACCGGGGATCGTGCTGATCGGCCGCTGCGCCGGGGTGGCGAACCGCCCGCCCGCGGTGCTGACCGTGGCGGTCGGTGCGCCGGGTTCGGGCGTCGGCCTCGCCGATCAGGGCAAGGCGCTGGCCGAGTTCTTCACCTCCGAGGCCGGGCGGGCGGCGCTGAGCCGCAGCGGGCGGGCGGGGCCGGTGACGGTGCTGGAAGCGATGTCGTGGCGCGGCGCCTTCCTGATCCGCTGGCGCGATGCCTCGGCGGGGCGCGGCGTGCAGGGCGAGAGCTGGCGGGCGGTGCTGGGACTCGGCGGGCGGCTGGTGACGCTGACGACCACCGGCACGGCCTCGACGCCCCTGAGCCGCGACGCGGGGCGCAAGCTGCTGGAGAGCTTCGTCAGCGCGATGACGCAGGCCAATCGCCGCAGCGCGCAGGGCTGAGGCTTCGGGGGCGCGACAGCGGGTAACGGTGAATTCCCTTTCCGGTTGTGCTGACATGGCCCGGCCTGCAGCCGCCCGATCCGCGGCTGGGCAAGCCGGGGAGCGGGATGGGAGGTATCGGGGCGCTGATCGACCGTTGGCGGCATCGCCGGATGCTGCGGCGCTGGACGGCACTTGCCGAGCGCACGGCGGCACTGGATCTGGCGGCGCTGCGCAGCCTCGGCGGGCGGGCGCGGGCGTTGAGGCGGCAGCTCGACCGGGTGATCCATGTGGCGGAGAACCGGCTGGCGCTGCCGGTGATCGGATCGAACGCGATCCGGCGGCCGATGGGGGCCGATTGGGTCTGGCGCCCGAGTCTGTGGCGCGGGCCGATCCCGATGCCGGGACTGGCCTCGGTGCCGGGGCGGGCGCCCGTGGCCGAGGGGGCGACGCTGTTTCACGACTGCCGGATGAGCGAGCTGACGCTGCGCCAGATCCGCAACACGCGCGAGGCCGATCTGGCGCCCTTCGGGCTCAGGATGGATGTCTTCCGGTTCGACGGCAGCTTCCTGTCGCTGGTGCTGGATCTGCCGGAGGAGGCGGTCGCGGGGCTGAAGCTCCGGCACGTGATCCGGCTCGACGTGATCGTCGAGATGGAGAAGCCGCTGGAGATCTATGCAAGGCTGAACGTCCGCCACGGGCCGAATGTCGAGCAGGTGGTGCGCGAGCTGCCGCTGAACGAGGAGGAGGTGATGGTGGAGTTCGACCTAGCCTATACGCGGATGAACGAGAAGCGGGTGGAGCGGATGTGGGTGGATCTGATCTTCGAGGGACCGGAGATGAACCAGATCATCCTGCGCGACGTCACGCTGTGCCGCAGGCCGAGGGCGGAGCTGTGAGCGGGGCGAAGCTGACGCCGCTGGGCATCCGGGCCGGGGTCTGGGAGGGGGTGCTGACCGGGAGGGAGGCGGAGCCGCGTCTGGCGGTGACGCATCTGGAGGCGCCGGTTGCGCTGCAGATCGCCGCGCTGCCGGGCCAGCCCGGCGGCTGGGCCGTGCGGGTGCCGATTCCGGTGGAGGTGCTGTCGGAGGGGGTGCAGACCTTCCTGATCCGCGATGCCACCTCGGGCGAGCGGCTGGGGCATTTCACCCTGATCACCGGGGTGGCGATGGAGGATGACCTGCGGGCCGAGATCGACCTGTTGCGCGCCGAGCTCGACATGCTCAAGCGCGCGTTCCGGCGCCATTGTCTGGAAACGGCGGGATAGCCGGTTCCGGCGCGGTCACTCGGCGCTGTAGTAGCCGTACATCTGCTCGAGCTCGGTCAGCACGCGCAGGGCGCGCAGGTTGTGGTCGGGCGTGTAATAGGCCGGCAGCGCATCGGACGCAGCTTTGGCGGGGGTGGTCTGGATCGTGCGGATCATCGGGTTTCTCCTGTCTCTGCGGCGGATATAGTGGCTTTGCATACCGATGTTCACAGACAATGCTGCATGGGTGCCATGACGATGCTGCATTGCAGCGTTAGCGTATGACGCCGCGTTCGCCGTGACAGCAGAAGGGCTGCGCGCCATGCTGCGCGGCAGGCAGGGAGGCCCGCATGACCGACTATCCGCATCTTCTGGCACCGCTGGATCTGGGCTTTGCCGTGCTGCCCAACCGGGTGCTGATGGGCTCGATGCACACCGGGCTGGAGGAGACCGGCGACTGGGAGCGGGTGGCCGAGTTCTATGCCGCGCGGGCGCGGGGCGGGGTCGGGCTGATGGTGACGGGGGGCATGGCGCCCAACCTCGAAGGCGGGGTGTTTCCCGGCGCGGCGGGGCTCTTCACCCCCGAGGACATCGCCAACCACCGCCGCGTGACCGACAGGGTGCATGCGGCGGGCGGCCGCATCGCGATGCAGATCCTGCATGCCGGGCGCTATGCCTATGGCAAGGACTGCGTGTCGGCGAGCGCGGTGAAATCGCCGATCTCGCCCTTTGCACCCAAGGCGCTGGACGAGGCGGGGATCGAAAAGCAGATCGCCGATATCGTCACCGCGGCGGAGCGGGCGCTGGAGGCGGGCTATGACGGCGTGGAGATCATGGGGAGCGAGGGGTATTTCCTCAACCAGTTCCTCGTGACCCATGTGAACCGGCGCGAGGATCGCTGGGGCGGTGCCTACGAGAACCGGATGCGGTTGCCGGTCGAGGTGGTGCGGCGGGTTCGGGCGGCGGTGGGGCCGGCCTTCATCCTGATCTACCGCATCTCGCTGATCGATCTGGTGCCGGAGGGGTCGTCCTGGGAGGAGGTCGTGCTTCTGGCCCGCGCGGTGGAGGCGGCCGGGGCGACGCTGCTGAACACCGGGATCGGCTGGCATGAGGCGCGGGTGCCGACCATCGCCACCTCGGTGCCGCGGGCGGGCTTTGCCTGGTTGACGGCGCGGCTGCGGGCGGAGGTGGGGATTCCGGTGATCGTGTCGAACCGGATCAACACGCCGGAGGTGGCCGAAGGGCTGCTGGCCGGGGGCGTGGCCGACATGGTGTCGATGGCGCGGCCGTTTCTGGCGGATGCCGATTTCGTGCGGAAAGCGGCGGAGGGCCGGGCGGCGGAGATCGCGCCCTGCATCGCCTGCAATCAGGCCTGTCTCGACCATACCTTCAGCGGCAAGCTGACCAGCTGCCTCGTGAACCCGCGCGCCTGTCACGAGACGGTGCTGCGCTATGAGGCAGCGTCGGTGCGCAAGCGGGTCGCGGTGGTGGGAGCAGGGCCTGCCGGGCTGATGACGGCGCTGGTGGCGGCGGGGCGGGGGCATGAGGTGGTGCTGTTCGAGGCCTCGGAGCGCTTGGGCGGGCAGCTGAACCTCGCGCGCGAGGTGCCGGGCAAGGAGGAGTTCCACGGGCTGGTGCGCTGGTTCGAGGCCGAGGTGGCCCGGCTGGGCATCGGGGTGCGGCTCGGGCAGGCGGCCACGGTCGAGGCGCTGGGCGGCTTCGACGAGGTGGTGGTGGCGACCGGGGTCCTGCCGCGCGATCCGGGCATCCCGGGGCAGGAGGGGCCGCAGGTGCTGAGCTATATAGAGGTGCTGCAGGGCGCGCCGGTCGGGCCGCGGGTGGCGGTGATCGGCGCGGGCGGCATCGGCTTTGACGTGGCGGAGTTTCTCGTGCAGGGCGGCGAGAGCCCTACGCTCGATCCGGCGCTGTGGCGGCGGGAATGGGGCGTCGGCGATCCGGCGGAGGTGCGCGGCGGCGTGGTCGCGCCGCAGCCGGAGGCCCCGGCGCGCGAGGTGCTGCTGCTGCAGCGCCGGGCCGAGAAGCCGGGGCGGCGGCTGGGGCGTACGACCGGATGGATCCACCGCGCGGCGCTGCAGATGAAGCGGGTGAAGATGCAGGGCGGGGTGCAGTATCGGCGAATCCTGCCGGAGGGGCTGGAGATTCTCGACGCCTCGGGCGAGCGGGTGCTGCTGGCGGTCGATACGGTGGTGCTCTGTGCCGGGCAGGAGCCGCAGCGGGCGCTGGCCGAGGCGCTGACTGTGGCGGGAATCAGGCACCACCTGATCGGCGGCGCCGATGTGGCCGCCGAACTCGACGCCAAACGCGCGATCGAGCAGGGCGCGCGGCTGGCGGCGGCGCTGTGAGCGGGCGGCGCGGGGAAAGCTAAACTTCTCAGTAAGATAACTAACGCCTGCCACGCCCTCGCCACGCGAGCGCCGCAACCTGGGCGTGTGTGCGCAACCTATCCGGATAAGCTGCTGTTTCTAAATGGTTAACTGAACAGGAGAAAATCGTCTACTTGCCCGCCCGCCACCGCAATCTCGCCCGAATTCAGCGTCAATAAGAAAGGGACGCGAGCACTATCCGCATGGGATCGACAATGGACCGATTGACCGAAATGGAAGCCTTTGCCACGGTTGTGGATCAGGGCGGCTTCACCGATGCGGCCAAGAAGATGGGTATTTCCAAATCGGCGGTCTCGAAGCATGTCTCGGCCTTGGAGGCCCGGCTTGGGGCGCGATTGCTGAACCGGACCACGCGGCGGGTCAGCCCGACCGAGATCGGCCTTGCCTATTATGACCGGGCGCGGCGGGTGCTGAATGACGCGGGCGAGGCGGATGCGCTGGTGACATCGATGCAATCGGCACCTTCGGGGCTGTTGCGCATTTCGGTGGCGACCGATTTCGGGGTCAATCTGCTGTCGCCCATTCTGGGCGATTTCCTTTTGGAATATCCCGACATCACCGTGAACATGGTGCTGAACAACCGCTATGTGGAATTGATTTCCGAAGGCTTCGACATGGCAATCCGGATCGGCGATCTGGAGGATTCGAGCCTCAGGGCCCGCAAGCTGACCGAGACCACAAAGCGGATGATCGCGGCGCCGGGGTATTTCCAGAAATTCGGGCGGCCGATCAAGATCGACGATCTGAACGACCACAAGCTTTTGCATTATTCCAATCAGGCCAATGGCAATGTCTGGAAGGTCATCGCCCCCTCGGGCGAGCGGCGGCAGGTGCGGACGGCGGGCTGGCTGACGGTGAACGATGGCCAGTCCTTGCTGAACGCCGCGATCTCGGGGCTGGGCATCGCCTATCTGCCGTCCTTCCTGTTTGCCGAGGCGATGCGGGCGGGGCAGGTGGAAGAGGCGATTCCGGGGCTGCCGGTGGAGACGCTGGGGATCTATGCGGTTTACCCGCCGGGGCGCTTCACCCAGCCCAAGGTGCGGGCCTTCATCGATTTTCTGGCCCGCCGCTACATGGACAAGGGCCCCGACAACTGGTGAGGACGAGCCGAAGGTGCGACGCTACTGGGTCGAGGTCAGCATGACCTCGACCCGTCTGTTTCTGGTGCGCCCTTCTTCGGTCAGGTTGCTGTCGCGCGGCACCAGATAGCCGACGCCATCGGCGCTGACCTGCGTGGCGGGCACGCCGAGCCCGACGAGACGGTTGCGCACCGATTGCGCCCGCTGTTTCGACAGCACCAGATTGCCCGCCAGCGCGCCGGAGGCATCGGTGTGGCCGACCACGGTCACGTTGCGGGCGGGATTGGCGGTGAGATAGGCCGCGAGCTCGACCAGCGAAGGATAGTCGCCCTCGACCAGCTCGGCGGAGCTGCTGGCGAAGACCAGATCCTCCAGCGCCTGCGCGCCGCCGGTCTCCAGCCGCGCGCCGAGGCCCGAGGTCGCAAGCGGCGCTTCGGGCTCGGGCGACTTGGTGGAGGCGGTGACGAGCGGCACTTCGGGCGGCGCGCCGATCCGGGTCAGTTGCACGAAACCGGCGGTGGCGGAGCGGCTGACCAGCAGGCTCAGCGCCTCGGTGCCATTGGGGGTGGGGCGCTCGGCCGCTAGGTAGCGGAAATCGCCCAGATCGACGTGCATATCGGGCTCGGGCAGGATGTCGGTGCCATAGCGGAAATCGAAGCCGCCGCAGACATCGGTCTCGCATTCGAAGATCACCCGGTAGCCTGCCTGCGTCAGCTGCTCGCGCAGCGGTCGCAGCAGCTGCAGCGTGGTAAGCCCCGGCCCGTCGATGCGCCAGGCGCCCTGCTCCAGCGGGCCTTCGGTGAGCTTGGTGGTGATGCCTGCGGGGGTCCAGGGCCCGACCGGCAGACGGTAGGAGGTCAGCGCCTCGGCGCGCGAGGCGGTGACGGTGTCGGGCGCGGGAAAGCTGAGGGTGAGGGCTGCGGCGGGCTGGGCGAAGGCGGACTGGGCGAGGCAGAACGCCGCCAGACCGGCGAACAGGGGCAGAAGGCGGCGCGGGGCCGCGGGTCGCTTCCGGTCGATGGGCAACTGCTCTGGCCTCTTCGGGCTCACTTCATTCTATAGTGGTACTGTCCCACAGATTGCATGCCAAAGGAAGCATAGAGGCGGCGCGCCGGATCGTTGGCGGTGGTGACGACCAGAGAAAAGCGTTTTGCAGCATGATCTTGCGCCCATGCTGCGGCGCAACGCAGCATGTTGTTGGCGGAACCCTGCCGACGCTGGCTCGGCGTCACCTCCAGCCCGTGCAGCATGGCGGTTTCGCCGTGGATCGCGACGAAAGCGACGCCCGAGGCACGGTCGTTGTGCCGCCCGAGGATCGCGGCTTTGGCGCCTTGGACGCGCTGCATCACCGCCAGACGCGTCGGGCCGATGCCGCCCTCGGCCCAGAGATCCTCGGCGATGCCGAGGGGCGGCCAGTGAGCGAAGGCGCTCATCGGCGGGGCGGGCTCCACCCTGCCCAGATCCATCGCATAGCCGATGACAGGATCGACGATGGCATAACCGCGACGCTCCAGTTCCGCGTCGAGCGCCGCGTCGCCGTCGCGCAGCATGAAGAGCGCGGGCTGGCCGAGGGCCGCCTGCGCGGCTTCGGCGAGCGGGATGTCTTCGGCGGCCCAGGGGGCGGCGACGGTCACCGCCGAGACGCGCTTGCCGCCGCCCTGGCCGTCGCGGATGAGCCAGGGCCCCGCGCGATGGGTGCCTGCGGCGGGCCATGTCGCGTCGAGCGTGGCGTAGAGCTCGGCGGGGGTCATCTCGCTTGTGGGAAGAGTGCCGCGAGCCGGGTCATCGCCTCGGAGATGCGGCCCGCGTCGGTGCCGCGGATCACGAGGTTGGAGCCGAAGGCGCCGTCCTGCACGAAGGGATAGCTGCCCATCGAAAGGTCGGGAAACGCGGCAGCGAGTTCGCCGAAGGGGCCGGCGATCTCGCCCTCGCCGCGATCCACCCGGAGCGACTGGCTGAGCAGCGGTGCGCCGCCGGTGAGGGTCGGGATCACCGAGGCGACCATGGCCTGAAAGATGTTGGGCACCCCGGCCATGACATGCACGTTGCCCAGGGTGAAGCCGGGGGCGATGGAGACCGGGTTGTCGATCAGCGTGGCGCCGTCGGGGATGCGGGCCATGCGCTGCCGGGCCTCGTTGAACTCCATCTCGCGGCGCTTGTAATGCGCGTCGAGCAGGGCGAAGGCATCGGCGCGGATCGAGATCGGCACGCCGAAGGCGGCGGCGATGGCCTCGGCGGTGATGTCGTCATGCGTTGGGCCGATGCCGCCGGAGGTGAAGACGGTGTCGTGCCGGGCGCGCAGCGCGTTCACCGCCTCGATGATCGCCTCGCGGTCGTCCGAGACGACGCGGGCCTCGCGCAGGGTGATGCCGTGCCGGGTAAGCTCGCCCGCGAGGTAATGGGTGTTGCCGTCGCGGGTGCGCCCCGAGAGGATCTCGTCTCCGATGACCAGCATGGCGGCGGTGGGATTGGCGGGCATGACGGCTCCTTGGCTGCGGCTGATCCAAGCTATAGGGCGCGGCGGGCGGCGTTTCAAACCCTCTCCCGGGGGGCAGGTCTGGCAAAGCCGGGGAAGACTGATTATCTTGGCTCAAACTTGCACCGGAAGGACTGGCGCTTTGGACGAGTCGCGCGGACGTATCACGAAGAACGGCATCAGATTGTATGAGCCGGCGGATTTCGCCGGAATGCATGCCGCGGGCCGCGTCGCGGCGGAGATCCTCGATGCCGTGGCGCCGCTGGTGCAGCCGGGTGTCACCACCGCGGCGCTGGACGATTTCATCACCGCCGAGGTGGAGCGCCACGGCGCGACCTCGGCCACCATCGGCTACAAGGGCTATCAGCACGGCTCCTGCATCTCGGTCAACCATGTGGTCTGCCACGGGATTCCGGGCGCCAAGGTCCTGAAGGACGGCGATATCCTGAACATCGACGTGACGGTGATCGTGGATGGCTGGTTCGGCGACACCAGCCGGATGTATGTGGCCGGCGCGCTGGGCCGCAAGCCCGAGCGGCTGATCGAGGTCACGCATGATGCGCTGATGAAGGGGATCGAGGCGGTGAAGCCCGGCAATACCTTCGGCGACATCGGCGCGGCGATCCAAGCTTACGTCGAGGGCAGCCGCATGTCGGTGGTGCGCGATTTCTGCGGTCACGGGCTGGGCCGGGTGTTCCACGCCCCGCCGAACGTGCTGCACTACGGTCGTGCGGGGACCGGGCCGGTGCTGGAGGAAGGCATGTTCTTCACCATCGAGCCGATGGTGAACCTCGGGCGGCCCGAGACCAAGGTGCTGGCCGACGACTGGACGGCGGTGACGCGGGACAAGTCGCTCTCGGCGCAGTTCGAGCATTCGGTGGGGGTGACGGCCACGGGCTGCGAGATCTTCACCCTGTCGCCGGCGGGGAAATTCCACCCGACCTATGGCTAGGGGCCGAGCGCCGGGGAGGGGGCTGTCTGCCCCCTCCCCGGACCCCACCCCCGAGGATATTTAGAGACAGAAAATGATCAGAGGCCGAGCAGGGTGGGAAGCTCCGCCATGTCGGTGAAGATCGTGGCGCCTTCGGCCGCCAGCGCCTCGGCATGGCCGGCGGCGGCATAGCCGAAGCAGGGGATGCCGGCGGCTTTCGCCGCGCGGGCGCCGGTCGGGCTGTCCTCGATCACCGCGCAATCGGCTGGAAGGGTGTTCAGCGCGGCGGCGGCGTGCAGGTAGAGGTCGGGCGCCGGTTTCGGCGCGCCGAGCGCCTGACCGGAGAAGAGCCGACCGTGGAAGCGCTGGTGCAGGCCGGGGAACTGGCCCAGCGTCACCTGCATCTTGCGGAGCGTGCCGTTGGAACCCACCGCATAGGGGATGCGCGTCGCGTCGAGATGGTCGAGCAGGTCGGTAACGCCGGGGATCAGCGGGATGCCTTCGGCCAGCCGGGCGTAGAGCCTTTCGTAGAAATCCGCGACCCAGTTGCGCGGCAGGGCGGCGCCCAGGGCGCGGGCCTTGTCGGCGGCGCCGCTGATGGTGCCGCCGAGGAAATGCAGCTCCATCTCGGCGGGGGTCAGCGGCAGGCCGTGGCGGGCGAGGTCTTCGGCGAGCAGCGCGAAGGCGGGCGGCTCGCTGTCGACCAGCACGCCGTCGCAATCGAAGATGACGGCTTTGGTCATGGGGCTCTCAGGATGGTGACCAGCGTGTCGCCGTAGCGGCGCTGGTCCTGTTGCGTGAAGCCCGGGGGCGGGGCGGGGGGCGTGCTTTCCTCCCAGACCACCAGCGCCTCGGGGGCGAGCCAGCCGGTCTGGCCGGCGGCGGCGAGCGCGGCCTCGCCCAAGCCCTTGCCGTAGGGCGGGTCGAGGAAGACCACGTCGAAGGGCGCGCCGGGGTTGGCGCCGGGGGCGGTGGCGTCGCGGCGCAGGATCGCGGTGGCGGGGCCCATGCGCAGGATGTCGATGTTGCGGCGCAGGAGGGCCAGGGCAGGGGCGCCGGTCTCGACGAAGCTGGCGTGGGCGGCGCCGCGCGACAGGGCCTCGAGCCCCAGTGCGCCGGTGCCGGCGAAGAGGTCGAGCACGCGGGCCTCCTGCAGCGGCGCGCCGTAGCCGCCGTTGATCAGCAGGTTGAAGATCGCCTCGCGCACCCGGTCGGAGGTGGGGCGCAGATGCGCCTTGGCATCGCCCTCGCCCACCGGCGCGAGATGGGTGCCGCGCCGCGCGCCGCCGATGATCCTCATGTCAGCAGGGTCTTCAACGGCGTCGCGGGATCGGCGACCCGGGCCGGATCGGGGCTGCGGCCGCTCTCCAAGAGGCGCTTGCCGACCATGTAGGCGCGGGGGTCGTTCATCGCATCGACCGCCAGCAGCGTCTCGCCGTGGTAATACCAGAAGGAGACCGTCTCGCCCTCCGGCCCACGGGTGACGATGCGGTCGTAGCCGGTGCTGAGCCCGGCGATCTGCAGCTTGGTGTCATATTGGTCGGACCAGAACCACGGCATCGGGTGATAGTCGCGGGCGGCTCCCAGCATGTTCACGGCCACCAGTTCGGCCTGATCGATGGCGTTCTGCACCGATTCCAGCCGCAGCCGCCCACCCTGCCACGGAAAGGAGGCGCAATCGCCCGCCGCCCAGATCGCGGGGTCGGAGGTGCGGCCATGGGCATCGGTGGCGATGCCGTTGTCGAGCGTCAGGCCCGCCAGTTCGGCCAGCGCGGTGGCGGGGGCGACGCCGACGCCGGCGATGACGAAATCGGCGGGAAGTTCGCTGCCATCGGTCAGCCGCGCGCCGGTGACGCGGGTCTCGCCCAGCAGCCGGTCGAGGCCGGTGCCTTCGAGGATCTTCACCCCGTGGCGGGCATGCAGGGCGCGGATGTGATCCGAGGTCTCGGGGGCGGCGACGCGCTGCAGGATGCGTGGAGCCAGTTCGACGAGAGTGACGTCGAGCCCGAGCTTCGAGGCCACCGCCGCCGCCTCCAGTCCGATATAGCCGCCGCCGATGATGACGAGGCGGCGCCCGGCCACGAATTCGGGGCGCATCGCGTCGACATCGGCGAGGCTGCGCACGGTGAAGACGCCCGCCAGCGTGCCACCGAGGGCCGCGGGCAGGTGGCGCGGGATCGAGCCGGTGGTCAGCGCGAGCTGGTCATAGGTGAGGGTCTCGGGGCCCAGCGTCACCGTCCTCGCTGCGGCGTCGATACCGGTGACGGGGGTGCCGAGGCGCAGGGCGATGCCGGAGTCGGCGTAGAACGCGGCATTGCGCAGGTAGAGCCGGTCTTCCTCCATCTCGCCCAAGAGATAGGCCTTGGAGAGCGGCGGGCGCTGGTAGGGCAGCGCGGGTTCGGCGCCGATCAGGGTGATCTCGCCCGCATGGCCGGCGCTGCGCAGCTTCGAGACCAGGGCGGCCCCGGCCTGCCCGGCTCCGATCACCACGATATGTGTCATGCGCATTCTCCGTTCGCGGCCCGTCTGCGGCAAAATCGCTGGCCGGGCGTCGGGGCGGAGCCTATATCTCGGCCCATTGGAAACGCAACGCACGAGGGACGAACTGATGCGGATTTCTGTAGGCGACCGCCTGCCGGCGGCGACACTGGTGAAACTGGGCGAGAACGGGCCGGAACAGGTCGATCTCGGGGCGCTGACCAAGGGGCGCACCGTGGTGATCTTCGGGGTGCCCGGCGCCTTCACCACGACCTGCTCGATCTCGCATCTGCCGAGCTTCATCCGCACCAAGGCCGGTTTCGATGCCAAGGGCGTCGACGAGATCGTCTGCGTCTCGGTCAACGATCCCTTCGTGCTGAAGGCCTGGAGCGAGGTGACCGGCGCCGGGACGGCGGGGATCACGCTGCTGGGCGATGCCGAGGGCACGCTGACCAAGGCGATGGGCCTGTCCTTCGACGCGCCGGCCGCCGGGCTGATCGGTCGCTCGCACCGCTATGCGATGCAGGTGGTGGATGGCGAGGTGCGGGTGCTGCAGATCGAGGACAACCCCGGCGCCTGCACCGTGTCGGGCGGCGAGGCGATGCTCGAGGCGATCTGAGGGCGCGGCGGCCGGGCCGGGGCCAAGAGTTTTGAGAAAAACTCTTGGCAAAATCCTTTCTCAAGGATTTTGCGCCCCCGGTCAGGCTGTCAGGCTGTCCATCTTGCGGGCGAGCCTGAGGTCGCGCTCGGTCAGCCCGCCCGCGTCATGGGTGGTGAGCGTGACTTCCACCGTCTTGTAGACGTTGCGCCATTCGGGATGGTGATCCCATTTCTCGGCCCAGAGCGCCGCGCGGGTCATGAAGCCGAAGGCTTCGATGAAGTTGCGGAAGGTGAAGGTCTTGCGGAGCGCGCCGCGCGTCGCGTCATGGCTCCAGCCGGCCTCGATCAGGGCGGCGAGCGCTTCGGGATCGACGGGGCCGCTCATGCCCTTGCCATCAGCGCGTCGTCGGCGGCATTGGCGCGGGCAAGGGCGGGGCGGTCCTTCAGCCGGTCCCAATAGGCGGTGAGCGCGGGGGTGGCGGGCAGGGTGCCGAAGGCGAGGCCCCAGCCGATCTGGCTGCCGACATAGACATCGGCGGCCGAGAACCTGTGGCCCGCGATGTAGTCCCGCCCCGAGACAGCGCTTTCCAGCGCGGCCAGCATCCGGTCGAAATCGCCGTAGCCGACCATGACGCCGCGCTCCGCCGGGATCGTCAGGCCGAGTGCCTTGTTGGTCACCGCCGCCTCGAGCGGGCCGGCGGCGAAGAACATCCAGCGGTAGTAGGCCGAGGTCTCCTCGGGCAGGAGCCCCGCCTCGGGGAAGGTGTCGGCCAGATAGGCGCAGATCGCGGCGCATTCGCTGACGATCCGCTCGCCATGCTGCAGCACCGGCACCTTGCCCATCGGGTTCAGCGCGAGAAACTCCGGCGTCTTGGCGCCGCCGGCGAAATCGAGCACCACGGCCTCATAGGGCTGGCCGATCTCCTCCAGCATCCAGCGGGCGATGCGGCCCCGCGACTGCGGATGGGTGTAGAGCGTGAGTGCCTGCATGGCGGTCTCCTTCAGCTATGCGCGGACGAGGATGCCATGGCCGGGCGCCCCCGTCACTCCTCGGCGCCGCTGCGGCGGAAGGGGCCGTAGGCGGTCAGAACCTCGATCTCCTCGTCGATCGCCTCGCGTTCGGCCACAAGATACCGCTCCACCGCGTCGGACAGGCCCGGATCGGCCAGCCAGTGCAGCGAATGCACCGGGCTCGGCAGATAGCCGCGGGCCAGCTTGTGCTCGCCCTGCGCCCCGGCCTCGACCCGGGAGAGGCCGTTGGCGATGGCCCAGTCGATCGCCTGATAGTAGCAGAGCTCGAAATGCAGGCAGGGGTGCTCCTCGGTGCAGCCCCAGTAGCGGCCGAAGAGCGTGTCGCGGCCGATGAAGTTCAGCGCCCCGGCCACCGGCTGGCCGTCGCGTTCGGCCAGCACCAGCAGGATGTCGTCGCGCATCGTGGCGTGGAACTCCGAGAAGGCGCGGCGGGTGAGATAGGGGGTGCCCCATTTGCGCGCCCCGGTGTCCTGATAGAAGGTCCAGAAGGCATCCCAGTGCTGCGGCTCGATCTGGTCGCCGGTCAGGCAGCGGATCTCGCCGCCGAAACCCGCGGCCGTCTCGCGCTCCTTGCGGATCGTCTTTCGCTTGCGCGAGGAGAGATCGGCGAGGAAATCGGCAAAGTCGCCGTAGCCGCGGTTCTCCCAGTGGAATTGCTGGGTGACGCGGTGCAGGAGACCCATCTCGGCGCCGGCCTCGGCCTCCTCCTCGGTGCAGAAGGTGATGTGCAGCGAGGAGAGGTGGTTCTGCTGGGCGATGGACAGCGCGCCTTGCAGCAGCGCGGACCGGCCCGTCGCCTCCAGCCCCGGCAGGGTCAGCAGGCGGCGGCCGGTGGCGGGGGTGAAGGGCACGGCGAGCTGCAGCTTGGGGTAGTAGCGCCCGCCCGCCTGTTCATAGGCGCGGGCCCAGTTGTGGTCGAAGATGTACTCGCCCTGGCTGTGGCCCTTGGCGTAGAGCGGGGCGGCGGCGATGACCCGGCCCGCGGCCCGGGCGATCAGCGGGCGCGGGTGCCAGCCGGTGCCGGTGCCGGTGGAGTGCGAGCGGTCGAGTGCCGCGAGGAAGCGGTGGGTGGTGAAGGGATCGACAGGCCGACCGGTCGCCGCCTCGGGGCAGGCGACGGCATCCCAGTCGGCGGCGTCGATCTCTGTCAGGGAGCTCAGCGCGGTGAGCTCGATCTCGGTTGTCATGCGGCGCGCCTCTTGCACGGGCTAGGCCGGGGGGCTGTCTGCCCCCCGGACCCCCCGAGGATATTTGAGCGAAGATGAAAGCCCGGGTCCGGCGGGGATGGTGGCGCGGCGCGCGCCGGGGTCAAGCCGGGAACGGGGCGAGGTAGCCTTCGAAGGTGATGTTTTCCGCGATGCGCCGCGCCTCGGCCTCGGCCTCGGGCGAGCGGACCGTCCAGCAGAGGATCGCCGCACCGGCATCGCGCAGCGCGCCGACGCGCGGGCGGGCCAGATCCTGCCATTGATGCGACAGGAAGCTGGCGTTCACCCGGTCGTAATCCGGGATGTCCCGCAGCCGGGCGCAGGTTTCGGCTGGCAGCGGGGCCCAGTCGGCGGGGTCGTAATCGCAGGTGACGAGGCCGCGCGGCAGGTTCGGGGCGAGGCGGGCCATCTCGGCGATGCTGTGCGGGTTGAAGGACATCAGCGCCACCGGGCCGTCATAGCCGACGAGGGCCGCGGCGGTCGCGGCCTCCAGCGGGCCCACGGCCTTGCCCATGTCGCCGGTCTGGTCCTTCAGCTCGATCAGCAGCGGAACGCGGCCCGCGACGATCGCCAGCACCTCGGGGAGGGTCGGGATGCCGTCTTCGGCGTCGCGCAGCCGGGTCGCGCCGAGTTCCGCCGCCATTAGAGCGGCGACCGGACCCTTGGCCCCGGTCAGCCGGTCGAGATCGTCGTCGTGGAACACCATCGCCTGCCCGTCTGCCGACCGCTGCAGGTCGATCTCGATGCCGTAGCCGGCGGCGATCGCCGCGCGGATCGCGGCGCGCGAGTTTTCCGGCCGTCCCGCCGCGCGGTCGTGCAGCGCGCGGTGGGCAATGGGCGTGGTGCGGAAAGCCGCGGGCAGGGGGATGCGCATCAGCGGATCTCGAAGATGCCTTCGATCTCGACCGCGACGCCGAAGGGCAGGCTCGCGGCGGAGACGGCGGAGCGCGAGTGGCGGCCGGCGTCGCCCAGCACCTCGACGAGGAAATCGGAGGCGCCGTTGATCACCTTGGGCTGGTCGCCGAAGTCGGGGGTGGAGTTGACGAAGCCGGTCAGCTTGACCACGCGGACGAGGCGCGAGAGGTCGCCGTCGCAGGCCTTGCGCACCTGGGCGAGCAGGCTGATGGCGCAGGCCTTGGCGGCCTCGGCCCCGGCGGGGATCTCCATGTCGGCGCCGAGCTTGCCCTTGATCTGGCCGTCGGGGCCCTGGCTGATCTGGCCGGAGACGAAGACGAGATCGCCGCTGATCACGTAAGGAACGTAATTCGCCGCCGGGGCGGGGGCGTCGGGCAGGGTGACGCCGAGTTCGGCAAGGCGGGTTTCGATCGACATGGGGGGCCTCCTTCAGTTGGGGCGGAGGCTAGCCCCCTCCGCCGGGGGCGGCAAGGGGGCTCAGGTTTCGCGGAAGGCGCGGGTGAAGTAGTCGGTGAA
Source organism: Cereibacter sp. Soil_C_27 (assembly GCF_057657095.1). NCBI lineage: Bacteria > Pseudomonadati > Pseudomonadota > Alphaproteobacteria > Rhodobacterales > Paracoccaceae > Cereibacter > Cereibacter sp. Soil_C_27. The sequence continues at coordinate 96,560 of NZ_JBDGJD010000004.1, read as the reverse complement.
CGGCTTCAAGAGATAGGCCAGCGGCGAGCGGTCGGCGGTCTTGATGAAGGCCTCCACCGGCATGCCGGGGACCAGCGCCTTGTCGGCAAGCTTGCCGATCTCGCCCTCGTCCAGCACGATCTCGGCCCGGTAGTAGGAGGCCTGGGTGCGCGGGTCGGAGAGCGCGTCGGCGGAAATCACCGTGACATGGCCGGCGAGTTCGGGCGTGGTGCGGCTGGAGAAGGCCGAGAAGACCAGACGCACCGGCTGGCCGGTATGCAGCTGGTCGATGTGGATCGGCGGCACCTGCGCCGCGATCACCAGGGGGCGGTCCTGCGGGATCAGGTAGAGCACCGGATCGGCGGGCTTGAGCACGGCGCGGGGGGTGGTGACCTGCAGTCCCAGCACGATGCCCGAGACCGGGGCGCGGATATCGAGCCGGGCGATCTGTTCGCCGAGGGCCGAGCGGCGCTCGACCAGCTCCAGCTCGCGATAGCCGAAGTCGCGCAATTCGGTGATCGCCTCTTCGCGGCGGCGCGAGCCGAGGCTGAGGATCTCGATGTCGATCTCGGTGATGCGGCCCTCGGCCTCGGCCTTGCTGGCGGTCAGCTCTCCGACCTGACCGCGCAGGCTGGCCTCCTCGCGCTGCAGGGCGAGGACGCGGCTGGATTGCGCGAGGCCGCGGTCGAGCAGGCTCTGCTGGTCGGTCAGCTCGCGCTGGATCAGCGAGAGCTGGGTGGTGAGCGCGTCGCTCTGCGCGGCGATGCCCTCGATCTGGTTGGCGATCTGGCCGCGGCGCTTGGCCAGCTGATCGACCTGCTGGGCAAGGGTGGCGCGGCGGGCGTCGAACAGCCGGGCCTGACCGCGCACCAGCTCGTCGACATCGGCGCGGCGTTCGGCGGCGGCTTCCAGTTCTTCGGGGAAGACCACGGCCTCGGCATCGTCCTGCTCGGCCTCGAGCCGGGCGCGGCGGGCGGAGATCTCGAAGAGCTGGCCCTCGACGATGGCGAGCTCGGAGCGCAGGGTGGAGCCGTCCAGCGTCAGCAGGATGTCGCCCGCCGCCACGGTGTCGCCGTCGGAGACGTTGATCGCCTCGACCACGCCGCCATCTGGATGCTGGACGATCTGGCGGTTCTGCTCCACCTCGATCTGGCCGTGGGCGATGATGGCGCCGGAGATCGAGGAGGCGACGCTCCAGGTGCCGAAGCCGCCGACCAGCATCAGGAGGGTGGCGAGGCCGATGGCGGCGGGTTTGCGGGTGGACCAGACGGGTCTCTCGGTCATGTCACGCCTCCGGGGCCTGCACTTTTCACGATTTCGGTGTGGTTCTTCACCATCTCGCGCAGCACCTGATCGCGCGGACCGAAGGCGCGGCGCATGCCGTTTTCCACCACCATAAGCAACTCGCATTCCTGGATCGCGGCGGGGCGGTGGGCCATGATGAAGATCGACCCTCCCGCCTCCTTCATGGCGCGGATCGCGAGGTTCAGCGCCATCGAGCCCTCGTTGTCGAGGTTGGAGTTCGGCTCGTCCAGAACGAGGAAGACCGGGTTGCCATACATGGCGCGGGCGAGGCCGATGCGCTGGATCTGCCCGCCCGAGAGCCGGCCGCCCAGCGAGGAGACGCGGGTGTTATAGCCGTCGGGCAGCGAGAGGATCATGTCATGCGCGGCGGCTTTCTTCGCCGCCTCGACCACGGCGCCGCCGTCGGGGCTGCCCTTCAGCCGGGCGATGTTCTCGGCGATGGTGCCCTCGAATAGCATGACCCGCTGCGGCAGGTAGCCGATGTAGCCGCCGAGCACGTCGGGGTCGTATTGGTCGAGCGTGGCGCCATCGAGCCGCATCTGCCCGCCCATCGGCCGCCAGACGCCGATCAGCGCCCGCGCCAGCGTGGATTTGCCCGAGCCGGAGGGGCCGATGACCCCCAGCGCCTGACCGGGTTCCAGCCGGAAGCTGATGCCGCGCAGCACCGCCGTCGACTCGCCCGGGGGCACTACGGAGAGGTTCTGCGCCTCGATATGCGCCTTGGGGCGGGGCAGGGCGGTGCGCTTCTGCTCCGGCGGCTGCGAGGTGAAGAGCTCGGCCAGACGGCCCCAGCCCTCGCGGGCGCGCTGGACCACGGCCCATTGGCCGATGGCGACCTCGATCGGGGCGAGGGCGCGGCCCATCAGGATGGAGCCGGCGATCATGGCGCCGGCGCTCAGCTCCTGCCGCAGCACCAGCCAGGCGCCGAGGCCGAGCATGGCCGATTGCAGGAAGAGCCGAAGCGTCTTCGAGAGGACGCCGAAGACGCCGGTGAGGTCGGAGGCCTTGATGTTCTGTCCCAGAGCCTCGGAGCGGGCGCGCTGCCAGCGGTCGAAGCCGTTGCCCGACATGCCGAGCGCGCGCACCACCTCGGCCTCGGCCTTGATGTTGTCGGCGAAGCGTTCGGCTTGCAGGCTGAGCTGAGTCGCGCTCTGCATCGGGACTTCGGTGAAGCGCTGGTTCAGCAGGGTCACGCAGATCAGGATCACGCCGCCGCCGATGGCGAGCCAGCCCATCCAGGAGTGGAAGACGAAGATCGCGGCGAAGAACAGCGGCGTCCAGGGCAGGTCGAAGAGCGCGGTCAGCACCGGCGAGGCCCAGAGCCGCTGGATCGACTCGAGATCGCGCTGGGCCGAGATCGCGGCGGGATCGCCCGGGGCGACGGAAAGCCGGCGCACCGAGGCCTCGAACACGCGGCGGTCGAGCTGATCCTGGAACTTGGCGCCGATCCGCGCCATGATCCGGCTGCGCGCATGGTCGAGCAGGCCCATGGCGATGAAGAGGAAGGTGACGAGCACCGAGAGCGCCAGCAGCGTCTCTTCGGAGCGGCTGCCCAGCACCCGGTCGTAGACCTGCAGCATGTAGAGCGGGCCTGTCAGCATCAGCAGGTTGACGAAGATGCTGAACACGAAGACCGTCAGCATCAGCCCCAGCGAGAGCCGCCGTGCCGCACGCAGCTCCTGCATGCCGCGCCTTGTGTCCCTGCCTCTCATGATCCGTTCGTCCCGCTTGTCATTCGACCTCTTGTATCCCCCCGGCGCTTCCGTATCGTTACCGCGATGTCTTGAGCTTCGGCAGGAATCTTCCTGCGTATCCCTGCGGTCACGGTCTCCGGTTGCTTCGCCGTGAGAGGCTGCTTATCGCTTGTCAATTATCGTAAAAGTCGGTGGTTAGCGACTTGCTAGGGCGGACAATAGAAAGATGACCTTGAAAACACCATTGCTTTCCTCGCCGAAGACCGCCGTCTCGCTGATCTTTCTCGCGGCGCTGACCGCCTGTGGACCCGCGCCGGCGCCGGTCGGGATCAACGATCCGGCCGAGGCGTCCAACCGCCGGGTCCATGCCTTCAACCGCGGGATCGACCGGGCGCTGATCCGTCCGGCGGCGAACGGCTATGGCAGCGTCATCCCCGAGCCGGTGCAGCGCGGCGTCAACAACCTCGCCTCCAATCTCGACCTCCCGGGCGATGTCGTCAACAACGTGCTGCAGGCCCGGCTGGGTTTTGCGGCGCAGAACACGGCGCGTTTCGCGGTCAACACGGTGTTCGGCATCGGCGGTCTGTTCGATGTGGCCTCTTCCATGGGGCTGCAGGGCAAGAAGACCGATTTCGGCGAGACGATGCATGTCTGGGGCGCGCCGGAAGGCGTTTATGGCGAGTTTCCGGGGATCGGGCCGACGACCGAGCGCGATCTGGTCGGCACCGCCGTCGACATTGCGCTGAACCCGCTGCGTCTGGTGATCCCGAATCCTGAGGGCTATTACGTGACCGCCGCCCAGCTCGGATCAAAGCTTGGTGATCGCCACCGTTATGCCGACACTTTGGATTCCGTTCTCTACGGAAGCGCGGATAGTTACGCGCAGGCCCGGCTGCTCTACCTGCAGAATCGCCGGTTCGAGCTTGGCCAGACCGGCGGTGCCGATGACGAGTTCATCGACCCCTATGCGACGGATGCCGATGCGGGGTTCGTTGATCCCTATGCGACCGATACCATCGAGGACCCCAATGTCGAATGATCAGTTTTCCCCGCTCTTGCTGACCCGCCGCGCCGTGACGCTGGGTCTGCTCGCCGGTGTCGCCGTCGCGGCGCTGCCGTGGCAGCCCGCTCAGGCGCTCGATGTGGGCGTGGCCCGCGACCTCGTGGTGCGGGCGATCGCCGAGGTCAACCGGACGATCAACTCGGGCAAGTCCGAGCAGCAGATGTATGGCGATTTCGAGCGGATGTTCGTGCAATACGCCGACGTTCCGGCCATCGCCCGCACCGCGCTGGGCGTGGCGGGCCGCAGCGCCAGCCGCGCCGAGATGGCGGCCTTCACCCAAGCCTATCAGGGCTACATCAGCCGCAAGTACGGCAGCCGCTTCCGCGAGTTCATCGGCGGCGAGATCAAGGTGAACGACGCGCGCCCGCTCAAGAGCAGCGTCGAGGTGATCTCCACCGCCTATCTGCGCGGCGAGGCCCCGTTCGAGCTGCGCTGGCATGTGTCGGACAAGGCCGGACGGCCGCTGTTCTTCAACATCATCATCGAGGGCGTGAACATGCTCGCCTCCGAGCGGACCGAGATCGGTGCCATGCTGGACCGCCAGCGCGGCAGCATCGCGGGCCTGACCGAAGAGCTGAAGACCGCAAGCTGACCGCCGCCCAAGGCGCGAAACGAAAAACGCCGCCCCTCGGGGCGGCGTTTTGCTGTCTCAGTTCCCGGCGCCGAACACGCCGAGCACGTCGTTCAGGATGCGCTCGCCAATGTCCTGCTGCGGCTCGGGCCGGGGCTGGACCCGCGCCTGCGGCACGGGGGCCGCCATCCAGTCCTGCGAGCCCTGCGGCACTGGCTGGGTGTTCACATCGGCCGAGGTGGCGGGCGGTACGCGCGGCTCGGGGATGATCTTGGGCAGCGGGCGCGGCGGCAGGTCGGCGTTGACCCGGATCATCACCTCGCGCCAGATCTCGGCGGGCAGCCCGCCGCCGGTGACGCCGGTCAGCGGCTTGTTGTCGTCGTAGCCCATCCAGACCCCGGCGACGTAATCGGCGGTGAAGCCCACGAACCACGCATCGCGCGCCGCCTGCGTGGTGCCGGTCTTGCCTGCCGCTTCGCGGTCGAGCAGCTTTGCCCGGGTGCCGGTGCCGGAGTTGATCACCTCGGTCATCATGTAGGTCAGCAGCTTTGCCGCTTCTTCCGAGATCACCCGCTCGCCGATGCCGCCCTCCTGACCGATCAGCGGCGCGTCATCGCCCTGCAGGCGCAACTCCACCAGACCGTAGGGCTTCACCGCCGAGCCGCCGTTGAGGATGCCGGCATAAGCCCCCGTCGTCTCCAGCAGCGTCGATTCCGAGGCCCCCAGCGCCAGCGCCGGACCGGCGGCCAGATCGCTCTGGATGCCGAAGTTGGCTGCCACCTGCCGCACCAGATCGCTGCCCACCGCCTCGGAGATCCGCACGGCGGGGATGTTCAGCGACTGCTTCAGCGCGTCGGTCAGCGTCACCAGCCCGCGGAACTTGCGGTCGTAGTTCGAGGGTGACCACGGGCCGGAGCCGCGGATGTTGATGGTCAGCGGGCTGTCGTCGACGAAATCGGCCGGGCTGTAGCCCAGATCCATCGCGGCGGCATAGACGAAGGGCTTGAAGGCCGAGCCGGTCTGGCGCAGCGCCTGCGTCGCGCGGTTGAACGAGCCCGCCGCCTCGATGTTGCGGCCGCCGACCATCGCGCGCACCGCGCCATCCGCCGACATCACCACCACCGCCGCTTGGGCCTTGGAGCCTTCCTTGACCTTGGTCGCGAAGACATCGGCCAGCGCGGTCTCGGCGGCCTTCTGCAGCTTCTGGTCCAGCGTGGTGCGGATGATGACGTCTTCGGTCGTGTCACGCGTCAGGAACGAAGGCCCCGATTCCATCACCCAGTCGGCGAAGAACCCGCCCGACCGGCTCTGCGCCGCCTCCGAAAGCTTGGCCGGGTTGCGCCGAGCCTCCTCGGCCTCGGCCATGGTCAGATAGCCCTGCTCCTGCATCAGCCCGACGATCACGTTCGCCCGGTCGCGCGCGCGCTGCATATTGCCGGTCGGCGCGTAATAGGACGGCGCCTTCAGCAGGCCCGCCAGCATCGCGGCCTCGGCTGGCGTCACCGCATTGGCCGATTTGCCGAAATAGCGCTGCGCCGCCGCCTCGAAGCCGCGCGCCCCCGCGCCGAGATAGGCGCGGTTGAAGTAGATCGTCAGGATCTCGGCCTTGGAATATTTGGCCTCCATCGCCATGGCGAAGGGCACTTCCTTGATCTTGCGCCAGATCCCGCCCTTGCGGCAGTCGGCCTCGTACTCCGCCTCGGACTTCCACTCCGCCGGATCGTATTCGGTACCGAGGCAGAGGAGCTTGGCCACCTGCTGCGTGATGGTCGAGCCGCCGTTGCCGTCGAGCGGGCCGCGGCCCTCGGAGAGGTTGATCTTGATCGCCGAGGCGACGCCGCGCGGGCTGACGCCGAAATGCCGGTAGAAGCGGCGGTCTTCGGTCGCCACCACCGCGTCGCGCAGGTAGGGCGATACCGAATCCGAGGTGATCTGCCCGCCGAAGGTCTCGCCGCGCCAGGCGAAGACCTTGCCGTCGCGGTCGAGCAGCGTGACAGAGCCCTTGGCGCGGGCGTCGAGCAGCGCCGTCACCTCGGGCAGCTTTGCGGAGAAGTAGTAGGTCGTGGCGCCGAGCCCCAGCGCCACCAGAAAGGCGATGCGCCAGCCGACACCCCAGACGATGCGCCAGATCAGCCCGAAGAAGCCGAGCACAAGCGCCACCAAGGGGTTGCGCCGCTTGGCGGGCCTGCGCGGCGCAGGCTTGCGCGGCGGCTTCGAGCCGCCGCCCGAACCGCCCCGCCCACTGCCCGAGCCGCCGCCCGAGTTCCCACCCGTGCCGCGCCCGCCGCCCGAAGGCGCATATCGCTTGTCCGCCACCAGCGGCGCGCGCCGCTTGCCTGTGCCGCTCATGCCCGATCTGCCCGCCTGTTTCGCGATGTCGTTTCGCGCGACTCTATCTGCCGCGGTCGGGAATGTGGAGTGGGCGCGGCTTTAAAGCCACTCATCATGTTGCTTTTAATTTAAGCAATCCCTCAAATGAGTGCAAAAAATGTGCAACAACTGAAGGGTCCGCCCGCTTTTCTCCTGCCCGATTGTTGTGCGTCGGGGTCGAACCTTGCCTTGTGATGACGTGGGGTCCGGCGAGGGCCGAGTAAGACAGGGGAACGATGTGAAACTCATCATTGCAGCAATCAAGCCGTTCAAGCTGGAGGAGGTGCGCGAGGCGCTCACCACCATCGGCGTGCGCGGCATGATGGTCACGGAAATCAAGGGGTTCGGCTCGCAATCGGGTCACACCGAGATCTACCGCGGTGCGGAATATGCCGTGAATTTCGTGCCGAAGGTCCGTCTCGAGATCGTGGTGAGCGACAGCCTTGCCGACCCAGTGGTGGAGACGATCCGCGCCACCGCCAAGACCGACAAGATCGGCGACGGCAAGATCTTCGTGCTTGATGTCGAACACGCTGTCCGCGTGCGCACGGGCGAAATCAACGACGACGCGCTCTGACGCGGACGGGAGAGGGATAGAATAAATGAAGACTCTGGCGAAACTTTCGGGACTTTCCGCGCTCGTCGCGGGTTCCGCGCTGCCCCTCTGGGCGCAGGAGGCGACCACCGAGGCCGCCACCGCAGCCGCCGAGGTCGCCGAGGCGGCGGCCCCCGTGATGGACAAGGGTGACGTGGCCTGGATGATGATCTCGACCGTGCTGGTCCTGTTCATGATCCTGCCGGGCCTCGCACTGTTCTACGGCGGGCTCGTGCGCTCGAAGAACATGCTGTCGGTGCTGATGCAGTGCACGCTGGTCGCCTGTCTGGTGATGGTGATCTGGGTGATCTACGGCTATTCCTTCGCCTTCGGCGGCAGCACCAGCGCCTTCTGGGGCGGGTTCGGCAAGATGTTCCTCGCCGGCGTCACCACCGAGTCGATGGCGGCCACCTTCTCGGCCGATTACGTCATCCCGGAATACCTGTTCATCTGCTTCCAGATGACCTTCGCCTGCATCACCCCCGCCCTGGTCGTCGGCGCCTTCGCCGAACGCATCAAGTTCTCGGCGGTGCTGCTGTTCTCGGCCCTCTGGGTGACCTTCGCCTATTTCCCGATCGCCCACATGGTCTGGGACGCCTCGGGCCTGATCTTCAACTGGGGCGCCATCGACTTCGCCGGTGGCACCGTGGTGCATATCAACGCCGGTGTGGCGGCTCTGATCGGCTGCATGGTGATCGGCAAGCGCATCGGGCTCGGCAAGGAGAACATGGCGCCGCATTCGATGGTGATGACCATGATCGGCGCCTCGATGCTCTGGGTCGGCTGGTTCGGCTTCAACGTCGGCTCCAACCTCGAGGCCAACGGCGGCGCGACCCTCGCCATGATCAACACCTTCATCTGCACCGCTGCCGCCACCGTGGCCTGGTGTGTCGTGGAAGGCATGCAGCGCGGCAAGGCCTCGATGCTGGGCGCCGCCTCGGGCATGGTGACCGGCCTCGTCGCCATCACCCCGGCCTGCGGCACCGTCGGCCCGATGGGCGCGATCCTGCTCGGCATCATTGCCGTGCTCTTCGCCTACTTCTTCGTGACCGTGGTGAAGAATGCCATGGGCTATGACGACAGCCTCGACGTCTTCGGCATCCACGGCGTCGCGGGCATCGTCGGCGCGGTCGGCACCGGCATCCTGACCTCCAGCTCGCTCGGCGGTATCGGCTATGCCGACGAGGCCCAGACCATGATCGGCCAGACCATCGTGCAGATCCAGGCGGTCGCGGTGACCGTGGTCTGGACCGGCATCGTCTCCTTCGTGCTGTTCAAGCTGGTGGACATGATCGTCGGCCTGCGCGTCGACACCGAGAGCGAACGCATCGGCCTCGACCAGACCTCGCACGGCGAATCGGCCTATCACGCCTGAGACCACGGGGGCAGGCGGGTCCTCCCCCCGCCGCCCTCCGAAAGGCCCGGACCTCGGTCCGGGCCTTTTGCCGTCCGGGCTTCCTGCCGGCGGGGGGGGGGGAGCCGTCGTCGCGGGCATCGAACCCGCGCCGAAGGCCTGCCGCCGCAAGCCGCCCCGGTGCGGCACCTGGCCTTCTCCTCGCAGAAATATTCCCCCGCGGAGCGTCCCCGGCTGACCCAAGGCACCTCCGGCGGGGAGTATTTGGGCAAGGAAAAACCGGCAGACGGTCTGCGCCTGCCGGTTCCTTTCGTCCATGGCAATGCCGTCCGAGGGGCCTCGATGGCCCCGAGGGCGGCTCGTCCGGTCTAGCGGATCACCTGCGCCACCGCGCGGGCCAGCACCGGCACAGTGTTGCGGTTCAGCCCGGCGATGTTCAGCCGGCTGTCGCCCACCATGTAGATGCCATGCTCGCTGCGCAGCCGCTCGACCTGGTCCGCCGTGATCCCTAGCCGCGAGAACATGCCGCGGTGCTGGCCGATGAAGCCGAAGCGGTCCGATCCGGTCTCGGCCCTGAGCGCGTCGGCCAGAAGCTGGCGCAAAGTCAGCATGTTCAGCCGCACCTCCTCCAGCTCCGACTTCCAGTCGGCGGTCAGTTCGGCATCGGTCAGGATCATCGTCACCAGCCGCGCGCCGTGGTCGGGCGGGAAGGAGAAGTTCTGCCGGTTGAGGAAGTTCAGGTTGGCCTGCACCGTGGGCTTCAGCGCCGGGTCGCCCAGTGCCATCAGCACGCCGGTGCGCTCGCGGTAGATGCCGAAGTTCTTCGAGCAGGAGGCAGCGATCAGCACTTCCGGCAGGCGGGCGGCGATCAGCCGGGTCGCGGCGGCGTCCTCCTCCAGCCCGTCGCCGAAGCCCTGATAGGCCAGGTCGATCAGCGGGATCGCCCCGGTCTTTTCCAGCAATGCGGCGATGGCGGCCCATTCCACCGCATTCGGATTGGCCCCGGTCGGGTTGTGGCAGCAGCCGTGCAGCAGCACCACGTCGCCGGGTTTCGCCCCGGCGAGATCCTGCATCATGCCTTCGAAATCGACGCCCCCGGTCTCGGCGTCGAAATAGCGGTACTCCCGCATCGGAATGCCGAGATAGCGGATGATCGAGGGATGGTTCGGCCAGGTCGGGTTGCTGAGCCAGACGGTCGCCTCGGGTGAGGCCAGCTTGATCAGCTCCAGCGCCTGCCGGATCGCCCCGGTGCCGCCGGGGGTGGCGATGGCCGCGATCCGGTCGGCCGCGGCGTCCTCACCGAGGATCATCTTGGCCATGGCGGCGGCATAGGCCGGTTCGCCCGCGAGCCCGGTATAGGTCTTGGTGGTCTCGGTCTGCCAGAGCTTCGCCTCGGCCGCCTTCACCGCGCGCATCACCGGGGTGAGCCCGGTCGGGTCCTTGTAGACGCCGACGCCGAGGTCGATCTTCGCCTCGCGCGGGTCGTCACGATACATCTGGATCAGCTGCAGGATCTTGTCGGCGGGTTGCGGTTTCAGCGCGGAGAGCATCGTCTATCCTTTCGCGACCTTGAGGTCGTCATACATGCCCCACTCGGCCCAGGACCCGTCGTAGAGCGAATGGTTGCGGTGGCCGATCCGCTCCAGCGCGAGGCTGAGGATGGCGGCGGAAATGCCGGAGCCGCAGGTGGTGATCGCCGGTTTCGCCAGATCGACCCCGGCCTCGGTGAAGAGCCTGCGCAGCGCCTCGGGCGATTTCATCGTGCCGTCGGAATTCAGCAGGTTGCCCCAGGGCAGGTTCTTCGAGCCGGGGATATGGCCCGAGCGCAGGCCGGGCCGCGGCTCGGGCTCGCTGCCGGCAAAGCGCGGGGCGGAGCGCGCGTCGATGATCTCGGCCTCGCCCAGCTTCGAAGCATGGGCGACCTGCGTCACGTCCTTCACCAGCCCGGCCTGCCGCTGCACGGTGATGTGGCGGTCGCGTACCTGCGCCGGCATGTCCTCGACCGGATGGCCCTCGGCCTGCCATTTGGGAAAGCCGCCATCCAGCACCGCGACATCGAGCTTGCCCATCAGCCGGAAGGTCCACCAGACCCGCGGCGCCGAGAAGATGCCGGTGGAATCGTAGACCACCACCTGGTGCCCGTCGCCCACGCCCATCGCCCGCATCCGGCTGATGAACTTCTCGGGCGGCGGCGCCATATGCGGCAGCGACGAACGCTGGTCGCTGATCTCGTCGATGTCGAAGAAGCGCGCGCCGGGGATATGGGCGGCCTCATGCTCGGCCCGAGGGTCGCGCGGCGTGCCCGGCATGAACCAGGAAGCGTCGAGCAGGCGCAGGTCGGGGTCGCGCAGATGGGCGGCAAGCCAGTCGGTCGAGACCAGCGTTCTGGGATCGTCTTTTGCGGCGGCTGTGGTGGCGTCGGTGGCGGCGGCGGTCATGTCCGGGCTCCTCGCAAGGCCCGCCCGGAGTAATGCCCGAAGGCCGGGCAGGCAAGCCCCCCGGGCGTGACCTGTCAACGCAAGCCGGAAAAACCGGGCTTCAGCCCTGTTTCAGCAGCCGGGCCTTCTGCCGGTCCCAGTCGCGCTTCATCTCGGTCTGGCGCTTGTCGGCGAGCTTCTTGCCCTTGGCGACGCCAAGCTTGATCTTCACGATGCCACGCTCGTTGAAATACATCTTCATCGGCACGATGGTCATGCCCTCGCGCGCGGTGGCGTTCCACAGCCGCGACAGCTCCTTCTTCGAGACCAGAAGCTTGCGCCGCCGCCGCTCCTCATGGCCGAAGGTCTTGGCGCGGACGTAGGGCGCGATATAGCCGTTGATCAGCCAGAGCTCGCCATTCTCGACCGAGGCATAGCTCTCGGCGATGTTCGAGCCGCCCTGCCGCAGCGATTTGACCTCGGAGCCGAACAGCATGATGCCGGCCTCCAGATCGTCCTCGATATGGTAATCGAAACGCGCGCGGCGGTTTTCGGCGATGAGCTTGCTGTTGGGATCGGATTTTTCGGCCATGATCCCCCCGAGATAGGCGAGCGGTGCCGCCAAGTCCAGTGCAGGCCTGCGACGGCGGCTCTGCGGCATGCGAGACAGAAGACAAGCCGCGCCGCGCCGGTGTAGAGGAAAGGCGGAGGGCTCCCCATGTTCCTGCAGATCCTGTCCGGTTCCATCGTGCTGCTGACCTCCATCCTGCTGATGGCCCCCAGCGCATGGCTGGTCGAGGCCGCTTTCCTGCGCTGGCACCGCTGGCTGATGATCGAGCCGCACCGCCCCAAGCTGATCCTCGTGGTGGCGGGCACGGCGCTCTGGGCGCTGGCGATGCTGACGGTGGGGGTCTGGCTCTGGGCACTGACCTTCTGGGTGCTCGGCGCCTTCCGGACGATGGAGGAAGCGCTCTATTTCTCGATGGTGACCTTCACCACGCTGGGCTACGGCGATGTGCTGATGCCGCAGCGTTGGCGCATCCTCGGGGCGATGGCGGCTGCCAACGGGCTTTTGAACTTCGGCCTGCTGACGGCGCTTCTGGTCGAGGCGCTGCGCCACGTGCGGATGAACCAGGCGGCGTCTAAGCGGCACTGAGCCTCACGCCGCCCTGGCGAAGGGGGCGATGAGCGCCTGGGCCTCGGCGGCGCCGACCTGCGGGTAGAAGCAGTCCGTCTCGCCCGGAAGCGCGGGGCAATGCAGCAGCAGTCCGCTGTTGGCCCAGATCGCCTCCTCCTCGGCAAAGCGCAGGGTGACGATCGCGCTCGCCTGCGGCAGCGGCACCCGATGGATGCCGGCGATCCCCTCCAGCGCCAAGGCAGCGAACCTCGCGAAGGCGGCATCCTCAAGGGCACCCAGCGTATCGACCAGCAGCTCCTGACCCGGCAGGACGAGCAGATCGGCGCAATTGCCGAAGGCGCCGCCCGGCAGATGCAGCGCCATCGCCTCGGCCCCGACCTCCCGCCGGTCGAGCCCGAGGATCGGCCGCAGCCCGCCGTCGAGCGTCTGCACCCGGTCGCCCACCGCCAGCCGCTCCACCGGCTGCCAGCCGGTGGCGGTCTCGACCAGCGTACCGGTCAGGAGGCCGGTGAGCGGGCCGCAGATCGGGGTGGGCTCCGGGCGACCGACGGGAGCGGCAGCGCGGGCGAGACAGGCGATATCCTGCATGAACATGACGCGATCCTTTGTGTGAGGCGGTGGGAGAGACGAGAACGGCCAGAAACGGCCCTGCGCCCAATAAGCACCGGAATTCTGACGTATTTTCGTCGCAGAAACGGCCCGCACAGGGCATTGGCGCCCGCCGCGAAACAGCGCGCCCTGGCCGCCCCGACCATCCCGCAGCCCCCCGCTCGCCAAGCTTCGCGAAACCATGATCTGCGGCCTTCAGCCGAATCAGCCGGAGGAGCCGGCCGAGGGTGGCACGCCCAAGCTGGTCAGCGGGCGGCGCGGCGGCCGGTGCGCAGCAGGGTGTAGATGCCCGAGAGCACCACGATGGCGCTGCCGGTCAGAGTCAGCGCGTCGGGGCGTTCGGCGAAGACCAGCACGCCGAGGATCAGCGCGAAAAGTAGCCGGGTGTAGCGGAACGGGGTGACGACCGAGACCTCGCCGATCCGCATGGCGGCGGTCAGTGCGTAATAGGCGCCGACCCCCACCGCCGTCGCGGCAAGGAGCAGCGCCGCCTGCGTGGCATCGGGACGGACCGCGCCGCCGGTCAGGGCCAGAAGCACCGCGCCGGTGGGGATCAGCATGAAGAAGCCATAGATGCCGAGCTGCAGGTTCGACAGCACCGGCGGGGCGGCGCGGGTTGCCAGATCGCGCCCGGCAAAGCCCAGCATCCCCGCCACCGCCAGCAGCGAGGCCAGGCTGAAGCCCTCCACCCCCGGCCGCAGGATCACCAGCACGCCGAGGAATCCCACGCCGATCGCCGTCCAGCGCCGCCAGCCGACCTTCTCGCCGAAGATCAGCGCCGCGCCGCCGACCACGACCAGCGGTGTCGCCTGCAGGATCGCCGAGGCGCTCGAGAGCGGGGTCAGCGCGATGGCCAGCGTGTAGAACAGCCGTCCCGCGCTCTCGCAGAGCGCGCGCAGCAGGATCGGGCGCGACAGGATCGCCGGATGCAGCGCGTGCTCGCCGCGCCGGGCGGCGAGCACGATGAAGCAGATCATGCCGCCCAGACCGAAGAGGATCAGGATCTCGCCCACCGGCAGGCTGCGCGACACCGACTTGAGCAGCATGTCCTCGATGGCGAAGCCCGCCATCGAGATCACCATGAGGATGCTGCCGCGCAGGTTGCCCGCGCTGGCCTCCGCTGCCGAAGGCCGGAGCAGGCTCAGTTGATCAACCCGGCGTGGCGCATCGCGGCGTCGATCCGCGCCTTGGTGCCGTCGGTCAGGCCGATCAGCGGCAGGCGGACCTCCTCCTCGCAGAGACCGAGCTTCGAGAGGCCGTATTTCGCCCCCGCGAGCCCCGGCTCGAGGAAGATCGCCTCGTGCAGCGGCATCAGCCGGTCCTGATACTCCAGCGCGCGGGCGTAGTCGCCCGCCAGCGTCGCCTGCTGGAACTCGGCGCAGAGCCGGGGCGCCACGTTCGCCGTCACCGAGATGCAGCCGGTGCCGCCATGCGCGTTGAACCCGAGCGCCGTCGCATCCTCGCCCGAAAGCTGGATGAAATCGGCGCCGCAGCTGGCGCGCTGCTGGCTGACACGCTCGATCTTGCCGGTCGCGTCCTTGACGCCGACGATGCGCGGCAGTTTCGCCAGAGTGCCCATCGTTTCCGGCGTCATGTCGACGACCGAGCGGCCGGGGATGTTGTAGATGATGATCGGCAGGGTGCAGCAGTCGTGCAGCGCGGTGAAATGCGCGATCAGCCCGGCCTGCGTCGGCTTGTTGTAATAGGGCGTCACCACCAGTGCGGCATCGGCGCCGACCCGTTCGGCGAAGCGGATCAGGCGGATGCCCTCGACCGTGTTGTTCGAGCCCGCGCCCGCGATCACCGGCACCCGGCCGGCGGCGGCCTTGACCACGGCCTCGATCACCGTCTCGTGCTCTTCGTGGCTCAGCGTGGGGCTTTCGCCGGTGGTGCCGACGGGCACGAGGCCGGTGGAGCCTTCGGCGATCTGCCAATCCACCAGTTTCTTCAGCGTCTCGAGATCCAGGGCGCCGTTCTTGAACGGCGTCACAAGGGCGGGAATGGACCCTTTGATCATGACACGCTTCTCCTGATGGGTGGGCTGACCCTGAGTCGCCCGGTTGCAAACCCGGCCTTCCTAGCGCCGGTCGTCTGGCTTGCCAAGTTCCTGACGCCGCAGGGATGCAGGCTGGCGCGGATGTGTGTTGCGGGGGCCTGCGGGCTGGGGCAAAATCCACGCCATGATCCGAATGCTCCGCCTCCCTTCCCGTCCCGCCGGGCGCCTTGCGCCGCTTGTCCTGATCCTCGGTCTGGCTGTCGCCGGGCTGACCGCACCGCATGGCGCCCGCGCCGACGAGGCAGATGCGCTGCGCGGCGCGCTGCAGCGGGTGGCGCAGCGCGACTGGGCCGCGGCGGCCACGGCGGCGCAGGGGGCCGGATCGGTGGGGCAGGCGGTGATCGAATGGCACCGGCTGCGCGCCGGGCAGGGGCTGCTCGGCGATTACGAGCAGTTCCTCGCGCGCTATCCCGACTGGCCGGGCATGCCGCTCCTGCGCGAGAAGGGCGAGGCGGCGGTGGCACGTTCCACCACGCCCGCCCGGGTGCTGGGCTATTTCGACGGGGCCGAGCCGCAGACGGCGGCGGGCGCCATCGCCAATGTCCGCGCGCTGGCCGGCGCCGGGCGCGGCGCCGAGGCCGAAGCCGAGGCGCTGCGGGCCTGGACGACGCTCGGCTTCGAGCCGGAGGAGGAAGCCGTCCTGCTGGGGCTCTACCCGCAGGCGCTGGCCCGGGCGCATGAGGCACGACTCGACCAGCTCCTCTGGCAGAACCGGCCCGAGCAGGCGCTGCGGATGCTGCCGCGCGTCTCGGCGGGCTGGCAGGCGCTGGCGCGGGCGCGGATGGCCCTGCGGGCCGACACGCCCGGCATCGACGCGCTGATCGCCGCCGTTCCGGCCGCGCTCGCCAACGATCCGGGGCTTGCCTACGAGCGGTTCATCTGGCGCGCCCGCAAGGGCCGGACCGACGATGCGGCGGCGCTGCTGATGGAGCGCAGCACCAGCGCCGCGACGCTGGGCGATCCGGCGCAATGGGCCGGGCGCCGCGCCGGGATCGCGCGCGGGCTGCTCGACGAGGGCAAGGCGGCGCTGGCCTATCGTGCGGCGGCGGAGCATTGGCTGACCTCGGGCAGTGATTTCGCCGAGCTTGAGTTCCTCGCGGGCTTCATCGCCCTGCGCAAGCTGAACCAGCCGGAAGCGGCGCTGGGGCATTTCCAGCGGCTGCAGGCGGCGGTGCGCACCCCGATCAGCCTGTCGCGCGCGCATTACTGGCAGGCGCGCGCGCTGGAGACCCTCGGCCGCCTGGACGCCGCCGGGACTGCCTATGCCGAAGGGGCGAAGCACCAGACGGCCTATTACGGGCTGCTCTCGGCCGAGCGCGCGGGCATCCCGCTCGACCCCGCGCTGCTGCAGCCGACCCGGGTCGGCGACTGGCGGCAGGCGGGCTTTGCCGGATCGTCGGTGCTGGAGGCGGCGCGGCTTCTGTTGCGGGCCGGGGAACTCGATCTGGGCAAGCGCTTCCTTCTGCATCTGGCCGAGGGGCTGGGGCCGGAGGATCTGGCGATGCTGGCCGACATGACGCTTGCCATGGACGAGCCGCATATCGCCGTGCTCCTGGGCAAGCAGGGGGCGGAGCGTGGGATCATCCTGCCCTCGGCCTATTTCCCGGTGTCGGAGATGGTGCCCTCGGACGGGCTGCCGGTCAGCCGGGCGCTGGCCCTGTCGATCGCGCGGCGCGAAAGCGAGTTCAACCCGGTGGTGGTCAGCCCCGCCGGGGCGCGCGGGCTGATGCAGGTCATGCCGGGCACCGGCAAGATGATGGCGGCCAAGACCGGCTCGGTCTTCGAGCCGCGGATGCTGACCAGCGATCCCGCCTTCAACGTGCGGATGGGCACGGCCTATCTCGCGCAGCTGGTCGAGGAGTTCGGCCCCTCGATCGCGCTGATCGCCTCGGGCTACAACGCCGGCCCGGGCCGCCCGCGTCGCTGGGTGCAGGAATTCGGCGACCCGCGCCTGCCGGATGTCGATGTGGTCGATTGGGTCGAGACGATCCCCTTCGCCGAGACGCGGACCTATGTGATGCGCGTGGCGGAATCGGTGGTGATCTACCGCGCCAAGCTCCGCGGCACCGGCGGCCCCGTCCGGATCACGGAGGAGCTGAAGGGGTAAGGCGCGCCCGGACGATCTTCCAGTGGAAGATCGTCAGCGCCGAACGCACGCCGCGCAAGCGGCGGGCCGGGAGAGGCGCGCCCGCCGGTGGACCGTTTCCCGATGTCACGCGCGCCCCTTGGCAGCCCCGGAGGAGGCGCGCCCGCCAGCGGATCACCCCAACAATTCCCATCCCGCGCGGCCCCCGGAACAACGCCCCCCATCCCATGTTGCAGCCCCAGGCAACCAAAAGGAGCGGCGCATGGCAGACCGATCGGCGGCGGACCCCACCCGGCGGCTCCTCTGGGGCGGCTTCTGGCTCGGCTTCGCGCTCAGCGGCTTCTTCGACGGCATCCTCCTGCATCAGGTGCTGCAGTGGCACCACCTGCTCTCTGGCATGGCGCCCTCGGAGACGCCGCAGGACCTGCGTTTCCAGATCCTCGCGGACGGGCTGTTCCATGTCTCGCATTACCTCTTCGCGCTGCTCGGCCTCTGGCTGATCTGGACCCGCCGTGCCGCCTTCGCCGTGCCGGGGGTGGAGCGGCGCTTCACCGGCTGGGCGCTGATCGGCTTCGGCAGCTGGCATGTGCTCGACGCGGTGCTCTCGCATTGGCTGCTGCAGATCCACCGGATCAGGATGGACAGCGCCTACCCGCTCTTCTGGGATCTCGCCTGGCTGGTCCCCTTCGGCCTCGCCGTGCTGGCCCTGGGCATCCACCTGCTGCGAAGCCCGCCGCCCGGCCCCGGCGGCACGGGGCGGCGCGCTGCCGTCACGCTGGCGCTGGCGGTGCTGGTCGCGGGTCCGCTTGCCGCGCTGCCTCCCGAGGCCGATCCCGATGGCCGCACGCTCGTCCTCTTCCGCCCCGGCATCTCCTTCGCCGAGGTCGCCGCCGCCGCCGATGCGGTGGAGGGGCGGCTGATCTGGACCGACGCCAGCGAGGCCGTCTGGATCATGGCGCTCGGCCCCGAGGCCAGCGCGCTCAGCCTCTACCGGCACGGCGCGCTGCTCGTCTCGCGCGGCCCGGTCTCGGTCGGCTGCCTGAGCTGGACCAGCGCCTAGCGGCCCTTGCGCGAGACCAGCGAGGCCGCGACGCGGAAACCCTCGGGGATCGCGTCCCGCCCCTCCAGCACCAGATCGGCCATCACCTCGGCCACCTTCGGCGCCATGCCGAAGCCGATCTTGAAGCCGCCATTGGCGACGAACTGCCCCGACCGCCCCGGCCACTCTCCCAGCATTGGTGCAAGGCTGCGCGCCCGCGGCCTGAGCGCCGCCCAGCGTTCCAGCACCGGCGCGCCCTCCAGCTGCAGATAGACCGCCAGCGCCCGTGCATGGACCGCCTCCAGCTGCTCGTCAGTCGTGTCGGGCGAAAGCCACTCCTTCTCGCTGGTCGAGCCGATCGCCACCGTGCCATCGGCATGCGGCACGATCAGCAGCCCGTCGGCGAAGACCTGCGGCTGGTCGCGCAGATCGGCCTCGACCAGCAGCGCCTGCCCCTTCACCCCGCTGCCCACCGGCTTGCCCAGATCCTCGCCCAGCGCCTGCAGCCCGTCGAGGCCCGTCGCCCAGATCACCGGCCCGGCCTCCTCCGCCGCGCCGATCACGATCTCGCCCCCTGCGGCTTGGATCGCCGCGGCCAGCGCGGCGCAGGCGAGGCGCGGGTGGATGCGGGCGCTCAGCGTGTCATGGATCACGAAGCCGCTCGGGCTCTGCGGCATCCCCGGCGCACCCGCCGCCAGCACCTGCCAGTGAAAACGCCCCTCCCAGAGGCTCTGCGCCTCCACCCCCCGGGCCCGCGCCGCCTCCACCGCGCGCGCATCGGCCAAGGGCTGATAGCGCCCGAGCCGGGCATAGCCAGTGGGCAGGTCGGAGACCTCGGCCACTTCGGCCCACCAGCCCTCGGCCATCGCCAGGCTGTCGAACTGGAAGGCCTTCTTGTCGTTCCACTGTTCGGGCACATGGGGCGAGAGCGCGCCGACCAGCCCGCCCGACGATCCGGCGCCGATCCGCACCGTCTCGATCAGCCGCACCTTCGCGCCGCGCCGGGCGGCGGCCCATGCGGTCGCCAGCCCGAAGATGCCCGCGCCCCTTACCGTCAGATCCGGCGTTGCCATTGCCCGCTTCCCTGTCCATTGTCCGCTCCGAACCAGCAGGCTTAGGACAGATGGCAGAGAGCGACCAGAGCGCAGATGTCGCGTGGCGCGACGGGATCGTTCCGGTCTCGACGCGGTTCGACGACCCGTATTTCTCGCTGGCCGACGGTCTGGCCGAGACGCGGCATGTGTTCCTCGCCGGAAACGGCCTGCCCGACCGCTTCCGCCCCGGCTTCCGTATCGCCGAACTCGGCTTCGGCACCGGGCTCAACATGCTGGCGACCCTGATCGCCTGGCAGGGCGCGGGCTGCGAGGGCAGGCTGCACTACACCTCCTTTGAGGCCTTCCCGATGCGCGCCGAAGAGATCGCCCGCGCCCTGCAGGCCTTCCCCGAGGCCGAGGCGGTGGCGGGCCCCTTCCTTGCCGCCTGGCAGGCCGGTCATTCGTGCTTCACGAATGGCGGGCTGCAGGTCGAGGTCATCCTCGGCGATGCGCGCGGGACGCTTCCCGCCTGGCAGGGGCAGGCGGATGCGTGGTTTCTCGACGGTTTCTCGCCCGCCAAGAACCCCGAGCTCTGGTCGGAAGAGCTGATGTGCGCGGTTGCCGGGCACACGGCCCCCGAGGGCACATTCGCCACCTATACGGCGGCCGGTCATGTGCGGCGGGCCTTGCAGGCGGCGGCATTCGAGGTCACACGGTCGCCGGGACATGGGCGCAAACGGCACATGTCCTCGGGAAAACTGCGGACATGACCGAACAGAACACGCGGCTCGGCATCTGGCTCATGGTGCTGACCACCTTCATCTTCACCATACAGGACGGACTCTCGCGCCATCTGGCCGGGGAATACAACGTCTTCATGGTGGTGATGATCCGCTACTGGTTCTTCGCCGCCTTCGTCATCGCGCTGACCAGCCGCACCTCCGGGGGCCTCAAGGTGGCGCTGCGGGCGCGGCATCCGGTGCTGCAGGCGACGCGGGCGCTGCTGCTGGCGGCCGAGGTCTGCGTCATGGTGGTGGGCTTCGTGCATCTGGGGCTGGTCGAAAGCCATGCCGTCTTCACCTCCTATCCGCTGCTGGTGGCCGCCCTCTCCGGCCCGGTGCTGGGCGAAAAGGTCGGCTGGCGGCGCTGGACGGCCATCGGCATCGGCTTCGTCGGGGTGATGATCATCCTAAAGCCGGGCTTCGCGGTGTTCTCGCCCTGGGCGCTGATGCCGCTCGCCGCCGCCTTCATGTTCGCGATGTATGGCCTCCTGACCCGCTACGTCTCACGCCGCGACGGCGCCGCCGTCAGCTTCTTCTGGACGGGCACGGTGGGCGCCGTCGCCATGACCTGTATCGGCGTCTGGTTCTGGGAGCCGATGACCCTGCCCGACTGGGGCTGGATGGTGACGCTCTGCTGCACCGGGGTGCTGGGGCACTGGTGCCTGATCCGCTCCTACGAGGTGGCAGAGGCCAGCGCGGTGCAGCCGTTTGCCTTCCTGCAGTTGGTCTTCGCCTCGGTGCTGGGCATGGTGATCTTCGGCGACACGCTGCGGACCAACGTCGCCATCGGCGCGGGCGTCGTGGTCTGCGCCGGGCTTTTCACCCTCTGGCGGGCGCGGGTGAAGGGGCAGGCCTGAGCCTCAGCCCCTGCCAACCTCAGTTCCTCTCGGCCTCGGCCCGCAACCCCGCCATCAGCTCGTCCAGCGCCTTCGCCGTGCGCTCGTCCTTCAGCGCCCCGGCCTCGTCGAAGGCCGAGCGCGAGAAGGCCACCATCACCTCCGGTCCAGAGATCAGCCGCGGGCGGAACGGCGTCAGGCAGAGCCGCAGCGAGAATTGCGCCCGGTCGCCCCCGGCCCGCCCGTCCGAGGCCGAGACGATCGCCACCGGCTTGTCGCGCATCGCCCCGCCCTTCACCCGGCTCACCCAGTCGAGCGCGTTCTTCAGCACTCCCGGCAGCGCCTTGTTGTATTCCGGCGTGGCGATGACGATGGCATCGGCGGCCTTCATCTGCTCCGCCAGCCGCTGCACCGCTTCGGGGATGCCCTCCGCGATCTCCAGATCCTCGTCATAGAGCGGCAGGCGCAGATCGCCTTCGGTATGGGTCGCCGCGCCGAAGCGGCGGCGGGCCTCGGCCAAGAGCAGCCGGTTGGTGGAGCCTGCGCGCAACGCGCCGGAAATGCCGAGCAGGGTCAGGGTCATGCGGTCTCCTTCGCTTTGCCGCGATGGTAGCCTGCCGCAGGCGGCGCGCAAGCTCAGAGCGGCTTGCGGAAGGTCAGCGAGGTCGGGCGGTCGTAGCCTTCATGCGCGGTCGCCGCCGTCTGGCGAAAGCCGAGCGCCGCGAAGGTCGCATGGTTCTCCACCAGCTCCACCCGCACCTGCAGCTCCAGCGCCGGAAACCCGAGCGCCCGCGCCCGCTCCTCGGCCACCGCCATCAGCGCCCGCGCATGGCCCTGACGCTGCGCCAAAGGCGAGACCGCCAGCTTGCCGACATAAAGCGCATCCGGCTTCGGCGTCAGGAACACGCAGGCCAGCACCGGCGCGCCGATCAGCCAGATCTCGCCCTCCGCCGCCTGCCGGGCAATCCCCTCCGGCGTCAGCCGGTGCATCGAGGAGGGCGGGTCGATCCGCCCCTCCATCCCGGCGAAGGCCTGCCGGATCAGCGCCAGAAGGGCCGGCCAGTCTTCGTCATGCGTCGCGCGCCGGGGGGTCATGCTATCCATCCCGGCATCTGGCATCCCGCCGCTTCCCGGGTCAAGACGCCAACATCTTGGGGATAACCAGCGCCAAACCGCCAGATGCGGGGAGTGGCGGTTGACTTGCAACCCCGCGCGCCAGACCCTATTCCAGCCCTTCGGAATCAACGGAGCATCCAATTGCGGTTCACCCGCCTGCGTCTCAACGGCTTCAAGAGCTTTGTCGACCCCACGGATCTCATCATCCACGAGGGGCTGACCGGCGTTGTCGGGCCGAACGGCTGCGGCAAGTCGAACCTCCTCGAGGCGCTGCGCTGGGTGATGGGCGAGAACCGACCCACGGCGATGCGCGGCGGCGGCATGGAAGACGTGATCTTCGCCGGTACCGCCACCCGCTCGGCCCGCAACTTCGCCGAAGTGGCGCTGGTGATCGACAACGAGGAACGGCTCGCCCCCGCAGGCTTCAACGAGGCCGACACGGTGGAGATCGTGCGCCGCATCACCCGCGACGCGGGGTCGGCCTACAAGGCCAACACCAAGGAGGTGCGGGCGCGCGACATCCAGATGCTGTTCGCCGATGCCTCCACCGGGGCGCATTCGCCCGCGCTGGTGCGGCAGGGCCAGATCGCCGAGCTGATCAACGCCAAGCCGAAATCCCGCCGCCGCATCCTGGAGGAGGCCGCCGGGATCTCCGGCCTTTACCAGCGGCGGCACGAGGCCGAGCTGCGGCTGGCCGCGACGGAGACCAACCTCGCCCGCGTCGATGACGTGCTGGAAGCGCTGGCGCAGCAGCTGGCCACACTGGCGCGGCAGGCCAGGCAGGCGGCGCGCTACCGCGAGATCGGCGAAGACCTGCGCCGCGCCGAAGGCTCGCTGCTGTTCCGCCGCTGGCGCGAGGCCGACATGGCCCGCGCCGAGGCCGAGACCCTCTTGCGCGCCCGCATGCTCGGCGCCGGTCAGGCTGAGACCGCCGCCCGCAGCGCCGCCGCCGCCCGCGCCGCCGCCGAAGAGGGCCTGCCCGCCAAGCGCGAGGAAGAGGCCATCGCCGGGGCCATCCTGCAGCGGCTGACCGTGCAGCGCGACGCGCTGACCGAGCAGGATGCCCGCGCCCGCCAGACCATCGAGACGCTGATGGCGCGGGTCGATCAGCTTTCCCGCGACATGGACCGCGAGGCCGGGCTGAACCGCGACGCGGTCGACACCATCGCCCGGCTGGACGGCGAGCAGGAGCAGCTTGCCCGCGCCCATGACGGCCATGACGACCGGCTCACCGAGACAGCCGAGGCCGCGCGCGAGGCGGGGGCGGTGCTGGCCGAGCGCGAGGGCTCGCTGTCGGAACGCACCGAGGATGTCGCCCGGCTCGCCGCCCGGCACCAGTCGGCGCAGCGGCTGTTGCAGGACACCCGGACCACGCTGCAGAAGCTGGAAGCCGAGGCGCTGAAGGCGCGCGACTCCGCCGAGACCGCCGAAGAGGCGCAAGCCGCCGCCGCCGAGGCTTATGAGGCCGCCGAAGCCGCACAGGAAGAGGCGCAGGAGCAGGCCGAGGCCACCGAGGAAGCCCTGGCCCTGGCCGAGGAGGCCCGCGCCGAGGCGCAGAACCGCGAGGCCGAGGCCCGCGCCGCCCGCTCCGGCGCCGAGGGCGAGGCCAATGCGCTGCGCGCCGAGGTCGCCGCCCTGTCGCGGCTGGTGGAGCGCGAGGCTTCGGCCGGGGCGCAGCTTCTCGACCGGGTGCAGGTGACGCCGGGCTACGAGGCGGCGCTGGGCGCGGCCTTGGCTGACGACCTGCGCGCCCCCGAGGTCGCCGCCGATGCCCGCTCCGGCTGGGCCGGCCTGCCGGAGTACAGCGATCCCCAGCCCCTGCCCGTGGGTGCCGAGCCTCTGGCGGCGCATGTCGTGGTCCCCGAGGTGCTGCGCCGCCGGATCGGCCAGATCGGCCTCGTCGCGCGTGAGCAGGGGTTCGCGCTGCAGGCCGCGCTGTGTCCCGGGCAGCGGCTGGTCAGTCTCGACGGCGACCTCTGGCGCTGGGACGGCTTCCGCGCGGGCGGCGAGGATGCGCCCTCGGCGGCAGCGCTGCGGCTGAAGCAGCTGAACCGTCTGGCGGCGCTTAAACGCGATCTCGACGAGGTGAGCGCCCGCGCCGACGAGGCGAAACAGGCGCATGAGGCACTGCAGGCCCGGCTGGCCGAACTGGCCCGCGCCGACCAGATGGCCCGCGACGCCCGTCGCGCCGCCGATGCCCGCGTGACCGAGGCGAACCGCGCCGCCTCCCGCGCCGAGGCCGACCGCTCCATCGCCGGGGGCAAGCTGGAGGCCGCGCGCCTCGCCGTCAGCCGCTACGAGGACGAGGCGATGGAAGCCCGCGCCCGGCTGCGCGAGGCCGAGGCCGGGGCCAGCGGCCTGCCCGATCTCGACGAGGCCCGCGCCGGGATCGAGGCGCTGAAGATGGCGGTCGAGGCCGCGCGCATCACCATGATGTCGCGCCGCTCGCATCACGACGAGCTGCGCCGCGAGGGCGAGGCCCGCACCCGGCGGCGGCAGGAGGTGGCGAAGGAACTCTCCGGCTGGAAGCACCGGCTCGAGACCGCCGAGAAACGCTCCTCCGAACTGGCCGAGCGCAAGGCCGACACCGAGGAGGATCTGCGCGAGGCGGCGGAAGTCCCCGAGGAGCTTGCCGCCAAGCGCGAGGAGCTGAGCGAGGCGATCGAGGCCGCCGAAGACCGCCGCAGCCATGCCTCCGAGGCGCTGGCCACGGCGGAAGCGGCGCTGCGCGAGGCGCAGATGGCCGAGCGCGACACGGAACGGCTGGCCGGCGAAGCCCGCGAGGCGCGCGCCCGCGCCGAGGCCCGCGCCGATGCCGCGCTGGAAACCGTGCAGGCCGCCGCCGAGCGCATCCGTGAGGAGACCGACCTGACCCCACCGCAGCTGCTGGAAAGCCTCGGTGCCGATCCCGCACAGATGCCCGACGCCGAGACGCTGGAGGCAGAGGTCAACCGGCTGAAGCGGCAGCGCGAGAGCCTCGGCGCGGTGAACCTGCGCGCCGAGGAGGATGCGGCCAGCGTGCAGGTGGAGCATGACACGCTCGCCAGCGAGAAGGCCGATCTGGAGGAGGCGGTGAAGAAGCTGCGCGCCGGCATCCAGGGGCTGAACCGCGAGGGTCGCGAGCGGCTCCTGACCGCCTTCGAGCAGGTGAACGGCAGCTTCGCCACGCTCTTCACCCATCTCTTCGGCGGCGGCGAGGCGCGTCTGGTGCTGGTGGAAAGCGACGACCCGCTGGAAGCGGGGCTCGAGATCATGTGCCAGCCGCCGGGCAAGAAGCTGGCGACGCTGAGCCTCCTCTCGGGCGGCGAGCAGACCCTGACGGCGATGGCGCTGATCTTCGCCGTCTTCCTCGCCAACCCCGCACCGATCTGCGTGCTCGATGAGGTGGACGCGCCGCTCGACGATGCCAACGTCACCCGCTTCTGCGACATGCTCGACGAGATGACCCGCCGCACCGAGACGCGTTTCCTGGTGATCACCCACCATGCGGTGACCATGGCGCGGATGGACCGGCTCTTCGGCGTGACCATGGCCGAGCAAGGGGTGAGCCAGCTGGTCTCGGTCGATCTGAAGAAGGCCGAGGCGCTGGTTGCCTGAACCACTCAAGCCTTTGTTAACCCTGCCGCGCTACGCCTTCGGTGCCGCAAGCCTTTGCGGTGAACGGAGGTGAGCAAGCTGGAGGAACACAGCTATCGCCGATGGATGGTGCTGATTGCAGCAGGAATGTTGCTGATCGCCATCATCCGCCTTTGGATCGGAAACTGACCCGATAAAAAGGAGACCCCGCAGAGTAGCCGCTCTGCGGGGTCGTTTCGTGAGCACTGGAAACAAAGGAACTATCGCCGTTCCTCCACTATGCTGCGCAGTCGCTAACAAAAAGTAAAGCAGCGCCGCGATTCGTGGTTAATCCAGCCGGATCAGCCGGTCGCGCAGCGTCACCACCCCGTCCTCGACGATCTCGCACAACACGCCGCGCAGCCGCAGTTCGGGATGCCCCGGCGCCACGATCCAGGCCTTCGCCGCCGCGCCATAGCGCACCTTCCACTTCACGCAGCCGTCGTTGAACACATCCGACACCCGCAGCACCGCGGTGCCGGCGCGCAGCAGCGTGCCCACGGGCATGTTCGCCTCGGACGTGTCGATATCGGCCACGATGGTATCGCCCGGATGCGGCGTGGCCTCGCGGTCGCGCCAGACCAGATCGCAGACCCGCGTCGGCAGGATCGAGACCTGGATGCGCGGGTCGGGGCTCCCGTCCTCCAGCCGCAGCCAGGGATGGGTCATCCAGCGCTCGCCGGGGATGCCTTCGGCGACGGTCAGTGTCAGGCTGTCGGGGAAGGTCCGCTGGTTGAAGCCGGGGCGGAAGCAGAGGCTGTCGATCGCGCCTTCTGTCTTCGGGGCGGCCAGCACATGCGGCAGGGCGGCGGCGAGATCGGCTTCGGTCACAGGCATGTCGTCTCCATCCACGCGATCTTCTCGCGCAGCTTCAGGGTTTCGCTGCGCAGCAGGCCAAGCCCGGCCAGCCGCGCCCGGGTCGCCGCGTCCGGCGACTGGACCCGGGCATGAAAGGCCGCCACCTCCGCCGCATCGGCGGCCAGAAGATGCGCCTGCAGCGCCGGATTATACTGATATGCCCCAAGCGACAGCCGGAAATCCAGCCGCGCCTGCCATGTCGCCGGATCTTCGGCATGGAAATGCAACAGCGCAAGGTCCGGATGGAACGCGCCGCCCTCCAGCCGCGCCCCGGCGCGGAAGGCACCGTGCAGCCGGGGCTCGAAGCGCGAGAGCCCGGTGCGGAACAGGCACTTGCCCGCCGCATGGCTCATCACCCCCTCGGGCAGCAGCGGCGCATAGCGGCCGAAGGCGATCTCGCGCGCCGCCGGGTCGCGGATCGCGGCGCGGAACTCTCGGGCGGTGAAGATGTCGTTGGGCAGCCCCGGGTCGTGCAGCGCCTCCCAGGGCGCCACGCGCAGCATCGGCTTATCTTCGGGGGCTTCGGCGAGGATCTCCGCCAGCGGACGCTCCGGCAGCAGGAACTCGTCCACGTCGAGATGCGCGAGCCAGGGCAGATCGGTTTCGGCATAGACGCGCTGGGCGTTGCGCGACTGGCGGTTCTGGTGCCGCTCGGGCCGCCTGCCGCAGGTTTCGCGCCAGTAGGTGGCCGAGCAGCGCAGCACGGTGACGCGGGGCAAGGCCTTGGCGGCGGCAATCGCCGGATCGGTCGGGTCGTCGAAACAGAGCCAGACCCGCGCCGCCCCGAGCCAGAGATGATGCGCCACGAAGGCCCGCAGCGGGTCGAGCGGCGCCTTCACCGTTGCCACGACGCCCCAGCGCGGCAGCTCAGACAAGCGCCACTCCCAGCGCCAGCAGCAAGAGCCCCGCCCAGGCCCGCCACAACGCGCCGCAGGCTGCGTCGATATCCTCCGGCCCGGCATCGCGGCGGCCTTCGGCATTCACCCATGGGAAGTCCTGCCGTCGCCCGTGATAGCTGCGCGGCCCCGACAGCGCCACGCCCAGCACGACTGCCATCGCCGCCTCGGGCCAGCCTGCGTTGGGCGAACGGTGCAGCGGCGCGTCGCGCAGGATGCGGCGGACATCGGTCACACCATGGCTCAGCGCGATCAGCGCCGCCGTCACCCGCGCCGGGATCCAGTTCAGCACGTCGTCGAGCCGCGCCGCCGCCCAGCCGAACTCTTCATGCCGCGGGGTGCGGTGGCCGATCATGCTGTCGGCAGTGTTGGTGATCTTGTAGAGCATCAGCCCCGGCAGGCCGAAGACCAGGAACCACAGCGCCGGGGCGACGATGCCGTCGCTCAGGTTCTCGGCGGCGCTCTCGATCGCCGCACGCGCCACTGCGGGCTCGTCCATCGCGGCGGTATCGCGCCCGACGATCCAGCCCACCGTCAGCCGCCCGTCGCCGAGGCTCTGGCGCAGCGCATTGCCCACGGCGCGGACGTGATCGACCAGCGAGCGCTGCGCCAGCAGGATCGCCGCCACGATCACCTCGAGCACCCCGTAATCCGGCACGGCCGCAATCAGCGCCCCGAGGATCAGCGCGCCGAGTCCCATCAGCGCCATCGCCAGCACGCCCTTCGCCCGCCGTGCCCGCCCGTGGTTCAACCGCGCGTCGCACCAGCCCACCACCCGGCCCATCAGCACCGCCGGATGCGGCCAGCGCTTCCACAGCCAGTCGGGCTCGCCCAAAGCCGCGTCGAGCAGCAGCGCGGGAACCAGCAGTGCGGCGCTCATGCCCTGATCTCCCGCAGCGCCGCCTCGAGCCTCGGCCAGTCCTGCGGCCCCGGCAGGCCGAGCCGCAGCCAGCTGTCGCTGTAAGGAAACACCCGGCTCCAGATCCGCCGCCGTGCCAGCGCCTCCTGCAGCGCCCGCGCATCGCCCGCCTCGTAGAGCCGGAACAGCGACGTGCCGCCGACCAGCGGCAGCCCCACCAGCGCGTCGAGCCGCGCGGCATCCGCCGCCAACCGCGCGCGCGTCGCCTCGGCCCAGCCGCTGTCGCCCAGCGCCTGCGCGCCGATCTCCAGCGCCGGGCCCGAGACCGGCCAAGGCCCCAGCATCTGCGCCAGCCGCGCAAGAATCGCCGGATCGCCGATGGCAAAGCCCAGCCGCAGCCCGGCCAGCCCCCAGAACTTGCCGAAGCTCTTCAGGACCACCGTCCCGGGCCTTGCGGCAAGGCGGATCAGTGAGGCTTGCGGCATCACGTCGCAGAAGCTCTCGTCGATCACGCAGATCTCCGCTCCGGCCTCCTCCTCGCGCCAGATCCGCCCGTCGGGGTTGTTCGGATGCACCAGCACCTTCGCACCGTCCGGACCGAAACCCCAGCCCGCCGCCGCATAGGCCCGGCCATGCTCGTTATAGGTCGGCGCGGTGATTTCCACCCGCCCCCCCTCCAGCGCGAAGGGCAGCCGGGCGATCAGCGCCGAAGCCCCCGGCGCGGCCAGCACTGCCGCCGTGTCGGGCACATGCCAGAAGCCGCGCGCCGCCGCCTCCAGCCGGGCCATCGCCCCGGCATCCGGCAGCGCCGTCCAGGAATCGGGGGCAAGCGGCGGCAGCGGATAGGGCAGGGGGTTGATCCCGGTCGACAGGTCCAGCCAGTCGCCGCGCGTGCCGCCATGGCGTGCGGCCGCCGCATCGACGCCGCCGCCGTGATCGGGTGGTTCCGGAATATGGGTCATGCTGCCTCCGCGCCTCGGCCTGACAAAGCGCATTCCGACCGCCAAGGCAACTGGCGAGCCGATGAGCGGATCCTTGCGCCATTAATCAATCTTTCTGATCTGTTAACCAATGATTAAGGATTTCCGGCAAGCCTGATCGGGACGCATTAAACTTTCCTAAAACTCGAGGCACCCCATGCATGTCCTGATCGTCGAAGCGCGCGAGGATCTGGCCGGCGCCTGGGCCGCGCCGCTGCGCGAGGCGGGCTGCACCGTGCATGTCACCGCGACTCAGGACGAGGCGAGCGAGGTGCTGGCGCGCCAGCGCATCCAGGTGGTGATGCTCGACCTGATGCTGGAGCGCGGATCGGCCCTTGCCGTGGCCGATTTCGCCGCATTCCGCCAGCCTTGGGCCAAGATCGTCTTCCTGACCGACAGCACCGTCTTTTCCGACGGGTCGATCTTCGGCCTCTGCTCCAACGCCTGCGCCTTCCTGCGCAGCGCCACGCCGGTGCAGGATCTGGCCGCCATCGTCGAGCATTATGGCCGCGCCGCCTGACCGCGTGGCGGAATTGGCACGGCCCCGAACATCTCGCGGCACGCCATTCGGGTAGCTTGATTTTTAACGGTTTGCGATCAGACTGTTATTCAGGCAGCAGGGGGAACTCATGCTTGAATATTTACCACAAGACATACGCGACGGCCTCGATGCCGCCCGCAAGACCGAGCTGAAACGCAAGTCGCGCCTGCGCGTCCGCGTGGGCGGGACCGAACTGCCGGTGCTCCGGCTGTGGGAGGGCGGGCTGGCGCTCGACGCCGACCAGATGCCGCAGTTGCGCGGCCTCGTCGATCTCTACGACGGCGCGCGTCACGTCTGCCACTGCCTGATCGTGCTGTCGACGGTCGAGAATGGCGAGCTGATCTGCGAATTCAAGCGCGCCACCCCGGCCAGCGAGACGGCGGCGCTGGACTTCTGGAAGGACGAGAACGCGCCGGTGGGCTATCTGCCGCGCCACTGAGGCGGGTGGGGTCTCCCCCACCCGGGCCTGTCACTGCAGATCGGCGAAGGCCTTCTGCAACCGCTGCACCGCTTCCTCCACCTGCGCCCGCGGCGCCGCGATGTTGAAGCGCAGGAAGCTCTCGCCCCCCGTGCCGAAGGTCGCGCCGTGGTTGGCGCAGATCTGCGCCTCCGTCTCGACCCGGGCGATGAACTCCGGCGCGGTCATGCCGGTATCGGTGAAATCCACCCAGGCCAGATAGGTCGCCTCCAACTGCATCGACTTCAGCCCGGGAATCGCCTGCAGCCCCGCGTCGAAGATCCGCCGGTTCTCCTCGAGATACCCCATCAGGTCATCGACCCAGGCCGCCCCCTCGGGCGAATAGGCCGCCGTCGCCATGAACAGCCCGAAGGAATTGGCCGAGATCCCCAGCGCCGCCATCCGCGCGGCGAACTTCGCCCTGAGCGTCGGATCGGGGATGATGACATTGCCGGTATGGCAGCCGGCGATGTTGAAGGTCTTGGTCGGCGCGGTCATCATCACCAGCCGGTCCTCGATCCCGGGCACCGCCACCGGCATCACGCTGTGCTTCTGCCCCGGATAGACCAGATCGTGATGGATCTCGTCCGACACGAGCAAGAGCCCGTGCCGCTGGCAGAAGTCCGCGACCCCCTGCAGCTCCTCCACCGTCCAGACCCGCCCGCCCGGATTGTGCGGCGAGCAGAACACCAGCATCGTCTCGCGCCCGGTCATCTGCTTGTCCCAGGCGGCGAAATCCATCTCGTAGCGCCCGTTCTCCAGCGCCAGCGGGCATTCCACCACCGTGCGACCGGCGGCTTTGATGACCCGCGCGAAGGCGTGGTAGACCGGCGTCATCAGCACCACGCCATCGCCCGGCGCGGTGAAGGCATCGACGCAGAGCGCGGTGCCGTTCACCAGCCCATGCGTGGTGAAGATTTCCTCGCGCGCCACGTCCCAGCCGTGCCGGGTCTTCATCCACCAGCGGATCGCGTCCAGATATTCGGCATCGTCGCCGTAATAGCCGTAGACCCCATGCGCCGCCATCTTCTCCACCGCCTGCTGCACGCAGGCCGGCGGGCGGAACTCCATGTCGGCCACCCACATGGCGATCCCGGTCTCGGGCGGCACGCCATAGAGTTTTTCCATCATGTCCCATTTCACCGAATGGGTGCCGAGGCGGTCGATCTTCTCGTCAAAGCTCATCGCAGGTTCCTTGTTTTGCCGCAGCCTAGCGCGACGCTCCGCAGGTGCAAGTCCGGGCCTGTCGCTGCTGCGAAGCCGTGACGCATCCGGGCCGCCTGCTGATCCTTGCACCAACCCGGCGCTTCCCTTAAATCGGGCCTATGATACGCCCGATCCTGATCCATCCCGACCCGCGCCTGAAGAAGATCTGCGACCCGGTGGGCCAGATCACCGACGACCTGCGCCGTCTGGCCGATGACATGCTCTCGACCATGTATGACGCGCCCGGAATCGGTCTCGCTGCACCGCAGGTCGGCGTCATCAAGCGGATGATCGTGATGGATTGCGAGAAGGAGCCCGACAGCAAGGCCCGCCCGATCGCCATGCTCAACCCCGAGGTGGTCTGGTCGTCGGAAGACATCTCCACCTACGAGGAGGGCTGCCTGTCGCTGCCGAACCAGTTCGCCGATATCGAGCGTCCGGCCTCGGTGAAGGTCCGCTGGATGGGCATCGACGGCAAGCAGGAGGAAGAGCTGTTCTCCGGCCTCTGGGCGACCTGCGTGCAGCACGAGATCGACCATCTGGATGGCAAGCTGTTCATCGACTATCTGCGCCCGCTGAAGCGGCAGATGATCACCCGCAAACTGGAAAAGCTGAAACGGGACAAGGCGCGCGAAACCGGATCGCGGGTCTGATGGCCCTCTTGCCGATCCTGCGCTGGCCCGACCCGCGCCTCTCCACCCGCTGCGCCCCGGCGGAATTCGGCGCCGATCTCGACCGTCTGGCCGCCGACATGCTGGAGACGATGTATGACGCCCCCGGCCGCGGTCTCGCCGCGCCGCAGGTCGGCGTGCTGCTGCGCCTTTTCGTCATGGACGTGACGTGGAAGGAAGGCACCGCCGATCCGCTGGTCATGGTGAACCCGGAACTCCTCTGGTCCTCCGATACCCGCGTCGAGGGCCCCGAAGGCTGTCTCTCGATCCCCGATGTCACTACTTTCGTCCCCCGCGCCGAGAGCATCCGCCTGCGCTGGGCGGCGCTCGACGGCTCGGTGCAGGAGGCGACGCTGACCGGCATGGCCGCCATCTGCGCCCAGCACGAATACGACCATCTTGACGGTCTCGTCACCCTCGACCGCCTCACGCCCGAGGCCCGGGCCGAAGCCCTCGCCGGATATGCCGCATGAAACGCCCTTTCGTCCCCTATCCCGACAAGCGCCTGAAGACCCCGGCCCTCCCGGTCGAGGCGATCACCGACGAGATCCGCACGATCTGGGCCGACATGGTCGAGACCATGGATGCCATGCCCGGCTACGGCCTCGCCGCGCCGCAGATCGGCGTCGGGCTGGCGCTGGCGGTGGTCGATTGCTCGGAAAGCCGGGGCAAGGCGATCCTCTTGGCCAATCCGCAGGTGCTGCATGCCTCGGGCCAGTTCCGCGAGCATGACGAGGGCAGCCCCAACCTGCCCGGCGTCTCGGCGGTGATCTCGCGACCGCGCGCGGTGACGGTGCGCTTCCTCAACGCGGCCGGAGAGATGGAAGACCGCGATTTCGTCGATATCTGGGCCACCTCGGTGCAGCACCAGATCGACCATCTGGCCGGGAAGATGTATTTCGACCATCTCTCGCCCCTGAAGCGCAAGATGCTGATCACGAAGTCGGAAAAGCTCCGGCCACGGAAATGAAAAATTCTTCCGGAAACCGGAAGGGAAAGGCGCGCGAATGAAAGTGATTTTCATGGGGACGCCCGAGTTTTCGGTTCCGGTGCTCGAGGCGCTGCACGCGCATCACAAGGTGGTCTGCGTCTACAGCCAGCCGCCCCGCCCCGCCGGGCGCGGCAAGAAGGACCGCCCCTCCCCGGTGCAGGCGCGCGCCGAGGCGCTGGGCCTGCCCACCCGCCACCCGACCTCGCTGCGCACGCCCGAGGCGCAGGCCGAGTTCGCGACCTTGGGCGCCGATGTCGCCGTGGTCGTCGCCTATGGGCTGATCCTGCCGCAGCCGATTCTCGACGCCCCCTCCGATGGCTGCCTGAACATCCACGCCTCGCTCCTGCCGCGCTGGCGTGGGGCGGCGCCGATCCACCGGGCGATCCTCGCGGGCGATGCCGAGACCGGCGTCTGCATCATGCGGATGGAGGCGGGGCTCGACACTGGCCCGGTGCTGATGAGCGAGGCGACCCATATCGGCCCCGAGGAGACCACCGCCGATCTGCACGACCGGCTCTCCAACATGGGCGCGCGGCTGATCCTCGGCGCGCTGGCCTCGCTCGACGATCTGGCGCCGCAGCCGCAGCCCGAGACCGGCGTGACCTATGCCGACAAGATCGCCAAGACCGAGGCGCAGATCGACTGGACGCAGCCCGCCGAGCAGGTGGATCGCCGTATCCGCGGCCTCTCGCCCTTTCCCGGCGCATGGACGCTCCTGAATGGCGAGCGGGTGAAGCTGTTGCGCAGCCGTCTCGCCCAAGGCTCCGGCGCCCCCGGCGCCCTGATCGACGGGCTGACCTTCGCCTGCGGCAGCGGCGCGGTGGAGGTCACCCTCGCGCAGCGCGAGGGCAAGCGCCCGATGGAGCGTGACGAGTTCCTGCGCGGCTTCCCCCTCGCCCCCGGCACGCTGGCCCACGATCTCTGATCCCTTGCGCGGCGAACGGGGCCGCCCCCATATCAGGGCCGGAGGTGCCCCATGCCCACGCTGCTCCTGATCCTCGTCATCGGCACGGCCGCCGGATTTCTCGCCACTCGGATCATGCGGGTCGAGGCCGATGTGCCGACCACCATCGCCGTCGGTGTCGGCGGCGTCGTCATGGGCTGGCTGCTGCTGCGCCTGCTCGCCTTCCTCTCCGGCGCGCTGGCGATGTTCGTCGGCGCGGTTCTGGGCGCGGCGCTGCTGATCTGGCTCTGGCGGCGCTATGTCGCGCGCTGAACCCGCTTCGCCGCTTCCTTCAGCTTGAAGCCCCGGCCGCCGGCATCCTGCCACAGCATCTGCCCCTGCCAGGCCGAGAACATCAGCGACGCTGCCTCGCGCCCCTTGGTCCCGCCGCCGAGCCGCAGCGCCAGCGCCGCCTCGACGCGGGCACGCCAGCCCGCCGCCCGCTCGCGCAGCCCCGCATCGCGCAGCGTCGCGGGCATCAGCGACACCGAGTTGATCTCCGACAGCTGCTTCAGCAGCGCCGCCGGCTTCTGCTCCATCTCGGCCGCGTCCAGTGCCTGATCGAGCCCGTCCCAGGCCGCCGTCAGCGCCGCGCGGATCATGCCCTCGCGCGACTGATAGCGTTGCACCAGCGTCGGCGCCGCCAGCCGGCTGACCCGGGCGACGGAGGAGAAGGACACCGCCTTGTCGCCGCCCTGCGCCAGAAGCGTGCAGATCGCGGCGTGGATGTCGGCATCGGGAATGGTTCTCGGACGGCCCATGCACCGCAGGGTAAACGACCGTTCGCTAAATCAAAGCGATTTCTGCCGCGCCGGCTTGAAAGGCGCCATCCCGGCGCGGGCCAGCTCGTCGGCGCGCTCGTTCTCGGCATGGCCGGCATGGCCCTTGATCCAGCGCCAGATCACCTTGTGCCGCGCCTGCGCCTCGTCCAGCCGCTGCCAGAGATCGACATTCTTCACCGGCTTCTTGTCCGCCGTGCGCCAGCCGTTCCGCTTCCAGCCGTGGATCCAGGTCGTCACGCCATTCTTCACATAGGCGCTGTCGGTGACGATGGTGATCTCGCTGTCGCGCGACAGCGCCTCCAGCGCCGAGATCGCCGCCAGCAGCTCCATCCGGTTGTTGGTGGTCAGCGCCTCGCCGCCCGAAAGCGTGCGTTCCTTCACCACCTCGGCCCCCTCGCGGGCCAGCATGAGCACACCCCAGCCTCCCGGTCCGGGGTTTCCGCTGCAGGCTCCGTCGGTATAGGCGAAAAGATCTGGCATGGGCTCCCGCTACACAAGGACGCGACACAGCACAAGTCAGACCCGGTGATAGGGCCCGCCCGCGAGAATCGTCGCCGCACGATACAGCTGTTCGGCCAGCATCACCCGCACCAGCATATGCGGCCAGACCATCCGCCCGAAGGACAGGGCGAAATCCGCCCGGTCGCGCAGCGCGGGGGCGATGCCGTCGGCGCCGCCGATCACGAAGGCCACGTCCTGTCGCCCCGAATCGCGCCAGCCGCCGATCTGCGTCGCAAATTCCGGCGAGGACAGCACCCGCCCGCGTTCGTCCAGCACCGCCAGCAGCGCCCCCGAGGGCACGGCGCGGGCCAGCAGCTCGGCTTCGGCCTCCATGCCGCCCCCGCGCTTGTCCTCGACCTCATGCTGGGAAACCAGGCCGAGGCTCAGCGCCCGCCCGGTCTTGTCGAAACGTCCCAGATAATCGTCGACCAGCGTGCGTTCGGGCCCGGTCCGGAGCCGCCCCACCGCACACAGATGCAGCCGCATCAGTCCTGCGACATGCCCGACGACAGCCCTTGGGTGCCGCCCGGAAGCCACATCTTCTCAAGCTGGTAGAACTCGCGCACCTCGGGCCGGAAGACATGGACGATCACGTCGCCCGTGTCGATCAGCACCCAGTCGCCGGTCTCCTTGCCCTCGACCTTCGACAGCCGCCCGAACTGCTGCTTCAGCCGGTCCATCAGCTTTTCCGAGATCGCCGCGACCTGACGCGACGAGCGGCCCGAGCAGATCACCATGTAATCGGCCATGTCGGAACGGCCGCGCAGATCGATCTGCACGACATCCTCGGCCTTGTCGTCGTCGAGCGACGCAAGGATATGCTCCAGCAAGACTTCGCTCGTCGGCTGATCGGCTGCGTTTTGTGCGGCGCTCATGCGAGCCGGCCGCTGCCCGACCGGAAGCCCGGTCGTGGGGTCAGAATGAGACAGGACATCGTCCTCCAGAGTTGCGCGCCGATCATGCCCCGGCGCAGGGGTCACAGGTTTCAGCATAGCACCCGAAGGACGCCGACTCAACAATCGCGCCCCGCCAGTGCAAAGCGTGCCAATAGACGCTTGCCGGGCGCAGGGCAAGCGGGCAGCCCGCGCGAAAGACTTTGCAATTTCTCCGGCAGGGGCTTATTTCGAAAGCCATGCAAGGGTTCGTCTATTTCAACATCACCGATCATGCGCGGCTTCCGGCCCGCTTCTTCGGCATGACCCGCACCATCCTCGCCCGGCTTTGACGCGGCGGGCGCATTTCGCGCCGCGATGCCGCTGATCCGAGAGACCCTACAGCTATCCCCCAATCGAAGGTGAGAGCCATGACCGCTCCGCGTACCCTCTATGACAAGATCTGGGACGATCACGTCGCCCATCAGGCCGAAGACGGCACCTGCCTGCTCTACATCGACCGCCATCTGGTCCATGAAGTGACCAGCCCGCAGGCCTTCGAAGGCCTGCGCATGACGGGCCGCACCGTCCGCTCGCCCGAAAAGACCATCGCCGTGCCGGACCACAACGTGCCGACCACCGCGGGCCGCGATGTCCACATCGACAACGAGGAATCCCGCATCCAGGTCGATGCGCTCGACAAGAACGCGCGCGACTTCAAGATCAACTACTACCCCGTCTCCGACATCCGTCAGGGCATCGTCCACATCGTCGGCCCCGAACAGGGCTGGACGCTGCCGGGCATGACCGTGGTCTGCGGCGACAGCCACACCGCGACCCACGGCGCCTTCGGCGCGCTGGCGCATGGCATCGGCACCTCCGAGGTGGAGCATGTTCTGGCGACGCAGACGCTGATCCAGAAGAAGTCGAAGAACATGAAGGTGGAGATCACCGGCTCGCTGCGTCCCGGTGTCACCGCCAAGGACATCACCCTCAGCGTGATCGGCGCCACCGGCACGGCGGGCGGCACCGGCTATGTCATCGAATATTGCGGTCAGGCGATCCGCGAACTGTCGATGGAAGGCCGCATGACCGTTTGCAACATGGCGATCGAGGGCGGCGCCCGCGCCGGCCTGATCGCGCCGGACGAGACGACCTTCGCCTATGTCATGGGTCGCCCGCATGCGCCGAAGGCCGCGCAGTGGGAAGCGGCGCTCGCCTATTGGAAGACGCTCTACACCGACGAGGGCGCGCATTTCGACAAGGTCATCACCCTGAAGGGCGAAGACATCGCCCCCGTTGTCACCTGGGGCACCTCGCCCGAGGATGTGCTGCCGATCACCGGCAGCGTGCCGGCCGCGACCGACTTCACCGGGGGCAAGGTCGAGGCGGCGCAGCGCTCGCTCGACTACATGGGCCTGACCCCGGGCCAGAAGCTGACCGACATCAAGATCGACACGGTGTTCATCGGCTCCTGCACCAATGGCCGGATCGAGGATCTGCGCGCGGCGGCGGCAATCCTGAAGGGCAAGAAGGTGGCGCCGGGCATGCGCGCCATGGTCGTCCCCGGCTCCGGCCTCGTCCGGGCGCAGGCCGAAGAAGAGGGTCTGGCGCAGATCTTCATCGACGCCGGTTTCGAATGGCGTCTGGCGGGCTGCTCCATGTGCCTCGCGATGAACCCCGACCAGCTCTCGCCCGGCGAGCGGTGCGCCGCGACCTCGAACCGCAATTTCGAGGGGCGTCAGGGTCGCGGCGGCCGCACCCACCTGCTCTCGCCCGCCATGGCGGCGGCGGCGGCGGTGACCGGCCACCTGACCGACGTGCGCGAGATGATGGCCGAGACCGTCTGAACCCGTCTGCATCGGATGTGCATGACCTGTGCATCCGATGTGCATGCCGCCCGGACCCTCCGGAGCCGGTAACCCAAGGGAAACCATTATGGATAAATTCACCAAGATCACCGGTGTCGCGGCCCCCATGCCGCTGGTCAACATCGACACCGACATGATCATCCCCAAGCAGTTCCTGAAGACGATCAAGCGCTCCGGCCTCGGCAAGAACCTGTTCGATGAGATGCGTTTCACCCAGGACGGGCAGGAGATCCCGGAGTTCGTGCTGAACCAGCCGGCCTACCGCAATGCCGAGATCATCGTCGCGGGCGACAACTTCGGCTGCGGCTCCTCGCGCGAACACGCGCCTTGGGCGCTCCTTGATTTCGGTATCCGCTGCGTGATCTCCACCAGCTTCGCCGACATCTTCTACAACAACTGCTTCAAGAACGGCATCCTGCCGATCGTCATGCCGCCCGAGGTGGTCGAGGTGCTGATGGAGGATTCCCGCAAGGGCGCCAACGCCCGCATGACCGTCGATCTGGAAAATCAGACCGTCACCACCTCCGACGGCCAGTCCTTCCCCTTCGAGGTTGATTCGTTTCGCAAGCACTGCCTCTTGAACGGGCTCGACGATATCGGCCTGACGCTGGAGAAAGCCGCTTCGATCGACGGCTTCGAGAAGTCCGCCGCGACCCTACGCCCTTGGGTGTAGGCACCGCCAAAAGCACTAGATCTGGGGCCGCCTTTAGGGGCGGCCTTTTTTGTTCCCGACTTTGATGCAACTTCGCGACAGAATTACCGCCAAACTGCCACAAAGTTTAAGTTTCCATGGGAGAACGTTGCGGGGACCGGGGAAAGCAGGCAAATTTTGAACAAGATCGCGGTAACTCGCCGGAACGTGCGGGGCCTGATGGGAAAGAGGGGCGCGTGGGCCTTCGTGTCCACGCGGGTTGAAGGTGGAAAAGCGGTGTTCTCACGGCTGACGGGCGCATTGATGCGCGCATTCCTGATCATCGGCGTCATTGTCATCCCGTCGATCCTGCTGCCGGGCGTCACGTCCGACGGCAAGCAGATGGTGACGCTGGTGGCGCTCTTCGCCGCGCTGCTCACCTTCGTCGAATACAATGCCACCTATCCCGGCCTCATCGAATTCCGCGATGCGCCCCCCTTCAACCGGGTGCGCTACCTGCTTCTGCTGGTCACGGTTCTGGCGCTGACGCTGATCCAGGCCGGGACGGTGCAGCCCACCACACTGACGACCCTTGTCAGTGCGATCGGAAATCTCATCGGCCAGGCGATGGACTTCCCCTACAGTCCGGTCCGGCTGGCCACGCTGATGCTCTCGCCCGAGGCGAGCGAGGGTCAGGTGGCCACAGTGCGCACCGCCGCCGGGATGAGCTATCTCATCTCGCTGGTGGGGCTGGCGGTCTTCGTTGTCATGCTGCGGCTGAACCGCTGGCCGACGCGGGCGCAGGCCTTCAACGTCTGGGTCAACCTGCCGACCTTCGACCCGACCGCCGGCGGCGACGTGATCCAGAGGCTGAACCGCGACGCGCGTTTTAACGTGGCCTTAGGCTTTCTTCTGCCATTCCTGATCCCGGCCGTGGTGAAGATCGCCGGCAGCGGGCTGACCCCGCTGACGCTGACCTCGCCGCAGACCCTGATCTGGACGATGACAGCATGGGCTTTCCTGCCTGCCAGCCTCTTCATGCGCGGGATCGCCATGGCCCGCATCGCGGAGATGATCCGCGAGAAGCGCCGCCTTGGCGTGGCCGTCGGCGCTGCGGGCTATATGCCTGCCTGATCGCGCTCTGGCTGCCGCTGGTCGCGGCGGCCGAGACGCTGCGCATCGCCACCTACAATGCCGATCTCACGCGCGACGGGCCGGGGCTGCTGTTGCAGGCCGTTGTTGCAGGGGACGATCCGCAGGTGCTGGCGGTGGAGCGGATGATCCTCGCGCTGCAGGCCGATGCCCTGTTGGTGACGGGCATCGACTACGATCTGGAGCTGCACGCCTCGCGCGCCTTGGCAGACCGGCTGGCGGCGGCGGGGCTTTCCTATCCTTACCGCTTTGCGTTGCGGCCCAATACCGGGCGGGCGACCGGGCTCGATCTTGACGGCGACGGCAGGCGGGGCGGGCCGCGCGACGCGCAGGGTTACGGCAGCTTTGCCGGGCAGGGTGGAATGGCGCTGCTCTCGCGCCTGCCGGTCGATGCGGCGGCGGTGCGCGATTTTTCCGGCTTCCTCTGGCGTGACCTGCCGGGCAGCCTTTCGCCTGACACGGGGCCGCTCGGCGATCTGCAACGCCTCTCGACCACCGCGCATTGGGAGGTGCCGCTGCTCCTGCCTCGGGGCGGCAGCCTGCGGCTGCTCACCTGGCTCGCCACCCCGCCGGTCTTCGACGGGCCGGAGGATCGCAACGGCAGGCGCAACCATGACGAGGCGGTATTCTGGCGGCAGCTGCTCGAAGGCCGCCTGCCGATGCCGCCGCCCGAGGGGCCTTTCGTGCTTCTGGGCGATGCCAATCTCGACCCCGCAGATGGCGAGGGGCGGCGCGAAGGGCTGCAGGGTCTCCTCACCCATCCTGCGCTGCAGGACCCGCGGCCGCGGGGCCGCGGCGGCCATATCGACGCCGGACAGTCGGGCGATCCGGCGCTCGACACGGCCGATTACAGCGCCCGCGCCGGGCCCGGGCATCTGCGGGTCGATCTGGTGCTGCCCTCCGCCGATCTGCAGATCGCGGGTGCCGGCGTGCTCTGGCCGCCGCCGGGCGATCCTCTGGCCGAGGTCGCCGCCACGGCCTCGCGGCATCGCCCGCTCTGGGTCGACATTCTGCTGCCCTGAGCCTCCTGCGCTTGACCGAGGGGGGGCAAGCCGATAGGCGGGAAACCAACCTTTCTTGACCGCAGGAGCGTACATTGGCCAATCCTTCCCTCCTCATCCTTGCCGGCGACGGCATCGGCCCCGAAGTGATGGCCGAGGTGAAAAAGATCATCGGCTGGCTCGGCGCCAAGCGCGGCGTGACCTTCGACGTGACCGAGGATCTGGTGGGCGGCTCTGCCTATGACGCGCATGGCACGCCGCTGCATGACGACACGATGGCCAAGGCGATGGAGGTCGACGCAGTGCTGCTCGGCGCCGTCGGCGGGCCGAAATACGACAACCTCGACTTCAGCGTGAAGCCCGAGCGCGGCCTGCTGCGCCTGCGCAAGGAGATGGACCTGTTCTCCAACCTGCGCCCGGCCCAGTGCTTCGATGCGCTGGCCGATTTCTCCAGCCTCAAGAAGGAGGTCGTCGCCGGGCTCGACATCGTCATCGTGCGCGAGCTGACCTCGGGCGTCTATTTCGGCGAGCCGCGTGGCATCTTCCCCGACAACGAGGGCGGTCGCTTCGGCGTCAACACCCAGCGCTACACCACCGACGAGATCCGCCGCGTCGCCCGTTCCGCCTTCGAGCTGGCAAAGCGCCGCAACAACAAGCTCTGCTCGATGGAGAAGGCCAATGTCATGGAGTCGGGCATCCTCTGGCGCGAGGAGGTGCAGTGGGTGCATGACAACGAATACCCGGAAGTCGAGCTGACCCACATGTATGCCGACAACGGCGCGATGCAGCTGGTGCGCTGGCCCAAGCAGTTCGACGTGATCGTCACCGACAACCTCTTCGGCGACATCCTGTCGGATTGTGCGGCGATGCTGACGGGCAGCCTCGGGATGCTGCCCTCGGCGAGCCTCGGCGCGCCGATGGCCAACGGCCGCCCGCGCGCGATGTACGAGCCGGTGCATGGCTCTGCCCCCGACATCGCCGGCCAGGGCAAGGCCAACCCGATCGCCTGCATCCTCAGCCTCGCCATGGCGTTGCGCTACTCCTACGACATGGGTGACGAGGCGACGCGGGTCGAGAAGGCGGTGGAGAAGGTGCTGGCAGACGGCCTGCGCACCGCCGATCTGATGGGCCCCGAAGGCGGCACGCCGATCTCCACCGCCGGCATGGGCGACGCCATCGTCGCCGCGCTCGACGCCAGCCTCTGAGCCGCGGCAAAGCCCCTGCCTTGCGCTCCGGCGCGAGGCAGGCAATGGTGCGACATTCCGTCACCCGACCCAAGAGAGCGGCCCCGATGACCGTCGTGAAATCGAACCTGCGCGGCGCCCTGTTCGCTCTGGCTTCCTTCGCGATCTATGCCTCGCACGATGTCGTGGTGAAGATGCTCGGCGCGCATTACTCGCCGATCCAGATCATCTTCTTCTCGCAGCTGCTGACCTTCCCGCTTGTCACGGTCATGCTGATGAACGACCGCACCGACGGCAATCTCAGGCCGCGCCACCCGTGGTGGACCGCGCTACGCAGCGCCTGCACCGTCATCACCGGGGTCAGCGCCTTCTACGCCTTCTCGGTGCTGCCGCTGGCGCAGACCTACGCCATCCTCTTCGCGGCACCGCTGCTCATCACCCTGCTCGCCATCCCGATGCTGGGCGAGACCATCGGCATCCGCCGCGGTCTCGCCATCGTCGCCGGCCTCGTCGGCGTGCTGATCGTGCTGCGCCCCGGCGCGGATGCGCTGAGCCTCGGCCATCTGGCGGCGCTGACCGCCGCGGTCACCTCCTCGCTCGCCTCGGTCACGGTGCGCAAGATCGGTCAGGCGGAGCGGTCGGTGGTGCTGCTGATCTATCCGATGATGGCCAACTTCATCGCACTCGGCCTCGCGCTGCCCTTCGTCTACCGCCCGATGCCGGTCGAGCATTTCGGCATGATCGGCATCATCGCCGCCTGCGGTTTCGTCGCCATGCTGGCCATCATCGCCGCCTACCGGGTGGGCGAGGCGGTGATCGTCGCGCCGATGCAGTATTCGCAGATGATCTGGGCCGCGATCTTCGGCGCGCTGATCTTCCATGAAAGCCCGGATCTCTTCACCTGGGTCGGGGCGGTGGTCATCATCGCCAGCGGGCTCTACATCGTGCTGCGCGAGTCGCACGGCCGCGTGTCGGAGAACCAGCCGGTGCTGAAGTCGCGCTCCGGCCCCGCCAGCGGCATCAGCCCGCGGATCTCGCTGCTCCTGAAACGCTACGAGGCGCGGGACCGCGACCTGTAAGATCGGCGCGGAAACCGCATCTTGCCCTCTTGCAAATGCCCGTCGGACGGTTTACCCCGACGCCACGGTCGGAGCGTAGCGCAGCCTGGTAGCGCACCTGCTTCGGGAGCAGGG
The DNA here is from genome assembly GCF_057657095.1 of Cereibacter sp. Soil_C_27. NCBI lineage: Bacteria > Pseudomonadati > Pseudomonadota > Alphaproteobacteria > Rhodobacterales > Paracoccaceae > Cereibacter > Cereibacter sp. Soil_C_27. The sequence goes on along the minus strand of NZ_JBDGJD010000004.1, from coordinate 53,312 downwards.
GGTCGGAGGTTCGAATCCTCTCGCTCCGACCAATTTTCCCGACAATCCCCCTCAGCGCAGTCGCCACATGGCGGCGATGTAGGACGCGGTCATCAGATCCAGATGCGCGCCGCCGCCGTTCTTGGCCAGGGTGATCTCGTCCATCGAGCGGCGGGCGAAGCCGCCCTGCGGCATGTCGTAGAAATCCGCGAAGATATCCGCCTCCGAGATCACCCCCCGCGCGATCGGGTCCTTGATCTCGCCGATGTGGCCGATGGTCGTCGCCCGCGAGTCGACGAAGATCGAGGCGCGGCGCAGGGCCTCGTCATCCACCTCGCGCATGTCGGGCCGGTAGGCGCCGATCAGGTCGAGATGGGTGCCCGGCTTCAGCCATTTGCCCCTCACCAGGGGCTCATGGCTCATGGTGGCGGTGCAGATGATGTCCGCCGCCCGCACCGCCGCCTCCAGATCCTCGGTGGCGCTCACCTTGCCGCCCGCCATCGCCTGCGCCTTCCCGGGCGACCGGTTCCAGACGGTGAAGCGCGCCTCGGGGAACAGGCTGCCATAGGCCTCGATCATCGATTGCGCCACGGTTCCCGCACCGACCAGCAGGATGTTGCGGCTATCGGGCCGCGCCAGCTTCTTGGCCGCCAGCAGGCTGTCGCCAGCGGTCTTCCACTTGGTGACGAGGTGGAAATCCACCAGCGCCTCCAGCGTGCCGTCGCGGTCGGAATAGAGGTTCACCGCGCCGTTCACCGAGGGCAGGCCGTGCGAGGGGTTGCCCGGAAAGATCGTCGCTGTCTTCACCAGCTGCCCCAGCCCGCTGATCCAGGCCGCCCGCGACAGAAGCGTGTCCTTGCCGCGGTAGAGGAAGACGTCGGCGATCTCGGCCTTGGGCAGGCGGTGTCCGGCCTCCAGCGCGTCGGTGAGGCCGTTCCAGGTCAGATGCGCCTCGGCCTCCGGCCCGATGATGTCGATCATAGCCCCGCCTCCGTCTCGTTCAGCAACCCGTCCGCGACGAGGCGCCGTGCCCAGCCGTCCGGTCCGGTGAAATGATGCACCTGCCAGCCGCGCGCCTCGGCGGCGGCGATGTTGTCGGCGCGGTCGTCGGTGAAGAGAAGCGCCTCCGGCGCCACGCCGCAGCTTGCCTCCATCAGCCGGAAGATCTCCGGATCGGGCTTGATGCAGCCCATCTCGCCCGAAACGAAGGTCTGGTCGAACTCGCTCAGGAAGTCGTACTGCGTCTTGGCATAGGCGAAGCTGTGCACCCCGAAATTGGTCAGGGCGAAGACCGGCACGCCCTTGGCGCGCAGCGCCCGCAGCAGCGCCACCGAATGGTCGATGCGGGGCGAGGCCATGTCGATCCAGTTGTCATGCCACATGCGGATCTCTGCGCCCCAATGCGGGGTCGCATCGGCCAGCGCGTGGATCGTCTCGCGGAACAGCGCGCCCGCGTCGATGCTCTCGTTCATGCCGATCAGATCGACCTCGGCGAACAGCTGCCGCCGCCGCGCCTCGCCGATCGTCCCGTCGTAGAACCGCTCCGGATTCCATTCCATCAGCACATTGCCGATGTCGAACACCACCGCTTCCGGTTTCATGGCTTTCCTTTCGCCTGTCGCACCAGCCGTTCCAGCACCTCGAGAAAGCGCGAACGGTCGGCCTTGGAGAAGGGCCGCCCGCCGCCCTGCCGGAACGGATCGGCCGAGCGCAGATCCTGCATCAGATCGCGCGTCGCCAGCGCATTGCCGATATTGGCCGGGGTCAGCGGCTCGCCGTTGTGCTTGAGCACCAGAGCCCCCGCCGCCACGCATTTCGCCGCCAGCGGGATGTCCCCGGTCACCACCACATCCCCCGGTCCCGCCCGCTCGGCGATCCACATGTCGGCCACGTCCGGCCCGTCGGGCACGAAGACGCTTTCGACCAGCGGATTGGCCGAAGGCCGGATGCCCCCGTTCGAGACGAGGATCATCCGCATCCGGTGCCGCGTCGCCACCCGCTCCGCCTCGGCCTTCACCGGGCAGGCGTCGGCGTCGATGTAGATCGCGCCCCCGTCAGGCATAGAGCGCCGAGGCATGGAAGCCGATGTGGTCCTCCATGAAGGTCGAGACGAAGAAGTAGCTGTGGTCATAGCCCTTCTGCATCCGGAAGGCGCCGTTCTGCCGCCGCTGCATCATCGCCTCGGCCAGGGCCTCGGGCTTTAGGAGGTCGAGGAACTGGTCGGAGGCGCCCTGATCGATCAGGATCGGCCCGTCGAAGCCGCGCTTCTTCATCAGCAGCGTCGCGTCATGCGGCGCCCATTTCGTCTCGTCCTCGCCCAGATAGGCGGTGAACTGCTTGCGGCCCCAGTCGGATTGCGTCGGGTTGGCGATCGGCGCGAAGGCCGAGACCGAGCGGAAGCGGCCCGGGAAGCTCATGGCGATGGTCAACGCGCCATGCCCGCCCATCGAATGCCCGGTGATGCCCTGCCGCCCCTCGTCCAGCGGGAAGGCGTTGAACAGGAGCCGCGGCAACTCGTCGGTCACATAGTCCCACATCTTGAAATGCGGCGCCCAAGGCGTCTCGGTGGCGTTGACATAGAAGCCCGCGCCTTGCCCCAGATCGTAATCGGCATGGTTCGCCACCCCCTCGCCGCGCGGCGAGGTGTCGGGGAAGATCAGCGCCACACCCTCGGCCGCCGCCCATTTCTGCGCCCCGGCCTTCACCATCGCGTTCTCGTGTGTGCAGGTCAGGCCCGACAGGTACCAGACCAGCGGCACCGGATCGCTCTCGGCCTCTTCCGGCAGGAACAGGCCGAAGGTCATGTCGCAGCCGGTGGCTTCGGAACTGTGGGTATAGACCCCCTGCATGCCGCCGAAGGCCCGGTTCTCGGAAATGGTCTTCATCTCTTCTCTCCTCTCAGAAGCTCGTGACCCAGGCGATCACCCCGGTAATCGTCAGGATGCTGATCGCCGTCGAAATCAGGATGGTGGCGGACACCCGTTGCGGCGCCACCCCGTAATGCTGGGCGAGGATATAGACATTCCCCGCCACCGGCAGAGCCGAGGCCGCAATCATCACACCTGCCGCCTCCCGCTCCACCTCGAAGACCACCAGCGCGGCAAAGGCCACCGCCGCCGGATGCAGCACAAGTTTGCAGAAACTGAGCCAGGCCGCCACCTCCATCCGCTCCGCCGACTTGGTGGCGAGCGAGGCGCCGATGGCAAAGAGCGCGCCGGGCGTGGCCGCGGCGCCGAGCAGCGCCAGAAACTCGTTCAGCGGTCCCGGCACCGGAACCCCGCTCGACGACCAGAGCAGCCCCAGCACCATCGAGACGATCATCGGGTTCTTCAACAGCCCCATTCCCAGCGCGCGGAACACGGCCCAGCTCATCCGCCCCTGTCGCATCCCGGTGATGATCAGCGTGATCAGGCTGGAGAAGACGATCAGATCGATCGCCAGCGTCATCAGCATCGGCCCTGCCGCCTGCGGCCCCAGCAGGACGACGAACATCGGGATGCCGAGAAAGCCGGTGTTGCCGATCACCGCGCATTGCGCCTCGACCGCCGCCTCCTCGACGCTGACCCGGCGCAGCCGTGCGACCAGCGTGGCCAGGGCATAGACGGTGCCGCAGCCGAGGAGATAGGCCAGCACGAAGGGCGTCGAATAGATCTCGTCCAGCGACAGATTGGCGGCGAAGCGGAACAGCATCGCGGAGAGCGCGAAGTAGAAGACGAACTTCGTCAGATAGGCCGTGGCCTCCGGCGTGAAGAAGCGCACGCGCCCCGCCCAGTAGCCGACCCCGATCAGTGCGAAGAAGGGCAGGGTTTTCAGCAGGATCGGCAGCATGCGGGGCTTTCGGCTCGGTGTCGGGCCAAGCTTTCACGCCCCCCCGGCAGATGCAAGCCGCCGAGGCCGTCTCTGCGACTTCTGGCGGGCTTTCCGGGCCCGCTGCCCTGAAATCATCGGGCCTGCGGGATTGCTCAGCCGAAGCCGATCAGGATCCCCGCCGCCAGCACCAGCCCGCCGCCCAGCACCACCTGCAGCGCGGCGCGGACGAAGGGCGTCTCCATGAAGCGGTTCTGGATCCAGGCGATCGCCCAGAGCTCGACGAAGACCACGATGATGGCGATGACCGTCGCCGTCCAGAAATCCGGGATCAGATAGGGCAGGGCGTGGCCCAGCCCGCCCAGCGTCGTCATCACCCCGGAGGCCAGCCCGCGTTTCCACGGCGCGCCGCGCCCCGACAGCACGCCATCGTCATGCGCCGCCTCGGTGAAGCCCATCGAGATCCCGGCCCCGACCGAGGCCGCGAGCCCGACCTGGAACGTCGTCCAAGGGTCCTGCGTGGCGAAGGCGGTGGCGAAGATCGGCGCCAGCGTCGAGACCGAGCCATCCATCAGCCCGGCCAGCCCCGGCTGCACCCAGGTCAGGATGAACTGCCGCCGCGCCGTCTGGTCCTCGTCGCTGCGTGCTTCAGGCGTCAGATGGTCCTCTGCCAGCGCATCGGCCTTGCGCTCGTGCCCCGCCTCGGCGGCGGCGAGATCGCCCAAGAGCTTGCGGGTGCCGGCGTCGGTGACCCGGGTGGCAGCGGTCTCGTAGAACTGCCGCGCGCTCGCCTCCATGTTCCAGGCCTCGGCGCGGATCGTCTCCAGCGAGAGATTGGCCATCAGCCAGACCGGCTTGCGCGCTTCGGCCCCCGCGACATGCTCGCGCCGGATCAGCGGGATGGTCTCGCCGAAGCGCCGGCGGTGCAGCTCGATCAGCCGCTGCCGGTGCCCGTCCTCCTCTGCCGCCATCCCCTCGAACACCGCCGCCGAGGCCGGATACTCCGCCCTCAGCCGCTCGGCATAGCCGCGGTAGATCCGGGCATCGTCCTCCTCGGAGGAGATGGCCAGCGCGAGGATCTCCTGTTCGGACAGATCCTTGAAGCGGCGACGGGAGGACAGTCCGGGGATCATGGCGGCTCCGTGGTTTAGAATGATTCCAAACTAGCGGATCTGGCGTGGAAAGCAAGGCGGCATATCCGCCCACGGGGAATCAGCGCGGCACGGGGCGCGTGCCGCGCAGCCGCAGGCAGGTTGCCGGCCCCTCGCCGACGATCTCGTAGAGCTCCGGCCGGCTGCGGAAATACGCGGACCATGTGGTGCGGCCGCAGTCGGTCTTCACCAGCGCGTGCTTGGTCCGCAGCGTGTTGCCCAATGGACCGAGCGGCAGCAGGGCCATCAGCGCCGCCTCCGTGCGCACCGCCTTCAGGATGCGCTGATCGACCGTCGGCGTCGGCTCCGCCGCCGGGCGGCGTTCCGGCTCGCCGGGCAATGCGTGGAACTCCGAACAGGCCAGCCGGAATTGCGCCGAGGCTTCCGCCCGCCCGGCGCCGAGCACCCAGAACCCCGAGGCGCGCAGCCGGTGGGCCAGCGCCGCGAAGTCGCGGTCGGTGGACAGCAGGGCGAAGGAATCCACCGTCGAGGCATGGGCGATATCCATCGCGTCGATCACCAGCCGGATGTCGGCGGAGTTCTTGCCCGCCAGCGTGTCGAGATAGGTCACCTGGAACCGCGGATCCTTTTCCCAGCCGTTCGGGTTCAGCCGGTCACAATAGGCCCGCAGGATCGTCGGCGTCCCCGCCTGCAACAGCCGCCCGAGCAGGGGCTCGACCGAGGCGCGCGACAGGTTCTCGCCGTCGGCCAGCACGGCGAGCGTGCCCGTGGGAATTCGGCGGACGAGGCTGAAATCCGTGGCTTCCTGCGTCATCCGACCCCCCGTTTTCGGGGAAGTCTAGCCGCGATTGCGGCGGCTTCATGGCGTCACAGATCGAAGGTCGCGAACACCGGCGCGTGGTCGGAGGGCTGCAGCCAGCCGCGGGCGCTGCGCAGGATGCGGCTGTCGTGGGCGGCGTTGACGATGTCGGGCGTGGCCCAGATGTGGTCGAGCCGCCGGCCCTTGTCGGCCAGATCCCAATCCGCCGCCCGATAGGACCACCAGGAATAGAGCTGCCCCTGCGGGATGTCGTGGCGGGTCACGTCGATCCACTTGCCGGCCTCCATCACCGCGTTCAGGTGATCGACCTCGACCGGCGTGTGGCTGACGATCTTCAACAGCGCCTTGTGGTTCCAGACGTCGTCCTCGCGCGGGGCGATGTTGAGATCGCCGACCAGGATCGCGCGGTCCGGCGTCTCCCAGCGGCACCAGTCCCGCATCTGGGTCAGGTAGTCGAGCTTCTGTCCGAACTTGGCGTTCAACTCGCGGTCCGGGATATCGCCCCCCGCCGGGACATAGCAGTTATGGATCGTCACCCCGTTCTCCAGCCGCGCCGCGACATGGCGGGCATGGCCGAGCTGGGCGAAGTCGCGCTCGCCCGCATCCATGATCGGCAGCTTCGACAGGATGGCGACACCGTTGTAGCCCTTCTGGCCGCGCGCCACGGCATAGCGATAGCCGAGGTCGTGGAACACGTTCAGCGGCATCTTCTCCACCGGCGACTTGCACTCCTGCAGGCAGAGGATGTCGGGCATCTCCTCGGCCAGGAGCCGCGAGACCAGCCCTTCGCGCAGGCGGACGGAGTTGATGTTCCAGGTGGCGAGAGTGAAGGTCATGCGTATTCCTCTGGTCAGGAGCCGGAGGATAACGTTGGCCTGCCCGCTGCACCACCCGAAACGGGCGCCGAGGTCAGTGGATGGTGTAGCTGCCGATCTCGCAGAGATCGACGGAATTCTCGAGCTCGTCGCCGTCGGTGAAGACCATCTTCAGATCGTAGCTGCAGTGCGCCCGCCCGTCGGCGATCGTCACCGTGCCGCTGGCACCTGAGGCCAGCATGGCGCTGCTGAGGATATCCTCTTCCCAATCGTCGACATCGGCGGGCGAGGCGTAGAATTCGGCCAGATCGACGCCGGACAGGTTGGCCAGCGTGAAGGCAAGATCCTCGGCCAGAGCCGGAAGGCCGAGACACGCGAGCAGGGCGCAGAGAGACAGGAAACGAGCCATTTTTACCGATACCTCCTAAAAACCCGGACATTTCCCGAAACAGGAGGACCCGTCTTGCAAGAAACTACCCGGTCAAAGGTGCAGAAACGGTAAAAAAAGGCCGGGCACGAGGCCCGGCCAGGTCCAACAGGGAGGGTGCCGCGTCTGAAGTCCCCGACGCGGCGGAGGGATCGCGTTTTGCAGAAAACGGTCCTGCGGAATTCAACCTATGGGATACAATCTGCGCAACAATTTCGATTCATGCAACAAGTCTGTATCCGCCCGATTCCGTGACCAGAAGCCGCGCATTGGAGGGATCGGGTTCGATCTTCTGACGCAGGCGGTAGATATGGGTTTCAAGCGTATGGGTGGTCACCCCTGCATTGTAGCCCCAGACCTCGTGCAGCAGCACGTCGCGCGCCACCACGCCCTGCGAGGCGCGGTACAGGTACTTCAAAATGTTGGTTTCTTTCTCGGTGAGCCGGATCTTCTTCTCCTTCTCGTCCACCAGCATCTTTTGCGCCGGTTTGAACGTGTAGGGGCCAAGCTGGAACACCGCGTCTTCGGATTGTTCGTGCGTGCGCAACTGCGCCCTGATGCGGGCCAGCAACACGGGAAACTTGAACGGCTTGGTCACATAGTCATTGGCCCCCGCGTCGAGGCCTAAAATCGTGTCGCTGTCCGAATCATGGCCTGTCAGCATCAGGATCGGACATTTGACTCCGGCCTTGCGCATGCGGCGGCACAATTCGCGTCCATCGGTGTCGGGAAGCCCGACGTCGAGAATAACGAGATCGTAAAGCGCCGCCTTGGCCTTCTCCATGCCTTCCGCGCCGGTGCTCGCCTCGAACACATCGAAATCCTCGGTCATCACGAGCTGTTCGCTCAGCGCCTCGCGAAGATCATCTTCATCGTCCACCAGCAGGATCTTGCGTAGGGATGCCATGGCGTCCTCCTTTGTTCTGACAGTGACATGCGCCCGGCTCACCCCTGCGACAAGCAATGCGACCGATTTCTCACGGGCTCGTGTCGGAAAGCGGGGAAATGTTTCAATTCGCTTCAGCCGGAGCTAGACAGACGGAGGAAAGGAACGCCCATGCCGCTTGCTCCGAGTATCGTCGAACGCATAGCCCGGGCGCGGGGCGATCTGCGCATGGGGGTGCCGGTGGTGCTCACCGATGCGGGTCAGGCCGCGCTGGTGGTGGCGGTGGAGGCGCTGGATGCCGCGCGTCTGGCCGATCTGCGGCTTCTGGGCACGCCGGAGCTGGCGATCACCCAGCGCCGCGCCGAGACGCTGAAGGCGCATGCCTATGACGGCGACCTGGCGCGGATCGAGGTGCCGGAGACGGCGGGGATCGATTGGCTGCGGGCGCTGGCCAACCCGGTCGACGATCTGCGCGTGCCGATGAAAGGGCCGTTCCGCTCGCTGCGCGGCGGGGCGGTCGGGCTGCACCGCGCGGCGATCGCGCTGGCGAAATCGGCGCATCTCCTGCCGGCGGCGCTGCTGGTGCCGGTGCCGAACGGTCTGGCGCTGGCGGCCGAGCATGCGCTGACCCTGCTCGCCCTGTCGGAAGTGGCGCCGGAGCTGCTGCGCGGCTCGCCGCTGCATCCGGTGGTCTCGGCCCGGGTGCCGATGGTCGCCTCGCAGGCCGGGCGGGTGCATGTCTTCCGGCCCGAGGATGGCGGTGCCGAGCATTACGCCATCGAGATCGGCCGCCCCGACCGCAGCCAGCCGGTGCTGGCGCGGCTGCATTCGGCCTGCTTCACCGGCGACGTGCTGGGCAGCCTGAAATGCGACTGCGGCCCGCAACTGCGCGCCGCGCTGGCGCAGATGGGGACCGAGGGCGCGGGGGTGCTGCTCTACCTCAATCAGGAGGGCAGGGGGATCGGGCTGGCCAACAAGATGCGGGCCTATTCTCTGCAGGATCAGGGCTTCGACACGGTGGAGGCCAACCACCGGCTGGGCTTCGAGGATGACGAGCGCGACTTCCGCATCGGGGCGGGGTTGCTGAAACAGATGGGCTTTTCGGCGGTGCGGCTGATGACCAACAACCCCAACAAGCTGCGGATGATGGCCGCCAATGGCCTGACCGTGACCGAGCGTGTGCCGCTGCATGTCGGCCAGACCGAGGAGAACGCGGGCTATCTCGCGACCAAGGCCGCCAAGTCGGGGCATCTGGCATGAGGCGCGGCGATCTTCTGGTCGGGCCCTGGGGGGCGCGCTTCGGCGGGCGGCAGTTTGCCTGCTCCATCGGCCGCGGCGGGATCACCGGGGCCAAGCGCGAGGGCGATGGCGCCACGCCGCGCGGCACGCATGGCATCACCGGCCTGCTTTACCGGCCCGACCGCATCGCGCCATCCGTGCTTCCTGAATGGGCGGTGCCGATCCAGCCGGGCGATCTCTGGTCCGACGACCCGCGCGATCCCGACTACAACCACATGGTCCGCGCTCCGCATCCCTTCGGCCACGAGCGGCTGTCGCGGCCCGATCCGCTCTATGACGTGGTGCTGACCACCGACTGGAACTGGCCCTGGGCGAAGCCGGGCCGGGGCTCGGCGATCTTCCTGCACAGCTGGCGCAGGCCGCGTCACCCGACCGCCGGATGCGTCGCCTTTGCCCTCCCCGATTTGCTGTGGATCGCCAACCGCCTGCGCCCGGAAGCGCGACTAATCGTCCATTGAGCGTGCTTCCCATGGGATCTGCTGCCGCATATCGTGGCAAAAAGGAGATCCCGCGATGGCTCATGCCCCGGACGACGAGATTTTCACGCTTCGGCTGGAACGCAGTGCCCCGGATCTCTGGCCCATGCTGGAGGAGCTTTACGGCCACCGCCACGACTATGCGGTGTTCCGTGGCGCGCTGATGAAGGTGCTGCGCAAGGGCTGGGCCGCACGCCCCGCCGACCTGCGGCGGCTGGACCTGAAGCGCGATCTGGAGCCGGACTGGTTCCAGCGCCCCGACCGGGCGGGCTATGTCTTCTACATCGACCGCTTCAGCGGCACGCTGAAGGGCGTGCTCGACCGGCTCGACTACCTTCAGGATCTGGGCATCACCTACGTCCATCTGATGCCCTGCCTTAAGCCGCGCCCGGGCGATAGCGACGGCGGCTATTCGGTGATGGACTACCGCGACATCAACCCGGATTTCGGCACGATGGAGGATTTCGAGGAGGTGGCGACGGCGCTCAGGGCGCGCGGCATCAGCCTCTGCATCGACCTCGTGCTGAACCACACCGCCAAGGAGCATGCCTGGGCGGTGAGGGCGGCGCGCGGGCGCGAGACCTATCAGGACTATTACCTGATGTTCGACAGCGAGGCTCTGCCGCGCCGCTTCGAGGAGACGCTGGTCGAAGTGTTTCCCGACACCGCGCCGGGCAGCTTCACCTTCTACCCCAAGCTCGGCAAATGGGTCTGGACCACCTTCAACGAGCACCAGTGGGATCTGAACTGGACCAACCCCAAGGTGTTTCTCGAGATCGTCGAGATCATGCTGTTCCTCGCCAATCGCGGCGTCGATGTGCTGAGGCTCGATGCCGTCGCCTTCATGTGGAAGCGCATCGGCACCCGCTGCCAGTCCGAGCCCGAGGTGCACATGATCCTGCAGGCGCTCCGGGCCTGCTCGCGCATCGTGGCCCCGGCGGTGATCCATCTGGCCGAGGCCATCGTCGGCCCCGCCGAAATGCTGCCCTATCTCGGGCGCGGGCGGCATGACGGGCGCGAGGGCAATCTCGCCTATCACAACTCGCTCATGGTGCAGTTCTGGTCGGCGCTGGCCACCCGCGACACCTGGATGATGACCCATGTGCTGCGCACCCACTTCCCGCTGACGCTGAACAACGCCACCTACGCCACCTACCTGCGCTGTCACGACGACATCGGCTGGGCCATCACCGACGAGGATGCGGGCGCGCTCGGGATCAGCGGCCCGGCGCATCGCGGCTTTCTCTCGTCCTTCTACGAGGGCAGCTTTCCCGGCTCCTTCGCCCGCGGCGTGCCGTTTCAGGTGAACGAGGCGACCGGCGACAAGCGGATCTCCGGCAGCCTGGCCGCGCTGGCGGGGTTGGAGGCGGCGGTGACGCCCGAGGCCGAGGAGATGGCGGTGCAGCGCATCCTGATGGGCCATGCGCTGATCGCGGCCTATGGGGGCATCCCGCTGATCTACATGGGTGACGAGCTGGCGATGCCGAACGACCGCAGCTATCTCGACCAACCCGACCACGCGCAGGACAGCCGCTGGATCCACCGGCCGCGCATGGATTGGGATCTGGCGGCGACGCGGGCCCAGGCCGAGACTCCGGCGGGGCGGGTCTTTCGCGGGCTGCGCGCCATCCTCGCCCGTCGCCGCGCCACGCCCGAGCTGCACGGGGCAGTGCCGACCGAGATCCTGCAGGCCGGGATTCCGGGCCTCTTCGCCTTCGCCCGCCGCGCGCCGGTGGGCAGCCTGCTCTGCCTCTTCAACTTCACCGAGCGCGCTCTGGACGTGCCCGAGGCCTTTCTGCGCGGGCAGGGGGCCGTGCGGCTGCAGGATGTGCTGGCCGAGGCGCCGGTGCTGCCCGAGGCCGGGCAGATCACCCTGCCGCCCTATGCGCGGCTCTGGCTGGCGTAGTCGCGCGCGCCGAAGATCGCGCTGCCGACGCGGACATGGGTCGCGCCATGCGCGATGGCCACCTCGAAATCGGCGCTCATCCCCATCGACAGCCCGGCGAGCCCGTTCCGCGCCGCGATCTGCGCCAGCTCCGTGAAATGCGGTGCCGGGTCGCCTTCTTCCGGCGGGATGCACATCAGCCCCCGCACCGGCAGGTCCATCCCCCGGCAGGCGGCGACAAAGCCATCGGCCTCGCCCGGCAGCACGCCGGCCTTCTGCGGCTCGGCCCCGGTGTTCACCTGCACGAAGAGATCCGGGCAGCCGCCGCGCTCCTGCGCCAGCCTGGCCAGCTTCTCGGCCAGCGAGGGCCGGTCGAGCGTGTGGATCGCCTCGAAGAGACCCATCGCCACCTTGGCCTTGTTGCTCTGCAGCGGCCCGATCATGTGCACCGACAGCGCGCCGAACCGCGCCCGCAGGTCTGGCCACTTGCCCGCTGCCTCCTGCACGTAATTCTCGCCGAAAGTCCGGTGGCCCGCCTCGAGCACCGCCTCGACCCGCTCCAGCGGCTGCACCTTGGAGACGGCGATCAGATGCACCGAGCCCGCCGCACGCCCGCTGGCCGCTTCCGCCGCCGCGATCCGCGCCTGTATCGCCTCGAGACCCATGCCGCCCTCCTTCTGTCGTCAGGGCTGCGGTCTAGCACGACCCGCGCGACGCTGCACCCCGGACATGAAAAAAGCGGGCCGAAGCCCGCTTTTCCCGATCGGATCCTGTGAAGGATCAGAAGCTCATCGTGATACCGAAGTCCGCGATGGTTTCTTTGTCGGCGTCGCCGAGCTCGTACTGAGCCACGCCGCCGACGATCTGAGCGCCGCCGCCGAGGTCGTAGGCCGCGCCGATGCTGTAGATGGTCTGGTCAGCAGCGAAGTCGCCCATGTCGGCGTCGCTGTAGGCGGCGACGAGGGTCAGGGCGTCCATGGTGTAGGAGCCGCGCAGACCGAAGGCGCTGACGTCAAGATCGCCGATCGAGTCGGTGATCGTGCCGTCGCTGTACATCGCAGCGATGCCGAACGCGTCGAAGGTGCCGCCGGCAACAGCGGTGACGACTTCAGCTTCAGCTTCGCCGACCACGGAGGTGGTGGCTGCCGAGAACAGCAGGCCGTCGTGCTTGGCATAGCCGAGACCAACGTAGGCGTCGCCGAAGTTGTACTTGCCGCCGATGGCGTAGCTGTCGGCCATGTCGCGGTCAACCTTGCCCGAGATCGACACGGAGAACGCGTCGGCCGAGTAGGTGTAGTTCACGTTGTGGTCGAGGGACTGGCCGTCGAGGTAGTCGTCGAGTTCGTCGCCCGAGATGTTCTCGGCCACGTCGTCGGTGTTCAGGTCGTCCCAGCCGGTGTCGGCGATGCCGCCGTTTTCGTCGGCTTCCGGAACAGCACCCATGCTCAGCTTGCCGAAGGCGCCCGAGATGAAGACGGTGGTGTCGTCGTTGGCCAGGTCGCCGTTGTTCTCGACGATCATGTCGATGGTGGCGCCGAAGGCCAGACCGGTGTCGGTTTCACCCGACATCGCAACGTAGAGAACGGCTTCGCTGTGGGCCGTCGTCTCTTCGTCCTGGGTGCCGTCGTACTTCAGACCCATTTTGGCCTGACCCGCGAAGCTGACTTCAGCGGCAGCGTAGCCAGCCGAGAATGCGAGCACGGTAGTCGCAAGCAGAATCTTTTTCATAGTTTTCCCTCGTTTTATCTGGAAGGTGCTGCCCAACTCAGGGGAATCCGAACTGGGTATGCCTTTGTTTCCCGCTTTGAGGGCTCGATTGCAATCCGAACGACCGGGCTTTCGGGAAGAACGCGGGGGTTGGTGCAGCTTTGCCACAGTCTCGTGAACGCCAGATCCGGGCGCTGCAGCGCGGAAAAACCGGGCCGGGATCTGCCGAAGCGCCTGTGCTTCTGGGAAAAGCCTTGTTCGGCCCCAACCGCTCGGCTAGACAGCGGATTATCTGTGAACGGGGGACTGCATGACCTTGAACCGCCTTGTGCGCGCCGCCATCGCCGGTGGTCTCGGGCTTACGATGGCAGGCTGCAGCGGCAGCCCCGCCGCCAACCCACCGATCAACGCGACCACCTACATGAGCCCCGGCCAGATGGAAGAGCTGGGCCCGCAGGAAGTCCAGCGCCTGTCGCGCGAGGATGCCCCGCGCCGCTCGACGATCTGGGACCTGTTCTCCAATGCCGACGACCCGAATGTCACGGTCGAGGTGAACAAATATATCTGGAACGCCTCGCTCGAGGTCCTGAACTTCCTGCCCGTCGAATCGGTCGATCCCTTCACCGGTGTCATCGTCACGGGCTATGGCCGTCCGCCGGGTGGCGGCCGCGCCTATCGCGCCACCGTCTATGTGCAGGACCCGGCGCTCGATGCCCGCTCGCTGAAGGTGGCGCTGGAGTCGCAGGGCGGTCCGGTCTCGGCCGAGACCCAGCGCGCGATCGAGGATGCGATCCTGACCCGTGCGCGCCAGCTGCGCATCCGCGACTCCAACCTCTGAGCCCGGCGGCGCCCCGGCATCTGTGGCGGGGGGCGCCCCGGTCCCGGGAGTGTCGGGCCCCGCCGCGGGCCCCGGAGCCTTTCGACCAAGAAGAAGCAGGGCGCGGCTCTGGACCTCCGGGCTTGGGTCGGTGTAACTGCGCCTGTACGCCAGACCCATGAGGCCGCCATGTCCTACGATCCCGCCGTAACCGAAGCCAGATGGCAAGCCGCCTGGGACGAGGCGGGCGTGTTCCGCGCAAGGCGCGACGCGGCCAGGCCGAAATACTACGTGCTCGAGATGTTCCCCTATCCGTCGGGGCGCATCCACATGGGCCATGTGCGCAACTACACCATGGGCGATGTGGTGGCCCGGCAGAAGGCCGCCGCCGGCTATTCGGTGCTGCACCCGATGGGCTGGGACGCCTTCGGCATGCCCGCCGAGAATGCCGCCATGGAGCGGGGCGGCCACCCCAAGGACTGGACCTACGGCAACATCGAGGTGATGCGCGAGCAGATGAAGCCTCTGGGCCTCTCGATCGACTGGAGCCGCGAATTCGCCACCTGCGATCCGGAATATTACGGCCAGCAGCAGGCCATGTTCATCGACATGCTGGAGGCGGGGCTGGTCTATCGCAAGAGCGCGGTGGTGAACTGGGACCCGGTCGACATGACGGTGCTCGCCAACGAACAGGTGATCGACGGCAAGGGCTGGCGGTCGAACGCGCCGGTGGTGCGGCGCGAGCTGACGCAGTGGTTCTTCCGCATCTCCGACTATTCCGGCGAACTCCTCGAGGCGCTGGACACGCTGAAGGACTGGCCCGAGAAGGTCCGGCTGATGCAGGCCAACTGGATCGGCCGGTCGCGCGGGCTGCAGTTCGCCTTCTCGCTCGTGGATGCGCCGGAGGGGTTCGACCGGCTCGAGGTCTACACCACGCGGCCCGATACGCTACTGGGGGCGTCCTTCGCCGGGATCTCGCCGGATCATCCGCTGGCCAAGCATCTGGAGCGCGACAATCCCGAGATCGCCGAATTCGTCGCCGAATGCCGCCGCATCGGCACCTCGGAGGAGGCGCTGGAGAAGGCCGAGAAGCGCGGCATGGATACCGGAATCCGCGTCCGGCATCCCTTCGATACCGCCTTCGAGCTGCCGGTCTACATCGCCAACTTCATCCTGATGGATTACGGCACCGGGGCGATCTTCGGCTGCCCGGCACATGACGCGCGCGATTTCGAATTCGCCACGAAATACGGCCTGCCGATCCCGCCGGTCTTCGTCGCCGAGGGCGCCGAGGAGGCGCCGCTGGCCGAGGCCTATGTGCCGCTGAAATCCGAGAAGGTGCATTACATCCGCGGCTTCGCGGGGCAGGAAGTGCAGACCGGCGAGGAGGCGGTGAACGCCGCCATCGAATTCTGCGAGTCGCAGGGCGTGGGCCGCGGCGTCACCAACTACCGCCTGCGCGACTGGGGCATCAGCCGCCAGCGCTACTGGGGCTGCCCGATCCCGGTGATCCATTGCGAAAGCTGCGGCGTCGTGCCCGAAGCCAAGGAAAACCTGCCGGTCCGCCTGCCCGACGATGTGAGCTTTGACATCCCGGGCAACCCGCTCGACCGCCATCCGACCTGGCGCGACTGCACCTGCCCGAAATGCGGCGCCCCGGGGCGGCGCGAGACCGACACGATGGATACCTTCGTCGACTCGAGCTGGTATTACGCGCGCTTCACCGCGCCGCATGCCGCGACGCCGACCGATGCCGAAGACGCCGATTACTGGATGAACGTCGATCAGTATATCGGCGGGGTGGAGCATGCGATCCTGCACCTGCTCTACTCGCGCTTCTTCGCCCGCGCGATGCACAAGACCGGGCACCTGCCCGCGAAGGCGATCGAGCCATTCAACGCGCTGTTCACCCAAGGCATGGTGACGCACGAGATCTACATGACCCGCGATGCGGCGGGCCGTCCGGTCTATCACCTGCCGGAGGATGTCGAGAACGGCGCGGTGAAGGCCACGGGCGAGGCGGTGGAGGTGATCCCCTCGGCCAAGATGTCGAAATCGAAGAAGAACGTGGTCGATCCTGTGTCGATCATCCAGTCCTTCGGCGCGGATACCGCGCGCTGGTTCGTCATGTCCGACTCGCCGCCCGAGCGCGATGTGGAATGGACGGCCTCCGGCGCAGAGGCTGCCTTCAAGCACATGGGCCGGGTCTGGCGTCTGGCCGACGAGATCGGCCGCGCCGATGCTGCACCCAATGCCGAGGATGCGGTGCTGGAGCGGGCGACGGCGCGGGCCATCGCCGAGGTGACCGCCGGGATCGAGGGCTTCGCCTTCAACAAGGCGGTGGCCAAGCTTTACGAGTTCACCAACACGCTGAACCGCTCCACCGCCGGGGCTGCGGCGCGGAAGCAGGCGATGCTGACCATGGCGCAGCTGATGTCGCCGATGGTGCCGCATCTGGCCGAGGAGATCTGGGCGATGCTGGGCGGGCAGGGGCTGGTGGCGCAGGCTGCATGGCCCAAGGCCGATCCCGCGCTCCTGGTCGAGGACACGGTCACCCTGCCGATCCAGATCAACGGCAAGCGGCGCGCGGAAATCAGCGTGCCGAAGGACATGCCCATCGCCGAGGTTGAAAAGCTGGTGCTGGCGGATGAGACTGTCGTCAAGGTGCTGGCTGGCAGCGCCCCGAAGAAACTCATCGTTGTCCCGGGCCGCATCGTCAATGTCGTCATCTGACCGCCGCAGCTTCCTGCTTCTGACCGTGGGCGCGCTCGCCGCCTGCGGCTTCCAGCCCGCCTATGCGCCGGGCGGGCCCGCGGCCCAGCTGCAGGGCTCGATCCGGGTGGACGATCCCGACGACAAGAACGGCTTCGATCTGGTCGAGCGGCTGGAAGAGCGCATCGGCCGCCCCGAGGCGCCACGCTTCGCGCTCAGCTACACGATCCGCACCGATCCGGTCGGCGTCGGCATCACCACGGAAAACTCGATCACCCGCTACAATCTCACCGGCGCCATCGACTGGGCGCTGACCGAGACGGCAACGGGCCGCAGGGTCACGGGCGGCACCGTGCGCAACTTCACCTCCTATTCCGCCACCGGATCGACCGTCGCGCTGATCTCGGCCGAGCAGGATGCGGCCTACCGGCTGATGCGCATCCTCGCCGACCAGATCACCATGCAGCTGGTCGCCACCTCGGGAAGCTGGGTCGGATGATCCTTCGGGGCATCGAGGCCACGCGCTATTTCGCCAAACCCGATCCGACGAAGACCGGCCTGCTGATCTTCGGTCAGGACGCGATGCGGGTGGCGCTGAAGCGGCAGGAGGTGGTGGCGGCGCTGATCGGCCCCGAGGGCCCCGCCGAGATGCGGCTGACCCGGCTGCCCGCTTCCGATCTGCGCAAGGACCCGGCGGCGCTGCTCGATGCGCTGACCGCGACCGGCTTCTTCCCCGGCCCGCGCGTGGTGCTCCTGGAGGAGGCAGGCGATTTCGCGACCGCGACCATCGGCGTCGCGCTGAAGGAGTGGCGCCCGGGCGATGCGCAGCTGGTGGTGACGGCGGGCGGGCTCACCGGCAAGTCCTCGCTGAAGAAACTGTTCGAGGCGCATCCCAATGCCTTTTCCGCCGGGCTCTACGACGATCCGCCGAGCCGCGAGGAGATCGAGGCGACGCTGAAGGCCTCGGGCCTCAGCGGCATCGACGGCGCGGCGATGGCCGATCTGTCGGCGCTGGCCCGCGATCTCGACCCGGGCGACTTCCGCCAGACGGTGGAGAAGATCGCGCTCTACAAATGGGGCGACACCACGCCGCTCAGTTCCGCCGATGTCGCGGCGATGGCCCCCGCCTCGATCGAGGCCGAGGTGGACGACGTGCTGCATGCCGTGGCCGAGGGCCGCCGGGGCGAGATCGGCCCGCTGATCCGCAGGCTCGAGGCGCAGGGCACCAACCCGGTGACGCTCTGCATCGGCGCGATGCGGCACTTCCGCTCGCTGCATCAGGCGGCAGCGGGCGGGGGCGGCGGGCGCCCCGCGTTCTTCGGCCCGCGCAAGGAGCAGATGCAGCGGCAGGCGCAGCGCTGGGGCCTGTTCCGGCTGGAGCAGGCGCTGGCCCTCCTGGTCGAGACCGACCTGACCCTGCGCTCGGCCAGCCGCGCGCCGCAGATGGCGCTGATGGAGCGGGCGCTGATCCGCCTCGCGATGCTGCCGCGCTGAGGGCGGCGGAAAGGCGCCGATCTCCCTCGCGCTCCTCTGCCTGCCCTCGCGGACGACATCTGCGGGATGCGCTGCGAATCGTGCTATGCTAGGCTTTGCCTCCAAGACCAAGAAAAGACGGAGCAGTCGATGAACAGGCCACTTACCGGGATTGCGCTTGGCGCGTCCCTCGCTTTTGCGATTCCCGCCCATGCCGTCGAGATGACCGGCGCCGAGGTCGGTCTTTCGCATTCCTTCTTCACCGATGACACCTCCTACGCCAAGACCACGCTGGAAGGATCGGCCGAGCTCGGCTTCGGCCCGACCTTCGGTCTGCAGGGCGATCTCGGGGTGAACTGGCTGAACGAGACCGACGAGACCGGCACCAGCGTCACGCTGCACGGGCTCTACCACGTCACCGACCAGACCTCGCTCGGCCTGTTCTACGGCTCCGACAAGCTGGACGGCGACAATGTGGATTATTACGGCTTCGAGGTCGGCCAGCAGGGCGACAGCTTCGACGTCGAGGCCTATGTCGGTCGCGGCGAGGATTCGGGCCTGACCGGCTCGCTGATGGGGGTCGAGGGCCGCTTCGCCGTTTCGGGCGCCTTCGGTCTCGGCGGCAAGCTGCAGAATGTCGATTTCGACGATGCCTCGCTGACCCGCGTCGGCCTGACCGGCGATTACACCATGTTCAACGGCATGGGGCTGACCGCCGAAGTCGGGCGGCTGAACTCCGACGGCATGGGCATCGGCAATGAAACCTATCTCGGTATCGGCGCCAAGATGAGCTTCGGCCCCAATCAGGGCGTGACCTTCGGCAAGCGCGGCATCCTCGACGTCCTGCCGGGGCTCTGAGCCTACAGCCCTGCGGCCGCCCGCCCGGCCCAGCGTCCGCTGGCAAGGCAGGCGGTCAGCAGGTAGCCCCCGGTGGGGGCCTCCCAGTCCAGCATCTCGCCGCAGGCGTAGGTGCCGGGAAGGGCGCGCAGCTCCAGCCCTTCCGTCAGGCTGGCCCGCGTGATCCCGCCCGCGACCGAGATCGCCTCGTCGAGCGGTCGCGGCCCGGCCAGCGGCACCGGCAGCGCCTTCACAAGCCCCGCCAGCGCCGCGCCCTCGGGCAGCGGGCGACCGAACTCCTGCAGCAGCGCCACGGCGACAGGCGACAGCCCCAGCTTGCGCAGCCGGTTCGCCACGCTCTCCTTGGCCTTGCCCTGCGCCAGCCGCGCCGCCAGCTGCTCCACGCTCAGATCGGGCAGCAGATCCAGCCTCAGCGCCGCCCCCTCGCGCAAGTCCTTCGAGACGGTATAGATCCCGCCCCCCTCCAGCCCCCGGCCGGAGACGACGAATTCCCCCCGCTCCCGGCGCGCACCGACGCAGAGGGCCACGCCCTTCACCGGCGCGCCGAAGTGCCGCGCCATATGCGGCGACCAATCCACCAGAAACCCCATGTTCGCCGGGCGGAACGGCGCCATCCCGACGCCCCGCACCTCCAGCCAGGGCGCCCAGGCCCCGTCGGAGCCGAGCCGCCGCCAGCTCGCCCCGCCAAGCGCCAGCACCGTCACCCGCGCCTTCAGATGCTGCGGCCCCTCCGGCGTCTCGAACCCGTCGCCGGTCCAGCGCCAGCGCGTCCGGACCTCCACCCCCAGGGAGGCCAGCCGCGCGAGCCAGGACCGCAGCAGCGGTGAGGCCTTCATCGCGACGGGAAACACCCGCCCCGACGACCCGGTGAACATCTCCTGCCCGAGCCCCCGCGCCCAGTCCTGCACCTCGGCCGGGCCGAAGGCCGCCAGCATCGGCCGCAGCCAATCCGCCGCTTCAAGATACTGTCCGGCAAACACCTCCGGCGGCTCGTCCTTGGTCAGGTTCAGCCCCGACTTCCCCGCCATCAGCAGCTTGCGCCCGACGCTCGGCTTGCCGTCGCAGACCACCACCCGCCGCCCGGCCCGCGCCAGCTCCTCCGCCGCCATCAACCCGGCAGGCCCGGCCCCGATCACCAGCGCATCGATCATAGCACTCTCCCCGCAAGCCCCCCTGCATAGCGGAACCCGCCGCGGCGCGAAAGCACGGGCGGGCAGGGGAGCCGGAGGGAGATTTGGAGATGGTGTCCGCGGCGGGATTCGAACCCACGGCCCCAGGATTCATACCACTTCGACTTTCGCCGCCCCCCTTTCGGGAGTTCGTGGTCTGGACTGTCCCTTCACCATCGACGCGAACGTCCTTAGGTGCTGCCCGTCCAGTCTCTACACCTTCCCGGCGGACCGGGCTTGGCTCGGGATTGGCCTGGCGCCTCGACGCGTTAGCGTTCCCCGACTTTGAGCAGATCCGTTGCGCGGTTTCCCCTCGCAACGCCCAATTTGAACTAGGAATCCTGTGCTCTATCCAGCTGAGCTACGCAGACATCATCTCCGCCCCATTGCATAAACCGGATGCCGGCGTTCGGCAACAGGGCAACTGAGCGCTGTGCGGTCTGGGGAGGGGGGAGGCAAGGGGGAGTGACTTTTGGCCCACCACTCCCCCTCTGGTCCGTCGCGTCGTCTTCGGAGAGCTTGCATGACGCGCAGGATGAGGTCGCCACAACTTGGTGGCCGTTACCGCTAACATTAGCGCAAGACGCGCCCTTGGACAAGCCCCGCCTTTGGCGCTAACAAGAAAATGAGCACTGCACGAAAGGCCCTCGCCCTGTGGCAAAAGACCCGGCTACCCCTCCCCGTCGCACCCTGACCCTCCGCGACGTGTCCGAGGCTTCAGGCGTCAGCGAAATGACCGTCAGCCGCGTGCTGCGCAACCGCGGCGACGTCTCGGGCACCACGCGCGAGCGGGTGCTGGAGGCGGCGCGGGCATTGGGCTATGTCCCGAACAAGATCGCAGGGGCGCTGGCCAGCCAGCGGGTGAACCTTGTCGCGGTCATCATCCCGTCGCTGTCGAACATGGTCTTTCCCGAGGTGATGACCGGCATCTCCGACGTGCTTGAGGACACCGGCCTGCAACCCGTGGTCGGCGTCACCAACTACTCGCCCGAGCGCGAGGAGAAGGTGCTTTACGAGATGCTCTCCTGGCGCCCCTCCGGCGTCATCATCGCCGGGTTGGAGCATTCACCCGCCGCGCGCGCCATGCTGGAGAATGCCGGCATCCCCATCGTCGAGGTCATGGACATCGACGGCACCCCGGTCGACAGCGCTGTCGGCATCTCGCATTTCCGCGCCGGGCGGCACATGGCGGCGGCCATCGTCGCGGCGGGCTACCGCAGGATCGGCTTTCTCGGCACGATGATGCCGCATGACCACCGCGCCCGGAAGCGGCTCGAGGGCTTCGAGGAAGAGCTCGCGAAATCCGGGCTCGAGGTGCAGGACCGCGAGTTCTACTCCGGCGGCTCGCAGCTCCTGAAGGGGCGCGAGATGACCGAGGCGATCCTGACCCGCAGCCCGGATCTCGATTTCCTCTACTACTCCAACGACATGATCGCGGCGGGCGGGCTGCTCTACTGCCTGCACCACGACATCGACGTGCCGGGCAAGGTCGGACTCGCCGGCTTCAACGGGGTGGAGCTGCTGGAGGGTCTGCCCTGCCGGCTGGCGACGATGGACGCCTGCCGCCACGAGATCGGCCGCCGCGCCGCCGAGATCATCGCCGGGCTGCGCGAGGATGGGGCGACTGCGGGGGTCATCACCGAGCTGGAGCCGAAGCTGCAGCCGGGCGACACGATCCGCAGCCGCTAGGCCCGCTCCAGCGCCAGCCGCGCCCCGAGCCCGGCAAAGGAGGCGGCGAAGGCGCGGCGCAGCCATGTCATCACCCGCGGGCTGGACAGGATCGCGCGGCGCGAGCTGGCGACCAGCAGCACATAGCCGACGAAGGTGACGAAGGTCATCGCGGTAAAGCCGAGGCCAAGCTCCACCAGCAGCCCGGTGGGACTGCCGGCAGGGATGAACTGCGGCAGGAAGGCCACGAAGAACAGGGGCAGCTTGGGGTTCAGCAGATTGAGCAGGATGCCGCGCCAGACGATCCGCCCCGCCGTCCCCGGCTCGGCCGCGTCGATCCGCATCCCGCCCGTCCCCTGCAGCGTGGCCCAGGCCATCCACAAGAGATAGGCGACGCCGGCGAATTTCAGCACTTGGAACAGCACCGCGCTGGTGTGCAGCACCGCCGCCAGCCCCGCCATCGCCGCCACCATATGCAGCGCGGTGACCAGGGTGCAGCCGAGCGCGGCGAGCAACCCGGCGCGCATCCCGCCGCCGAGTGTCATGGACAGGGTATAGACCACGCCGATCCCCGGCGAGACGCAGACGATGAAGGCGGTCAGCAGGAATTCGAAGCTCATGCGGCGATCCTCCCGAACGGCAGGATGCGCAACGCGCCCCCCGCGCGGCAAGAGTTTTCACAAAACTCTTGCCAAAATCCTTCTCAAGGATTTTGGCCCCGGATCAGACCGCGCTCGGCACCGGCTCGCGCAGCACGCGCGGCACCTTGAACTCGACGCGCTCCTTCACCGTCTCCACCAGCTCGACCGTCGTGTCGAACCGCGCCTCGAAGGCTGCGATCACCTCGTCAACCAGCACTTCCGGCGCCGAGGCCCCTGCCGCCACGCCGACCCGGGTCACGCCTTCCAGCGCCCGCCAGTCGATGTCGGTCGCCCGCTGCACCAGCTGCGCATAGCCACAGCCCGCCGCGCGCCCGACCTCGACCAGCCGCCGCGAGTTCGACGAATTCGGCGCGCCGATCACCAGAAGCGCGTCGATCCGGTCGGCGATCGCCTTCACGGCGCCCTGCCGGTTGGTCGTGGCATAGCAGATGTCTTCCTTGTGCGGCACTTCGATGGCGGGGAACTTCGCCCGCAGCGCCGCGACGATGGCTGCCGTGTCATCGACCGATAGGGTGGTCTGGGTGATATAGGCCAGCCGCTCCGGATCGCGCACGTCCAGCGTCGCCACATCCTCCACCGTCTCGACCAGCAGCACCTCGCCCTCGGGCAGCTGCCCCATGGTGCCGATGGTCTCGGGATGGCCCTTGTGGCCGATCATCACCATCTGCAGCCCGTTCTCGTGATGCCGCTCGGCTTCCAGATGCACCTTGCTCACCAGGGGGCAGGTCGCATCGACATAGACCATCTCGCGCCGCTCGGCCTCGGCCGGCACCGCCTTGGGGACGCCATGCGCCGAGAAGATCACCGGACGGTCCTGCGGCACCTCGTCCAGTTCCTCGACGAAGACGGCGCCCATCTCGCGCAGCCGGTCCACCACGAACTTGTTGTGCACGATCTCGTGCCGGACATAGACCGGCGCGCCCCATTTCTGCAGCGACAGCTCGACGATCTTGATCGCGCGGTCCACGCCGGCGCAGAAGCCGCGCGGCGCGGCGAGAAACAGGGTCAGGGCGGGTCGGGTCATGCGAGGGCTCATCGGTCAGGGTGGTCCAGAGGTAAGCCCTGCGGCGCCGCAGGTCCAGTCCCCCACGGCGTCGCATCCCGCGCCGCAAGGCCGGCGGCGGGGCAGGGCCAATGAAAAGGACCAGCGCGGTTTCCCCAAACCGGCTGGCCCCCCTGTCGTCACGCCGCTTGCGCTTCGGCGTCCCTTGCCGGGTGTCTCCCGGCTCGGGTCACTTCGCCTCGGCGGCGATCTCCTCGCGTTCCATCCGCGGCTCGCGCGGAGGGCGGCCGATGACGTCGCGCAGCTCGTCGAGCTCGATGAAATTGTCGGCCTGGCGGCGCAGCTCGTCGGCGATCATCGGCGGCTGGCTGCGGATGGTCGAGACCACCGACACGCGCACGCCCTGGCGTTGCAGGCTCTCGACCAGCGGGCGGAAATCGCCGTCGCCCGAGAACAGAACGATATGATCGACACGCGGCGCCAGCTCCATGGCATCGACGGTCAGCTCGATGTCCATGTTGCCCTTGACCTTCCGACGGCCCTGGCTGTCGGTGTATTCCTTGGCCGGCTTCGTCACCATGGTGAAGCCGTTGTAGTGCAGCCAGTCCACCAGCGGCCGGATCGGCGAGTAATCGTCGTTCTCCAGCAGCGCAGTATAGTAGAAGGCCCGCAGCAGCTTGCCGCGGCGCATGAATTCCTGCCTGAGCAGCTTGTAGTCGATGTCGAACCCTAGCGCCTTCGCCGCGGCATAAAGGTTAGACCCGTCTATGAACAGCGCGAGCCGTTCGTCCTTGTAAAACATTACTTGTGTCCCCTTGAAATCTGTGCCCCGTCAATCTGCCTTCTGCGCGCGCAATACGTTTTTTAGGAAAATCGACAAGTCCTGAGATATCAGTCAAAAGAGTGCGCCGACAAGCGGGGCCCTTGAGAAAGTTATAGCATTGCCCGACCCTTCTGGAAAGCTCGCTCTGGTTGCATTCGGCGGGAACCTGTCGCTCGGCGGCCTGCCGCCTGCGGCGCTGATCCGCAACGCCTTTTCTGCGATTTGCGAGGCAGGGCTTGGGTTTGGCCGGTTGAGCCGGCTTTATGCCACCCCCTGCTTTCCAGCCGGCGCCGGGCCGGACTATGTGAATGCAGCCGCCGTAATCCCTTTTGATGCAGATCTTGACCCAGCGGCAATTCTGGATCGCCTGCACGCGGTAGAAGCGCGTTTCGGGCGCGAAAGGCTGATGCGCTGGTCGGCTCGGACAGTTGACGTCGATCTGATCGCCTGGGGCGATTCGGTCTTGCCCGACCGCGCGACGCAGACGTTCTGGCGCAACCTGCCCCTCGCCGAGCAGCAGCGGCGCACCCCTGACCGGCTGATCCTGCCGCATCCGCGGATGCAGGACCGTGCCTTTGTTCTTGTTCCTCTTCAAGACCTGGCGCCCGATTGGCGCCATCCGATCCTGGGCTTGACGGTCACCGAAATGCTCGCCGCGCTGCCCGCCGCCGACCGCGAGGCGGTGCGGCCTCTGGCCGAATGAGCCGCTCCGGAAGGGCCAGGATTCCGGGCTTGTCAAGAGGTCTGGCAGGTCTTACATAGGGCCGTTCCATGCCCCCTGTCCGAAACTGGAGTATCCCATGGCCCGCGTGACGGTTGAAGACTGCGTTGACAAGGTTCCGAACCGCTTCGAGCTGGTGATGCTTGCCGCCCACCGGGCGCGCGAGATTGCCGCAGGCTCGCCGGTGACGGTAGACCGCGACAACGACAAGAACCCCGTCGTGTCGCTGCGCGAGATCGCCGACGAGACCCAGAGCGCGGAATCCCTGCGCGAGCGGATGATCGAAAGCCACCAGACCCAGATCGAGGTGGACGAGCCGGAAGAAGACCAGATGGCGCTGCTCATGGGCGGCGAGGTCGATCGTCCGATGCAGGACGACATGTCGGAAGAGAAACTGCTGCGCGCCCTGATGGAAGCGCAGGGTCAGAACTGACCCGCAGCGACTGAAGAGAAAGCGACGAGGGCAATGATCGACGTCGAAGACCTGATCGCCCTCGTCCGCAATTACAATCCGCGCACCAACGCCGATCTGATCCGCCGGGCCTATGCCTACGGCAAGCAGATGCACGAGGGCCAGTTCCGCCACTCGGGCGAGCCCTATTTCACCCATCCCGTCGCCGTCGCCGCCATCCTCACCGAACAGCGGCTGGACGATGCGACCATCGTGACCGCGCTGCTGCACGACACGATCGAGGATACCAAATCCACCTATACCGAGGTCTCGCGCCTCTTCGGCCCCGAGATTGCCGAGCTGGTGGATGGCGTCACCAAGCTGACCAATCTCGAGCTGTCCTCCGCCCAGTCCAAGCAGGCCGAGAACTTCCGCAAGCTGTTCATGGCGATGTCGAAGGATCTGCGGGTCATCCTCGTCAAGCTCGCCGACCGTCTGCACAACATGCGCACCATCAAGTCGATGCGCCCGGAGAAGCAGGCGCAGAAGGCACGCGAGACGATGGAGATCTTCGCCCCGCTCGCCGGGCGCATGGGCATGCAATGGATGCGCGAGGAGTTGGAAGACCTCGGCTTCCGCGTGCTGAACCCCGAGGCGCGCAACTCGATCATCCGCCGCTTCATCACGCTGCAGCGCGAGACCGGCGACGTGGTGCACAAGATCACCGCCGACATCCGGCTGGAGCTGGAAAAGGCCCAGATCGAGGCCGATGTCTATGGCCGCGCCAAGAAGCCCTATTCGATCTGGCGCAAGATGCAGGAGAAGGATCTCGCCTTCTCGCGCCTCTCCGACATCTACGGCTTCCGGGTGATCTGCGCCTCCGAGCAGGATTGCTACCGCATCCTCGGCGTCATCCACCAACGCTGGCGCGCCGTGCCGGGCCGGTTCAAGGATTACATCAGCCAGCCGAAATCCAACGGCTACCGCTCGATCCACACCACCGTCTCGGGCCGCGACGGCAAGCGGGTCGAGGTGCAGGTGCGCACCCGCCAGATGCACGAGGTCGCCGAGGCCGGGGTGGCCGCGCATTGGTCCTACCGCGAGGGCGTGCGCGCGCTGAACCCCTTCGCCGTCGATCCGGCGAAATGGATCGCCGGCCTGACCGAGCGGCTGGACGAGGACGACCACGACGAGTTCATGGAGAACGTGAAGCTCGAGATGTACACCGATCAGGTGTTCTGCTTCACGCCGAAGGGCGATGTGGTGCAGCTGCCGCGTGGGGCGACGCCGCTCGACTACGCCTATGCGATCCACACCCGCATCGGCAACTCCTGCGTCTCGGCCAAGATCGACGGCATCCGCGTGCCGCTCTGGACCCGGCTGAAGAACGGCCAGTCGGTCGAGATCATCACCGCCGAGGGTCAGCGACCGCAATCCTCCTGGATCGACATCGTGACGACGGGCCGCGCCAAGGCCGCGATCCGCCGCAGCTTGCGCGAGGAGGACCGGGGCCGTTTCGTCAAGCTGGGGCAGGAGCTCGCCCGCGCCGCCTTCGACCACGTGGGGCGCAAGGCCACCGACAAGGCGTTGCGCACCGCCGCCAAGATGCTCGGCCTCTCCGACGAGACCGAGCTTCTGGCGCAACTGGGCAGCGCCGAGCTCACCGCCCGCCGCGTGGTCGAGACGCTCTATCCCGAGCTCGCCCGCTCCGGCGCGCCCGAGGTCGATGCGCAGCGCCCCGTCGTCGGTCTGTCGCAGGATCAGCAGTTCCGCCGCGCCACCTGCTGCCAGCCGGTGCCGGGCGAGCGCATCGTCGGCATCACCTATCGCGGGCAGGGCGTGGTGATCCATGCCATCGATTGTCCCGCTCTCGAAGAATTCGAGGAACAACCTGCCCGCTGGGTGGATTTGCACTGGCATGCCGGTCGCCACGCCGCCGTGCATACGGTGACGCTCGACCTGACCATCTCGAACGACGCCGGCGTTTTGGGAAGGATCTGCACCTTGATCGGCGAACAGAAGGCCAATATCTCCGATCTCCGCTTCACCGACCGGAAGCCGGACTATTACAGACTGCTGGTAGACGTGGACCTGCGCGATGTCGAACACCTGCACATGGTGATGACCGCGCTGGAAGCGGAGACCGACGTGGCGCAGATCTCGCGCCACCGGGATCTGAGCAGGAAGCCCTGACCGGGCGAGGAGGATCTTGGTGTTCAAACGGCGTGACAAGCGCACCTATACGCAGTTGCTGACGGAATCCGTCTACCCGCGCGGCGGCTGGCGGCGGGCGGCCTATTACGTGCAGCACCGCCTGCAACGCCTGCCGGACGAGCCGCACCGCATCGCCCGCGGCGTCTTCGCGGGCGTGTTCATCTCCTTCACCCCGCTCTTCGGCTTCCATTTCCTCGGCGCGGCGCTGATCGCCTGGGTCCTGCGCGGCAACATCCTCGCGGCGCTGCTGGCGACCTTCGTCGGCAACCCTCTGACCACGCCGCTCATCGCCGTCAGCTCGATCGAGCTCGGCCACTGGATGCTCGGCACCACGGCGCATTTCAACCTGATGACGGTGTTCGAATCCTTCACCAGCGCCGGTCAGGAGATCACCCACAACCTGCTGGCGATCTTCACCACCGAGTCGACCCGCTGGCACAAGCTCGGCGCCTTCCTCCAGACCATCTTCCTGCCCTATCTGGTCGGCGGCATCCTGCCCGGCCTCCTGGTGAGCTTCGTCTTCTACTTCCTCACCATCCCGGTGATCCGCGCCTACCAGATCCTGCGCGCCAAGCAGGCCTGCGAGCGCAAGCGGCGGCGGTTGCACGCAAAGCACGGCCCGCTCACAGAAATACGCAGCCCGCTGCTGCCGCAGGATGACGGAAGCAGCGGAAGGCCGTAACATGGGCCAAGTCACAGGAAGGGGCGCCAAGCCATGAAACCACTCGGGCGGCTGCGGCTGGGGGTGAACATTGATCACGTGGCCACGGTGCGCAACGCCCGCGGCTCCGCTTGGCCCGACCCGCTGCGCGCGGCGCTGGTGGCCGAGGCGGCGGGCGCCGACGGCATCACCGCCCATCTGCGCGAAGACCGCCGCCATATCCGCGACGACGATATCGCCGCGCTGATGGCGGGCATCACCGTGCCCTTGAACTTCGAGATGGCCGCCACGCCCGAGATGCAGGCCATCGCCCTGCGCCATCGCCCGCATGCCGTCTGCCTCGTGCCGGAAAAGCGCGAGGAGCGCACCACCGAAGGCGGGCTCGACGTGGCGGGCGACATCCCGCGGCTCACCGACTACATCGCCGCGCTGCGCGAGGCGGGCTGCCGCGTGTCGATGTTCATCGGCCATGACGTGCGCCAGATCGAGGCTTCGGCCGAGATCAAGGCGGCAGTGGTCGAGCTGCACACCGGACACTACTGCGACCTGATCGCCGAGGGCCGCAGCGCCGAGGCCGCGGTGGAGCTCGAGGCCCTGCGCGAAGGCGCGGCGCTCGCCCATTCGCTCGGGCTCGAGGTCCATGCCGGGCATGGCATCAGCTACGACACCGTGGCCGAGATCGCCGCCTTCCCGCAGGTGATGGAGCTGAACATCGGCCATTTCCTCGTCGGCGAGGCGATCTTCCGCGGTCTGGGCAGCGCCATCGAAGGCATGCGCCGCCGGATGTCCGCGGCCCGCGAGACGCTGGCGTGACGCAGGAGTTTTCCAAGACTCTCGCAAGATCCTTCCGGGGATCTTGCCCGCTCCCTCCCGCGCGCTCCCCGCTCCGGCAAGACTTTTCAGAAAAGTCTTGCCAAGAGTTTTGTGAAAACTCTTGGTCCCGCCACCCATGATCCTCGGCATCGGCAGCGATCTCTGCAACATCGAGCGGATCGAGAAGACGCTGGCCCGTCACGGCGACCGCTTCCGCAACCGGGTCTACACCCCGCGCGAACAGGCGCGGGCCGAGGGCCGTGCCAATACCGCCGCGACCTATGCCAAGCGCTGGGCCGCCAAGGAGGCCTGCTCCAAGGCGCTCGGCACCGGGCTGCGCATGGGCATCGCCTGGAAGGACATGGCGGTGAGCAACCTCGTGACCGGCCAGCCCGTCATGCATCTGACCGGCTGGGCGGCGGAGCGGCTGCAGAGCATGACGCCCGCCGGGCACGAGGCCGTCGTGCATGTGACGCTCACCGACGATCACCCCTGGGCGCAGGCCTTCGTGGTGATCGAGGCGCGGCCTCTGGCGGCCGCGGCGCCGCCTCCGGGCGACCAGCCAACTTGACTCCCCCGCGCCCCGCGCGCATGTAGCGCGAAACTCGGAAATGGTCGGGCGGCAAGCCCCGCACCCAGAGAAGGCAGGACCGAATGGCGAGCAAGGCAAAGACCGACGGCGGCATCCTCGAGACCGTCAAGACCATCGTCTATGCGCTGCTGATCGCAGGCATCTTCCGCACGCTGTTCTTCCAGCCCTTCTGGATTCCCTCCGGCTCGATGAAGGACACGCTGCTGATCGGCGATTTCCTCTTCGTCAACAAGATGGCCTACGGCTATTCGCGCTTCTCCTGCCCCTTCTCGCTCTGCCCCTTCACCGGCCGGATCCTCGGCTCCGAGCCCGAGCGTGGCGATGTGGTGGTGTTCCGCCATCCGGTGAACGGGTCGGACTTCATCAAGCGGCTGATCGGCCTGCCGGGCGACACGGTGCAGATGAAGAACGGCATCCTGTTCCTCAACGGTCAGGAAGTGCCGCAGACCCCGAACGGCACCTTCGAGGAGGTCTACGAGCAGCAGGGCCCGATGGGCAGCCTGCCGCGCTGCGAGAACGGCCCTGTGGGCGAGGGCGGTCTCTGCACCAGCTCGCGCTTCACCGAGACCCTGCCGAACGGCCCCTCGCATGACGTGCTCAACATCGACACCAACGGCTTCGGCGACAACACCGATGTCTTCACCGTGCCGGCCGGGCATTTCTTCTTCATGGGCGACAACCGCGACAACAGCCAGGACAGCCGCTATGGCCAGGCCGTCGGCGGCGTCGGCTTCGTGCCCTTCGACCACCTGATCGGCCGCGCCGACCGGATCGTATTCTCTTCGGCGGGCCGCTCGATGCTCTATTTCTGGACGTGGCGGGCCGACCGTTTCTTCAAGGCGGTCGATTGAAGCTATCCTCCGATCTCCGGGCCTTCGAAGGCCGCATCGGGCATGAGTTCCGCGAGCCCGAGCTCCTGCTGCGCGCCGTGACCCACGCCTCGATCTCCTCGGCAACCCGGCCCGACAACCAGCGGCTGGAGTTCCTCGGCGACCGGGTGCTGGGTCTCGTCATGTCCGAAGCGCTGCTGCAGGCCGACCCGAAGGCGAGCGAGGGCCAGCTGGCGCCGCGCTTCAACGCGCTGGTCCGCAAGGAAACCTGCGCCGATGTCGCCCGCGATCTGGCGCTGGGCGAGGTGCTCAAGCTCGGCCGGTCCGAGATGATGTCGGGCGGTCGCCGCAAGGAGGCGCTGCTCGGCGACGCGCTCGAGGCGGTGATCGCGGCGGTCTATCTCGACGGCGGCTTCGAGGCGGCGCGGCGCATGGTGCTCAGGCTCTGGGGCAAGCGCATCCACACGGTGGAGACCGACGCCCGCGACGCCAAGACGGCCCTGCAGGAATGGGCGCAGGCCCGTGCCCTGCCGCCGCCGACCTATACCGAACAAAGCCGCTCCGGCCCGGATCACGCGCCGGTCTTCACCGTCGAGGTGCGTCTGGGCAATGGCGCGGCAGAGACGGCTTCGGCCAATACCAAGCGGGCAGCGGAACAGACCGCGGCAAGGGCGCTTCTGGCGCGGATGGAGGCGACAGATGACTGAAGATCCCCAGGATACCGGGCCGCAAGACACCGGCCCCGAGGACAACGAGGATACCGGCGCCATCGGCGGCGTGCCGGGCGAGACCCGCGCCGGCTTCGTCGCCCTGATCGGCGAGCCGAATGCCGGCAAGTCCACCCTGCTCAACCGCATGGTCGGCGCCAAGGTCTCGATCGTCACCCACAAGGTCCAGACCACCCGCGCCCGCATCCGTGGCGTGGCGATGGAGGGCGCGACGCAGATCGTCTTCGTCGACACCCCCGGCCTGTTCCGCCCGCGCCGCCGGCTCGACCGGGCGATGGTCGCCGCCGCCTGGGGCGGGGCCGCCGATGCCGACATCATCGTGCTCTTGATCGAGGCGCATCGCGGCCTGACCGAAGGCACCAAGGCGATCATCGAGTCGATGCGCGACCGCATTCCGCGCGGGCAGGCGGTGGCTCTGGCGATCAACAAGATCGACCGGGTGAAGGCCGAGACCCTGCTTGCCCTCACCGAAGAGATGAACAACGCCTTCCCCTTCGTCGAGACCTTCATGATCTCGGCGGAAAAGGGCTACGGCGTCGACAAGCTGAAGCAGTGGCTGGCAGGCGAACTGCCCGCCGGCCCTTGGTTCTACCCGGAGGACCAGATCGCCGACGTGCCGATGCGCAACATCGCCGCCGAGATCACCCGCGAGAAGCTGACCCTGCGCCTGCACGAGGAGCTGCCCTACCAGCTCACCGTCGAGACCGAGAAATGGGAGGACCGTCCCGACGGCTCCACCCGGATCGACCAGATCGTCTATGTCGCCCGCGACGGCCACAAGGGCATCGTGCTCGGCAACAAGGGCGAGACGATCAAGGCCATCGGCCAGCAGGCCCGCATCGACATGACCGAGTTCCTCGAGCGCCCGGTGCATCTCTTCCTGCAGGTGAAGGTCCGCCCGAACTGGCTGGAAGAACCCGAGCGCTATTCCGAGATGGGTCTGGACTTCAAGGATGGCAACTGAGGCTTCATGGCGCGGCTGACCGCCGACTTCTGGGTCCGGGCCTATCTGGCCCGGCTGCGGCTGGCCGACATCCCGGCCTTCATCACCGCCAAGGGTGACGCCACCTCGGGCGCGGTGCTGGTCAAGCTCGCCACGCTCGACGGCAAGGCGAAGGCCTTCCACCGCAGCTTCGATCTGATGACCGGCGAACGGGCCTGGATCGTGCTGGCCGAGGGCGAGGAGGCGACGGTCGATGCCTCCATCGCCAAGCAGCGCGGCTTCGACCGAGACCTCTGGGTGATCGAGATCGAGGACCGGCAGGGCCGCACCCTGCTCGACGAGCCCGGCCTCTCCAACTGAACTTGTCGCCTCGCGCATTTCGCCCGATAGTCCGGCGATGGAATGGCGGGACGAGGGCGCGCTGCTCTCCATGCGCAGGCATGGCGAAAGCTCGGCGATCATCGAGGTGTTCACGGCGGCGCATGGGCGTCATGCCGGGGTGGTGCGCGGCGGGGCCTCGCGCCGCTCGGCCCCCATCCTGCAACCTGGCGCCCAGCTCGCGGTGAACTGGCGCGCCCGGCTCGACGACCATATCGGCGCCTATACGGTGGAGCCGCTGCGCTCGCGCGCCGGGCTCATGGCCGACCGGCTGGCGCTGGCCGGGCTCAACGCGATCTGCGCCATGATCCGCGTCGCCCTGCCAGAACGCGAGCCGCATCTGCATCTCTGGCACATGACCATGGCGCTCCTAGACGCGCTGGAGACCCCCGGCTGGCCGCCGCACTACCTGCGCTGGGAGATGCTGCTGCTGGACGAGATCGGCTTCGGGCTCGATCTTTCCACCTGCGCCGTCACCGGCAGCCGCGAGGATCTGGCTTATGTCAGCCCCAAGACCGGCCGCGCCATCAGCGCCGAGGCGGCGGGCGACTGGGCGCCGCGCCTCTTCCCGCTGCCGCCCGTGCTTCTGGGGCAGGGGCCCGCCACCCGGACCGAGCTGGCCCAGGGTCTGGCGATCACCGGCCATTTCCTGACGCGCGAGCTCGCCCACGCCCGCAACGACCGCGGCCTGCCAGAGGCGCGGGCCCGGCTTCTCGACCTGCTCTCCCGCCCCTGACCATCCGCGACCCGGAATGTCGCGCACAAGCCAGACGCAGGGCGCCCGGAGGGGGCCAATGGGCGGGCCATGGCGACGCGCAATATCCCCATCTTCCTGAAACACACGCCGACCCCGCGTGTCGAATCCTTCGCCCTTCTGGCCGGGCTCGAGGCCGCGGTGCGCGGCATCCTGATCTCGGTCATGCCGCTGACTATCTATGACGCGGTGCGCGACGCGGGCGTGGTCTCGCGGATCTACTTCCTCGTCGGCATCGCCTCGCTGCTCTGGGGCCTGCTGGTGCCCTGGGCCACCCGCCATGTGCCGCGCCGCTGGCTCTACACGCTCGGCACCGGGCTCTATCTCGTCGGCATGACGCTGGCGGTCATCGGCGGGCCGATCACCGTGCCGCTGGCGCTTCTGGCCAATGCGCTGGCGACGGTGACGATCTTCGTCTGCTTCAACGCCTATGTGCTCGACTACATCGCCCGCGCCGACCTCGGTCGCTGCCAGTCGATGCAGATGCTCTATGCCGCCGCCCCCTGGGCGCTCGGCCCGATGCTCGGCGTCTGGCTGCGCAGCCTCTGGCAGCCCGCGCCCTTCCTGATCGCCGCGGTCTTCTCGGTGGCGCTCTGCATCGCCTTCTGGATCCTGCGGCTTGGCAACGGCAAGCAGATCACCCGCGCCAAGGGCCCGGCGCTGAACCCGCTGGCCTATCTCGGCCGCTTCTTCAGCCAGCCGCGGCTGATCGCCGGGTGGCTCTTCGCGGTGATCCGCTCCTGCGGCTGGTGGGTCTATGTGGTCTACCTGCCGATCTACTGCATCGAATCCGGCCTCGGCGACAAGGTCGGCGGCGTCGCGCTGTCGCTCTCCAACGCGCTCCTCTTCACCACGCCGTTCCTCCTGCGCTTCGTCTACCGCCGCACCGTCCGCATCGCCGTGCGCTCCGCCTTCGCACTCTGCGCCATGGCCTTCATCGGCGCGACGCTGGCCTCCGGCCTGCCGTGGGTCACGGTGCTGCTGCTGATGGTCGGCTCCACCAGCCTCGTCCTTCTCGACGTGGCGGGGGGGCTGCCCTTTATGATGGCGGTGAAACCCTCGGAGCGGACGGAGATGGCCGCCGTCTATTCCAGCTTCCGCGATGTCTCGGGCATTCTGACCCCCGGCGCGGCCTATCTGGTGCTGCTGGCAGCGCCCCTCGCCGGGGTCTTCGCCGCCTGCGGTCTCGGCATGGCGGCGGCATGGGTCATGGCGGGCCGCCTGCACCCCCGCCTCGGCACCGCCCGCCCCTCGCGCGGCGGGCAGCCGCTGCCGAAGGCCGCCTAGTCCAGCAGCCGCCGCGCGATCACCTGCGCCTGGATCTCCGCCGCCCCCTCGAAGATGTTCAGGATCCGCGCATCGCAGAGGATGCGGCTGATCTGATACTCCAGCGCAAAGCCGTTGCCGCCGTGGATCTGCAGGGCATTGTCCGCCGAGGCCCAGGCCACCCGCGCCCCCAGCAGTTTCGCCATCCCCGCCTCCAGATCGCAGCGCTGGCCGTGGTCCTTCTCCCAAGCCGAGAAATAGGTCAGCTGCCGCGCCACCATGATCTCCACCGCCATCATCGCCAGTTTCCCGGCGACGCGCGGAAACTCGATCAGCGCCTTGCCGAACTGCTTGCGGTCCTCGGCATAGCCCATGCCCACCTCCAGCGCGTTCTGCGCCACGCCGATGGCGCGGGCGGCGGTCTGGATGCGGGCGCTCTCGAAGGTCTGCATCAGCTGCTTGAAGCCTTGCCCCGGCACGCCGCCCAAGAGGTTCTCGCCCTTCACCTTGAAGCCGTCGAAGCCGATTTCGTATTCCTTCATCCCGCGATAGCCGAGCACCTCGATCTCGCCGCCGCTCATGCCGGGGGTGGGGAAGGGGGCCTCGTCGGTGCCCGGCATCTTCTCGGCCAGGAACATCGACAGCCCGCGGTAATCGGTCGTCTCCGGCTCGGTCCGCGCCAGCAGCGTCATCACATGGGTGCGGGCGGCATGTGTGATCCACGTCTTGTTGCCGCTCACCACCCAGTCCTCGCCTTCCTTCACCGCCCGCGTCCGCAGCGACCCAAGATCGGACCCGGTGTTGGGTTCGGTGAAC
This sequence comes from Cereibacter sp. Soil_C_27, assembly GCF_057657095.1. Taxonomy (NCBI): domain Bacteria; kingdom Pseudomonadati; phylum Pseudomonadota; class Alphaproteobacteria; order Rhodobacterales; family Paracoccaceae; genus Cereibacter; species Cereibacter sp. Soil_C_27. The sequence goes on along the minus strand of NZ_JBDGJD010000004.1, from coordinate 17,807 downwards.
ACCGCCGTCGGCAGGATCTCGGCCGAGGCGAGCTTCGGTAGCCAATGGGCCTTCTGTTCCTCGGTGCCGCCGCACAGGATCAGCTCCGCCGCGATCTCGCTGCGCGTCCCCAGGGAGCCGACGCCGATATAGCCGCGCGACAGCTCCTCCGAAACCACCACCATCGAGGCCTTCGACAGCCCGAAGCCGCCGAATTCCTCCGGGATCGTCAGGCCGAAGACACCCATCTCCGCCAGCGCCTCGATGATCTCCATCGGGATCAGCTCGTCGCGCAGGTGCCAGCCATGGGCGAAGGGCGCCACCTTCTCGTCGGCGAAGCGGCGGAACTGGTCGCGGATCATCTCCAGCTCCTCGTCCAGCCCCGAGGCGCCGAAGGTCGCCCGCCCGTGGTTGTCGCGCATCAGCTCCACCAGCCGCATCCGCGCCGCCGCGCTGTTGCCGGCCATCAGCGCCGCCACTGCCGCACCGGGAGCTTCCGCCTCGATCCCCAGATCCGACAGCCGCGCCATCTCGCCCTGCGACATCGGGATGCCGCCGCGGATCTGGCAGAGGTATTCGCCATAGCCGATCTGCAGGATCAGCGCCTCCATCTCGCCGAAGCGACCCTCGCCCTCCAGCTTCACCGCCCAAGCCCGCATCTGCCGCAGCGCCTCGGTATAGGTGGCCAGCCAGGCCAGCGCATGCGCCGCATGCTGGTGCTGTTCCAGCGCCGCACCCGACACCTTGCCGCCCAGCGTCACCTCGGCCCGCAGCGCCTCGCGCGCCCGGCCGAACAGCGCCTCCACCTCCGGCAGGGCCTCGGCGGTCAGCGGCAGGAGACCGGCGATCAGCGGGGCGGCGGGGCGGGGCATGGCGTCCTTGGGCATGGCGAGACTCCTCTTGCTGCGACTGCGAGGGAGGTAATCACTTTGCATCCGCAGCGCAACAAAAATTCACGAGAGAAGTTCTCGGCGCATGAAAGTGTCTCTGCCGATTTGGCCGTGCGCTTGCAGGATCAAGGCGTTAAGACACCTCCGCAACCGGAGGGGTTTCATGGACATGCTGATGGCGGGGCTCACCCCCGCAGCCTTCTGGGCCGCGATGGCGGTCACGCTGTTTTCCGGTTTCGTGAAGGGGGCCGTCGGCTTCGCCATGCCGATGATCATGATCTCGGCCTTCTCCGCCTTCCTGCCGCCCGAAGTCGCCCTCGCCGGGCTGATCCTGCCGACCCTGCTCACCAACTTCAGCCAGGCCTTCCGCCAGGGCTCGCAGGCGGCCTTCGACTCGATGCGCAAATACTGGCGCTTCCTCGCCGGCACGATTGTCTTCATTCTCGTCTCGGCGCAATTCGTCCGCGACATTCCGCAGATCGTCTTCCTCCTGATGCTCGGCCTGCCGATCACCGCTTTCGCCGCGCTGCAATTGGCCGGCCGCAGCCTCGCCCTGCGGCTGGAGCATCGCCGCCGGGCCGAGACGGTGCTGGGCATCATCGGCGGCCTCTATGGCGGGGTGTCGGGCATCTGGGGTCCGCCGCTGCTGATCTACCTGCTCTCGGTCGGCGCCGAAAAGCAGGAGGCAATCCGGGTGCAGGGCGTGGTCTTCCTGATCGGCGCGGCGACGCTGGCCTTCGCGCATCTGAACTCCGGCGTGCTGAACGCCGCCACCGTTCCCTTCTCACTGGCCCTCGCCGTTCCCGCCTTCATCGGTATGGTGGCCGGTTTCGCGGTGCAGGACAGGCTGGACCAGACCCGCTTCCGCCGCTGGACCCAGATCCTGCTGGTGGTCACCGGGCTCAACCTGATCCGACAGGCGCTGTCCTGAACGAAAAAGGGCGCCCCCGGGGCGCCCTTTCCATTCCGGCTGTCGCTCGGCCTCAGCCGATGGCCGCCGCTTTCACATCCGCGTCGATATGGGGCACATATTGCGCGAAGTTGTCGGCGAACATCGCCACCAGCTTCGCCGCCTGCGCGTCATAGGCCGCCGGATCGGCCCAGGTGGAGCGCGGGTCGAGCAGCTTGCTGTCGACATCATGCACCATCACCGGCACGTCGAAGCCGAAGTTCGGATCGCGGCGGAACTGCCCCGTTGCCAGCGAGCCATCGAGCGCCGCCGTCAGCAGGGCCCGGGTCGCCTTGATCGGCATCCGCGTGCCGGTGCCATAGGCGCCGCCGGTCCAGCCGGTGTTCACCAGCCAGCAGGTCGCGCCATGCTTGGCGATCTTGGCCTGCAACAGCTTGCCATAGACCTCCGGACGGCGCGGCATGAAGGGCGCGCCGAAGCAGGTGGAGAAGGTCGGCTGCGGCTCGGTCACGCCCCGCTCGGTCCCGGCCACCTTCGACGTGAAGCCCGACAGGAAGTGATACATCGCCTGCGCCGGCGTCAGCCGCGCGATCGGCGGCAGCACCCCGAAGGCGTCGCAGGTCAGCATGATGATGTTCTTGGGATGCCCGCCCAGCCCGGTGTCCGAGGCGTTGGAGATGAAGTCGAGCGGATAGGCGCAGCGGGTATTGGCTGTGCGGCTGTCATCCTCGAAGTCGAGCTCCAGCGTTTCCTCGTCATAGACCATGTTCTCGACCACGGTGCCGAAGCGCGAGGTCGTGGCAAAGATCTCCGGCTCGGCCTCGGGGCTGAGGTTGATGGTCTTGGCATAGCAGCCGCCTTCGAAGTTGAAGGTGCCGCGCTCCGACCAGCCATGCTCGTCATCGCCGATGAGCGTGCGCGACGGATCGGCCGAGAGCGTGGTCTTGCCGGTGCCCGACAGGCCGAAGAACACCGCCGTATCCACCGGATTGCCGAGGGCATGATTGGCCGAGCAGTGCATCGCCATCACGCCCTTGCCGGGCAGGATGTAGTTCAGCAGCGTGAAGACCGATTTCTTGTTCTCGCCGGCATATTCGGTATTGGCGATCAGGATCATCTTCTTGTCGAAGTTCATCGCGATCACCGTGTCGCTGCGGCAGCCATGGCGCGCGGGGTCGGCCTTGAAGCTGGGGCAGTTGACGATCGTCCATTCCGGCACGAAGCTGTCCAGCTCCGACCGCTCCGGACGGCGCAGCATGTGGCGGATGAACAGCCCGTGCCAGGCAAGCTCGGTCACCATCCGCACGTCCAGCCGGTGCGTCGGGTCGGCGCCGAGGTACAGGTCCTGCACGAAGTAGTCGCCGCCCTTCATATGCGCCAGCATGTCGGCATGCAGCACCTCGAAGGCCTCGGGAGTCATCGGGGCGTTGTTCTCCCACCAGATCGAATCCTCGACCGCGGGGGTGCGCACCACGAACTTGTCCTTGGGCGAGCGCCCGGTGAACTGCCCGGTCGAGCAGAGAAATGCTCCGCCCTTGCCGAGCCGGCCTTCGCCGCGCTTGACGGCCGCCTCGACCAGCGCCGGTTCGACCAGGTTGTAATGAACGTTTGCGAGACCGCTTATGCCTTGTGCGTCCAGCGTTTGCGCTGGGTTCACGCGTCCGAAATTCATACTGCAAGCTCCCCGATGCCGTGTGTAGCGGCGGTTTCCGGTCCGAAGGCGACATCCTGGGCCAATTAGGATGCGGTCGACCCCGGAGCGGGTGCCGACACAAAAGCTATAACATGAGGGGTCCGCGTCGCAAAAGGGTCGCGTTTCAACGTTAGCGCAACCAGCGACAGGTTAGCGCAACCGCAGGCGAGGAGTGCGGTAAATTAGCCAGACCTTGTCGTTTTCGGCAACAGGCTCAACCCGCCGGGTGGGGCGATTCGCGAATACCAGTTGATTCCCCCCTGCGGAACCCGGATCATGCAGCACGATCAAGTCTCCGAAATGAGTAGGAATGCGCCCATGTCCAGGATCGCCCTTGTCGACGATGATCGGAACATCCTGACATCGGTCGCCATGACGCTCGAAGCCGAGGGCTTCGAGGTGGAGACGTATAACGACGGCCAGTCGGCGCTCGATGCCTTCAACAAGCGTATGCCCGACATGGCGGTGCTCGACATCAAGATGCCCCGGATGGACGGCATGGACCTGCTGCAGCGCCTGCGCCAGAAGACCTCGATGCCGGTGATCTTCCTCACCTCCAAGGATGACGAGATCGACGAGGTTCTGGGCCTGCGCATGGGCGCCGACGACTATGTGAAGAAACCCTTCTCGCAGAGGCTCTTGGTCGAACGCATCCGTGCCCTGCTGCGCCGGCAGGAGGCCATCGCCACCGGCGAGGTCGCCGTCTCGGAAGAGAACAAGATCATGGAGCGCGGCAACCTCCGGATGGACCCGCTGCGCCATTCCGTGGCCTGGAAGGGCCGCGACGTCTCGCTCACCGTCACCGAGTTCCTGCTGCTGCAGGCCCTGGCCCAGCGGCCCGGCTTCGTGAAAAGCCGCGACCAGCTGATGGACGTGGCCTATGACGATCAGGTCTATGTCGACGACCGCACCATCGACAGCCACATCAAGCGGCTGCGCAAGAAGATGCGCAGCGCCGATCCGGAGTTTTCGGCCATCGAGACGCTCTACGGCATCGGCTACCGCTACAACGAGGAGTGAAATGACGGCCACGCCGCGGATTTCCGGCACGGGCAAGGATGCCCGGCCCGCCGCTTCCTCCCGGCCCGGTGACGTGCTGCTGGGCGAAGACTGGCTGTCCCCCGACCAGCTCGCCGATCCGGCGCTGCACCAGACCCGCGTCCGGCGCGGGCTGGTGTCGCTCAACCGCTCGCCGCTGGCGCGCAAGATCATCATCTTCAACCTGCTGGCGCTGGTGGTGCTCGTCTCGGGCGTGCTCTTCGTCAACCCGTTCCGCGAGAATCTCGTGCTGCAGCGCGAACGCGCGCTGGTCGGCCAGTCGCGCCTGATCGCCAATGTGTTCGAGGCGCGGATGCCCGGCACCGGCGCGGTGAACATGGCGGCGGGCGACGGCATCGACGTGACCGAGACCCTGGCCGCCATCGACCTCGATGCCGGGGTCGAGGTCTTCATCTACGACAGCTTCGGCGCCCTCGTCGGCTCCGCCCGTGACGAAGGCGCGCCGCCCGAACCTTCGGCGCAATCGACGGTCATCACCGATTTCCTCAATGCCCTCTGGGACGGAGCCTCGGGCCTGCTCTCCTTCGGCGGTGCCAAGCCGGCCGAGGTCGAGGCCGAGGATCTGGCGCGGCAGGCCTATGCGCTGGCCCGTGGCGGCAGCCTGTCGGCCAATGTCGGGCGCGATGCCTCGGGCGGGGCGCTCTTTACCGTCGCGGCACCGATCTGGCGCGGGGGCGAGGTGGCGGGGGTCGTCGCCCTGACCTCGGCTGCGGGGGAGATCGACCGGCTGGTGCGCTACGAGCGCGAGCAGATCCTGCAGATGTTCGTCGTGGCGCTCCTCGTCTCCATCGGCCTCAGCCTCGTCCTGGCCTCCACCATCGCCAACCCGCTCTCCGATCTCGCCGCCGCCGCCGAGCTGGGCCGCGACCGCGATGCCCGCAAGATGGCCCCCGGCCGCGTCCGCATCCCCGATCTCACCGCCCGCCCCGACGAGATCGGGCGGCTCTCGGTGGCGATGCGTGGCATGGTGGCGGCGCTCTATGACCGGATCGAGGCCAACGAACAATTCGCCGCCGATGTGGCGCATGAGATCAAGAACCCGCTCGCCTCGCTGCGCTCCGCCGTCGGCACGATGCGGGTGGCCAAGCGCGACGACCAGCGCGAGCGGCTGCTCGAGGTGATCGAGCATGACGTGCGCCGCCTCGACCGTCTGGTGAGCGACATTTCCAACGCCTCCCGGCTCGACAGCGAGCTGGTGAAGGAGGAGGAGGAAGAGTTCGACCTGCTGCACACGCTCTCCGGCCTCAGCGACTATTTCTCCGATCAGGCTCGGCAGCGCGGCGTCGATTTCATCACCGACCTGCCGCCCGACACCATCGTGATCCGCGGGCTCGAGGCGCGGCTGGCGCAGGTCTTCGTCAACCTCATCACCAATGCCCTCTCCTTCTGCGAGGAGGGCGACGCGGTGCGGGTCTGGGCGCGGCGCCGCGAGAACCGGGTGCTGGTGGTGGTCGAGGATACCGGCCCCGGCATCCCCGAGCAGGCGCTGACCAAGGTGTTCAAGCGCTTCTACTCCGAACGCCCCGAGGGCCAGTTCGGCAACCACTCCGGCCTCGGCCTCGCCATCTCCAAGCAGATCGTCGAGGCGCATGGCGGGGTGATCTGGGCCGAGAACATCCGCCCGACCCATGCCGACATCACCTCCGATCCGCTCGGCGCCCGGTTCGTGGTCGGTCTGCCGGTGTGACCGGGGCGGCGGGCACCGTCCTGCATGGCTGCTGCGTGGCGGTGGAGGGGCGGGGCCTGCTGATCCTCGGCCCCTCCGGCTCCGGCAAGTCCTCCCTCGCGCTGCAGCTCATCGCCCTGGGTGCCGCGCTCGTCGCCGACGACCGCACCCACCTCCGGCGCGAGGGCGACAGCCTCCTCGCCAGCTGTCCGCCGACGCTCTTCGGCCTGATCGAGGCGCGCGGCATCGGCATCCTGACATGCCCCGCCATTCAGGAAGCACGAGTGGTTCTGGCCGTCGATCTGGGCCAGCGCGAGACGGAGCGATTGCCACAGTCCCGTAACATTACGGTGCTCGGCCTGCCGCTTGACCTTGTGCTTGGGCAGGAAGGCAGCCATTTTCCCTCTGCGGTGCTGCTGCGGCTGACGTCCGGGCCCGGCCGCCTCACGGGTAGAGATCATGGATAGGGTGGAACAGCTTCAGGAACACCGGCTCGTGCTGGTCACCGGCCCCTCGGGTGCCGGGCGGTCCACTGCCATCCACGCGCTGGAGGACATGGGCTACGAGGTGATCGACAACCTGCCCCTGTCGCTCGTTCCCCGCCTGACCGACGGCCCGCCACTCGGCCGCCCCATCGCCCTCGGCCTCGACGTGCGCAACCGCGATTTCAACGTCACCGCCCTGATCGAACTGATCGACACGCTGACGCGGGATCCCCGCGTCTCGCTCGAGGTGCTCTATGTCGATTGCGCCGCCAGCGAGCTGATCCGCCGCTATTCCCAGACCCGCCGCCGCCATCCGCTCGCCCCCGCCGAAACCCCGACCGAAGGGGTAGAGCGCGAGATCGATCTTCTCACCCCGATCCGGGTGCGCGCCGATCACCTGATCGACACCACCGAGATGTCGCCGCACGATCTCAAGGCCGATCTCGGCCGCTGGTTCGACCGCGGCGCCTCGACACGGCTGGCGGTCTCGGTGCAGTCCTTCTCATACAAGCGGGGCGTGCCGCGCGGGGTCGACATGATTTTCGACTGCCGCTTCCTGCGCAACCCCTACTGGGTCGAGATGCTGCGCAGCCTCGACGGCCGCGATACCGCGGTGGCCGAGCATATCCGCGCCGACCCGCGATTCCTGCCCTTCTTCGAGAAACTCACCGATCTGGTGCTCTTCCTGCTCCCCGCACAACTGGAGGAAGGCAAGGCGCATCTCTCCATCGGCTTCGGCTGTACCGGCGGGCAACACAGGTCGGTCGCCGTGGCGGAAATGTTGGGCAATGTGCTTGCACAGGCCGGTTGGCCGGTGTCAAAACGACATAGGGAACTGGAACGCAGGGCGGCAACGATGCTCCCCACGGGAACAGGGTGAACTGGGCGTGATCGGTATCGTCATCGTTGCTCATGGCGGTCTGGCGCGGGAATATCTTTCCGCCGTCGAGCATGTGGTCGGCAAGCAGGAGGCGATGGCAGCCATCGCCATCGAGGACGACCACGACCGCACCGCCAAGCAGGCCGAGATCAGCGCGGCAGCCACCCGTGTCGATCGCGGCGCGGGGGTCGTCGTCGTAACCGACATGTTCGGCGGCTCGCCCTCCAACCTCTCGCTGCCCGCCTGTGCCGGCCGTGACCGCCGCATCATCTACGGCGCCAATCTTCCCATGCTCATCAAGCTTGCCAAATCGCGCGAACTCGCCGTTCCCGAGGCTGTCGCTCTGGCGCTCGACGCCGGACGCAAGTACATCAACAGTCTGGATCTTGGCGGCGAGGCGGACTGAATGGCATCACGGATTTTGCAGATCGTGAACGAGAAGGGGCTGCATGCCCGGGCCTCGGCCAAATTCGTCGAGGTGGTCGAACGTCACGACGCGCAGGCCGAGGTGCTGAAGGACGGCATGTGCGTCTCGGGCGACTCGATCATGGGGCTGCTGATGCTCGCCGCCTCGCGCGGCACCGAGATCGAGGTGCGCACCAGCGGCGCCGATGCGGAAAAGCTGGTGGCCGCGCTCGATCTTCTGGTCTCCGCCCGCTTCGGCGAGGATTACTGACGCTCAGCGCGTCGGCACCGGCACCTCGCCGCGATAGTCGTAGAAGCCGCGCTGCGTCTTGCGGCCCAGCCAGCCGGCCTCGACATATTTCGTCAGCAGCGGGCAGGGGCGATACTTGGTATCGGCCAGCCCCTCGTGCAGCACGTTCATGATCGCCAGGCAGGTATCCAGCCCGATGAAATCCGCCAGTTCCAGCGGCCCCATCGGATGGTTGGCCCCCAGCTTCAGCGACTCGTCGATCGATTTCACCGACCCCACGCCTTCATAAAGCGTATAGACCGCCTCGTTGATCATCGGCATCAGGATGCGGTTGACGATGAAGGCGGGGAAATCCTCGGCGCTGGCCGCCGTCTTGCCCAGCTTGCCGACCACCGCCAGCAGCGCGTCATAGGTCGGCCCGTCGGTGGCGATGCCGCGGATCAGCTCCACCAGCTGCATCACCGGCACCGGGTTCATGAAGTGGAACCCCATGAACTTCTCCGGCCGGTCGGTGCGCGAGGCCAGCCGGGTGATCGAGATCGACGAGGTGTTCGAGGTCAGGATGGTATGCGGCTGCAGATGCGGCACCAGATCCTCGAAGATCGCCTGCTTCACCGTCTCGCGCTCGGTCGCGGCCTCAATTACCAGATCGGTCTGGCCCAGATCGGCCAGCTTCAGCGTGGTCGAGATCCGCCTCATCGCCGCGGCCTTGGCCTCCGCCGTCACCTTGCCGCGCGACACCTGCCGCTCGATGTTGCGGTCGATCAGCGCCACGGCCTTCTGCAGCCCCTCGGCGTTGATGTCGTTCAGCAGCACGTCATAGCCTGCCAGCGCAAAGACATGGGCGATGCCGCTGCCCATCTGCCCCGCCCCGACGACGCCGACCTTCTGGATGTCCATGTGCTGCCTCCTGTTGTCTCGGCCCGAACAATGGCCTCGCCGGACCGAAGGTGCAAGGCCGCGAAGATGGCTAAAACTTGCCGCCTTTTGTCACCTTAGCCTTTTGGCAAGGGCTTCCCGCCAGTCTGTCCGGCGGGTGTTACTGACTTGGGTGGGTGAACATGGCTTTTGAGTCTTCGGGCGATTGTGCCCTGGATTATTTTCCATGCCGGTATGGCAAATCGAAACTGATGTTTCGCGGCCCGCGCCGCGAGCTCGACAGACCCTATTGCGCCGTCTTCGGCGGCACCGAAACCTACGGCAAATTCGTCGCGCAGCCCTATCCGGCGCTGGTCGAGGCCGGGATCGGCCTGCGCATGGTGAACTTCGGCTGCATCAACGCCGGGATCGACGTCTATGTGAACGACTGCGCCCTGCTCGACATGGCCTCGGCGGCGCGGGTGACCGTGGTGCAGGTGGTGGGCGCTGCCAATCTGACCAACCGCTTCTACGCGGTGCATCCGCGCCGCAACGACCGCTTCCTGCGCGCCTCGCCGCAGCTCTGCACCCTGTTCCGCGAGGTGGATTTTGCCGATTTCCACTTCACCCGGCACATGCTGCAGACGCTGCAATCCGTCTCGCCGGACAAGTTCGAGGTGCTGGCGGAAGAGCTGCGTACGGCATGGGTGGCGCGGATGCGGCTGCTGCTCGACCGGATCGGCAGTAAGACGGTGCTTCTGTGGATGGCCGACCATCCGCCCGAACCGCCGGGCGGCCCGGTCGTGCTGGGCCGCAGCCCGGTGCTCGTCGATGCCGAAATGGTGGCGGCGGTGCGGGCGCATGCCACGGATTACGTCGAATATGTCAGCAGCCCCGCCGCCCGGGCCAAGGGTCTGGCGGGCATGGCCTACTCGCCCTTGGACGAACTGGCCGCCGCCGAAGTGCCGGGCCCCGCGATCCACACCGAACTGGCCGAGCAGCTCGAACCGGTGCTGAAGGGGCTTCTGTAACGCAAAACGGGTGCCCTCGCAGGCACCCGTTTCTGGGAGTCAAAGAATTGCCAAATCCCTAACGTCTTCGGCAATCACATGGAAAATCAAGGTCTTGCCCCGATTTTCACGCGTGAAAATCACAGCTTCCCGGTCAGCTCCGGCACCAGCGTGAACAGGTCGCCGACAAGCCCGTAATCGGCCACCTGAAAGATCGGCGCCTCCTCGTCCTTGTTGATCGCGACGATCACCTTCGAATCCTTCATCCCGGCGAGATGCTGGATCGCCCCGGAAATCCCGACCGCGATATAGAGGGTCGGCGCCACCACCTTGCCGGTCTGCCCGACCTGCCAGTCGTTCGGCGCGTAGCCCGAGTCGACGGCCGCGCGGCTCGCACCCACGGCGGCACCCAACTTGTCGGCCAGCTGCTCGATCATGGCGAAGTTCTCCTCCGACCCGATCCCGCGCCCGCCCGAGACGACGATCTTGGCCGAGGTCAGCTCCGGCCGGTCCGAGGTCGCCACCTTGTCCTCGACCCAGGACGACAGCCCCTTGTCGCCGGCCGCGGCGATGGTCTCCACCGGGGCCGAACCGCCCGCCGCCGCCGCCTCGAAGGTCGCGGTGCGGATCGTCGCCACCTTGGTCGCGTCGCCCGACTTGACGGTCTGCACCGCGTTGCCGGCATAGATCGGCCGCTCGAAGGTGTCGGCATCGATCACCGCGGTCACGTCCGACAGAACCATCACGTCCAGCAGCGCCGCAACCCGCGGCAGCACGTTCTTCGCCGCCGAGGTGGCGGGCGCGAAGATGTGGCTGTAGCCCGGCGCGAGGCTGACGATCAGATCGGCCAGCGGCTCGGCCAGCCCGTTGCCATAGGCGGCGTCATCGGCGGCCAGAACCTTGCCCACGCCCGCCAGCCCCGCCGCCTCGGCAGCAGCGCCCGACACGCCGGAGCCCGCGACCAGAACGGTCACGTCGCCCAGAACCTTCGCTGCGCTCAGCGCCTTGGCGGTGGAGTCGAGCCCCAGCGCCCCGCCGGTCACTTCGGCAATCAGCAGAACAGCCATCAGAGCACCCCCGCTTCGTCTTTGAGTTTGGCGATCAGCTCGTCCACCGAGCCGACCTTGACGCCGGCCTTGCGGCCCGCCGGTTCGGTGGTCTTCACCACCGTCAGCCGCGGCGCGACATCGACGCCGTAGTCGGCGGCGGTCTTCTCCTCCAGCGGCTTCTTCTTGGCCTTCATGATGTTCGGGAGCGAGGCATAGCGAGGCTCGTTCATCCGCAGGTCCACGGTGACGATGGTCGGCATCTTGACCTTGATGGTCTGCATCCCGCCATCGACCTCGCGCGTCACCAGCGCGGTGTCACCCTCGATCGCCAGTTCCGAGGCGAAGGTGCCCTGGCTCCAGCCGAGGAGCGCGGCCAGCATTTGCCCGGTCGCGTTCATGTCGTTGTCGATCGCCTGCTTGCCGCAGATCACCAGACCCGGCGCTTCGGCCTCGACCACCGCCTTCAGCAGCTTGGCGACGGCCAGCGGCTCGATGTCCTGATGCACATCATCGGCGGCCTGGATCAGGATGGCGCGGTCGGCGCCCATCGCCAGCGCGGTGCGCAGGGTTTCCTGCGCCTGCTTCACGCCGATGGAGACGACGACGACCTCGGTCGCCGTGCCGGCCTCGCGCAGACGGATCGCCGCCTCGACCGCGATTTCGTCGAAGGGGTTCATCGACATCTTCACGTTCGCCAGATCGACACCCGTCCCGTCCGCCTTCACGCGCACCTTGACGTTGTAGTCGATCACTCGTTTGACAGGCACAAGAACCTTCATCCGCGCAATCTCCCTTTATCCCGTGCCCCGGAGGGCACCAATTCAAGCACTCCGAGCCGTTGTTAGCCGCAACGCAGCAGGGAAAACAGATCAAAACCGACAGGCCCTGATGCCACTACGTCGCGTCCTCACGGCTCGCGGGTCAGGCCCGGCACCCAGAGCACGTCCGCTGTGCCGTTGTCGTTGGCGATGCGCCCGGCGACGAAGAACCAGTCCGACAGCCGGTTGAGGTAGCGCACCGCCTCGCCATTGATCGATTCCATCGTTCCGAGCTCCACCGTCAGCCGTTCGGCGCGGCGGCAGACGGTGCGGCAGAGGTGCAGATGCGCCGCCAGCGCCGAGCCGCCCGGCAGGATGAAGCTGCGCAGCGGCGTCAGATTGGCGTTCATCGCGTCGATCTCGCGCTCCAGCCGCGCCACCTGCGTGTCGAGGATGCGCAGCGGCACATAGCCCGCCTCGCTGTCGCGCTCCATCTCGGGGCGGCAGAGATCGGCGCCGAGGTCGAAGAGGTCGTTGGAAATCCGGGCGAGGGCCAGGTCCATCTCGCCGGTGGCATGCTGGCGGGCGAGGCCGACGGTCGCGTTGGTCTCATCCACCGTGCCATAGGCGTTGACCCGGCTGGAATGCTTGGCGACGCGGGCGCCGTTGCCGAGCGCGGTCTCGCCGGCATCGCCGGTCTTGGTGTAGATCTTCGACAGGACGACCATTAGAAAACTCCGTATTGCCGCACCGCGACGAACAGCAGGATCAGCGCGACGGCGAAGGCCTGCGCGTAGATGCGGTAGCGCATGATGCGGTTGGCATGTTTGCGGTTGAAGTCGCCACCCTTGGCGAAACCGCCGATGCCGACCAGCAGGATGAAGAGCACGGCCAGCACCGCGACGGCGGCGATGATGAAAAGCGGATCGTCGAGCATGGGGCGTCCTCCGGTGTGTCGGCGAGATGTAGCGGCAGGGGCGGCAAAAGCGAAAGCTAATTCGCCTCAGCCCCTGGAGATCACCCAGTCCAGCGCCCGGGTCGGCAGCAGCCGGCGGGCGATGTTCATCAGATGGGTGGGCGTGGTGATGAAGTAGCGCGGGGCAGGGCGCGGATGCTCCAGCGCCTCGATGAGTTTAGCGCTGACGGCGGAGGGCGGAAGCTCGAACCTATCGGGGCCGCGCTCCTCGTAGAGCCGTTTCAGCAGGCTCGCCTGATATTGGTCGGCGCGGGCCGAGGCCTTCCAGTCGATCCAGCGCTCGAAGGCGGCGATGGAGTTCTTGCGGATGCGCGAGGTGACCGGCCCAGGCTCGAGCAGGATCACCTTGATCGGCGTGTCGGCCATCTCCATGCGCAGCACGTCGGTGAGGCCCTCGAGCGCGAATTTCGTCGCCACATAGGCGCCGCGCCACTGGTAGCCGACGAGGCCCAGCACCGACGAACAGGTGACGATGCGCCCGTGGCCCTGCGCCCGCATCACCGGGATCACCCGGCGGGTCAGGTCATGCGTGCCGAAGAGATTGACCTCGAAGATCTCGCGCAGCGCGCCGCGCGGCAGGTCCTCGACCGCGCCGGGGCAGGCGAAGGCGCCGTTGTTGTAAAGCGCGTCGAGCGTGCCGCCAGTGCGACGCAGGGTCTCGGTGACGGCCTCGCCGATGCTGGCCTCGTCGGCGAGGTCGAGCCGGAAGCTCTCCAGCCCCTCCGCCCTCAGCCGCTCGCAATCGGCCTCCTGTCGGCAGGTGGCGAAGACGCGCCAGCCGCGCTGGTGCAGGCTGCGGGCGGCATCAAGACCGATGCCCGAGGAACAGCCGGTGATCAGAACGGATTTCACGAAACACTCCTGCCGAGACCCACCCCCTGTTAGGAGGTTTGCCGGCAGGAGGCAAAGGGGCAGCGATCAATAGGGTGCGACGCTCGAGAGATATTTCGCGGAGGCATAACCCTCGACGCCGTCGCCCTCGATGCGGATCGGCGCCCAGCCGCCCTCGTCATCCCCGACCAGAAGCGCGGCTTCGCCCTCGGCCAGCTTGCCCACCACCGGATAGGCGGTGGAGGGGCCGCTGCGCACGTTCAGGTTCACGGCGGTGACGTAGAGCAAGAGTCCCGTGTCCTCTACCGGCGCGGCGGCCGGCTCGGGCAGCGGAATCGGCGTGCCCTGGATCACGATCGGAATGGCCGAAGCCTCGGCGGCGGTGCTGGCCAGGTTGGCATGGATGTCGAGCGAGGCAACCTCGACCGGCTGGATGATCGGTTGCGCCTCGGCATCGGCGGTGATCTCTGACGGGTCGATGGCGGCGGCGGCGAGGCCGGCGCGCATCTGGCCGTAATCGCGGCCCCCGATCAGCATGGTCAGGAAAAGGGCGGAGCAGAGCAAAAACGTCAGGCGGAGCATGGGGAAACCTCGCTCGTCGGATAAATGGGTTATTTTTTCAGTGTTGACTGGTATGCAATGCGGAAATCCGCCGATGGTTCCGCGAAAAAGCGCCGATGCATGAGACTGGACCAGAGACGCGCTCCCGACTAGAGACGGGGCATGACTCAGCCACCCGAAGATCCGAACACCGCGCCCCTCACCACGTCGGAGCCGCTGCGCCGCGCCATCGGCGAGCGCTACCTGACCTATGCGCTGTCCACCATCATGAACCGGGCGCTGCCGGATGCGCGCGACGGTCTGAAGCCGGTGCATCGCCGCATCCTGTTCGCGATGCGCGAATTGCGGCTGTCGCCGACGGGGGGCTTCCGCAAGTCGGCCAAGATCTCGGGCGACGTGATGGGCAACTATCACCCGCATGGCGACGCGGCGATCTATGACGCGATGGCGCGTCTGGCGCAGGATTTCAACGTGCGTTACCCGCTGGTCGACGGGCAGGGCAACTTCGGCAACATCGACGGCGACAACCCGGCGGCCTCGCGCTACACCGAGGCCCGGCTGACCGCCATCGCCGAGACGCTGATGGAGGGTCTGGCCGAGAACGCCGTCGACTTCCGCCCGAATTACGACGGCACGCTGGAAGAGCCGGTGGTGATGCCTGCGGCCTTCCCGAACCTGCTGGCGAACGGCGCTTCCGGCATCGCGGTCGGCATGGCAACCAACATCCCGCCGCACAACCTGCATGAATTGATCGACGCCTGCCTCGCGATGATCAAGACGCCTTCGATCGAGGACGAGGCGCTGGTGGGTCTGGTGCCCGGCCCCGATTTCCCCACGGGCGGCGTCATCGTCGAGCCGCGCCAGTCGATCATCGACAGCTACCGCACCGGGCGGGGCAGCTTCCGGCTGCGCGCCAAGTGGAACGTCGAGGATCTGGGCCGCGGCACATGGCAGATCATCATCACCGAGATCCCCTATCAGGTGCCGAAGTCGCGGCTGATCGAGAAACTGGCCGAGGTGATCCAGACCAAGAAGGTGCCGCTCCTGGCCGACGTGCGCGACGAATCCGCCGATGACGTGCGCATCGTGCTGGAGCCGCGGGCGCGGACGGTGGACCCCGAGATGCTGATGGGGATGCTGTTCCGCAGCACCGATCTCGAGATCCGCTTCAGCCTGAACATGAACGTGCTGATCGACGGGCGCACCCCCAAGGTCTGCTCGCTCAAGGAGGTGCTGCGCGCCTTCCTCGACCACAAGCGCGACGTGCTGCTGCGCCGCAGCCAGCACCGGCTGGAGAAGATCGACCACCGGCTCGAGGTGCTGGAAGGCTTCATCATCGCCTTCCTCAACCTCGACCGGGTGATCGACATCATCCGCTACGACCCCGACCCCAAGGCCGCGCTGATGGCCGAGCACTGGGGCCGCGACTTCCCGCGGGCGATGTCGGAGAAGGATTATGTCTCCCCCGCCTCTGGCGAGGGCGAGTTGACCGAGGTGCAGGCCGAGGCGATCCTGAACCTGCGGCTGCGCAGCCTGCGCCGTCTGGAAGAGCTCGAGCTGATCGCCGAACGCGACGCGCTGATGCAGGAGCGGGCCGGGCTGGAGGATCTGCTGGCCAACGAGCCGGTGCAGTGGAAGCGCATCGGCGCCGACCTGCGGATCATCCAGAAGACCTTCGGCAAGGGCACCAAGCTCGGCAACCGCCGCACCGAATTCGCCGAGGCGGGCGAGGTGGAGGAAGTCTCTTACGAGGCGATGATCGAGCGCGAGCCGATCACGGTGATCTGCTCGAAGATGGGCTGGATCCGCGCCATGAAGGGGCACCAGCCGCTCGATACCGAGGTGAAGTTCAAGGACGGCGACGAGGGGCGCTTCCTGTTCCATGCCGAGACCACCGACAAGATCCTGCTGATCGGCTCCAACGGGCGGTTCTACACGCTGCTTGGTGCCAACCTGCCCGGCGGGCGCGGCATGGGCGAACCGGTGCGGCTGATGGTCGATCTGCCGAACGAGGCCGCCATCGTCGATCTGGCGATCTGGCGCCCGGCGGAGAAGCTCTTGGTCTGCTCCACCGCAGGCGACGGGTTCATCGTCCCCTCGGAGGAGGTCCTGGCCCAGACCCGCGCCGGCAAGGCGGTGCTGACGGTGAAGGAGGGCGTGACGCTGGCGCTCTGCCGGCCGGTGAAGGGCGACCATGTCGCGGTCATCGGCGAGAACCGCAAGCTTCTGGTCTTCGAACTGGGCGAGTTGCCCGAGATGGCCAAGGGCAAGGGCGTCCGGCTGCAGAAATACAAGGACGGCGGTCTGGTGGATGCCACGACCTTCAACTGGGCCACCGGCATCAGCTGGAAGGAAAGCGGCGGCCGCACCCGGTCTGAACCCGACATGAGCGAGTGGAAGGCCGCCCGCGCCACCGCCGGCCGCATGGCGCCGCGCGGCTTCCCGCGCGACAACCGCTTCGCCTGACCGGGGGGCGGCCCGGCCGCCCCCCTGCGCCCCTGCGGCAGTTGCGTGCCGAAGGCGCCCGGGCTATGCGGGCGCGACCACAAGCACAGGAATTCCCGATGTCCTTCCTCCGCCTGACGGCCCTCTGCCTCGGACTGGCCCTTGTCGCGGGCTGCGAGAAGAACGACCTCGAGGAGCCGCCGGTGCCCTTGGGCAACTTCGCGCTGGGCCTGAACATCGTCGTGGCCGACAATGTCGAGAAGGTGCCGATCTCGCGCGAGGCCAGCGTCGAGGAGTGGGAATCGGTGATGAAGGAGGCGGTGGCCAACCGCTTCGGGCGCTACGAGGGCGACAAGCTCTACAACCTCGGGATCAGCGTCGATGGCTATGCGCTGGCCCCGCCCGGCATCCCCGTGGTGGCGGCGCCGAAATCGGTGCTCGTGATCACGGCCAACATCTGGGACGACGCCGCGCAGAAGAAGCTCAATCCCGAGGGCAAGCAGATGACGATCTTCGAGAGCCTGTCGGGCGAGTCGGTGATCGGCACGGGGATCACGCGGACCAAGAAGCAGCAGATGGAGGCGCTCTCCTACAATGCCGCGAAGTCGGTCGAGCGCTGGCTTCTGGAAAATCCCGAGTGGTTCGGCCTGCCGCCGCTGCCACCCGAACCCGCGGCGCGGGCCAATCCGGCCAAGTGAGACTTGATTTTCCCTTTTCCAATGGATAAGTGCGCCGCGGTGTAGAACAGGGCATTCCGGCCCCCCAATTCCGCGAGGCGCCACCCAATGGCAAAGGCAAAGTTTGAACGTAACAAACCGCACGTCAACATTGGCACGATCGGCCACGTTGACCACGGCAAGACGACGCTGACGGCTGCGATCACGAAGTACTTCGGCGAATTCCGCGCCTATGACCAGATCGACGGTGCGCCGGAAGAGCGGGCTCGCGGGATCACGATCTCGACCGCCCACGTGGAATACGAGTCGGAAACCCGTCACTACGCCCACGTCGACTGCCCCGGCCACGCCGACTACGTGAAGAACATGATCACGGGCGCGGCGCAGATGGACGGCGCGATCCTGGTGGTGAACGCGGCCGACGG
>NZ_JBDGJD010000003.1:0-605827 GCF_057657095.1 Cereibacter sp. Soil_C_27 | reverse complement strand
AAAGCCGCAAAACAGTGAAGCTTGTCACTCTCATCATCGGAACCAAGGTCCCTAGAGAGCCGATATGCTAGCGTTCGTACGTCGAAACGACCAAACCGCCCGCATATCTCTTCAGATATCATCAATGTCAAAGAGCATGAGACAAAAACAAACCGAGCCGCCAGAACTTCCAGCGCACCCGCCCGCATCATCTCCAGAATTTCCGAACCTTCTGCTTCAACCCGCTTCCGCTTCGTTCCGCTTCCGTCCAGTCCGTCGCGTCTCCGCTTCGGTGAGGCGGTATTTACGGAGAGAGCCCCGAACCCGCAAGAGGAAAAATCGCCCTCCCGAGGAACTTTCGCGAAAAATTCTGCCGGTCCCCGTCCGGCACACGGGCACGGTCAGGGCGTCATACAGCGCCGACCCCTTGCCTGCTTGGCTTTTTCGAGGGCGGAACAGGGTTCGACGCAGCAAGCGGTGCAGGTGAAATTTTCGCGTCTCCCCTGCGTGGATCCATCATGCGCAAGGGAGGTGACGGTGGCATGACGGTCTTTCTGCCCCCCGAGCCCCGGAATCGACCCCGACTCGCCCTCAACCGCGAGTCGCCGCCGAGTCGCGGCCGGGGAGGCCGCTCGCTGCGGCGCCGGGACACGGGGTAAGGCGCGGCTCCCCAGTTTAGGTTGGGCCGCGGCGTTTTCTGCGCCTGCCTTCCCACAGGACGACCGATGCTCTCCTCTCTCCCGCAAGACAGCAGCTCCGTGCCGACGAGCCCGCATAATCATGGCCGGATGCCGACCCGGCGGCTGCCGCAAGCGCGCGAGGCCTCGGGGGGGCGCCAGACGGGCGGAAGGTTGGAGACCTTTGGCCTCTGGCTGCGCGATCACCAGCGCGTCGTCTCCTGGCTGCAGTGGAGCATCGTCGTCCTCTATGCGCTTCTGGTGATCCTGCCGGCGCTCGCGATCGCCGACGGCGGAGGGCAGCTCTGGTCGGGCACCGCCCGGATCATCCTCTGGGGGATCTGGTGGCCGGGGGTGCTGCTTTCGATCCTGCTGTTCGGGCGGCTCTGGTGCGGGGTGCTCTGCCCAGAGGGAACGCTGACGGCCTTTGCCTCGCGCCATGGCAGGGGGCGGGCGATCCCGCGCTGGATGCGCTGGCCGGGCTGGCCCTTCACCGCCTTTGCGCTGACCACCGTCCATGGCCAGATGATCTCCGTCTACGACCACCCGCGCCCTGCCCTGCTGATCCTCGGCGGCTCGACACTGACGGCGCTGATCGTCGGCTTCACCTATGGGCGCGAGAAGCGGCTTTGGTGCCGTTACCTTTGCCCGGTTGGCGGGGTCTTCGGGCTGCTGGCCAAGCTCTCGCCGCTCTGGTTCGCCGTCGACACCGCCGCCTGGGACCGCTGCCCGCCGGAGCGCGCGCGGGGCCAGCGCTTCACCTGCGAGCCGATGGTGCCGGTCCGCACGATGGACAGCGCCTCCCCCTGTCACATGTGCGGCCGCTGCGCCGGGTTCCGGGATGCGGTGCGGCTGGAAGCGCGACTGCCGGGAGCGGAGATCGTGACGGGCGGCGGGCGCGGGGCGACGGGCTGGGACAGCCTGCTGATCGTGGCGGGGCTGGTCGGCCTCGTCCCGGCGGCGCTGCACTGGCCGGTCAGCCCGTGGTTTCAGGCGCTGCGGCAGGCGATGGAGAAGCTGGTGCAAGGGAGTGAGTGGGCGCAGGCGACCGCCCCCTGGTGGCTGCTGACCAACCAGCCAGCGGAGCAGCATGTGGTCAGGCTGGTCGAGGGGGCGGCGATGCTGGCCTATCTCGGGGGGATGACGCTGCTGCTGGCGCTGGCGACCGCCCTGCCGCTGGCGGCGGCGACGCGGGTGCTCGGGCCGTGGCATTGGCAGCGATTCCACCTGCTGACCCAATGCCTGCTGCCGGTGGCGGCTCTGGGGGTGATTGTCGGCCTGACGCTCCGGACCGAGAGCCTGCTGGGCCTCGAGGGAATCGCCGCGCTGCGCCTGCCGCTCCTCTGGCTCGGTGCGCTCTGGTCGGGGTCGCTGATGCTCCTGTCGCTGCGCCGCGATCCGGCATCGCGCCCTCGCCGCCTGCTGGCCCTGACTATTGCTGCATTTTCTTTGGCCGCGCCGCTCACCGTCTGGGGGCTGCGTTTCGCGCTATGGTAAGACGCGGCGGAGCATCTGGCAGGCCCCTACAACCTATGGGCGACAAACCCTATCATTGTTGAAACTGTTTCGCTTTCAGCAACGACGCGTTTCCGGAAAGCCCCGGAACGTCAGGCGCCCGCAAGACTTCCCCTCCTACATTTGTATAACAATCTTTATGACCGAACCTTTATCCAGAGCGCATCCCCTGCCCCGGGGGTGCGCTCTTTTCCTTAGCCGATGAGCCAGTAGCGGATCACCATCGCCACGCCGCTGACCGCCAGCACCCCGGCGATCCAGAGGCCGACGAACCACAGAAGCCGTTTCGTCCAGCCTTCCGCCATCAGTGATACCCTTCCTCGGGGTCGATCTTGCCGCGGAACACCCAATAGGCGTAGCCGGTGTAGATCAGGATGATCGGGATCAGCACCAGCGCCCCCCAGAGCAGGAAGCTCAGGCTCTCGTCCGGCGCCGCCGCTTCATCGATCGTCAGGGCAAAGGGCACGATATGCGGGTAGAAGCTGATGCCCACGCCGATGAAACCGAAGGCGAAGAGCCCCAGCGCGCAGACGAAGGGCTGCCAGTCCGGCCCCTGCGTCAGCCCGCGCCACAGAAGCCAGGCGGTCCCGGCCACCAGCACCGGCACGATCACGCTGAAGCTCGCGGTCGGCCAGCTGAACCAGCGCTCGAGGTAGTCGTAATGCAGGAAGGGCGTCCAGAGGCTGACGCCGCCCATCGCCGCCAGCGTGCCGAACAGCGCCAGCCGCGCTTGGTTCTGCGCTTCCATCCGCAGCACGCCTTCGGTCTTCAAAATCAGCCAGGTCGCACCCAGGAGCGCATAGCCCACGACCAGCGCCGCCCCCGTCGCCAGCGAGAAGGGCGTCAGCCAATCCCACCAGCCTCCGGCATAGGCGCGGTTCTCCACCTCGATCCCCTGCACCAGCGCACCCAACGCCACGCCCTGCGCGAAGGTCGCCAACAGCGAGCCGCCGAAGAAGGCGATGTCCCAGCGGCGGCTGCCGGTCTCGGTCCGCCAGCGGAACTCGAAAGCCACGCCGCGGAACACCAGCGCCAGCAGCATGATGATCAGTGGCGCATAGAGAGCGGGCAGGATGGTGGCATAGGCCAGCGGAAACACCGCGAGCAGCCCGCCGCCGCCCAGCACCAGCCAGGTCTCGTTGCCATCCCAGATCGGCGCGACCGAGTTCATCATCACGTCGCGGTCGTGCTTCTCGGGAAACAGCGGGAAGAGGATGCCGACGCCGAGATCGAAGCCGTCCATGACGACATAGGCCAGCACGGCGAAGGCGATGATCCCCGCCCAGATGAACGGCAGGTCAAACTCCATGCTGATGCTCCTTCATGCGATCGGGGTTGGCAGGGCCGGGGGTGATGCCATGGGTCCGCAGCGGCGAATCCACCAGATCGTCCTCGTCCACCGTCGGCAGCCGTTTCATCAGCCGCAGGATATAGGCGACGCCCGTGCCGAAGATGGCGAAGTAGACGACGATGAAGGCGAGGAGCGAGGCTCCCACTGCAGGGGCCGAAACAGGCGCCACGCTCTCCGCCGTCAGCAGATGGCCGTAGACCGTCCAAGGCTGCCGCCCCACCTCGGTCGTCACCCAACCCGCCAGCACGGCGACGAAGCCCATCGGCCCCATCAGCAGCGCGAAGCGGTGCAGCCCGCGGCTGTCGTAGAGTCTGCCGCGCAACCGGGCATAGAGCGCCCAAGTCCCCAGCCCAAGCATCGAGAAGCCGAGCAGGATCATCAGCCGGAACGACCAGAAGACGATCTCCACCGGCGGCTGATGCTCGCGCGGGATGGTGTCGAGCCCGGCCAGCGGCGCGTTCAGATCGTGCTTGAGGATCAGCGAGGAAAGCTTGGGGATCTCCACCGCGTAATGCACCGTCTGCGCGTCGCGGTCGGGCAGGCCGAACAGGATCAGCGGCGCGCCCTCGGGATGGCTCTGGAAGTGGCCCTCCATCGCCATGACCTTGGCCGGCTGATGCTCCAGCGTGTTCAGCCCGTGCATGTCGCCCGCGATGATCTGCAGCGGCGCGACCACGACGATCATCCCCATCGCCATGGCGAACATCCGCCGCACCTCGGGCCGATGCCCGTCGCCGCGCAGGAAGTGCCAGGCGGCGGTCGCACCCACGACGAGGGCGGTGGTCAGATAGGCGGCCAGCACCATGTGCAGCAGCCGGTAGGGGAAGGAGGGGTTGAAGATGATCTCGAGCCAGTTCAGCGGCACGAACTGTCCCACGTCGTTGACGCCGAAGCCGACGGGCGTCTGCATCCAGCTGTTGGCCGAAAGGATCCACGTCGCCGACAGAAGCGTGCCGACCGCCACCATCAGCGTCGCGACCATATGCAGCCCCGGCCCGACCCGATGCCTGCCGAACAGCATGATCCCCAGGAACCCTGCCTCGAGGAAGAAGGCCGTCAGCACCTCGTAGCCCATCAGGGGCCCGATCACCGGCCCCGCCCGGTCGGAGAACACCGACCAGTTGGTGCCGAACTGGTAGGACATCACGATGCCCGAGACGACGCCCATGGCGAAGGAGATGGCGAAGATCGTTTTCCAGAAGTCGAAGAGCTTCTCGTAGACCCAGTTGCCGGTCTTGAGAAACAACGCCAGCAGCACCGCCAGATAGCTCGCGAGCCCGATGGTGAAGGCGGGGAAGACGATGTGAAAGGAAACCGTGAATGCGAACTGGATACGCGCCAGCAGCGTGGCGTCAAAACTCTCGAACATGGGTCAGCCTCGTCCTTTGCAGTCCGGGAACCGGGCGATGCCGATCAAGTCGCATCGCAGCGGATGGTTCCGTCAGATGCGTCCGCTCTCATGGCGGCGCATCCCAAAGGTGTATCTCACGCGCATGATATCCAGCGAAAGGACCTGCGACAGAATGGCACAACCATCTGGCGCCGCGAAAATATTGGCGCGGGCGGCTCAGGCCGCCGCACTGCCCGCAGTGTCCAGCCGCGCGATCAGCGCCAGAACCTCGGACCCGGCAACCGGCGGGCTGAAGAAATAGCCCTGCCCCGAGTGGCAGCCCATGGCCCGCAACTCCTCCATCTGCATTCGCGTCTCCACCCCCTCGGCTGTCGTCGTCACCCCAAGGCTCTGGCCCAGCTCGACCACGGCGCGAACGATGGCATTGGTCTGCGCGTTCTTCGACATGTCGGCGACGAAGCTGCGGTCGATCTTGATGTTGTCGAAAGGGAAGGTGCGCAGATAGCTGAGCGAGGAATAGCCGGTGCCGAAATCGTCCATGGCGATCCGCACCCCCAGCCCGCGCAGCGCGTGCAGCACCTCCAGCGTCTCGGCGATGTTCTGCATCAGCACGGTTTCCGTCACTTCGAGCTGCAGCCGCGCCGCCATGATGCCGCTCGCCTTCAGGCTGCAGGCCACCGCATCGACCAGACCGTGCCGCCGGAACTGCACCGGCGAGAGGTTCACCGATACCGCGATATCGTCGGGCCATTGCGCCGCCGCCATGCAGGCCTCGTGCAGCACCCATGCCCCCATCGGCACGATCACCCCGGAATCCTCGGCCAGAGGGATGAACTCCACCGGCGGCACCGGACCGCGCTGCGGATGGGTCCAGCGCAGCAGCGCCTCCATCCCGCTGACCCGCCCGCCCTCGAAGGTGACGAGCGGCTGGAAGGCGAGGCTCAGTTCACCCCGCGCCAGCGCCTTGCGCAAATCCGCGCGCAGGATCTGCTTGCCCTGCACCTGCGATTCCATCCCCGGCTCGAAATAGCGGCAGATGCCGCGCCCGTCGGCCTTGGCGCGATAGAGCGCCACATCCGCATCCTTGATGATGTGATCGACCCGCGCGGTGGAATCGCTGGCCATGGCGATGCCGATGCTGACGCCGACCACCACCGGGCGTCCGTCGATCACATAGGGCTCGCTCAGCGAGGCGATCAGGCGCAGTGCCAGCTCCTCGGCATCCTCGCGCTGTTTCAGCCCGGTCTGGATCACCGCGAATTCGTCGCCGCCGAGCCGCGCGATCTGGTCGCCGTTGCGCACGCACGCGCGCAGCCGCTCCGCCGCCTCCACCAACAGCCGGTCGCCTGCCGGATGGCCCCAGGTGTCGTTCACCGACTTGAACTCGTCGAGATCGAGGAACAGCAGCGCCGCCTGCGAGCGTGCCGTCGCCTGTTGCAGCGCCTCGTCCAGCTGCTCGCGCAGCATGGAGCGGTTGGGCAGCCCGGTCAGATGGTCGTGCTGCGACAGATACAGCAGCTGATCCTGCGCCTCGCGCCGACGGCTGACATCGCGGAAGAAGATCGACACGCCATCGACGGAGGGGAAGACATGCATCTCCAGCCAGATGCCGAGCTGGGCGTGCAGTTCCTCGAACTGCACCACCTCCTGCCGCGCCACCGCGCCGCGCACCCGCGCCTCGAAGATGTTGTTGTCACCCGGCAGCGCCGTCCAGATGCTGGAGCCGATCACCTCGCCCGTCAGCGACATCATCTCGGCCGCCCGCGCGTTGAGGAAGCTGATCCGCCAGTTGGCATCCAGGATGATCACGCTGTCCGTCGTGCTCTCCAGCACCGACGACAGCCGCCGCGCGCTTTCCTCGACGACGCGGCGCGACTCCTCCAGCGCGTCCTGCGCCGCCTTGGCATCGGTCACGTCGCGCGCCGTCGACAGCAGCCGCAGCGGCGTTCCGTCCGGCCCGGGAATCGGCGTCAGGCTGATCTCCCACCAACGCGGCCTGCCCTTCACCGTCGGGCAGGTGGCGGTGAAATTGGCCACCCCGCCGGCCCAGGCCGTGCGCATCGCCTCCAGCACATCCTCGCGCGAGTCGTCGGGCCAGAGATCGACCCAGAGCCGCCCCTGCTCCAGCGAGAAATCATTGATCCCCATCATCTCCATGCCGGGCCGGTTCATGAACTGCAGCCGCCCCTCGCGGTCGATGACCTCGACGCAGTTGGTGCTGCTGTCGAGGATGCTGTGGGCGAAGGCCTCGCTTTCGCGCAGCGCCGCCTCGGCCGTCACGCGCTCGTGAATATCCTCCACTGTGCCGTACCAGCGGATGAGCCTGCCGTGCGAATCGAGCCGCGCCTGCGCCCGGGTGCGGACCCAGCGGAAGCTGCCGTCGGCCACCCGCAGCCGGTGCGTCACGTCATAGGGTTTGCCGGTCTCCAGGCACTCGGCCCAAGCCGCCTGCGTGCGCGCGGCGTCGTCGGGATACAGACAGCGGACCCAACCGCCCGCATGCGCCTCTTCCGGCGTCATCCCGGTCAGCTCCAGCCAACCCGCATCCATGTCGAGGCTCTCGCCGTTCGGATCCTCGGTCCAGGCCACCAGCGGGCTCAACTCCACCGCGTGCCGGTAATGCGCATAGCTTTCATGCAGCGCCGCCTCGAGCGCCTTGCGTTCGGTAATGTCCTGACAGGCGCCGTTCACCTTGGTAACGCGACCATCGATCGTCTGCACCGGCGCGCCGGTGGTCCAGAAGGTCCGCTCCGTCCCATCGAGCGCGATGAGCCGCATCTCCATCTGCAGCGCGATCCCGTCGCGCAGCATGCGGATAAAGGCAGTATCGACCTCCAGCCGGTCGTCCGGGTGAACCATCTCCAGCATCCGCGGCAGCGTCAGCACCAGCTTGCGCTCGGGGTCGCCCAGAAGCTCATGCACGTTGCTCGACATCTTGAAGGTCTGCGTCGCGCCATCGAGTTCCCAGTAGCCGACCCGCGCAAAGCGCTTGATCGCACCCCAGAGCTCTTCCCGCTTCTCGATCAGGCTCTTCTGCTGCTCCATCCGCGCCAGAGCCGCGAACAGCAGGAAGGACATCGGCGCGGTGATGATGATCGACACCAGCCCGGCAGCCACCATCGCCCGGTCCACCGGCACATCCGAAAACAGCGGCACCACGAGAGCCGTCACCACCCGCGCCGCGACATAGGCGAAAGCCGTTGCAAGGAACGAGAAAGCCACCACGCGGCGGTGTCCGATCACCCGACCGGCCGGCAAACCTGTCATCGTCAGTTCCCCTCTCGTGATTGCTTGCGCAACGACCTCACACCCTTTCGGTATTAGGGCGCTTGGACGAAATAATCGCAACTTCAAGGCGTTTATGTGGCCTGAACAGCGACGATATTACGCAACCTTAACGAGCATAAACCGAATCACATAGGCATAATTTCCTGCCCTTTCCATCGGATAGGCAGAGAGACTCGAAATAGGTCTTTGAGTCTGCGAGAACTGTCGAAAACGGGCCGGTTTCGGGCAGCCCTGCTCCCGGAAGCGCCTGCCGGGCCCGCGCGGCTGATTTTGCAGCGTTCCGCTGCAGACCAGCGCAGGCGCCAGCGGCAGGCGCTCCTGCCGCAGGTCTTGCATCTCCACCCTAGGCGGGGGTCCCCACCTCGGAGCCCTGACCCGGAGCGGCCTGCATCAGGGCATCATAGATCATGTGGAGAAGATCGGCCTCTTCGGGGCTGTGCAACTTGCGCAGCTTGCCCAGAGCGATGCCCTGATCTTCGGCTGCCTGTTCAAAATCGAAAACTTGCGCGTTCGCAGATCCTGATACTGACATGTCATCCTCCCCAGTCTGACGGGTTCGTTTTAGCACAACTCGGTGGCACTGGTCATTTCAAAGATTCTTAAACGGAGTATTAAGAGGCGTTCCAAATCGCGTAATACCAATGCGTCCTTTGCGCGCGCTTCCCTCAAGCCCGAATACCCGCGCCTCCCGTATGACGATGAAACGCGCATCCACGGTCTGCGGCCCCTGCCCGTCCGTGGTCGCGTGAAGAACGCGGCAGGCGCGAAAACGATCCCGAAAAATCCACGGAACGGGCGAAGCCCCGCCAGACACTTGATGAGCTCCTGCCCGATTCCCTTGCTTGCCGCGCAATCTGACACTATATCACGTCAGACAGAGTGGAGGCCGCCATGCAACTGAACAGTTTCGCCGAATCGGGCCAGTTTGCCCCGGCGCGGATCGCCGAAGCCCTGCGCACCACCCGCGACGAGGTGGCGCGCACGGTAGGGCTGGGCCGCGACGCGGTGATGCGCCCTGACCGGATCGCCAGCGCCAAGACCCAGAAGCGCCTGCGCGAGATGGTCGAGATCCTGAACCGGGTCGAGCCGCGCTTCGGCTCGGCGCTGATCGCCTATGCCTGGTATCGGTCGGAGCCGCTGTCGGGCTTCGCCGGGCTCACCGCGATGCAGCTCGTGCGCGAGGGGCGTGCGGCCGAGGTGATGGATTACATCGACGCGGTGGATGCGGGCATCCATGCCTGAGGCGTGATGCGCTACCGCGGCCTGCTCTACCGCGCGCTCAACCCGATCCGGGCGCGCGAGCCGCTCTCGGGCGAAGGCGCCCGGCTGCATGGCGGGCGCTTCAACCCCAAGGGCGTGCCCGCGCTCTACACTTCGTTGTCGGTGATGACGGCGCTGCGTGAGGCCAACCAGATCGGCAGCCTGCAGCCGACGACCCTGGTAAGCTACGAGGCCGATCTCGGCCCCGTCTTCGACGCCGCCGACGAAACCGCCCTCGCCCGCCGCGGCATGAGCGCCGCCGCCCTTGCCGCGGATGACTGGCGCCTCGCCATGCAGAAGACCGGCCGCGCCCCGACACAGGCCTTCGCGGAACAGCTGATGGCGGAGGGCTTTGCCGGGCTGCAGGTCCGCAGCTTCGCGCCCGGCGCCACAGCCGACAGCCTCAACCTCGTGCTCTGGAGCTGGGGGCCGGACCTGCCAGCCCGGCTCAGACTGATCGATGACGAGGGGCGGCTTGCCTGAGCCTGTCAGATCGTCATCTGCTGGCCCATCTCGACCACGCGGTTCGAGGGCAGGCAGTAGAAGTCGGTCGCATCCGCTGCCGACTTGGTCATGGCGATGTAGATCCGCTCCTGCCAGTTCGGCAGCCCCTGCCCCCGCGCCGAGCGGAAGGATCGGCGGTTGAGGAAGAAGGAGGTCGACATGATGTCGAACTTCTCACCCTGCTTGCGCGCCAGCGTCAGCGCCCTGGGCACGTTCGGCTGCTCCATGTAGCCGAAGGTCATGCGAACCTTCACGAACTCCTCGCTCAGCCGCTGGATCACCAGCCGGTCGGCGTCGCGGACCGTGGGCGTCGGCGCGACGCCCACGGTGACGATGAAGTTCTGTTTGTGCAGCACCCGGTTGTGCTTGAGATTGTGCATCAGCGCCGAGGGCGCCATGTCCGGGTCGGAGGTCAGGAACACCGCCGTCCCCGGGCAGGTGATCGGATGCGACTTCTTCAGCATCCCCATCAGCGTCTCGACCGATACCATCCCCATCCGCGCCTTGCGCTGCACGTGCGCCGTGCCCCGCACCCAGGTCCACATCAGCAGGCAGATCGTCAGCGCCATCAGGATCGGCACATAGCCGCCATCGGCGATCTTCGTGGCATTGGCGGCAAGGAACAGCAGTTCCAGCGTCAGGATCGGCGCGACAACGGCGACGACCAGCACCAGCGGCCATTTCCACGCCTTGTAGAACAGCACGAAGGCCAGAACCGAGGTGATCACCATGTCCCCCGTCACCGCGATGCCATAGGCCGCTGCCAGATCCGAGGAACTGCCGAAGGCCAGCACCAAGAGGATCACCCCCACGGCGAGGATCAGGTTCACCTTGGGCAGGTAGATCTGGCCGTATTGCGTCTCCGAGGTGTGCTGGATCTCCAGCCGGGGCAGCAGCCCCATCTGCGTCGCCTGCTGCATCATCGAGAAGGCGCCCGAGATCACCGCCTGGCTGGCGATGACCGTGGCGGCGGTGGCGAGCAGCACCAGCGGCAGCAGCGCCCAGCCCGGCGCCATCAGGAAGAACGGGTTGCCGGCGGTCTCGGGATGCGACAGCACCAGCGCCCCCTGCCCCAGATAGCTGAGCGTCAGCGAGGGAAACACGAGGACCGCCCAGGCCATCCGGATCGGCCTGCGCCCGAAATGCCCCATGTCGGCGTAAAGCGCCTCGCCCCCGGTCACCGCCAGAAACACCGACCCCAGCACGATCAGCGAGGCCAGCCCGTTCTCGAACAGGAACCCCAGCGCATGAACCGGGTTCAGCGCCGCCAGCACCCGCATGTCGTCGCCCATGTGCCAGAGCCCCATGCCCGCCATGACCAGAAACCACACCGTCATGATCGGGCCGAAGAAGGCCGAGACCCGCTCGGTGCCCTGATACTGTGCGAAGAACAGACCGGCGATGATCACCAGCGTCGTCGGGATCACGAAGGGCTGGAAATGCGGCGCCACCAGCGACAGCCCTTCGACCGCAGACAGCACCGACATCGCCGGGGTGATCATCGCATCGCCGAAGAACAGCGAGATCCCCACCACGCCGATCCCCAGAAGCCAGGCCGGACGCCGCTTCATCGCCTGCTGCACCAGAGCGACGAGCGACAGCGTGCCACCTTCGCCCCGGTTGTCGGCGCGCATGATCAGCAGGACGTATTTTACCGACACGATCAGGATCAGCGTCCAGACCAGCAGCGAGATCACCCCGATCACCTCTTCGGGCCGCAACCCGTCCCGCCCCGCCGCATGCAGCGACTCGCGCAGCGCGTAGAGCGGGCTGGTGCCGATGTCGCCATAGACGACGCCGATCGAGCCGAGGACGAGTTTCCAGCCATGCCCGGGCACAGGGGCCGCCGCTGCGTGAGGCGTGGCCGGCGTTTCCGCAGGTGCGGGACTGGATTCGGTCATGGGCTCACGCTGCGGTGGTTCAAGCGCGGGGTTATAGGCCTGCGCCCCCCGTGCGGCAAGGCTCGCCCCGTTGCCGCCGCGACAGGATGGCAGCGGTCGCGCGCGCTGCTTGAGTTTTGGATGGAAGGATGGTCAGAAGACGGAAGGGAGACACAGACATGACCTTGCTCGACCAGACGCTTGCCCAGCTCGCCGATCCGTTCCGCATCGGCCTCATCGTGGCGCTGATCATCACCGCGATCCGCACCGAGGCCGCGACGGGAAAGGTGATCCCGCTGATCCTCGGGGTTCTGTTCATCGCGGTGATGATCCCGATGACCACCCAGGCCGACGCATCCGAGCCAGTCTGGCTGCTGGCCGCGACCGGCATCGTCGCCAACGCGATCCTGCTCGCCATGGCCCTGGCGGTCTGGTCGCTGGTGCATCGCTTCCGCCGCTAGGCCTGCGGCTGCAGCAGGCGACGCACCTCGTCGCGCAACGCCCGCAGCTCGAAGGGCTTGGTGATGAAGCCGTCTGCGCCGAAGGACATCCCCTTCTTGCGCTCCGCCGCAGAGCCGCGCGCCGTCATGATCACGATCTTGATCGCGTTCAGCGCCGGGTCGAGCCGCACGTCCTGGCAGATCTCGTAGCCCGAGACCTCCGGCAGCATCACGTCGAGCAGCACCAGATCGGGTCGGGTGTCGCGGATGCGCTGCATCGCCTCGCCGCCGCTGGCCACCCGGTCGTGGCGCAACCCCTCGCGCAGCACGACATATTCCAGAGCGGCGGCAATGCTGTCGTCATCCTCGACCACCAGCACCTGCTGCACCTTCGATCCGACCGCCATCAGCTGTCTCTTTCGCTCATTGATCCGCCGGGCACAGGGCATCGTCGATGCCTTGGGCGTGAGGGACCCGTCAACAGCGGGGCAGGCAGAGTGGGGCAGGCCGGGATAGCCCGGCCTGCCCCAGTTCGCTCAGCGCGTGGTCTTCAGCGCGTCATCCGCAAAGATGCTCTTCTTGTGCGTGCCACCCGGCACGAAGATCGTGCCGATGATGACGGTCATCACGGCGACCACGATCGCATACCAGAGGCCGGCATAGATGTTGCCGCTCTGGGCCGAGATCGCGAAGGCGGTGGCCGGAAGCAGGCCGCCGAACCAGCCGTTGCCGATGTGGTAGGGCAAGGACAGGCCGGAGTAGCGGATGCGGGTCGGGAACAGTTCGACCAGCATGGCGGCGATCGGACCGTAGACCATCGTCACGAGGATGATGAGATAGGTCAGCGTCGCGACGATCGTCAGCTTCTGCGCGGTGAAGATGTCGAAGAAGTTGTCGGCCTTGGCCACGGTGGTGTTGTTCGCGGCCACCAGCGGATAGCCCGCCGCCAGCAGCGCGTCGTTCACGCCCTTCTCGAAGGTCGCCTTGGCGGCCTTCAGCTCGTCGCCCGTCAGGGCGGCGGCGTCATAGGACGGGATCACCGTCTCGCCGATCGACACTTCGGCAGTGCTGCCAGCCGGGGTTTCCGCCGAGACA
The DNA here is from genome assembly GCF_057657095.1 of Cereibacter sp. Soil_C_27. Taxonomy (NCBI): domain Bacteria; kingdom Pseudomonadati; phylum Pseudomonadota; class Alphaproteobacteria; order Rhodobacterales; family Paracoccaceae; genus Cereibacter; species Cereibacter sp. Soil_C_27. Next base: position 592,487 of record NZ_JBDGJD010000003.1, on the reverse strand, counting down.
TAGTTCACCGAGCTCTTGGCAAGCAGCGCCTTGGCGATGTCGCAGGAGGAGGTGAACTTGGCCGTGCCGGTCGGGTTGAACTGGAACGAGCAGGTTTCCGGGTCGGCCGAGACGGTGACGGTGGTCTGGTGCGCGGCATAGAGCGCCGGGTTCGCGGTCTTCGTCAGGAACTGGAACACCGGGAAGTAGGTGATCGCCGCGATCAGGCAGCCCGCGAGGATGATCGGCTTGCGGCCGATCTTGTCGGACAGCGAGCCGAAGAACAGGAAGCCGCCGGTGCCGAGGATCAGCGACCATGCCACCAGCACGTTGGAGGTGAAGCTGTCCACCTTGACGACGTTCTGGATGAAGAACAGCGCGTAGAACTGGCCCGAGTACCAGACCACGGCCTGACCGGCGGTGAGGCCGAACAGCGCGATCAGCGCGATCTTGGCGTTGCGCCACTGGCCGAAGGCCTCGCGCAGCGGTGCTTTCGACTGGGCACCCTCTTCCTTCATCTTCTTGAAGGCCGGGCTCTCGTTCATCTGCAGCCGGATGTAGAGCGAGGTCAGCAGCAGGAAGATCGAGCCAAGGAACGGGATGCGCCAGCCCCAGGCGTTGAAGGCCTTCATCATGGCCGGGGTGCCGTCGGCGTTCATCGTCGCCACACCGGCGGCATCGAGCACCGGCTGGTCGGGATAGTTGCCGTTCACATAGCCCTGCACCAGCAGGATGACGATCAGCGACAGCAGCAGGCCGAGCGTCGCCGTGGTCTGGATGAAGGCGGTGTAATAGCCGCGACGGTTGGCCGGCGCATGTTCGGCCACATAGACCGCCGCACCGCCATATTCACCGCCGAGCGCCAGACCCTGCAGCATGCGCAGGATGATCAGGATGACCGGCGCCGCCACACCCCAGGACTGGTAGCCCGGCAGCAGGCCGACGAGGAAGGTCGAGAAGCCCATGATCAGAATGGTGGCGAGGAAGGTGTACTTCCGCCCGATCAGGTCGCCCATCGCCCCGAACACCAGCGCGCCGAAGGGGCGCACGATGAAGCCCGCGGCGAAGGCCAGCAGCGCGAAGACGTTGCGCGTGGCTTCGGGGAAGGCGGTGAAGAACTGCGCGCCGATGATCGCCGCGAGCGAGCCGTAGAGGTAGAAATCGTACCATTCGAAGATGGTGCCCGCGGAAGAGGCGAGGATGACCTTCCTCTCTTCCCGGGTCATCGGACGCGAGCGGTTGAGCCCCTCGTCCATTGAGATGTTCGCCATTGAGCTTCCTCCATGCTGTTCCGGCCACGGCGGGCCAGTTGACTGTCCGATCGCACGACCCCTGATCCGCACCCGTCAGCGGGATTGAGATCCCTTCCCCGGCGAAATGGCCGGGGTGGGCGTGTTTCGCGTCACGCTTGCGCGATCCGCCTCCCCTCGTTCCTTGCCCGGGGGTCAGCCGGGCGAGGTCTCGCTTATGCCGAGACGCGCCCCACGATCCGGTGCAGGGCGTCGGCGATCTCGTCGATGGCTCCCATCGCGTCGATCCGTTCCAGCACGCCGCGCGCCTCGTAATAGGCGATCAGCGGTGCGGTCTGTGCGTGGTAGGCGACAAGCCGCGCTCCCACGGTTTCGGCAGTGTCGTCGGCCCGGCGCTTGAAGGCCGTGCCGCCGCATCGGTCGCAGCGGCCCGCATGGGCCGGCTGCTTGAAACTGTCGTGATACCCCTCACCGCAAGTGGCGCAGGTGTAGCGCCCGGCCACCCGGGCAACCATCGCGGCATCGTCCACCTCGAGGCTGATCGCCGCGGTGACCTCCTGCCCCGCCTCGGCCAGCAGCGCGTCCAGCGCCGCCGCCTGCCCGTCGGTGCGCGGAAACCCGTCGAGGATCACACCGGCCCGCACGTCGGGCTCGGCCATCCGCTCGCGCAGGATGGCCAGCACGATCTCGTCCGAGACGAGCTGCCCCGCCTCCATCACCGCCTTGGCGGCAAGCCCCGCCGGGCTGCCCGCAGCCACCGCCGCGCGCAGCAGATCGCCGGTCGAAAGCTGCACCAGCCCGAAGGCCTCCTCCAGCCGGCGCGCCTGCGTCCCCTTCCCGGCACCCGGCGGCCCGAGCAGGATCAGCACGGCCGGGCGGGTGAGCGTGTCGGCCATGCCCGCCATCGGTCAGCTCCCGGACTTGCGGTTGGCAATCAGGTCATCGACCACCGACGGATCGGCCAGCGTCGAGGTGTCGCCCAGCGAGCCGAAGTCATTTTCGGCGATCTTGCGCAGGATGCGCCGCATGATCTTGCCCGAGCGGGTCTTGGGCAGGCCCGGCGCCCACTGGATGATGTCGGGCGAAGCGATCGGGCCGATCTCGGTCCGCACCCATTTCACCAGCTCCTTGCGCAGGTCCTCCGAGGGCTCGACCCCGTTCATCAGCGTGACATAGGCGTAGATGCCCTGCCCCTTGATGTCGTGCGGATACCCCACCACCGCGGCTTCGGCGACATGGACATGCGCCACCAGCGCCGATTCCACCTCTGCCGTGCCCATCCGGTGCCCCGAGACGTTGATCACGTCATCGACCCGCCCGGTGATCCAGTAATAGCCGTCCGCATCGCGGCGGCAGCCGTCGCCGGTGAAGTAGTAGCCCTTGTATTGCGAGAAATAGGCTTCCTCGAAGCGCTCGTGGTCGCCCCAGAGCGTGCGCATCTGCCCCGGCCAGCTGTCCGAGATGCAGAGCACACCTTCGGTCGCGGTCTCTTCCTTCAGCTCTGCCGTCGCCGGGTCCAGCACCACCGGCTTCACCCCGAAGAACGGACGGCTCGCCGCGCCGGGTTTTACCGGCGTCGCGCCCGGCAGGGGCGTGATCATGTGGCCGCCGGTCTCGGTCTGCCAGAAGGTGTCGACGATCGGGCATTTGCCCTTGCCGACATGGGTGTTGTACCAGTTCCAGGCCTCGGGGTTGATCGGCTCGCCGACCGAGCCCAGCAGCTTCAGCGAGGAGAGATCGTATTTCTCCACCCACTCCGGCCCCATCCCCATCAGCGAGCGGATCGCCGTCGGGGCGGTGTAGAACTGGTTGACCTTGTGCTTCTCGCAGACCGCCCAGAACCGCCCGGCGTCCGGGTAGGTCGGCACGCCCTCGAACATCAGCGTCGTCGCGCCATTGGCCAGCGGCCCGTAGACGATGTAGCTGTGCCCGGTCACCCAGCCCACATCCGCAGTGCACCAGAAGATGTCGCCGTCATGGTAGTCGAAGCTGATCTGATGCGTCATCGCCGCATAGACCAGATAGCCACCCGAAGTATGCAGCACGCCCTTCGGCTTGCCGGTCGAGCCGGAGGTGTAGAGGATGAACAGCGGATCTTCCGCGTTCATCTCCTGTACCGGGCAGTCGGGCGAGGCCTGCGCCATCAGCGCCTTCACATCCACGTCGCGCCCGTCGACCCATGTCGTCTGCTCGCCGGTATGCTTGACCACGAGGCAGCGCACCCGGTCCGAGCAATGCAGCAGCGCGGCGTCGGTGTTCGATTTCAGCGGCGTCCGCTTGCCGCCGCGCGGGGCGTAATCGGCGGTGATCACCACCTTGGCCTGGCTGTCGTTGATCCGGTTGGCCAGCGCGTCGGGCGAGAAACCGGCGAAGACGATGGAATGAATCGCGCCGATCCGGGCACAGGCCAGCATGGCAAAGGCGGCTTCCGGGATCATCGGCAGATACATCACCACCCGGTCGCCCTTGCGCACGCCCTGGCTCACCAGCACATTCGCCATGCGGCAGACCTGATCGTGCAGCTCGGCATAGCTGATGTGGCGCGCCGGGGTATCGGGGTGATCCGGCTCCCAGATGATCGCCGTCTGATGCGCGCGGGTCCGCAGGTGGCGGTCGATGCAGTTGTGCGCGACGTTCAGCGAGCCGTCCTCGAACCACTTGATCGAGACATTGCCGAAGCTGAAATCGGTGTCCTTCACCTTGGTGTAGGGCTTGATCCAGTCGATCCGCTTGCCCTCGCGCCCCCAGAAGCCCTCCGGGTCGGCGATCGATTCTGCGTACATGCGGCCATAGGTGTCGGCATCGACATGCGCCTTGGCGACGAACTCTGCCGAGGCGGGATAAACCGCCTGCGTGTGACCATGATCCATATTGTCCCCCCGCTTACACTTTGGCGCCGCGCCCGACTGGCTACGCACCGCACTCTCGCCAAGAGCTTACCGCATTTGTGAATAAGTTTGTAACTCTTTTTATTCATTGGCTTTTACTGTCAACAAATTTACCGGAGCGACGCATGATGTGTAAATCATGTTCACCCGCACTGGCTTTTCCCGCGCCTTATCAATTTGCTATGCCTTCACAACCACGTCATCTGAATGTCGGATTTACGGGAATACTGCCCTGCGGCCCAAATCCTGAGCACAAGATAGATTATTCGGCAGGCCGGTTGAATCTTGCGCAGCGACCCGATCCGGCGCCATGATTCGCCGCGGAGGATCACCGAGAGCGCAAGGTGACGCAGGGACGACCGGGCCGCGAAAGTTGACAGATGTCAACGCCGCCGCCCCTCGCCCCCCGCTAGGCTTGTCCCGGTTCGCGCGCCCGGGAAAGGAGCGGTCATGAAACTCGCTGTGCTGAGCGATATCCACGGCAATCGCGAAGCATTCTCGGCGGTGCGCGCCGACATGGCCACCCGCCAGATCGACCGGGTGGCGATCCTGGGCGACATCGTGGGCTATGGCCCCGATCCCGGCTGGTGCACGTCCGAAGTTATGGCCCTGGTCGCGGCGGGGGCGCTCTGCGTCAAGGGCAACCACGATTCCGCCATCGACACCCTGTCCGAGACGATGAACCCCGTCGCCCGCACCGCCATCGACTGGAGCCGCGAGCGGCTCGACCAGAGCCAGCGCGCCTTCCTCGCCGCCCTGCCGATGACCGAAACGCTGGACGACATCCTCCTGGTCCATGCCAGCGCGAACGATCCGGGCGACTGGATCTATGTGACCAGCGGCCAGAAGGCGATGCCCTCCTTCCGGGTCAGCAAGGCCCGGGTGATCCTCTGCGGTCATGTGCATGTTCCGGCGTTGATGACCTGTGATTTCTACGGCGGCGTACGCGAGCAGCGCATTCCGATGGGCCTGCCGGTGCCGCTGATCCGCTCGCGCCGCTGGCTCGGCGTGGTGGGCTCGGTCGGCCAGCCGCGCGACGGCACGCCCCGGGCGGGCTATGCCGTGCTCGACACCGACCGCAACGAACTGACCTTCCGCCGCGTGCCCTATGACCACGCAGCCACCGCGCAGAAGCTGCGGGCGGCGGGTCTTCCCGAATCCCTGGCCGTCCGGCTGATGCGAGGAGAGTGACAGATGATGCTGCGACCGCATGCGGGGCTGGAGATCGACGGCTTCCGGCTGGGCGAATGCCTGCACAAGGGCGGCTTCGCCACGATCTGGGAGGTGACGCATCCGCTGTTCCGCACCCCGATGGTGATGAAGGTGCCGACCATCCTCGACGGCTACGACGCTCCTACCATCGTCGGCTTCGAGGTGGAGCAGATGATCATGCCCCGCCTCACCGGCCCGCATGTGCTGCGCGTGATCGCCGAGGGCGATTTCGCCACCATGCCCTATATCGTGACCGAGATGGTCCCCGGCCAGTCCCTGCTCGAGGTGTTCAAGACGGCCCCCCGCCCGCTTTCCGAGGTGATCGAGCTTGCCGCCCGGATGACCGAAGCGGTCCACGAGCTGCACAAGCAGCATGTGGTGCATCTCGACATCAAGCCCGACAACTTCCTGCAGCGCCCGACCGGCGAGATGGTCTGCATCGATTTCGGCCTCTCGCGCCACGACGAGCTGCCCGACCTTCTGTCGGAGGAGTTCACCATTCCGATGGGCACCTTCCCCTATATCGCCCCCGAGCAATACCTGCGTCAGCGCAACGACCTGCGCAGCGACATCTTCGCGCTCGGCGCGATGATCTACGAACTGGCGACCGGGAAGATGCCCTTCGGCAAGCCCGAGCGGCTGAAAGGGGTGCGCAAGCGGCTCTGGCGCGACCCGGTGCCGCCGCGCGCGCTGGACCGGATGATCCCGGAATGGCTGCAGGAGATCATCCTGCGCGCCATCGAGGTGGACCCAGCTGACCGCTATCAGTCTGCGGCGCAGATGCTGTTCGACCTGACGCATCCGGCGCAGGTCAAGCTGACAGCGCGCAGCCACAAGCAGGCGCGCGACGGGTTCTGGACGGTGCTCGGGCGCTGGCGGAAGATGCGCAAGGTGACAGGCTTTGCCGCACCGCCGAGCATTTCGGTGCAGATGCAGAAGGCACCGATCCTGATGGTGGCGGTCGATCTCTCCTCCGACATGGAGACGCTGGCGCAGCAGTTGCTGCATTCGCTGCAGCGGATGCTGGTGATCCAGCCCGACGCACGGGTGGCTTGCGTCAACGTCATCCGCACGGCGCGGATCGGCCTAGATCAGGCGACCGACGAGAACGGCGATCACGTCCATGTCTCGCGCCTGGTCGCTCTGCGGGCCTGGGCCGGAGAGCTCGACCTTCCGGAAGACCGGCTGACCTTCACCATTCTGGAGCATACCGACCCGGGCAAGGCCATTGTCGACTATGCCGCCAAGAACAACGTGAGCCACATCCTGATGGGCGCGCGCAGCCATTCGCTGAGCCGGCGCTTCCTCGGCTCGGTCTCCAGTCAGGTGGTGGCGGAAGCGCCCTGCAGCGCGACGGTGATCCGGCTGCCGCAGGCGCGCGAGACCGAAGCGATCGAACTAGCCGAGGTCAAGACGGCGCCCTGACTCCCCTGCCCTAGGCGACGCGGTCGAAGATTCCCGGCTCCAGATCTTCCCAGAAGGCGAAGATCGCCCGGGCGTTCAGCGCCGAGGCCCAGCCGTGGCGGGCAAAATCCTCGCGCTCCAGATCGCCATCGAGCTGGCGCAGGAAGAGCCGCCGGTCGGCATCGCGCTGCGTCGGGTTGCGCGCCTCGGCCATCGCGCGGACCCGCGCCATCCGCTCGGCCCGCTCGCGGCGCTCGGCAGCGACGGCGGCCTCGCGTTCGGCCTCGGCCCGGGCCTGCGCCTCGGCGGCGGCTTGACGGCGGGCGGCGGCCTCCACCGCCTCGGCCGAGGGTTCGGGTGCCGGGCTCGCCGTGCCGTAATCGTCGCGCAGCGCCGCCGAAAGATAACGCACCGGCGAGGCGACAGCCCCCTGCCCCGCCACATAGTCGAGCTTCTCGGCCACATAGGGCTCGCCATGTTCGGCGATCCATTGCCGCGCCAGCCGGTCGCCCACCCCGAGCGCGATCAGCCGCAGATAGACCGGAGAGCTACGCGAGCCTTCGCCGTCGTCGATCTCGAACATGGCGAGCTGCGGGTTCTCCTTGATGAGGAAGCGGATCTCGGTGACCACGCGGCCCATCTTGCGGAAATCGGGGGTCAGCAGAATGTTTGAGGTCTTGTTCACCTCAGCCACCGCCGGCTTGATGATCTTGGCGTTCAGCTGCTTGAAGTTCTCGTAGTAGGCCGAGTCTTCAACTCCCATCAGGCGGCGGAAGAGATCGATCGGCCACCAACCTGTCGAGCCGGTCCGGACGAACCGAAAACAATTTTCATAGAGCGCCAGCGCATGCCCGCTGGTGAAGCGACGCTGGATGTTGAGGTTGATCAGCGCAAAGACCTTGGGGTCGTGCAGCTTCTCCGCCAGCGCCGGCGAATAGGCGTATTCGCAGATCCCGCCGGAGAGTTTCGCATAGGAGAGCAGCGACGAGACACCCCACTCCTGCCGCCCCTTCTGGTCGAGCATGTCCCATTCCGCAACCGTCTCGGCCAGACTGCGCAGCGAGGCCTTCAGCGTCTCCATGTCATTGGAGTTGTAGCCGATCATCAGGCAGAGGGTGCGCGCGTCGATACTGTGCTTGGGACGGCTGATCAGATGGTCGTAGGCATTGAGCAGGAGCACGTTCGACAGCTTTCGCTGCAAGAGCGTCAGCTTGCCTGAGACATGGATCGCCGCGACATTCTTCTTGACCGAGCCCCGCCTGAGCGCGCCCGTCAGCCCCTCGCGGGGAATATCCTCGGCGGTTTCCGCCCTGCTTCGGCCAGCGATCTTCTGCGCCATGCCCTGCCCTTTTCTGCTCAGGTCCAGCATGCCTCAAAAGGCACCCATCCTCAAGATGTCTAGAGGTACCCATCTACGGGTTTGAGCTTTCCCGCAGACGGGTACCTTTGGCGGGCTGCGTGCTCGGCATGAGAAGATTGCTCCCGCAGGTGGGTCCTAAAGGTGCCGGATGGGGGCGGAGGAGCGCCCTGGGAGAGTCGGGAGGCGGCAAATCGGGTCGATTTGACCTCCGAACAGGGCTCCCGGACTCGGGTTCCTGCTCCCCCGGAACCGGATACCGCACGTCCTGCAAACGGGTCCCTCAGGCCCTGTATCCGGGCACCTGTCTTCCTGTAACCGGGAACCTATATGCAGGTAACCCTATGATACGTAGGCATTATCCTCGGTCAAAGATTCTATAGATCCTAAAGACTCTACAGCCTTTCTGCCGTGCGTTCTGAAGAGTTTGCCAGGGAAAAGCGCGGGTTTCGCGTGCGAAACCGGACGATGTGGCGTCTCAAGGCGCCGAATTGAACTCACCGATTCACATGGGTGCCCCGATGTGCCATAGTTCGCCGCGTAAGCATCGAAATGCGTGACATTCACCAAAGGCAACCGCATGACGCGAAAGTCCGACTTCCCCTTGCCGCCCTATTTCAACCTCGACCCGGCGGCGGCGGCGGCCAAACTCGGCAACCCGGTCGACACCGCCCGATTCGCCAAGGCCGCCGCCTTCTGTGGCCGGGGGCGCGACGATCTTGCCCGCAAGGGCTATGCGCCCGACGGCAAGAAACGGCTGCGGAAGTTCTCCACCTGGGAGATCTGCCGCTATCTGATTCCCATCGCATCCTCGCATCTGCGGCGGGTGCTGCGCAATCATCCGGAGCTGCCGCAGGGCGAAGGCGAAGGCGGGGCCAAGTGGTTCACGCTGGAGGAGGTTCTGGCGCTGCGAAACCATTTTGCGGAGGAAGGTGCGACGACGAAGGAGTATCGCCCCTACCGACCCAAGGGCCTGCCGGCCAAGGTGGTGGCGGTCGCCAACTTCAAGGGCGGCGTCGGCAAGACCTCGACTGCGGCGCATCTCGCCATGTCGGCGGCGCTGGATGGCTACCGGGTGCTGGTGATCGATCTCGACAGCCAAGGGTCGATGACCTCGATCATGGGCGGTACCGTGGCTGACGAGTGGCAAACGGTGTTCCCGCTGCTCGCCAAGGATTACGCCACCTCGGTGATCGAAGAGAACGAGGTGCGGGCGGCACGGGGCGAGGCCCCCCTGCCCCTCGACGAGACGCTGACCGAGGCAATGAAGATCACCGCAGCGGATGTGGTGCAGAAGACCCACTGGCCCAACATCGACCTGATCGGCGCGCAGCTGAACCTCTACTGGGCGGAGTTCCAGGTGCCGGTCTGGCGGATGATGCTGCGGCGCTGGCCGCTGTGGGACGCGCTGACGGGGTTCCTTGATCGCGAGGGGCTGCTCGATCAGTATGACATCATCATGCTCGATACGCCTCCTGCTCTTGGGTACCTGACGATCAACGCGCTGGCCGCGGCGGACATTCTTCTGGTGCCGCTTGGCGCGTCCTTTCTGGAGTTCGACTCGACGGGGCGGTTCTTCGACATGCTCTATTCGACCTTCGCCAGCATCGAGGACGGCGAGAATTCGGCGCGGCGTGCGGCGGGCCTGCCGGAGATGAAGTTCGAGTGGGATGTGGTGCGGGCGCTGATCACCCGTTTCGATGCGAACCAGCAGACTGACCTCGCCAATGTGGTGCAGGCGTATTTCGGCGATTTCATGAATGCCTATCGGCAGGATTTCACCGCACTGGTCGGTCAGGCCGGCGAGCAGGTCAATGGCATCTACGAGGCGGATTACCGCGACTTCAATCGCGAGACCTATGTTCGGGGACGCGAAACCTTCGACCGCACCTATGCCGAGTTCAAGGAGATCCTGATCGGCTCGTGGTGGCGGGATCAGGCAATGATGGAGAAGGAGGCCGGCAATGGCAAAGCGCAGACGGCTTGAAGCCCCTTCGGCGGATGAGCTGAAGGAGATGGAGTCGGGTTTCGCGCGCGAAACCCCCGCGTCCACCAGACCGCCAATCGCCCAAGTCGCGGCGGACGCGGCCTCGCTGTCGATGCCGCTGCCCACGGCCGACCGCGCCGCTGCCGCGCGCGATGCCAGCGACGCCGGGCGCCTGCGCCGGGCCGAAGCCGAGGGGCTGTTGGTGCTGGAGATCGCACTGGCGGAGATCGTTGCGGAAGAGCTGACCCGCGACCGGCTGCGCGTCGATGGCGAGGAAATGGACGAGCTGCGCGCGTCGATCAAGGCGCATGGGCTGCGGCTGCCGGTCGAGGTCTTCGAGCGGGAAGGGACCGGCGAACGCTACGGGCTGATCTCGGGTTGGCGGCGGCTGTCGGCAATGCGGCAGCTGCATGCCGAGACGGGCGATGCGCGCTATGCCACGATCCGCGCGCTCCTGCGGCGGCCGGGGGATGTGTCTTCAGCCTATGTGGCGATGGTGGAAGAAAATGAGATCCGCTCCGATCTGTCGCATTACGAGCGGGGGCGGATCGCGGCGCTGGCGGCGGGGCAGGGTGCCTTTGCCTCGGTGGAAGAGGCGGTCGATACGCTGTTCCATGCCGCCTCGAAGTCGAAGCGGTCGAAGATCCGCAGCTTTGCGGTGATCCATGAAGAGCTGGGCGACATGCTTTCCTTCGCCGCATCGCTCGGGGAGCGGGCGGGGTTGCGCTTGGCGCAGGCGCTGCGTGCTGGTTACTCGGGGCCGCTGCGGCAGGCCTTGGCCAGCGGGCAAGGGATGGACCCGGTGTCGGAATGGGCGTTGATGGAGCCGCTGATCAAGGCCGCCGAGGGGCGGGCACCAGACCCGGCGCGGGGTGGGCGGCCTGTTCGGAAGGAGCCGGGGCTGCCCAAGGAGGTGAGTTTCGATGTGGAGAAGGACGGGAAGGGCTTTGCCATCCGGTTTCAGGGCGAGGATGTGGACGAGGCGCTGATGGCGCGGATTATGGGGGAGCTGCGCAAGCTCTGGCGGGGATAGTTTCGCGCGCGAAACCTGCGAAACGCGCAGGTTTCGCTGTTCCTTGAGGGGCTTCCATGATAGAAAACCGGGGTGTCATACGGCGTATCCTTGGCCCCTTTCCGCGCGGATTCAGGCATATCTCTCAGAGGCATAGGCTTTAAATGCGCAGGAAATCGCTGGAATTGCGATGACTGCGCGAAGTTGTCCATCGGGCGTTGCGGTAGTTGCGAGGAAGACGGATCCGCCTGACGGCCTTCTCTCCCGCGGTGTCACTGCCCCCCCCTGCGAAGACGTGTCGCATATGCCACTGCCGGGTGGGTCACTCAATCGCTCACCTTTACAAGGAGCGCGCTGTCCGGAGTCGGCCGATCATCCGGCCACCTGGCTTGAAGGCGCTGGAATCTTCGCCAGATTTGGCGAGATGCGGGAGATCCTTGTGCACAGCCCGCTCTCCGCAGGCATATTGCCCAAAACATTTCCCGCAGACTCGCTAAATTGGCCGCCAGCGCAAAGAGGAGCGGGCGGGCATGAAGGTTGTGGTTCTCGGGGCCGGGGTCATCGGTGTCACTTCGGCGTGGCAGCTGGCCAAGGCCGGGCATGAGGTGACGGTGATCGACCGGCAGCCGGCGGCGGCGCTGGAGACCTCCTTTGCCAATGCGGGCGAAATCAGCCCCGGCTATTCCTCGCCCTGGGCCGCGCCCGGAATTCCGCTGAAGGCGCTGAAGTGGATGTTCATGGAGCACTCGCCGCTGATCATCCAGCCGCGCCCCGATCCGGCCAAGATCCGCTTCCTGTTCCAGATGCTCGGCAACTGCACCTCCGCCGCCTATGCGGTGAACAAGGCGCGGATGGTGCGGCTGGCGGAATATTCGCGCGACTGTCTTACCGAGGTTCGCGCCGAGACCGGCATCGGCTTCGACGAGCGACAGCAGGGGACGCTGCAGCTGTTCCGCAGCCAGAAGCAGCTGGATGCCGCGGGCAAGGACACCGAAGTGCTGCGCGAGGGTGGGGTGCCGTTCGAACTTCTGGACGTGGCGGGCTGCCTTGCCGCCGAGCCGGGGCTGCGCGATGCGGCTGGAAAGATCGTCGGCGGCCTGCGTTTGCCGAAGGACGAGACCGGCGATTGCTTCAAGTTCACCCAGGGACTTGCCGATCTGGCCAAGGGGCTGGGCGTGCGCTTCCGCCATGGGGTGCGTATCGGGCGGCTGATCCAATCCGGCGGGCGGATCAGTTCGGTGCTGACCTCGGAAGGCGAGATCACCGCCGATGCCTTCGTCGTGGCGCTGGCCAGCCATTCGCCGCGGCTGCTGGCCCCGCTGGGGATGAAGTTGCCGGTCTATCCGTTCAAGGGCTATTCGATCACCGTGCCGATCATCGATGCGAGCCGCGCGCCGGTGTCCACCGTGATGGACGAAAGCCACAAGATCGCCATCACCCGATTGGGCGACCGGATCCGGGTCGGCGGCATGGCGGAGCTTGCGGGCTTCGATCTGTCTCTCAGCGAAAAGCGCAAGCGGACGCTGGTGCATTCGGTGGAGGATCTCTTCGGCGGGGCAGGGGACCAGTCGAAGGCGAGCTTCTGGACCGGGCTGCGGCCGATGACGCCGGATGGCACGCCGGTGGTGGGGCGGACGCCGGTGCCGAACCTGTTCCTGAACACCGGGCATGGCACGCTGGGCTGGACGATGGCGGCAGGCTCGGCGCGGGTGCTGGCCGATGTGGTCTCGGGTCGTCCGACCGAGATCGAGAGCGGTGATCTGGGTTTCGAGCGCTATCTGCCGGGTCGGCGCGCCAAGGGGCAAGGGTTCCGGCTGCAGCCCGTCGCGGGCTGACCGGGGCTTCACCGCTGGTCGGGCTGCCGGGCCTCCGCCTCTGCCAGAAGCGCGCCGGCGCGCGCCAACTGCGGCCAGAGCGCCGCCACCGACTGCGCGGGGCCGGGCGCGTCGCCGGCGAGCCAGCGATCGATCGCCAGGCGCACCGCCTCCAGCGCGCTCAGCGCAAGAAGCCGCAGCACCAGCGGGTCTTCCTCGGGCAGGCGGGCGGCGAGGATCGCCACCAGCCGGTCCTTCAGCTCGCGCATCGAGGTTTCATGCAGGGCGAGCAGACGCGGATTTTGCTGCCCGAGCCCGGCGGCGGCGGCGAGCACCGGGCGGTCGGCCTCGAGCCCGGCGATCAGGGTCTGCATCAGCCGCCCGAAATCCTCCGAGAAACTGCCTGCCTTGCCGACGAAGGCCGCGGCCTCCACCTCGCCGAAGCTGGGCGGGTGACCGATGACCGCGGCTTCCTTGTTCGGATAGTAGTTGAAGAAGGTGCGCGGGCTGATGCCGGCCTCGGCGCTGATCATCTCGGTGGTCACCGCTTCCAGCCCATGCGCATTGGCCAGACGGATGGTGGCCATCTGGATGTCTCGGGCGGTCTGGCTGCGGCGGCGGGAGCGGAGCGGGGAAATCATCCGGCTATTCTTGCACAGTCTGCAAATCTTGCATAGGGTGCAATCAAATCATGTCGCAGAGACTCGGCTTTTGGCCGGGCAGGCGACTTCTGGAAGGATACGAAGATGCGGTCCCGCTATTCGCCCCCCACGACCCTCGCCGCCTGCCTGCTGGCGCTGACCCTGTTCCTTGGTCTCGCCAGCGCCAGCCTCGCGCAGGAGGCGCCGCCGCCCGCCGAGGTGGGGGTGATTGCCATGACCGAGCAGCCGGTCTCGCGCCGCTCGACCGTCCCCGGCCGCGCCGTCGCCTCGCAGCAGGCCGAGATCCGGCCCCGGGTCGGCGGTGTGGTGACCGAGATCCTCTATGCGCCCGGCCAGCCGGTCACGGTCGGCACGCCGATGTTCCGGCTGGATGCGGCGAGCTACGAGGCAGCGGTGTCTTCTGCCGAGGCAGGCGTGGCGCGGGCTGAGGCGGCGCTGACCCAGGCGCGGACTTCGCTGCGGCGCTCGGAGCAGCTTGAGGGCTCGGGCGTCACCAGCGCCGATGTGGACAGCGCGCGGGCAACGGCCGCCGAGGCGGAGGCCGATCTGCAGAGCGCCCGTGCCGCCCTCCGGGTGGCCCAGATCGAACTGTCCTGGACCGAGATCACCAGCCCGATCAACGGGTTTCCCGATGTCGCGAAGGTGTCGGTGGGCGATCTGGTGACGGCGGGGCAGGCGGATACGCTGACCACGGTCACCCGGCTCGACCCGATCTATGTCGACATGATCGAGCCGAGCGCGCGGCTTTTGTCGATCCGCGACGAGATCGACAGCGGCGCGCTCAGGATGAACGAGACGTTGAAGGTGTCGCTGACGCTGGAGAACGGGCGCAGCTTCAATGGCACGGGCAGCCTGGTCTCACCGGGGGTGCAGGTCTCGACGACGACCGGCACGGTGGCGGTGCGCTTCCAGTTCGACAACCCGAACCGGATCATCCTGCCGGGCATGTTCGTCCGCGGCGATGTGGAGCTTGGCACGGTGCAGGCCTTCCTCGTGCCGCAGCGCGCGGCGACGCGGGAGCGGGATGGCTCGCTCACCGTCTGGGTCGCGGGCGAGGGCAATCTGGCCGAGCAGCGGCGGATCGAGACCTCGGGCAGCTTCGAGAACGCCTGGGTGGTGACCGAGGGGCTGGCCGAGGGGGATCGGCTGATCGTGGACGGGTTGTCATCGCTGAGGGCAGGGGCGGAGGTTGTGCCAGTCCCGGTGACGCTGGATGCGCAGGGCGTGGTGCAGGACGTGCCTGCCGAAGCGGCGGCGGACTGAGCGCATGGCCTCCTTCTTCATTCGCCGCCCGGTCTTTGCCTGGGTGCTGGCCATCGTCACCATGCTGGCCGGGCTCTTCGGGCTGAACAGCCTGCCCATCTCGCAATATCCCGAGATCGCGCCGACCACGGTGCGGATCAGCGCCACCTATTCCGGCGCCTCTGCCGAGGCGGTCGAGAACTCGGTCACCACGGTGATCGAGGACGGGCTGACCGGGCTCGACGGTCTGCTCTACATGATCTCGACCTCGAACACCGGCTCGGCCAGCGTCTCGCTGACCTTCGACGACGACATGGACCCGGATCTGGCGCAAATCCAGGTGCAGAACAAGCTGCAGCTCATCACCTCGAGCCTGCCGGAAGTGGTGCAGAGCCAGGGCGTGAACGTCTCGCGCTCGACCTCCTCGATCCTGATGGTCGGGGCGCTGGTATCGCAGGACGGCGCCTATTCTTCGCTGCAACTGGGCGATATCATGGCCCAGACCATCGAGGACCCGGTGAAGCGGGTGGCGGGCGTGGGCTCGATCAACAGCTTCGGCTCGGGCTATGCGATGCGGATCTGGCTCGATCCGGTCAAGCTCTACCAGTATCAGATCACCCCTGCCGACGTGACGGCGGCGGTGTCCGAGCAGAACTCCAACGTGACCGTGGGCAGCCTTGGCGCGCAGCCGGTGGTCGAGGGGCAGCAGCTGACCGCGACGCTGACCGCGCAGTCGCAGCTCTCGACCGTGGAGGAGTTCGAGCGGATCTTCCTGCGCACCGAGGCCGACGGATCCACCATCTTCCTCGGCGACGTGGCGCGGATCGAGATCGGGCAGGAGAGCTACGGCTCCTCCTCGCGCTACAACGGCAATCCCGCCGCGGGCTTCGGCATCAACCTCGCCGCCGGGGCCAATGCCGTCGATACCGCCGAGGCGGTGCGCGCCACGCTGGACCAGCTTGCGGCCAGCCTGCCGGAGGGGGTGGAAATCGCCTATCCCTACGACACATCGCCCTTCGTCGAGGAATCGATCAATCAGGTCTACCACACGCTGATCGAGGCGGTGGTGCTGGTCTTCCTCGTCATCCTCGTCTTCCTTCAGAGCTGGCGCGCGACGCTGATCCCGACCATCGCCGTTCCGGTCGTGCTGCTGGGCACCTTCGGCATCCTCGCGGTGCTGGGGTTGTCGATCAACACGCTGACCATGTTCGCCCTCGTGCTGGCGATCGGCCTTTTGGTCGATGACGCCATCGTGGTGGTGGAGAATGTCGAGCGGGTGATGGAGGAGGAGGGGCTGTCGGCGCGCGAGGCCACCGAGAAGAGCATGCACGAGATCACCGGCGCGCTGGTGGGCATCGTGCTGGTGCTCTCGGCGGTGTTCCTGCCGATGGCCTTCATGGAGGGCTCGACCGGGGTGATCTACCGGCAGTTCTCGGTGACGATCATCTCGGCCATGCTGATCTCGCTTGCCGTGGCATTGATCCTGACGCCGGCCATGTGCGTTTCGCTGCTGCGCCCGCGCAGCCATGGCGGCGGCATCGCCCCGGCGCGCTGGTTCAACCGGGGTCTCGACAGGGCGACCGACGGCTATGCCTCGGCGGTGGCCGGTAGCCTGAAGCGGCCGTTCCGGCTGCTGATCCTGCTCGTTGCCCTCTCGGGCGGGGCCTACCTGCTCTATGACCGGCTGCCCTCGTCCTTCCTGCCGCAGGAGGATCAGGGGGTGCTGATGGCGATGGTGGAGCTGGACGAAGGCGCCACCACTGCCCAGACCGAAGCCGTGGTCGAGGAGATCGAGGCCTATCTGCTCGAGGAGGAATCCGCGACGGTGGAGGCCGCCTTCGGCGCGCTCGGCTTCAGTTTCGGCTCGAGCGGGCAGAATTCGGCGATGCTCTTCGTCAAGCTGAAGGACTTCGAAGAGCGCGAGGGGGCGGAGGCCAGTGCGCTGGCGATGCGGGCCAACATGCGCTTCATGGGGCATCGGGCCGGGCAGATCATCTTCATGCAGCCGCCGTCGATCCAAGGCCTGGGCAATTCCTCTGGCTTCAGCATGTATCTGCTGGATCAGGCGGGCAACGGTCACGAGGCCTTGGCCGAAGCGGCGGATACGCTGGTGGCCAATGCCACCGAGGATGGTCGGGTCGGCGAATTGCGCGGCAATGACGACGCCTTCGAAAGCTCGCTCAGGCTGGAGATCGACCAGCAGAAGGCCGGCGCCTTCGGGCTCAGCCTGTCGGAAATCAACGCGATGCTGGCGGTGATGTTCTCGGGGCGCGAAGTTAATGACTTTACGTTAGGAAATGAGCTGCGTCCGGTCATCGTGCAGGGCGACGCGCCCTACCGGATGCAGCCGGAGGATGTCGACGGCTGGTATGCCCGGACCTCGGGCGGCGAGATGGTGCCCTTTGCCGCTTTCATGACGCAGGAATGGGACGAGGTCGCGCCGAGTCTCACGCGCTACGGCGGCTCGCGGGCGCTGTCGCTTTCGGGTGCTGCGACCGAGGGGACCAGTTCGGGCGATGCGATGGAGGTGATGGAGAGCCTGACGGCGGAGCTTCCGGGCGGTTACGGCGCTGCCTGGGCGGACCTGTCCTATCAGGAACGTCTGGCGGGCAATCAGGCGCCGCTGCTCTATGCGCTGTCGGCGATGATCGTCTTCCTCTGCCTCGCGGCGCTCTACGAAAGCTGGACCGTGCCCTTCGCGGTGATGCTCTCGGTGCCTGTCGGGGTGCTGGGGGCTGTGGCGGCGGCGACGCTCTTCGGGCAGGACAACGACGTGTATTTCAAGGTCGGCCTCCTTGCCACCATCGGCCTTGCCGCGCGCAACGCGATCCTGATCGTCGAGTTCGCCCAGACCCTGCAGGAGCGCGGCATGACGCTGGTCGAGGCCAGCACCATGGCGGCGCGGCAGCGGCTGCGGCCGATCCTGATGACCTCGATCGCCTTCATGCTGGGGGTGCTGCCGCTGGCCATCGCCACCGGGGCCGGGGCAGGGGCGCAGAATGCCATCGGCATCTCGGTGCTGGGCGGGATGATCGCCTCCACCCTGATCGGTGTCTTCCTCGTGCCGGGGCTCTACGTGATCGTGCTGTCCGCCGTCGCAAGGCTGCGCCGCAAACCGGCCTGAGATCGGGCGTCTCCCTATGGCGAGGGGGACGCCTTTTCCGTCAGCGGATAGGCTGCCCCCCAGATCTGCCGCGCATCGCGGGCCAGAAGCCGCGCTTCGGCGGCGGAGAGCCGCTGTCGCGCCGCCGCGGGATCGCGTGTCTCGTGCAGCGCCCGTTGCCAGAGCCGCAGGGCCGAATTGGCCGACCACGGCAGCGCCGCCCCGGCGAGCCAGAGCCGGAGTTCGGCGGGCAACCGGTCGTAGCGCGCCATCGCATCGGGCCGCGCCTTGCGGCGCAGCGAGGTGGCAAGGTTGCGCCGCAAAGCTCAGGCCTCTCTCGGCCTGCCCCAGAGCGGCAGCGGGTCAGGCAGCGCGGCCCATTCCTCCGGCACGAAAGCTGCCTGCGGCACCAGACAGCGGTCAAGCATCGCGGTGATGCGGCTGCGGCTCATGGTGCCGAGCGTGCCGATGAAGACCAGCTCCTGCCGCCGGTCGCCAAAGACGGTGTCCCAGCGCTCCTGCATCCGCGCCCGGGCCTCGCCTCCCTCGGGCCAGTGCCGCTCGGACACTGCTGCCCACCAGAGACCGAGACCCCGCGTCGTGGCCAAGGCTCCGGCAAGGCTGAACTCGCCGGCCCAGTCGGGCCGCGTCGCCAGCCAGAAATGCCCCTTGGCGCGGATCACTCCGGGCAGGGGTGTCTGCAGAAACGCGGCGAACGCCTCGGGATCGAAGGGGCGGCGGGCGCGGTAGACGAAGCTGGTGATGCCATATTCCGCATCTTCCGGCACATGGTCGGCGAAGCCGTGCAGCTCCTTGAACCACAGCGGATGCTGGTGCGCGCGCTGGAAATCGAAGAGCCCGGTATCGAAGATCTCGCCCGGCGCCACCCGGCTATGGTCGGTTTCGATCAGCCGCGCGTCCGGGTTCAGCCCGCGGATGATGAGCCGCGCCGCTTGCAGCTGCTCGGGCGTGGCGTCGGAGACCTTGTTCAGCACCACGACATCTGCGAATTCGATCTGCTCGACCAAAAGATCGACCAGACGCCGCCCGTCCTCCTCTCCCGCCGTCTCGCCCCGGTCGGAGAGGAAATCGGCCGAGCCGTAGTCCTTGAGGAGGTGGATGGCATCGACCACGGTCACCATCGTGTCGAGACGGGCGATATCCGACAGGCTCCCGCCCGCCTCGTCGCGGAACTCGAAAGTCGCGGCGACGGGCAGCGGCTCCGACACGCCGGTGCTCTCGATCAGCAGATAGTCGAAGCGGCCCTCATCGGCCAGACGGCGGACCTCCTGCAAGAGGTCGTCGCGCAGCGTGCAGCAGATGCAGCCATTGGTCATCTCGACGAGCTTTTCCTCCGAGCGTGACAGGTTTGCCCCCTCGCGCACCAGATCGGCGTCGATGTTCACCTCGGACATGTCGTTGACGATCACCGCCACCCGCCGCCCCTCGCGGTTGTTCAGCACATGGTTCAGCAGCGTCGTCTTTCCGGCGCCGAGGAAGCCGGAGAGGACTGTGACGGGAAGGCGGGGCTGCGGCATGGGAATCTCCGTAATGTTATAGCATAACATTATGGAGATCGGCGGGTGGAGGCAAGGCGCGGTGGAGCGGAAAAGCAAAAGGCCAGCGCGGGGCGCTGGCCTGAGGGTTCGAAAGGGCGGAGATCAGAACAGGAAGTCGGATTCGCCGAGCTGCGAGAGCTGCATATCCGCGAGGGTGATCGTCGTGCTGGAGGACAGCGTCAGCACCACGTCCGAGCCGGATTGCGTCGCGTCGTCGATCAGCTGCATCACCTGAGCACGGCTGAAATCGTCGAGATCGATCCGGTCGGTGCCGTTCTGGAAATCGGTGATCACGTCGCGCCCGTCGCCACGCTCGAACTCGAACACGTCGGCGCCCGCGCCGCCGGTCAGCCTGTCATCGCCGGCATCGCCTTCGAGCCGATCGTTGCCCCGGCCACCCTTCAGCACGTCGGCACCCGAGCCGCCTTCCAGCGTGTCGTTGCCATTGCCGCCCTTGAGGACGTCGTTGCCCGAGCCGCCTTCGAGATCGTCGTTCCCGCCGCCGCCGATCAGCCGGTCGTTGCCCGCGTCTCCCTCGATCTCGTCATGGCCCGCATTTCCGAACAGCCGGTCATTGCCGCCGTCGCCGTCCAGCTCGTCATTGCCGGCGCCGCCGTAGAGGCTGTCGTTGCCGCTGCCGCCGTCAAGCTCGTCGCTGCCGCCCTGGCCTTCGAGCCGGTCGGCCCCGTCGTCTCCGTGCAACTCGTCCTCGCCGCCCCGACCGAACAGCCGGTCATTGCCGCCGAAGCCCCGGGGGAAATCCTCGAACGGGCCGCCGTGGAGGGTGTTCGCCGAATCGTTGCCTTCAAGACGTGCCATATTGTTTTCCTTCAATTTTGTTTCTCGAACCGGCGTCTGCGACGGGGCATCCGCATCCGGTCTGTCCGGGGAATGCCACAAGGCACCTGACGCCCGCCTGACATCGGCTGTCAGGGATTTGTCAGCGGGCGGCTGATATGACGGTTTCATGAAACGCATCCTGCTCAGCCTCGTCGTCCTGCTGCCTTCCGTCCTCGCGGCGCAGGAGGCTCCGCGCCCCGATTTCGAGATCGCGCGCGACGCGGTGGCCCAGGGTGCCTTCCTGCCGCTGGGGCCGATGATGGCGCGGATGGAGCGGGAGTTTGCCGGGCGGGTGCTGGAAGTCGAGCTGGAAGAGGATGACGGGCTGCATGTCTATGAATTCGAGATCCTGCGCAGCGATGGCCGGCTGATCGAAGTTGACGTCGACGCCACCACGGGCAAGGTGATCGAAGTCGAAGACGAGGATCCCGATGACGATGCGGACGAGATGGACTGATGCGGGCGCTGGTCGTCGAGGATGACCCGCGCATCGCGGGCGACCTGACCGTGGCGCTGACCTCGGCGGGGTTCCGGGTCGAAACGGCGGAGGATGGCGAGACAGCGTGGTTCCTCGGCGGGACAGAGGCCTTCGATCTTATCGTGCTGGACCTGGGCTTGCCGAAGCTCGACGGGCTGGCGGTGCTGAAACGCTGGCGGGCGGAAGGGTCGGAGATCCCGGTGCTGGTGCTGACAGCGCGCGGCACCTGGATGGAGCGGGTCGAGGGCATCGATGCGGGCGCCGACGACTATCTGCCCAAACCCTTCCGCATCGAAGAGCTGGTGGCGCGCGCCCGCGCCCTTGTCCGCCGCTCGGCAGGGCGGGCGGCGCCGGTGCAGAGCGCGGGGCGGCTGTCGCTGGATCTCAACCGCATGACCGGCGCGCTGGATGGGGTGCCGCTGGCGCTGACGCCGCTGGAGTTCCGGCTACTTGCCTATCTCATGCTGAACAAGGGCCGCACCGTGCCGCCGACAGAGATGCTGGAGCATCTCTATGGCGACGACGACTCGCGCGAGGCCAATGCCGTCGAAGCGCTGGTGGCGCGGCTGCGGCGCAAGCTGGGGCCGGGCATTGTCGGCACGCGGCGCGGCTTCGGCTACCATCTCGAAGCGGTCTGAGGGTGCTGCGCTCGATCCGGCTGCGGCTGCTGGTGCTCTGGGCCACCGTTCTGGCGCTGACGCTGGTCGCGCTGTCCTGGGGGCTGGCGCTGCTTTTCGACCGCCATGCCGAGCGGGTGGAACTTGCGGCGCTGAACAACCGCTTCGACGCACTGGCGACGGCGCTGGAGCCTGCGCCCGGGCATCCGGTGCTTGCGGAGCGGCCCGGCGATCCGCTGTTCCAGCGCCCGCTCTCGGGGCACTACTGGCAGATCGAGCTGGATGGTGCGCTGCTGCGCTCGCGCTCGCTCTGGGATTACACGCTGCCGCTGCCCGAGGCGGCGCCGGAGGTCGGCGGCCAGTCGGTCCGTGACCTGCCCGGGCCGAAGGGCGAGCGTCTGGTGGTGCTTGACCGCAGCATCCGGCTTGGGCCTTCCGGCACGCCGATCCGCATCGCCGTCGCCGCCGACCGGGCCGAGCTGACCGAGGCGCGGCGGGCCTTCCTGCGCGATCTCTGGCCCTATCTCCTGCTGCTGGCGCTGGCGCTGGTCGCGGCGGCCGCGGCGCAGGTGACGCTGGGACTGCGGCCCCTCTCGGCCATCGGCGCGCGGGTGGCGGCGCTGACCTCGGGGGCGGAGCGGCGGATCGGCAGCGACCTTCCAACCGAGGTGATGCCCTTGGCGCAGGAGATCGACAGCCTGCTCGACGCCCGCGAGGCCGAGGTGGACCGTGCCCGCCAGCGTGCGGGCGATCTGGCCCATGCGCTGAAGACGCCGCTGCAGGCGCTGATCGGCGAGGCGGGGCGGCTGCGGCAGCGCGGCGATGCGGGGGCCGCCGAGGGGTTGGAGGAGGTGGCGATGGCAATGCAGCGCCACGTCGATCGCGAGCTGACCCGCGCCCGCATCGCGGTGGGCTCGCATGCCGCGACCGACCCGGCGCGGGCGGTGCAGGATGTGGTGTCGGTGCTGCGGCGCACGGCGCGCGGGCCGGGGATCGACTGGCAGATCGAGGCCGAGGCCGTGAAGGTGCGGATCGACCGCGCCGACCTGACCGAGGCGCTCGGCGCGCTGATCGAGAATGCGGCAATCCACGCCGAGAAGCTGGTCCGCATCGCCATCGGCCTGCGTGAAGGGCAGGTGGCGATCACGGTGCGCGACGACGGGCCGGGGGCAGACCCTGCGCAGCTCGAGGCGATGCGGGGCAGGGGGGTCAAGCTCGACAGCCGGAGCGGGGGGCACGGGCTGGGCCTCGCCATTGCCGACGACATCGCCGAGGCGGCGGGGGGCAGGCTGGAGCTGCGCAATGCGACGCCGGGGCTGGAGGCGATGCTGATCCTGCCGCGGGCCAGAGGATGAGCGGGCGGCGGCCCGCCGATGCCCGCGCGGCACCGAAAAGTGACTTGCCCCGCGCGGACGAGACGGCATAACCGCGGCATGTTTCGCACCGTCTCGCTGGCCTCCGCCCTCGCCCTTTCCGCCGCGCCCGCTCTGGCGCATCCGCATGTCTTCGTCGATGCCAGGGCGGGCTTCGTCCTTGGCGACGGCGCGCTGACCGGGCTGCGCATCACATGGCTCTACGACGCCTTCACCACGCTGGTGCTCTACGATCAGCTCGATCTCGACCATGACCGCGACGGCAAGCTGAACGCGCAGGATCTGGAGCGGGTGGCGCATGGCGAGACCGACTGGGCGCCGGATTACGAAGGCGACACCTACCTCTGGGTCGGCGGGACGAAGGAGCCGCTGGGCCGCCCGCAGAACGGGGTGGCGCGGATGGTGGGCGACCGGGTGGAGGTAAGCTTCGATCTGCCGCTCGCCACGGCGCAGCCGCTGGAGGGGGTGGCGGCCAGTCTGAAGCTCTACGATCCCGGCTATTACTACGCCTACACGGTGACCAGCGCCGAGGGCGAGGTGCCGGGCTGCAGCGTCTCGCTGATCCCGTTCCAGCCCGACGCGGCCGAGCAGGCGCTGCAGGAGGAGCTGAGCGCGCTGTCTCAGGAAGACATCCCCGACGATCCCACCATCGGCGAGCGCTTCGCCGACGAGATCACGTTGCAATGCGACTGATCCTGACCCTGCTCGGCATCCTCGCGGTGGCGGGGCTTCTGCTGCTGCTGTCGGGCAGCCCGCAGGCCGGGGCCTTGGCGCATTGGGCGGCAGAGCAGCAGCGCGGCTTCCAGAATGCGATGGCCGGGAGTCTTCAGGCGCTGAAGGCGGGTGATCCGGCGGCGCTGGCGACGCTGTGCTTCCTTTCGGCCAGCTACGGCTTCGTCCATGCGCTGGGGCCGGGGCATGGCAAGGTGCTGCTCGGCGGCGCGGCGCTGGCAGGCGGGGCGGGGCTCTGGCGGATGCTCTGGCTCAGCCTCGTTTCGGCGCTGGCGCAGTCGCTGACGGCGATCCTGCTGGTCGTGGTGGGGGTGAAGCTCCTGGCGCTGACCTCGACCGAGGCCATCGGCCTGACCGAGGATTGGCTGGCCCCGGCGAGCTATGCCGCCGTGGCGCTGATCGGCGCGATGCTGGCCTTTCGCGGTGGGCGTGCCCTGCTGCGCCAGCTCGACGCCAAGCGGGAGGCGCATGCGCATCACCATCACCACGGGGAGGACTGCGGCTGCGGTCACAGCCACGGCCCGACGCCTGCCGCCGTCGCCGCGCTGACCTCGAAGCGCGAGATGGCAGGGCTGATCGCCAGCATCGCGCTGCGGCCCTGCACCGGGGCGCTGTTCCTGCTGGTC
This sequence comes from Cereibacter sp. Soil_C_27, assembly GCF_057657095.1. Classification (NCBI taxonomy): domain Bacteria; kingdom Pseudomonadati; phylum Pseudomonadota; class Alphaproteobacteria; order Rhodobacterales; family Paracoccaceae; genus Cereibacter; species Cereibacter sp. Soil_C_27. The sequence goes on along the minus strand of NZ_JBDGJD010000003.1, from coordinate 568,352 downwards.
ATCGCCTGGCGCTTCGACATCGCGGCAAGCGGCATACTGGCCGTTCTGGCGATGGGCCTCGGGACGGCACTGTTCAACGGGCTGGTGGTCGGTGGCGGCGTCGGGCTGCGCCAGCTTGCCCGGGTGGCGGGCGGTGCGGCAGCGGGCCGGATGCAGACGGTCTCGGCGGCACTGCAGCTGGTGACCGGCGGGGCGATCATGGCGCTGATGCTGGCGATGATCCTCGGCCGCGGCTGAGGCGGCGGCCCCCCGGAAGGGGCCGCCTGAAGCTCAGGCCACCTGGGCGCCGAGCCCGGCAGCGCGACGACGCTCCACCCGGGCGCGAATGGCGGCGAGGTCGGTCACCGGGGTCGCGGCGAACAGCGTCCGGGTATACTCGTGCTGCGGATTGCCGAAGACGGCGTCGCGGCTGCCGTATTCTACCACCTCGCCCTTGTACATCACCATCACCTCGTCGGCGATGTAGCGCACCACCGACAGGTCGTGGCTGATGAAGACATAGGTCAGGTTGAACTCTTCCTGCAGATCCGCCAGCAGGTTCAGCACCTGCGCCTGCACCGAGAGGTCCAGTGCCGAGACCGGCTCGTCCAGCACCAGAAGCCGCGGGTTCACCATCAGCGCCCGGGCGATGGCAAGGCGCTGGCGCTGCCCGCCCGAGAACATGTGCGGATAGCGGCTGAAATGCTCGGGCAGAAGCCCGACCTTCGTCAGCATCGCCATGGCCTTCTCGCGCCGCTCTGCCGCCGTGTCACTGGTGTTCAGCAGCAGGGGCTCCATCAGCATGTCCCCGACCTTCTGGCGCGGGTTCAGCGAGCCATAGGGGTTCTGGAACACGATCTGCACCTTCTGGCGCATCTCCGAGGGCAGCCGCTCCACGCCGATGTCGATCGGCTGGCCGTCGATCAGCAGCTCGCCACCCGTTGCCGGGTCGATCAGCGTGATGATCCGGGCGAGCGTGGACTTGCCGCAGCCGCTTTCGCCGACGACGGCGAGGGTCTTGCCCTGCTGCACCGAGAAGCTGATGCCGTTCAGGGCGCGGACATTCTGCGCCTTGCGGAACAGCCCGCCGGTGACGCTGTAGTCGCGGATCAGGCCGCGGGCCTCGAGAACCGGGGTCATCGCGCGCCCTCCGTCTGCAGCGAGGCGGTGTCGACGAAATCCGACACTGTCGGCAGGCGGTCGCCGGTCGCAAGCTCCGGCAGGGCCGAGAGCAGCGCCTTGGTATAGCTGTGCGACGGGTTGTCGAACAGCGTCACCACATCGGCCTCTTCCATCTTGCGCCCCTTGTACATCACCGCCACGCGGTCGGCGGTCTCGGCCACCACACCCATGTCATGGGTGATCATGATCATGCCCATGCCGGTTTCTTCCTGCAGCGTCATCAAGAGGTCGAGGATCTGCTTCTGGATGGTCACATCCAGCGCCGTCGTCGGCTCGTCCGCGATCAGCAGCTTCGGCTTGCAGGCGATGGCGATGGCGATCATCACCCGCTGGCACTGCCCGCCCGACATCTGGTGCGGATAGGAGTCGAGGCGCTTTTCGGGGTCGGGGATGCCCACGGCGCCGAACAGCTCCACCGCGCGCTTGCGGCAGTCGGCGCTGTTCAGGCCGAGATGGCTGCGCAGCACCTCCTCGATCTGGTAGCCCACCGTGAAGCAGGGGTTGAGCGAGGCGATCGGTTCCTGAAAGATCATCGAGATGTCGCGCCCGATGATCTTGCGCCGCTCGGTGTCGGGCATGGTCAGCAGGTCACGCCCGTTGAAGGTCATTACGTCGGCAGTGATCTTGGCCGTCTTGGGCAGCAGCCCCATCGAGGCCAGCATCGCCACCGACTTGCCCGAGCCGCTCTCGCCCACCACGGCCAGAACCTCGCGTTCCTGCACCGAAAGGTCGATGCCCTTCACCGCGTGGAAGAGGCCGGTCGAGGTTTCGAAGCTGACCGTGAGATTGCGGATTTCCAGAAGCGCCATCGGCTCAGCTCCGCTTCAGTTTGGGGTCGAGCGCATCGCGCAGACCGTCGCCGACGAGGTTGATCGCCAGCACCGTAATCAGGATCGCAAGGCCGGGGAAGGTGACGACCCACCAGGCCCGCAGGATGAACTCGCGCGCTTCGGCCAGCATGGTGCCCCATTCCGGCGTCGGCGGCTGCGCGCCCATGCCGAGAAAGCCCAGGGCCGCCGCGTCGAGCACCGCGTTGGAGAAGGACAGTGTGCCCTGCACGATCAGCGGGGCGAGGCAGTTCGGCAGGATGGTCTTGAACATCAGCCGCAGGCGACCGGCGCCCGCAACCCGTGCGGCCATCACGTATTCCTTGTTGCGCTCGGTCATCACCGCCGCCCGGGTCAGGCGCGCGAAATGCGGCTGCAGCACGATGGCGATGGCGATCATCGCGTTCATCAGCCCCGGCCCGAGGATCGCCACCATGACCAGCGCCAGCAGCAGCGACGGGAAGGCGAGGATCACGTCCATCACCCGCATGATGACGGTATCGACCCAGCCGCCGAAGAAGCCGGCGATCAGCCCGAGGATGATGCCGCCGAAGAGCGCGATGGTGACGACGACGATGCCGATCACCAGCGACTGCCGCGCGCCGAAGATCAGCCGTGAGAGGATGTCGCGCCCCACCGCATCGGTGCCGAGCAGGAAGCTGGACATGCCGCCCTCCTGCCAGACCGGCGGCACGAGGAAGGCGTCGCGGTTCTGCACCGTCGGGCTGTGCGGGGCCAGCAGCGGCGCGAAGATGGCGATGACCACCAGCGCCATGAAGACGCAGAGCCCGATCACCGCGCCCCGGTTCTCACTGAAGTAGAACCAGAACTCGGAGAGCATCCGCCGGGTTTCGGAGGTCTGTTGCGTAGTCTCTGTCATGTCGACCTCACTTGTGACGGATGCGCGGATTGATGACGCCGTAGAGCAGGTCGACGATCAGGTTCACGATCATCACCACCCCGGCCATCAGCAGAAGACCGCCTTGCACCGACGGGTAGTCGCGGCGCGAGATGGAATCGATCATCCATTTGCCGATCCCGGGCCAGGAGAAGATGGTCTCGGTCAGGATCGCCCCGGCCATCAGCACGCCGATCTGCAGGCCGATGGTGGTGATCACCGGGATCAGCGCGTTGCGCAGCGCGTGGATGCCGACCACGCGGAACGGGCTCATCCCCTTGGCGCGGGCGGTGCGGACGTAGTCTTCGCTCAGCACCTCCAGCATGGCCGAGCGCGACTGCCGGGCGATCACCGCCATCGGGATCGTGGCCAGCACGATGGACGGCAGGATCAGGTGGCGCACCGCCGAGGTGAAGGCGCCGCTCTGGCCCGAGGCGAGCGAATCCCACAGCATGAAGCCGGTGCCGTTGGGGAAGAAATACAGCAGGTCGATCCGGCCGGAGACCGGGGTCCAGCCGAGGATGCCCGAGAAGAAGATGATGAGCAGCAGCCCCCACCAGAAGATCGGCATCGAATAGCCGACCAGCGCCGCGCCCATCGACACCTGGTCGAAGACGCTGCCGCGCTTGATGGCGGCGAAGACGCCGAGCGGGATGCCGACCAGCGTCGCGATCAGGATCGCGATGAGCCCCAGCTCGATGGTGGCGGGGAACAGGGTCATGAACTCGTCCAGCACCGGCTTCTTGGTGCTGAGCGAGCGACCGAAATCGCCCTGGAACAGGTTGCCGACGAATTCGAAATATTGCGCCCAGATCGGGCGGTCGAAGCCGAGCTGCTCGGTCAGCTGCGCGTGGCGTTCGGGCGAGATGCCGCGTTCCCCCGCCATCAGCAGCACGGGGTCACCGGGCAGCAAGCGGACGAAGCCGAAGGCGACGATGGTGATGCCGATGAAGGTCGGCACCAGATAGGCGAGCCTGCCAAGGAGAAATCTTATCATCTCGATCCCGAATGAGGAGAGGCGCGCCGGGGGGACGTCCCCGACGCGCCTGCACGTTAGTGTAGCGTGTTTACTCGGCGATATCGACGCCCGTGAAGTTGTGGGTGCCCAGCGGGTCCATGATGTAGCCCGTTACCTTCTTCGACATCGGCATGAAGACGGTGGAGTGACCCAGCGTCGCCCAGGGGTTCTGATCCTTGAAGATCACCTGGGCTTCTTCATAGAGCTTGGTCCGCTCGGCCTGATCCGCCGTCACCTTGGCCTTCTGGATCAGCGCGTCGAAGTCCTCGTTGCACCACTGCGCACGGTTGGCACCGCCTTCGCCGGTCGCGGCGCAGCCCAGAAGCACGGCGAGGAAGTTGTCCGGATCGCCGTTGTCGCCGGTCCAGCCGAGGATGACCGCGCCCTTGCGGGCCGGATCGGTCGACTTCGCCAGATACTCGCCCCACTCATAGGAGACGATCTCGACATTGACGCCGATCTTGGAAAAATCCTCCTGCAGCATCTCGGCGGTGCGGCGGGCATTGGGCATGTAGGGGCGCTGCACCGGCATGGCCCAGATTTCCATGTTCAGGTCGCTGACGCCGGCATCGGCGAGCATCTGCTTGGCCGCTTCCGGATCGTAGGTCGTGTCGACCACGGCGTCGTTGTAGCTCCACATGGTCGGCGGGATCGGGTTCTTGGCCAGCTGGCCCGTGCCCTGGAACACCGCATCGACGATGGCCTGCTTGTTCATCGCCATGTTCAGCGCCTTGCGCACTTCGGGCTTGTCGAAGGGCGCGACGGTGGTGTTGTAGGCGAGGTAGGCCACGTTCAGACCGGCCTGCTCCATGACGGTCAGGTTCTCGTCGGCCTTCAGCGCCTCCAGGTCGGCGGGCGCCGGGTAGGGCATGATGTGGCATTCGCCGGCCTGCAGCTTCTGCATGCGCACCGCCGGATCGGTGGTGATGGCGAAGACCAGATCGTCGATCTCCTCGCGGCCTTTGAAGTAGTCGTCATGCGCCTGATAGCGGATCACGGCGTCCTTCTGGTAGGCCACGAACTTGAACGGGCCGGTGCCGACCGGGGCGTTGTTCATGTTCTCCATCGTGCCGGCCGCTTCGAGCTGGTCGGCGTATTCCTTCGACAGGATCGAGGCGAAGCTCATCGCGAGGTTGGCGAGGAAGGGCGCCTCGGGACGGGTGAGCACGAATTTCACCGTCAGGTCGTCGACCTTCTGGATTTCCTTGATGACCGTCGGCATTTCCATGCCGCTGTAGTACTCGTAGCTGATCCCGGCGATGTACTGGTGCCACGGGCTCGCCTCGTCGCCCTGACGGTTGAACGAGAAGATCACGTCGTCGGCGTTGAAGTCGCGGGTCGGGGTGAAGAAGTCGGTGGTGTGGAATTTCACGCCCGGACGCAGCTTGAAGGTATATTCCAGCCCGTCTTCCGACACTTCATAACTCTCGGCCAGCGAGGGCACGACATTGGTGGTGCCGAGATCGAATTCGACCAGACGGTTGTAGACCGTCTTGCCCGAGGCATCGAGCGTGGTGCCGGCGGTGTAGGGCGCCGGGTCGAAGCCTTCGGGCGATCCTTCCGAGCAGTAGACCAGCGTCTTGGCATGGGCGCCGGCGGCCGACATCATCGCCAGCGAAGACGCGGCGACCAGATGTGCGAGTTTCATTTCGTTTCCCTCCGTTTTTGTTGGACTGGCCGCGGGGTTTCCCGATTTCGGCGACTGCGGCGAATTGAATGGGTTCGTTCTGTCAATTGCAAGCCGGATTCTCCAGAGGTGACGTTGCGGCCGGCCGGCCGTCACGCACGATCTTCCTGTTGACAGACGGCAGATCGTAAGGTGCCCTCACGCCCGGGTCACGGGCAGCGGGAAAACCCGCCGGAACGGCGAGAAATCTCTTTGCCCGCGGCGTCTCGCGGTGCAGGCTTGCGATCCATCGGACTGCAACGGGAGGAACTTGCATGACCATCTCTGGAAAAATCATTGCTTCGGCGGCGCTTGGCGCGGCGCTCTTTGCCGCACCCGCGCTGCGCGCGCAAGAGTTCATCAACGTGCTGACTGGCGGCACCTCGGGGGTCTACTACCCGCTGGGCGTCGCCCTGTCCGAAATCTATGCCGAGGGAATCGAAGGCTCGCGCACGCAGGTGCAGGCGACGAAGGCCTCGGTCGAAAACCTCAACCTGCTGGGACAGGGCAAGGGCGAGATCGGCTTCTCGCTGGGCGACGCGGTGGCGCTGGCCTGGGAGGGTGATGCCGAGGCGGGCTTTCCGCAGCCGCTGAAGAACCTGCGTGCCATCGCGGCGATCTATCCCAACTACATCCAGATCGTCGCCGAGACCGCCTCCGGCGCCACGACGCTGGAAGACCTCAAGGGCAAGACGCTCTCGGTGGGCGCCCCCGCCTCGGGGACCGAGCTGAACGCCCGGGCGATCTTCGGCGCGGCGGGGATGAGCTATGACGACCTGGCCAAGGTCGAATACCTGCCCTTCGCGGAATCCGCCGAACTGATCAAGAACCGCCAGATCCAGGCCACGCTGCAGTCGGCGGGTCTCGGGGTCGCCTCGATCAAGGATCTTTCGGCCACGCACGAGATCACGGTGATCGGCATTCCCGAGGAGGTCGTCGCCAAGATCGGCGCGCCCTATGTGCCCGCAGTGATCCCGGCCGGCACCTATACCGGGCAGGACGCCGATGTGCCGACCGCCGCCGTGGGCAACATCCTCGTCACCAACGAGGAGGTCAGCGAGGAGACCGCCTATCAGATGACGAAGCTGATCTTCGACAATCTCGACCGGCTGAAGTCGGCCCACAGCGCGGCGGGCAACATCGCGCTGGAACGGGCGGTGGAAGGGCTGTCGATCCCGCTGCATCCGGGGGCGGAGCGCTACTACCGCGAAGTCGGCGTGATCCAGTGATCTGACCGACGGCGGGGCGGCGCAGCCGTCCCGCACGCCCCCCGCCGCGGGGGCAGGACAGCCTTGGGAGGGGCAGCATGACCGAAAAACCGACAGTCGAGGTCTTGGCGCAGACCGCCGAGGAAGCCATCGAGGGGCTGCCTGCCGGCTTTGGCGAAGGCTGGACGGGCCGCGCGGCCTTCTGGATCGCGGTGACCTTTTCGGCCTTCCAGATCTGGACCGCCGCCTATGGCACGCTGGCGAGCCAGATCGTCCGGGCGATGCATGTCGGCTTCCTGCTGCTTCTGGGTTTCGCGCTGGTCGCGAACCTTCTGGCCAAGCGGCCCCTGACAAAGGCGCTGTTCTGGGCGCTGGCGCTGCTCGGCTTTTCCACCGGGCTCTACAATTGGGTGTTCTATGACGAGATCATCCGCCGTTCGGGCTTCCTGACCACGGCGGATATCGTCGTCGGCTCGCTGCTTCTCGTGCTGGTCTTCGATCTTTCGCGCCGCCTGATGGGCTGGGCGCTGGCGACCATCGCCGCGATCTTCCTCGCCTACTGCTTCTTCGGCCAGCATCTCCCCGGCCCGCTGGTGCATCGCGGCTACGACTTCGTGCAGATCATCGAGCATTTCTCCTTCGGCACCGAGGGCATCTACGGCACGCCGATCTATGTCTCTGCGGCCTACATCTTCATCTTCGTCGTCTTCGCCGCCTTCCTCGAACGCGCCGGGATGCTGAAGCTGTTCAACGATTTCGCGCTCGGCCTCGTCGGCGGCTGGCGCGGCGGGCCGGCGCAGGTCTGCATCCTGTCCTCGGCGCTGATGGGCACGATCTCTGGCTCCGGGGTCGCCAATGTGGTGGCCAGCGGCCAGTTCACCATTCCGCTGATGAAGCGTTTCGGCTTTCGCTCCTCCTTTGCCGGCGGGGTGGAGGCGACCTCGTCCATGGGCGGGCAGATCATGCCGCCGGTGATGGGGGCCGTGGCCTTCATCATGGCCGAGACGCTGAACGTGCCCTATGCGTCGGTGGTGCAGGCGGCGATCCTGCCCGCGATCCTCTACTTCGGCGTCTGCTTCTGGATGGTCTATCTGGAGGCCGGGAAGGCCGGGCTGCAGGGGATGGACAAGGCCGGCCTGCCGAACCCGTGGAAGGCGGTGAAGGAGCAGTGGCCGCTGGTTCTGCCGCTGGTGGCGCTGGTCTGGCTGCTGTTTGCCGGCTTCACCCCGATCTTCGCCGGGACCATGGGCCTCGCACTCGTCGTCGTGCTGATCCTCGGCGCCCCGCTGGCGGCGCTGATCGGCCCCTTCGTCTTCCGCCTCTTGTTCTGGATCGTGCTGGGCCTCGCCGCTGCCTCCTTCATCCGCTTCGGCGTCGACCTGCTGGCGCTGGTCATCGTCTTGCTGGTTCTTGCCTGTGCCGTCTTCAAGGGCGGGCGCGAGACGCTGCTGATCGTGCGCGACGCCTTGGCCGAAGGGGCGCGCAACGCGCTGCCGGTGGGCATCGCCTGCGCCATCGTCGGGGTGATCATCGGCACGCTGACCCTGACCGGCATCGCCTCGACCTTCATCGGAGCGATCATCGCCATCGGCGAGAACAACCTGTTCATCTCGCTTTTGCTGACCATGCTGGTCTGTCTCGTACTCGGCATGGGCATTCCGACCATCCCCAACTACATCATCACCTCCTCGCTTGCCGGTCCGGCCCTCCTGGAGCTGGGTGTGCCGCTGCTGGTCAGCCACATGTTCGTCTTCTACTTCGGCATCATGGCCGACCTGACGCCGCCGGTGGCCCTGGCCTGCTTTGCCGCGGCGCCGATGGCCAAGACCTCCGGGCTGCGCATCTCGCTGCAGGCGTCGAAGCTGGCGGTGGCGGGCTTCGTCGTCCCCTTCATGGCGGTCTACACCCCGGCCCTGATGCTGCAGGATGCTGGCCCGATCGCCGAGAGCTTCGGCTATCCGGTCGAGGTGGTCTACATCTTCGCCAAGGCCTGTCTCGCCATCGGGCTCTGGGGTGTCGCGGTGGTGGGCTACGGCTTCGGCCATGCGCTTTGGTGGGAGCGGGTGGGGGCCTTCGCGGCGGGCGCGCTTTTGGTGATGGCGCTGCCGCTGACCGACGAGCTGGGGTTCGCGCTGGCCGCACTGGTGCTCGGGGCGCATTGGCTGCGCGCCCGCAGGCTTGCGCGGCAGCACCCGGCATGAGCCTCTGCGTCGCCGCGGGGGCGGTGGTGCTCGCCCTCGCCGTGCCGGAGTTCGAGCTGAGCTGGACCCATTCCGTCACCCGCGGTCTCTGGTGGGAGCGCTGGGAAGTGAACGCCGAAGGTCTGCGCCCGGTCGAGGCGCGGATCAGCGGCAGCGGCGCGGGGATGGAGCCGCCCGAAGACGCGCGGCTGGTCGATGGCGTCTGGAGCTATGCGCCCCAACTGCCGCCGCAGCGCGAGGTCTTCCTTGCGGCCTCGGGGGCGACGGGCGGGGGCTGGACGCTTTGCGCGGCGGGAGCGTGTCATAGCCTCGGCGCGGCGGCGGGCCCGCCGGTGCGGCTCTGGCAGGCGGTGAACTGCGACAGGTAGCCCCCGCGCCGCCAAGTGGCAGCGCGGGGGGCCGGGCGCTCACTCCGCCGGTTTGGCCTTGGGCTTGCGCGGCGCGCGGGGGGCCTTCTCGGTTGCGGGTTTCGACTCTGCCGCCTCGGTCTGCGGGGCCTCTGTCTTGGCGGCGCGCTTCGATGCGGTGCCGGCGGCTTTGGTCGCGCGCGGCGCCTTCACCTTCTCCGCGGCCGGTGTCTCGGCGCTGCTTTCCTGCTCGGCGGCAACGGCTTCGGCGGCGCGATGCCAGTGTTCCTCGTGGCGGCCGTCCGGCTTGCCTTCCTTTTCCCACAGGTCGTGCGCCATCTTGGCGATGCGTTCGTCGCGCTGGGACATTCTAGAACCTCCTTGAATGCTGCCCGGAAACAGGGGCCTGTGCAGCAACGCAATATGCGCCAGAAAGTGCCATGGGAAAAGCAAGCTGCGGCGAATGGCCCGTTTTGCCGGCAGGGCGGCCTATTTGTGAACGATTGCCGCCATCAGTACGAAGGACAGGATCAGGCTTAGAAAAAGCGCCCCCGCGGTGGTGCAGAAGAGCCCGTGCCAGAGGCGTTGCAGGCGGGTCTTCAAACACAGGCGCCACCGCGGAGGCGACTCTGCCGGGGCAAGGTCCGGCAACAATGAACGGCGATTCATAAGATTGTCCAAGTGCAAAAGGTCTTGTAGTTCAAAAGCTTGTAGGGAAATGCCTAGCATTTTAGATAGCTTTTGATAGCTGACCTTTTGGACAGTGTCGCCGCCGGAGCAGAGGACAATGCACCCCCGGCAGCGGGATTTCCATGGACCGCGGCGGTGGCTCAGCGGGCAGCGGTTGCTACCGGCGCAGCGGGCGCATCCGGGGGTTGCGCGATCGAGCGGGCGACCGAGGCGCCGATCTCGGCGCTGGCAGTGATTCCCTGAATGAAGGGCCTGCGCCGCATCAGGAAGGGCAGCGCGGCGAGGCGGATCTCGCCCTTGGTCTCCGCCGGCACCTTGACGCGGAACTCGGGGTCCACCGCGATCTCCAGCCCCTTCGGGTCGGCCTCGCCCGCCAGCTGACGGCGCAGGCTGGGGAAGGGCAGGGCGGCAAGGTCGAGCGGGCGCTGGCCGCGCGCGTCGATGAAGAGATCGAAGCGGCGGTCGCCCGCCTCGCCCGAGACGGCAACCCCCGAGCCGCGTTCGCTCAGATCATAGTCCGTCCCCAGCCGCAGCACCTCGACCACACCCGCCCGGTGCAGCGCCAGCAGGCGGTTAACCGATGCGGGCGGGATGGCGGCGTAATTGTCGACGAAGACCGTCTTCATCCCGGCGTCGAACCGCTTCAGGTCGTCTTCGTCCAGCGCCGGGATCGAGGCGTCGAAGACCTCGTGCATCCGCAGGATCGCATAGCGCCACGGCACCGTGCGCCGCGCCGCGCGGTTCTCCAGCGCCTCGGCCAGATTGCGCGCGGCATGGGCGAAGGGCTCGGCCTCGCGCCGTTCCGCGAAATAGGCACGGGGGAAGGTCTCGACAGTCAGATCCGCCAGACCGATCGCCGCGGCATAGTCCGGGTCGGCGGCGGCAAGCTCTGCCTTGAACAGCGCGAAGAGCCGGTCGAGCAGGCCCTCTGCCCCTCGCGCCGCCTCGGCCTCGGCGGCCTCTTCGGTGCAGAACGCCAGCGGCTCGTAGGGCAGGGGGCAGTAGAAATCCGCCTCGGGTAGCACGCCGCTGCGCGACATCAGCGTGATGTTCGGCAGGTGCTCCGGGTCATCGGGATGATAAGTCACCGGCGTGTCATCCTCGCCGCCGCTGAAGTGGCCGTGCTGGGTGGCAATCGAGGTGGCGGCGTCGAGCGCGCTGAGCGAGGTGCCCAGAACGCCGATCCTCACGGCCGGGATCTCGGCTTCGGGCAGGCCGCTCCAGGGGCTGAGGTAGTAGGTCGGCGTGTCCTGCGTCTCGTCGGGCCAGACATGGCCGGTGGCGAGGATGATGCGGTCGTGGAAGAACGGCTCGGGCTCGGCCTCATCGGTCGAGGCCAGCAGCCGCAGCCCCTCGGGCAGCGCCTCGATGTCCAGAACGCGGCAGCGTTCGCGCAGCGCGATCTGATGGCCTGCCGCGCGGCCCCTCTCCAGCAGACGCTCGAACTGGTCGCGGAAATAGCCACCCAGCAGCAGCCGGGGCAGGAACTGACGGTCGTGCAGCGTGTCGGGATCGACGCCGTAGATCCGCAGGAAGGCGGGGGGCTGGCGGTGCAGCCAGTCGAGATAGGTCTCGGTCAGCGGCGGGATCTCGATGCTGGCGATATTGGCGAGCATGGCGATATGCGTCGCATCCGGGCTGTAGGGCATGCCGACCCCGCCGAGGCCGGCGGATTCGTAGATCGTCAGCAGCATCGGGTCGGCGTGGTCGACCAGCGAGGCCAGAGTGTAGAGCCCGGTAGGGCCGGAGCCGACGAGAGCGATATTGAGCGTCATGTGTCACCCGGAAAGGGTGCGGCGCACCCGGTAGCGGCTCGGAAGGAAAGCAAGCGGGGCCCGACCGCCGGGCTCGGCTGCGGTCAAACGACCCGGAAGCGCGGCGGTTCCCAGCCCGGTCTTCACATCGCGGCGTCGTGGCGTCGGCGCTACCGGCGGCGGGGCGGGCGCTGGCCGGGACGCGCGGGGGCTGCGGCGGGCTGGGCGCTTTCCTCGCTGAGCTTGCGCCAGCGGTTGACCCGCGCCGCGTCGAGCCTGCCCTCGGCCACCGCCGCCAGCACGGCGCAGCCCGGCTCATGCGTATGGGTGCAGTTGCGGAAGCGGCAGAGCGGCGCAAGCTCGGTGATCTCGGCGAACAGCGTGCCGATGCCGAAGGCCGCGTCATTGACCTGCAACGTCCGCATCCCCGGCGTGTCGATCACCCAGCCGCCGCCCGCGATGGGATGCAGCGAGCGTGCCGTGGTGGTGTGGCGCCCCTTGGCGTCATCCTCGCGGATCGCGCCGGTCAGCTGCGGCACCTCCAGCGCCTCGCCCGCCAGCGTGTTGAGAAGCGTCGACTTGCCCACGCCCGACGAACCGACCAGCGCCACCGTCTGTCCCGCGCCGCACCAGGGGGCGAGCACCTCGGCCGCCGAGGCGCTCTTGGCATCCAGCGCCACCGCCGCCAGCCCGCGCTGCAGCGCCGTGGCATCGGCGACATAGGCCGCGGCATCCGCCACGGTATCGGCCTTCGTCAGCACGATCACCGGCTCGGCCCCGGACTCGTTGGCCAACGCCAGATAGCGCTCCAGCCGGGCGAGGTTGAAATCCTCGTTGCAGGAGGTGACGATGAACAGCGTGTCGATGTTGGCCGCGATCAGCTGCGTCGCGGCGCTGCCCGCGGTGTGCCGCTCCAGCAGCGTGCGGCGCTCCAGCCTGCGGGCCAGCACCAGCGTTGCCGGATCGGCGAGAACCCAGTCGCCCACCGCGAAATCCGTGGTCCGCACCCCGGTCGGCAGCCAGAGCCTGACGCTGCCCGTCTCGGCCAGCGCCGTCAGCCGCGAGCGGTGCACCGAGAGGATGCGCATCGGCGCGAGTTCCGCCTCTTCGGGGCGGCACTGTTCGGCGAAGAACCCGGTCCAGCCGCGATCCTCGAGCGCGCTCACCAGCGACGGCTCGGCAGGGTCACGGTCGGCAGGTCGTCGGTCATGGAAGCTCCGGGGGTTGCGGCGCGCATTCCCTGCCTAGCATCGCCCGCCCGGCGTTTCAATCGCGGCCTCGGGCACCCGCCCGGCATACAGCATCTTGCACTGCCCGCGATTGCCCGGGATCATGCGCGCCGGAGCGGCCGACACCCTGTTGACGCCAGCCGGATCAAGGGGGCCGCATGGCAGAGGCAGGTATCGCGCAGATGGTGGGGCCGGTGATCGTGCTCCTCGGCTCGGCCGTGGTCGCGGTGCCGCTTTCTCGCAGGCTGGGGCTCGGCTCGGTGCTCGGCTACTTTGCCGGCGGCCTGCTGGTCGGGCCTTCGGTCTTCGGTATCTTCACCGAGCCTTCGACGATCCTGCACATCTCGGAACTCGGCGTGGTGATGTTTCTCTTCCTGATCGGGGTCGAGATGCGTCCGCGCAAGCTCTGGGGCATGCGGGCGCAGATCTTCGGGCTCGGCCTCTCGCAGGTGCTGCTCTGCATGGGACTGCTGACCGGGGCGGGGCTGCTGATGGGGCTCGATCCGGTCACCGCCTTCATCGCGGGTTCGGGCTTCGTCCTGTCCTCCACCGCCGTCATCATGTCGGTGCTGCAGGAGCGTGGCGACATCGCCTCGCCGCAGGGCCAGCAGGCGGTGTCGATCCTGCTGCTGGAGGATCTGATGATCGTGCCGCTTCTGGCCGTGGTCGCCTTCCTCGGCGCGCGGGGCGAGACCGAGGTGGGGCTCCTCACCGTGCTCGTTCCGCTGGGGGCCATCGCGCTGCTGATCGCGGTCGGCACATGGCTGCTCGATCCGTTCTTCGCGCTGCTCGCGCGGGCAAGGGCGACCGAGGTGCTGACGGCGGGAGCACTGCTGGTGGTGCTGGGCTCGGCGCTGCTGATGCAGGAGGCGGGGCTGTCGATGGCGATGGGGGCCTTTCTCGCCGGGGTGATGCTGTCGGGCTCGGGCTACCGCCACCAGATCGAGACCGATGTCGAGCCGTTCAAGGGCCTCCTGATGGGGCTCTTCTTCCTTGCCGTCGGCATGTCGCTCGACCTGCGGGCGGTGGTGGCCGACTGGGCGATGATCCTCGGGCTTCTGCTGCTCTACATCCTCGTGAAGTCGCTCGGCATCTTTGCGGTGGCGCGGCTCTTCGGGGCCAGCCAGCTGCAGGCGCTGCGCCGCGTCTCGCTCTTTGCCCAAGGGGGCGAGTTCGCCTTCGTGCTCTATTCGGCGGCGCTCGGCGGCGGGGTGATCGGGCCGACCGAGAATGCGATCTTCTCCAGCGTCATCATCCTGTCGATGGCGGTGACGCCGCTGGTTCTGCTGGCCGCCGACCGCTGGCTGGCGGCCGAGGCGCCCTCGATGGACGGGGTCGAGCCGGTGGACTGCCTGAAGGGCCGGGTGCTGATGATCGGCTTCGGCCGCTTCGGCCAGATCGCCTCGCAGATGCTGCTGGCGCAGGGGGTGGACGTCTCGCTGATCGACAACGATCCCGACCGCGTGCGCGAGGCGCGCCGCTTCGGCTTCACCGTCTATTACGGCGACGGCACCCGGCTCGACATCCTGCGCCAGTCTGGGGCGGCGACCAGCGACATGGTGCTGGTCTGCGTCGATAACCCCAAGTCCACCGACCGGATCGTGCAGCTGGTCACCGAGCATTTCCCGGCAAGCCGTGTGCTGGCGCGCGCCTATGACAGGGGGCATGCAATCCGGCTGCGGAAGATGGGCGTGGATTTCGAGATGCGCGAGACCTTCGAATCCGCGCTGGCCTTCGGCGGGGCCGGGCTGCGGACGCTGGGGATGACGGCCTTCGATGTGGCCGAAGTGGAAAGCGACATCCGCCAACGCGACATCGAGCGGCTCGAGGCCCAGTCGCAGGGCAACCTGCATGCGGGGAGCGATACGCTGCACACTGCGCCGCGCCCCGAACCGCTGGTCAAGCCGCGTCAGCGGGCCTGAGCGGCGCCGCGGAAAAAAAACTTCAGCGGCGAAGGACTGGTTTGCCGCCCGGCTCCGTATACCTTGCAACATGGACCGGAAAGCGCCCTTCGACATCATGGCCCAGCTGGGCAGCCTGCGCCGCTACGCGCGGGCGCTGACGCGCAACGATGCCGATGTCGAGGATCTGGTGCAGGACGCGCTGCTGCGCGCGCATGAGCGGCGCGACAGCTTCCGCAAAGGGGCGGATCTGCGGCTCTGGCTGATGTCGATCCTGCACAATGCCTTCATCGACAGCTATCGCGCCCGCCGGGCCGAGCAGCGGCGCGAGTCTGCCGCGGCACGGCTGGCACCGCGGTCGATGGCCGCGACGCAGGATGATGTGGTGCGGCTGGCGCAGATCCGCGCGGCCTTCTTCCGCCTTCCCGACGATCAGCGCGCGGCGCTGCATCTCGTGGCGATCGAGGGCATGAGCTACCCCGAGGCCGCGGCGATCCTCGGGGTGCCGCAGGGCACGCTGATGTCGCGGATCGCCCGTGCCCGCGCCGCGCTGCGCGCCTTCGAGGAAGGCGGGCCGCATCTGAAACTGGTGGGAGGACGCGATGACGTCGATGGATGAGCCCGTGATCGCCGACGACCTCGTGGCCTATGTCGATGACCAGCTCGACCCGCACCGGCGGATCGCGGTGGAGGGGCATCTGGCCCGCAACCCGCAGCTTGCCGCCGAGGTGATGGGCGACCTTCGGCTGCGCGACGAGCTTCGGCTGGCGCTGGCCCTGTCGGAGCCGCGCGCGACCCCTGCGACAACGCAGGCGGCGCGCCGTCTGGCGCGGGCGATGGGACAGGACCGGCTGACGCGGCGGCTGGCGCGGATGGCCGCCGTGGTGGCGCTCTTCGGGCTCGGCTGGCTCGCGCATCAGGGGCTGGGGCCGCTGTCGATCGGCACGATCAACGCCTCCGAGCGGCCCCCGGCCTTCGTCGAGGCGGCGCTGGCGGCCCATGCCACCAGCCGGCTGCGGATCGAGATGACCTCGCAGCCCGAGGTGCCTGAATTCGACCCCGCCGAGATCCGCGCTGCCACAGGCATCGTGCTGCCCGAGGTTCCCGCCGACTGGTCGGTGCGCGACGTGCAGGTCTTCCCTTCGCCGCAGGGGCCGAGCGTCGAGATGTCGCTCGATGCCGCCGAACTCGGCGCGGTGTCGCTCTTCGCCGTGCGCCCCGGCAATTTCACCGTGTTGCAGCCGCGCTCCGCCGTCCGGGCTGGAACGACGGTTGCATGGTTCCAGATCGGCGAGGTGGCGCATGTGCTCGTGTCCACCGGCGCCGAGGACGAGGCGCTGACGACCAGCGCCGACCGGCTCGCCCATTCGCTTTACTGAGACAGAGGAGACCCTGATGATCCCCGCCAGAGACAGATTCCAGACCGCAAGCGCCGGCTACGCGCTCGACGAGGGCCTGCGCGCGCATATGCTGCGCATCTACAACTACATGGGCATCGGCCTCGCCCTGACCGGCATCGTGGCGATGCTGGTGGCGGCCACGCCCGCGCTCTACGTGCCGATCTTCTCCACCCCGCTGAAATGGGTTGTGATGCTGGCCCCGCTCGGCTTCGTGATGTTCCTGTCCTTCCGCATCGAGCGGATCTCGGGCGGCACGGCGCAACTGCTGTTCTGGGTGTTCTGCACCCTGATGGGCCTGTCGCTCGCCTCGGTCTTCCTCGTCTTCACCGGCACCTCGATCGCCCGGGCCTTCTTCGGCGCGGCGGCGATGTTCGCGGCCTTCAGCCTCTACGGCTACACCACCAAGCGCGACCTGACCCAGTTCGGCAGCTTCCTGATGATGGGCCTGATCGGCGTGATCATCGCCAGCGTCATCAACATCTTCCTCGGTTCCTCGGCGCTGCAGTTCGCCATCTCGATCATCGGCATCCTGGTCTTCGTCGGCCTGACCGCCTGGGACACGCAGTCGATCAAGCTGCAATATGCCGAGCACCACGACGGCGAGACCCGGCAGAAGCTGGCGGTGATGGGCGCGCTGTCGCTCTATCTGAACTTCGTCAACATCTTCCAGCTCCTGCTCAGCCTGACCGGCGAGCGCGAGTGACCTGACAGCCTGCCCGCGGTCCGGTGAGGGACGCGCGGGATCGAGGGGGGCCGAAGCGATCCGGCCCCCCTCTGCATGGGCGGCGCAGGAACAGAGCCCGGCACCCGGCGTTGAGAAGGCCCCAACCCGGAGCCTCCGATGATCCAAGACCCCATCCGTTTCCACCCCGGGCTGGAGAGCCCCGACGAGAATGAACCGCAGGTGACGGCCGACCTGATCGCGGCGCTGCAGCAGATCCTCGAGACCACCTACGAGGATTACGGCCATGCCGTGCGCGCCGTCCATGCCAAGAGCCACGGTCTGATCGAGGCCGAACTGACGGTGCTCGACGGCCTCGCCCCCGAATATGCGCAGGGGCTGTTTGCCACGGCCGGCACGCATCCGGCGGTGATCCGGCTTTCGACCAATCCGGGCGACCTTCTGGCCGACAGTATCTCAGTGCCGCGCGGGCTCGCGCTGAAGGTGCTCAAGGCGGAGGGCGAGCGGCTGCCGGGCGCCGAGGGCGACACGCAGGATTTCGTCATGGTCAACGGCCCCGTCTTCGTGGCGCCGGATGCCGAGACCTTCCTCGGCAGTCTCAAGCTGCTCGCCAAGACCACCGACCGCGCCGAATGGGCCAAGAAGGCGCTTTCCGCCGTGTTGCGCGGCACCGAGCGGGTGATAGAGGCGGTGGGCGGCGAGAGCGGCACGCTCAAGACCATGGGCGGCGCGCCGAACGTGCATCCCCTTGGCGAACGCTACTTCACCCAGACCGCCTATCGCTACGGCGATCATGTGGCCAAGCTGTCGCTGGTTCCGGTCTCGGCCAGTCTGACCCGGCATGGCGGCGAGCGGATCGAGGTGGACGGGCGGCATGACGCGATCCGCGAGGACGTCGACCGGGCGATGCGCGAGGGGCCCGCGGAATGGGAACTGCGCGTGCAGCTCTGCCGCGACCCCGAAGCGATGCCGATCGAAGACCCGACCGTGCTTTGGGACGAGGCGGAAAGCCCCTTCGTCACCGTGGCCCGCCTGCGCGCCGAAGCCCAGCCGGGCTGGAGCGAAGATCGCGCGGAACGCATCGACGAGGCCATGCGTTTCTCGCCGTGGACAGGGCTCGAGGCGCACCGCCCGCTCGGTTCGGTGAACCGGGTGCGCAAGGCGACCTACGAGGCATCGGCGGACTTCCGGTCCCGCTTCAACCGCTGCCCGATTCACGAGCCCGACCGACTGGCCGGATGATCCGGCGCTTTGAAAGAGGAAAAGACATGCAGCTTACTGGCAAGACCATCGCCCTTCTGATCGCACCGCGCGGCACCGAAGAGCCCGAATTCACCCAGCCCAAGAGCGCGCTCGAGGGCGCGGGCGCCAAGGTCGTGGTCGTCGGGCTCGAGGCGGGCGAGGCGCAGACCGTGAACAACGATCTCGACGCGGGCGGCGGCTACACCGTCGACAAGACCGTGGCCGAGGTTTCCGCGGACGACTTCGACGGGCTGGTGATCCCGGGCGGGTCGGTCGGTGCCGACAAGCTCCGCGCCGACGAGGGAACCGTGGCGCTGATCCACGCCTTCTTCGCGCAAGGCAAGCCGGTGGGCGCGATCTGCCACGCGCCTTGGACGCTGGTCGAGGCCGATGTGGTGAAGGGGCGGACGCTGACCTCCTACCCTTCGGTGAAGACCGACATCCGCAACGCGGGCGGCACTTGGGTCGATCAGGAGGTCGTCACCGACCAGGGCCTCGTCACCAGCCGCACGCCGAAGGATCTGCCTGCCTTCTGCGCCAAGCTGATCGAGGAATTCGGCGAGGGCAAGCACAAGGGCCAGGCCCGCAGTGCCTGATCGCGGCGGCTGAACAGGCAGCAAAGGGGCGGTGGGTCATCCGCCGCCCTTTTCACATCAGATGAACGGTTTGCCGCCGGTGACGGCGACGGTGGCGCCCGAGGTGTAGCTCGACCCCGGATCGGCCAGCATCACATAGGCCGAGGCCAGTTCCGCCGGTTGCCCGGGTCGTTTCATCGGCACCTGCGTGCCGAAGTTCGACACCTTCTCGCCCGGCATGGTCGAGGGGATCAGCGGCGTCCAGATCGGCCCCGGTGCCACGCAATTTGCCCGGATGCCCTTCTCCGCGAGGAACTGCGCCAGCCCGCCGGTGAAGTTCTGGATCGCGCCCTTGGTCGTGGCATAGGCCAGCAGGCCGGGGTTCGGGCTGTCGGCATTGATCGAAGTGGTGTTGATGATCGAGCTGCCAGGCTTCATGTGCGGCACGGCGGCCTTGGTCAGATAGAACATCGCATGAATGTTCACCCGGAAAGTCAGCTCCCATTCGGAATCGGAAATGTCGCCGATATCGTCGAAGGTCGCCTGATGCGCGGCGTTGTTCACGAGGATGTCGATCCCGCCCAACTCGTTCACCGCGCGGTCGATGATCGACCGGCAGTGGCTGGCGTGCTGGATGTCGCCGCTGACCAGAACGGCCTTGCGCCCGGCCTCTTCCACCAGACGCGCCGTCTCGGCCGCGTCCTCGTCCTCCGAGAGGTAGGAGATCAGCACATCCGCCCCCTCGCGCGCGAAGGCCAGCGCCACGGCGCGGCCGATGCCGCTGTCGGCGCCGGTGACGACGGCCTTCAGCCCCGCCAGCCTGCCCGAACCCTTGTAGCTCGTTTCGCCATGATCCGGGCGCGGCTGCATCGCGTCGGTGCGGCCCGGCATCGGTTGCTGTTGTTCGCCGAACGGCGGCACGGGATGATCGGTCATTGCGGTCTCCTTGCTTTTGCTGACGAACCTTTCGCGACCGATACTGTTCCCATGCGCGGCCCGAAGCCCCGCCACGCTTCAGCCGACCGGCCCGAAATGCCAGACGGCGACCGGCACCGCCAGGAGCAGCACCAGCGAGGCGAGAACCAGCCCGCCGTCGCGGGTCAGAAGCCCCGTGGCGAACAGCGCGATCACTGCCGAGGCGATGCTGCCCGAGGTCGGGATGATCTCCATCACCGGCATGAAAAGTGCCAGCCCGAAGATCAGGGTCAGCGGCAGAAGCGAGCCGGGCCGGTGCAGCATGAAGCGCAGCCGGGGCCGGGCAAAGCGCTCGACGAAGCGCACCGGGCGGCGCAGCCAGTCGATGGCGCTGCTCAGCTTATCCGAGGGAATACGGCGGTGCATGACGAAGCCCGGCAGCCAGAGCGAGCGCCGCCCGACGATCATCTGCACCACCAGCGTGGCGACGATCAGCCCGACGGTGGCGGTGAGTCCGGGGATGGCGCTCGCCGGCGAGGTGGAGATCAGCGAGAACACCAGCATGAGCGAGGCGAAGGAGTGGTGCCCGAGCCCGTCGACGATATCCTCGACCGCGACTTCGTCGCTGGCCAGCGTCTGTTCCATCTGGTCGAGCACCTCGCTCAGCGCGCCCGTCGTCTCATCCGCCATGTCGCCCTCCTGTTGCCCAACCGAACGATCCTGCCCGGGGGCCTGTTCCCCCGCCGCTCGCGCGGACGTGTGGCGGGCAAGGGGGCGCCGGGCTGGACCGGGGCGCGGCGCGGGGGTAGTCAGGTCGGGTGACGGGAGGTGCGGCGATGGGCATGGGCAGACCGATGGTTCTGGCGCTCTCGGCAGCGCTCGCCTGGCCCGCCATGGCCGGGGCGCAGAGCGGCTGGGACAGGCTGGCCGCACAGATCGGCGCCGCTCTGCCGGCAGGCGAGCCGCAGGCCGACGCGATCCTGCGCGCGCTCGCGGTGGGTGGGGTGCAGACGGCGACCGACATGCTGGCGAAGTCGATCCTCGCCTCGCGGCAGCAGGCGCTCGACGAGGGCACGGCGCCGATCCCCGCGGCGATCCGGCAGCGGCTCGAGGGCTACGTTCCGGCGGTCGATCTCGATGCGGTGCGCTGGCGGGTGGGCGGCGGCGACGAGATGTCCTTGCAGAGGAACGCCATCGTCAACGGGCCGGCGACGGCGATCACCCTGCTCGATGTCGTGGTCTTCGAGGATGAAGGCGACGCGCTGGCCAATGCCGAGCTCTGGGCGCATGAGCTGCACCATGTCGGGCAGTACCGCCTCTGGGGGCTACAGGAGTTCAGCCGCCGCTACGTCACCGATCACCGCACGGTGGAGGCCGGGGCCGTGGCCTTTGCCGCGGGCTGGCGCGCGGCGCGCGGACGCCGCTGACGGCTGCCCGATCCGCGAGTTTTCGTTCCGCGTCAGGCGTCTGGCAGATCTCGAGGCCGCTGAGGGTGGTCGCTCGGGGCCGGATGCGCTAGGTTGGGGACAGGAGCAACGGACGACCCGGATCAGGCTCCGAAGGAGACTTCACGGATGGCACAATCAAAATCCAGCCTCGAAACCTTCGATCAGATGATGCGTGGCGAGCCGCAGACCGGGGCTGCGGGTGGCACGGCGCGGTCCCAGCCGCCGCGCTCGGAGCAGCAACGCAAGGCCGACGCCACCACGGAGGCGGCCCGCCTGCTGATCGATGCCGAACGCGAGGCGCGCGATGCCAAGACCGAACGCCTGAAGGCGATCCGGCTGGCCCGCGAAACCGGCGATACCGGCGATACCGCCGCCAAGTGACGGTTCGCGCCTCATGCGCATGAAAAAGCGGCCCCCGATGAGGGGGCCGCTTTTTTTGTGCAATCCGTTCAGTCTGCGCTGGCTTCGCCGAGCTGCAGCCCGGCCGGAGCCCCGCGCAGCGGCATCGCCTCGGCGTGCTGGTCGTCCCGCGCGCCGTTCATCACCGCATGGAAGCGCTCCATGTCGATCGCGCCCTCCCAGCGGCTGACGACGACCGTGGCCACCGCGTTGCCGATGAAGTTGGTGATCGAGCGGCATTCCGACATGAAGCGGTCCACCCCGAGGATGATCGCCATCCCGGCCAGCGGGACGGTCGGCACCACCGACAGCGTCGCGGCCAGCGTGATGAAGCCCGCGCCGGTAACGCCTGCAGCGCCCTTGGAGGACAGCATGGCCACCAGCAACAGCAGGATCTGCTGCTGCAGCGACAGGTCGGTGTTGGTCGCCTGCGCGATGAACAGGGCCGCCAGCGTCATGTAGATGTTGGTGCCATCGAGGTTGAACGAGTAGCCGGTCGGCACCACCAGACCCACGACCGGACGGGCGCAGCCGGCGCGCTCCATCTTGTCCATCAGGCTCGGCAGGGCGGACTCCGACGAGGAGGTGCCCAGAACCAGCAGGATCTCCGCCTTGAGATAGGAGATCAGCCGGAAGATCGAGAAGCCGTTCAGCGCGCAGACGGTGCCGAGGATCACGATGATGAACAACGCCGAGGTCAGATAGAAGGTGCCGACCAGCGCCGCGAGGTTCACGATCGAGCCGATGCCGTATTTGCCGATGGTGAAGGCGAAGGCCCCGAAGGCGCCGAGCGGGGCGACCTTCATCAGGATGTCCACCACGCGGAACACGGCGTGGCTCGCCGCCTCGAACAGCGCCACGACGGGCTTGCCCTTGTCGCCGATCAGGATCAGCGCGACGCCGAACAGGATGGCGATGAACAGCACCTGCAGGATGTTGCCCTCGACGAAGGCCGAGGTGAAGGTGGTCGGGATGATGTCCATCACGAAGCCGGTCAGCGTCGTCTCATGCGCCTTGGTGGCGTAGTCGGTGACCTTGCTGGCATCCAGCGTCGCCGGGTCGATGTTCATCCCGGCGCCGGGCCGCACCACGTTGGCGACGATCATGCCGATGATGAGCGCCAGCGTGGAGAAGAAGAAGAAATAGCCGAAAGCCTTGCCCACGACCGAGCCCACACCGCGCAGCGTGCCCATCCCGGCGAGGCCGGTGACGATGGTCAGGAAGATCACCGGCGAGATGATCATCTTCACCAGCTTGATGAAGCCGTCGCCCAGAGGTTTCAGCGCGACGCCGAGGTCGGGGTAGAAATGCCCGATGGCGGCACCCGTGACGATGGCGACGAGAACCTGGAAATAGAGATGTCTGTAGAATGGCCGCGGCGTCTGCGCCGCCGGCTGTGCCAACGTATCGATCTGCATGAGGTCCTCCTCCAACCTGCGGATGTGAAAATCCGGTGACGGTCAGGATAGGGATTCGCGGCTGCGCAACAAAATTGCGACAGGATCGGGCTAATTCCTTGATTCCATGCAGGATGGAAAAGCCGAGGCGCGACAAACTGTTTCCTTTTCCACACGCCGCCCCATCTGCTAGTCTGGAAATCCACACAGCCCGCGCCGGAGGACAGGTGAGCGCTCCCGCCCTCGATTCCCTTGCCCAGCCCCCGCGCCAGCGGGTCCGTCTGCTGCTGCTGGCCGGTCTGGTCTCCCTGCTCTGCCTCGCCATGCTGGCCGAGGTCTTCCATCTGGCGCGGCAGACCGCGCTGGAGCGCATCCGGCTCGAGGCCGAGGTGGCGGCGCGGTCCCGCGCGCTGGCGGTGGAGAGCGAGTTCGCCAAGCACCGCGCGGTGGCCGCGATCCTCGCCGACGACACCGAGTTGCGGAACACGCTGGCAAACCCTTCGCCGGAGGCAACTGCGGCATTGTCGCGCAAGCTCGACCGGCTGCATGACGAGACGGCGAGTTCGGTGATCTATGTGCTCGACCGCACCGGCAACGCGCTTGCCGCCTCGAACTGGGACGAGCCGGTCTCCTTCGTCGGCTCGAGCTATGCCTTCCGTGACTACTTCACGCTGGCGATGCGCGACGGCACTGCGCAGCAATTCGCCTTGGGAACGGTGAGCCGCCGCCCGGGGCTCTATCTCTCCCATGTCGCCGGTGAGGGGTTAGGCGTCGTGGTGGTGAAGGTGGAGTTCACCGCCATAGAGGCCAGCTGGGCCACCAGCGCCGACCGGACCTTCGTCACCGAGGCCGACGGGCGGGTGGTGCTGGCCAGCCGTGCCGAGGCGCGGTTCCAGCCCATGCCGCTGCCGGAGGGGCGCGAGCTCTCGACCCGGGTCGTCCTGCCCTCGGCGGGCTGGCAGCTCCTTCTGTTCAGCTCCTCGGCTCCCGCGCTCGAGGCGGCGGTCTTTGCCACCGGCACTGCGGCGCTCGGGCTGGGGATCGTCGCGCTCGGCGCCGGTTTCGCCTGGCGCGGCACCCGGCGGGCGGCGCGGCTGGCCGAAGCCGAGCGGCGCTACAGCGCCGATCTGGAACGCGCGGTGGACGAGCGCACCCGCGCCCTGTCGGACGAGATGCGCGAGCGGCGGGCGACCGAGCAGCGGCTCGGTGCACTGCAGGCCGATCTGGTGCAGGCCAACAAGCTTGCCGCCCTTGGCCAGATCACCGCGGGCGTCGCGCATGAGGTGAACCAGCCGCTGGCAACGATCCGGCTTCTGGCCGAGAACGGGTTGGCGATGCTGCCCGAAGACCGTCCCGCCCCGCCGGATGTGGCCGGCAACCTCGCCACCATCGTCCGCATGGCCGAGCGGATTGGCCACATCACCGCCGAACTGCGCGGCTTTGCCCGCAAGGCGACCGGCCGCACCGAGCCGGTGAAGCTGGGCGAGGCCTTCGAGGCCTCGCTCCTGCTGCACGGCAGCCGCCTGCGCTCCGACATGGTGCGGGTGATCGCACCCGCTTTCCCGCCGGGCCTTGCGGTGATGGGAGACCGCATCCGGCTGGAGCAGATCCTCGTGAACCTGCTGCAGAACGCGCAGGACGCTCTGGCCGACCGCCCCGATCCCGAAATCCGCGTCACCCTGCGCGAGACCGCCGAGACCGTGGTGCTCAGCATCGCGGACAACGGCCCCGGTCTCTCGCCCGAGGCGGCGGCGAAGCTGTTCATCCCCTTCACCACCACCAAGGCGAACGGGCTCGGCCTTGGCCTCGTCATCGCGCATGACATCGCCCGCGACTTCGGCGGCAGCCTGCGCGCCGACCCTCCCGTGCCGGGGCAGGGTGCCACCTTCCATCTCGAACTGCGCAAGGCCTGATGACCGACACGCCCCCCCTCGTCCGGCTCGTCGATGACGACGCTGATCTGCTCGCGGCTCAGGTCCAGTCGCTCACGTTGCAGGGGTTCCGGGTGGAGTCCTTCTCCAACGCGACCGATGCGCTGCGCGGGATGACGCGCGACTATCCGGGGGTGGTGCTGACCGACCTCCGGATGCCGCAGATCGACGGGATGGAGCTTTTCGCCCGGTTGCGCGCGATGGACCCCGATCTGCCGGTGATCCTGCTGACCGGGCATGGCGACGTGCCGATGGCGGTGCGGGCGCTGAACGAAGGGGTCTACGACTTCCTGACGAAGCCCGTCGCGCTGGACGATCTGCTGGCCACCCTGCGCCGCGCCGCCACGGCGCGGGGGCTGGTACTGGAAAATCGGATGCTGCGCCGGATGCAGGCGCAGGGCGAGGGCGGGGCGGAGCTTCTGGGCGACAGCCCGGCGATGCTGCATCTGCGCGAGACGGTGGCGCGGGTGGCCGAGGCCGGGGTGGACGCGCTGATCACCGGCGGCAGCGGCGTCGGCAAGGAGGCGGTGGCGCGGCAGATCCACCGGCAGAGCCCGCGCCGCGCCCGGGCCTTCGTGCATGTGAACTGCACCACGCTGAACGAAGACCGTTTCGACGCCGATTTCCTCGGTGCCGAGCCGGGGCTGCGCGCCGGGTCGCCGCAGCGCACGGGCCGGGTGATCGGCCGGATCGAGCGGGCGCATCGCGGCACGCTGTTTCTCGATCAGGTGGAGGCGCTCTCGCCCGCGCTGCAGGCTCGGTTGCACGGGTTGATCGAGGCGCGCGAGCTCTGGCCTCTCGGTGCGGAGGTGGCACGCCCGCTCGATCTGCGGGTGATCGCCGCGACGCAGGTCGATCTCGGCGCGCTGGTGCGGGAGGGCGGCTTTCGCGCCGATCTCTACTATCGGCTCGGGGGCATCGTGCTGACGGTGCCGCCGCTGGCCGAACGTCGCGAAGATATCCCGCTGCTGTTCCAGCACTTCCTGCTGTCGGCCTGTGCCCGGCTAAAGCTGCCGGTGCCCCTGCTGACTCCGGGGCTGAAGGCGCGGCTCGCGACGCATGACTGGCCGGGCAATGTGCGCGAGCTGCAGCAATTCGCCGAACGGCAGGCGCTGGGGCTTGCCCCCGCCGATGCCGAGGCCGAGGGGGCGGGGCAGACGCTGGCCGAGATGGTCGCGGCCTATGAGGCGGAGCTTCTGCGCGACGCGCTGCGGCAGGCCAACGGCAACGCGAGCCGGGCGATGCAGCGTCTGGGCCTGCCGCGCAAGACCTTCTATGACAAGCTCAGCCGCCATGCGATCCGCGCCGAGCTGTTCCGCACCGGGACGGAGGGGCCATGAGGCGCTGCGCGGTTGTATCGCCGCACGGTTTCGGGCATCAGCAGCACTGATTTCAGGGGAACATCATGGATTATGGAAAAGCGGGATCGGTCAAGACCGGCAAGGCCGCACCACGTCACACCGAACACAACGCCAAGGGCACCGAAAAGAACCCCTTTGGCGACCGCGCGACCAAGGCCGAGCTTCTGGCCCGGATGAAGGCGGCGGTCGAGGCGAAGAAGAAGAAGGCCGAGTAAGGCCCGAGGTTACGCCTGCGGCGCAGACGTCATCTGGACGGGCGCCCTGCCCACCGGCCAAAGGCGCGATGGGCGGAGAGCGGCGGGGCCGACCCTGCGCTACCGCTCCAGTTCCGCGGCCACCAGCCGGCTTGCCCCGGAGAGATCGCCCAGCTTCTCGCCCGCCTCGATCTTGCCGCGGTTGCGCCCCGCGCGGGCCTGACGGGCCGTGGCCTCGGCCAGCACTTCGGCGGCTTCGTCGGGCGGCAGGATCAGCACGCCGCAGGCATCCATCAGCACCAGATCGCCCGGCATCACCGGCACGTTGCCGCAGGAGATCGGCAGGTTCAGCGCGCCGCCCAGATCGTTGAGCCGCGTGGTGATGGCCGAGACGCCGGTGCAGAAAACCGGCAGGCCGACCTCGATGATCTCGTCGGGGTCGGTGCAGGGGCCGTCGAGCACCACGGCGATCGCCCCCGCGGCCTTGGCGGCAAAGGCGACGCCGCCGCCGAGGCAGGCATGGCGGCGGTCGCCCAGCCGGTCGATCACCACCACATCGCCGGGCTGCACCACAGAAAGCGCGTGATGCAGCAGGGTGGAATCCGTGCCTGGGATGGCGACGGTGACCGCCGGACCCGCCAGAAGACCGGTGATCGGCGCGATGGGGCGCAGGGCGCGGTCGACGAAGCCGCGGTGGCGGAAGTGGCCGATGGTGGCGATCTCGACCTCGCGGAAGCCCGCAAGCAGGCTCGCGTCGAGCGGTGCGGGGCGCGGGCCGATGCGGTATTTCTTCATGGCTGAACTCCTTGCGCGGGTTTGTCCTGCCAGCCACGCCCGGGCACGGCAGACAGCAATTCGCGGGTGTACTCTTCGCGCGGATGGGCGAAGAGCTCGGCTGCGGGCCCTTGCTCGACGATCCGGCCCTGCCGCATCACCGCGATCCGGTCGCAGATGCGCGAGGCGACGCGCAGGTCGTGGGTGATGAAGAGAAGGCCGAACTGCAACTCGCGCTGCATCCGGGCCAGAAGATCGAGGATCTGCGCCTGCACCGACACGTCGAGCGCCGAAACGCTCTCGTCGGCGATCAGGAGATCGGGATGCACAGCCAATGCACGGGCGATGCAGATACGCTGGCGCTGCCCGCCGGAGAACTCGTGCGGGAAACGGGTCGCGGCGCTGCGGTCGAGCCCCACCGCCTCGATCAGGTCTAGCGCCCGGGTGCGGGCGTCGTCGCGGGACAGGCCGTGGATGATCGGCCCCTCGGCGATGGCGTCACCCACCGACTGCCGCGGGTCGAGCGCGGTGTAGGGGTCCTGGAACACGATCTGCACCTTGCGCCGCGCTTCGCGCAGCACCTGCCCGCTGAGCCCGGTGAAGCGGCCGCCGTCGATGGTGACCTCGCCGCCATCCGGCTCCACCAGACGGATCACCGCCTGCGCCAGCGTGGACTTGCCGCTGCCGCTTTCGCCGACGAGGCCGAGCGTCTCGCCGCGGGCGAGGGTGAGATCGACATCCTTCAGCGCCTGCACCTCGCGGGCGGCGCCGATCAGCGTGCGGGTCCGGTAGGTCTTGCGCAGGCCGACGGCGCGCAGCACGGTCTCGCCAAGGCTGGCCGTGGTCGTCTTCGGCGCGAGCCGTGGCACGGCGGCGATGAGCTGGCGGGTGTAGTCTTCCTGCGGATCCATCAGCACCTGATCGCGCGTGCCGATCTCCACCAGCCTGCCGTGGCGCATCACCGCGACGCGGTCGGCGATCTCGGCCACCACGCCGAAGTCGTGGGTGATGAACAGGATGCCCGTGCCATGGTCGCGGCGCAGGTCGAGCATCAGTTCGAGGATCTTCGCCTGCGTCGTCACGTCGAGCGCGGTCGTCGGCTCGTCGGCGATCAGCAGGGCGGGGTCGAGCGCCAGCGCAGTCGCGATCATCACCCGCTGGCACTGGCCGCCCGAAAGCTGGTGCGGATAGGCGCGCAGGATCGCCTCCGGGTCTGGCAGGCGCACCTCGCGGAAGAGGTCGACCACCCGCTTGTTGATCTCCTGCGAGGAGAGGTCGGTGTGCAGGCGGAAGGTCTCGGCCACCTGGGTGCCGATCCGGTAGATCGGGTTCAGCGCCGCGACGGGTTCCTGAAACACCATGGCAAGCCGCTGGCCGAGAAGCGGCAGCCGCTCGCGGCGCGACAGCGAAAGCAGGTCGCGGCCCTCGAAGCGGATCTCGCCCTGCGGTTTCGGCAGGTTGGAGGGCAGCAGCCCCATAGTCGAGAGCGCGGTGAGCGACTTGCCCGAGCCGGTTTCGCCCACGACGCAGAGGATCTCGCCTCGGTTCAGCGTCAGCGACAGATCCTCGACGGCAAAGCGGCGGTCGGCGCCCTTGGGCAGCGGGACCGAGAGGTTGCGGATGTCGATCAGGGGCTCGGTCATGGCATGGGCTCCGCGACGGGTCGGCGGGGATCGTGCTGGCGCAGATGGGCAACGAGCCGCGCGCAGTAGCCGGTCAGATGCTCGACGATCCGCTCTCCGGCCTCGGCCGAGGCCAGCGCCGGATCGCCGCCGAACATGCCGTCGGGATGCAACTCTTGACCATCCAGCGGCAGGTTCACCGCCAGCCCCTCGAAGCGGACGCCGGAGGCGCCGATGCTGGGCAGGCCCATCGCCTCGGCCGGGCGCGCCGCCTGCATCAGGTCGGGCCGCATGGTCTCGGGGCGCAGATACATCGAGACGGAGGTGACCGGATCGCCGCCGTGACCGCGCGCCTTCGCGGCGTCGGGGCCGTGGATCTCGGTCCAGAGACTGTCGGGGATCGAGCGCCAGAGATCGACCGAGGCCACGGCGACGCCGGTCCTGCGACGCAGGGCGCGCAGGGTCTCATCGATCAGCGCGGCATTGGTGGAATGGCCGTTCAGGATCAGGATGCGGTTGAGCCCATGGTCGAGGAAGGCCGTCACCATGTCGTCCAGCACGGCGCGGAAGGTCGGGGCGCGCAGCTGGATGCCGCCGGGATAGCCGCGGAAGAACTCGGCATAGCCGAAGGGCAGGCAGGGCGCCGCGATGGCGCCCGAGCGCTCGGCGGCGCGCAGGGCAATCGCCTCGGCCAGCAGATAGTCGCCCATCGGCGCATGCGGCCCCTGCTCCTCGTGACTGCCGAGCGGCAGCAGGATCACCGGGTCTTCGGCCAGACGGTCGCGGAACTCCGCGACCGTCATGTCTTTCAGCGCATGTTTCACGCCGGCAACGTCATGTAATCGCCGAACATCCGCATCTCGCCGTCGGGGCGCGCCACGAACTCGATGTCGGCGCGGTGGGCCCAGTTGTAGACGCTCTTCCACAGGTAATAACCGGGCGTCACATCCTGCCAGGCCTGCGAGAGCTTCAGATAGGCTGCCTTGCGCTCCTCGAAGGTGATGGCCTCCTCGAATTCCTTGCCGGCGGCGAGATATTCCGGCGTCGGGTCCCAGGTCTTCCAATGCGCGGTGGAGCGGCTGGCGGTCGGACCCCAGTCGAGCCAGAGCGGCTGGTAGGGGTCGCCGGGGATGAAGTCGGTCGACATCGACATGTTCATCAGGTGGTAGGGCCGGGTGTAGACCAGCTCGAAGTTGTCGAGGATCACCGCCTGCACGTTGACGCCGATCTGGCGCCACTGTTCCACCATGATCTCGGCCGCGGCCTCGTAATTCGGGTAGAACTGCCGCGTGATGTGCCAGCGCAGCACCTGCCCGTCATAGCCCGACGCCTCGACCAGCGCGCGCGCCGCCTCGGGGTCGTAGGGCAGCGGGTTCACCATCTCGGGATCGTAGAAGTCGCCGTATTCGGGGAAGTTGAACGGCACGGCGGGATGGAAGGTCGTGTCGCCGAACAGGGCCTGCACGATGGCATCCATGTCGATCGCCTGCACCATCGCCTTGCGGAGGTTCACGTCGACCAGAGGGTTGTCCTCGGGGTCGGGCCGGGTGTTGAAGGCGAAGGCCGGGTAGTTGCCCGCCAGCGCCCGCGCCACGGTGACGTTGTCGTAGCTTGCCAGCTGCGCTTCCTGATCGGTGGGGATGTTGGCGATGAACTCGAACTCGCCCGAGACGAGACCCGCCATGCGGCCCGCGAATTCCGGAACGATGCGCCAGATCAGCTTCTGCGCCGGGGGCGGCCCGCTCCAGCACTCGTCGAAGGCTTCCATCTCCAGCACCTCGCCGGAGCGGAACAGGGTGACGCGATAGGGGCCGGTGCCGATCGGCGCCTGACCGAAGGCATCGACGCCCATCTCGAGATAGGCCTTCTTCGGCACGACGAAGCCGATGTAGCCGGTGAGCTTGCCGGGGATGTAGGGGTCTTCGCGCTCGGTCTCGATCTCGACGGTCAGGTCGTCGATCGCCTCGACCCGGACGAAGCCCGCGGTGAAGGTCTTGCCCCGCGGCTCGAAGGGGGTCTCGCCCCAGAGCCGCTCCGGCCCGAGGGTGAAGGCCACGTCCTCGGCGGTCATCGTCTCGCCGTTGTGGAACTTGACGCCCTCGCGCAGTTTCAGCGTCCAGACCTTGCCGTCGCGCGACCATTCGGTGGCGAGCCCGGGCACCAGCGTCAGACCCTGCTCGTCGGCGATGTAGTCGCGCTCGACCAGATGCGAGTAGATGTTGGGGAAGAACCGCCGCGTGGTGGTGGAGATCCCGTTGATCGTGTTGATGTTGGCCCAGAGGTTGTCGACCGCGATGGTCAGGGTCGGGCGGGAGCCGTCCTGTGCCAGGGCGAGCGAGCCGGGCAGCCAGAGAGTCGAGGCGCCGGCGGCGAGGGAGTATTTGCCAAAGTTGCGTCTGCTGATCATCGCAGTACCTCCTGTGGGTTGGGTGTTCCTGATTTTCAGGTTGTTCTTGCCTTGAGCATCGGATCGAGCCGGTCGCGCAGGGCATCGCCCAGAAGCGACATGGACAGGGTGATCAGGAAGATCAGCGCCCCCGGCCAGACCGAGATCCACCACGCGGTGGAAAGATAGTCGCGCCCGTCGCCGAGGATCTGCCCGAGGCTGGTGTTGGGCGGCTGGATCCCGAGCCCGAGGAAGGACAGCGAGGTTTCCAGGAGGATGATCTGCGGGAAGGTCAGCGTGACCTGCACGATCAGCGCCGAGGCGACATTGGGCAGGATGTGGCGCAGGTAGAGCCGTCCCGGCCCCGCCCCCAGCGCTTCGACCGCGCGGGCATAGGGCTGCGACCGGGCGGAAAGCACCACGCCGCGCGCGAGACGGGCGTAGGTCTCCCAGCCGAACATGCCCATCAGGATGACGAAGAGCACCATCGAGTTGCCGAAGAACGCCAGCAGCGTCAGGGCGATCAGGATGAAGGGCAGCGAGGCCTGGAAGTCGACCAGCATCATCAGCACCTCCTCGACCAGCCCGCGGAAATGGGCGGCGAGGAAGCCTACGAAGGTGCCGAAGATCGCGCCGATCAGCGTGCCCGCCAGCGCCACCGAGAGCGACATCTGCAGCCCGGCGACCAGACGGGCCACCATGTCGCGGCCGATCCTGTCGGTGCCCAGCGGGAACTCGGCGGTGCCGCCGAGGAAGGCCGGCGGCTTCAGCCGGCTCAGCAGGGCCTGATCGGTCACTTCATGCGGGGTGAAGACGTTGCCCACCAGCGCGACCGCGACGGAGGCGGCGAGGATGCCCCCCGCCATGAGGGTGAGGATGTTCGGCCGGCTCATTTCGCGCCCTCCCGGATGCGGGGGTCAAGCAGGCCGTAGAGCAGATCCACCACGAGGTTGGCGAGCACCATGGTCACGGCGATCACCAGCACCAGCCCCTGCACCACCGCCAGATCGCGTTGCGACACGGCGACCACCAGAAGCCGCCCGATGCCGGGCCAGGCGAAGACGGATTCGACGACGATGGCCCCCGCGACCAGCTGGCCGAGGTTGAGGCCGATCACCGTGACGATCGGGATCGCGGCATTCGGCAGCGCATGCAGCAGCACCCGCTTCCAGAACGGCACGCCTTTGGCGGCGGCGGCGCGCATGTAGGGCCGCTCCAGCACCTCGAGCATGGCCGAGCGGGTGAAGCGGGCCAGCGTTCCGGCGGTGAAGGTGGCCAGCGTCGCCGCTGGCATGATCAGGTGCAGGAAGGTGCCGGTGCCCGAGGAGGGCAGCACCTGCAGATAGAGCGAGAAGAGCAGGATCAGCAGGATGCCGAGGAAGAAGTTCGGCAGGGCGAAGCCGAAGACGGCGAAGACCATGACGATCCGGTCGGTCAGCTTGCCGCGCTGCAGGGCGGCGACGATGCCCGCCGGAATGCCGATCACCGCGGCGATGGCGAAGGCGGCGAGGCCGAGCTCGACCGTGGCGGGCAAGCGTTCGAGGATGATCTCAAGCACCGGGCGGCTGTCGCGCAGCGAGATGCCGAACTGGCCCGTCGCCATCTGGCCGACGTAGCTGACGTATTGGGTGAAGAGCGAGCGGTCGAGGCCCCAGAGTTCGCGGAAATGCTCGATCTCGGCGGGGAGCGCATCGGCGCCGAGCAGGGCCACCACCGGGTCGCCGGAGGTGCGCAGCACGATGAATGTGAAGGAGACGACGAACCAGAGCGTGATCACCGTTCGCAGAAGTTTGATCAGCCAGAAACGTGTCATGAACCTCTTGCCTGCCGTTGATCCCCCAGCGAACCATGCAGGCGCAGCATGATCAATTCCCCATTCACCAATCATTTGATATGCTGAGCATATGAATACCGGGATCGATCTTCGCCAGCTCCGCTACTTCGTCTGCCTCGCAGAGGAGCTTCATTTCGGCCGCGCCGCCGAAAGGCTGGGGATCGCGCAGGCGCCGCTGAGCCTGCAGATCCGCGCGATGGAGGACCGGCTGGGGGTGATGCTGTTCCACCGGACCACAAGGCGCACCCGGCTGACGGCGGCGGGCGACACGCTTTTGCGGCATGCGCGCAGCCTGCTCGACGGGATGGACCGCGCCGTGGCCCAGACCCGCGCCATGGCCGGAGAGACGACGGGCCGGATCACGGTGGCAGGCGTCAATCTGGCGATGACGCATGTGATCCCGCCGATTGTTGCGGAATTCCGCAGGAAATGGCCGGCGGTAATCGTCGATCTGGCGCATATCGGCACGTCCGAGCAGCTGCGCCAGCTGGAGAGCGGCGAGATCAACGTGGCCTTCATCCGCCCCACCGAACGCCCGGCCCATGCGCAGGTCGAGACGCTGATGCGCGAGGGCTTCGTCGCGGCGCTGCCGAAGGGGCACCGGCTGACGGCGAAGGCCGAGGTCAGCCTGCAGGATCTCGCGCAGGAGCCGCTGATCGGCTATGCGCCGATCATCGGGGCGAGCTATGCGACCTTCCTGATGAACGAATTCCGCCGGGCGGGGCTGCATCTGCGCATCGTGCAGGAGAGCACCCATACCACCGGCGTCGCCTCGCATGTCGCTTCGGGGCTGGGGGTGGCGGTGATGCCGGAGTGGATCACCAACATCCGCTCGCCCTATCTTGAGTTCCGCCCGGTGCCCGAACTGCCGCGAATGATCGAGCTGGTGGCGGCCTGGCCCGCGGGCGAAAGCTCGCCCGTGGTGCTGGATTTCATCGAGACCACGCGCCGGGTATCGCGGCAGATCGCGGGCGGGCTGGGGATGGACCCGGTGCCCGGCCCGCGGTTCTGACCGCGCTCAGACCAGGATGTCGATGCTGCGCGGCGTGGCCCCGCGGTCGATGGCCTGAAGGTTCTCCATCATCCGGGTCAGCGAGGTGGCGACGCTGTCGGCGGAGATCGCGGCGATATGCGGCGTCAGCACCACGCGGTCCAGCCCGAGAAGCGGGTTGTCGGGCGTGATCGGCTCGGCGGCGAAGACATCGATGCCCGCGCCGCGCAGACGGTTCTCGCGGATCGCATCGGCCAGCGCCTGCTCGTCCAGCACGCCACCGCGGGCGGCGTTGATCAGGATCGCGTCGGGCTTCATCAGCGCCAGCTCGTCCCGCCCGATCAGGTTGCGGGTGGAGGCGTTCAGCTCGCAGTTCAGGGTGACGACATCGGCGGCGGCCAGCAGGTCGGGCAGGGTGGCGAAGCGGATGCCGAGCTCGGCCTCCTCCTGCGTCGGAAGCGGGCTGCGCTTGGTGTAAAGCACGGTGCAGCCGAAGCCGCGCAGCAGCCTGACCAGCGCCTTGCCGATATAGCCCATGCCGACGATGCCCACGGTGCGGCCCGAGAGCCTCATCGAGCTGGGGGCGAGTGCGCCCTTCAGCCAATCGCCCGAGCCGATGCCGACATGGCCGCGCACCAGATTGCGGTTCACCGCGAGGATCAGGCCGAGCGTCGTTTCCGCCACCGCCACCGCGTTGGAGCCGGTGGTGCGCAGCACCCGCACGCCGTGCCGGCTTGCCGCCTCGAGGTCTATGCCGTCATAGCCGACGCCCCATTTGTGCACGGCCTTCAGCCCCGGCACCGCCATCATCGCGGCGCTGACCGGCACATCGCCGGTGATCGCGTAGCGCGCGCCCTGCAGCGCCGCGAGCTGATCCTCGGCCGCGCGCGAGGCCGCCGTGGTCAGGCGCCAGCCCTCGGGCAGGAAGGCCGCGACCCGTTCCATGCGGTCGGGTGCGGCGGGGTCGAGCATCACGACGGTGGTCATGGGTATCTCCAGTCAGATCTGAAAGCGGACGCCGGGGCGGGCCAGCCCGCCGCCCTGCGCGGTGACGGTGCCGTCGGCGCGCCAGCAGGCGGCGCCGGTCATCATGCCGTCCTCCTCGAAGGCGATGGCGTTCATGCCGCCGCCGATGGTCTTGACCAGTCGCACCTCATGGCCGCGCGCCCGCAGCGCCTCGGCCATCGGCGCATAGGCCGGTTCCAGCTCCACATGCTGTCCGTCGGTCCAGAGCCGCGGCGCCTCGACCGCCTGCTGCAGCGTCATGCCGTGGTCGATCAGGTTGACGATGGCCTGCATGGCAGAGGGAAAGATCCGCACCGCCCCCGGCAGCCCGAGCGCATAGAGCGGGCGGTCGCCCCGGAGCACGATCATCGGCGCCATCGAGGTCGGCACCCGCTTGCCCGGCAGGATCGACAGCGCCTTGCCGGGATGGGGGTCGTAGTTCAGCATGTAGTTGTTGGGGATGATCCCGGTGCCCGGCACCATGATCCGCGCGCCGAACAGCCCGTTCAGCGTATGGGTGGAGGCGACGACATTGCCCTCGCGATCCGCCACGGTGAGATGCGTGGTGTCGCGGCTCTCATGGCCCGCGACCGGCGGCGGTACGGGACGGGCGAGGTCGCGCAGGCGGCTCTGGCAGGCGAGCGCGTAATCCTTGGAGGTGAAGCGCTCAACCGGCACATCGACGAAATCAGGATCGCCCGAGGCGGCGCGGCGGTCCTCGAAGGCGACGCGGATCACTTCGGCCAGGAGGTGCAGGCCCTCGGCGCTGCCGAAGCCCATGCCGCGGATGTCATGCGGCTCCAGCATGTTCAGCATCTGCGCCACATGCACGCCCGACGAGGCCGGGGGCGGCGGCCCGGCGATGACATGGCCGCGGTAGCTGCCGAAGATCGCCTCGCGCTCCACCGCGCGATAGGCCACGAGATCCTCGAGCGTCACATGGCCCGCCGCTTCGCCGCCCTCGGCCAGCCGCTCCACCAGCGCCCGGCCGAGCGCGCCGCCATGCAGCGCCTCGTCACCCTGCTTCTGGATCAGCCGCAGGCTCTCGGCGTAATCGCCCATCACCAGCCGCGACCCGGCGGCCAGCGGCTCGCCGCCCGGCAGGAACAGCCGCGCCATTTCGGGGTCGGCCAGCAGATCAGCCTGATGCTCGCGCAGCGCGCCGTTCAGGTAGTGGCTGACGAGAAAGCCCGACTCCGCCACCCGGATCGCCGGGGCGATCACGTCGGCAAAGGGCAGCTTGCCATAGCGCTGCTGCATCTGGCACCAGCCGCGCAGGTTGCCCGGCACCGCCACGGCAGAGGCGCCGACCGTGTTGCGGCGATGCTTCGTGTCCATGTAGGTCGGCGGCGCGTCCGAGACGGTCTCGAACATGTCGGGCCGCGCGGCGGCGCCCGCGGTGGAGAGCGCGTCGATCACCACATGCCGCCCGTCCGCCAGCCGGATATGGGTCATACCGCCCCCGGCGATCCCGACCATCATCGGCTCCACCACGGTCAGCATCAGCATCGCCGCCACCGCCGCATCGATGGCGTTGCCGCCCACCGCCAGCATCTCGTTTCCCGCCGCCGATCCGAGCGGCGTGTTGGTCACGACGACGCCCAGAGCACCGGAGGCGGGCCGTTTTTCGCAGCTGAAAGGCAGGGGAAAGGATGTGGGGGGCAAGGGAAGATCTCTTTTCAGGAAGGGTGTGAGACCCCGGTGCGGCAGGGCTGCCAAAAGGATGGGGCGACTGTAACGCCCTCGTCGCCGGGGTAAACCCGCAATCTGGGACTGATGTTTTCGCGGTCGGCGTGCTGCTGCCGGGCGTCTCTAGCGTTCGGTGGCGCCCTTTCCGGCGAGGATCCGGTCGCGGAAGGCGGCGACGCGCCTTGTCCGCGTCGCCGCCTGCCTGGCCGTGCTTAGGGCGATGACATAGCTTCTGCGGCGGCCCGGGGTCAGGCGGTGGAAGGCCTCGGCAAGTGCCGGATCGGCGTCGAGCGCTTCGGCAAGCTCTTCGGGCAGGTCGGGTTCCCTCATGTCGCGTTCGGGCTTCAGGCCCTTTGCAGCATGGTCCATCGCCTGTGCGAGAAGGTTACGGATCAGGGGGGCCTTCCCTGCCACCTCGCCATTGGCGCGAAAGCGGATCATGTCGGGGTAGCGGGTGTTCGGCCCCTGCCGTTCGAGGGCACCCTCGGGATCCTCCAGCAGGGCGGCGTTGAAGAAGCTCAGCCGGAAATCGTCGCGCAGTGCGCCGAACAGCGCGACATTGCGCCCCGCGTGGGTGTAGCAGGGGTGGCCCCATTTGACAGTCTCGGTCAGGCCTTCGCTCAGGCAGATTTCGCGCAGCGCCGCGAGACCCGGCGCCCAGGGCTGGACCGAGCAGTCGGGCGTCGCGAAGCGCGCGCAGCGGCCGCAGCCCTTGGTGAAGAAGTCGTCGATATGCTCGATCATCGGGGGCGCCCGGCCTGCCTTCGTCGACAGGATAGCAGGCGCGGGCGGGCCGCGCCAAGCCGTCAGGGTGCGTAGCGCAGCACATCGGCATGCGAGGCGAGGCGGAAGCGGCCCAGCCCTGACGTGCCGAAGCTGCAGCTCTGAGCCTCAGGCGCGCCAGCGACGCAGGCGGGTCAGGATCGCTTCGAAGCCGAGGTCGATGACGATGGCGAGCCCGCCGACCAGCAGCGCGCCCTGCAGGATGTAGCCGATGTTGTTGCCGTTCAGCCCGACGATCATCGGCGAGCCGAGCGAGATCGCACCGACGGTCGAGGCGAGCGCGGCGGTGCCGATGCCGATGGTGACCGAGATGCGGATGCCGGCGAGGATCACGGGGGCGGCCAGCGGCAGCTCCACCTTGCGCAGCAGTTGGCTTCTGGTCATGCCGATGCCGAGCCCGGCCTCGCGCGCCGCGGGCGAGACGCCTTCGAGCCCGGCGATGGTGTTCTCGCAGATCGGCAGCAGGCCGTAGAGCGCCAGGGCCACGAAGGCGGGCCAGAAGCCGAAGCCGATCATCGGCACGGCCAGCGCCAGCACCGCGACCGGCGGGAAGGTCTGGCCCATGGCGGAGAGGGTCTCCACCAACCGGCGGAACTCGCGCCCGCCGGGGCGGGTGACGAGGATGCCTGCCGCGACGCCGACCACGGTGGCCAGCAGGCTCGCCGCCGTCACCAGCCACAGATGCGCCAGCACCAGATCGAGGAAGGGCTGCTGGACGTAGAGCGGGCGGTCGAGTTCGGGGAAGAGCCAGGCAAAGAGCGGGGTGCTGTGCGGCAGCGCCGCAAGCAGCGCGGCAAAGCCCAGAAGGGCGGCGACAAAGCGCAGCCCGGCGCGGCGTTCCTTCGCCGTCATGTGACGATATCCGCCAGCATCAACAGGCCGACGCGGCGCCCGGCGCTGTCTGCCACGCCCAGCCGGTCGGTCTTCAGCGCGACCATGTGCGAGAGCGCGAGCCGCAGGCTGTCCTCCTCCTGCACCGCCTCGGGGATGGCGCTGCTGTCCTCGCGCCGCATGTGGGCGCCCGCAGTCTCGACCGAGAGCAGCTTCAGCCCGTAGTCGTCCTTGCCGAGGAACTCGCGCACGAAATTGTTCGCCGGGTCGTGCAGCAGGTCGCGCGGGCTGGCGGATTGCACGATCCGGCCCTTGTCGAGGATGACGACGCGGGTGGCGAGACGCAGCGCCTCGTCCATGTCATGGGTGACGAAGACGATGGTCTTCCCCGTCTCGGCATGGATGCGGCGCATCTCGGCCTGCAGGCTATCGCGGGTGATCGGGTCGAGCGCTCCGAAGGGTTCGTCCATCAACAGCACGTCCGGGTCGGCGGCCAGTGCCCGGGCGACGCCCACCCGCTGCTGCTGCCCGCCCGAGAGCTGGTGCGGATAGGCGGTGCGGAAGCGCGCGGCATCGAGGCCGAGAAGCGCCATCAGCTCGGCGATGCGCGCCTCGATCCGCGCGGCGTCCCAACCCAGAAGCCGGGGGACGGTGGCGATGTTGGCCTCGACCGTCCAGTGCGGGAAGAGGCCGACCGACTGGATCGCATAGCCGATGCGGCGGCGCAGCACCTCGGGGGCGAAGGAGCGGATCGGCTCGCCGGCAAAGCGGATCTCGCCGG
The DNA here is from genome assembly GCF_057657095.1 of Cereibacter sp. Soil_C_27. NCBI lineage: Bacteria > Pseudomonadati > Pseudomonadota > Alphaproteobacteria > Rhodobacterales > Paracoccaceae > Cereibacter > Cereibacter sp. Soil_C_27. The sequence continues at coordinate 529,212 of NZ_JBDGJD010000003.1, read as the reverse complement.
CGCTGTGCTCGATCAGCCGGTTGATCATCCGCAGGATGGTGGATTTGCCGGAGCCCGAGGGGCCGATCAGCACGCAGAACTCGCCCGCCTCGACGGTGAGGTTCAGCCCCTCGATCACCGTCACCGCGTTGAAGGTCTTGGTGATGTTGCGAAATTCGATCATGCGCTTCCCCGTCTCGAAAGTTCGACCGCCAGCTTGAACAGGCCATCCGCCACGGCGGCCAGCGCGATGATCGGCAGCGCGCCGAGCAGGATCAGGTCGAGCGCGTTGGAAAACAGCCCCTGGAACATGATGGAGCCGAGCCCCCCGGCGCCGATCAGCGCCGCCACTGCGGCAAGGCCGATGGCCTGCACCACGGTGATCCGCAGGCCGGAGAGGAAGACCGGCAGGGCCAGCGGCACCTCGACCTTCCAGAAGACCTGCCGCCGGGTCATCCCCATGCCGCGCGCCGCGTCGATGGCGCTGGCGGGCACCTGCGCCAGCCCCTCTGCCGTGTTCCGCACGATGGGCAGCATGCAGTAGAGCGTCAGCGCGATCACCGCCGGGGCGAGCCCGATGCCGCTGATCCCCAGCGCGCGGGCGGCCGGAAAGGCGGTGGCCAGCGCGGAGAGCGGGGCGATCAGCAGGCCGAAGATGGCGATGGAGGGCACGGTCTGGACGAGGTTCAGCCCTGAGAGGATCGAGGTGCCGAGCCGCTTGCGCCGCGCGGCGATCACCCCCAGCGGCACGCCGATGGCGAGGGTGGGCAGCAGCGCCGCGACGACGATCACCAGATGGCGCAGGATGGCCGCGTGAAACTTGTCGGGGCGGTTGGCATATTCCTTGAGGATCGACAGCTGGTCGAGATGCCCGGTGGCCAGCATCGCCACGACAGGCAGGGCGGCAGCAAAGCCCGCGAGCAGCCGCAGCACCGGCCCGACGCCGCTGCGCGCCACCAGATCGGTGAGCGCCAGCACCGCCGCCAGCGCCATCACCCAGAAGCCCGCACCGAAGGAGGTCCGCGCCGCCCGGCCCGCGTCTTCGGCCAGACGGTCGGCCCCGAGCGCTGCTGCATGGACGAGCCCGGCGAGGAACAGCATGGCGGCCAGCGCCAGAAGCCCTGCGATCCGCCGCCGTTGCGGCAGGAAGGGCCCTGCGAGCAGCGCCAGCCCCGGCAGCAGGAACCACGGCGCGCCGCCGCCCACCTGCCAGAGCGCGATCGGCTGGCCCGAGAGCAGCCGGTTCGGCGCGTGGCTCAGGAAGGGCAGCAGCACTGCCCCGATCACGAGCAGCAGGGCCAATAGGCACAGGGGTCGGTTGTGGATCGCCAAGGGCTCGTCCGTTCCGGAGGGGGCCCGCTCCGCAGGCGGAGCGGGCGGGAGGGTTACTTGAGGAACCCTTCGGCGGTCAGGTAGTCGGTCGCGACGGTGGTGATGTCCTGCCCCTCGACCTGGATGAGCGCGTTCAGCTCCTGCAGGGTCGTGGCGTCCAGCGTGGCGAAGACCGGGTCGAGCAGGTCGCGGATCTCGGGATGGGCGTCGAGCACCGCCTTGCGCACTGTCGGCGCCGGCTCGTAGACCGCCTGCGCGCCCTTCGGGTCGGCCAGCACCACCAGCCCCAGCGCCGCGATGGCACCGTCGGTGCCATAGACCATCGCCGCGTTCACGCCCGAGGTCTGCTCTGCCGCGGCGCGGATCGTCGCCGCCGTGTCGCCGCCGGCGAGAACCAGCGTCTGGTCGGGGTTCAGCGTGAAGCCGTAGGCCTCCTGGAATGCCGGAAGCGCTGCCGGGCTTTCGACGAACTCGGCCGAGGCCGCAAGCTTGAACGCGCCGCCCCCGGCGAGATAGTCGGGCAGATCCTCGAGCGAGGTCAGCCCGCCCTCGGTGGCGGTATCCTCGCGCATCGCAATGGCCCAGGTGTTGTTGGCGGGCGCGGGCTTCAGCCAGACGATGTCATTGGCGGCATCGAGCTCGGCTGCCTTGGCGGCGGCCTGCGCCGCATCCTTCCACGCCGGGTCGGTATCGACGCCGAAGAAGAACCCCGCGTTGCCGGTGTATTCGGGGTAGATGTCGATCTCGCCCGCGGTCAGCGCGTCGCGCACGATCTTGGTCGGCCCGAGCTGCAGCTTGTTCTCTGTGGCGATGCCGTTGGCCTCCAGCACCTGGATGATCATGCTGCCCAGCAGCGCGCCTTCGGCGTCGAGTTTCGAGCCGACGCGCACGGCCTCCTGCGCCAAGACGGCGCCGGTGGTGAGGGTCAGCGCGGCCAGGGCGCCGAGGATCGTGCGGCGGGGGAAAAGCAGGGTCATTCAGGGTCTCCACAGGTGGGAAGGCGCCCGATCGAACGCCCGTATGTCATGCACGGCGCCGGGACAAACCGCCACCGTCGGGGCAGCGGCCTGAAGGCATCGCCTGACAGAGATAGCGCGGGATGGCGGTGGTCAACTCTTCGGCACCGGATGAGGCGATGTGGCGGGCGCTGGCCTCAGCTCTTCACCCGCGCGCGACCGTCGGCCTTGGCGCCGTAGAGCAGCTTGTCGGCCAGACGCAGGTGCTCGTAGATGTCCTCGTCCGGCTGCACCGCGACGAGCCCGGCGGAGAAGGTGTAGCGGATCGCGGGAAGCCCGGCCGAGACCGGGGACAGGCCGATCGCCTGCTGCAGGCGATCGAGCCGCTGGCGTGCCATGTCGAGCGGGCAGTTGGGCATGAGGAACAGGAACTCCTCGCCGCCCATGCGCCCGAAGAGGTCGAAGGGGCGGATGCTGGCCACCACCTCGCGGCAGAAGGCGACGAGCACCGCATCGCCGAAATCGTGGCCGTGGGTGTCGTTGATGCCCTTGAAGTTGTCGAGGTCGATCACCGCAAGGCAATGGGTGCCGAAATCGGCCTGCATCCGGTGAGCCTCGAACCATTCCTCCAGCCGGTCCATGACATAGCGCCGGTTGGGCACCCCGGTCAGCGCATCGGTCCACGACGCCCGCCGTGCCGCGTCGCGCTCCAGCCGCAGGTTGCGGCTTTCGGAGCGGAGCGAGGAGATCTCGGAGGCGTGGAACAGCATGCGGCCCTCGGGCGAGAGGGTCTCGGTGATCCAGAGCCATCTGCCACCATGCAGCCCGGCCTCGAAGGACCGGTAGGGCACCGAGGCGCGGCGCGCGCTGGCGGTGGTCAACCAATCATCGATGTCGGCGGTCTCGATGATCGGGCCGCGCTTGGCACGGTAGTTGGCCCGCATGATCTCGTGCCAGGGCAGCTGGTCGGAGGGGTCGCAGTGATAGGCGGCGCAGAAGGCGGGATTGGCCGCAATCAGCCGGTCGCCCGCGTCGAAAAGGGCGATGAGATCCGGTGTTTGTGCCAGAAGATCGAAGAGGATCCCCGCCGCCCCCTCGCTGATGCCTGCTGCGATCGTTTCCACCTGATCTCCCCCGGAACTCTGGTCGCCAGACATCATCAGTCGCGGGCGGGCGCAAGCCTTCACGGGAGTCACGAGGGGCGGTTCAGATGCGACACATCCGGTTCTATGAGGGCCTCGAAGGCGGGGCGCTCGATCAGATAGCCCTGCACCAGCTCCACGCCGAGATCGCGGATCACCGCCAGCTCCCCCCGGGTCTCCACCCCTTCGCAGACGATGGTGATGCCGAGATCGTTCAGCATGCCGACGACATGGCCGAGCACCACCTGCTTCACGCGCGAGGTGTCGATGTCGCGGATCAGCTCCATGTCGATCTTCACGATGTCGGGCTGCATCTTGGCCAGCAGGCCGAGCCCGGAATAGCCCGAGCCGAAATCGTCGATGGCGGTCAGGAAGCCGATCTCGCGATAGGCGCTGAGGATCTGGCGCAGGTGGCGCGGCTCCAGCTTTTCCTGCTCGGTGAACTCGAAGATGATCCGCTCCGGCGGCAGTCCGGCCTTGTCGGCGGCGGCGATGGTCTGGCGGATGCAGGCGCGCGGCTCGTAGACCGCATTGGGCATGAAGTTGATCGAGAGCAGCGCCTTGGTGCCGACAATGCCGAGGCCCGTCGCCTGCTCGATTGCCAGAACCCGGCAGGCCTGATCGAAGCCGTAGCGGTTCTCGCTGGTGACGCGGGAGAGCACCGTCTGCGCAGGCTCGCCCTGGGTTCCGCGCGCCAGAGCCTCCTGCGCGAAGGTCTCGCCGCCCGTGATGTTCACGATGGGCTGGAACGCCATGGAAAAGGTCTGGCGGAAAGCCGACCCGCTTCTGCAACCCGCGCATCCGTCCATGTCTTCTACTTTCTTCGGCATCGACAGGCCCGGGGCGCGATGCGGGATAAAAGGCCGCGCATTGGGCGCGTCCAGATGTTCAAGGTGCGGGGAGGGGCCGATGTTCCCGGGATACGGGGGCAAAAGGACGTGCCGCAGCGGGGTGTGGCGTCGGGGTGACACTTCGGGCTTTCGGCCTGCGGATCCGGGCGATCTTCGCGGGGAACAAGGCGCCGGGGGGCCGGGTTGGCGAGGCTGAAAGGCGCCCGTCGGCAGATCCCCTGCATCGACTGCAGGCCGGAGAGAATGATGGACGAACAGCTTCCCGTCGGTATCGAGGCCTGCCGCCTTTTCGCGGAGATCAAACCGGAGGAGAGGGTGATCCACATCACCTCGGGGGAGGGGCGCGCAGAGGCCTTGGGCCGCTTTCTCCGGCAGGTGCTGCCGGAGCGGCAGGTCGAGGTGTTCCCGCCGTGGGATTGTCTGCCCTTCGACAGCGCCTCGCCCTCGCCCGCCGCGATGGGGCGGCGCATGGCGGTGCTGCAGCGGCTGTCCTCGGCGGAAGCGGGGGTGATTGTCATCGTGCCGCTGAGGGCGCTGGTGCAGCGCCTGCCGCCGCAGTCTGCCATGCGCGGGATGCGGCTTTGCACCGGCGATGCGGTGGATGTGGAGGCGCTGCGCGACTTCTGCCTCGGGGCGGGATATGTGCCGGACGAGCGGATCGACGAGCCGGGCGAGGTTGCCTTCCGCGAAGGCACGGTGGAGCTGTTCCCGGGCGGAGAGGAGATGCCCGCGCGGATCGAGATCGCCGAGGGTCGCGTCGGGGTGATCCGCCGCTTCGACCCGGTGTCGCAGCGCTCGGTGGCGGAGATCGACTGTCTCGACATCGCGCCGGTTACCGAATTGCCGCCCGCCGACGAGCCGTGGGAGCGGGGGGCGGAGCATCGTCTGGCCGAGGCCTATGACAGGCTCACCACCCTGCCGGACCATCTGCCCGGCGCGCGGCTGACGGGGCTCGCCTCCACCCTCGGCGGGGCGGAGGCGCTGTTTGCCCGGCTGGAGGAGGCGCAGGCCGATGCGGCGGAGGCTGCGCAGGGCAGGGCGCCCAGGGCGGGGCTCTACCTGGACCCCGAGACCTGGGCGGCGCTTCGGGGTCAGGTGGTGGCGCTCGACGATCCCGCGTGGAGCCCTGTTCCTGCCTTCGCCGCCGAGCGGCGGCCGCGCAACCGTCTGGCGGAGTTCCTGTCGTCGGAGAAGGGTGCGCGGCGCCTGCTGCTGACGGCGCATTCGGAACGCGAGCTGCGCCGCCTGCAGCGCATGATGCGGCAGGCGGGCGGCGAGGAGCCGGCGCTCGTCGCGCACTGGGACGAGGCCGAAGGCAAGCCCTGCGCGGCGCTTCTCGCCGATCTGGAGGGTGGGTTCCTGCTGCCGGATCTGGCGGTGCTGACGCCTGCCGATCTGATCGGCAGCCGGGCGGAACTGGCCGACATGCCGCTGCAGTCGATGACCGCGTGGAAGCTGCCGGATGCCGGGTTCCAGATCGGCGATCTGGTGGTGCATGAGGATCACGGCCTTGCGCGGCTGGAGGGCATCGAGCCGCTGAACACCGATGAGCCGGGGCCGGAGGTGATCCGGCTGGCCTATGCCCGCGACGAGCGTCTGCTGGTGCCGTCGCGCGATGCCGGGCGGCTCTGGCGCTATGGGTCGGGCGAAGGCGGGGCCAAGCTCGACCGGCTGGACAGCGCGGGCTGGGCGAAGCGGCGTGATGCCACGGCGGAGGGGTTGCAGAAGCTGGCCGCAGATCTGGTGCGGTTGGCCGAGGAACGCCAGTCCGGCGCGGCGCCGAAGATCACACCGCCCGCCGCCGCCTTCGAGCGTTTCGTCGACCGCTTCCCCTATCCGGCCACCGCCGATCAGCGTCAGGCGGTGCGCGAGGTGCTGGCCGATCTGGCCTCCGGTCGGCCGATGGACCGGCTGTTGATCGGGGATGTCGGCTTCGGCAAGACCGAAGTCGCCTTGCGGGCAGCCGCCGCTGCCGCGCTGGCCGGTCGGCAGGTGGCTGTGGCCGCGCCGACCACCGTGCTCGCCCGCCAGCATTTCGAGACCTTCCGTCGCCGCTTCGCCCCCTTCGGCATCGAGGTCGGGCATCTGTCGCGGCTGGTGACCGGCAAACCTGCGGCGGCGCTGAAGGCGGGGCTGGCCGATGGGTCGATCCGCGTCGTGGTCGGCACCCATGCGCTGGTCGGCGGCGATGTCGCCTTCGCCGATCTGGGGCTGCTGGTCATCGACGAGGAGCAGCGCTTCGGCGCGGCACAGAAGGAAAAGCTGCGCGCGCTGGGGCGGGGCAGCGGCCATGTGCTGTCGATGAGTGCCACGCCGATTCCGCGCACGCTGCAGACCGCGCTGGTCGGCCTGCAGGAGCTGAGCGTGCTCGGCACACCCCCCGCCCGCCGCCGCCCGATCCGCACGCTCGTCGCCGGAGGCGATGACGCGACGCTGCGGCAGGCGCTGATGCGTGAGCGGCGTCGGGGCGGGCAGAGCTTCGTCGTCGTGCCGCAGATCGAGGATATCGAGCCGGTTGCCGAGAGGCTGCGCGGCCTCATGCCCGACCTGTCGCTGCGCGTCGCCCATGGCGGCCTGCCACCGCGCGAGATCGACGCGACGATGGTCGGCTTCGCGGCCGGGGAAGGCGATGTTCTGCTGGCCACCGCGATCATCGAGAGCGGGCTCGACGTGGCGCGGGCCAACACCATGCTGATCCTGCGGCCATCGCTTTTCGGTCTGGCACAGCTGCACCAACTGCGCGGGCGGGTCGGGCGCGGGGCGCTGCAGGCCTATTGCTACCTGCTGACCGCCGAGGGCGAGACGCTGGGCGAGGAGGCCGAGCGCAGGCTGGGCACCCTGCAGGCGCTGGACCGGCTGGGGGCGGGCTTTGCCATCAGCGCCGCCGATCTGGACCAGCGCGGCGCGGGCGATCTTTTGGGTGACCGGCAGGTGGGCCATGTGAAGCGGGTGGGGCTGGGGCTCTATCAGCAGATGCTGGCCGAGGCGCTGCAAAGGGCGCAGGGCCGCCCGCCGCTGCAGCCGCCGCCGCAGGTGCTGGGCGACGTGGGCTTCATCCCCGAAGAGCATGTGCCGGAGCCCGAGACACGGATCGATCTCTACCACCGCATCGCCCGCGCGGCGCTGCCGCTGCAGGTCGGCGAGCTGGCCGACGAGATCGCCGACCGCTTCGGCGCGGTGCCGCCGCCGCTCGAGGCGCTGCTGCGCGCCGCCTCGGCCCGGGCGCTGGCGGGCAGTCTGGGGGTGGAGCAGATCAGCCTCGGCCCGGAGGGCACGGCGCTCGGCTTCGGCGCGGCGACGGCAGGGAAGGACTACGACAAGGCGATCCGCCGCATTCCCGACCTCGACTGGGACGGCGAGCGCTTGCTGCTGCGGCGCGGGGCCGAAGACCCGGTTGAACAGCTCGACGATGTGGCGGATCTGCTGGAGCGGCTTGCCTGACAGGGGGGGCGGCAGCTTGACGCAGGGGAAGGATGGGAGGGGCGCGCTGCGCCTTTCGGATAGACGCTGCGGTGCGTCGGGTGGCACGAAGATCCTGCCACCGTTCTGCTGCGCACCGCCGGTCTGTCAGAGAGGAGCCATCCGATGCCGCCCCTTCCCCGCATCCGCCCCCGCTTGCCGCTGTTGCCTGCCATGGCCGCGGCCTCGCTGCTGCTCACGACCGCATTCGCTGGTCCCAGCCTCGCGGCGGATGCGTCGATGCCTGCCGTTGCCGGGCCGGATCAGCTTGCCTTCAGCCCCGAGAACATGGACATCTCGGTTTCCCCGGGGGCGAATTTCTACCATTACGCTGTGGGCAACTGGCTGAAGCGGGTAAAGGCGCCGGAGCGTTTCGCCAGCTATGGCTTCTTCGAGATCATGGGGGAGCGCGTCGAGGCGCAGATGCGGGACGTGCTGGCCGAGGCGGGGAGGGCGGCCGCCACCGCCGCGCCGGGCAGCCCGGCGCAGCAGGTCGGCACCTTCTACAACGCCTATCTCGACGTCGCCGCGCGCGATGCCGCCGGGCTGACGCCGATCAAGGCCCATCTCGACGCCATCGACGCGGTAGAGGACATGGACCAGCTGGTGCGGCTGATGGCCGATCTGTCGCTGAAGGGCGGGCCGACGCTCTTCGTCGCGCTCAACCCCGACATCGATCTCGCCAACAACGCCGCCTACGCGATCTACGCCGGGCCCGGGCAGCTGGGTCTCGCGCCCGAGGTGGAGGATGTCTTCGAGGAAGCCGATGGCGGCCCGCGGATCGAGGCCTATCGCGCCTTCCTTGCCGGGGTTCTGACCATCGCCGGTGAGACCGAAGTGGAGGCCGCGCGCATCGCCGATCTGTCGATCCGCATCGACCGGCATCTGCATGCGGCCAAGCTGACCCCGGCGGAATCGGTCGATCTGCGCGCCATCTACAACCCGACCGCAATTGAGACGCTGCAGGCGCAGATCCCGCAGCTAGACCTCGGCCTGCTTTTCGCTGGCTTGGGGCTGCCGGTGCCTGACCGGGTGATCCTGACGGACCCGCGGTATTTCCCGGCGCTCTCGACCCTGCTGGACGAGCTTTCGCTGCAGGATCTGCGCGATTATGCCCGGCTGCAGACCGTGCTCGCCTTCCAGCCCTATCTGAGCACCGCCTTCGATGCGCCCCTCGCCGGGCTGAACCGTGCGCTGATCGGGGTGAGCGTGCTGCCGCCGCTCGAGGAACGCGCGCTGGGGCTGATCAAGATGCACCTCGGCCATCCGGTGAGCCAGCTTTACGTGCAGAACTTCTTCCCCGACGAGACGCGCGAGAAGGCGGTCGAGATGATCGGCCTGATCAAGGGCACCTTCGAGGAGCGGATGCCGAGCCGCGACTGGCTGACCGAAGAGACCCGCGCGGCGGCCCTCGACAAGCTCGAGGTGCTGTCCTTCAAGGTCGGCTATCCGGAGGCTTGGATCGACTATTCCAAGGTGCCGGTCACCGGTGATCTGGTGGCGAGCGTCTCCGAGATCGCGCAGTTCACCGCCGCCCGGCACCGCGACAAGCTGGGCAAGCCGGTGGTGCGCGACGGGTTCACCGGCAAGGACGGCCTGCCGATCGTGGTGAATGCCGGATACGACCCGACGGTGAACGGCTTCGAGGTGCCCGCCGCCATCATCCAGGCGCCGATCTACGATGCCGCCCTCGACGCCCCGGTGAACTTCTGCCGCATGGGCGCGGTGATCGGGCACGAGATGACCCACGGCTTCGACCGCACCGGCAAGTCCTTCGACAGCGCCGGCAACCTGCGCAACTGGTGGCAGCCCGCCGACGAAGAGGCCTTCGACGCCCGGGCGCAGGGGCTGATCCGGCAGGCGGACGCCTATGAGGTGCTGCCCGGCCTGCCCGGCAACGGTGCGCTGGAGGTGGGCGAGAACATGGCCGACCTGGGCGGCATCACCCTCGCGCATGCGGCGCTGCGCAGCTATCTGGCCGCGCATCCCGAAGAGGATGTGGCGATCGACGGGCTGAGCCCGGACCAGCGCTGCTTCATCGCCTGGGCGCAGCTCTGGGCCTGGCAGGGAAAGGAGGAGGTGCTGCGCTCGGCCGCGGCGACCGACCACCATCCGCCCAACGTGTACCGTGCCGCCGCCCCGCTCCGGCACCTCGCCGCCTTCTACGAGGCCTTCGGGATCGTGGAGGGCGACCCGATGTGGCTCGACCCGACGCTGCGGGTTTCGGCGTGGTGAGGCGGGGAGGGTGAGGCGAGCGGGGGCGGGTTTTGACACGCCTTACGTGACCCGCGTTGACCGGGGAATCCTGCAAGAGAAAGGCCGCAACGGCTGTTGCGGCCTTGATCGTCTTCGAGCCGGTGCCTTGGCCGAGAAACCTCTGGTAAAAGAGCTTCAGAACCCCAGCAGACGGGGCAGCGTGACGGCAGTCGCGGGGACGTAGGTCACGATCAGCAGCACGACCACGAGGATCCCGAGCATCGGCAGGGTGGCGCGCAGCACCTTCTGGAACTCCAGCCCGCCCACCTGCGAGAGCATCTGCAGTACCAGACAGACAGGCGGGGTCATCAGGCCGAGGGTCAGGTTGAAGATGACGATGACCCCGAGATGGATCGGGTCGATGCCGTATTCCATCGCGATCGGATAAAAGATCGGAACGGTGACAAGAAGCCCGGAGGCCGGTTCGAGCACCATGCCGACGAGCAGCAGGAAGATGTTCAGCAGGAGCAGGAAGAACAGCGGATTGTCGGTGATCGAGGTCAGGATCTCGGCCACCTGCTGCGGGATCTGCTCGCGCGCCATGATGTAGGAAAAGAGCGCGCCGACACTGGCGATCACCATCACCCGACCCGTCGTGGTGGCCGTGCCCGCCAGCGCCGCGTAGAGCCCCCTGAACGAGAGCCAGCCGCAGGCGAAGGACAAAAGCACGAGGTAGGCCGCTGTGATCGACGCCGCCTCGGTCGGGGTGAAGAACCCGCCGAGAATACCGCCCAGAAGGACGACTGGGGCGACAAGGATCGGAAGCGCGCCCATCAGGGTCGCCACTGCCTGCTCGCGCTCGACCGGTGGTGTTGTCAGCTCCGGACGGTTGCGGGCATAGAAGTAGACGTAGACGGTCAGCGACACAAAGATCAGCAACGCGGGGATGACGCCGGCAAAGAAGGTGGCGGCGACGGAGCTGCCGGTCAGCACCGCATAGAGCACGGCCGAGATCGACGGCGGCATGATCGGGCCCATAGTCGAGGACGCGGCGGTGATGCCCGCGGCAAAACCGCCCTCATAGCCGTTCTTGCGCATTGAGGGGATCAGGACCGAGCCGAGTGCTGCAGCATCCGCCAGAGCCGAGCCGCTCATCCAGGAGAAAACGAGGGAGGCGTTGATGTTCGCATATGCAAGGCTACCGCGGATGCGCCCCGTCAGCACGAGAAGGGCCGCGATCAGCTTGTCGGCGAGACCGGCGGAATTTGCCACGAAGCCCACGAAGATGAACAGCGGCACGGCGAGCAGCGGAAAGCTGTCGAGCAGGGCGGTGACCCGTTGCAGCGCCACCCCCATCGAGATCCTCGGCGAAAGGCCGATGTAGCCCAGCGAGGGCAGAAGCATCGCGAAGGCGACCGGCACGCGCAGAACCAGCAGAAACGCCATTCCGCCCAACAACATCAGGAGCAGCATGCGGATCGATCCTATTCGAAGGTTTCAGCGAGGGGAGGAACGGCAGGAATACGCCCCGTTGCGACGAAGACGAGGTTGAGAAGACTGTGCAGGGTCATCAGCGCGAAGGACAACCACACGCCGCCGTAGAGCCAGATCATCGGCACCCGCAGGGCGGGGGACTGGGGACGCGCGGTCTTCAAGAGCCAGTCGAAGCTGTAGACGACGACCGCCATGCAGGTCAGCGCGACGATGGACTGGGCGAGAGCCTCGAGCAGGCGGAGATGCTTCGGCGAGAGAAAACCGTCCAGAAGCCCCACCGTGACATGACTGCGGCGTCCGGTGACGAAGGCCCCGGCGAGGAAGGCCATCCAGACATAGCTGTAGCGCGCCAGCTCGTCGCCCCAGAAGAGCGGCGCCTGAAAGACGTAGCGCGCCACGACCTGCGTCAGAACCGCGAGCAGCACGATGCTGAGCAGCAGGACGCTCGCCCACTCCTCGATCCGGTCCAGCCACTTCAGGGCGGGCACCAGATCGGGGGGCGCCGCTGGCGCCCCCACGACCGGCCGATCTTCGGGAGCCGTGCTCATTGCAGCTCCACGAGAAGGCTCTTGTAGGTTTCCGAGAAGGGATAACCCTCGGAAAAGGCGGCTCGAGACCTGGCCTTCATCGCCTCGCGGTCCACCTCGACAATGGTGAGCTCGCCCGACGCCTTCCAGCTTTCCAGTGCCGCCGCGTCGGCTTCGCTGGCGCAGTCGAGAACCCGGTCTGAGCCTGCTTCGACGGCCGTGGTCAGCGCTTCCTGCTGTTCGGGTGAGAGTGACTGCCAGAAATCCTCGTTCACGACGAAGGGCTGCGCGCTGATCAGGTGGCGGGTCATCATCACGTAGTCGGCGGGTTCATCGAAGGATTCCGCCTCGATGACTGCCAGCGGGGCCTCGGCGCCGTCGACGATGCCCTGCTGCAAGGCAAGGTAAAGCTCGGAATAGGCCACCGGGGTCGGCTGTGCGCCGAGCGACTTGGCGCCCTCGATCGACACGAAGGTTTCGGGCACGCGCAGCCGGACGCCGGAGAAATCGTCGGGGGCCTTGATCTCCTTGGAGCCGAAGACGTAGCGCTCGCCGTAGAGCCATGGGCGACCGATCACCCGGATATTGGCCACCTCGAGCAGTTCGCCCAGCAGCTCCTTGGCGGTGGGCGTCTCGTAGACCTTCACGGCTTGGTCCACCGTGTCATAGAGGTAATAGGTTTCCAGCACGGCGAGGTTCTCGACCCAAGCGGCAAGGATGGAGGAGGTGATCGTCGCCATCTCCAGCTCGCCGGACCCGATCTGTTCGGCAAGCTGGTTCTCGGAGCCAAGCTGGGCCGAGTGCACGACGTTCAGCCTGAAGCCCGCGTCGATCAAGGCCTGATCCTCCGCCATCGGGATGGCGCCGCAGCGCACGAGGGGAACTCCCGGAGCGAAGATGCTGCCGAAATTGGCCTCGACCTCTTGGGCGGTTGCTGTGAATGCAATGGTGGTACTTGCGGCCAGCGCGAAGAGCGCAGCCTTCATGCGGATCGGGGTCATGGTCTTCTCCAACTGTTGAGGTGCCTTTGTTGTCTGTTCGAGGCGGTGCCCGGCACTTTGCCCGCCGTTCAATCGGGTCGTTCCGGCGACGCTATTCGGCGTAGTCCGGTTCCTCGCGGTCGAGGCGGCGGCGCCAGCTGTCCAGATGCAGGCGCGCGTCGAAGTAATCCGACCAGGGCCCGCGATGCTGCATCCTGAACTGCGGGTTCAACTCGCGCAGCCTGCCGCCCGCCGCCAGAGCGGTCATCTGATATTTGCAGGTCTGCTCTGCCATGTAGAGCTCGTCGAAGGCGTCTTGGATGGTCGGGCCGACGACGGTGACGCCGTGATTGGCCATGACCAGCACGGTCCTGTCGCCCAGCTTCTCGGCGATGCGGTCGCCTTCTTCGTCGCTCAAGGCGATGCCGCCGAAGTCGTCGTCATAGGCGATGCGCTCGGCCAGAGCCATGTCGTTCTGATGGCTGAAACCCATGCGCCCGCCCTCGATCAGCGATAGCGCCGTCAGATACTGCGGATGGGTATGCAGGACGCAGGCAGCCGCCGGATGGCGCATGTGGATGCGGGCGTGGATGTGCAGGGCGACCTTGCGCAGCTCGCCCGAGCCCCGCACCACCCTGCCGTCGAGCGTGCAGAGCAGCAGCCTGCTTGCGGTCATTTCCGAGAAATGCCAGCCGCGCGGGTTTATGAGGAACATCGGTTCGCCGCCGGAGACCTCCTCGGGCACCATCATCGAATTGTGCCCGGCGATCTGCTCGGTCATGCCGAGCCGGGCCATGGCGCGAAAGACCGCGGCCAGATCCCGACGCAGCTCGAGCTCGGTGTCGGTCATCTGCATCAGTCGAGCCTCGCGAAGCGGCGGACGACGTTTTCGAGCATCCTCGACACACCGTTGTCGAAGTTGTTCCAAGGCAGGCTGCCGCAGAAGCTGATCGAGCCGGTGGCGAAGATCTGCCCGCCGCCGGGCAGGCTGGCGTGCACGATTTCGGCGCGGACCAGATCCTTCGGCGGCTCGCCCGAGACGGTGGCGATGTGGCTCAACACCTCTTCCGGCACCGTGATGAAACTGGGGCCATGGCCTTCGCTACGGGCAAGAACCACCGTCCCCTCGGGCGTGCCCAGAGCAGCATCCGCGCGGTCGAGCTCGAAGCCTGCGGCGCCGCCACCCGAAAAGCCGTAGGCGCCGAGCGGGTTTTCTTCGACCCCCGCGAAGACCCAGGACAGATTGCCGTAGGAGGTCTCCGTCCGTCGGTAGGGCGAGCCCTCGAAGAGACCCTGGGCCGAGAAGCCGACCGCGCCGACTTCCTGCGGCGGGCGCCCGTTGCGCCGCCAGAGGCCGCCATACTGGCCATCGAGCACCTGATAGCCCTCGCCGGGCTCGGTGGCCCACGCACGGATACCACCTTCGGCACGGCGCACCTCCATGGTGCCGGGCACGGTGTCGCTGACGGCGATGCGCCAGTAGAAACCGTTGCCGCCCAGATAGATGAAGTTCCCGCCGCGGGCACTGTAGGCCTTCAGCGCATCCAGGGTGCGGGTGGTGTGATATTCGGGATGGGAGCCCGTCACCACCACGTCATAGCCGGCGATCGCCTCGACACCCTCGCGATGCAGATCCTCGTCGGTGATCACGTCGATCTCTAGGTTCTTCTGGCGGAACCACTCGACCAGATGCCCGTCCGCCGGGAAATGCCGCAGTCCGGAGCCTTCGTGGATCGCGAAGGTCAGAAAGCCGGGCCGCATGGTGAGCAGCGGCCGCAGTCTGGAGGAGAAGCAGGTGCCCGACCCGTCTGGATGGAAGTTGTAGGTCGAGAAACCGAAGCCCGGATAGCTGTCGGGGCCCTCGGGCGTCTTCCACTCGTCCATGCGGGTGCGCATGGCCTCGTCGAGGTTGCCGCGCGCATGGTTTCCATAGGCCATATAGGTATAGGTCGAGGCGAGATAACAGATCCGCGCGGTCGGGCGCCCCTTCGGCGCGATGACATAGAAGGGGACGATGTCTTCATGCCCGTTCTGCGTCAGCCTGACCCCGTAGACGCCGCTGGGCAGATCGTCGGGAATGCACAGTTCGACGTCGGTGTCCCAGCCGCAGTCGTAGATGTCGTCCTCGTGGAAGTGGATCGCCGCATATTGGCGCGGTGCGTGCTGGAAGGACTGCTCGGTCCCATCCCACAGCGAGCCGCGGACCGCGCGGGTGGGCAGGTTGACGAGCTGGCCATGCAACCCCTGCGGGCCGCTGTCGATGATGGTGGCGCCCTGCATGGCAAGGCTGAAATCCCAGAAGGCCTGCAGGGGGCCGTCAGGCGCATCCGACCGAAGCTTCACATCCTCGATGCGCCCGTTGAAGTGCCGCGCCATGCGCCCAGCTTCGGGCAAGGCGGCAAAGAACAGCTCGGCCTCCTTCGCAGCGGCCCAGGTCAGCGTTCCCGACCCTGCGGCGGATTGGCGACCGTCGAGCGAGACCACCTGCAGATCGACCGTGCCTGCACGCATGTCGAAGCGGATCGTGGCGTCGTACCAGACCTTGCGCTTGTGCGTCATCTCTGCCTCGGCGGCGCTGGTGCCGCCAGCGTCGATGCGCAGCCCGCCGGGGTAGGCACAGAGCGTCCAGAGCGGTTCCTGCCCTGGAGCGCAGAGCGAAAGCAGCGCCCCGCCATGGTCACGCACCAACCAGGGCTGATAGCGGAGCGTCATCACCGCGACCGGATCGCGGAAAAGACCGCGGGCCGGTGCCTTGCCCCAGCTGCCCAGCGAAACGGCCTGCTTGCGCGCGGGGAAGCGTCCCAGATCCAGACCGTCGACGGCCTCGGTCTGGATGCCTATTCCCGCCGGATTGCTGTCCGCGTTCCAGATGCGCACGACATGCGCCGCCACCTCTCCCGGTGCCTCGCTACTGACCTTGACCGCGATGTGCTCGCCCGGTCGCGCCGACAGTCGGTCGAGATAGCCTGCGAGAGGCGGGAAATCGGTGGCGTCTTTCTGGGACATCGAAGGTATGGCTCCGCGTTTCGGTGGGGGACTGTGCGTCATCCGCAGGATCAGGTTTCGGTCAGACTGTTCAACCTCGCCGACATCTGCTCGAGTCCAGTGTCGAGCCGCGCTAGCAGCAACTGGATCTCTTCGGCGGTGATCACGAGGGGAGGCGCGATCAGCGTGGCGTTGTTGTAGGGCGCGATGCCGGCCGGGTAGACGATCAGCCCTGCCGCCTGACAGAGATCGGCGAAGAGGCCCGAGGCATTGAAGGCCGAAGGGGGCGGCGTACGGTCTTGCCGATCCATCACGAACTCGAAGCCCCAGAGCAGGCCGCGCCCGCGCACATCCACCATATGGCGGTAGCGTTGGGCGAGCGCCTCGAGCCCTTGCCTCAGTTCCTCGCCCCGCACTCGGACATTCTCCAGCACGCCGTTCGTCTCGATGTGGTCCAGCACGGCGAGGCAGACGGCGGCGCTCAGGGGATTGCCCGAGAAGGTGTGGCCGAAGGGTGCGCTGCCGCTGCCGTTGCGCATCGACTCCACCAACGGCTCGCGCATCAGCACCGCACCCATCGGGGCATAGCCGGCACTCAGGCCCTTGGCGGTGATGATCATGTCAGGCACGATGCCTTCGGCCTCCGAGGCGAACCATGTTCCCGTCCGGCCCATGCCGGTGATGACCTCATCCATGATCAGCAGCACGTCGTGCTTGTCGCAGATCTCGCGCAGACGCTTGAAATAACCACTGGGGGCGACCAGCGCTCCGCCAGCGGCGCCAACGATGGGTTCGGCGATGACGGCGGCAACGGTGTCGGGTCCTGCGGCGAGGATGGCCTTTTCCCAGTCGTCCGCAGCGCGCCATTGCTCGTCCTCCGGCAGCTGTGCCCAGTCGCTGCGGTAGGCATAGGCTGCTGGAACGACCGCGAAGGGGTGGAGCAGGCTGCCGTAATCCGGCCGCCGTGCCTCGTGACCCGACATCGACAACGCGCCCATGGTCATGCCATGGTAGCTGCGTTCGCGGCCGAGAATCTTGAGCTTCGCGGGTTCGCCCCTCTCGCGCCAGACATGCAGCGCCACGCGCATCGCATGTTCGGAAGCCTCCGAGCCGCTACTGACGAAGAAGGCATGGTCCAGATCGCCGGGCGCGAGGGCGGTCAGCCGTGCCGCCAGCTCTTCCGCGGGCCCGTTGGTGAACTGGGTGCGAAAGGTAAAGGCGATCTGGCTGGCCTGCCGCTGCATCACCTTGGCGATTGAGGCCACGCCATGTCCGATATTGGCCGTCATCGCACCCGAGGACCCATCGATATAGTCCCGCCCCTCGCTATCCCAGAGCCAGATGCCCTCACCGCGCTCGACCGTCGGATAAACCTTGCCCAGGTTCTGCTTGAGCAATGATGATGCCATGACGCTTCCTCGCACTGGTCGATAGGGTTACGTATTCATACCAAGCAGAGGCAACCCGTCAACCGCCCAGTTCAGGCGGGCTACGTTCCCTTCACCGACGAGCGCAGCACGGGCTCGCAGCGCACAAAAAACAGGCTCCGAGGGTGGGCCTCGGGCTCCGCGAGAAGTTGCAGGGTCATCTCGATCATGGAATCAATGGGTTGCCTGATCGTGGTGAGATCATAGGCCGCCCATCCCGCTTGGGGCACATCGTCGAAGCCCACGACAGAGACATCCTCCGGCACCCTACGATGCAGCTTGTAGCGCAGGGCATCCATGGCGCCACAGGCTATCGCATCATCGGCGCAGAAGATCGCATCGGTCCGCGGCTCCGCAGTCAGGATGTCGAGCGTGGCCTGCCAACCCCAGTCGTAGCTGAACGTGCCCTGCAGGATCCCGGCAGGCACAAGGCCAGCTGCCGTCATGGTTTCGAGATAGCCCTGCTTTCTATCCTGGTTGGGCGACGAGTCTTCGTTCCCACCGATATAGGCGATATGCCGCGAGCCCGCCTCTACCAGAAGCTTCGTTGCGTCGGTCGCTCCCTGCCGGTTGTCACAGGCAACGGCAAAGGCTCCGCCGGCGCTTGCATATCGGTGGAACAGCACCACCGGCACGCCGGCAGTGTCGCAGAGCTCTGATGCACGGCTGCTGAGCGAAACGGTCGTCAGGATGATCCCGGCCACCTTGTAGGTGAGCACGTCTGGCAGCAGTTCATCGAGATCCTGCCCGTGGGCGGCGTTGAACAGCAGGACTTCGCGACCCTTCCTGCGCAGCGCGTCGGTCATCGCGGCGAGGATCAGCGGAAACAGCGGGTTCGTCACATTACCCACCACGATGGCGACAATGTTCGAGCGACCGGTGATCAGGCTTCTCGCTACCGGATCAGGGCGGTAACCCAGACTTTCGGCGGCCTCCTCGATTTTGCGGCGCACCTCGTCGGCCACATAGCCCTTCCGGGCCATCACCCGCGACACAGCCGTCTGGCTGACATTGGCCAGACGCGCCACATCGCGCTGCGTAACCGGGCGGCGCATCTCCACGGTCTCCATTCCGTTGTGTCTGTGCCGGGCCATCAGTCCTCTCTCGGGGGTGAGCTTGTCAAGGCGGCGAGAGAGAAGGGCGGCACCCGCCTGGAACTTGGCATGCAACATGAAAGCTTCATCAAGTTCGCTGTTTGCTGCGAAAGTTCCAGGGTTTCCTGCCGACCGACCTTGCGTCATGGCGCTTGTGTACAAGCCGGTTCGGACAGCTTCGGGTTGCTGCGTCCTGCGCATGGAACTACACTTCTTCCTGCTTAAAAGCGGTCAAGCGACGTCAGGATCAGGATCATGAGTGGAAAGATTGCAACATTGGGTATCGTTCCCCCAGAAGTCCTGACTGACCTCAGAGCGCTGGGGTTCACCGACTACGAAGCGCGGGTCTACATTCAGCTGCTGCGGCAAAGCCCCGCGACCGCCTACGAAGTTTCAAAGAACGCGGGTGTGCCGCGACCCAATACATATAATGCGCTGGAAAGCCTTGCACAGCGAGGCGCCGTTCTCGCGGTGAGCGAAAGCCCCGCCCGCTATGTCGCAGCGCCGCCGGACCAGTTGCTCGACGGCCTGTCGCGCCAGACGAGCGCCTTGTGCAACCGCGTATCCGCCAAGTTGGCGGCGATGGTCTGGACGGTAGATGACCAGCACGTCTGGACGCTGTCGGGCGAAGAGCAGGTCCACGCAAAGATCGACGCGCTGATCGACGGCTGCGAGGAAAGCCTGATGATCAAGGTGGCCGCCGATATCCTGCGGCGGCACAAGCCGGCATTGCAGCGCGCTGCCGACCGTGGCGTCGAGATGCTCGTCGTGCTCTTCGGGGAGGATGCGGACGAGTTCCGCATGGGTCCCGGCTGCAAGATCTACATTCACGAGGGAAATGGCGTCCGGATGGGCAAGACGGACAACCTGTTCACCATCGCCTCGGATCACGTGGAAATGGTCACCGCGACGATCCAGAAACAGGTTGTGGCCGTTCATACCCGGAATGCGCCAATCGTCACCATGGCTGAATCATTGATCCGCCATGATTTCTACATGGCGGAGATCTTTGCCCGCTTTGGAGATCAGATCGACGCGGCTTTCGGGCCTTATCTCAGGGATCTGAGGTTGGCGTGCTTTACGCCGGAGCAGGCCGAAAGCTTCAAGCAGAAGACCGGATTGAAATAAGCAGGGCGGCCATCAATCAGGTCGCCCTGTCTGGGATTTCAATGATGACGCCGGTTCAATCGCTTTTCGATGTGAGCGACGATTGCAAGTGCTCCCGCCATTGCTGGGATCTCGTCGAAAACCGGCAATCCGATCAGCCGGGCCTTTTCCCGATAGAGCCGCCGTTTTTCTTCAAGCTCGGGCGAACCGTCGGCCCGCAACGCGAGAGCGAAATGCGCGACGCCCGGGAATTTGCGCAAAGTGTCTTCGATCACGGCAAACAGGTTGTCGATAGGATCGACGGTCCCGCGACCGACGAAGGCAGCGAGATTGAGATGCATGGCGATGGCATCGGGCGAAGCGCCGGAAAGCACGTGATCAAGGATTTCCCCCGCGATCCAGCCCTCCTTCTCCTGCAGCGTACGCACGGGTGTGTCGATCGGGTTGGCGACGCTTGTTCCGGGCGGCAGCCCCATTGCTTCCAGTGGTGCCAGCACCGCTGCGGGGAAGGGCGCGACCGTCAGGCCGTTCTTCGCGAAGACATCCGTGCCGAGAACGCTCGATCCGCCGCCGTTTCCGAACAGCACGACGTTCTGCGTCGGCTTTTCGGGGCGCAACTCGAAGGACTGCAGTACCAGAAGCGCATCGATGAACTCGTCGACGGTCGTCACCATGGCAACGGGCAATTGCGCGGCAAGGGCGTCCCATGCGCGGTCGTCTCCCGCCAGAGCGCCGGTATGCGAGGCCGCTGCCGCACGGCCCAGATCGCTGCGCCCCCCTTTCAGGATGACGACAGGCTTCGGGGCGGGGTGGCTGCGGAGCAGATCGAAGAATGCCCGGCCCTCGCGCACGTCTTCGATGTAAAGTCCGACGGCCTTCGTCTGCGGGTCGGCGAAATAGTAGTTCACCAGCTCGTGCGGCGCGACATCCGCACTGTTGCCGATGGTCACCAGACCCGAGAACCGAAGGCCCCGCCATTGCCCGCGCTTGATGATGTCGGTGGACAGACCTCCCGACTGTGATACCACGCCGATGTGGCCGACGTCGCGCGGCGCGCCGGAGGGGAATGTCAGCCCGCCGCGTGGCGAATAGGTGCCGAGGCAGTTCGGCCCGAGAACGCGCACGCCGGCATCGGCGGCTTTGCGGACAAGGTCCTCCTGTAGTCCGCGGCCCTCTTCAAGCTCGCCGAAGCCGGAGGAAATGACCTGCGCGATCTTCAGGCGGCCAGCCGCCCCCGCAATGGCATCGGGAATTCGCGCAGCACCGATGGCGATGTAGGCGTAATCGACCGGTTCGGGGGCTTCGGCGATGGAGGGGTAGGCGGTCAGTCCCTCGATTTCGGCAGCGCTGGGATGGATCGGATAGATCTGCCCCTCGTAGCCGAAGTCCTTCAACCTGCGAATGAAGGTATTTGCAATCGCCACGTCCTTGGTCGATGCGCCCAGCACCGCAATCGTCCTGGGCTCGAAGAGCGGACGAAACTCTTCTGTCGGGTCCGAAAGCATCGCGGGCGACGTGGGCAAGGCCGCATCGGCGAGGATGAAGCGCGCATCCGCCGCGACCGCGCCGGAGGCGGAGACTATCACCGGGTTCAGATCCGCCTCCGAGATGTCGTCGGAGAAACTCATCAGCAGGCCATCGGGGCCGCCGATCGAAACCATCGCATCGATCAGGGCGGATTCGTCCACTGCCGCTTCCCCGCGCGCGCCTTGCAGAAGCGGATAGCCTTTCAGATCCTGCAGCATCTCCTGCGCTTGAGCCCGGTCGATGGGGCAGATACGGAAGGCTACATCCTTCAGCACCTCGACGAAGATGCCGCCGAGCCCGACCATTACCATCGGGCCGAACTGCGGGTCGCGGAAGCCGCCGATCACCACCTCTCGCCCCGCTGGGATCATTTCCTCGACCAGCCATCCTTCGACCGTTGCCGCGGCGATCTTGGGCTTTGCGGCCATCGTAAGGATCGCCGCCTCCACCGCTGCTCCATCGGCAAGATGCAGGGTCACCCCGCCCGCATCCGACTTGTGGAGGATGTCAGGGGAGACGACCTTCACGACGAAAGGTGCCGTCAGGGACCCGGCGCGTTCGGCACCCTCCTTCGCCGATCGGACGACGACGGACCGCGGGGTGCGGATGCCGAAACGCGAAAGCAGGGCCTTACCCGAGGCTTCGTCCAGTGCTGAGCGCCCCTCGGCGCGGGCGCGGGAGATGATTTCGGCGGCACCATGTGATTGGATGGTCATGATCGTCCCCTTAGTAGCTTGTCGGCCAGGTGCGCATCAAGTGCTGCCCGACCCCGCCGGTCCTGCGACGCTGCTGGATGTCGAGCATCCGGATGAGATAGGCTCGCGTTTCCTGCGGCTTGATCACGTCATGGGCCGAGAAAATCGTCGCCATGTCCCAGATCTCCAGATCCTTCTGGATCTCGGCCAGCGCAGCCTCGAATCCTTCGTCTCCCGCTTTCAGGTTGTGGACGATGCTCGTTGCGAAGACCGGATCCATGAACGAGACCTCAGCCATCGGCCAGGCGATGATCGCGTCGTTGTGCGCGCCGCCCCCCATCGCGACATAGGCCCGGCCATAGGCCTTGCGACAGATGACGGTGACCTGCGGGACCGTCGTCAGGCAGGTCGCGTTCATGAAGTTCATGATGTGTCCGGGCGCGCCGCGGCGCTCGGCGTCGGTGCCGACGACAAAGCCGGGGGTGTCCATCAGACGCACGATCGGGATGTTGAAGCTGTCGCAGAGCACGGTGAAGTCGACGATCTTGCGGCAGGCCTCTGCCGAGAGGGCTCCGCCTCCCACCTGCGGGTTGTTCGCGATGACGCCCACGACCTTGCCGTCCAGCCTCGCCAGGGCGACGACAGCGGAGCGGCCGAAGCGGGCCTTGAACTCGAACAGGCTGCCTGTGTCGAAGATCACTTCCATGACCTTCTTCATCGAGTAGACCTGCGTCCGCTTTTCGGGAACGATATCGAGAATGCGCTCCTGAGCGTCGCCCGATCCTTCGGCTACGGCGGCGACCGGGGAAAGTTCGCCATTGTGTGCGGGCATGTAGGACAGGAAGCGGCGGATGGCTGCCATGGCTTCTTCGTCAGTGTCGACGAACTGGTCGATCAGCCCGGTCTGCTCGGCATGGATACGCCAGCCGCCAAGCTCCTCCAGATCGACTTTCTCGCCGATGGCCATGGACACGAGGCGCGGGCTGGAGACCGACATGATCGATCCCTTGCGCATGACCGAGAAGTCGGAGCAGCAGCACAGCCAAGCAGAAGAACCGAAAGAGGTGTCCAGAGCCGCCGCGGCCCAAGGCGTATCTCGCATGCGCCGGAACTGTGTCGTGTCATTGCCCAGCATGGTGCCCATGCCCTTGGACCCCATGGCATCGGGCAGGCGTGCACCAGTGGATTCGCCGACATGCACGAAGGGCATCCCGCGTTCGGTTACCGTCTTGCGGATGTAGCCGATCTTCTTCGAGTTTGTGGCACCCGTCGAGGCACCCTTCACCGTGAAGTCGTTGACAACGACCCCCACATCCCGTCCGTCAATCCGCCCGAAGCCGGTGATCTTTCCATCGCGCGGAGTCCGTGCGGCTTCGGCTGCGGAGTAGCTGGATCTGCCGAGCAGCCCGGTCTCGAAGAAGCTGCCGCCGTCCACCAGCGCCGCCAAGCGCTCCTCGGCGTTCAGCTGCCCCTTCTCGCGGCGTTGTTCCAGCTTCTTCTCGCCACCCATTGCCAGTGCTTCGGCGCGGCGGCGATCAAGCGCCGCCAGGATTTCGTCATGTGCCATCAGTTCCTCCCTTGAGTGGTGTAGTCGACGCGCTCCGCCGTCAGCCGATCGACCTGAGCGCGGTCAAGTTCCGGCCGGAAACCGGCGTCGAGCCGGACAGCCCCCTCGACAAAGGGCAGCGGCATCTTGAAGACTCGCTCCCGTGCCTTGAGAAATCCGTTGAATTCGCCCGCGTTGCGGATCGTGGTGCGCGCCACGCAGGCTTCCATCCAGCCGTGGATTTCCGACCCGAGGCCATCACCCAGCACGGGCTCCATGCCGTTGTTGCGCACGGCGTCCAGACCTTCCTTCAACCGGCCCAGCCCGCCGAAGCGCTTCAGCTTGAGCTTGCAGAACCCGACGCCCGGCATGGCTGCAGCGCGCTCGATGTCACCCAAGGTGCAAATCGGTTCGTCCAGCATGAGCGGAACGGTGGACGCGCGGGCGACATCTCCGTTCGCCTTCCAGTCGTCAGAGTCGCACGGTTGCTCGAAAAGCTCGATGCCCTCAGGGTCGAGAGCGGCCGCAAAGCGGATGCCGTCTTCCCGGCTGAAGGCGCGATTGGCGTCCAGCCGCAGCGTGGCCCGCCCGTTTGATGCCGCCTGAATGCAGCGGACGCGCTCCAGATCGGCGTCCACATCCTTTCCCACCTTGATCTTGAAGGTGCGGAAACCCTGAGCCAGCCAATCCTCGACCTCTGTCGCGATCAGATCCGGCGTGGTCTGGTTGATCGGCGTGAGAAGCGGAAGAACCTTCGCCTCGCTCACATGGAGAAGCGGATCATCCAGCAGATGCTCCAGAGCCGTTACCAGCGCAGTGGTTGCAACCTTGCTCTCTTCGAACTGCCGCAGGACCGATAAGATGGCCTCCTGCGGCTCGGCGCCGATACTGGCGCTGATGTGCTCGTCCAGAAAGGCCCATGCGCCTTCCCGGGTCTCCTCGCTCGACCCGGGTGACACATGCGCATCGGAAAAGGCAAGATGTCCGGCGTCATCTTCCACTTCGATCATGAACGGTTCGAAGGTCTCGAAGGTTCGGTATGACAGCCGGTAGGGGCGGATCAGGGGCAGGTTCAAACGCCTCAGAGTGATCTTTCGAATCGCTGCCATCATCTGTCTCCGGCCATGGTTTCACAGTTCGATTTCCCCAGCATTTCCAGAGGTTCAGCGCGCAAGATGGATGCTTGAGGACTGGAAACACTGAGGAAATTTAGTAGTTGCTTAAGCGAC
Organism: Cereibacter sp. Soil_C_27; assembly: GCF_057657095.1. NCBI lineage: Bacteria > Pseudomonadati > Pseudomonadota > Alphaproteobacteria > Rhodobacterales > Paracoccaceae > Cereibacter > Cereibacter sp. Soil_C_27. Next base: position 504,686 of record NZ_JBDGJD010000003.1, on the reverse strand, counting down.
TACGCTTGCCTAATCTTTGTCATGCGCCCCTCGTCAATGCAACAGTGATTTGCCGAAGGGCTCATGGGAGGAGACAAGATGAACAAGTTTAAGGTGGTGGCCGCAGCCGCCCTGCTAAGCGTCACGGGCGCCGTCCAAGGCAGCGCCCAGGACTATCCGGGCGGTCCCTTGCGCTATGTGCTGCATGTCGAGCCCGGCGGAGCGACGGACGTGATGGGCCGCCGGCTCGCCGAACAGCTCCAAAAGCAGCTCGGCGAAAACGTCATCGTTGAAAACCGCCCCGGTGGCAGCGGCGCACGGCAGATGGCCCAGCTTGCGCGCGCCAAGCCAGACGGCCTGACGCTGGGTTCCGTCACCGCTTCGCATCTGGGGATGTTCCAGCAATCCGGCCAGTTCAACATCGAGTCGGTCGAATGGGCGTGCAACCTGGTGCTTGAGCCCTACTTGCTGACGGTCCGCGCAGACAGCGGGATCGAGTCGATGCAGGATCTGGTGGCGAAGGCGAAGGCCTCGCCGGGGTCGCTCTCTGTTGCAGGATTCGGCGAGGCCTCTGGTGGGCACATCGCTTGGCTCATGTTCGGGGAGTCAGCGCAGCTCGCGGATGGCGACATCAACTGGGTGCCCTACAACAGCGTCGGTGATGCGGTCGTTGCCACCTTGGGAGGGCACAACAACATCGCAATCTCCTACATCGGGCTGGTGAAGCAGCATGTCGATGCGGGGACGTTGAAGGTGATCGGCATCATGTCCGACACTCGCTCGGAGATCATGCCCGACGTTCCGACTTTTGCCGAGGCTGGCTTCGACGTGGACACCCGTTGGCAGCAGTTCCGCGGCATCATCATGCCCAAGGGCACGCCGCCCGAGGCACAGCAGGCGCTTTGTGCCGAGGTCGAGACTGCCCTTCAGACCCCGGAACTCCAGAAGTACATCACCGACTCGGCGCTCATTCCCGGATACATGCCGACCGAGGAATTCACCGACTTTGCGAAGGCGCAGGAGACGGCGACAAAGACATGGCTTGACCGGCTCGGTCACGGGCAGTGACGCCATGGAGCGCCCCGACAAGAAGCCAAACAAGGCAGAGGCGGAGTTTCCCGTCTCTGCCGACGCGGAGCATGTCCCACCGTCAGGTCCGGACGCAACCGAGGAGTGGGAGAGCGAGGTAGCTGTCCCCGCGCCGCTCTACGACATCATCATCTGCGGTGCGTTGCTGATCCTGGGGTGCTGGTTCGTTTATGGGGCCTTGCAGATGCAGCAGACCACGGCTGTGTTCGATCCGGGCACCTTTCCCCTGATTGCCGGCGGTCTGCTCATCCTCCTGTCAGGCGTTCAGATCGCCCTGACAGTGGCGGGCAAGGGGTCACGCGGTTCAGTTGTCTTCCAGCGTCCACTATGGCTGGCAATCGGCATGGTTCTTGTCATGGCGTTCCCCTTCGCCGTGGGAGCCTTCGGCTACTACATCGTCGCGCTGATCTGGGTGCCTGTCTTCGGGTGGGTGGCGGGCGTCCGCCACCCCCTGTCGCTTCTGGCAACGACTGCGATTGTCCTGCTGCTGGCCAAGGGCGTCTTCGAGATGCTGCTCGGCACGCCTCTGCCGTGATCGGAGCGATATATGATCGACAACTTCATCAATGCCTTGGGCCTCGTCCTGACCTTCAAGGTCCTGATCGCCCTAATGTGCGGCATCCTTGTGGGCTACTTCGTTGGCGCGATGCCGGGGCTCACCTCTTCGATCGGCATGGCTTTGCTGATCCCCTTCACCTTCGGGCTCGAGCCTATCCCGGCCATCGTCATGTTGGTGTCCATCTACATGGCCTCCGACTATGCCGGCGGCATTCCGGCAATCCTGGTCAATGCGCCGGGGCAGCCAGCCTCGGCGGTGACGGCCTTCGACGGCTTTCCGATGAGCCAGAGGGGAGAGTCTGGACGCGCGCTGAACCTGTCGATCATGGCATCCGGAGCCGGCGCCCTGATCAGCGGCGTGCTCCTCGTCATCTCGGCGCAGCTGATGGCTTCGGCGGCGCTTGCCTTCGGTCCCGCGGAATATTTCGCTCTGGCCGTTCTCGGGCTTTCCCTGATCGGGGTGCTGAGTGCCGGCTCTACGCTCAAGGCGATCATCGGCCTGATGTTCGGGCTGACCGTCATCACCATCGGCATCGATCCTATCCGAGGCTCCGAGCGCTACGTCGTTCACTTCCTGCTGATCGACGGCCTCCCGTTCCTGCCTGCGCTGATCGGACTCTTCGCGCTGTCCGAAGTGTTCGTCATGCTCGAGACCGCAAACCAGAAAACCATGCCGATCAAGCACACGCCGTCGGCATCTGCCTCCTTCAAGGCTCTCATGCCCTTCAAGGTGACCGTCATCCGCTCGTCCCTGATCGGTTATTTCGTGGGTGTCATTCCGGGAGCAGGGGCGTCGATCGCCTCCCTCATCAGCTACGGGGTGACCAAGAACCTGTCCTCAGACAAGGGAAGCTTCGGCAAGGGCAACCCCGAGGGCATCGTTGCCTCGGAGGCGGCCAACAACGCATCGGTCTCCGGAGCGCTTGCGCCGCTTCTCTCCCTCGGGATCCCCGGATCGGCCAGTGCCGCCGTCCTTATTGGGGGCCTGACCATCCAGGGGCTGCAGCCGGGCCCGCTTCTCTTCGCGACAAACCCGGAGATCCCCTACTCGATCTTCGTGGGTCTGTTCGTCGGATTGCCGCTCATGGTCGCTGTCGGCCTGTTCGGCGCACGGCTCTGGGTGCAGATCACCCGGATACCGCGCCCCATCATCGCGACGGTGGTGGCGTCGATCTGCATGCTTGGAGCTTATTCCGCCGCCAATGACACTTTCGAGATGATGGTCACGGCCTTCTTCGGGGTGATCGGTTATCTTCTGCGGCGGTGCGACATCCATCCCGCTCCCATCGTTCTGGCGCTGGTTCTTGGAGACATGCTGGAGGCGAGCCTGCGCCGCGCCATGATCACGGCGAACGACAGCTTCTTCAGCCTTCTGCTGCAGCCGATCACAGCGGTCCTCATCGCGCTTGCGATCCTCGTTCTGATTTCCCCGCTGCTGGGCCGTCGGCGCGCCCGGTGAGCCATGAACAGGCCTGTGCACCTTCTTCCCGCCGTTGTCTTTGCATCGGCGGGAGGAGCACTTGCGCACTTGGCAGGCCTCCCGCTGGCATGGTTGGTCGGAGCGGCACTGGCGAGCGCGATCTATACCATGACGGTCGCGCACATAAATGTGCCGCAGCGGGCCTATCGCATGGCACAGCTTGTCGTGGGCACTTCGGTAGGTCTGACGGTAAGTGCGGACGTCGTTTCGCGCATCGGATGGCACGCCCTGGTGATCCCGCTCGGTGCCGCCTTTTCGCTGGGCATCGGTCTGCTGCTTGCCGCGCCGATGGCCCGGCTTGCGAAGTTGGATCGCTCGACCGCGCATTTCGCGATGATCCCGGCAGGGATTTCCGAAATGGCGGATCTCGCCGGACGACATGGTGCGGATGTCGGCGCAGTGGCGACGTTTCACGCCATGCGGGTCATGTTCGTCGTCTTCGTGCTGCCGCCGCTCATCTTTTCGGTGAACGAGGCAGCGGCCCTGAGCGTCTCGCGAGACCCCGGAGCCTGGACGGCTCCACTGGCGTTGGCGTTGCTGAGCGCCGCCTTCGCCGGATGGGGTGGCTCCCGTCTGGGGTTGCCATCAGCCTGGTTTCTTGGGCCGATGGCCGTCGTTGCACTGCTTTCGGGAGGCGGGCTCGTGGCCGCCTCGGAACCTCGCGAACTGATCGCGGTGGCGCAGATCGGGCTCGGCCTGAGCCTCGGGGCACGGTTGAAGCGCGAGACGGTCCGTCGGTTGCCCCGGGCGCTTGGGGCAGGGGCCATCATGATGCTGGTGCATGCGGTCGTCATGGCAGGCGCGGCCTTGGGGCTGGCGATCCTCCTGCGGGAAGACGTGGCCACGATGATCCTGAGTCTCGCAACCGGCGGTTCTGCCGAAATGGTGCTGACGGCGCGCGCCGTAGGAGCCGATGCGGCCATGGTCGCAGCCTATCAGCTGACGCGGGGACTGGCCGGGAACGCTCTGGCCGAGCGACTGCATCGAAGATCCTGGGAAGGGTCGTCCAAGGAAGGGACAAGACGTGACGATGATGACTGACCATGCCCGGCTTCTGCCGCTCCGGGAGACGGCTGGGAAACTACTTCCCGGCATTGCCGTGTCCTTCACGGTGGCTGCCGCCGCAACCTTCCTCTCCGAGCATTACGGCGCGCCCGTGATGCTGTTCGCGCTGCTGCTCGGCATGAGCCTGCATTTCCTGGCGGCCGAGCCAAAGTGCGCCCCTGGCGTCGAATTCACTGCAAAGAAGCTGCTGCGCTGGGGCATCGCACTTCTGGGTGCAAGGATCACCTTCTCGCAGATCTCCAGCCTCGGCACCGGACCCATCGCGCTGGTGATCGTCTGCCTCGTGTCTACCATGGGTTTCGGTTTGCTACTGTCGCGCATGCTGGGCCGTCGCTGGAGCTTCGGCGTGCTCACGGGGGGAGCGGTGGCGATCTGCGGCGCATCGGCTGCGCTTGCCATATCCGCCGTGCTGCCCAAGGACCGCGACCACGAGCAGAACACGCTCTTCACCGTCATCGCCGTGACTTCGCTGTCGACGGTCGCGATGATCGTCTACCCCATCATCTTCACCGCGCTCGGCTTCGACAACGGCGAGATCGGTGTCCTGCTCGGCGCCACGATCCATGACGTCGCGCAGGTCGTCGGCTCCGGCTACGCCGTTTCGGATGAGACGGGCGACATCGCGACCTATGTAAAGCTGCTCCGCGTTGCCATGCTGCCTGTCGTCATAATCCTGCTCGCGTTCATCGCCACGCGGCGCGACCGCAGCGATGGCGCGTCGGTGCCGTGGCCGCTCTTCACCGTCGCCTTTGTGGCGATCCTGATGGCCAACAGTTTCGGCCTGATCCCGGTCGTCATCGCAGGCCTGATGGTCGACACTTCCCGCTGGCTCTTGGTCGGCGCCATCGCCGCCCTGGGCATCAAGACGTCGCTTCAGGCGATGTTTGCGCTGGGGCCGGTCAACCTCGCTGTGGTGGTGGCGGAAACCCTGTTTCTGGCCGTGCTCGCCGTGCTGGTCCTTACCCTGCTCTGAAAGGAATCCCCATGACCTTCCGACCCCGCCGCAGCGCGCTTTACATGCCCGCCTCCAATCCGCGTGCTCTCGAGAAGGCACGCGAACTTGCCGCCGACGTGCTCATCCTCGATCTGGAGGACTCGGTTGCGCCGGACAGCAAGGCGGACGCCCGGACGAAGGTGCTGGAGGCCATTGCCAAGGGCGGCTTCGGCCGGCGCGAGGTGGTGGTCCGGGTGAACGGCCTCGATACCCCTTGGGGCGCCGAGGATCTTGCTGCCGTCTCCTCCTCCGGTGCTGACGCGGTGCTTGTCCCGAAGGTATCGTCGCGCGCTGATGTCCTCGCCGCACGGGAGGCGTTAGGGAATAACTCGGAGATGGGGCTCTGGGTCATGATGGAGACACCGGCGGCCATGTTGACTGCAGCCGATATTGCTGCGGCCCGTTCAGAGGTGCCGGGTCTGACGGCAATGGTCATGGGGACCAACGACCTGGCCAAGGAGACACGCGCCAGTCTTCTGCCCGGGCGAGCCGCGTTCCAGCCGTGGCTCGCAATGTGCCTCGCCGCAGCGCGAAGCGCAGGGCTCGATATTCTCGACGGCGTCTTCAATGACCTCGAAGATGCCGACGGCTTCGAGGCGGAGTGCCAGCAGGGGCGCGAGATGGGGTTCGACGGCAAGACCCTGATCCATCCACGGCAGATCCAGCCCTGCAACCGCCGGTTCTCTCCCACTCCCGAGGAGGTCGCCTGGTCGCGCCGCATCGCCGATCTCTTCGAGCAGCCAGAACATCAAGGCTCCGGTGTGGTGCGGCTGGAGGGACGCATGGTCGAGCGGCTCCACTCCGAGATGGCGCGCCGCCTACTTGCCGTCGTGGATGGAGGATGATTGCATGGTGCCCTGCGCGAACCCGCAGTTCCTCCGGACTTTGCCGGAGACCGATCTGAACTACCTCAGCCTTGCGGCAGCCGAGGAGGACGTCGGACCGTTGCGCGCCCTGCCGCGTTCCCTGAAGGTCCTCGCCGAAGATATTCTCTGGCGTCTGCCGCGGGAGGAGGCCCGCCGCGAACTGGACGCCTTGCGAGGCGAAGCTGGTGAGCGTCAGATCAGTTTCGCGCCGGGACGTGCGCTGCTGCAGGATTTTCTCGGCGTTGCGCTGATGACCGATCTGGCCTCGATCCGCGACACCATCGCCGGCGAAGGGGGGGATCCACGTCGTCTCGATCCGGTCATCCCGGTCGATTTCGTGGTGGATCATTCTCTTGCGGTTCAGCACTGCGCCAGCGCTGCGGCGCTCGTGCTGAACCGCCAAGTCGAGATGGAACGCAATCGGGAGCGGTTCGCCTTCATCAAGTGGTGCCAGAGCGCCTTCGGCAACTTCCGGGTCATCCCGCCGGGCCGCGGAATCATGCATCAGGTCAATCTCGAATGGCTGAGCCACGTTGTGCGGGTGCAGGATGGGTGCGCGCGACCGGACACGATGATCGGCACCGACAGCCATACCACCATGGTCAATGCGCTGGGGATCCTCGGTTGGGGTGTCGGCGGGATCGAGGCGGAAGCCGCGATGCTGGGGCTGCCGCTGGAGTTCAGCCCGCCCCGGGTTGTGGGCATTCAGCTTACCGGGGCCATGCGCCAAGGCGCGACGGCGACGGACCTTGTGTTGCACATCACCGAGATGCTTCGGCGGCTGGGCGTTGTCGGCGCCTTCGTCGAGTTCTACGGAGATGGCATCTCTGCGCTCTCCCTCGCAGATCGTGCGACCATCGCGAACATGTCACCGGAATACGGCGCGACATGCACCTATTTCCCGATCGATGAGGCCACCCTGTCCTACTTGCGCATGACCGGCAGGGAGGAGGGCCACCTTCGGCTCACCAGAGCTTATGCAAAGGCCCAAGGCCTGTGGCATGATGACCAGCCGGAGTTTGCGGAGCGTCACCTCTTCGACCTGTCGGAGGTCGCTCCCTCCATGGCGGGGCCCGAGCGCCCCGAACAGCGCGTCGCCTTGAAGGATGTTCCCCGCTCGTTTCAGGACCGGTTGGCGCGGTTGGGCATCGCGGGACAAGCGGATCATGGTGCAGTGGCCATCGCGGCGATCACCAGCTGCACGAATACCGCCAACCCCGTCCTGATGATGACGGCAGGCCTTCTGGCTCGCAACGCGGCGCAGCGTGGGCTCGAACCTGCGCCCTGGGTCAAGACGTCGCTTGCGCCGGGGTCTCGGGTGGTTACCGACTATCTGGACGCCGCGGGGCTGACCCCGCACCTCGAAGCTCTTGGATTTCATACGGTCGGCTACGGGTGCACCACCTGCAACGGCAACTCTGGGCCACTGCTGCTCGAACTTGCCGCCCGCATTGAAGAGGAAGGTCTGGCGACGGTTGCCGTGCTGTCCGGCAATCGCAACTTCGAGGGGCGGATACATCCGTCGATCAAGGCGGCCTATCTGGCGTCGCCGCCGCTCGTCATCGCCGCCGCGCTGGCAGGAAACATTTCTGTCGATCTGGCCACCGAACCGCTCGCAACGGATAGCGCCGGCATCCCGGTTTATCTTCGTGACATCTGGCCGGACCCGGCAGAGGTCGCCGATCTTGTGGCGTGCCACGTCACCGCGGAGTTGTTCAAGGCGTCCTACGCGGCGGGAATGGAGACGACCGAAGATTGGGAAGCCTTGCCGTCGCCCAGCGGAGATCGGTTCCCTTGGGATCGGGACAGCCTGTTCATCCAGCCCTCCGATTTTGCCGCGATGTCACCTGCCTATGGGCAGGCGAGCGATCTGGTGGACCTGCGTCCCCTGCTCTCGTTGAAGGACGGCATCACCACAGACCACATCTCCCCCAACGCAGCGATCCGCGCGGACAGCCCGGCGGGCCGATGGCTCACAGAGCGCGGCACACCACCGAACAGGCTTGGCAACTACGGCCTTCGACGAGGCAACCCTGACATCTGTGCTCGCGGGATGTTCGACAATCCGCTGCTGGAAAACGAGTTCTTCGACGGAGAACGCGGAAACCTCGCCCGCATCGATGACTTCAGCGGCAGCGTCTGGGAGGTTGCACAACAGCAGGCACAACTCGGCAGGGGGCTGGTGGTCCTCGCGGGGCACAATTATGGTGCCGGGTCGTCCCGCGACTGGGCGGCCAAGGGGCTGAGGACGCTGGGAGTCGTCGCGGTGCTCGCAGGCAGCTTCGAGCGCATCCATCGCTCCAACCTGATCGGCATGGGCGTGCTGCCGCTGGTCTTCATCGAAGGCGCAACGCGCTTCGATCTCGGGTTGCAGGATAGTCGACCGCTGTCGATCCACGTCCCGGACGAAGGCCTGTCTCCCCGGGGCCGGCTGGAGGCGCGGGCCGGAGAGCAGCATGTGCCCTTGCGGCTGGATGCACATTCGGAGGCCGAGGTGTCATTGCTGCTGGATGGCGGTCTGCTGCCGATGATCCGAAGGCGCTTCACCGGCCCGGTCGATCTCCGTGACTGAGCTGTCGCGCTGTTGCACTCCCCATGCGGAAGGGGTGACTGTCTGGCGCTGCGCGGGCAACGGGTCTCCGCTGGTGATGCTGCACGGCGGTTCCGGCTCGTGGACCCACTGGAGCCGCAATGTCATGGGGCTCTGCTCGGACTACCGCTTACTGCTGCCCGACATGCCGGGTTTCGGTGAGTCCGATCCATTGACCCTGACGGCGGATCTCGATCCTCTCGCCTCGGCGCTGCTGTCGGGCATAGAGGCGCTGATCGGCATGCAACCGTTTACGCTGGTCGGATTTTCCTTCGGCGGTCTCGTCGCGGCGCGTGTCGCGCGTTTGGCGGGGCCTCGGGTCGGACGGCTGGTTCTGGTCGGGGCAAGCGGGTTCGGCCTGCCGACCTCTCTGCGCCTGCCGATGCGGGCATGGCGTCATCTCCCTGTCCAGCAACAAGCGGCTGCCCATCGTCACAACCTCGAGGTTCTGATGCTGGCGGGGGAGGTCGGGGCAGAAGCGGTGCGGCTTCAGGCAGAAAATGCGACGCGGGCGCGGCTGAACAGCCGGCCGTGGTCGAACCGTCCGATCCTGCGCGAGACGCTGCCGCAGCTGCAGGTTTCCCTCGGAGCGATCTGGGGTGGCGCGGATGCGGTGCTGCAAGATGACCTCGATCAGAGGATCAGCCTCTTGCGCAGGAGCGATCCCGCTTGCCTGGTCGAGGTGATAGAGGGTGCGGGTCACTGGGTCGCTTTTGAGCAGCCAGGTCGCTTCGAGGCCGCGTTGAGGGCAATGCTCGTCGCCAGCTAGCCAAGCTTCACTCCATGAAACAGGAAATGCCCGGTGCGATCCGGGTTGGCAGGCACGCTCAGCGTTTCGCTGCCGGACATGCCGGAGAGTCTTCAGCGCGTCGCGGGGGGCAGGTGTGCCCTGCCTCCCGCAAGCGATGCCGTCTCTCGGTCGGTCACGGTTTACGGCGTCGCAGGCTCAGCTTCGACGGACGCTCCCAGCAAGGCGGTGAGGTTCTCGTCGATGAAGCTCGTATAGACGTCGCCGCTGGCGAAGCCGTCGTTCTCGAGACAGCCGATCAGGAAGGTGCGGTTGGTCCGCAGGCCATCCACCTTGACGCGCCGCAAAGCCTGTGCCGCCCGCTCACGCGCCTCGTCGCGGGTGGCGCCGTGCACGATCAGTTTGGCGATCATCGGATCATAGAAGGGCGTCACCGTGTCGCCCTCGCGATAGCCGCAATCGATGCGCAGTCCCGGGACGGCGGACGGCAGCGAAAACACCGACAGTGTGCCCGGCGAAGGCATGAAGCGCTTCTCGGGATTTTCCGCGTAGAGACGACATTCGATGGCATGTCCGCGCGTGCTAATCTCATCCTGCGGCAGGTTTCCGATCTCCCCCGCTGCGAACCGGAGCTGGAGAGAGACGAGATCGTGCCCGGTCACCATCTCGGTCACGGGGTGCTCGACCTGAATGCGCGTATTCATCTCCAGGAAGAAGAATTCGAAGCTCTCGGCATCCACGATGAATTCCACCGTTCCGGCGCCACGATAGGCCACGTGCCGACACAGCCGAACCGCCGCCTCCGTCATCCGGTTGCGGACAGAGTCGGGAAGGCCAGGTGCGGGGCTTTCCTCGATCACCTTCTGGAAGCGGCGCTGGAGCGAGCAATCCCGCTCGTAGAAATGCACCGCGCCAGCCTCGCCGAAACCAAACACCTGGATTTCCACATGCCGCGCCTTCGGAACGAAGCGCTCGAGAAAGACCGAGCCATTGCCGAAGGCCTTTCCAGCCATCGACTGCGTCGCGATGACGGTCTCGCGCAGCTTGGCAGGATCATCGACCCGCCGCATTCCGATCCCGCCCCCGCCTGCCGCGGCCTTGACGAGCAGCGGATATCCGACCTCCGCACCCGCCGCCTCGATGCCCTCGGTCGTATCCGGGGCAATCCGGTCGGAGCCGGGGACGATGGGAACGCCGGCGGCCTCCGCCAGAGCGCGAGCACGTTGCTTGTCGCCCATCGTCCGGATCGAATCCGGCGTTGGGCCTACCCATGTCAGACCCGCGGCCTCGACCGCTTCGGCGAAATCCGCGTTCTCCGACAGGAAGCCGTAGCCCGGATGAACGGCATCGGCGCCCGAAAGGCGTGCTGCCTCAAGCACCTTGTCCACGTTGAGGTAGCTGTCGCGAGCTGGGGCAGGACCGATGGGCCAGGCCTCATCCGCCTCGAGGACATGCACGGCATGGGCGTCGGCTTCCGAATAGACCGCAACCGTCGCGATGCCGAGCTCTCGTGCCGAGCGGAAAACCCGGCGGGCGATTTCGCCACGGTTGGCCACAAGAAGCTTCTTCATCGGATCAGGCCTCAATCCGCGCGACGACGGTCCCTTCCGTGACTGTCGCGCCTTCCTCCGCAAGCACTTCGATCAGCACCCCATCCTCGGTCGCGCAAACCGGGATCTCCATCTTCATCGATTCGAGCATGATGATCGTGTCGCCCTCGGCCAGCTTCTGTCCGGGCTGTGCCTCGATCTTCCAGATGTTGCCGGTGATTTCGGTTTTAATGTCGATGATGGCCATGAGTGCTCCTCCGCAGACAGACGTTCGTGCCGTCGCCATCTAGGCAACTCAAATAGTAGTTGCATTAACAACTACGGCCATGCAAGACAAAAAGTCGAGACGGAGGAGGATGACGACATGGACATCGAAAGCTGCATGCCTTGGCTGGGGCACACCGAGACCCGCGAAGATCGTGCCGATGCCTGGCCCGTGCAGGGGCTTCTGGCACTGCTGGACACGGCAGAAGTCACAGCTGACGGCAGCGCTGCCCCCTTGCTGAGCCAGTGGCTCTACTTCGGCCCGACGGCGAGGCAGTCGCAGATGGGGGAGGATGGCCATCCGGCGAGGGGTGGCTTCCTGCCGCCCGTCGATCTGCCGCGGCGGATGTGGGCCGCGAGCGATATCGAATTCCATGCACCGATCCGCCTCGGAGCGGCTTTGACCAAGACATCGAAGATCGCCGATATCTCGATGAAGGCTGGCGCCAGCGGTGCGCTGGTCTTCGTCAAGGTCGAAAACCGCTACGAGAGTGAAGGGAGGCCGCTGCTCGAGGAAACGCAAACGCTGGTCTACCGAGATCAGCCGCCCAAGGATGCGCCTGCACCTGCCGGAAAGCCTGCGCCGAAGGATGCAGCATGGAGCGTCAGGCATCAGCCCGACGAGGTGATGCTCTTCCGGTATTCGGCAGTCACCTTCAACGCCCACCGCATCCACTATGACCAGCCCTACGCAACCGCCGTCGAGGGCTACCCCGGCGTCATCGTTCAAGGGCAGCTGCTGGCGACGCTGATGCTTGAAGCCTGCAGATCCAAGGCAACACGGCCGATCCGGCGGTTCGGCTTCCGCGGCGTGCAGCCTGTCTTCGCCGGAGAGATCGTCTTTGCCGAAGGGCGGCAAACGCAGGATGGTTTCGATCTCTGGATCCGCGACGAAGCGGGGGTCCTGCGGACGACGGGCACTGTCGCACTTGGCGACTGATCGAGGAGGGGCTGGCTGATGCAGATGAAGAGTGGACTTTTCACGTCGGAGAGTGTGTCGGACGGTCATCCGGACAAGATCTGCGACCAGATCTCGGATGCCATCCTCGATGCTTGTCTTGCTCAGGATCCTGTTTCGCGCGTCGCAATGGAGACGGCGGTGAAAGGCGATCTTCTGTGCCTGATCGGCGAGATCACAACGCTGGCCAAGGTGGATTTCGAGGCGGTAGCACGGGATGTTCTGCGCGACATAGGACATGACGGCGGACGGTGGGGTGTCGATCCGGATCGTATCCGCATCCTGCGCCAGATCAGCCAGCAATCACCCGAAATCAGTTCGGGTGTCAGCCAGACGGAGACCGGAGCCGGCGATCAGGGCATGATGTTCGGTTTCGCCTGCACCGAAACGCCCGAGCTCATGCCGCTGCCAATCCAGCTGTCGCACCAGCTCATGCGCCGGCACCGCGACCTGCGGTTGACGGGCGTGGGGCAGGCCCTCGGGCCAGATGCGAAATCGCAGGTCACGGTGCGCTACGAGGACGGACGTCCCCGCGAGGTGACGCACGTCGTGCTCTCGTCGCAGCACGCGCGGGACCTTGGGTTGAACAACCTGCGCGAAATCCTGCGGGAAGAGGTGGCAATACCGGTCTTGGGAGACTGGATCACCGGAAATACGGTGTTCCACCTCAACCCGGCAGGGAGCTTCCATGTCGGAGGCCCACAGTCTGATGCCGGACTGACCGGCCGCAAGATCATCGTCGACACCTATGGCGGTTATGCCCGCCACGGCGGAGGAGCGTTCTCCGGAAAGGATCCGACCAAGGTCGATCGGTCTGGCGCCTACGCGGCGCGGCAGCTCGCCCGGGACGTCGTGGCGCGGGGCTGGGCGTCCGGCTGCGAGGCACGCGTCGCCTATGCGATCGGGGTTGCGGAGCCGTTGGAGATTTCGTTCGCCGTGACCGGCGGTGAGGAGCCAGAGGCCCTCTATCGCGAGGCGGGTGTGGATCTCGCCGATCTGATGCGTCCTCGTAGCCTCATCAGCCGCTTGAACCTCAGTCGCCCCTGCTTCCGCTCCACGGCGACCTTCGGTCATTTCGGACAGGCCGATTTTTCCTGGGAGTCGGCCTTGGTCGCTTGATCCTTCAATCTCTTCGAGATTGGTCTCGGTTTCAAGACGTTGGTTATGCTTAAAGAATTAGGCTGGGGCGCGGCGCTGCTGCTCCCCAGCCTTAAGCGTTCCAAAACATCATTGAAAGTCTTTTGGGCTCCCAGCTGCTGTCTGCGCCGATTAACCTGAGGTGCCGATGGGGCACTGGTTATCGCCCGACATTAAAGCACCTGCCGTCGACGCGCAGTGTCACAGGAGAGCCAACACCGCGGACGAATCTGCCGTCGGGGGCACCGCGGGCCTGTGCACATCTCATGCACACCCGATGCACGCCCTCTGCATCAGGATGTCGTTTTCCCGCCAAACTGTCAGCACAAGACAGACCTGCAACCAAACGGCGGGGCCGCCACCCGCTGCGCCATCCACAATTATAGATCGTAGTTGACGGCAGTGGGGTAAGCGCCGTGTAGTCATGGATATGAACTACATGCCATTATAATGTAATAACAGGGGAGCTGACCATGATCGTCCGTGCCACATGCTTGTTAAGTTCGGCCTTGATTGCCCTTTCCGTCGCAGGGTCCGCCTCTGCCGAGGGAACCATCGATGTCGCCATCATCGGCGATCCGGATACGTTCGATCCGATGGTCTCGACGAAGGACGTGGTCAGCATCGTTACCCAGCATTTCATGGAGACGCTCTATACCTTCGACAAGGGCGGAAATGTCGTGCCGCTGCTGGCTGCGGACATGCCGGCGATCAGCGAGGATGGGCTCGTCTACACCATCCCGCTGCGCGAGGGTGTCAGCTTCCATGACGGCTCGTCGATGGACAGCGCGGATGTGCAGGCCTCGCTCGAGCGCTGGATGAAGGTCGCGAGCCGCGGGATGGGCATTGCCGACAAGATCGAGAGCATCGAGGCCAGCGGGCCCGCCGAAATCACCATGACCCTGAACGCGCCCTATGCGCCGCTTCTGGCGCTGCTCGCCTTCTCGAACTCGGCGGCGGTCGTCTATCCGGAGGAGATCCTCGCCGACCAGATCGAGACGCCGGTCGGCACCGGGCCCTACAAGCTCGCTGCGCATGAGCCTGATCAATACGTCCAGCTGACCCGCTTCGACGGCTATACCCAGCCGGGTGCGGCGGCGGGGGAGCGCAAGCAGACCCTCGACGAGATCCGCTTCGTGCCGGTGCCCGACACCAACACCCGCGTCGAAGGCCTGCTCTCGGGGCAGTTCGCCTTTGCCGACAGCCTCTCGACCGAGGCCTATGACCGGATCGAAAGCTCCGAGGTGGCAGAGCCGCTGCTGCTGGAGCCCTTCGGCTGGCCGATCTTCGCGGTGAACCACAAGCAGGGGCTGATGACGGATCTCAACATCCGTCGCGCGGTGCAGGCGGCGCTGCCGCTCGACGACATGCTCTTCGCGGCATTCGGCGATGAGAAGTTCTTCCAGACCGACGGCGCGCTCTACCCCGAGGGCTGGACCTGGAACACCGGGGAAGGCACCGATCTCTACAACATCAACGATCAGGCGCGTGCGGGCGAGTATCTGACCGAGGCCGGCTATGACGGCCAGCCGCTGCGCATCCTGACCTCGCGCCAATACGAGTTCCACTACCAGATGGCCGAGGTGGCGCGGATGGCGCTGGAGATGGCGGGCTTCACGGTGCAGATGGATGTGGTGGATTGGGCGACGCTCGCCCAGAATCGCGACAACCCCGAGCTCTGGGATGTCTACATCACCCATTCGCCCTTCCTGCCCGAGCCGTCGCTGACCTCGTCCTTCTTCGCCACGGCGCGCGAGGGGTGGAACAACCCCGAAAAGAACGCCATCCTCGACCGCTTCACCGCCGAGACCGATCCCGAGGCGCGGCGCGAGATCTATGCCGAGCTGCAGAAGATCACCTATGAGGATGTGGGGCTGATCAAGATCGGCAACTTCAACTCGCTGCAGGGCAAGGCGCGCAAGCTCGAGGGGGTGGAAGCCTCTGCCTGGCCCGCGTTCTGGAACGCCTCGATCACGCAATAGGCCCGGTGGCCACGGGGGGCTTCCCCGTGGCCCCGCCGTCCGCCCCGTCCTTCGCCCGCCGCCCTGACCCGAGGCCGCCCCATGCGCAGCTATCTGTTCCGCCGTCTCGTCGGCATGATCGTCGTCATCTTTCTGGTGCTGACCATCGCCTTCATCCTGGTCCGTCTGGCGCCGGGCGATCCGGCCTCGCTGATGCTGGGGCCGGATGCCACGCCGGAAGAGGTCGATGCGCTGCGGGTCCGGCTGGGGCTCGACCGGTCGGTGCTGGCGCAATACCTCAGCTTCCTCGGCAATGCGCTGCGCGGCGATCTGGGGCAGTCGCTGTTCTACAACCAGCCGGTCACCTCGGTTCTGGCGAGCCGGGCGGAGCCGACGATCTTCCTCGCGCTGTTCTCGCTGCTGGTGGCGCTGGTCATCGCCACGCCGATCGGCATCTGGGCGGCCTACCGGCGCGGCTCGCTGCTCGATCAGGGGTCGATCACCAGTGCCATGCTCGCGGCCTCGGTGCCGAGCTTTCTCACCGGGCTGGTGTTCCAGCGCTACCTCGCCACCGATCTGGGCTGGTTTCCGGCCTCGGGCTATGGCGGGGCCGGGGCCGGGTTCGGCGACCGCATGTGGCATCTGGTGCTGCCCTCGGTCACGCTCGGCATCACCAATTCCGCGCTGATCCTGCGCTTCACCCGGGCGTCGATGCTCGACATTCTGGGCGAGGATTACGTCCGCACCGCCCGCGCCAAGGGCATGAGCGAGCGCCGCGTCGTGCTGCGCCATGCGCTCAAGAACGCGGGCATCCCGATCATCACGGTCGTGGGCCTGACCTTCGCGCTGCTGGTCTCGGGGGCCGTCGTTACCGAGCGGGTGTTCAACCTGCCCGGCATGGGCAATCTGGTGGTGAACGCGGTGCTGCGGCGCGACTACCCGGTGATCCAGGGCACGCTGATTGTGGTCGCGGCGCTCTATGTGTTCGTCAACCTGATCACCGATCTTCTCTATCTGGTCGTCGACAAGAGGGTGAAATACTGATGGCCTCCTCCTCCATGGCCGAGCCCGGCTTCGGCAAGATCCTGTTCCAGCGGCCCTCGACCGTGGTGGCGCTGGTCGTCTTCCTCGCCATCGTCGCCGCCTGCTTCCTGCTGCCGCTCCTGGGCATCACCGAGATCGGCGGCATGTCGGTGCGCAACCGGCTGACGCCGCCGGGGGCGGAGTATCTGCTGGGCGCCGATGCCTTCGGGCGCGACCTGCTGGGGCGGCTTCTGGTCGCCGGGCAGACCTCGCTGGGGATCGGTCTGGGCGTGGCGCTGCTAGCCTCGGTCGTGGGCATCACCATCGGGCTGGTCGCGGGCTTCTTCCGCAGGCTCGACACGCCGTTGTCGCGGCTGATCGATGCGATGATGGCCTTCCCCGACATCCTGCTGGCGCTGTCGCTGGTCGCGATCTTCGGCGGCACGATGGTCAACGTCATCCTCGCGCTCTCGGCGGTCTATGCGCCGCGCATCGCCCGGATCGTGCGCGCCTCGACGCTGGTGATCCGCGAGCTGCCCTATGTAGAGGCGGCACGTGCGCTCGGCACCCGCACGCCGACGATCATGGTCACCCATGTGCTGCGCAACATCATGTCTCCGATCCTCGTGCAGGCCACCTTCATCTTCGCCTATGCGATGCTGGCCGAGGCGGGGCTGTCCTTTCTGGGCGTGGGTGTCGATCCGCGCACGCCGACCTGGGGCATCATGGTGAACGAGGGCCGCCAGTTCATCGACAATGCCTTTTTCATGATCCTGTCCCCCGGCATCGCCATCGCCCTCTCGGTTCTCTCGCTGCAGATCGTCGGCGACGGATTGCGCGATGCCCTCGATCCCAAACTCGCCAAGGAAAGCTGAGATGGCTCTGACGCTCACCAACTTCACCCCCACAGGCTTCGACGCGAGCTCGTCCGAGATCTTCGTCGATGACGAAGGCCGGGTGGCGGCAGCGCCGGTCGATGGCGCGCGCAGCGTCGATCTGAAGGGGGCGTATCTCTCGCCGGGCTGGTGCGATCTGCATGTCCATGTGTGGTATGGCGGCACAGACATCTCGGTGCGCGCCTCCGAGGCGGGGCGGCCCACCGGGGTGACGGCGATGGCCGATGCGGGCTCGGCGGGCGAGGCGAGCTTTCACGGGCTGCGCGAATATGTGATCGACCCGGCCAGCGAGACGATCCGCGCCTTCCTCAACATCGGCTCGATCGGCCTCGTCGCCTGCAACCGGGTGCCGGAGCTGATCGATTGGCGCTCGATCGACATCGACCGGACACTGGCGGTGATCGAGGCGAACCGCGACGTCATCTGCGGCATCAAGGTCCGCGCCTCCGGGGTGATCGTCGGCAGCTGGGGCATCACCCCGGCCAAGATCGCCAAGCGCGTGGCCGAGATGACCAACCTGCCGCTGATGGTCCATGTCGGCGAGCCGCCGCCGCTGATCGACGAGGTCTTCGACATCCTGAGCCCGGGCGACATCGTCACCCATTGCTTCAACGGCAAGCCCGCGGGGTCGATCCGCGACACCGCCGCGCTGTTCCAGCAGGCCAAGGATCTGGCCGAGCGCGGCATCCTGATGGACATCGGCCACGGCGGCGCCTCGTTCAACTTCAAGACGGCGCGGGATTCCATTGCCGACGGGCTGCGGCCCTTCTCGATCTCGACCGACCTGCACCAGCATTCGATGGCCAAGCCGGTCTATGACATGGCGACCACGCTCGCCAAGCTTCTGGCGGTGGGCCTGCCCTTCGACGACTGCATCCGCGCCGTGACCCAGGCGCCGCGATCGGTGCTGGGGCTTTCGGGTTCCAATGGGCTGACGCCGGGTCTGCGCGCCGATTTCACCGCCTTCGATCTGGAGGAGGCGCAGATCGACGTCGAGGACAGCCAGGGCAACCACATGGTTCTCGACCGCATGTTAGAGCCGCGCCTGACCGTCCTGGGCAGCGACCTGCGCCCGGCGGCGCGGCGTCTGCCGCCGGGGGCCTGAGCATGGGCGCGATGTCCATGCCCGAAGAGACCATCCTCTCGGTCGAGGGGCTGAGCGTCGGTTTCGGTCGCGGCGCCGCCGGCGTGACGGCGCTGCGCGACGTCAGCTTCTCGCTGGCGCGAGGGCGGACGCTGGCGCTGGTGGGCGAGAGCGGGTCGGGCAAATCGGTGACGTCGCTGGCCCTGATGGGCCTTCTGCCGCCCTCGGGGCGGATCCGGTCGGGGCGGCTGTCGTTCACCGGCCGCTCCGGTGAGGTGACCGATCTCGCCAGCCTCGACCCGGCGGGCTTCCGCAAGCTGCGCGGCCCCGGCATCTCGATGATCTTCCAGGAGCCGATGTCGTCGCTGAACCCGCTCTTCACCATCGGCGACCAGATCGGCGAGATGCTGTTCCTGCACGAGACACTTTCGGCCGAGGCGCGGCGCAAGCGGGTGATCGAGATGCTGGAGCTGGTGGAGATCCCCGGTGCCGCCGCGCGGTTTGACGCCTATCCGCATCAGCTTTCGGGCGGCATGCGCCAGCGGGTGATGATCGCCATGGGTCTGATCTGCCACCCGACGCTGCTGATCGCGGACGAGCCGACGACCGCGCTCGACGTGACCATCCAGGCGCAGATCCTCGATCTGATGCGGCGCCTGCAGAAGGATCTCGGCATGTCGATCCTGTTCATCACCCATGACATGGGCGTGGTGGCCGAAATGGCCGATGACGTGGCGGTGATGTATGCGGGCGCGGTGGTGGAGCAGGCTTCGGTCAACGATCTCTTCGACGACACCCGCCATCCCTATACCCAGGGGCTGCTCTCCTCGATCCCGCGCGCTGGGTCGGGCCCGGACAACCGGCTGGTGCCGATCGCGGGCACGGTGCCGCCGCTGACCCGGCTGCCGCCCGGCTGCGCCTTCGCGCCGCGCTGCCCCTATGCCCGGCCCGCCTGCCAGGAACCCGTCGCGCTGGAGGAAAAGGCGCCGGGGCATCTGTCGGCCTGCATCTTCGACATGGCGGGGGCAGCATGACCGAGCCGCTGCTGCAGATCCGCAACCTGACCAAGCGCTTCGACACTGCCGGGGGCGTCGTGCATGCGCTGGAGGATGTCAGCTTCGACATCCCGCGCGGCTCGATCACCGGGCTCGTGGGCGAGAGCGGCTCCGGCAAGACCACGCTCGGGCGCAGCCTGCTGCGCCTGATCGAGCCGACGAGCGGCCAGATCCGCTTCGACGGCACCGATATCGCCGGGATCTCCGCCGAGGAGATGCGTGCCATGCGGCGGCGGATGCAGATCATCTTCCAGGACCCGATGTCCTCGCTGAACCCGCGGCTGAAGGTCGGTGACCTGATCGCCGAGGGGCTGCGCGCCTTCGGCATCGGCACCCGCGCCGAGCGTCGCGACCGCGTGGCGGCCCTGCTGGAGGAGGTGGGGCTGAGCCCCGATCACATGGGCCGCTATCCACATGCCTTCTCCGGCGGGCAGCGCCAGCGGATCGGCATCGCCCGCGCGCTTGCGGTCGAGCCGGATTTCATCGTGGCCGACGAGAGCGTGTCAGCGCTGGACGTCTCGATCCAGGCGCAGGTGCTGAACCTGCTGCTGGATCTGCGGGCCAAGCGCAACCTGACGATGCTGTTCATCGCGCATGACCTGTCGGTGGTGAACTACCTCTGCGATCAGGTGGCGGTGCTCTATCTCGGGCGGCTGATGGAGGTCGGCCCGGTGAAGGAGATCGGCAGCGCGCCCGCGCATCCCTACACGCAGGCGCTCAACTCCGCGATCCCGCAGCCCGATCCGCGGGCCAACCGCAACCGAACCCTGCTGGAAGGCGACATCCCCAGCCCGCTGGCGCCGCCCTCGGGTTGCGTCTTCCGGACCCGCTGCCCGCATGCGGCACCGATCTGTGCCGATGGACGGCCCGCCGCCCATCCGGTCGGGGCCAATCACCAAAGCTATTGCAAAAGAACCGAGGAACTTCATGGATACCGTGGCGTCGCCCCCCTCTCCTGAAAAGCGTCTGGCGACCCTGGGCATCGTCTTGCCCGGCACCGCTCCGACCCCGATAGGCTCGTTCCGCAACGTGCGCTGTTCGGGGAACATGATCTATGTCTCCGGGCAGGGGCCGGTGCGCGACGACGGCACGCTGATGCGCGGCAAGGTCGGCCAGGATGTGACGCCCGAGGAGGCGCGCGACCATGCGCGGCTGGTGGCGATCAACATCATGGCGGCGCTGCGCGACCATCTCGGCTCGCTCGACCGGGTGGGTGGGGTGGTCAAGCTGCTCGGCCTCGTCAATGCCGGACCGGATTTCGAGCGGCATCCCTTCGTGATCGACGGTGCCTCGGATCTTCTGGCCGAGGTCTTCGGCGAGGCGGGCATCCATGCCCGGTCGTCCTTCGGCGTCGGCTCCTTGCCCAACCGGATCAGTGTCGAGATCGAGGCGATCTTCGAGGCGGCCGAGGACGAGGCTCAGCGGTGAGGCAGCCCGAGCGCCCGCTCGACCGAACGTGCGGCCTCCCGCACCTCCTGCGCCACCATGTCGAACTTGTCGCGCACCCGGTGCTTGGGCATGACCACCGAGAGCGTCAGCTCGCAGGTTCCGTCCTGCCCGCGCACCGGCGCGGCGATGCAGGCGACCTGATCCTCGGACGTGTCGATCTGCACCGACAGCCCGTCGAGGAAGTCGCGCCGCGACACCTCGGCCAGAACCTCGGGGTCGGTCTCGGCCAGCCCGGTGTTCGAGGGGCGCGCGCAGGCGCGGAATACCGCCACCCGCGCCTCGTCGGGCAGATGGCCGATCAGCAGCCGGCCCGAGGCCGTCCAGTTGAGCGGCACGCGCGTGCCCACGTCGGAGGTCACGCGGAAGGCGCCAGTGCCCTCGGCCATGGCGACCACCTGCATCATGCCCTCGTCGCGGGTGCAGATCTGCACCATCTCGCCGACCCGCTCGTTCAGCGCGAACATCGCGCGCTCGGCCTCGCCGAAGGCGCTCATCCGCGCGCGATAGGCAAGGCCGTAGCGCATCAGCCGCGGCCCGAGCCAGGCCCGCCCGTCGGCGCTGCGCGACAGCATGTTCCGTTCGATCAGCTCGTCGATCAGCTTGTAGACGGTCGAGGGCGGCGCGCCCGTGACCTTGGCGAGATCGTAGGCCGTCATCGGCTGATGCCGCTCGGTGAGGATGTCGAGGATCTGCAGCGACCGGTCGATGCCGCTGGTGCGGCTGCGCGGTTGAACGGCGGGTTCGGGGTCGGGGAGGGTCATGTCGTTGCTCATGGCATCTTCCATTGCTTCGCCCGCGCTTACGTAATTATGGAACAACCTGCAAGGACAGAAAGATAGCACATGATCAAGAATACCCAGCATCCGATCGACTGGTCATGGCACGACGCCCAGGGCTATGGCCGCATGATCAACGTCTCGGGCACGATGACCTCGCTCGGCGGCTCCATCGCCACGCGGCGCGTGGCCGAGGCGACGGCCGAGGCGATGCCGCGCTTTGCCCGCATCCATGAGATGCAGGCCCGCGCCTCGGAGGTCATCGGGCGGCTGACCGGGGCCGAAGCGGGCTTTCTGACGGCTTCGGCCAGCGCCGGCATCACCCTCTCGATCGCCGGTTGCATCACCGGGCTCGACCCGGCCCGCGCCGAGGCCTTGCCGGAGGCTCCCGGCCCGCGCAACGCTGTCGCCATCCAGATGGGTCACATGTGCGAATACGGTGCGCCGGTCTCGCAGGCGATCTCGCTTGCCGGGGGCCGGACGCGGATCGTCGGGCAATCCACCTCGACCAAGGACTACCAGCTCGAGGCCGCGCTGGACGAGACCTGCGCCGCGGCGCTCTACGTCGTGTCGCATCACGTCGCCGATTACGGGATGATCCCGCTCGACACCTTCGTGCAGATCGCCCATGCGCGCGGCGTGCCGGTGATCGTCGATGCCGCCTCGGAATACGATCTGACGGGCTTTCTGACGGCGGGCGCGGATATCGTGATCTATTCGGGGCACAAGTTCCTCGGCGGCCCCACCTCGGGCATCGTCGCGGGCGCGCTGGAGCTGGTGCGGGCGGCCTATCTGCAGAACACCGGCATCGGGCGCGGCATGAAGATCGGCAAGGAGAGCATCGCCGGGGCCATCGCCGCGATGGAGCAGTGGATGGAGCGCGACCACGAGGCGATCCGCGCCGAGGAGACCCGGGCGCTGGATCTGTGGCAGAGCGCGCTGGCGCCGCTGACGGGCGTCACGCCGCTGCGCATCCCCGATCCCACGAACAACCCGCTGGAGCGGCTGCAGGTCTGGGTCGATCCGACGCAGGCCGGTGCCAGTGCCGCGCAATTCGCCGAGATCTGCGGGCGGCAGGACCCGCCGCTGATCGTGCGGGGCCATGAGGTCGAGAACGGCTATTTCCAGCTCGACCCCTGCAACCTGATGCCGGGGCAAGCGGAACTGGTGCGCGACATCCTGATCGCGGTGCTGAGCGATGCCCCCACGGCGGCGAAGGTCGATGCCCGGCGCGCTCTGGCGGGCGCGCGCAATGGCGGCACGCAGAGCTATCTCGACTGGCTGAAGCCTGCGTCGGAGCGCAGCGCGGGGTGAGGATCGGGCTGTGGCGATCCGGGCCGGGCTGGCCCGGGTTGCCGCTGCCGCCCGGCGGGTGACGGTCAGTCGAGGTGGAACACCTCTTCCGTCGCCGCCCACCATTCCCCCTCGGCGCGGGTGTCGAGCGGCACCTGCATCGGACCGCAGAGCGCCCACCAGCGCTGCGTCACCGGATCGGCGGCGATGGCAGCATCGTCGGCCGCGAAATCGGCGCCGACATATTCCCAGTAGCTGAACATGAGATTCTCCGGCTCGCGCAGGAAGATCGAGTAATTGGTGATGTTGGAGGCGCGGAGCCGCGCCAGCACCTCCGGCCAGACGGCCGCGTGCAGCCGCTTGTACTCGGCGATATGTTCGGCCCGGATGCCGATGACATGACCCATGCGTTGCATCCCGATCCCCTCAGCGCAATTCGTAGAAGCGGCGGGCCGTGCCGCCGAAGATCTGCGCCCGGTCTTCGGGCGTCAGTTCCGCCGTCAGGTGCTGCGCAACCTCCAGCCAGTCGCCATAGGTGCCCGCCAGCTCCAGGACCGGCCAGTCGCTGCCCCACATCAGCCGTTCCGGCCCGAAGGCCGAAAGCACGTGGTCGAAGACCGGGCGCAGGGTGCCCGCGGACCAGCCGGGGCCGAATTCGTTGGCGAGGCCCGAGAGCTTGCAGCAAAGGCCGGGGCGGGCGGCCAGCGCGCTCATGCCGCGACGCCAGTCCTCGCCGGGGTCGGTGCCGGTGAAGACCGGCTTGGCGCAATGGTCGATGACGATCGGCAACGTCGGGACCAGCGCCGCAAGCTCGGCGATCATCGGCAGGTGGCGCGGGGTGATCAGCGCGTCGAGCCGCAGGCCGGCCGCAGCCACCTTGCGCAGCCCGGCGACGACCGTCTCTTGCAGCACCCAGCCGGTATTCTCGATATCCTGCAGCATCGGGCGGATGCCGCGCAGTGCGGGGTGGGCGATCTCGGCCAGCTGGCGGTCCACATCGGCCTCGAGGTCGATCCAGCCCACCACGCCCTGCACCAGCGGGCTGCTGTCGGCGAGTTCCAGAAGGAACCGTGTCTCGGCCAGCGTCGGGGCAGCCTGCACCAGAACCGTGCCGCCGACCCCGTTCGCCACCGCCAGCGGCTCGAGATCCGCCGGCAGGATGTCGCGTCGGATTGCCGCGACGCTGTCGTCCATCCAGCCGTAATCGCCCCGCGAGATGCGCCAGAAATGCTGATGTGCGTCGATGATCACGGCTTGTCCTTGTCGCTTACGCATGTTCTAAATAATAATAAACCGTATCGGAGGAGTGGGCGACGTGTCAACAATGGCAATGGCGCTCTCCGACAGATCGCCCAGGCAACGCCGCGACGCGGCTCCGGCAGGAGAGAAGGCATGAAGAGCAACCGGATCGGCAGGACTGAGGTCAGCGTGACCGATATTTCCTTCGGCTGCGCCAGCATCGGCAACCTCTACCGCGAGATCGAGGACGCGGCGGCGCAGGAGGTGCTGCAGGCGGCGTGGGACGAGGGCATCCGCTATTTCGATACCGCGCCGCATTATGGCCGGGGGCTGTCGGAGCAGCGGCTCGGGCGGTTTCTGGTTGGACGGCAGGGCTATGCGCTTTCGACCAAGGTGGGCCGGGTGCTCTCGCCCGCTGCGGCGCCGATCGAGGAGGCCGATGGCTACATCCGCCCGGCGCAGAACGACGTGCGCTATGACTACTCCGGCGACGGGATCGAGCAGAGCCTGGAGCAGAGCTTCGAGCGGCTGGGCGTATCGCGTGTCGACATCGCCTATGTGCATGATCTGGGCAGCTACACCCATGGCGCGGGCAATGCCGCGCATATGGAAGCTTTTTTCAGTTCGGGCTACGAGCGGCTGGTGCAGCTGAAGCGAGCGGGCCGGATCGGCGCCTTCGGGCTTGGGGTCAACGAGTCCGAGATCTGCCTGCAGGTGATGGATCACGGGCCGCTGGACGCGATCCTGCTTGCCGGTCGGCTGACGCTGCTGGACCGCTCCGCCGAGGCGGAGCTGGTGCCGCGCTGCCGCGAGGCCGGGACGAGCCTGATCCTCGGCGGCATCTTCAACTCCGGCATCCTCGCGACCGGGCCGGTGCCGGGGGCCACCTATGACTACGGCCCCGCGCCGCAGGATGTGCTGGACCGTGTGTCCGAGCTGCAGCGCCGGGCCGAGGCGCAGGGTGTTCCGCTGGCGACCGCCGCACTGCATTTCGCCCGCCGCCATCCCGCCGCGGCCTCGGTTCTTCTGGGAACCGCAAACCGGCGGACGCTGCAGCGCAATCTCGAGGCGCTGCGGCAGGATCTGCCAGCGGGGGCGGAGGGGCTGCTAGCCTAGATCGTGGTGGCGCAGCGAGGAGAGCAGCGTCGATTTCGAGGTCCGCAGATGCCGCCGCGCCGCTTCGGTCGCGCGCGCCGCATCGCGGGCCTCCAGCGCATCGATGATCGCCAGATGCTCGTTGATCGCGGCGAGGTTGCGCTCCTTCTCGTGGGTCTTGTCCCACATGTAGTGGTAGTGGAAGATCAGCGAGATCACCTTCTGGAACTCGGTGACGAAGCGGTTGCGCACCACCGAGTTGATCGCCTCGTGAAAGGCCTCGTCCAGTTTGGAGAACTCGTGAAAATCGGTTTCAATCTGTGTGCTCAGCGCCAGATGCGCTTGGCGCAGCTCCGCCAGCCGCGGCCAGATCGGGTGATCCAGCGGCGCCTCGGCGGCCTTGGCCACGGCGTCGAGCTCCAGCACCAGCCGGAAATCCGACAGCTCGATCGAGAACTCCTTGGTGAAGCCGCGCAGCATCCAGCCGCCCTGCGGTCGGCGCGCCACCAGCCCGAAGCGGCTGAGCCCGGCGAGGAACTCCTTCAGGTCGTGCTGGGCGACGCCGAAGGTGCGCGCCAGTTCCGCGACTGACAGCGGCGTGTCGGCGGGCACGTCGAAGCGCAGGATCCAGTCGAGAAAGCGCTGCTCCAGCTGGTCGCGCCCGTTGCCGCTGTCGCTGACCGCGATCCGGTCGCCGGGCTGCGGCGCGCGCAGGATCTGCTTCGATCGCCCGTCCCAGGCGATGACGCCGCGTTCGGCAAGCCGGGCGAGACAGCGCCGCACCACGGTGCGGCTGACGCCCGCCACCTCGCTCAGCGCGGCCTCGGCGGGCAGGGGCGCGCCCACGACCAGGGTGCCGCAGAAGGCGAGCAGCCGGTTGTGCGCCTCGCGGTAGCGGATATCGCTGCGTGACATGGCGGCCTCCTGCTGCGTCGGTTTCTGTATTTGTCCTAAATTATTAAAAACCGTTGACAGATACAAGCGCCGCAAACATGGTGTTTAATAATTTGATGCAATCGGTCGGGGGGAACGATGTCAGATGCGAGCAAGCCGTGGCTCGGCACGGGCGACCGGAAGCTGATGGTTGCCAGCGGTCAACTTCACCGGGTCTCTGCCCTTTTGACGCTTGTGCTGCTGGTGCTCGGCTTTGCCATGGCGAGCCCTGCCTTCCTGTCGGTGAACAACGGGCTCACCGTGCTCTTGCAGACTTCGGTCATCGGGCTTCTGGGCATCGGCATGACCATGGTGATCATCACCGGCGGGATCGATCTGTCGGTCGGCTCGGTGCTGGCGCTGTCGGGGGTGATCTCGGCGATGGCGGTGAAGATCGGCCTGCCGGTGATCCCGGCCATGTGCGCGGGCATCGCCGTCGGCGCGGCCTGCGGCGCCTTCAACGGCTTCGTCATCACCCGGATGCGGATCCCGCCCTTCGTCGCCACATTGGGCATGATGCTGATCGCGCGCGGCGTGGCGCTGCAGCTGACCGGCGCGGCGCCGATCTCGCAGCTCGGCGACGGCTTCGGGCTGCTGGGCAACGGCGCGCTGTTCCGCATAGTCGAGATGCAGGCCAACGGCTTTCCGCGGGTGATCTTTCCGGGCATTCCCTATCCGGCAATCCTGCTTCTGGTGGTGGCGCTGGCTGCGAGCTACCTGCTGCGGCGGCGCCAGATCGGCAGGCACATCTATGCCACGGGCTCCAACGAGGAGGCCGCGCGGCTGTCCGGGGTCAAGGTCGACTGGACCAAGATGTATGCCTACACCATGTCGGGCGCGCTGGCCGGGCTTGCGGGCAATGTGCTGATGTCGCGTCTGGTCACCGCCCAGCCGAGCGAGGGCGTGATGTACGAGCTCGACGCCATCGCGGCGGCGGTCATTGGCGGGGCATCGCTGTCGGGCGGGGTCGGCACGATCGGGGGCACGATGATCGGCGCCTTCATCATCGGCATCCTGCGCAACGGGCTCAACATGTCGGGCGTCTCGGCCTTCATCCAGCAGATTGTCATCGGCTTCGTCGTGATCGGCGCGGTCTGGATCGACCAGCTGCGCAACCGGCGCTGAGTCCCGCACCACAATCATCAACGGAGGAGGAACCAAGATGAAGCTGCTGAAGACATGCCTGGCCGTATCCGCCCTCGCCCTGACCGCAGGCGCGGTTCAGGCGGGCGAGATCGCGGTGATCGTCAAGACGACCAATTCGAATTTCTGGCAGAACGTGAACAAGGGCGCGCAGGCCGCCATCGAGGGCCAGTCGGAGCATACGATCACCTTCGACGGCCCCGCTTCGGAAAGCGCGGTGGCCGATCAGGTCGGCATGGTCGAGAACGCGATCAACCGCGGCGTCTCGGGTCTGGTGCTGGCGCCGTCGGACCCCGATGCGCTGATCCCGGTGGTGCGCCGCGCCTATGAGAGCGGCATTCCGGTGGTGATCATCGACAGCGCCCTGGGCGAGGGCGGCAAGGGCGCCTTTCAGGCCTTCCTCTCCACCGACAACTGCGCCGCGGGCGAGGCTGTCGCCAAGCGCATGATCGAGGCGGCCGGGACCACCGGCAAGGTCGGCATCATGTCCTATGTCGCGGGCGTCGGGTCGGAGATCGGTCGCGTCGGCTGCTTCAGCGACTATCTCAAGGCCAATTCCGAGCTGGAGATCGTCGGCCCGCTTTATTCCCAAAGCCAGATGGCCAATGCGCTGAACCAGACCACGGACATGCTGGCCTCTAACCCCGATCTCGTCGGCATCTTCGGCGCCAACGAGCCGACCGCCGTCGGCATGGGGCGCGCGATCATGCAGGCAGGCAAGGCCGGTCAGCTTGTGGCGCTCGGCTTCGACGGCAACGAGGATCTGCAGCAATTCGTCCGCGACGGCGTGCTGACGGCGACGGCGGTGCAGGGCTCCTTCGCGATGGGCGAGATGGGCGTGCAGGCGGTGATGGACATCCTCGGCGGCAAGACCGTCGAAAGCTTCATCAACACCGGCGTCGTGATGGTCGACAAGGCCAATGTCGATTCCGACGAGGCGCAGAACGTCCTTTACTGATGCCAGCCGGGGGCCGTGCGCGGCCCCCGCTTCCCGACAGCTTGCGAAAGGCCCCAACCATGTCACAGCAGCCGCTGGTCGAGATGATCGACATCGCGAAATCCTTCGGCGGCGTCCGCGCCGTGGACGGGGTTTCGGTCAGCCTGTTCCCGGGCGAGGTCGTGGGTCTTCTGGGCCACAACGGGGCGGGCAAGTCCTGCCTGATGCGTATCCTGTCGGGGGCGATGACGCCGAGCAGCGGCGAGATCCGCGTGAATGGTGGCGCGGTGAAATTCACCGAGCCCAATGATGCCCGCGCGCAGGGCATCGAGACGATCTATCAGACATTGGCGCTGGCCAACCATCTCGATGCGCCGAGCAACCTGTTTCTCGGGCGCGAGCTGAAGACCCGCTTCGGCAATCTTGACGATGCCGCGATGCTGCGCGCCGCCCGCGAGGTGCTGGCGCGGCTGAACCCGAATTTCAAGAACCTGCGCGATCCGGTCTCCAGCCTGTCGGGCGGCCAGCGGCAGGTGATAGCCATCGCGCGGGCGATCTATTTCGATACGAAGGTGCTGATCATGGACGAGCCGACCGCGGCGCTCGGGCCCTCCGAGACGGCGATGGTGGCCGACCTGATCCGCCAGCTGCGCGCCGAGGGCATCGGCATCTTTCTGGTCAGCCACGACATGCACGATGTCTTCGACCTCTGCGACCGGGTGGTGGTGATGAACAAGGGCCGCGTCGTCGGCGCCCATGCCATCGCCGAGGTCAGCAAGGACGACGTGCTCAGCCTGATCGTCAAGGGCGAGCTGCCCGGCGATTGGAGCGCCCGCAACCTCGAGGCCGCGCAATGAAGGATGTCGTGACGACCATGATGGACTGCGGCGTCTGCGTCGAGCCGGGGCAGTTCAGCGTCGAGCCAAGGCCGATGCCGGTCGAGGCGCCGGAGGGCTGGGTGCTGGTGGACATCGCCGCCATCGGCATCTGCGGCACCGATTACCACATCTTCGAAGGCAAGCACCCGTTCCTGGAGTATCCGCGGGTGATCGGCCACGAGCTGTCGGGCCATGTCGCCAGCGGTCCCGATCAGGGCAAGCTCGTCGTGGTGAATCCCTATCTCTCCTGCGGCACCTGCCGGGCCTGCCGGCGGGGCAAGCCGAACTGCTGCCGCCAGATACAGGTTCTGGGCGTGCACCGCGACGGCGGCATGTGCGCGCGCATCGCCGTGCCCGCGGGCAATCTCTACCCCGCCGACGGGCTGACGCCCGAGCAGGCGGCGATGGTGGAATTTCTGGCGATCGGCGCCCATGCCGTCGCACGCTCCGGCGTGGGCGAGGGCGATCTGGTGCTGGTCACCGGCGCCGGGCCCATCGGACTGGGGACCGCGCTCTTTGCGCGGCTGGCGGGGGCGGAGGTGCATCTGATGGATCTCAGCCGGAAGCGGCTGGATCTGGCGCGCGATCTCTGCGGTTTCGACCGGCTGCACCTGCCGTCGGATGATCTTCTGACCGGCGATCTGGCCGAGGGGTTCGATGCGGTCTTCGACGCCACCGGCAATGCGCAGGCCATCGAGGCCGGCTTTCCGCTGCTCGCGCATGGCGGCAGCACGGTGCTGGTGAGCGTGGTCAAGGGCGACATCGGCTTTTCCGATGCCGAGTTCCACAAGCGCGAGGCCCGGATCATCGGCAGCCGCAACGCGCTCCGCCTAGATTTCGACCGGGTGATCGCCGCGATCCGCGCCGATCTGATCCCGACCGAGGCGCTGATCTCGGGCGTGGTGCCTCTGGCGGAGCTGCCCGCGCGGTTCCCGGCGCTGGTCCATGACCGCGACGGGATCGTCAAGATGCTGGTCACGCCATGAGTGCCCCGACCGTTCTGCGCCTGCATGAGCGCGACAACATCATGGTGGCGCTGCAGCCGCTGGCCCCCGGCGCCCCGGTGGCGGCCACGGTCAGTGCCGCGGAGGCCATTCCCGCCGGGCACAAGGTGGCGATCCGCGCCATCGCGGCGGGCGAGCCGGTGCTGAAATACGGGCAGGTGATCGGCATGGCGACAGAGGCCATCGCGGCGGGCGCGCATGTCCATGTGCAAAACCTCGGAATGGGGGCGCATCGGCAGGATTACGGCTTCGGCACCGCCACCACGCCGCTGCCGGTCGCCGAGGCGCCGGCGAGCTTCCGCGGGTTTCACCGGCCTTCGGGGCGGGTGGGGACGCGGAACTACATCGGCATCCTGACGTCGGTGAACTGCGCGGGGTCGGTCGCCCGCTTCATCGCCGAGGAGGCGGAACGGCAGGGCTGGCTGCGCGACTTTCCCAATGTCGACGGCATCGTGCCCATCGTCCACGGCACAGGCTGCGGCATGTCGGGCAAGGGCGAGGGCTACGAGACGCTGTTCCGCACCATCGCGGGCTATGGCCACAACCCCAATTTCGGCGCGATCCTCATGGTGGGGCTGGGCTGCGAGGTCATGCAGATCCCCGACCTGATCGACCGCAAGGCGCTGAAGGACAGCGCGCGCTTCCGCTACATGACGATCCAGCAGACCGGCGGCACCCGCGCCACCGTCGACAAGGGCGTGGCGGTCCTGCGCGAGCTGGCCGCCGAGGCCAACCGCGCGAGCCGCGCCGAGGCGCCTGCGGCCAAGCTGGTGCTCGGCATGCAATGCGGCGGATCGGACGGCTATTCGGGCATCACCGCCAATCCGGCGCTGGGGATCGCCTCGGATCTTCTGGTGGCGCAGGGCGGCATCTCGATCCTGTCGGAGACCTCCGAGATTTACGGCGCCGAGCATCTTCTGACCCGCCGCGCCGACGAGGCCACCGGGCGCAGGCTGATCGACCTGATCGAGTGGTGGGAGGATTACACCGCCCGCAACTTCGGCGAGATGGACAACAACCCCTCGCCCGGCAACAAGCGCGGAGGGCTGACGACGATTCTCGAGAAGAGCCTCGGCGCGGTGGCCAAGGGCGGGGCCGCGCCGCTTTCAGCGGTCTACCGCTATGCCGAGCCGATCGACGCGCCAGGCTTCGTCTTCATGGACAGCCCGGGCTACGACCCCTGCTCGGTCACGGGGCAGGTGGCGTCGGGGGCCAATCTGATCGCCTTCACCACCGGGCGCGGCAGCGTTTCAGGCTATCGCCCGGTGCCCTGTCTCAAGATCGCCTCCAACCCCGACCTCTGGCGGCGGATGGAGCCCGACATGGACGTGGACTGTGGCGAGATCCTCTCGGGGGTGACGCTGGAGCAGAAAGGCCGCGAGATCTTCGAGCGGATGCTGCGCATCGCCTCGGGCGAACACACCAAGAGCGAGGCGCAGGGCTTCGGCGCGGTGGAGTTCGTGCCGTGGCAGATCGGCGCGGTGATGTAGATGGGGGCGCGAATGACACGCGGAGATCTGAGCGGACAGCGCGTGCTGATCACCGCTGCGGCACAGGGAATCGGCCGGGCGAGCGCGCTGGCCTTCGCCCGCGCCGGGGCCGAGGTGATCGCCACCGACATCAACGAAACGGGGCTGGAGGGGCTGACGGGCTGCCGCAGCGCGCGGCTCGACGTGCTCGACAGTGCCGCCGTCGCCGCCTTCTGCGCCGGGATCGGCCCGGTGGATGTGCTCTTCAACTGCGCCGGGGTCGTGCATTCCGGCAGCATTCTCGAGGTGACGGATGCGGAGCTGGACTTCGCCTTCGATCTGAACGTCAAGGCGATGCTGCGCACCATCCGCGCCGTGCTGCCGGGGATGCTGGAGCGGGGGCAGGGGGTGATCCTGAACATGTCCTCGGTCGCTTCTTCGGTGAAGGGCGTGCCGAACCGCTTTGCCTATTCCACCACCAAGGCCGCGGTGCTGGGGCTGACCAAGTCGGTCGCCGCCGATGTCGTGGGCCGTGGCGTGCGCTGCAACGCGATCTGCCCGGGCACGGTGCAGTCGCCTTCGCTTGACCAGAGGCTTGCCGCGACCGGCGATTACGATGCCGCCCGCGCAGCCTTCGTCGCGCGTCAGCCGATGGGTCGCATCGCCGAGGCCGAGGAGATCGCGGATCTCGCCGTCTATCTGGCGGGGGCGACATATACCACCGGGCAGGCGGTCTGCATCGACGGCGGCTGGACGCTTTAGGCGGGCGGGCTCAGCCGCGCTCCGCTTCGGTGACCTGCGCCTTGATGCCGCCCATGAAGGCCCGGACGGTGCGGGTGACGGCGGCGGCGGCATCCTGCGGGACGTCGGTGCTGTAGATGTACTTGCGGATCGCCATATAGAAGACCCCGCCGTGCAGGCCCCAGAACAGCTCTTCCTCGGCCTCGGTCGGAGCGCGCTCCGGCAGGCCGAGGTCGTGGCGCAGCTCCATCGCCGCCGGAAGGATGACGCGGGTCCGGATGATGCTGAGATAGCGCTGCGGAAGGCTGTAGGATTTCAGCCCGGACGATACGAAGATCCGCACCCAGTCATATTCGAAGACGCAGTCCACATAGGCGCGGTAGAATCGGATCAGCCGTTCCTCCAGCGGCAGCGAACGGTCGAGGATCAGCGCCTCCCAGTCGCTGCGCCAGCGGCTGGTGTAGACATGCTGGTAGACCCGCTCGATCAGCGCCTCCTTGCTGTCGAAATGCCGGTAGATCACCGCATGCGACACCCCCAGCCGCTTGGCCAGCTCGCGCGTCTGGCCCTCGAAGCCGTTCTCCGCGAAGAACCGCACTGCCGCCTCGAGAATCTGCTTCTCGCGATCTTCCCACCGCATGTTCTTGCGTCGGGGAGCCGGCGCCGGCACCTGATCGTCCATCGGATCACTCTCCTCAAATCGCCCGGAGGATAGCCTCCCGGCAAGATGTGACCAAGTGGTCATTTATTTCTTGCGCAGACTCGCTGCTCCTGCCACTTGTAACCAAGTGGTCAGAAGTTGGGTCGAGGAGCCCGCCCTGGCCGGAGGACGGGGAAGAGATGAAGCCGCCACCCTTTGAATATCGGCTTGCGGATTCCGTGTCGGAGGCGCTGGACCTGTATGCCGGATCGGCGGGCGATGCGCTCTGGCTGGCCGGGGGGCACAGCATCGTGCCCTCTCTGGCGCTGCGGCTGCAGGCGCCTTCGCTGCTGATCGACATCTCGCGCCTGCCGGAGCTGATGGGGATTTCGCTGACTGGGGAGGGGCTGCGGATCGGCGCGCTGACGACCCATGCGCAGATCCTCTCCGACCCGCTGGTCCGCACCCATGCGCCGCTTCTCGCCGAGGCCGCCGCCCATGTCGCCCATCCGGCGATCCGCAACCGGGCGACCTTCGGCGGCAATCTTGTGCTGGCCGATCCGGCATCGGAGTTTCCCGCCGTGGTGCGCTGTCTCGATGCCGTGTTCGACATCGTCGGACCGGAGGGCGCGCGGCAGGTCGGGGTGGAGGACTTCTTCCTCGATCTCTTCACCACGGCGCTGGAACCGGGAGAGATCCTGCGCTCGGTGCTGATCCCGCCCGCGCCCGCCGGCCTGCGCTGCGGCTTTGACGAGCTGGCGCGGCGGCATGGCGACTTTGCCATGGTGGGCGCTGCCGTCTGGCTGGTGGAGGCCGAGGGGGTCACCGCCGAGGCGCGGATCTGCTTCCACTCCGTCGGTGCCACGCCGATGCGCGCGAGCCATGCCGAAGACGCGCTGCGGGGCCTCGCGCTCGATGGCGATGCCATCGCCGCGGCGCAGGCGGTGCTGGGGAATGACCTCGATCCGGCGGATGACGTCACGCTTCCCGGGGCGACGCGGCTGCATCTGGCCCGCGTGCTGCTGGGCCGGATCCTGCACCGGCTTGCCAAACAGCCAGCCCTGGAGACTGCCGCATGACGCTTCCGCTTCACCTGACCGTCAATGGCGAGGCCGTGGCTGAGCATGTCGAGCCGCGCATGAGCCTTGCCGATTTTCTCCGCGACCGGCTGCAGCTGACCGGAACGCATCTGGGCTGCGAGATGGGCGTCTGCGGCGCCTGTCTGGTGCTTCTGGACGGCAAGCCGGTGCATGGCTGCCTCGTGCTGGCGGTGCAGGCGGCAGGATCGGAGGTGCAGACCATCGAGGGGCTGGCGGAAAGCGGTGATTTGGCCGATCTGCAAAGGGCCTTTCACGAGCGCAATGCGCTGCAATGCGGCTATTGCACGCCCGGCATGCTGATCACCGCGCACAGCCTGCTCGAGGCCACGCCCGCGCCGGATCGCGGCGAAATCCGCACCGCGCTCTCGGGCAAC
Organism: Cereibacter sp. Soil_C_27; assembly: GCF_057657095.1. NCBI lineage: Bacteria > Pseudomonadati > Pseudomonadota > Alphaproteobacteria > Rhodobacterales > Paracoccaceae > Cereibacter > Cereibacter sp. Soil_C_27. The sequence continues at coordinate 470,318 of NZ_JBDGJD010000003.1, read as the reverse complement.
TTCTGCCGCTGCACCGGCTATGAATCCATCGTCGATGCCATCGCCGTGACCATCGAGCGCCGCGCCGCGGGGGCAGGGGCATGAGCGACCGTCCCGCCCACATCGGCCAGCCGCATCTGCGGCACAACGCTCTGCGCCATCTGGCCGGGCGCGGCGCCTTTGTCAGCGACCTGCAGCTGCCGCGCATGCTGCATGCGGCCTTCCTGCGCAGCCCGATGGCGCATGGCCTGATCACCGCGCTCGACGTCGAGGAGGCGCGGACGGCACCCGGGGTCGTCGCCGTCTTCACCGCGGCAGAGCTGAATGCGCGCTGCAAGAGCTGGACCAGCGGGCTGGGCCATTTCGCCGGCATGGTCAGCGTGCCGCAGAACATCCTCGCCGAGCGCGAGGTGCTCTGGGCCGGGCATCCGGTGGCGATGGTGGTGGCGCGCAGCCGGGCCGAGGCGGAGGATGCCTGCGAGCGCATCCTGCTGGATCTCGACGAGCTGGAGCCGGTCTCGGGCGTGGACGAGGTGCTGCTGCCGGGCGCGCCGCTGGCGGCGGAGGGGCTGGAGAGCAACCTGTGCTTCCGCACCGAGCTGAAGACCGAGGGCGTGGCCGAAGCCTTCGCCCGCGCCGCGCATGTGGTCGAGGGTGAATATGCCTTCGGCCGGCACACGCCGGTGACGCTGGAGCCGCGCGCGGTGGTGGCGGATTACACCCCGTCGAGCGGGCAGCTGACGGTGCATCACGGCACGCAGACGCCCTACCAGTTTCAGGACATCTACGCCCGCCAGTTCGGCCTGCCCGACCACAAGGTGCGGGTGATCGCGCCGGATGTGGGCGGCAGCTTCGGCATGAAGCTGCATCTCTACAACGAGGAGATGGCGGCGGTGGCCGCCACGCTGATCCTGCACCGCCCGGTGCGCTTCGTCGCCGACCGGCTGGAGAGCTTCGTCAGCGACATCCATGCCCGCGAGCATCACGTCCGCGCCCGCATGGCGCTGGACGCAGACGGCACGATCCTTGCGATGGATGTGGAGGACCGCACCCCGGTCGGCGCCTTCTCGGCCTATCCGCGCACCTCGGTGGTGGAGGGCAACCAGTCGATCCGGCTGATGGGTGCCCCCTACCGGATGCCGGACTACCGGGGCGAGCTGAAGGTGCTGTTCCAGAACAAGGTGCAGGCAAGCCAATATCGCGCCGTCGGCCATCCGATCGCCTGCCAGGTAACCGAGGCTCTGGTGGATCAGGCAGCGGCGCTGCTGAACATCGACCCGTGGGAGATCCGGGCGCGCAACGTGGTGCCCGACGACGCCTATCCCCGCACCTCGCCCACCGGCTATCAGTTCGAGAGGCTCTCGCACCAGAAGTCGCTGCGCCTGCTGCGCGAGATGATCGACTATGACGGGCTGCGGCGCGACCAGGCGGAGCTGCGCAAGGCGGGCATCCATCGCGGCATCGGTCTGGCCACCTTCGTCGAGATCACCAACCCGGGCGCCGCCTTCTACGGCGTCGGCGGGGCGCGGATTTCGGCGCAAGACGGGGCGGTGGTGCGGCTGACGCCCGGCGGCGAGGTGCATTGCGCGATCTCGGTGACCGAGCAGGGGCAGGGGACCGAGACCATCGTGTCCCAGATCGTCGCGGACCAGCTGGGTGTGAACCCGGATCAGGTGAAGGTCACTACGGGCGACACCGACACGACCCCCTCGGGCGGGGCCGCCTGGGCCTGCCGCGGGGCGGGGATCGGTGGCGAGACCGCGCTGCGCGCCGGGCGCAAGCTGGCGCGTCGCATCGCCGAGATCGCGGGGGCGGTGCTGCAGGCCGATCCCGACACGCTGGCGTTGCGCGACGGGACCGTGGTCGACGCGGCGACCGGAGTGGAGCGTCTGACGCTGGCCGAGGTGGGCCGCATCGCCACCTACCGCCCCGAGACGCTTCCCGCGGGCACCGACAACTCGTTGAGCGTGGCGCAGCATTTCGCGCCCACCGGCTACCCGTTCGGTTTCACCAACGGGGTGCAGGCCGCGCTGGTCGAGGTCGACGTCGAGACCGGGATGGTGCGCCTGCTCAAGCACTGGGTCGTCGAGGATTGCGGGCGGATCATCAACCCGCTGCTGGTCGACGAGCAGATCCGCGGCGGCGTGGTGCAGGGGCTCGGCCCCGCTCTGTTCGAGGAATGCCTTTACGACGAGAACGGCCAGCTGCAGAACGGCTCGCTCGCCGACTATCTGGTGCCGATGGCCTGCGAGATGCCCGACATCATCATCGGCCATGTCGAGACCTTGACCGAAGACACGATCCTCGGCGCCAAGGGCGTGGGCGAGGCGGGGACCGCCGCCGCCGGAGCCGCCGTGATGAACGCCGTGAATGACGCCCTCTCGCCCTTCGGCGCGCGGCTGATGCAAACCCCGATGACCCCCGCACGCATCCTCGCCGCACTCGGCGTCGGTCAGGGCTGACCGGATCCCATCATCGATCGCGCAGGCGCCCGGCTTCGCCCTCTGCGCAGCGGGTTCAGATCACGTCCTGCAGCTTCCGGCAGATCTCGTCGATGTGCAGCGGCTTGAAGGTCATCGCGCCGAAGCCGACGCAGAACAAGCGCTCGATATCCTCGCGCGCCGCGGTGCCGACGAGGGCGAGGGCGGGGACCTGACGCTGGCCGCGCATATGGGCCGCGTCGCGCAGCTTGAAGAGGGTCTCGACCTCGTTCTCCACCGCGTCGACATCGACGATGACCGCATCGAAGCGGCCAAGGGCCGAAGCCCCGCCCTGCCCCAGCGTCGTCACCCGCGCGCCGCGCGAGACGAGGAGTGCCGAGGCCGTCTCGAGCGTATCATGGGCCTCGCCGATCAGCAGGATATGCAGCCCCGAAAGCTCGCCCACCGGGCGCTCGCCGGAGGCCTTCGGCAGGGTGATGCAGAGTTCGGTCTGGTCGTGCAGCCCGGCGGCGATGCCGACTTCGGCGCCGAGGTCGAAGACGAAGTCGCGGATCACCGATTGCAGCGTCCGGCCCGGCGCCCGGTCGCCCGACCAGAGCAGCTGCTGATCCCGGTCGGGGGCACCGATGTCGGAGAAGGTGAGGAACAGCCGCAAGGCGCCATCCGTCGCGCGATCGACGCGCAGGTTCACCTTGCCGTTGCGCGAATAGCGCACGGCGAGGCTGACGAGCGAGGTCGTCAGCTGCAGCACGCGGTCGCGGTCGTCGAACTGGCTCTCGTCATGCGGGTCGGTCGTCCGCACCCGCAGCGTGACGCCCTCGATCCGGGCGAGCGGGCTCAGCCCGCGGACGCGGTTGGCGAGTTCGCTCGGGTGAAAGCGGTTGCTTGCCGCCGGCCGTGCGACGGGACGGGGAGCGATGCGGCGCATGCCTTCTGGCTGGGATACCGGGATTGAAAGTTGCTGCACGTGACTCTCCTGCTTGGCTGTCCGCCCGGCCCGGATGGGCGCGTTGGCGTGCTGACAGCAGTGGATCACATCGTTGTTGAACCGGCAGCCAACAGTCCGTTCATCTTGGGTTCATCTAGAGGAGGAAGCCTGCCTCAGCCCTTGGCGCTGAGCCCGTGGGCGCCGCGCATCGGCAGGCGGAGCACGGCGCAGAGCCCGCCGAGCGCCGAGGAGCCGAGCCCGAGCGAACCGCCATAGACCTCCACCAGATCGCGGGCGATGGGCAGGCCCAGACCGGACCCCTGCGCCGAGAGATCGAGCCGCCCACCGGCCCGCATCGCCTCCGCATGGGCGCTTTCGGGCAGGCCGGGGCCGTCATCCTCCACTGTCACCACCGCTTCGACCCCGTCGGCGACCGCCCGCAGCCTCACCTCGGACCGGCACCACTTGGTCGCGTTGTCGAGCAGGTTGCCGAGCGCCTCCTCGAAATCCTGCGTGTCCATCGCCACGCGCAGCCCCTCCTCGACCTGGATCGACAGCCGCGCCTCGAGCTTGAGCATGGAGCGGAACAGCCGGGCCAGACGCTCGGCGGATTGCCGCACATCGGTGCGCGCAGTGCCGACCGAGACATTGGCCGCGCGGATCCGGGCCAGCGAGCGCAGGATCTGGGCATCGATCCGGTCCAGCGCTTCCAGCGCGCGCTGCGCGGGCACGTCCTCGGCCAGAAAGCTGTCGAGTTCGTTGCGCAGGATCGCCGAGGGCGTGCGCAGCGCATGGGCCAGATCGGCACCCTGCCGGCGGTTGCGGTCCAGAAGATCGCGGTTGCGCTGGATCAGCAGGTTGATGTCCTCGACCAGGGGCGCCACCTCGGAGGGATAGGCCTGCGGGTCGAGCACCTCCTCGCCCTGCCAGCGCCGGGTGATGTCGCGCCGCAACGCGCCCAGCGGGCGCAGCACGGCGGAGGTCTGCAGCAGCGCGCTCACCAGACCGAGGGCGGCGACGAGGCTGAAGGCCGCCGCCAGCCCGTTGCGGACCTGCCGCCGCTCGGCCACCAGCCCTTCGGTCGCCTCGCCCACGACCACGGTCTGGGGCTCGGCATCCTCGGTGAGGATCTGGCGGTAGCCGAGCCTGACGGGGCCGTCCGGCCCTTGGGCATCGGAGAAGGCGAGGGCGGAGCCGACATCGGCCGGAACCGGCAGCAGCGCGTCGAAGAGCGAGCGCGAGGTCAGGGCCGAGCCGTCGGCGCGCACGATCTGCCAGTAGCTGCCGGAATAGGGCCGGTCATAGGCGGGCAGGGCCAGCGCGCTGGCGATCGCCTCGGGGTCGGGCCCGGCGGAGAGCGAGGCGATGACCACCTGCAGATGCCGGTCGGAAATCGCGTCGTCGAAGCGCTCCTGCGCGATGGCGTTGAGGAAGACGAAGAGCGTGACGCCACCCAGCCCCATGCTCGCCGTCGCCAGCGCGGCGCCCGACAGGATGGCGCGTCCCTGCAGCGAGCGCATCATGCAGCGTCTATGCAGTAGCCTCTGCCGCGCACCGTGCGGATCAGATCCGGCCCCAGCTTCTTGCGCAGCCGTGCCACGAAGACGGCGATGGTGTTGGAGTCGCGGTCGCCGTCATAGACGTAGATGTGTTCCGAAAGCTCGGTCCGCGTCACCATCCGCCCGACGTTGTGCACGAGATAGGTCAGCACCGCTACCTCCTGCTGGGTCAGATCGACCGGCATGTAATCGATCGAGGCGCGGCCGGTCCGGGTGTCGAACTCCACCGTGCCCTTGCGGAACACCGGATCGGCGGAGGGCATCCGGCGGCGCAGGATCGCGCGGATGCGGGCGGCGAGCTCGGTCATGTGGAAGGGCTTGGTCAGATAGTCGTCCGCCCCGGCGTCGAGCCCGTCGACGCGCTGCGACCAGCCGTCCCGCGCGGTCAGGATCAGCACCGGCGTGGTGATCCCCTGCGCCCGCCAGTCCTTGAGGATCGACAGCCCGTCGCGCTGCGGCAGGCCCAGATCGAGGATGATGGCGTCATAGGGTTCGGTCTGGCCGAGGAAGGCCACCTCGTCGCCGTCATGCGCCACATCGACGGCGCGGCCCTCTGCAGCCAGAACCCGACGGATCTGGTCGGCGAGCACGGCTTCGTCTTCAGCCAGCAGAATGCGCATCATGGCTCCGGCGTGGGGGATGGAGAGGCGAGAGTAGCTACTTTCGCCCGTTGCCGCCACCGTTTCCACCGCCGTTACCGCCCCCGTTGCCGCCACCATTTCCGTTTCCGCCGCCGTTGCCCCCGCCGTTCCCGCCGCTGTTGCCGTTGCCGCCGCCGTTTCCGTTATTGCCGCCGCCGCTATTGCCGTTGCCGCCGCTATTGCCGTTTCCGTTCCCGCTGTTACCGCTGGTCCCGTTTCCGCTGTTCCCGTTGCCATTGTTGCCCCCGGCGTTCCCGTTCCCGTTGCCGTTGTTGCCTCCGGCGTTCCCGTTCCCGTTGCCGTTGTTGCCTCCGGCGTTGCCGTTCCCGTTGCCATTGTTGCCGTTCTTGCCCGGCGCTCCTCCGGCATTGCCGCTGCCCTTTCCCTTGCCGGGCTTGCCTTGGGCGGCACTCGGCGCGGCGGAGGGGCTTGGCTGGGCGGCGCTGTTGCGCACGGCTCTGGTGACCTCACGCGCGACGGCGCTGTTGCTTGGCACGACAGTGCCGGTGGCGGCATCGACAACGACCGAGGTCAGTTTGCCATTCGGACGCATGACGAGAATGCGGTAGAATACCCCGTCGCCGGCGATGGCACGGACATCCACCGCCTCGCCGGGCAGTCTCTGGCCGACCTTGCGCAGCACGCGGGCAAGACTCAGGCTGTCGCCGTTGCGCACCCGCTCGCGCAGTTCGGCCTGCCCAAGCTCTTGCCACGCCCATCCCGAGCCGGGAAGGAACGCTGCGAGGGCGAGGACGAGAAGGGCGAAACGGCCGGTCATCCCCTTGGCCTAGCAGATAGATGATGAACCGGGAATGAACACCTGCCGACGCCGCGGTTCCCTGCCGATCGGGAGGACCGGGGAACAATGGCGGGCGACCCCGGTTCGCAAGAGGAACAGTGCGGAGGAAGAGACGATGGCGAACCATGATCTTGGGCCCTTGCTGCGGACCCCGCGCGGCGATGCGACGCGCCTCCCGGGCCGCTGGTCCCGGCGTCCCCTGCTCTCCGGTCTCGCCCTCTGCAGTCTCGCAGTCTTCGGTCAGCCTGCGTCGGCGCAATCCGACGACTTCCTGCGTCAGGCGCTCGATCTGGTGAACGGCGCGCGGGAGGAGGCCGATCTCGGCCCTCTCGAGAGCGGCGAGGATCTGGTGGAGGCGGCCGCGGCGCATGCAGAGGACATGCTGGCGCGGGATTTCTACGCCCATGAATCGCCCGAGGGCGACACGGTGCAGGATCGCTACCGCGAGGCGGGGGGCAGCGAGTGGGAACTGGTTGCCGAGAACATCGCCCGCTGCACCGGCTGTCCCGCCCCCGACGCCGCGCGCATCGCCTCGTTGCAGGAGGGCTGGATGAACAGCCCCGGGCACCGCGCGAATATCCTGCGCGAGGGCCTCGCCCGCTTCGGCTTCGCCGTCGTCGGCGGCGGCGGGCGTGATCTCTATGCGGTACAGACCTTTGCCGGCCCGGGCCTGCCGCGCGGCGACGACACGCAGAGCCTGGCCGCCGCCGATGCCGCCGCAGTCGCGCTGGAGCGGCTGAATGCGGCGCGCGGCGAGGCTGACCTCACGCCGCTGCAACCGAGCCCGGTGCTGAGCGAGGCGGCGGGACGGCTGGTGCCGGAGGATCTTTCCGGCTTCTCGCTCTCGGGCATGGAGGGGCTGGGCGAGGCGCTGCCGCCAGAGGACCGCGGCGGCTGGCTTACCATCGCGAGCCTCGCAGGCAGCTGTGGCGGCTGCGGCGCCGCGCTCACGCGGGGCGATGCGGAGGCCTTCGTTGCCGACTGGCTGGAGCCCGGGGGCTCGCGGCAAAGGCTGCTCGATCCGGCGCTGACGCATTTCGGCTTCGTGCTGCGCAGCGATGGCACCGGGCGCAAGGTGGCGCTGGGGCTCTTCGCGGAGACGGCGACGCCCTGAGGGGCTTCACCCGCAGGATGGACAGGCGACAAGAGGCCCGCGCGGAAATCCCGCGCGGGCCTCCTGGCTTATTGCTCCTTGGTTTACTGCTGCGCTTCCAGCGTCAGACCGGCGAGGGCGCAGGGCTCTTCCTCGGCCTGTTCCAGCGTCATCCCCGCGTCGGAGGAGACCACCGCGCAGGTCATCGGGAAAGGCGTCGTGCCGATGTCGCCTTCGGCCTCGGAGAAGGTCAGCCGGCCGGCCTCGACGGCATAGGTTCCGTTAACCTCCTCGCCGCGCGCCTCGTTGCGCAGCGTGAAGCGACCGTCGTCGGCCAGCGTCACCGCCAGCGGCCCGGCGGAGTAGGTGCCCGGCGCCAGCTCCGCCGCCGGGGCGGGGGTGGCCGGAGCTTCCTGCGCCTGCAACTCGCCCATGCGCTTCTCGACCTCGGCCAGCTGCTGGCCGCGCGCGGCCAGATCTTCGGAAAGCTGGGTCACCACCGCCTGCACCGACTGGCGCTGTTCTGCCGCCGCGGTATTGTCGGCGGCCAGACGGTCGCGGCGCTCGGTCATCTCCTGCAGCTCCTGCGACAGCCCGTCCCGTTCTGAGGTCAGCCGGTCGAATTCGGCACTCGCCGAGGTCAGGGCGGTCTGCAGCGAGGCTTCTGCGTCGCGTGCTTCCTGCACCCGCGCCTCGGCTTCGGAGGCCTCGGAGGTCAGCCGCGCGGTTTCCTCGGTCAGCACCGAGAGCTGCTGCTGCAACTCGGCCTCGCTCTCGCGGGCGGTCGTCAGGCGCTCGCCGACATCGGCCAGCTCCTGCGTCCGCTCGCTCAGCCGCTGCTCGGCCTCGGTGCGCGCAGTGTCGAAACCCTCGATCTCGGCGCGCAGCGGCGTCACCTGCTGCTGCGCCGCGGCCAGATCTGCCTGACCCTGCGCCAGTTCCGCCTCGGCAGCCGTCACCTGCTCCTGCATCGCAGTAAGCTGCTGCTGCTGCTCGGCCACACCCGCCTGCGCGGTGTCGCGGTCGGCAGTGAGGCGCTGGGTCTCGGCTGTCAGCGTCTCCACCTCGGAGCGCAGGCTTTCCAGCGTGCCGACGGCCTGATTTTGCTGGTCAAGCTCCGTCTCAAGGCTCGACCGAGCGCTGAGCAGGTAGAGCGCGAAGCCCCAACCGATCACCGCCACCACCGCCAGCACGATGGGCACGGGCCCCCTGAACGCTCCGCCTTCGCTCATAGCCATCCCCTTTTGAAAAGCAGCCAACGGGCCCCGGAACATCGGGGCCTTCCCTGTCGCAACGTCAGGCCTTGCTTCGGGTTCCCCGGAGATCTGCAGGTCAGGCAGGCAGACCGGGGAAAGGCTCGGCCTTGAGCAGCCGTGCGGCATGAACCGCGTTCGAGACCGCCATCGAGATCGTGGAGGCCACGTTCTCGGGCACCTCGGGCAGATCGACAAAGTTGGTCTTGCCCATCGCCTCGCCGACCCAGTAGAGCCCGGCATTGGCCGGGATGGTGAAGCCCACGTCGTTCAGCGCCTGAAACGCCGATGCATGGCAGGAATGGGCGCCATCCTCGTTGCCGACCACGGCCACCAGCGCCACCTTGCCGAAGGCGGGCATCCGGCTCTGGTCGTCGGTCTCGGAAAGGAAGGCATCCAGCCGTTCGAGCACGCGCTTGGCCACGCTGGAAAGCTGGCCCATCCAGATCGGCAGGCCCAGGATGAAGATGTCGGCCTCGACGATGGCGGCGCGGATCGCGGGCCAGTCGTCGCCCTCGCCCATGTCCGACAGCACCCCGGGCTTCACGTTCTGCTCCACGACGCGCACCGTCTTGCCGGTGACGCCGTGGGTGCCAAGCTCGGTGAAGACCGCCTCGATCATGCGCTGGGTGGAGCTCGGCTCCTCGTCGCCGCTGGCCCGGAGCGAGCAGTTCAGGGCGATGGCGGTCAGGGGACGTTCGGTCGGCATCGGGAAACCTCGTGCTTGTTCTGATGCGTCCCAAGCCGGGAGCGGGGGCAATGTTCCCGTGTCCGCCGGGCCAATCGGGCGGCGCCGGAAACCCCGAGGCCCTTTGGCGGTTGAGCTTCATGGCACAGGATGGTGTCGGCCTGCCGCGGAGGACGACCATGCCGAACCCGATGCTCGAGGCGATCAAGGCCAATCGCCACCACGCCCCCCGGGTCGCGGTGCAGACCGGGGCGGCAGTGCTTTGCGTGCATCTGGTGATGCGGTCCATCGCGCCCGACCTGCAGTCCTGGGCGATCCTCTCGGCGCTGTTGACCATCGGCACCAGCGCGGATGCGAGTCTGCGGGCCGGGCTCGGGCGCATCGCGGGGGCGGTGCTGGGCACGGCGCTCGGCCTCTCGACGCTGCTGCTCGGCGGGCCGGTGCTTCTGTCGCTGCTCGTGGCGGCGGTGGTCGGCAATGTCGTCGGGGCGATCTGGCCGGCGCTCGGCTATACGGCGGTTCTGGCCGCGATCGTGGCGCTGGACCCGACGCCGGAGAATGGCAGCGTGCTGGGGCTCGGCGCCGCTGCCGTCTTCGGGGCGGTGGTCGGGGCTGCGGCGAGCTTTGTCGTTCTGCCGGTGTTCGGGCGCGACCGGGCGGCCTTGTCGCTGCGGCGGACGCTGGAGGACTGCCGCGAGTTCCTGCGCCTGATCGAGCGCAGCGTGACCACCGACGACCGGCGCAACCGCGACCGGGTGCACCGGCGGTTCCGCAGCAACGTCTCGGACCTGCGGTCACGGATTTCGGAGACGCGGTTCGCGCCGCAGCTCCGCACCGGCGCCTGGCTGATCGACACCGCCGAGGCTGTAGAGGCCTTCTGGTCCGGACTCGTCATCCTCGACCGCGTCATCACCAACGAGCGGCACGATCTGCCCTCGGGCACGACGGACAGGATCTGGCCCGCGCTGGAGGATCTGCGCGGCGAGGCCGACGGGCTTATCGACGCGCTCCTCCTCGTCACCCGGCGCGGCAGGCGGGATCCGATCGACCAGACCGCTTTCCGCGAGGCCCTCACCCGGGCGCGGACTTCGGTGCTCGATGCCGGAGAGGTGGCGGTGGTCGAAGACCGCGCACTTCAGGCTCTGGTCTTCGCGCTGAACGAGATCGAGCGCACGCTGCTGGCGCTGATCAAGGCCATCGAGCCGCTGCGGCAGTCGTGAAGCCCCGATCCGGGGTCATGCCGGGACGGTCAGCGCATCGGCGCGGCGGCGGGCGACCACGGCGCAGACGAAGAGCTGGGTCATGTGGAACATCATCACCGGCAGGATGATCGCGCTGACGATGCTCGGGGCAAAGATCGCGCTGGCGATGGGCAGGCCGCTGGCGAGGCTCTTGGTCGAGCCGCAGAAGAACAGCACCGCGCGGTCCTCGGCCGGCAGGCCGAGCACCCGGCCCGCCCCCTCCATCAGCCCCATAGCCAAGGCGAGGAAGACGGCGATGACGCAAAACAGGATGAGCAGCGTCTCGGGCGGGATCGAGGACCAGATGCCGGCCACCGTGCCGGCGCTGAAGGCGGAATAGACGATGAGCAGGATCGAGCCGCGGTCGACCATGCGCGAGAGCGTCATCTGCCGCTTGATGAAGCCGCCGATCCAGCGGCGCAGCGCCTGACCGAGGAGGAAGGGCAGAAGGATCTGGGTGCCGACCTTGAGGATCGCGTCGAGCCCCACCGCGCCGCCGTCCTGATGCAGCATCAGCGCCACCAGCGCCGGGGTCAGCGCGACGCCGATCAGGTTGGAGAGCGAGGCCGCGCAGATCGCGGCCGGCACGTTGCCGCCCGCCATCGCGGTGAAGGCGATTGAGGATTGCACCGTCGAGGGCAGCACCGCAAGGAACAGCACGCCGAGCGCCAGCGTCGGACCGAGGAGCCCGCCCACCACGCTGGTGATGCCGAGACCCAGAAGCGGGAACAGCGCGAAGGTGGCGGCGAAGGTCAGAAGCTGCAGCTTCCAGTTCATCATGCCCTTCAGGACCGCCGCCGAGTCGAGCTTGGCGCCGTAGAGGAAGAACAACAGCGCCACCGCCCAGAAGGTGATCTGGTGCAGGATGTCGGCCCCTACCCCCCGCGCCGGCAGCGCCGCGCCGAGCGCCATCATCGCCAGCAAGAGGAACATGTAGCCGTCGATGCCGACGCGTTTCAGATAGGTCATGTCTATTCCGTGGATTTCCGCGGGCGCGCGGCCCGTCTTGCACTGTCGCGGCGCCCACCGCCGGAGGCTTGCGGGCCGCGCTTAGCTGCCGCCGGCGGGGCTTTCATGCAGGGTGATGAGCAGGTTCGCCAGCATCGCCAGACGCGGGGCGATGGAGGGGACCAGCAGATGCTCGTTGAAGGTATGGGCGTCGGCGCCATCGGGGCCGAGCCCGTCCAGCGTCGGCAGGCCGAGCGCGGCGGTGAAATTGCCGTCAGAGCCGCCGCCCGAGGTCATCGGCACCAGCGGATAGCCCATCGCCTCGGCAATCGGGCGGGCGGTTTCCAGCAGCGCCAGCGTGCCCGGCTCGGCGCTGAAGGCGGGGCGCGAGACGCCGCCGGTGATCTCGAAGCGGATGTCGGGATCGACGGGGGCCAGAGCCTCGATCGCCGCCGTCACCTCCTCCTGCGCCTGACGGTCGGGCAGGCGCACGTCGATGTCGAGCACGCAGAGCGCGGGGATGGTGTTGCGGGTGGTGCCGCCCTGTATCACGCCGACATTGACGCCGATGCCGCGCGCGGGGTCGTTCATCGCCTCCAGCGTCAGGATCAGCCGGGCGGCGGCGCGGATGGCGCTGCGCCCGTCCTGCGGGCGGGTGCCGGAATGGGCGGCGCGGCCATGCACCTCGATCCGGTAGATCGCCGAGCCGCGCCGCCCGGTGACGATCTTGCCGCCGTCGCGCGCGGGCTCCATCACCAGAACGGCGCGGGCCTTGCGGGCGGCGGCCTCGACGGCGGGGCGGCCGGCATAGGTGCCGGTCTCCTCGTCGGGGATGAAGAGCACGGTGGCGGCGGTGCGGTCGCCGGCGAGGGCAAGCGCCTCCAGCGCCATCAGCGCGCCGCTCTTCATGTCATAGACGCCGGGGCCGAAGAGCTTGTCGCCCTCCTCGCGCCAGGGCAGCGGGCCGGCCAGCGCGCCTTTTGCGTGGACGGTATCGAGATGGGTCAGGATGAGGATCTCGTCGGCGCGGTCCTCGGGGCCGTGGCGGGCGGTCAGCAGATCACCGGTCGCGTCATCGGTCGGCTGCCGCGTGACGCTGAGGCCGAGCGCCGTGGCATGGGCTGCGGCGCGGTCGGCCATGGCGTTGACGGCGGCGGGATCGGCGGTCGGGCTTTCCAGCGAGACCCAGGCCCGCAGCTCCTCGAGGAAGGCCGGACGGTCGATGTCCTCGGGACGGATGGGGTAGGTCTCGGTCATGTCAGGGATCCTGGTCGGGAAGGGGTTGTCGGGCGAGCCAATGCGCCACCTGCCGGCGCTTGGAGTCGAGATGCCGGCGCAGCACCGCGCCGAGCCTGGCGCCGTCGCGTTCGGCCAGCGCTTCCAGCATCTCCTCGTGTTCGGCGATGGCGGTGGCCCATTCGTCCTCGCCGATCCGGGCGATGAAGCGCAGGTTGACGATGCGGGTGAAGATCAGCTTGCGGGTGCTGTTGAGGATGGCGTTGCCAGCGGCCTCGAAGATGGCGTCATGGATGCGGCGGTTGTGGGCGTAATAGCCGTCGAGGTCGCCCGCGGCGCGGCAGTCGAGCATCGCCGCATGGTCGGCGCGGATCGCGGCCAGCTGCGGCTCGCTGATCCGCGGGGCGGCAAGCTCGCCGGCTAGCCCTTCCAGCGCGCCCATCACCACGAAGCTCTCGAGGATCTGGTCTTCCGAGACAGTGGCGACCGAGGCGCCGCGATGCGGGGTGACGACCACCAGCCCTTCGGCGGCCAGCGCCCGGATCGCTTCGCGCAGCGGCGTGCGAGAGACGTTGAAGCTGGCGCAGAGATCCTTCTCGACCAGCTTGGAGCCCGGCGGCAGCACGCCCCGCGCGATCAGCCGACGCAGGCTGCCAACCAGGTCATCGTGAAGGCTTCGTCGTTCAATTGGCTCGATATCGGGCAATCCGTCCACCCATGGGCATTTACCGCTCAAGTTTTAAGCTTCGGACAAATCGTCATCCGGCATCCGAACCGCTCTCAAAATTATGTATACAAAATTAATCCTTATGAATAGCCTTTCCGAAGCGCGACGAGACGCCACGCACTGTCTGCAGAAGGAACGCACATGAAAACAGCTCTTGCTTATACGACTGCCATCATCCTCGGCCTCGGGGCAGCGCCCGCAGTCGCGGGTCCTGCAGACAACTCGCTGGCCTGGGCGTCGGACAGCATGCCGTCGAGCATCGATTTCTACACCCACACGATCCGGGAAGGCATCGTGTTGGGGCATCACATCTGGGACACGCTGATCTACCGCAACAACGACACGAACCAGATCGAGCCGCATCTGGCCGAATCCTTTGAGTGGATCGATGACACCACGCTGGAGTTCAAGCTGCGCCAGGGCGTCAAATTCCACGACGGCAGCGACTTCACCGCCGATGACGTGGTGGGCACCGTCGAGTTCGTGACCACCAACACCACCGTGCAGCCGATCTTCTTCCTCGAGAGCGCCGAGAAGATCGACGACTACACCGTGCGGCTGAAGACCAAGGGCGTCTTCCCCGCGGTGCTGGAATATCTCGCCAATGTCGTGCCGATCTACCCGTCGGACTATTATGCCGAGGTCGGGCCCGACGGCATGTCGCGCCAGCCCGTCGGCACCGGCCCCTACCGCGTGACGGAGATCGTGCCGGGCGAGCGGGTCTCGATGGAGGCTTTCGGCGACTACTTCGGCGGGGTGAAGGGCAAGCCTTCGATCGAGAAGCTGGAATTCCGCCGCATCGCCGAGTTCAATACCCAGGCGATCGAGCTGATGACCGGCAATCTGGACTGGATCTGGCGCGTGCCGCCGGATGCGGTGCAGCAGTTCGAGGGCCAGTCGCAGCTGAAGGTCGAATCCGGCGACACGTTGCGCGTGGGCTTCATCGGTCTCGACGCCGCCGGGCGCACCGGCGACACGCCGCTGAAGGAGCTCGAGGTGCGCCGCGCGATCAACCACGCGATCAACCGCGACGGCATCCGCGAGGCGATGATCGGCCCGGGGTCGCAGACCATCGACACCGCCTGCGCCCCGCCGCAGTTCGGCTGCTCGGCCGAGGGGATGACGACCTACGCGTATGATCCCGCGAAGGCGAAAGAGATGCTGGCCGAGGCCGGGTATCCCGACGGGTTCTCGATCGACTTCTTCGGCTACCGCGACCGTCCCGTGGTCGAGGCGATCATCGGCGATCTGGCGGCGGTGGGCATCACCGCCAACCTGACCATGCTGCAGGCCTCGGCCATCGCCCAGGCCCGCAACGAGGGCCGCACCCCGATCTGGTTCCAGGCCTGGGGCTCGTCGTCGATCCTCGATGTCAGCGCCGGTCCGGGCTACTGGTACGACGGCTCGGCGGTGGACTATGCCCGCGACGCCGAGGTGACGGCGCTGCTGGAAGAGGGCAACACCACGATCGACCCCGAGGCGCGCAAGGCAGCCTATTCCAAGGCGCTGGTCCGCATCTCGGATCAGGCGCTGCAGGTGCCGATCTTCACCTATGCGCTGAACTACGTCTACAACAGCGCGCTCAACTTCACCCCCGTTCCCGACGAGACGCCGCGCTTCTTCGAAGCCAGCTGGAACGAGTGAGACAAGCGCCTGCGCGGAGTCTTCCGCGCAGGCCAACCGAATACTGGTGACATATGCTGCGATATCTGATGCAGCGGATCGGCCTGGCGCTGCTTGTCTGCGTGGCCGTTTCGCTCCTTGCCTTCACCCTTCTGAACGCCTCGGGCGATGTCGCCATCGCCGTGGCTGGTGAAGAGGCCACCGCCGCGCAGATCGAGGAGATCCGCGAGGATCTGGGGCTGAACCGGCCCTTGCCGGTGCGCTACGGCGAATGGCTGGGCAATGCCCTGCAGGGAGATTTCGGCAATTCGCTGTTCTTCCGCCAGCCCGTGGCCGAGCTGATCGCCTACCGGCTGCCCAACACGCTGACGCTGGCGGTCATGTCGCTCGGCGTCATGCTGGCGCTGTCGGTGCCCTTGGGCGTCGCCGCCGCGCTGAAGCCCAACAGCCTGCTCGACCGCTTCGCGATGCTGGTGGCGGTGATGGGACAGGCGATGCCGACCTTCTGGTTCGCGCTGATCCTGATCGTGATCTTCTCGCTGACGCTGGGCATCGCCCCGCCGTCGGGGTCCGAGACGCTGGGCCATTTCGTGCTGCCCGCCATCGCCTTGGGATATTACTCCACCCCGCCGATGATGCGGCTGATCCGTCAGGGCATGATCGAGGCGCTGTCGTCGGACTATATCCGCACGGCCCGGGCCAAGGGGATCAGCAGCTGGAAGGTCGTGTTCAAGCACGCGCTGCGCAACGCGGTCATTCCGGTCGTGTCGCTGTCGGCGGTGCAGTTCGGCAACATGCTCGGCGGCTCGGTGGTGATCGAGACGGTGTTCGGCATCAACGGGCTGGGCTTCCTCGCCTGGGAGTCGATCTCGCGCATGGACCTGCCGGTGGTGCAGGCGGTGCTGCTGATCGTCGCCATCTTCTACGTCATCATGGTCCTGCTGGCCGATTTCATCAATGCCTGGCTCGACCCGAGGATCCGCATCCAATGACCAGCCCGGAACTCGTGCTTCCCAAAGCCCCCGCAACCCGCAAGGGCTTCACCGCCCGCGCCCTCGGCAACCCGGTGTTCCTCTGCGGCGCCATCGTGCTGGGGCTGATCTTCCTGATGGCGGTCTTCGCGCCGCTGATCGCGCCCTATGATCCCCTGGCGCAGGACATGCTGAACCGCACCGTCTCGCCGATCTGGCTCGACGGCGGCGACTGGGCGCATCCCTTGGGCACCGACGGTCTGGGCCGCGACTATCTGAGCCGCATCATCTACGGCGCGCGGATCTCGCTGCTGATCGGGGTCTTCACCGTCATCACTTCGGGCATCATCGGCACTCTCATGGGGGTGCTGGCCGGGTATTTCGGCGGGCGGATCGATCTGGTCATCAACTTCCTGATCATGACCCGGCTGACGCTGCCGGTGATCATGGTGGCTCTCGCCGTGGTCGCGATCTTCGGCGGCTCGCTGATGGTCGTGGTCTTGGTGCTGGGGCTGCTGCTCTGGGACCGCTTCGCCGTGGTCATGCGCTCCGCCGTGATGCAGATCCGCAATCAGGAATACATCCAGGCCGCGCAATCGATGGGCTATTCCACCCCGAAGCTGCTGGTGAAGGAACTGCTGCCGAACATCTTCGACCGGCTCGCGGTGATCGCCACCTTCGAGATGGCCCATGCCATCCTGCTCGAGGCCTCGCTGTCCTTCCTCGGGCTTGGCGTGCAGCCGCCGACGCCCTCCTGGGGGCTGATGGTGGCCGAGGGGCGGCAATACCTGCTGTTCGACAGCTGGCTGATCCTGATCCCCGGCGCCGCGATCTGCGTGCTGGTGCTGGCGATCAACATGATGGGTGACGGGCTGCGCGACGCCCTCGCTCCCGAAAACAGAAACTGAGAGAGACCGACATGACCCGTTCCACCGTCGTGGCCGCCGCTGGCGAATATGTGACAGGGGGCCGCTTTCTGGCCGACATGCAGGCGCGTCTGGCCATCCCGTCGGAAAGCCCGCGCGAGGACAGCGGCCCGGACCACCTGCGCTACCTGAATGAAGAGATGCGCCCGCTGCTGGAAGGCATGGGCTTCACTTGCCAGATCCTGCCCAACCCCAAGCTTGACCGCATCCCGGCGCTCTTCGCCGAGCGGATCGAGGACCCGGCGTTCCCGACGGTTCTGACCTATGGCCATGGCGACGTGCTCTGGGGCATGGCGGGCGACTGGAAGGAGAACCGCAGCCCCTGGGAGGCGACGCTGGCGGGCGACCGGATCTATGGCCGCGGCATCGTCGACAACAAGGGCCAGCACGCGCTGAACCTTGCCGCGCTGCAACTGGTGCTGGAAACCCGCGGCAGCCTCGGCTTCAACGTCAAGGTGCTGATCGAGATGGGCGAGGAATCTGGCTCGCCGGGGCTGGCCGAGATGGCCGAGATCCACAAGGATCTTCTGCGGTCGGACGTGCTGATCGCCTCGGACGGGCCGCGGGTTTCGACCCATGTGCCGACGGTCTTCCTCGGGGCGCGGGGCGGGCATGGCTTCCACCTGATCTGCGATCTGCGCGAGGGCGCGCATCACTCGGGCAACTGGGGCGGGCTCTTGCCGAACGCGGGCATCCGGCTGGCGCATGCGCTGGCGACGATCACCGACGCCAAGGGCCGCATTGCGATCCGCGAATGGACCCCGGGCACGATCCCGGCCAATGTCCATGCCGCGCTGAAGGACATCGAGATGGAATTTGGCCCGGACGATCCCGAGACCGACCCGACCTGGGGCGAGCCGGGGCTGGTCGGCCCCGAGCAGGTCTATGGCTGGTGCAACTTCGAGGTGCTGGCCTACAAATGCGGCCGTCCGGAGGCGCCGGTGAACGCCATCCCGGGCACGGCCAAGGCCACCTGCCAGCTGCGCTATGTCGTCGGCGTCGACCGCGAGCGCATCCTCCCCGCGCTGCGCGAGCATCTCGATGCCCACGGTTTCGAGGACATCCGCATCGAGCCGATGGACCGCGGCTTCTTCCGCGCCACCCGCACCGATCCCGACAATGCCTGGACCCGGCTCGTCGTCGCCTCGGTGCAGGAGACCACTGGCAAGAAACCGGCGCTGCAGCCCAACTTCGGCGGCTCGCTGCCGAACGAGGTCTTCGCCGAGACCCTCGCCCTGCCGACGATCTGGATCCCGCATTCCCACCCCTCCTGCTCGCAGCACGCGCCGGACGAGCACATCATGGTCGATGTGGCGAAAGAGGCGGCGCAGATGATGGCGGGGCTGTTCTGGGACATCGGCGAAGGCAAGCTGCAGCCATGACCCAGCCCGTTCTCTCGGTCCGCAACCTGACGGTCGATCTGCCGCCCAGCGGCGACCGGCCCCACGCGGTCAGTGGCCTGTCCTTCGACATCCACCAGAACGAGATCGTCTGCGTGGTGGGCGAGAGCGGCTCGGGCAAGTCGGTCACCGCCTTCACGGCGATGGGCCTTCTGCCCAAGGCGCTGAAACCCTCGGGCGGCGAGATGCTGTTCGAGGGCAAGGACCTCTTGAAGATGTCGAAGCGCGAGCATGGCCGGCTGCGCGGCAAGCGCATCGCCATGGTCTTCCAGGAGCCGATGACCGCGCTCAACCCATGCTTCACCGTGGGCGACCAGATCGAGGAGATCTTCGCCGCCCACACCAGCCTGTCGAAGGCCGAGCGCAAGGCGCGGACCATGGCGCTGCTGGAAGAGGTCCGCCTGCCGGACCCGCCGCGGGTCTATTCCAGCTATCCGCACCAGCTGTCGGGCGGCCAGCGCCAGCGCATCGTTATCGCCATCGCCCTTGCGATGGACCCGACGCTGCTGATCGCTGACGAGCCGACGACGGCGCTGGACGTGACGACGCAGGCGCAGATCCTCGCGATGTTCAAGACGCTGAAGACCACGCATAACGCGGGCATCCTCTTCGTCACCCATGACTTCGACGTGGTGGCCGAGATCGCCGACCGCGTCGTGGTGATGCAGAAGGGCATCGTGGTCGAGCAGGGCACGGCGGCGGAGGTGCTGAACAATCCGCAGCATCCCTATACCCGCCAGCTGATCGCCGCCGTCCCCCGCCGCCGCGAGGGCGCTGCCGCGCCTTTGGACGAGAACATCGCGCTCCGGGTGCAGGGTCTGGAGAAGACCTATCACGTCGCGGGCTCGCTGATGAAGAAGCCGCGCACCGTGCATGCGCTGCATCCGACCGATTTCACCGTGCGGAAGGGTGAGACGCTGGGCATCGTCGGCGAGAGCGGCAGCGGCAAGACCACGCTGGTGCGCTGCCTGATCCGGCTGATCGATCCGGACGACGGGGCGATCTGGGTCGGCAACCGCAACTTCGCCCAAGGGTCGCGCAGCAGCCTGCGCTCGGCGCGCAAGGACATCCAGATCGTCTTCCAGGACCCCTACGGCTCGCTCAACCCGCGCCGCTCGGTGGGCGAGCAGCTGATCGGCGCGCCGATGAACTTCGGCGTCTCGCGCGAGGTGGCGCTGGAGCGGGCCAAGCGGCTGATGAAGATCGTGCGGCTGGAGGAGGAGGCGCTCTATCGCTATCCGGCGCAGTTCTCCGGCGGGCAGCGCCAGCGGATCTGCATCGCCCGGGCGCTGATGGTCGAGCCGAAGATCCTGATCGCCGACGAGGCGGTGTCGGCCTTGGACGTGTCGGTGCAGAAGGAGGTGCTGCAGCTGCTGGCCGACATCAAGCGCGAGATGGGGCTGACGATCCTGTTCATCACCCACGACCTGCGCGTCGCCTCGCAGATCTGCGACAACCTGATCGTGATGAGCAAGGGCCGCATCGTCGAACGCGGCACGGTGGACGAGGTCTTCGGCAATCCGCAGGACGCCTATACCCGCCAGCTGCTCGGCGCCATGCCCGGGCGTGGCTGGGAGGTGCCGGATCTGGAGGGGCAGTCTCTGCTTGGGGCGCGCTGACGGCCGGTCGCGTCGTCAGTGTCCGCCCGCCCTGCCGTGGCGCCCGATGGGCAGCATCATCGGGCGTCCCGAGACCGGATCTGTGAGCGTGCGGCAGGGAAGGCCGAAGACCGCCTCGACCATGGCTTCGGTCAGCACCTCTTCCGGCGGGCCCGCGGCATGGACGCGGCCCGCGACAAGCGCCACCAGCCGGTCGGCATAGCGCGCTGCAAGGTTGAGGTCATGCAGCACCATGACGATGGTCGCCCCGCGCTGACGGTTGAGATCGGTCAGAAGGTCGAGCACCTCGACCTGATGCGCGATGTCGAGGAAGGTCGTCGGCTCGTCGAGCAGCAGAAGGTCGGTCTGCTGCGCCAGCGCCATCGCGATCCAGACCCGCTGGCGCTGACCGCCCGACAGCTCGTCCACGGCGCGTTCGGCCAGATCGGCGGTGCCGGTGGCCTCCAGCGCCGAGGCGACGGCGGTGTCGTCGGCCGCGGTCCAGCGCGACAGCAGCCCGTGATGCGGGTGCCGCCCCCGGCTGACCAGATCCAGCACGGTGATGCCGTCGGGCGCGAGGGGCGATTGCGGCAAAAGACCCAACTGCCGGGCCAGCTCGCGCGGGGGCAGGCGATGCACCGCCTTGCCGTCCAGCAGCACCTGCCCGGCACGCGGCGCCAGAAGTCGCGACATGCTGCGCAGCAGCGTGGACTTGCCGCAGGCATTGGCGCCGACGATGGCCGTGATCTGCCCCGGCGCCACAGCGAGGTCGAGCCCCTGCAGCACGGGTCGCGGTCCATAGCCCGCTTCCAGCCCGTGGACCACCAGCCCTTCGCCGCTCATATCCCGCCTCCTGTCCGGTTCACCCGGATGATGAGATAGATGAGATAGGGCGCGCCGATGGCCCCTGTGATCACGCCCACCGGATAGCGCCCGGGCAGCAGCATCTGCCCGGCGTAATCGGCAAAAAGCACCAGCGCCGCCCCGATCAGTGCCGCGGGCAACAGGATCGGCCGCCCGGGCGCCGAGATCCGCGCCGCGATCGGGCCCGAGAGGAAGGCGACGAAGGCGATGGGCCCCGCCGCCGCCGTGGCAAAGGCGATGAGCCCCACCACCGACAGCAGCACCACCAGCCGGGCGCGCGCCAGCCGGATGCCAAGCGCCGCCGCCTTGTCGTCGCCCAGGCGCATCGCCTCGAGCGTGCGGCTCTGGCCCAGAAGCAGCCCGCCGAAGACGATCAGCGCCGCTGAGAGCGGAAGCAGGTCGGAAAGCCGCGCGCCGTTGACGCTGCCGGTCATCCAGCGCATCGCCTCCTGCAGGCTCCAGTCCGGCGCCTTCAGCAGGATGTAGGAGGTAACGCTCTGCAGCATGGCCGAGATGCCGATGCCGACGAGGATCAGACGCGCCCCGGCGACCCCGTTGCGCCATGCGAGAAGGTAGATCACCAGCGCCGTCCCAAGCCCCGCGATCACGGCCAGAAGCGAGACCGCAGCGCCGCTCCAGCCCAGGACCACGATGGCGAAGACGGCGGCGGCGCTGCTGCCCGCGGTGATGCCGATGATGTCGGGGCTGGCCAGCGGGCTGCGCAGGAGCGTCTGACAGGCCGCCCCGCCGAGGCCGAAGCCGAGCCCGGCGAGGATCGACAGCAGCGCGCGCGGCAGCCGCAGCCTGCTCACGGTGAAGGAGGCGCCCTGCACCTCCTGCCCGGCGAGCACGCGCAGCACATCGAGCGGCGGCACCAGCGTCTTGCCAAGGATCAGCGTCAGGGCAAGGCCCGCGAGGACCAGCGCCAGCAACAGGAGACCCAGCCGCAGACCCTGACGGCTGCGGGCGCGCCGATGCGCGGCGATGCGGTGCAAAAGGTCCGGAGAGGGTGCGTTCACAGCTCGCGCAGCCTTCTGCGGCGGACGATCCAGATGAAGGCGGGGGCGCCGACGAAGGCGGTGACAATGCCCACGTCCAGCTCTGCCGGGCGGGCGACGATCCGCCCCAGTACATCGGAGAAGATGAGCAGCGCCGCCCCGGTCAGTGCCGAGGCAGGCAGGAGCCAGCGGTGATCGACGCCGAGCACCAGACGGCAGAGATGCGGCACCACCAGCCCGACGAAGCCGATCGGCCCGCAGATCGCCGTGGTGGCGCCGCAGAGCAGCACGGCCCCGGCGGCGGCGAGGAACCTGCTTGGCCCGACGGCCACCCCGAGCGCCGCTGCCGTCTCGTCTCCCAGCGCAAGCATGTTGAGGCTGCGCGCCGAGAGCAGGCTCAGCACGAATCCCGCGACGAGGAAGGGCAGCATCGCGAGGATCGATTCTCCCGTGGCGCCACCGACGCCGCCGATCTGCCAGGAGCGGACGCTGCCGGTGATGTCGTTGCGCGGCAGGATGATCGCCAGCGTCAGCGAGGTGACGGCGATTGAGGTCGCGGCCCCGGCCAATGCCAGCTTCAGCGGCGTCGCCCCGCCACGCCCGAGCGAGCCCACGGCATAGACCAGCCCCGCCGCCAGCCCCGCGCCGAGGATCGCCGTCCAGAGATAGGCGGGCAGCGCCTCCATCCCGAACCAGGCGATGCCGATGACCACCGCCATCGCCGCCCCGGCGTTGACCCCCAGGATGCCCGGATCGGCCAGGGGGCTGCGGGTCACGCCCTGCATCACCGCCCCCGAGAGGCCGAGCGCCGCGCCGGCCAGCGCGGCGAGCAGGGTGCGCGGCACCCGCACCGCCACCACCGCCTCGCCCATCGTCCCGCTGCGCCCGGCCAGGGCTCCCGCGATGTCGGGCCAACCCACGTCGCGCGTGCCCACCGTCACCGACAGCGCGCAGCCCGCGAGCAGCAGCGCGACGCCCAGCAGGAGCCAGAGCAGCCGCAGCGGCGCCGGACGCCGGATGGGCGGAGAGAGCAGGCTGCGTGTCATTCCGACTTTCGCGCGGCCTCGGCCAGAAGGTCGAGGTAGTCTTCGAGCACCCAGGAGATCGAGAGCGGCGTCGGGGTGGCTGCGGTGCCCATCGGGTCGTTGCCCAGGAGCACCATCGCCCCGTTGCCGACGGCCCGCATCCGCGAGGTCAGCGGGTTCTGCCCGACCCGCTCGCGCAGCGCCTCGCCGCCGTAGCTCACGAGGATGTCCACGTCGTCGAAGGCGTCGATCCGTTCGGCGCTGATCTCGCCGGAATAACTGCCGCCCACCGTCGCTTCGCGGACCCGCTCCGGTGTCGCCAGCCCCAGATCATCGAAGAACTTCACCCGGCTGTCATTGGCGGAGTAGAAGCGGATCACGCTCAGGTCGCGGATGTCGAGATGGGTGACGAACATCGCGGTCTTGCCCTGCAGCTCGGGGCGGCGCGCGGCGGCCTCGGCAATCTCGGCCTCGATCCGGGCGATGAGCGCCTCGCCCTCGGCGGCGAGCCCAAGGGCGGCGCCGTTCAGCCGGATCATCTCGCGCCAATCGGTCGCCCAAGGCGCATCGCGATAGGCGACTACCGGGGCGATCTCGCTCAGCGTGTCGTAGTCGGACTGGCTGAGGCCGGAATAGGCGGCGAGGATGACATCGGGCGCACTGGCTGCCACCGCCTCGAAATCGATGCCGTCGCCCTCGTCGAAGAGCATCGGCGGCTCGGCGCCCAGCTGTTGCAGCCGCTCGGACACCCAAGGCAGCAGGCCGTCGCCATCGTCGTCGCCGAAATTGGCCCGCGCAAAGCCCACCGGCACCACGCCGAAGGCAAGGGGAACCTCGTGATTGGCCCAGGCCACCGTCGCCACCCGGACCGGGCGCTCGGGGATCACGGTCTGGCCGAAAGCATGGTCGACGGTCAGCGGAAACGCCTGCGCCGTGGCGGCAGGGGCGCCGAGAGCGAGGCAGAGGGCTGCTGCAAGGGCGAGGAGGGGGGCGGCGAGGACGCGGGACATGCGGAGACTTCCATGGGGAAAGGCGGGTCGCTGGGCCCGGAATTCCATGCTCATCCCGAAGCCGTCAACCCATGGCCCGTCGGTTTTTCATGCGCGATCCACTGCTTGGACAGATTTCCCGGAGAATCCGACAATAACAGTCGGAATCTACAATACAGCCTCTTCTGGCTCGGTTAGGGCTCTCGCAGGAAATCCGGCCTCGTGGCGGGAGCCCTCGCCGTTTCACGCGTGCCGCGGCGGCAGGGGCACAGTCCGATCGACGACGGCAGAGCGAGCAGATGCGCGGCATCAGGCCAGCGAGCAACAGACACTTTGATGGAAGCACTCATGGACCCCAGATCCGAGGATACCTCGCGCCTTTTCCCCCGTACCCGCTGCCTCGCGGCCCTTCTCCTCGGCTGCAGCGCGCTCGTCACCCTGCCGACCGGCGCCCTTGCGCAGGAGGCGAGCGGCGCCGAGGGCGAGGACGGGGCCTTCCGGCTTTCGCCGATCATCGTCGATGCGGGCGCTGCGAGCGATGACGATGCCAATTCGGTCGTGGTGCGCGAGCTCTGGGTCGGCGGCAAGGTCGCGACCAGCATCCTCGACACCCCGGCCTCGGTCTCGGTCGTGACGCAGCGCGAGATCGCACAGCGCAACGCCACGACGACGGAAGAGGTGCTGCAATATTCTGCCGGGATCGTCACCGACTATTACGGCAGCGACGACCGCAACGACTATTTCCTCGTCCGTGGCTTCCAGGCCTCGACCTACCGCGACGGGCTGACCCTCGGCTCGATGCGCGGCGTGCGGGAAGAGCCCTATGCCTTCGAGCGGGTGGAGGCGCTGAAAGGCGCCAACTCCACGCTCTTCGGTGTCTCCGATCCGGGGGGTTCGGTGAACTTCGTGACCAAGGTGCCGCAGTTCCGCCGTTTCGGCGAGCTCTTTACCCAGATCGGCACCAACGATCATGCCGAGCTCGGCTTCGACTTCGGCGACACGCTGAACCCAGAGGGCACTCTGGCCTACCGCCTGACCGGCACGGGGCAGGATGGCGCGCTGGACTATGACCATTCGCGCGACGACAACGCCTTCCTGATGGGCGGGCTCAGCTGGGCTCCGACCGAGAACACCACGCTGACCGTAACCTTCGACCATCTGGATCGCGACTCCACCCCGAACAGCGGCGGCTACCCGCTCGACCGCGAATACGACCGGAGCGACTTCTTCGGCGAGCCCTCGTTCAACGACCACGATGTCGAGCGCGACACGCTGACCGCGATGCTGCGTCACGATTTCGGCAGCGGGCTCAGCGTCAGCGCCAACCTGCGCTACAGCGACCTGACCGACGATTTCGGCTACATCTACCTGTCGGATTTCGCGGGCCGCACCGGGACGGTGGTTGACCGCGACTATTTCGGCACCGACAGCACTGCCGAGGAGCTGATCGGCAATGCCATCCTGCAATACGACACGAGCTTCGGGTCGACCGACAGCAGCACGCTCGTCGGCTTCGAGTTCCGCGATGCCACCTTGACCTCGCGGTCGGTCTACGGCGATGCCGCGCCGATCGATCTCGCCGATCCGCAATACAGCGGCGCGCCCGCGAGCCTTGCCGTCTATGACGAAAGCGAGACCGACTACACCACCAAATCCGTCTTCCTGCAGCAGAACCTGTCCTTCGCCGACCGGCTGATCGCCACGGTTGGCCTCCGGCACGACTGGCTCGATCTGGCGAGCAAGGGGCAGAGCTGGGGCGCGGCCTTCGACGACAGCGATACCTTCTCGGAAACCTCGATCCGTGCGGCCCTGACCTACAAGGTGACCGACGAGATCTCGACCTATCTCAGCTATGCCGAATCCGTCGCGCCGCCGAGCCTCGGGGTGGAGCCGGAGCGTGGCGAGCAATACGAGCTGGGCATGAAGTATCAGCCCGCCGGCACCCGCGCACTGTTGTCGGCGGCGGTGTTCGACCTGACCAAGAACGACATCACCATGCCCGTCGTGCTGGACAATGGCGCGATCGAGCGGCAGCTGGTGGGCGAAACCCGGGTGCGCGGTTTCGAGTTGGAGGGCAAGGCCGAGATCGCCGAGAACTGGGACGTGATCGCCTCCTATTCCTATCTCGATACCGAGGTGGTGAAGTCGGGCCCGGTGCGCGGCGTCGAGGTGGAGGGCAACGAATTCGCCACTGTGCCCAGGCACATGGCCTCGCTCTGGGTGAACCGGATCGTGCCGGGCAGCGAGAGCCGGGGCGAGATGACCTTCGGCCTCGGGGCGCGCTATGTCGGCTCCTATTACTACGATTTGCAGAACACCACCGGCGAGAGCGACGCGACCACGCTGTTCGACGCGGCCTTCACCTATGAGGTCGCCGCGAACACCGGGCTTGCGGTGAATGTGAGCAACCTCTTCGACGAGCAGCATGTCGTGGGCAGCGGCACGGCCGATTACTACAACCCCGGCCGCAGCATCACCGCCACGCTGCGCCGCACCTGGTGAGCCTTCTGCCCCGTCCGCCCGGCGGGCGGGGCGTCCTCAGGTGGGGTTCTCGCCACCCGGTCGCGCCCGGCGCCAGGCCGCCGGGGTCGCCCCGGTCACCTGACGGAAGACGCGGGTCAGATGCGCCTGATCGGTGAAGCCCAGACGGTCGGCGATCTCGGCCACGCTGAGCCCGCTGCCGCAAAGCAGCCCCTGCGCCAGATCGACCCTCTGGCGCAGCTGCCATTGCAGCGGCGTGGTGCCGGTGGCGTTCTTGAAAAGATGCGAGAACCAGCTTTCCGACAGGCCGATGGCATCGGCCATCTCGGCCACGGTCAGGCTGCGTCCGCCCGCCGCGCGGAAGCAGCTTTCCAGCCGCCGCATCTGCGCCGCGCTCAGCCGCGCCTCCACCCGTCCGCTGGCCCCGCCTTCCAGATCGAGGATCCCCGTCACCAGAGCGGCGACCAGCGCCTCGGCATGCAGCGCATGGCGGCTCTGGCTGCGCGTCTCCTCGGCCAGAAGCCGCGCCAGCGTCTCGAGCCCCGGCGCGGCCGGACCTTCCACCGGGCGCTCCAGCAGGTCGAGGGCGGCGGGGCGACTCAGCGCGGGGGTGAGCATCTTCAGGAGCCGCTCGCCGTGCAGATGGATGTCGAGATGCGAGAAGGTGTGCCCCGCGGTGAAGCGCGTCCACATCGGCAGCCCCGCCGGAACGAAGAGCACCCGGGGCAGGGGCCGCCCGCCGCGCAGGGCGAGGCCCGCATCGTTCGAGAGCCGGATCGAGGAGACATCCTCGAAGAAGAACAGGATGCGCGGCTGGTCCGACAGGTAGTAGCCCCGCGCCCCGCGGGCGCCCTGCGCCTGCCAGAAGACGGTGGTCATCCCGTCGAGCGCGCGCCATCGCACCGGAGCGGTGCGCTCGATGCCCTCGGTCTCTCCGATGAAGGAATGCTGGAAGCTCATCCGCTCCGGGCCCCCGGCAGGTGGCAGACAGGTCGATCGGCTGGCGGATGGCTGGCTGATCCCCTGCCTCGCACGATCGGGCGCGGGATGCAATCGGGCCGTGGGGGCCGACCTGCCGCGCAATGGCTGGAAAGCCCGCGCCTGCGCGACAGGGCAAAAGGTCGCAGCGTGCATTGTCAACGCAAGAAATGGAAAGTAGGTAGGCAGCCGATGCAATTCGCGGAGGAAAGCCTGTGGGAATGAAAAAGTTTGTTGCTCTGGCGACGGTGGGGGCTCTGGTGGCCGGGGCGGCGGCGGCCGATCCGGTCGAGGTGAAGATCGGCTACGCGCTGGCGGAAAACTCGCATTACGGGGCCGGCTCGAAGACGTGGATCGAGGTCACCGAGGGCCTTCTCGGCGACAAGTTCAACTTCGTGGAATTCCCCTCCTCGGCGCTCGGCGGCGAGCGTGAGGTGATCGAGGGGCTGCAGCTCGGCACGGTCGAGGCCACCATCGTCTCCTCCGGCGTGCTGTCGAACTTCGTTCCCGAAGTCGGCGTCTTCGACATCCCCTTCCTGTTCCGCGACTTCGACCATGCCCGCGCCGTGCTCGACGGCCCGATCGGCCAGGACATGCTGGCGAAGTTCGAGGATCAGGGCCTGATCGCGCTGGCCTGGGGCGAGCAGGGCTTCCGCCACATCACCAACAACCGCGCGCCGATCAATGCGCCCGCCGATCTGGCCGGGCTGAAGCTGCGCACGATGGAAAACCCGGTGCACATCCTCGCCTTCCAGACGCTGGGCGCGGCGCCGACCCCGATGGCCTGGCCCGAGGTGGTCTCGGCACTGGAACAGGGCACGATCGACGGGCAGGAAAACCCGCTCTCGGTCATCGTCTCGTCCAAGCTGAACGAGGTGCAGAAGAACCTGACGCTCACCGGCCATGTCTATGCGCCGAACGTGCTCTTCGTGTCGCAGATCTTCTGGGAAGGTCTGACCGACGAGGAGAAGGAAGCCTTCCGCAAGGGCGCCGTCGAGGGCGGTCTGGCAATGCGCGCCTTCGTCGACAATGCCGAGGCCACCGGCGCGCAGGCGATGGAAGACGCCGGGATGACGGTCAACACGCTGAGCGTCGAGCAGAAGGAAGTCATCAAGGAGGCTCTGGCCCCGGCCTATGCCAACTATGCCGAGACTTTCGGCGCCGACCTGATCCAGCAGATCACCGACGTCAAGTAAGCCGCGATCCGGCCTCGCAGGCGGCCCCCGGGTCGCCTGCCCATCGACCGCGTCCGCAGGCGGCAGGAAGGACGATCCCATGAGCCCGTTTCTCAGCACGGCAGAGAAGGCTTTTCTCGCCCTGAACCGCTGGGCCGTCATGCTGGCTCTGGCGGCGATGGCCTGTCTCGTCTTCGCCAATGTCATGCTGCGTTTCTTCACCAACAACTCGATCGTCTGGGCCGAGGAAGTCGCACGCTACCTGATGATCTACATGACCTTCCTCTCGGCCGGGCTGGCGCTGCGCGGCGGGCTGCTGGTGGCGGTGAGCCAGATCCACCTGCGGCTGCCCCAGAGCGCTGCGCGCCTCCTGCGCGGCGCGATGCTGCTGGTGCTTCTCGTGTTCTGCGGCTGGATGATCTGGTCCGGCCTCGAATACGTCTCGCGCATGGGGCGGCAGGTGACGCCGGCGACGCGGATCTCCTTCAGCCATATCTACCGCGCCATGCCGATCGGCTTCGGCCTCCTGATGATCCATATCCTGCTGGTCTCGCGCCATTTCGTGACGCAAGGCCGGTTCGATGCCGAAACGCACGAGCATGGCTCGGCGGTCGGCGGCTGAGGAAACCCCATGACCCTCGCGCTCGTCCTCCTCTTCGCGGTCCTGCTGATCGCAGGCTTCCCGGTCGTCTTCGCGCTGGCCATCTCGGCCTTCGGCGCGGTGCTGATAGAAGGCAAGTATCCGGTCATCGTCGTGGTGAAGGAGATGTTCACCGGGCTCGACAGCTTCCCGCTGATGGCGGTGCCCTTCTTCGTGCTGGCGGCCGAGCTGATGACCGGCGGCGCGATGACGGCGGTGCTTTTGCGCTTCGCCGCGCAGTTCTTCGGCCGGGCGCGCGGCGGGCTCGGCTATGCCAACGTGCTGTCCTCGACGCTCTTCGCCGGGATCTCCGGCTCGGCCCTGGCCGATGCGGCGGGGCCGGGCGGCATGATGATGAAGATGATGGAGAAGGAGGGTTATCCCCGCTCCTATGCCGCGGCGCTCACCGCCTCGGCGGCGGTGGTCGGGCCGATCATCCCGCCCTCGATCACCATGATCATCTACGCCATGCAGGACGAGCGCGTCTCGGTCGGCGGTCTCTTCATGGCGGGCATCCTGCCCGGCATCCTGATCGCGCTGATCTATGCCGGGGTGAACATGATCCAGAGCTTCCGGCACGGCTACCGCTCGGAAACCCCGGTGCCGCCGCTGCCGCAGATCCTGCGCAACACGGTCCATGCCATCCCGGCGCTCCTGCTGATCGTCGTGGTGATCGGCGGCATCCGCGGCGGGATCTTCACCCCGACCGAAGCCTCGGTCATGGCGGTGTTCTACGCGCTGTTCTGCGGCATGTTCATCTATCGCAGCCTCCGGCTCCGCGCGATCCCCGAGATCCTGCTGGCCTCCGCCGTGACCTCCGGCGCGATCCTGATGATCCTCGCCGCCGCCCGCGCCTTCGCCTGGGTGCTGGTGATCGAGCGCATCCCGCAGGATGCCGCGCAATATATCGTCGACATGAACCTCTCGCCCATCGCCTTCCTGCTGGTGGTCAATGTGGCGCTTCTGATCTTCGGTTGCTTCATGGACCCGCTGCCGGGGGTGATGATCATCGTCCCGATCCTCGCCCCCATCGCGGCCTCGATGGGGATCGACTCCACCCATTTCGCCATCCTCGTCATCGTCAACCTGACGATGGGTCTGGTGACACCGCCCGTGGGGAGCCTGCTGTTCGTGGTATCCTCGGTGGGCAAGGTGCCCGTGGCGCAGATCCTCAAGGAGATGCCGATCTTCATGGTGGCGAACGTGCTGATCCTGCTCATGCTCAGCTTCCTGCCCGCCATCACCACCTTCCTGCCGCGGATCTCGGGGTTCTGAGGCGGTCCGCTGCGGGGCCGCCCTTCGTCGCCTAGTCCGGCGCGTTCAGCACAGGCGCGCCGCCGGTGACGTTGAAGGCCTCGAGCCGCCAGCGGCCATCGTCCTCGGCGAGGATCGACAGGCTGGCGGGACCGACCGGGATGATCTGCGCCGGGCTGAGGCCGATCAGCGCGTCGAGGGCGGCGCGGATGACGCCGCCGTGGCAGACGACGAGCGCCGTGATCCGGCTTGCGGCGAGAGCCGCTTCGGCGCCTGTGCGGACGCGGTTGCGGAACTCCTGCCACGGCTCGGCGCCCGGCGGGGTCAGGCGACCGGCGCGCCATTCGGCATAGGCCGTGCCTGCGGTTTCGCGGATCGCGGCGATGTCGCGCCCGCTCCAGTCGCCCAGCGATTGCTCGCGCAGCCGCGGCTCGCGCCGGGCGTCGGGATGGCCGAGCAGGGCTGCCGTCTGGGTCGCGCGGCTGAGGTCGGAGGTGGCGACGTGATCTGGCGCGAGCCCTGCCACCAGCGGCGCCAGTGCACGCGCCTGTGCGCGGCCCCGGTCACTGAGGGCGATGTCGGTCTGGCCCTGCAGGCGGCGGTTGGCATTCCATTCCGTCTCGCCATGGCGGACAAGGATCAGGCGTTTCACGGGATGGGGTTTCCTTCTGTGTCGAAAAGCGCCGCCGGGGCGGCGGGAAGTGCAAGATGCAGCGTGTTGGGCAGCGGCTCCGCGGGATCGGCGATCACCGTCACCCGCTGGTCGTCGATCCGGCAGGTGACGACCAGCCGCCCCGCCATGGGCACCACCTCGACCCGCGTCGCGGGCAGGCTACGGGGCCCGGGCGGGGCAAGGCGCCACTCCTCGGCCCGGACCATGGCATGCCCGGTCGCGCCACGCAGCGCCGCGTCGGGCAGGCGGCCCAGCCACGCGCCGTCGCGCACCGGGATCAGGTTGGCGGGCGGCGTGCCGATGAAGCGCGCGACGAAGGCGGTGGCGGGGCGCGCCAGCAGCTCGTGCGGTGGGCCGAACTGCTCGATCCGGCCGCGGTTCAGCACGGCGACATGGGTTGCCATCGTCATCGCCTCGACCTGATCGTGGGTCACATAGACCGCCGTCGCCCCCGTCGCCGCATGAAGCCGCGCCAGCTCGTGCCGCATCTCGACCCGCAGCGTGGCGTCGAGATTGGAGAGCGGCTCGTCGAACAGCATGATCCGTGGCTGCGGGGCGATCATCCGGGCCAGCGCCACCCGCTGCTGCTGACCGCCCGAGATCTCGGAGGGGTAGCGCCCGGCCAGATCGGCAATGCCGACCAAGGCCAGCGCCTCAGCCACCCGCCCCCTGCGCGCTGCGGCATCGAGCCCCGCGACCTTCAGCGGCCAGTCGACATTGCCCGCCACCGTCATGTGCGGCCAGAGCGCGTAGGATTGGAACACCAGCCCCGCGCCACGCTTGTCGGCGGGCAGCGACTGGCCGCGGGCGCCATCGGCCACCAGCGTCTTGCCGAAGCGGATCGTGCCTTGCGTCGGGCTCTCTAGCCCCGCCAGCATGCGCAGCATCGTGCTCTTGCCGCAGCCCGAGGGACCGAGCAGCACGAGAAATGCGCCCTCCGGCACCGAGAGGCTGACGCCATCGACCGCAGGCGCGCCGCTGCCGAAGGATTTGCTGAGCTGGTCGAGCTGGATCATGACGAGGTCCTTTGCCGCTTGCGCAGCAGATTGGCGACGAGGGTCGCGGCGATCGAAAGGGCGAGGATCACCAGCGTCACCGCATTGGCGAATTGGTGGAAACCGTCGGAGGCATAGCGGTAGGAGAGCACCGAAAGCACCGGGGTGGTGGGGGTGTAGAGCAGCACGACGATGGCGAGATCACCGATGACGCTGACGAAGGTCAGCAGCATCCCGGCGATCAGCCCGCGGCTGGCGAGCGGCAGGGTGATCGCTCCGATCCGCCGCAGGAAGCCCGCGCCGGTCATGCGCGCCGCCTCGTCGATCTCGCCCGAAATCTGCGCGACGGTGGCTCGCCCGGTCTGCACCGCGAAGGGCAGCATCGCTGCCGTCAGCGCCAGCCCGAGCAGCAGCGGCGTGCCGTAGAGCGCCGGGAAGGGGCCGATGGGCGCGCCGTAGAGCGCGATATAGGCGGCGCCGAAGGCGATGCCGGGCAGCAGCATCGGCAGGAAGGAGAGCTGCGTCGCGGCGCCGGTCAGGAACGGCAGGCGCCATCGCGTGGTGCTGACCGCGACAAGAAGCCCGATGGCATTGGCCGCTAGGGCCACCGCGACACCGAGACCGAGCGTCACCCCGAGCGCGGTCAGCAGATGCGGGTTGTTGAAGATCCCGGCCTGCCCGCGGGCAAAGGCGGGGTCGGCCTCGCCGATCCAGAAATGCAGCGTCCAGTCGGCGAAGAGAGCGGAAGACATCGGCGCGAGGCTGGCGGCGATCAGCAGCAGGATCGGCAGGATGGTCGTGGCGAGGCAGATGGCGAGGGCCAGCGCGCAGAGCGGCCAGCGCGCGCTTCCCAGCGCCATCGTGCGGCCACGCCCGCCCTTGCCGGTGATCGTCGAGAAATTGCGCCGCCCGGACAGCAGCCGGTTGCCGAGCCCGAGAAACAGCGCCGAGACCGCGATCAGCAGGATCGCGAG
This sequence comes from Cereibacter sp. Soil_C_27, assembly GCF_057657095.1. NCBI lineage: Bacteria > Pseudomonadati > Pseudomonadota > Alphaproteobacteria > Rhodobacterales > Paracoccaceae > Cereibacter > Cereibacter sp. Soil_C_27. The sequence goes on along the minus strand of NZ_JBDGJD010000003.1, from coordinate 437,221 downwards.
GATATAGCCGCGTTCGGTCTGGCCGATCTCGATCATGCCGAAGAGCCGGGTGGAGAGGGTCTGCATCCGCACCGGCAGGCCGAGCAGGGCGGGGGTGGCGAAGTTCGACACGGCCCCGGCGAAGGCCAGCGAGGCGCCCGCCAGCAGGGCAGGCGTCACCACCGGCATGATGATCCCGGTGACAATGCGGCGGCGCGATGCGCCCGTCATGGCGGCGGCGTCGACTAGATCGCCGTTCACGCTGGAAAGCGCCGCGGCGATGACGGTGAAGGCCAGCGCGTAGTAATGCGCGATCAGCACGAGGATCACCGGCACGAGCCCCCAGGCCAACCAGTCCGGCACGTCGAGCCCCATGCCCTGCAGCAGCCCGGCGCTGCCGCCGGTGCGCCCGTTGCGGAACAGCGTGCCCCAGGCGAGGGCAGTGGCGAAGCTCGGGATCATGAAGGGCAGCGTCGCCATGAAGCCGATCGCGCGGCGCAGCGGCACATCGGTCATGGTCACGAGCCAGGCGAGGAAGCCGCCGATCACGAGGCAGCCCGCCGCAACGGCGAGGCCGATCAGCAGCGTGGTGCCGAGGGGTCGCCAGAGCAGGTTGCGCGACAGCCTGCTCGCCAGAACCTCGCCCCATGCGGGGCTGCCGAAGGTGTCGGCGAGGATCGTGGCAAGCGGCGCCGCCACCAGAGCGACGAGAAGGGCGAGAACTGCCAGCGTCGGCCAGAGGCCGGGGCGGCGCAGGAGATGGGTCATTGCGGGATCCGGGTGGGGCAGGGCCGCGAGGGCGCCGCCCGTGAGGTCATTGCAGCGTCAGGATCAGGTCGGCCACATCGGCCCGGATCTCGGCGGTCGCCGCCGGATCGATGACCCAGCCGTTGAACGCGTCGAGCGGGATCGCATCGGGATGCGGGGCGATGTCGCCGCGCGTCGCCCAGTCACCCGCGACGTAGAAGGGGGCAAAGCCCGGCCCGCCGGTCTCGCTGTCGTCGCCCATCAGGAAGTCGATGGCGAGCCGGGCTGCCACCGGATTGGCGGCATTGGGATTGACCGCCAGCAGTGCCGGGAAGACGATGCCGTTGGCCGGCGCGATCTCGTTGGCCACCTGCAGCGCCCAGCCCTCGTCCTCGTTGTCGCGGCGGTCGGAGTAGGAGGTGAAGCCGATCGGCGCGGCCTTCTGCCCGAGGGCGCCGATGGCCGCGTTCACGTCGTCGGTGGAGCCGACCAGCACGAGATCATTGGCGAAGAGATCGGCGATGAACTGCTCTCCGGCATTGGCGATGCCGTCGCCGAGGGTGATCGGCGTGCCGAATTCGGTCTGGTAGGCTGCGGCCATGGCGTCGGATTGCAGCACGACCTCGGTCATCAGATCCAGATAGTCGCCGCGCTGCAACGGATCGACCATGATCACCCGCCCGGCCCATTCGGGCTTCGTCAGATCCCAAAGCGTATCGACCGGCGCGCCGTCGGGATAGCTTTCCTCGTTGTACATCAGCACCTTCGTCGACAGCCTTTGCGCCAGCAGCGGGCTGCGGAAGGTCTCGTCGAGCAGGCCTTCCAGCCGCGGCGGCACATAGGGGGCGACGAGGCCCTTCTCCAGGAGTTCGGTCAGCACCACCGGCGCGTCGGAGATATAGACCACATCCGCCCCCGGCAGACCGGCCTGCGCCTCGCTCGTGATGCGGGCAATCTGTTCGGTGGAGGACATGTCGAAGGAGACCATGTCGATGCCGGGATAGGCGGCCTCGAAAGCCTCTTCGACACGGGCGATGCGACTGGTAAAGGCATAGACCGTCACGGTCTTTTCGGCGCGTGGCAGCAGGGCTGCGGTGTCGAGACTGTCGAGGTCCTGGGCGGAGAGCGGGGCAGCCAGGGCGAGAAGCGCGATCGCGGAAGCGAGGGACGAGCGCATGAGCAAAACCTTTCGGATCAGGGTGCGATGGCGGCTGTGTAGGGGATTCTTGCAACATCTGTATGACATGCAAGTAATCTTGCAAAGATGTTTGCTGCCGCCTCACCGTGCAGCTCGCCCCGCTTATTCGAAGCGCTCGATCAGGCTTCCGAGCCGTGACAGCGCCGCCAGTGCGGTATCGCTCTGCCGCTCGCCCAAGGCGAGGATGAGCGCGTTGCAGATCAGCATCGGCACGGTCAGCGTCTGCAGCCCGCCCTCGCCGCTGCTGCGAGGAGCCGAGAGAAGGAAATCGGGCGCGGGGTTCAGCGCCGGGCCGAGCGTGTCGGAGATCGCCAGCGTCGCCGCGCCCTGCTCACGCGCGAGGGTGGCCAGCGCCGCATAGGCGCGGGGCTGGCGGCGGAAGGCGAAGAGCAGCAGCGCATCCCCGGCACCCATGGCCAGCGCCTGCTCCGCCAGATCGCGGGCACTGCCGGTCAGCAGGATCGGCTGCACCCCCATCCGCCGGAGCCGCCGCGCCGTCATCTCGGCCAGCACCGTGGCGTTCCCTTGGGCGAAGAGGAACAGCCTCGGCCGGTCGATCAGTGCGGCGGCGTCCTTCAGGCGGGCGGCGTCGAGATGGTCGCGGATCGCCGCGATGGCTGCCGTCTCGCTGGCGATGAGCCCGGCCAGCGGATCGCCGCCGCTGCGCTCCAGCGTTGCCGAGAGCCGCTCGGCCGGGTCGGAGGACTGCAGGTATTCGCGGCGCAGCTGGTCGCGGAAGGCGGCGTAGCTTTCGAACCCCAGCTTGCGGGCAAAGCGCGAAGTCGTCGCCTCATGCGCTCCGGCACGTGCGGCGAAATCGGCTGAGGTGCCGAGCGCCACCTCGCGCGGATGCGCAACGAGCGCAGCGACCAGCCGCTGCTCGGTCTGCGTCAACTGCGCGGAAAGCGCCTGAATTCGCCCGATAATGTCCTGCATCTGCCTCGTCACCCGACCATCCTCCGCCATCTTGACCCGGGCGCCTGTGCCTGTCCATCGGTCAGGCCGATTGCCTCGGCGCGAGAAGACGGATCGGCTGGCGATCCCGGCCCCATCAGCTTGGTGCGCCACCGCCAGCCCGGTCCAGGCCCGCTGCCGAGGCGGGTCAAGAAGAAGATCAGGTAGATCCGATTGATATTTCAAGAAAAGGAACTGGCCTCGCAGGCGGCGATTGCGATAAACCAACAGCGCAGAATCAACCATTCAACCTTTAGGTGAATGCGCGGACGTCTCCCCCGCATTCCTGGCCGACGACGGGGCGAAATCGTGGTGCGACGGCTCCACGGTGGCGTCCTTAGCAAGGAGCCGACCATGACCATGCAGAAGACCGGGTTTTCCGTCGGCGCCGCTGCAGGGTTGTTTCAAGACCATCCGCATCCGATGTGGATTCACGACGCAGAGAGCCTGCGCGTCGTCGAGGTGAACGATGCGGCGCTCGTGCAGTACGGATACAGCCGGGACGAGTTTCTTGGCCTGACCTTGCCTGAGATCGGCGCTTCCGGCGCGGTCGAGCCGGGCGCTGCCGCCATGGCACAGACGCACCGCCGCAAGACCGGGACGGAGTTTGCCGCCGAGGTCGTGTCGCGAGATATCGAGTTCGGGGGCCGCCCTGCCCGGCTGGTGACGGTGCGGGATCTGGCCATCGGGACGGGCGGCGATGCCCGCTCCGCGAACCACGAATCCCCGTCTGCGGCGCATCTGGCCGAGGGGCTGCAGTCGATGCTGATCGGCATGTCCGACGGGTTGCTGCTGATCGACCGTGACTGGCGCCTCTGCTGCGTGAACCCGGCGGCGGCGGCGTTGCTTGACCGCCGCCGGGAGGAGCTCGAGGGCCGCATCTTCTGGACGGAGTTTCCCGACTTTGTCGGCACCCGGCTCGAGGTCGTGCTGCGCGAGGCGCGGCTGCAGGGTGGGGTGCAGCGCTTCACGCTCTGTCTCGGCTCGCCCGAGCGGTCGCTGTCCTTCACCGTCCAGCCGGGCGGCGAGAACATGGCGCTCTATTTCCGCGATGTCAGCGACGAGATGCGTGCCAAGGAACAGCGGCGGCTGATCGATCTGGCGGTCTCGCGGCTGAATGACGCGGTGATGATCACCGAAGCGGAGCCTATGGGCGATGGGCCTTACAACCGCATCAGATATGTCAACGACGCGGTGCAGCGCCTGACGGGCTTCCACCCCGAGGAGCTCATCGGCCAGACGCCGAAGATGCTTCAGGGGCCGAACACGGAGGGGCCAGACCTGGACAGGTTGCACGAGGCGATCCGCCTGCGCAGCCATGCCCGGGTCGAGCTGGTGAATTACACCCGGGCTGGCATCCCCTACTGGGTCGAGATCAGCCTGTCGCCGGTCTTCGATCAGGCGGGGCACTGCACGAACTTCATCTCCGTGCAGCGCGACATCACCGGGCGCAAGAACGCGGAGCGATCATTGCAGCTTGCCGCGCCCCGCGACAGTCTCACCGGGCTGCTGAACCGGGCTTCGCTGCTCGACGTCCTGCGGCGGGAGCTCGAGACGCATCGGGCTGCCGGGCAGACGCTGGCGCTGATCTTCATCGACTGCGACAACTTCAAGACGGTGAACGATACGCTGGGTCATGCCGTGGGCGACGCGCTGCTGGCGGCGGTCGCCTTCCGGCTGTCGGAGGTCTCTTCGCGTGGGGCGCGGCTGGCGCGGATCGGTGGCGACGAATTCGTGGTGATCGCCTCGCACACCGGAGCGCTGGCGGGGCTCAGGCTGGCCGAACGGCTGCGCGAGGCGATCCTCGCGCCCTTCGTGCTGGAGCAGGAACGCATCTCGGTGACGGCCAGCATTGGCCTCGCGGTCGGACCGGGCGATGGCGAGACGGCGGATCAGCTGATTCAGAATGCCGATATCGCCATGTTCCACTCCAAGGCGGCGGGACGCAACGAGGTCACGCGCTTCGACAGCGCGATGCAGGTCGCGATGGTGCGGCAGGCAGGGCTGACGCGGGCATTGCAGCAGAGCCTGATCGAGCAGAAGGGCTTCCGCTTGCTCTATCAGCCGCAATTCGCGCTCGACGGCATGCGGCTGATCGGGGCCGAGGCGCTGCTGCGCTGGCACGACGCAGAGCGTGGCGACATCGAGCCGAGCGAATTCATACCGGCAGCCGAAGGCGCCGGGCTGATCCGCATGCTCGACCGCATGGTGATCGACCTCGCCGCGACGCAGCTCGCCAGGTGGAGCGCGACCGAGCATGAGCTGAAGATCTCGGTCAACATCTCGCCGCTCAGCCTGCGGCTCGACGGCATGGCCTCCTACATCCTCGACCGATTGAGGAAACATGCGATCCCGCCCGCCCGCTTCGGGGTGGAGATCACCGAGAACACCTCGCTCGACCACCTGCCTGCCGCTTTGAGCAATCTGCAGCAGCTTCGCGACGCCGGCATTTCGGTGGCGATCGACGATTTCGGCACCGGCCATTCCTCGCTGAGCTATCTGCAGCGGCTGCCGGTCGACGTGATGAAGATCGACCGCAGCTTCATCAACGGGCTGACCACGCAGCCGGAGCGAGACGCGCCGCTGGTCGCCGCGATGCTGGCCATGGCCCATGCTCTGAAGCTGCAGGTCGTGGCGGAAGGGGTCGAAAGCAAGGCGGAACTCGACTGGCTGGCGGATCATGGCGCCGAGGCGGTTCAGGGTTTCTGGACCGGCAGGCCGGTCGATGCCGAGGAGTTCGAACGCGTGCATCTGGAGGTGCCGGTCATCCTGCCACGCTGCCTCAGCGCGCGGTGACTTGCCGCAACGGGCGGCTTGCCATCCGGCGGCCATCCGCCATGCTGGCGCCTCGTTCCGACCGAAGGAGCCGCAGCCCTTGTGCAACCTCTATTCCCAGACCAAGTCGCAGGATGCGATGCGCCAGCTCTTCGACCTGCCGTTGGTCGATCTGACGGGCAATCTCGCGCCTCAGCCCGAGATCTATCCCGACTACCGCGCGCCGGTCATCCGGCAGCAGTCGGAAGGGCGGGCGCTGGTCATGGCGCGCTGGGGCATGCCGACACCGCCGCAGTTCCTGATCGGCAAGAAGACCGACCGGGGTGTCACCAACATCCGCAACACCCAGTCGCCGCATTGGCGCCGCTGGCTCGGCCCCGACTGCCGCTGCCTTGTGCCCTTCACCACCTTTGCCGAACCCGACAGCCGCCAGCCCGGGCGGAGCAACGTCTGGTTCCGGCTCAGGGGAGACCGCCCCGCCTTCTTCGCCGGGATCTGGACCCGCTGGACCTCGGTGCGCAAGCTCGCGGAGGGCGAGACGACGGACGATCTCTTCGGCTTCCTCACCACCGAGGCGAATGCGGAGGTCGCGCCGGCCCATCCCAAGGCGATGCCGGTCATTCTGACCGAGCCGGAAGACTGGGATCGCTGGCTTACCGCGCCATGGGGCGATGCGCGCGGGCTGCAGCGGCCCCTGCCCGCAAGGATGCTGCAGGAGGCGTAGTGTGGGGTTCTACCCCACCTCGCGCGACCCCAAGTCGGGCCCAGGCGGAAAAAACCATCGCGACGGCTTGCGCCCTTTTGCCCCTCAACTCCACATGGCGCGCATCGCCGCGCCCACGTCGATCGGGGCTGGGGCGGGGCGGGTGGCGCCTTCTGCCACGGGGGGCGACCAGCTCACCGCCTCGAAGCGGTCGAGGATCGCCGCCGGGATGAAGCGGCTGCGCGTGGCATAGACATGGCGGTCGCCGTTGCGCGTCTGCTGGCTGACGTAGAAGCGCAGCGGCAGGCCGAGGGTCAGCTGGTCCTTCGCCCGGGTCATGGCGACGTAGAGCAGGCGGCGCTCCTCCTCAAGCTCGCGCGTCGTGCCGGTGCCGAGGTCGGAGGGGATGCAGCCGTCGACCGCGTTCAGGATATGCACCGAGCGCCATTCCTGCCCCTTGGCCGAGTGGATCGTCGAAAGGATCAGGTAATCCTCGTCCTTCAGCGGCACGCCGGCCTGATCGCTGGTGGCGTCCGGCGGGTCGAGCGTCAGCTCGGTCAGGAAGGCCTCGGCCGATGGATGACCGGCCGCGATCTGCTCGAGTTGCAGCAGGTCGGCACGGCGGGCGTCGGCATCCTCGTGGATGCGGTCGAGATGCGGCTCGTACCAGGCGCGGGCAAGGCCGATGGCGGCGGGCCAGGGCGCCTCGGTCTGCATCGCCGAAACGAAGCCCGGCCAGTCGGCGCCGGCCCGGGACGGGGGCGAGACGTCGGCCCAGGCCGCCTTCGGATCGGCGGCGAGATCCAGCGCCTCAAGGATGCGGCCCGCGGCGCGGGGGCCGATGCCGGGGATCAGCTGCAGCACCCGGAAGCCCGCCACCCGGTCGCGAGGATTGCGCGCCAGCCGCAGGATCGACAGCAGGTCCTTCACATGGGCGCTGTCGAGGAACTTCAGCCCGCCGAACTTCACATAGGGCACGTTGCGCCGGGTCAGCTCCACCTCGATTTGCACCGCACGGCTGGAGGTGCGGAACAGCACCGCCTGATCCTTCAGGTGCAGCCCCGTCTCGCGATCCGCGAGGATGCGGTCGACCATGAAGCGAGCCTGCAGCGCCTCGGTGGCCACCGTCACCAGCCGCGGCTTTGCCGCCGAGGCGCGGTCGGACCATAGATCCTTGCTGTAGCGCTCGGACGCCCCCGCAATCACGGCATTGGCGGCAGCGAGGATCGGCTGGGTGGAGCGGTAGTTGCGTTCCAGCGTGATGACATCGGCGCGGGTGGCGAAGCTCGCCGGGAAGTCGAGGATGTTGCGCACATCCGCCGCGCGGAAGGCATAGATCGACTGCGCATCGTCGCCCACCACAGTCATCCCGCGCCCGTCCGGCTTCAAAGCCGTCAGGATGCGGGCCTGCAGACGGTTGGTGTCCTGATACTCGTCGATCAGCACATGATCCCAGGCCGCGCCCAGATGCGCGGCAAATCCCGGGTCGGCCATCACCTGCGCCCAGGCCAGTAGAAGATCGTCATAATCCAGCACGTTCTGCGCCTGCTTCGCCGTGACATAGGTGCCGAAGAGCTGCTTCAGCGGTGCCTCCCATCCGGCGCACCACGGGAAATGGTCGCGCAGCACCACGGGGAGCGGCTCTTCGGCATTCACGGCGCGGGAGTAGATCGCGAGGCAGGTGCCCTTGGCGGGAAAGCGGCTCTCGGTCTTCGACAGGCCGAGCTCGTGGCGGCAGAGGTTCATCAGGTCGGCACTGTCCTCGCGGTCGTGGATCGAGAAATCCGGATGCAGCCCGATCGCCAGCGCATGCTCGCGCAGGATGCGCGCGCCGATGGCGTGGAAGGTGCCGCTCCAGCTCAGCGCCTCGGCGGCGACCGGCGTGCCCGTCGCCTGCCGGGTGATCCCCTCCACCCGCCGGGTGAGTTCGGTGGCAGCGCGGCGCGAGAAGGTCATCAGCAAGATGCGGCGCGGATCGGCGCCCTTGACCAACAGATGCGCCACCCGATGCGCCAGCATGCTGGTCTTGCCCGAGCCGGCCCCGGCGATGACCAGAAGCGGCGGCGGCAGATCCGGCCCGTCCAGCCCGAACTCCACCGCCGCCCGCTGCCGGTCGTTGAGCTTGTCGAGATATGTCGCCACCGCCATGCCGCGCCCTCTGCCGCTTCGTCGGGGCAGTTTACCGGGGCGGGAACGAAATGGAAACAAATTGCTGGCGAGGCTGAGCGGCATTCCGGCCATCCGGCTGCGACGTCACCACGCCGCGCGATAGATCCCGAGCGCGTCCGCCTCGGTCACCGGGCGCGGGTTGTTGATCAGCAGGCGCTGCTGCTTCATCGCATCGGCGGCCATCTTGGCAAGGTGTTGCTCGCCGATCCCCACGTCGCGCAGCCGGCGCGGCAGGGCGAGCCGCTGCATCAGCGCCTCCAGCGCGTCGATGAAGGCGGCGCAACGCTCGGGCATCGCGACGCGGGCAAGGTCGGGGAAGGCATCCGCGGCGATCTCGGCATAGAGCGGCGCTGCCTCGGGCGCGTTGAAGCGCATGACCTGCGTCAGCACCAGCGCATTGGAGAGCCCGTGCGGGATGTGGAAACTGCCGCCGATCGGATAGGCGAGGGCATGGACGGCGGCAACCGGAGCATTGGCAAAGGCCTGACCCGCCAGCATCGAGCCGAGAAGCATCGCCCCCCGCGCCTCGAGATCGGCGCCGTCGGTGACCACCCGCTCGATGTGCCCGCCCAGGAGCTGCAGCGCCTGCCGCGCCAGCATGCGCGACATCGGATTGTTGTTCGGGTTCTGCGAGGTATAGGCCTCGATGGCATGCACCATCGCATCGACGCCGGTCGCCGCGGTGATCTCGGGCGGCAGGCCGGTGGTCAGGCTTGCGTCGAGCAGGGCGACATCGGGCAGAAGGATGGGCGAGGAGACGCCGCGCTTTTCCTCGTCGCCCACGGTGATGATCGCGACCGGCGTCACCTCCGACCCGGTGCCTGCCGTCGTCGGCACCAGAACCAGCGGCAGCCGCGGGCCCTTGGCCTGTCCGACCCCCCAGGCCGCGTCGAGATCCTCGCCCGAACCGAGCAGCAGCGCCGCGAGCTTGGCGACGTCGAGCGAGGAGCCGCCACCGAAGCCCACGACCCCTGTCGCCGAAGCGGCGCGCCCGCAGTCCACCGCTGCCATCAGGGTCTGCCGCGAGGGGTCGGCCTCCACCGCATCGAAGACCGTCACATCGGCGCCGCTGGCGCCGAGCGAGGCGATGGCCGGATCGCAGAGACCGAGCCGCCTCAGGCCCGGATCGGTGACGAAGAGGATCGAGCGCCCGAGCCTCGGGCCCGCCAGACCGGCAATACGGCCCGCCGCCCCGGGCGACACGATTACGGAAGGCGTGGTGTTGAAGGCGAAGTCGGAGGTCTGTCCCATGCCGCCGACCCTGACAAACGCCGTTCGGGCTGTCGAGGAAAAAGGATCGCGGCGGAGGCTGCCGGAGCCCCGCGGTGCCGGCAACCCGAGCGGCGCCCGACGCATCCAGGGATGCCGCGCGTGCCGGAGATGAGGCGGATCGATCACATTTTGAAGGCGGTTTGGGCTGCGTCGTTTTTCGCATCAAAAACGTCGCAAACGGCAGCCGGGCTGTTAACGGTAACAGTATATGCCAATGACTTCCGTGACATCCGCTGAGCCGGTGCATTTGCCGGCAAGGTGATCTCGCTCCTCGTCTGGTAGCCGGGAGCCCCCGGATCTGCCGCTTTTCCTCCCGGCTTTCCCCGGACCTCGCCCCTAGCTCGACGGACGCCGCCCTCAGATGCCACCGCTCAAGACCCCGACAGACTTCAAGGCATCTCCTGCGGATCCGCTGCTGCCGGCGGAAAGATCCCGGCCGTGAAGTCCCTGTCCCTTTCGGCGCAGTTGCTTACCGCGTCCTTCGTGATCTTTCCCTTCTTCGCCGGCGCGATCTTGTATTTCGTGACGCAGGTGAACGTCTATCACACCCGCATCGAAGCCCTGCTGCAGACCGAGCTCGAGACCAAGCGTCTGCTGCAGTTTTCGGCCGATGCCGAGACTGCCGGAAGGGGCTATACGCTGATCCTCGAGCCGGAACTGCTGCGGCCCCTGACGGAGGCGCGGCGCGGCATCGAACAGGGGTACGATCTGCCCGATGCGGTTCCCGCTGCCCTGCTCGCGGATCTGGGGGCGTTCGAGCAGCTGGTGGATCGGCGCATCCGCAATGCGGAAGACTTCGTCGCCAGGCTCGACGAAGGGATCATTACCCCCGAGGAGCGGCGCGCGGCCTTTGCCCGGGGGCGCAAGCTGCAGGACAGCGTGCGCGTCGAGGCGGCGGCGATCATCAAGGCTAGCCGCGCGCAGCTCGAGATCCACCGCAAGACGGTAGGGGCCTATCTCTTCATCCTTGTCAGTGCCATCGGTCTGACCACCGTCACCACGCTGTCGCTGATCTTCTTCTGGCGGCGGGCGCTGCTGAAGAACCAGACCATTCGCGAGGATATCGAGCGCACCTACAAGACCGCCTTCAAGGATGCAGACATCGGCATCGCGATCCTCGACGCGGGGGGGGTGATCGGTTCTGTCAACGACAGCTTCCTGCGGCTGGTGGGGCAGGGGCCGGGTCAGGTCGTGGGGGCGACGCTGGAAGCGGTCTTCCCGCAGCTTGCGGCGCAGGGAGCGCCTGAGGACGGCTCCGCCCCCGGGGCCGACAGCCTGCGCCAGACGGTGATCCCGCATGTCTCGGGCGGACGGAAGCGGTTCCTGCGTCTGTTCCTGCCGGGCTGCAGTCGGCCGGACGAGGATGCGCGGCGGCTTCTGGTGGCGCAGGATGCCACGGCGGAGATCGACAATCTCGAGGTGCTGCATCGCTACGAACATCTTCTGGATCAGGCGGGCGAGATCGCGGGTTTCGCTGCCTGGTCCTTCGAGCCTGCCACGGGGACGGTGCTGGTGGGCCGCGCTGTGGCCGCGCTGCTTGACCTGCCGGTGATGGAGCCGGTGCCGCTGGCCAGGCTGCGGTCCGCCATCCAGCGGCCCGACCTGCGCGCCCTGTCGCGCGAGGCGCGGCGCTGTCTGCGCAGCGGTCGGCCCTTCGAGCTGGTCATCCGGGCCGGAGCTGCGCCGTCCGAGGCCGCGCTGCACGACATCCAGATCTCCGGCCAGTGCAAGCGCGGGGCGGATGGGGCGATCTGGATCGAGGGTTCAGCGCAGAACGTCACGCAGCTCCACGAGCAGGCCCGCGCCGCCCGCCGCAACGAAGAGAAGTTCAGGGCCATCGCCCGCGTCACCAACGATGTGGTCTGGCAGGTCGACATGGCGACCCGCCGCCTCAGCTTCAGCTTCAGCTCGGCCCGCGATGCCGGCGGGCTGGGTGCATTGGTGGTCAGCGATCTCGACAGCTTCATCGCGACGATCCACCCCGAGGACCGCGACAGCACGGTGGAGAGCTTCCGCCGTGCGGTCAGCTCGGGCGCCGTGTCCTGGGGCCGTGAGTTCCGCTATGCCGACGGGTCGGGGATGCTGCGCTTCGCCCTGTCGCAGGCCGCCTTCATCCGGAGCGAGGGGAAGGTCACACATATCGTGGGCGGTTTCCACGATCTGACCAAGCGCAAGCAGATGCAGGCCGCGATGCAGGGCATGGCGGCGACTGTCGCCAGCGTCGGCGAGCAGGATTTCTTCCACAAGATGCTGGGCGCGCTGGCCGGGGGTTTCGAGGCGGATGCGGTCTGCATCGCCCGGATCAACCCGGATGGCGAGACGGCGACCTCGCTCGCCGTGCTGGTCGATGGCAAGCCGCAGGAGAATTTCACCTACGAGATCAACGGCTCGCCCTGCGAGAACCTGCTGACCGAAGAGGAATGCGCCGTGCCCCGCGATCTTCAGAGCCTCTTCGCCGGGGCCGGGCGGATCGGCGACCTGCGGGCGGAGGCCTATATCGGGGGGCGCCTGACCGGGGCGGGGGGCAAGCCCATCGGCTTTCTCTTCGCGCTGTTCCGCAAGCCGGTGAAGCGCACGCATGCCATGTCGTCGCTGCTGCAGGTCTTCCTCGCGCGAGTCGAGGCCGAGATCCAGCGGCAAGATGCCGACAAGATGCTGCGCGAGCAGGCGGAGCTTCTCGATCACGCCAAGGAGGCCATCATGGTCTTCGATCTCGACGGGCGCATCCGCTTCTGGAACCGAGGCGCCGAGGCGCTCTATGGCCTGCCGATGACCGAGGCGATCGGCACCGACATCGCCCGCTTCTACAGCGATCCCGCCGAGCTTGCGGAAGTCTTCAACGAGGTCGGCCATTCCGAGCAGGTCGTGCGGGAGTTCGCGCAGCGCGCCTCGGGCGGGGAGGCCGAAATCTATGTCGAGGAAAGCTGGACGCTGATCCGCTCGAATGACGGGCAGCCGATCTCGATCCTGAAGGTGGGCAGCGACGTCTCAGAACGCCGCCGTGCCGAGGCGCAGATCCGCGAGCTTGCCTTCTTCGACTCGCTCACCGGCCTGCCCAACCGGCGGATGTTCCTCGAGAACCTGAACGAGGCGCGGGAGAATGCGCTGCGCTCGGGCAAGCATGGCGCCCTGCTGTTCTTCGACATGGACAACTTCAAGCTGGTCAATGACGTGCATGGCCATATGGCGGGCGACAGGTTCCTGATGCGCGTCTCCGAGATCCTCGGCCGGCTGCTGGGGCCGGAGGATTTCGTGGCCCGGCTGGGCGGCGACGAATTCGTCGTCATCCTGCAATATCTGGGGCCGAGCGCCGCCGAGGCCCGCACCCGCGCCGTCCTCTTTGCCGAGCGCGCCATTGCCGATCTGCACCAGCCCATCGATCTGGGCGAGGTGACGGTGTTCTCCAGCGCCAGCATCGGCATCGCGCTCTATTGCGACGACAGCCTGCACATCAACGAGCAGCTGCGGCAGGCGGATGTGGCGATGTACAGCGCCAAGGAGGCAGGGCGGAACACCTACGCCGTCTATGACGCCGAGATCCATGACCAGAGCAGCGAGAATGCGGCGCTGATCGCCGATCTGCGCGCCGCTGCCCAGACCGGGCAGCTGCAGCTCTGGTATCAGCCTCAGGTCGATCCGCGCGGCCGCGCCTATGGCGCCGAGGCGCTGCTGCGCTGGCGGCACCCGGAGCTGGGGCTGATCGCACCCGCCGATTTCATCCCGCTGGCCGAACGCTCGGGGCTGATCGTCGAGATCGGGCGCTGGGTGATCGCCGAGGCCTGTCGTCAGGTGGCGGTCTGGGCGGAGACGCCGGAGCTGCGGGGCATGAAACTGTCGATCAACGTCAGCGTGCAGCAGCTGCGTCAGGACGATTTCGTGCCGCATTTCCTCGATGCCATCCGCATCTCGGGCGCCGATCCGCGGCGGATGATGATCGAGGTGACCGAGAGCGTGCTGGAGGGCAAGCTGGAGGTGACGGCGGCCAAGCTGCAGGTGCTGCGCAGCTACGGTATCCGCGTCTCGCTTGACGATTTCGGCACCGGCTATTCCTCGCTCAGCCGGCTGCGCAAGATGCCTTTCGACGAGATCAAGATCGACAGCTCCTTCGTGCGCGACACGCCGGAGAACCAGCGCGACTGCGCCATCGTCACCTCGATCATCAGCCTCGGGAAGACCATGAACATGCGCGTCGTGGCCGAGGGGGTGGAGACCGCGCGCCAGCTCGAATTCCTGCGCGGGCAGGGCTGCATGGCCTTCCAGGGCTATCTTTTCTCCCGCCCGCTGCAACAGGCCGACTTCCTGCGGCTGATCCAAGAGAGCCCCGAAACCGACCCGCCGATGCTGCTCGCCGTTTGAGGACGTGCGGTGCGCGCGACCGGCGGGCCTCGCTGCGGCGGGGCTGTTTCGGCTGCCCGGATCGCACAAGCCCTTCCGCGACGACAGAGACGGCCCGCCGCAGCCTGTCGGAACCATTCTCCCCCCCACCAGTTGCCGAGCCCAATACCTTCTTCGACAAGGAGCGACGCAATGAAGCAGATCGATCACTTGCCAGACCTTCGTGACCGCCAGACGCTCTGGCTCACGCTGGGGATCGGCGCGCTGGCGGGGGTTGTGGGCTATTCCGTCTATCAGGAGGCCACCCGCAACAAGGTCGCCTACCGCCCCGGCGACGACGCCCCCTCGCGCACCACCAAGCGCGGTGGCCCGGCCCGCAAGGTCGCCGGACGCACCGTGACCATTTCCAAGCCGCGGTCCGAGCTCTTCGCCTACTGGCGCGACTTCAACAACCTGCCGCGCTTCATGCAGAGCGTGGGCAGCGTGACCCTGCAGGGCGACACCGCCCAATGGCAGCTGCTCGGGCCCGGCGACCGGCCGATGTCGCTGGAGACCCGCATCGTCGAGGAGCGCGAGGGCGAGATGATCGTCTGGCGCAGCACGCCCGCTTCGGAGATCGAGGCGGCGGGCCGCGTGACCTTCCGCGATGCGCCTGCGGGCCGCGGCACCGAGGTCGAGGCGCTGATCGCCTACAACCCGCCGCTCGGCGAGGCCGGGCGCTGGATCGCCAAGCTGTTCCAGGCGGATCCCTCGATCCAGGGCCGGCGCGAGCTGAAACGTTTCAAGATGCTGATGGAGGCCGGCGAGATCGCCACCTCCCGCAACCACAACTCCTGAGGAGGCGACATGCGCGCACTTACCTGGCACGGCAAGCACGACGTCCGCGTGGACACCCATCCGGACCCCGAGATCATCAACCCGCGCGACGCGATCATCGAGGTGACCTCCACCGCGATCTGCGGCTCGGATCTGCATCTCTATGACGGTGTCATCCCCGGCATGCTTTCCGGCGACATCCTCGGCCACGAGTTCATGGGCCGCGTCGTCGAGGTCGGGCCGAAATCCACACTGAAGAAGGGCCAGCGCGTCGTCGTGCCCTTCACCATCTCCTGCGGCCACTGCTTCCATTGCCAGAAGCTCCAGTTCTCGGCCTGTGACAACTCCAACCCTGCCGAGAAGCAGGATCTGACCGAGCCGCTTTACGGCCATTCCCTCTCGGCTCTCTTCGGCTATTCCCATCTGACCGGCGGCTATCCGGGCGGGCAGGCGGAATATGTCCGCGTGCCGTTTTCCGATGTGGGTCCGATCGTCATTCCCGAAGGGCTGGAGGATGATCAGGTGCTCTTCCTGTCGGACATCCTGCCGACCGGCTGGATGGGGGCTGCGAATTGCGACATCGAGCCGGGCGACACCGTCGCCGTCTGGGGCTGCGGGCCGGTAGGCCTCTTTGCCATCCAGTCGGCGCTGCTGATGGGCGCGGGCAAGGTGATTGCCATCGACGAATATCCGAACCGGCTGGCGCTGGCGAAGAAGCTCGGCGCCGAGATCATCGACTTCAAGCGCACCCATGTGCTCGAGGCGCTGATGGAGATGTCGGGCGGCCACGGTCCGGATGCGGTGATCGACGCGGTCGGGATGGAGAGTCACGGCTTTGCCCCCGACACGGTGATGGACAACATCAAGCAGAACATCGGCATCGGGGCCGACTCGGCCCATGCGCTGCGCGAGGCGATCCTCGCGGTGCGCAAGGGCGGGCGGGTCTCGATTCCCGGGGTCTATGGCGGGTTCGTCGACAAGTTCCCGCTGGGCGCGATGATGGAGAAAGGCCTGCAGATCCGCACCGGCCAGACCCATGTGCAGAAGTATCAGGAAGAACTTCTGCGCCGGATCGGCGAGGGCGAGATCGACACCACCTTCTTGATCTCGCATCGCTTGCCGCTGGAGGATGCGGCGCGCGGCTACAAGAACTTCCGCTACAACCAGAACGAATGGACCAAGGTGATCCTCAAGCCCGGCACGCAGGTCGCGGCATGACCCTCGCCGTCATCACCGGAGCCTCCAGCGGCATCGGGCTGGAGCTTGCGCGCTGCGCCGCCGAAGACGGCTGCGACCTGATCCTCTGCGCCGACGAGGTGCAGATCGAGCAGGTCGCGCGCTCGCTGGAGCGGCCGGGCATCACCGTGACCGCGGTGGTGGCCGACCTCTCCACCGGCGAGGGGCTCGACCGGCTGTGGGATGCCATGTCGGGCCGCGAGGTCGATTACCTGATGGCCAATGCCGGGCGGGGGCTCGGCTATGCCTTCCTCGATCAGGATCTCGACGATATCGGTACGGTGATCGCGCTCAACGTCACCGGCACGACGCAGCTTCTGCACCGTAGCGTGCGCAAGATGCGGCTGCGCGGCGAGGGGCGGATCCTGATCACCGGATCCATCGCCGGGCTGATGCCGGGCAGCTATCAGGCGGTCTACAATGCCACCAAGGCCTATCTCGACACGCTGAGCTGGGCGATCCGCAACGAGGTGAACGATACGGCGATCACCGTCACCTGTCTGATGCCCGGCCCTACCGAGACCGAGTTCTTCGACCGGGCCGACATGCTGGAGACCCCGGTCGGCAAGGCTGACAAGGACGACCCCGCGATGGTGGCGCGGTCGGGCTACAAGGCGATGCTCGCCGGATCGTCCGGCGTCACTACCGGCTTCATGAACAAGGTGCAGGCGACGCTGTCCAGCGTCGTGCCCGACAGCGTGCTTGCCGCCCTGCATCGTCGCATGGCCAAGCCGGAGGATGCGGCATGACCAAACTGGCGGTGGTGACCGGCGCCTCCAGCGGCATCGGCTATGAGCTCGCACGCTTTGCCGTCGAGGACGGTTATGCCATCGTAATCTGCGCCGACGAGCCGGAAATCGAGGCGGCGGCGGAAAAGCTGGGCCGTCTGGGCGGCGCGGTGGAGGTGATTCAGGTCGATCTCGCGACGCGCGAGGGTGTGGACAGCTTCTGGCAGGCGATCGAGGGGCGCGACATCGACCTCTTCTGTGCCAATGCGGGCCGCGCTCTGGGCGAGGCCTTCCATGACCAGTCGTGGCGCGACATCGACCGGCTGATCGCGCTCAACATCACCCAGACGACGATCCTGCTGCACCGGGTCGGCAAGCAGATGCACAAGCGCGGCAGCGGCAGGATCCTCGTCACCGGCTCCATCGGCGGCTTCGTCCCCGGGCCCTTCGATGCGGTCTATGACGCGACCAAGGCCTATCTCGACAGCCTGAGCTATGCGCTGCAGGACGAGTGGCGCGACGGCGGGGTGACGCTGACCTGTCTGATGCCCGGCCCGACCGAGACGCGGATCTTCACCCGCGAGGGCAATCACCTGCAGGATGCACCGATCACCGAGAAGCCGAAGGACGATGTGACCACCGTCGCCCGTGCGGGCTATGACGCGATGATGGCCGGCGAGCGCGGCGTCGTGCCGAGCTTCACCAGCAAGGTGATCGCCATGCTCTCGGGTCTCGTGCCGCAGAGCGTGCTGGCGCAGATCCACCGCAAGGGGGCCGAGCCCGACCCCAAATCCCGGGGCTGACGCCCCTTCCCGAAAGGACAAGCCATGCCCAACACGCCGAAACCCGCCAAGGAAAAGCGCCCGCCCGAGCCGCCGAAGCATCACGATCAGGCCGAGCACGAGGGCTCGCCGCATACGCCGGACGAGTTCGACAGCATGAACCCGGCCCGGCAGGTGGAAAAACCCTGACGGGCGTGACCCTGTCACAGTCCGCCATCGCGCGATCCGGCATAGGGTAGGCGCGCGCGGCAGTGACGGGGAATGCGATGACCGAAAACCTTGCCTTCTGGAACCGGATGGCTGAGCGCTACGCCGCGCGGCCCGTCCGCGATGCGGCGGCCTACGAGGCGATGCTGGAGGATCTGGCGCAGCGTCTGTCACCCGAGGACCGGGTGCTGGAGATCGGCTGCGGCACCGGCACGACAGCGCTCCGCCTCGGCGGGCGGGTGGCCGCGTGGCGGGCGACCGATGGCGCGCCCGAGATGATCCGCATCGCGGCGGCAAAGCCCCGCGTTCCCGGCGTGACTTTCGCCGTTGCCGATGTCGGGCAGGCCTTCGATGGCGCGCCCTATGACGCCATCTGCGCTTTCCATATCCTGCATCTGGTGCCGGAAATGGAGCGGACGCTGATCCACATTCACGAGGCGCTGAAGCCCGGCGGGCTCTTCATCAGCAAGACGTGGTGCTTTGCCGAGATGAGCTGGCGCTTCCGGCTACTGATGCCGCTCCTGCGGCTGTTCGGCCTGTTCCCGCCTGCGCGGAAGCTGCGCGCGGAGAGCCTGCGCCGGGCCATCCGTGCTGCGGGCTTCGTGATCGAGGCCGATCTCAGGTTTGGAAGCAGCAGTGCCGCGCCCTATATCGTCGCACGAAGACTCGCCTCCGGCCCGATCCATTCATAGACTTCGCCGCCCGCCCCGGCGCTGCACCCCGCGCAGCCGGCGCAGCGGCTGGTGTCGGCGGTCGCCAGACGCACCAGCCCCTTCGTCACCCAATGCCCCAGCATGGCCCGCATCGCCTCGGGCTCCCGGCCGAAATGCAGCGCGAGGTCCGTCAGCGGGACGCGGCGGCGTTCCTGCAGCAGGGCGCGGATCTTCAGCAGCATGCCGGCCCTCTCAACCCGGCACCGGAAGCCCGCTGCCCGCCCGGCCGATGCGGCGCAGCAGCAGGATGGTCAGGGCGAAGGCCAGAAGGATGCCCCCGATCCAGGAGGCTGAGCTTGCCGGATGCCGGGTGAAGATTGCGGTCTGGTAGAACAGCACCGCCGAGCCCCAGCCCATCAGCAAGGTCCAGCCGCTGACGAAGAGCGTCCAGCGCCAGCCAGCCTCGCGCCAGATCGCGGAAATCGCTGCCGTGCAAGGCACATAGAGCAGAACCATCAACAGATAGGCGAAGGCGCCCGCCTGACCGTCGAAGAGCCCGCGCATCGCGCCAAAGGTGTTGACCGTCACCCCCTGTTCCTCAGCGGCGACATCCGGCCGGGCAAGATCTCCGACGGAGAGGCCCAGCGGATCGGCGAGCCGTTCGGCCAGACTGCCCAAGTTGGTGCCCACCGTGCCCCATGCCTCGGCGAGCCCCGCGGAGAGGTCGAACCCGGGCGCAGCTTCGGCGCGCGGCGCCTCGGCCAGCCCGGCATAGAGCGCGTTCAGCGTTCCAACCACCGCCTCCTTGGCCAGAAGCCCGGTGAAGATGCCGACGGTTGCGGGCCAGTTCTCGTCACGGATGCCCATCGGCTCGAATACCGGCACCAGCGCCTGCCCGATCCCGGCGAGCACCGAGTTCCGACTGTTCTCGTTGCCGAAACTGCCGTCACGGCCCCAGGAGTTCAGCATGGCGATCACCGCCACCACCGGCACCAGCACCCGCCCCGCGCGCAGCACGAAGGCTTTCAGCCGGTCCCATGTGCGGATCAGCACGCCCTTCAGCGTCGGCAGGTGATAGGGCGGCAGCTCCATCACGAAGGGCGAGCTTGCCCCCGGCAGCAGGGTGCGCTTGAGCATGAAGCCGGTAAAGACAGCTGCCGCAATGCCGATCAGGTAGAGCAGGAAGACGAGGTTCTGCCCATTGACCGGAAAGAAGGCGGCGGCGAAGAGCGCGTAGACCGGCAGCCGCGCGCCGCAGGACATGAAGGGGGTCATCGCGATGGTCATGGTCCGGTCGCGCTGATGCTCCAGCGTGCGGGTCGCCATCACGGCGGGCACGTTGCAGCCAAAGCCGACGATCAGCGGCACGAAGCTCTTGCCGGGCAGGCCGATCATCCGCATGAAGCGGTCCATCACGAAGGCCGCCCGCGCCATGTAGCCCGAATCCTCCAGCACAGAGAGGAAGAGGAACAGGCAGGCGATCACCGGGATGAAGGTCGCCACCGTCTGCGCGCCGCCTCCGATCCCCGAGGCGAGGAGGGTGGTCAGCCAGTCGGGGCTGCCCGCCAGATGCAGGAGATGCGCCGTGCCCTCGACAAAGATCGTGCCTGCCGCGATGTCGAAGAGGTCGATGAAGGCGCCGCCGAGATTGATGGTCACCATGAACATCAGATACATCACCGCAAGGAACAGCGGGATGCCGAAGACCCGGCTCAGCACCAGCCGGTCGATCCTGTCGGAGAGCGTGTGCCCCAGCGTGCCCCTGCGGTGGATGACACCCTCGGTCAGTTCGGCCACCCGGTCGTAGCGACCGCTGGCGATCATCGTGTCGGCATCGCAGCCGAGCTCCGCCTCGAGCTGCCGCCGCAGATGGGGCACCCGGTCCGCCAGAGGCGGGAAATGCCCGAGCAGGGTCTCGTCGCCCTCGAGCAGCTCCAGCGCGATCCAGCGCGGCGCCCGCCTCACCCCCGCGGTGCGCAGCGCGGGCAGGAGGTCGGCCACCGCCGCCTCGATCTCCGGCGCATAGCTGACCTTCTCATGCGTCTGGCGGTCCGCTCCGGCCACCCGCGCCACCTCGGCCTTCAACGCCTCGATCCCTTTGCCCGAGGCGGCGATGATCGGCACGACCGGGCAGCCGAGCCGCTCCGACAGGCGCGCGGCATCGACTTCGATTCCTTGGGTCTTGGCGATGTCGGTCATGTTCAGCGCGATGACCAGCGGTGCGCCGATCTCCATCAGCTGGACGGTGAGGTAGAGGTTGCGCTCCACGTTGGAGGCATCGACGATGTTGACGATCAGCTGCGCCGCGCCGGACAGGGCGTAATCGCGCGCGATCCGCTCGTCGATCGAGACCGCGTGGCCGGAGCCGAGCGAATAGGTGCCTGGCAGGTCCACCAGCTCGAAACTGGCGCTGCCGACCCGCATCTGCCCAACCTTCTTCTCCACCGTGACACCGGGCCAGTTGCCCACCATCTGCCGGGCGCCGGTCAGGGCGTTGAAGAGGGTGGTCTTGCCGCAATTGGGGTTGCCGAGCAGGGCGATGCTGCGCCCGCTCATGCGCTGCCCTCCTCGATCAGCAGTGCCTCGGCCTCGCTCTTGCGAAGCGAAAGCCGGAAGCCGCGTAGCTCGATCTCTACCGGATCGCCCAAGGGGGCGACACGGACCATGCGGAAAGCCGTCCCGGGGGTGAGCCCCATCGACAGGAGCTTCTGCCGGTAGGCCGCGCCGCCCTCGGCATATCCCGCCACCCGCGCCACGGCCCCCACCCGCATCTCCGCCAGCCTTGCCCCCATACCCGTTCCCCTCATGCCCGCGCCAGAATGGCTTCGTGGGCAAGTGTCCTAGTCTTTTGGTAGGAAATCGCTGAGGTGAATTGCCGCTGGCTGACGCTCTGGCATTCCCGCGGCGCGACCGGAGACCTGTTCGGAAGGCGCAGGCGGGGCGCGCAGCCTTGCTGCCGCCGCAGAAGGATTGGCTGAGTGCGGCGAACGGTCGCAAAGTGGTTGCACGCGGCACGCCGTGCTCTTCGCATTGCGGATAGCCCGGCCGGACCGGCGCGGCGTATAGCTGAGGGAGGTCTGCTTGGCCTGCTCCCGCTCGAACCCGGAGGATCTCGGATGACGCCTGCGCTTTCGCTCCTTGCCCTTGTCGCCGTTGCCGCCCAATTCGCCGCCGCCCCCGCGCGGGCCGAGATGTCGGACAGCGAGAAGGTCGCCGCCGCTATCGCGATTCTCGGTGTTGCGGCGCTGGCGCATCACAAGCACCACTACGACGAGGGCAAGGCCCCCCGCGATGGCGAGGAGACGGCGGAGTTCGAGCGCGGCTACCGCGACGGGCTGCATGGCTATCCCTATTGGGAGGACAATAGGACGCCGTCCTATGCGCAGGGCTATCAGGCCGGGGATGGGGAGCGGGAGAACAGCATGGCGCATCGTCGGCAACGGGCCGATGCGCAGGCGCCCCACATGGCCAACAAGGGCTGTGCCGAGCATGTCGCGGGGCAATTCGCCGTTGGCATCCATCAGGTGCATATCGTGAAGGCCCGCTCGCCCGGGAAGCACGAGTGGGAGATCGAGACTGCCGTCGGCCGAGAGCACATGGTCTGCACGATGCGCGACACGGGCGAGTTGATCGATCTGCGCGGCGGTCGGTTGTGAACCTGCGCGTTTCGGATAGCGGGGCGGGCCGCCGCCGCCCTATGCTGCCTCGAGCCCACCGCGAATGGACAGACATCATGCGCCCATCCCTGATGACCTCCCTGCTTTCCCCCTTGCTGCTGGCCGGTTGCCTTGAATCCACCGCGGCCACAGAAACTGCCGCGCCGACGACCATCGCCCCCACGGCGGAAGATCGGAACAGCCCGGCCTACAATGCCTGCGTCGCGGCCATCGCGGGCGAGACCAACCGGCCGGCCTCGGATATCGCGGTGTTCGATTATCTCTACTCGGAGGCCAATACGCAGGTGACGGCGACGGTTGCCGGGGCGGAGGCGCCGTGGCGCTGCCTGTCCTCGAACAGCGGTGTGGTCGCGCAGGTCATGTATACCGGGAGCGAAGGCGCGCTTTGAACCGGGTCTAGGTTTCTGCTGGCGCGGCATCTCCCCCAGACCGCGCTGGCCGGCACGCGGGGAGGCCGTTTGCGGCCTCCCCGCACCCCTCGGGTCAGGGGGCAAGCAGCACCTCCTGCGTCAGCGTCGCCTTTTCGAACACGGTGATCAGGATGTCGAGCCGCAGCTCCCACGGCCCGACGCCGGGCAGGGTGATCGGCCCGGCCCGCCATGTGCCGTCGGGCTGCTTTTCTGCCCGGCTCTCCAGCGGTCCAAGCCCGCGGGCCGCGTCGGTGAAGCGCAGCCGCACTTCCAGCGGGGTCAACGCCGCGAAATCGCCATCGGCGAAGCTGAGCGAGACGCTGTTCTGCCCAGCCTGACCCGGGCTGATCTCCACGTCCGCCATCGCCTCGCTGCCATGCATGTGCAGATAGACCGGAGGCGGGGCGGTGATGAGACGGGGCGGCGAGGTCAGGCGGAAGCTGGAGGCGAGGGCGAGGATCGCCACTGACAGGACGATCTCGGCCATCAGGCTGCGGCGCAGCGGGGCAGAGGCCGCGGGCTGCCGTGCCAGCCGCGGCGTGAGCCAGAGCCGGTTCGCCAGCGCCAGCAGCAAGAGAAGGGCGACGAGGCTCAATTTCACTGCGAGGATCATCCCCCAGGCGCTGCCGATCAGCGCCTTGAGCGAGCCCGCCTGCACCAGCGTCAGCGCGGCCCCGCTGCCGAGCACCACGATCACCATCGGCAGGGCGATGGCGGAAAAGCGGCGCAGCAGCCCTCCGGCCCCCGGCGTACGCAGCCCCGCCACGAGCGGCACCAGCGCGCCGAGCCAGAAGATCAGCGCCAGCCCGTGCAGCGTGAGTGCAGATCCCGCCAGCCAGCGCGGCGTGGCCTCGGCGGCGTGTCCCGAGGCGGCGAAGGAGACGGCTGCGAGTGCCCAGGCGACCAGCGCGAAGGCCGTGCTGCGCAGGCGGAGCGAGAGCAGCGCGGCCAGCGCGGCGGCGGCGGCGAGACCGAGGCTTTGCGCCACCGGCGCGCCGGTGGCCGCCTGCCAAGACGCGAGGCCGAAGAGCGCGGCGGGTGAGGCGCCCAGCATATCGAGCCCGTGCAGGCCGAGCGCCAGAAGCGCGGCGGGCAGTGTCAGGCCGCTGACAATGGCGGTCGCGCGCCTCAACCCCTGGCCCAGCGGCGCGATCAGCCGGTCGAAGACAACCGCCCCCGTCGCGAAGACCAGAAGCAGCGTCACCAAAAAACGGCCCGCCGCCGCGAGCCTCGCGGGGGTGGCATCGGGTGCCACAGTATCGGCCCCCCGCGTCGGCGCGCCGACAGCGAAGACCAGCACGCCCGTGACCGGATGCCCGTCGGCCGAGGCGACGCGCCATGTCAGAAGGTAGCTGCCCTCGCCCCCTTCGACCGAGGCCACCACCAGATCGTTGCCGCGCACCTCTGCCGTCGTCTCGGCCTCGCTGCCGTCGGGCAGCAGCCAGCGCAGGGCCAGCGGCGCGACCGGCTCGCTGAAGCTCAGCGCCACCGTTTCGGGCAGGGTGCCCACGATGGATTCGCGCAGGGGGTCGGTCTTCTGCAACTGCGCATGGGCCTCGGCCGATCCGGCGAAGGCGACCAGCAGCGCGAGCGTGGCGAGGAGGCGGGAGAGAAAGCGGGTCATGGCGGCTCTTTGCTGCAAAAGGACGGCTCTGCGGAGGAAGGACGGAGGCCGGATGCGGTCCGGCCCCCGCCTTGTCGTCAATGCGCCTCTGCGGCGGCCTCGGTGATCTTCACCCCCGGGGCCGGGCCTTCCAGCGCGTCCGGGTCCTGCCCCTCGGCCGGGATCTCGATCCAGCGTTCCGCGCCGGTCGCGCATTCCTGCACGGTCGGGAAGTAGACGGTCGAGCCGACGGGAAGCCCTTCGGTCAGCGTAGCGCGAAAGGTGAATTCATCATAATAGGCATCCGGCAATTCACCGCTCCAGACCAGTTCGCGCACGCCCTCGGTCATCGGCGTGCCGTAATAGTCGTAGGTCTTGTCATAGGGGCCGGTAACGATCTCCAGTGTCCAGCCGGGCTTCGGCATCGGCTTCACCGCGATCACGCCGTCGGGGATCTGGATGCGGACCTTCAGAGTCGCTTCGCCGCCGCAGCCATGGCCGATGCGCATGACGCCCTTGTAGGTGGATTTCGTGGGCGCCTCCTGCTGTTCCAGCGTGGCATGGGCGGAGGCGAGCGTGCCTGCGGTGGCGAAGAGCGCGGTCAGCGCGAGCGTCTTGAACATCGAAGAGGTCTCCGTTGAGGGCATGAGAATGTCGTTGCGGAGCGGATGCCCGTCCCCTGCCGCAGCGAGAGCGGCGGCGCGCCATGCGCCGCGCGGATCGACAGGCGGATCAGGGACGGCAGCCGCCGCACGCGAGGCACGGACGGGCCGGTGATGCTGTGGATGTCATGGGTCTGCCTGAACGGGGCATCGGCCCCGGGGTCACGGTCGGTGAGGACGTGCGGTCAGGCGAGAGGGGGCGCTCTACTGCCCAGAGCAGGGTCGCGGGGCGCGCGTGCGGCGACGATGCGCGACGGGATGAGCACGGTGGCTGCGAAAGCTCGCTCCACCGCGACGAAGCCCGGCTCGGGCGGGGGCAGCACGGCGGCGCCCACCAGACGGCAGGCATCACAATCGGTCTGGGTCAGGGATTTGCCGCTGCCCGCATCGCAGAGATCGTCCAGATCGCCCCCGGCCAGCACATAGGCCGCCAGCGCCCTATCCTGCGGCGCGGGCATGCGATGCGCAAAGGTCGATGCCACCAGCGCCACGCCGAGAACCAGCGTGAGCACGATCCCGATCAGAAAGGAGCGGCGCGGATGCATCATTCCGCACCGATAGCAACTCGGCGGGAATGGCGGAAGCCCCCTCGGGCAATCGGCGTCGAAACTCCGTCAGGCCTTGCGCTGCACCATGCCGTTCATCCCCAGAAGCCAGCGCTTCTCCAGACGCACCTTGCGCCGTTCATGCAGCACGAGATCCGCCGTTGCCGAGAGAAGCGCCTGATCGACCCACCACTCCGGCGCGGTCCCGCCTTCGGTCAGCCCGGCGTAGAGCCTGCCGTAGATCGCCAGAAACTCCGCCGTCCCTGCCGTGGGCGCGGCCACCAGCGTCTGCGCCGTCACCCTGCGCCACGGCACGGCGGTGAGATAGCCGCGCGGCGAGTCAGGATTCGTCGCCATGTTGAGCAGCATGTCCTGCCCCTTCAAGCTGTCGACCAGCGGCGTCACCGCTTCGCAGAACAGCGCATCGGCGTCCGAAGTGACCAGCACCTGCTTGTAATGCGCCAGAAGCTCCGGCAGCCGCAGGAAACGCACGGTGGCGAAATAGGCAGTTGGCGCGCGGGGCACGTCTTCGAAAGAGTGGCGCAGATGCGGCGCGTCGAGGATCGCCGTGGGGTCGGGGTTGATGACGTGGAAGTGCAGGTTGGCCCGGCCCTGCGCGGTATCGGCCAGACGCTGGGCATAGCGCGCGTAATAGGTGCCATCCAGCCCCACCACCACGATTGGCAGGGCATCGGCAAAGCCGCGGTCGCTGGCAAAGCGCATTGGCGGCAGGACGGGGCCCGCGCCGGAGCGCGCCCAGTCGGAATAGGTCGCAAGCGGCCTTAGCGACAGGAGCCCGCCGTTGTGGTGCCGCTTCACCCCCTTTTCAAGAAGCGCGCGGCGGGCGTTGTCGAACTGGGCATAGGCCGCGACCAGTGCGCCCTGCATGTAGAGAATGCCGCCCTGCAGCTGTCCGAGCTGCGGCCCGCCGTGACGCGCGTCATGGGCTCGGACATAGCGGATCACCCGCCCCAGCCCGTCCTGCCGCCGCGCCAGATCCTCCAGCGAGACCTGCTTCTGGTCGCCCGCAAGGCGCTTGGCATTGTGGTGGAAGGCCAGCTGCACGAGGAAGTCGCAAAGCACGTCCCGCATGCCCGGAGACATCTCGGCCGCTTCCAGCATTTCCACCATGTCGCCGGCGCTGAGGCGGATCGGGATTTCGGGCTTGTGGATGAAGATATTGTTCAGCCGCTTCGAGATCCGGTGCAGGTGGTCGGGATTGTCGGTGCGCAGCGCGATCAGCCTGTCGATCAGGCCGCGGTTCAACACTTCCCACGACAGCCCCTCGAGGTCGGCCTTGGCGCGCGGCTCCTTCGCAGCGGGCTTGGGCGCAGGCTCGGCGCCATGCAGCGCGGCGATGCGCCTGCCGCGCAGGAAGCCCGGCCAATGGCCCTTGTCATTCTCCAGCATCAGGTCGATCACCCCCGCCAGCATCTCGATGTGGCGCAGCTCGTCGGGCGAGAAATGGTCGGAGGCGGCCAGCGACTGCGGCTTGGCGCAGGCAGTGTCCACGGCTTTCTCCAACTCGCGCACCATCACCGGATCGGCGGCGAGCACCGTGCGGTCCAGCGTCTGCGCATCCGCGAGATAGTGGCGGCGGATGCGTTCGGCCAAGGCACGGTCAAGCTGCAGTCGGGTCTGCGTCCCACGCCGCGCCTTTGCGGCGGCCAGCGCGAGCGTCCAGCCCATCGCGTGACGCAGCGGTTTCGCCCGGTGCTGCAGATGCGACTGCACCTGACGCACGAAAGCCAGATCCTCGAGGCAGAGCGTCTCGTTGGTCGAGTCGTCCTCGATCTGCAGCCGTGCCTCGGGGCCGAAGACGGTGCGGGCGAAATCCTCCAGCACCGACTGGCCGTGTAACCTGTCGCGGACCATGGCGCGCAGCAGGAAGCGGCTGCCGAAGACAGTCTGCCAGGGAGCGAGCCGCTTCACATAGTCGAGCCGGCCCGACTTGGCCATCGTCTGGTGATAGGCTTCTAGTGTCCCCTGGAAATGGCCGAGCTTCACGTCTTCGGCGAAGTTCGACAGGATGCGGCCGGCATGGGGGCGCAGGTAGCAGACGATCCGGTGATCGGTGACATGCGGCAGGAAGAAACGCTCCATCGCCGCCTTCAGCGCCTTGGGGTCGGCGCCCTCGAACTCCTCCGCCGAGAAGATCGCCGTGTCGAAGCCGCCTTCCGCCAGCCGCTTGGCCTCGGTCTCGAGGTTGGGCACGGCGGCGGAGCCGGGCAGGAACTCGCCCGTCGTTGCGAAATGTTCGACATGACGGCGCAGCCCGTTGTGGTTCAGAGCCGCGGTATAGAGAATGCGCCGTCCCTCGACGCGCAGGCTTCCCGTGGCAAGCGCGTGCTGGATCGCGGTCGATCCGGTCTTGTGGTGACCGATGTGGAAGATCAGTTCTGGGCCGTTCATCGCTATACCTCTGCCCCGCCGCCGGCGGACGAATGACGGCAAGGCTAGACCACGGAATCCGCAGACGGACAATGATCCGCGTTCGGGCGCGGCCAAGTTGCGCCACCCTGTCAGGCGGATCGGCAACATGGCGCACATCGCAGGGCGGGAAAGCCCCGATTGCTCAAGAGGGGAAAAACAACGCCGATTTATGCGGTCGGTTCCGCGCAGACCTGTCTTTAAGGTGCGTCGAGGCGAAGTTTTCATTGCGCGGGTTGCCCCGAGCCACTAGACGCCGCGCCAAGCACGCAGGGCATCCGCCGCATCGGGCCGGATATGGATATCTTTCTTCACCTCCTCAACAGCACGACGCTGATCACCTCCATCGCGCTTCTCTACGGCACCGTGCAGCGCGCGCTGGATGGGCAGGCGCTTCGCCATGTCGTGCTCGGGATGCTCTTCGGCGCGGGGGCCTCGCTGTCGATGCTTCAGCCGATGGTCGTCTCGGAAGAGGTGATCGTCGACTCCCGGCGGCTGTTCCTCGGATTTGCGGGGGCCTTCGCCGGGCCGATGGCGGCGTCCATCGCCTTCGTGCTGGCGACGACGATGCGGGTCGCGCTGGGGGCGTCGGAGCATGCGCTGGTCGAGATCTGCCTGATGTTCGTGACCGTGCTCATGGGCCTTCTGTGGAGCCTCCTCGCCGAGCGCCTTGCCTTGCGCGGTGCGAAGGGGCTGCTGCTGCTCGGGGTGATGATCTCCACCTCGCTCTTCGGGATCTTCTTCCTGCCGAGCTACGAGGACGTCCACACGAGGCCGTGGATCCCCGCGCTGCTCGTGGCCTACAACATCGCGGGGGCGCTGACGCTGGGCGGCGTCATCCTGCGCGACCGGCGGCGGGCGCGGCGCGAGCGGGCGGCGCAGCAGGATGCCGAGACCGATCCGCTGACCGGGCTCCTGAACCGGCGCAACCTCGATCAGGTCTTCAAGGCGACTACGCGGCGGGGCAGCCGGGGGAGCGTGCTGTTCCTCATCGACATCGACCGTTTCAAGGGCATCAACGACCGCTTCGGCCACGCGGTGGGCGACCGGGTGCTGCGGGCGGTGGCGCAGAGTCTGCGCAGCACCGTCCGCGACGGCGGCCAGATCCTGCGGCTCGGCGGCGAGGAATTCGCGATCTTCCTCGGCAATGCCTCGCAGGAGGAGGCGCGGGCGGTCGGCGCACGGATCGTCGAGCAACTGCGCATGACGCTGACGCTGAGCAGCGAGGTTGCCATTTCGGTCACCTCGAGCGTCGGGGCGCATCATTGGCAGCGCAGGGACATGAGCTTTGCCGAGGCCTACGAGGCCGCCGATGCCGCGCTCTATGCCGCCAAGGAGAGCGGGCGCGACTGTCTGGTCTTCACTCTCGCCTTGCCGAAGCAGGATCGGGGCGATCTGCGGCGTGCGATCTGATTGGTTTGATTGGTTCGCCATTGTTTGGGTGGAGCGCTTGCCAATTGACCTGCAACAGTTGACTCGTAAGGCCTGCACCACTAGTGAACCATGAAAGTTTTTGGTTCAGCATTGGTCAGGAGCGCGCCGTGGGGTTGGAGATCGAGATCGGAACGCTGCTCGTCTGGGTCGGCGCGCTGGTCGTCGCCGGGCTCGTGGGCGGGCTTCTGGCCGGGTTGCTCGGGGTCGGTGGCGGGATCATCATCGTGCCGGTGCTCTATCACCTGCTCTCGGCGATGGGCGTCGATGACGACATCACCATGAAGATTGCCGTTGCCACCTCTCTCACCACGATCATCGCCACCTCGGCCGTGTCGATCCGCAGCCATCACCGCCGGGGTGCGGTGGATGTGGCTTTGCTGAAAAGCTGGGGGCTGCCGATCTTTCTCGGCGTCATCGCCGGCACGGCGATCGGCGGGAGGGTCGATGGCGAGGTGCTGACGGCGGTCTTCGCGGGGGTTGCGCTCCTGGTGGCGGCGAACATGCTGTTCGGCGGTGGCAAGTGGGCCGAGGGATTTCCGAACCGGGTGGTGAAGGCGGTGGCTGGGGTGTTCGTCGGGCTGGTGTCGGCGCTGATGGGGATCGGCGGCGGCACGCTGAGCGTGCCGATCCTCAACGCCGTGGGCTACGACATCCGCAAGGCCGTCGGCACGGCGGCGGCGATCGGCTTCATCATCGCCATTCCCGGGACCATCGGCTATGCGCTGGCCGGGCTGGGCAGTGACGACCTGCCGCCCTATTCGCTGGGCTATGTCAACGTGTTGGGCGCGGTTCTTCTGGTGCCGATGACCATGGCGATGGCGCCGGTCGGGGCACGGCTGGCGCACTCCATCGACCGCAGGCTGCTGCAGCGCTGCTTTTCGTTGTTTCTGTTCCTGACCTCGGCCAGGATGTTCTACGACCTGTTGAGCTGAGGTGGCGATGCGCGCGGGGGACGGAACGGCGGAACGGCTGCGCGCGCGCCTGCTGGTGGAGGATGCGGGCGTGGTCTCTGAAGGTCGACTGCTGCCCGAGCGTGCGCTGGCCGAAGCTCTGGGCATCGGGCGGCGCGAGTTGCGGCAGGCGCTGGCGCTGCTGGAAACCGAGGGGCTGATCCTGCGGCGGCAGGGGCAGGGTACCTTTCTCGCCTCGCAGGTGACGGCGCAGGCCGATCTCGGCCTGATTACCAGCCGCACCAGCCCGGTCGAGATCATGGAGGTGCGCCGCGCCATCGAGCCGCAACTGGCCCGCATCGCAGCCCTGCGTGCCACCCCGACCGACATCGACCAGCTGCAGCGGCTGGCTGAACGCGGGGGAGAGGCAACCTCGGGCACGCAATACGAAAAGCTCGACAGCCAGTTCCACGGCAGGATCGCGGAATGCGTGCGCAACAGCCTGTTCCTCGACCTGTTCCAGCTGGTCGCCTCGGTGCGGACGGCGCAGAACTGGTCAGGGATGCGCGAGCGGACCTTCGCGCCCGCCCTGCGCGACCGTCTGGTCGCCCAGCACGTCGGCATCGCCGAGGCCATCGCCGTGCGCGACCCCGATCTGGCGCAGGCGCGGATGGCGGCGCATCTGGGCCTCGTGCTCGACGTGGTGGGCGATTAGGGTCAGTCCTCGGAGCGCCCGGTGCCCTCGCGGTCCCGCTCGTAGTGGTGGCGCAGCGGGAAGGGCGGCAGCCAGCTTTCGCGGCGCAGAGTCCAGAGCTCGTAACTCGGCCGGAACCGGTCCGGCGCGTCGAGGCTGCCGAGGTTCACCTCCACCTCGTCGCCGGAGCGTCCGAAGACCGGCGAACCGCAGGTGGGGCAGAAGAAGCGGCCCCCGTAATCGCGCGCCTCCCCGGTCACCACCACCGCCTCCTGCGGGAAGATCGCCGAGGCGTGGAACAGCGCGCCATGATGCTTGCGGCAGTCTAGACAGTGGCAGAGGCCGACCCGGTAGGGCTGGCCCCGCGCCTCGATCCTGAGCGCCCCGCAGCGGCAGCCGCCGGTGATGCTGTCCATGATCGTCCCCTGTTCCGGCAAGGCGGCGGGCGTCGTTGGGCCAGCCTAGCGCGAGGCTGCGTAATAGGCGACCTTGCGTTCGAGGAAGGCGAGGAACTCCGACAGCGAGAAGGCGAGACCGAAGAGCACGATCAGCACGGCCCAGAACTCGGCCATCAGGAAGTTGCTGGAATAGGTCTCGAACAGCGCGCCGAAGCCGACAATCGAGATCAGCAGCTGGCCGATGATGACGCCCTTCACCGCGCGGATCACCCCGATCCGCACGCCACCGAGGATCTCGGGCAGGGCGGCCCAGAAGTAGACTTTCACGAAGGCATCCATCGGCGAGGCGCCGAAGCTGCGGGCCATCTCGACCAGCGAGCGGTTGATCTGCTTCACCCCGGCGCGGGCGTTGAGGATGATGATCCAGATCGCGAAGAGCGTGGTGGTGATGATGACCGTGCGGGTGCCGAAGCCGAAGAGCACCATCAGCACCGGGACCAGCGCGGTGAGCGGGGCGGAGAGGAAGATGTTGACCCAGGGCAGCAGCATCTCGTCCAGCAGGCGGCTCTTGCCCATCAGGATGCCGACCGGGATGCCGATCACCACCGAGAAGAAGACGCCCGCCCAGAAGGCATAGGCGGTGACGCCGAGCGCGTTGAGGAAGGCCGGGGTCTGAACGAGGGCGACGAGCGTGACCAGAACCTCGGAGATCGGCGGGATGAAGAAGGTCAGGTCAAGCTGGCCGACGATCTCCCACAGGGCGGCCCAGAGCAGCAGCGAGGACATGGCGGGCAGGCGGTAGCCGAGAAAGGTCATCTCCGGTCACTCCACATAGCTGCGCAGCGATGCCCAGATTTCATCGACGATATCGAGGTATTCCGGGTCGCGGCGAATGTTGTCGACGCCCTTGCCGCGGAAGCTGGTGGGGCGGATGATCTCGGACACGCGGCTGGGGCGGGGCAGCAGGATGGCGATCTGGTCGGAGACGTAGACCGCCTCCTCGATGGAATGGGTGACGAAGATGAAGGTCTTCTTCTCGTTCTGCACCAGCGACAGGAGATCCTCCTGGAACTTGCGCCGGGTCTGCTCGTCCACCGCCGAGAAGGGCTCGTCGAGCAGCAGCACCTGAGCATCGACCGACAGGGCGCGGGCGAGGCCGACGCGCTGGCGCATGCCCCCCGAGAGCTGATGCGGAAACTTCTTCTCGAACCCGGCGAGGCCGACGTCGCGGATATATTTCTCGGCGATCGCTTCGCGTTCCGATTTGGCCACGCCGCGCAGCTCCAGCCCGAAGGCCACGTTGCGGATCACGCTGGCCCAGGGCAGCAGGGCGAAATCCTGGAACACGAAGGCGCGGTCGGGGCCGGGCCCGGTGACGGTCTTGCCTTCGACCTCGATCTGGCCGGAGGTGGGCTGCATCAGCCCGGCAATGATCTTGAGAAGCGTGGTCTTGCCGCAGCCCGAAGGGCCGAGCAGCGAGGTCAGCTCGCCGCGCGGAAACTCCAGCGACAGATCCTTCAGCGCCTGCACATCGCCATAGGTCTTGGAGACGTTCTTGACGGAAACGGCGCTGCCGGGGGCCGTGGAGGCGAGGGCGGGGGGGAGCACGGTGGGCCGCGTGTCCGGC
The DNA here is from genome assembly GCF_057657095.1 of Cereibacter sp. Soil_C_27. Classification (NCBI taxonomy): domain Bacteria; kingdom Pseudomonadati; phylum Pseudomonadota; class Alphaproteobacteria; order Rhodobacterales; family Paracoccaceae; genus Cereibacter; species Cereibacter sp. Soil_C_27. The sequence goes on along the minus strand of NZ_JBDGJD010000003.1, from coordinate 404,297 downwards.
TTAATCTGAGACATAGCCACGGTTATTCCCTTCGAAGAGATAGTTTTCCAAGGTCTCCAGCAGGTTCAGAAACAGCACCGCGAGGAGGATGATGGAGAAGATTGCCGCATACATGCTTGGATAGTCGGCAATGGAGCGGCTGTAGGTGATGATGTCGCCGACGCCGGTCGGGGTGATCTTCAGCTCCGACAGGATCGCGCCGATGAAACCGGCCGACACTCCGAGCCGCAGGCCGGAGAAGATGATCGGCGAGGCGGCGGGCAGGATGATCTTCAGCAGCACGTCATGGTCCTTGGCCATGAACGACCGCGCCATCTCCTTGATCGAGCCGGGGGTGTTGCGGACGGCGCTCGCAGTGTTCAGCACGATCACCGGCATGGCCATGATGCAGACCACGAAGACCTTGGCGGTCAGGCCGATGCCATAGACCATCACCAGCAGCGGGATCAGCGCCGCCAGTGGCGCGGCCTGCATCACGATGAAGATCGGCGAGAAGATCCACTCGAAGCGGCTGCTCAGCCCGATCCAGAGCCCGACGCTGATGCCGACGATGGCCGAGATGACGATGCCCACCATGAGCGGGCGCAGCGTCTCGCCATAGGCCACGAAGATCGAGCCGTCGGAGGTCATGCGGGCCAGGGCCGCCATGGATTCGAGGAAAGTTGGAAAGGCGTAGCTGACCGGAATGCGGCCCGCGATTTCCCAGGCGCCGAAGACGATGGCGGCGGACAGGAGCTTGAGCAGCAGGGAGCGGTGTTTCATGTGTCTGTCCCGAGGTCGTCTGTGTCAGAAACCCGCTGTCGGCCGGGGATCCGGCCGACAGCCCGTGGACATGGTTGGATCACTTCATCGCGGCATCGAGCGGCGCGAAATACCAGAAGTCCTCGGGGTTCAGCGTCGCCGGATCGCCTTCCAGCTGGCCCGCGCCGACATACCATTCGAGATCGGCCTTCGCCGCCTCGCGCCCGCCGCCGTTCGGGTCGTAGAGCCCGCCTTCGACCGCGTTCTTGTAGAAGCCGTCGAGCTCGGCCAGCACGGTCGGGGGCAGCTGGCCGATCGGGCCGTCCGGATCGGTCTCGCGGCTGACCATGGTCGGGTCTTTCGCCATGTCGGTCCAGGTGCTGTGCAGCGCCTTGACCAGCGTGTTCACCGCCTCCTCATTCTCCTGGATCCAGTCGAGATTGGCAAAGAGCGCCTCGTCGCTGGCTTTCACCTCGAACATCGGCAGCGCGTGGAAGCGGTCGGGCGCCTCGGCCACCAGTTTGTTCTTGTTGGAGAGATCGAGGATCGTGGCTTTGGCCTGGCCCGCCAGCATCGCCACCACCCGCTTGTCCGAGCCCGGCACGTAGGAGCGCTCGCCGAGCGTGATGCCGGCCCTCTCTTCGATGACATTGGCGATGGAGTCGGTGCCGCCGCCGCGGGAATGCAGCATGATCGGCTGGCCGTTCAGGTCCTCGAGCTTGGTGAACTCGGTCGTGGTGACCGGGAAGAACACCAGTTTCGACAGCTGGAAGATGATCCTGACCGGTGCCTTCGAGCGCTGCATGGCGGCGTAGGGGGTGCCGAAGGCGATATCCATGTCGCCGCTGAGCACGGCCTGGATGGCGAGCTCCTCCTCGGCGAAGGCGGTCCATTCGTAGTCGAGGCCATCGGCCCTGGCCCGGTCGAGCGCCACGAAGAAGGCGGCGAGCTCGTCGGAGGGCGGTTCGGCAAGGGCGATGCGGATGGTCTCGGCGCTGGCAGCCGTGGCCATCAAGCTGGCGGCAACCGCCAGTCCGGCAAGTCTCCTGACAAAGGTATTCATGGTTCTCCTCCCTGAGAATTCATGCACGTCCCTGATGTTATGTGCCGTTCCATACGCCTCCTGATGGTCCGGGTCGTCCTGCCTGTCTCCTTTCAGTTCTCGCCGAAGAGCCGCTGCGCCACGGAGCGCAGATGCTGGCGCATGGCCTCGTACGCCGCCGCCGGATCGCGGTCGGCGATGGCGGCGGTGATGGCAAGGTGCTCGGCGAAGCTCGAATGGTCGGGCGAGGGCCGGGGGCTCTGACGCTCCACGCTGCCCCAGGCCACGGCGCGGCGCACCTCGTTCAACTGGTCGAAGAGCGAGAGCAGCAGAAGGTTGTCGCTGGCTTCGGCCACGGCGCGGTGAAACACGTCGTCCTGCGCCTCGTATTCCTTCCAGGTGGTCGCGGACCTGGCGCGGTCGACAGCGCGCTGCATCCGGGCAATGGCCTCGCCCGAGGCATTCACGGCCGCTTCCCGGGCGATGGCGGGCTCGATGGTGGCGCGGGCGCGCATCATCCGGAACGGCGTCAGCTGCCGGCCCAGCTCCACCAGTGCGCCGGTTGGCCGCCGGGTTTCGTCATCGGCGACGAAGGTGCCCTTGCCAACATGCCGCCAGATCACCCCGTCCCGCTCCAGCGCGTCCAGGGCCTTGCGCAGCGTGGCGCGGGTCATGCCAAGTTCGTCTGTCAGATGGCGTTCGGGCGGCAGACGCACGCCCCGGGTGAAGCCCCCCTCGGCGATGTAGCTGCGCAGCCGCGACACGGGATCGAAGTTGTCGGCTGTCTGGTCAGACATGGTCCGTCACCCGCTAATTGGTTGACCAATCCATTGCACGATTCGCCCCAAATCGCAATGAAATAATCAATCAATGGCGGATAGGCCGCGATATACCAGTGCATACTGAGATTGATCGAGATTGATTTTGCCGGGATGCTGCGCTACCGTCCGAGGCACCGTCATTGCCAAGAGGTGAAAAATGGCCGATTTCGTGATCCCCGCCCCGCCTGTCCCGACCATCCCCGTCGTCGGCGGAGGCGCGTTTCCCGTGCGCCGCGTCTACTGCATCGGGCGCAACTATGCCGCCCATGCCGTCGAGATGGGCCATGACCCCGACCGCGAAGCGCCGTTCTTCTTCCAGAAAAACCCCAACAACCTCGATGCCTCGGGTGAGTTTCCCTATCCGCCGCAGTCCTCCGACGTGCATCACGAGGTCGAATTGGTGGTGGCGCTGAAATCGGGCGGGACCAACATCCCGGTGGAGTCGGCGCTCGACCATGTCTGGGGCTACGCCGTCTCTCTCGACATGACGCGGCGCGACCTGCAGGGCGAGGCCAAGAAGCAGGGCCGTCCGTGGGAGATCGGCAAGGCCTTCGAGCGCTCGGCCCCCGTGGGCGCGCTGACGCCGGTGAGCGATCTGGGCGATCTGACCAACGGGCGCGTGGAGCTGAAGGTGAACGGCGCACTCAAGCAGGAGGGCGACCTGAACCAGATGATCTGGAAGGTGCCGGAAATGATCTCCTATCTCTCGGACTACTTTGAATTGCAGGCGGGCGACGTTATCATGTCGGGCACGCCGTCCGGCGTCGGGCCGGTTGTGAAGGGGGATACGATGGATGCCTCGATCGAAGGTCTGGGCACGCTGACCGTCAAGGTCGTCTGAGCGTCGGGGCCTTCGGGCCCCGATCTTCCGGATATGTCGGGTGGTGTCGGCGGCGTTGTCGTGTAGACCTCGGTGATACGTCGAAGCGATTCATGTGAATAAACAAGACAGGCTGAAGAAAATGACTGAACGTCCCGTCCCCGACATCATCTACACCAAGGTCGATGAAGCGCCGCAGATCGCCTCTGCGTCGCTTCTGCCCGTCATCCGCGCCTTCGCGGCGGCGGCCGGTGTCACGGTCGGCACCAAGGACATCTCGCTTGCCGGGCGCATCATCGCCGCCTTTCCCGAGCGCCTGACCGAGGCGCAGCGCCAGCCCGACGATCTGGCCGAGCTGGGCGAGCTGGTGAAGACGCCAAACGCCAATGTCATCAAGCTGCCCAACATCTCGGCCTCGACGCCGCAGCTGGTGGCCGCGATCAAGGAACTGCAGTCGCAGGGCTACGATCTGCCCGACTACCCCGAAGCGCCCGCCACCCCCGAGGAAAAGACCGCCCGCGCCCGCTACGACGCGATCAAGGGGTCGGCGGTGAACCCGGTGCTGCGCGAGGGCAACTCCGACCGTCGCGCCGCGGTGGCCGTGAAGAACTTCGCCAAGGCCAACCCGCATTCGATGGGCGCCTGGGCGTCGGACAGCAAGACCTATGTCTCGACCATGGGGAGCGGCGATTTCCGCAGCAACGAGACCTCGGTGACGATCACCGACGCGCAGGCCGGTCCTGCGCGGATCGAGCATGTGGCGCAGGACGGCAAGGTGACCGTGCTGAAGGAGGGCGTGAGCTACCCCGCCGGCACCGTTGTCGATGCGACCTTCATGTCGGCCAAGGCACTGAGCGCGTTCCTGGCCGAGCAGATCGAGGGCTCGAAGCGCAACGGTGTGCTGTTCTCGATCCACCTCAAGGCCACGATGATGAAGGTCTCCGATCCGATCATCTTCGGCCATGCCGTGCGCCAGTTCCTCAAGCCGGTCTTCGACAAGCACGGCGAGGCGCTGATGGCCGCGGGCGTCAACCCGAACTCCGGTCTCGGCACGCTGATGGAGCGGGTCGCCGAGATGCCGGAGCGCGCGGCGATCCAAGCGGACATCGAGGCGGTGATGGCCGAGCGCCCGCCGATGTACATGGTGAACTCCGACAAGGGGCTGACCAACCTGCATGTGCCCTCTGACGTGATCGTCGACGCCTCGATGCCGGCGCTGATCCGCGCGGGCGGCAAGGGCTGGGGGCCAGACGGCAAGGCCGCCGACACCAATTGCGTCATCCCCGACAGCAGCTATGCCGCGATCTATGACGAGACGGTGAGCTACTTCAAGGCGACCGGCGCGCTCGATCCGTCGACCGCGGGCACGGTGCAGAACATCGGCCTGATGGCGCAGAAGGCCGAGGAATACGGCTCGCACCCGACCACCTTCGAGATCGCCTTGGCGGGCACGGTGCGCCTGGTCGCGGCAAACGGCGACGTGCTGCACCAGCACGAGGTCGAGGCCGGGGACATCTGGCGCGCGGCCTCGACCCGGCGCGCGCCGATCGAGGACTGGGTGAAGCTTGCCATCTCGCGGCAGAAGGCCGAGGGTTGTCAGGCGGTGTTCTGGCTCGACGAGACGCGCCCGCATGACGCCGAGCTCATCCGCTACGTCACGCCGATCCTCGACGCCGAAGGCGTGGCCGACCGCTTCCAGATCCTCGCCCCGCGCGAGGCGACGTGGCTGGCGCTGGAGACGATCCGCAAGGGCGAGAACTCCATCGCCATCACCGGCAACGTGCTGCGTGACTATCTGACCGACCTCTTCCCGATCCTCGAGCTCGGCACCTCGGCCAAGATGCTGTCCATCGTCAAGCTGATGAATGGCGGCGGCATGTTCGAGACCGGGGCCGGCGGCTCGGCCCCCAAGCACGTGCAGCAGATCATGGAAGAGAACCACCTGCGCTGGGATTCCCTGGGCGAATTCTGTGCCTTGGGCGAAAGTCTGAAGTTCCTCTCCGAAGTGTCGGGCAACCGCAAGGCCGAGGTTCTGGGCAAGGCGGTGGATGCGGCGACGCAGGGCGTGCTCGACAACGACAAGTCGCCCGGCCCGAAGGTCGGCAAGACCGACAACCGCGACAGCCACTTCTACTTCGCGCTCTACTGGGCCGAGGCGCTGGCGGCGCAGGGCGAGGATGCCGAGCTTGCCGCGCATTTCGCGCCCATCGCCAAGGCGCTGGCCGAGAACGAGGCAAAGATCGTGGAGGAGCTTGCCGCGGTGCAGGGCAAGCCTGCCGATCTGGGCGGCTACTACCACACCGATCCGGCCAAGGCCGAAGCGGTGATGCGGCCCTCGGCCACCTTCGCGCAGATCATCGGCTGATCCCGCGCTTCGGACGGAGTTGAAACGAGGCCGGGCCCTGCGCCCGGCCTCGTCACATGTCGAGCGATAATTGCCGGGGCGGGGGCGCCAGCTTCTGCCCCATCTCCTGCTCGCCAAGAAAGGATTGCGCTGCCGCGACAATGGACGCGCGATGCTCGGGCGTCATCTGCCCGAGGCTGCGATAGGGCAAACCCATGCGCGGGTTGCTGCGCAGCCGGTCCTCGTTCTCGATCAGGAAATTCCAGTAGAGATAGTTGAAGGGGCAGGCCTTGGGGCCGAGTTTCTGCTTCGGATCGAAAGCGCAGCCCGCGCAATAGTCCGACATCCGGTCGATATAGGCGCCCGAGGCGGCATAGGGTTTCGAGCCCATCCGCCCGCCATCGGCATGCATCACCATGCCATGCACGTTGGGCAGCTCCACCCAGTCATAGGCATCGACATAGACGACCAGATACCACTCCTCGATCTGGCGCGGCTCGATGCCCGCGAGCAGCGCGAAATTGCCCGTCACCATCAGCCGCTGGATGTGATGCGCATAGCCATGCCGCCGCGAGGTGCCGATGCAGTCCGCCAGACAGCGCATCGGCGTCTCGCCCGACCAGTAGAACCACGGCAGATCGCGCCTGGCCCCGAGGTGGTTGCTCGCCGCATAGGCCGGCATCTCGGACCAGTAGATGCCGCGCACGAACTCGCGCCAGCCGAGGATCTGGCGGATGAAGCCCTCGACCGCGTTCAGCGGCGCCTCTCCGGCGCGGAAGGCGGCCTCGGCGCGGTAGCAGACCTCTGCCGCGGTCAGGAGCCCGCAGTTGAGATAGGGCGAGATCAACCCGTGGAAGAGGAAATCCTCGCCCGCCTTCATCGCATCCTGGAAATCCCCGAAGCGGGGCAGGCTGGATGCAACGAAGTCCTCCAGGGCCGCCAGCGCGTCCTTCCGCGTCACCGCCCAGCCGAAGAATTCGAGATCGCCGAAATGATCGGCAAAGCGGCTGCCGACCAGCGCCATCACCTCGCGCGTGGTGGGGTCGGGCTCAAAGCGCAGGCGCTGCGGCGGGGCGAGGCCGCGGGGCAGGGGCTTGCGGTTGTCGTGATCGAAGTTCCACTGCCCGGCCTCGGGCTTGCCGTCCTGCATCAGAAGCCCGGTGCGGCGGCGCATCTCGCGGTAGAAATTCTCCATCCGCCCGGTCTTCTTCACCTCGGTCAGATGCACGAACTCGGCCCGCGAGCAGAAGAAGCGATCGTCCTCGCGGATCTCGACCGGCAGGCCGAGCTCGGCGCTCCAGTCGCGCATCCGCTCCCAGACGCGCCATTCGCCGGGCTCGGTGACGACCACCGCCTCGGGGGCATGGCGTTGGGCGGCGCGGGCCAGCTCGCCGGTGAAGCTGTGGCTGTTCTCGGGATCGTCCAGCCGGACGTAATCGACCCGCACCCCTTCGGCTGCGAGCTCTTCGGCAAAATGCCGCATGGCCGAGAGGAGCAGCACGATCTTCTGCTTGTGATGGCGCACATAGCCGGTTTCCTCGGCCACCTCGACCATCAGCACCACGTCCTGCGCCTTGTCGAGATCGGCCAGCGCGCTCAGATCGCGCGTCAGCTGGTCGCCCAGAACGAAACGGAGCCTGCCGGTCATGCGGGCCGCGCCTCGCGCGCAGGCCGGGCGGCGCGGCATCGGTCGGAGCAGTGGCGCACCTCGGGCCAGTCGCGCTCCCATTTCTTGCGCCAGGCGAAGGGGCGGCCACAGGTGGCGCAGATCTTGCTGGGCAGATCGGCCTTCTTGCGCATCTTAGCCACGGTCGGCTCTCCGTCTTGGCCGGGACGGGCTGGCCCCGGAGGCCTGAGCATCGCCTGCGGGGGCGGGGCGCACAAGCCGTCTCGGCGCGGAAGGCCGCGGGCCGGCCTTTGCCGCGGCGCGGTCTTGCCGCAGGCCCCGGTGCCTGATCCTATGGCGCGGCACAGATATCGGGGATGCATCCATGGTCCTTCACGCCCTGCCGCCGGCGGTTCAAGGCTTCGCCCGCTCCTTCTCGCTGGCGGGGCTGCTTCTGGCGACGCTGTTCTTCGCCGCCTCGCTCTCGCCCAGCCTCATCCCGCGAAGCCCGGTGGTGCAGGGCGCCGTCTCGGGCGTTTGCCTCGCGGCGGGCTATGGCATCGGCGTGGCGCTCGGGCAGATCTGGCGCTACCTGCAGCTGCCGCGCTGGCGGCCCGGCCCGGTGCCGGTGCTGGTGGCGGCGGGGATCTGCCTCGGCATCGCCTTCTGGTTTCTCTGGCGTGCCTCGGACTGGCAGAACGCGATCCGCAGCCTGATGGAGCTGGAGCCGGTGGAGACATCGCGCCCGCTCGAGGTGGCGTCGCTGGCGATCCTGCTGTTCCTCATCCTCGTGCTGATCGCGCGGCTCTTCGGCTGGCTGTTCCGCACCCTCTCCCGGCGCCTCGCGCGTCATGTCCCGCCGCGGATCTCGCGCATCGTCGGCTTCACCCTGGCGCTGGCGCTGTTCTGGGGCGTCGCCAACGGGGTGCTGCTGAACGTCGGGCTGCGGATGTCGGACGGAGTCTACAAGCAGCTCGACCTGATGATCGAGGACGGGATCCTGCAGCCCGAGGACCCGATGAAGACCGGCAGCCCCGCCTCGCTGGTTAGCTGGGCGAGCCTCGGGCGGGCAGGGCGCGAGATGGTCGCCCGCGGCCCGACCCGCGCCGAGATCGAGGCCTTCACCGGCGCGCCCGCGCTGGAGCCGATCCGGGTCTATGTCGGGCTGAACGCCGCCGAGACCCCCGCCGAGCGCGCCGATCTGGCGCTGCGCGAGCTGCTGCGCGTCGGCGCCTTCGAGCGCTCGGTGCTGGTCATCACCACGCCGACCGGCACCGGCTGGGTCGATCCCGAAAGCCAGATCCCGCTGGAATACCTGCACCACGGCGATGTGGCGAGCGTTGTGGTGCAATACTCCTATCTCACCAGCGTGCTGGCGCTGCTCTTCGAGCCGGATTACGGGCGCGAGACCGCCGAGGCGCTGTTCGACGCGGTCTACGGCCATTGGACGGCGCTGCCGCGCGACGCCCGGCCCCGGCTCTATCTGCACGGGCTGAGCCTCGGTGCGCTGAACTCCGACCTCTCGGCCGATCTCTTCAAGGTGATCGGCGATCCGCATGACGGCGCGCTCTGGGCCGGCCCGCCCTTCCCGAGCCGGACCTGGGGGCAGGTGACGGCGATGCGCGAGCCCGGCTCGCCGCAACGGCTGCCGCGCTTCCGCGACGGCTCGCTGATCCGCTTCACCGCGCAGGAGAACCATCTGGACGAGGCCCGCGCGCCCTGGGGGGCGATGCGCATCGTCTATCTGCAATATGCCAGCGACCCGGTCGTCTTCTTCGACCCCGCCGCCTGGTACCGCCCGCCCGCCTGGATGCGCGACCCCCGCGCCCCCGACGTGGCGCCCCAGTTCCGCTGGTATCCGGTGGTGACGCTGTTCCAGCTGACGCTGGACATGGCGACGGCCACGACGACGCCGATGGGCTACGGCCATATCTACGCGGCACCGCACTACATCGATGCCTGGCGCGCGGTGACGGAGCCGGAAGGCTGGGACGAGGCGCAAATCGCCCGGCTGAAGCGCGCGCTGGGGGGAGGGGAGTGACCCGTCAGCTGCGGCGGCTTCCGGGCGTATGCAGGTTTTGTGACGTGGCGCGGAAAACACGCATGCCGTGTTCCGCTTCAGCGCAAGCTTGCGCAGAAGGGTAAAAGCCGCCAAACGGGGACTGTCGCAAGGCGTGCTTCCCGCCTTGCAGGCACCGCATCCCGGGCCCCATCGCGGCAGCGCCGGTGCGGTAGCCGTGGGTGGGGGCAGAGGGACTGCGAGGGTCCGATGCTAAGCGTTATCGGGGGTTGAAAAAGTTCATAGTGCCCCCGCTTTTCGTCTATGGCAATTGCAGGCAACACCCCTTGAAGTGGCGGTAGAACGCCCCTGCCTTTGGGACGCGGAAGCAACGCATTTACCGCTTCCCTTCGTACTCATGGCGCTTCAGTCGGATTTACGATCGGCGTCTCTGAGATGGTGCATTACGGGAAATGCTTACGCCTACGGGAATGAAACTCTGGACGCAATATATATTTTACGCGACGTAACGCCTTCTGACTCGTCGAGAAATAGAAACCCTAGACGAAAAACCGACGTCATATGAGCGAAGCGCTCTGCAGGCGCGACCTAAACTCGTCCCTCTAACGTTATAAAAAAAACCGGAATGCTTATTTCCGCGAAGCGTCTGGAGCAACGACCACTTCTCCTAGACAAGAGCAAAGATTGTTGCCCCTAAACGTCAATCCAGCCGACAAGAGAGGTTGCTCCGCCGTGATCAAAATTCTTACCGTCTTCGGTACACGTCCGGAGGCCATTAAGATGGCCCCAGTGGTGAAGCTGTTAAACGAAACTTATGGAGTGGACATTCGGGTTGCCGTCACTGCTCAACATCGAGAGATGCTAGATCAAGTCCTTAAACTATTCGAGATCGTTCCGGATTTCGATTTGAACATCATGAAGCCTGGACAAGGTCTTACCGAAATAACTAGCGACGTCCTCGCCGGATTGAAATCCATCCTCGAGGCTTATCGTCCCGATCTCGTCTTAGTACACGGCGACACCAGCACGACCTTAGCAACTTCGCTTGCAGCCTACTATCAGAGAATACCGGTAGGCCACGTTGAGGCGGGCCTCAGAACTGGCAACATCTATTCACCGTGGCCCGAAGAAGTTAATCGCAAGGTTGCCGGGGCAATTGCTCACCTTCATTTTGCGCCAACGGAACAATCTCGTCTAAATCTCATGGCGGAGAACGTGGATGGTGTTCGAGTCTTCGTGACCGGTAATACAGTTGTGGACGCACTATTATGGGTTGTAGATAAGCTCGATGCAGATGCGGAGCGAAGTTCCGATCTTGATAGTCTTCTTGGCATTGATTTGACTAAGAGGATAATTTTAGTTACCGGCCATCGCCGTGAGAGTTTCGGCGCCGGCTTCGAGCGGATATGCGACGCCTTGGAGCGCCTAGCCGCGCGCCAAGATGTACAAATAATCTATCCTGTGCATCTGAACCCGAACGTCAAAGGACCAGTGGAAGCACGTCTAGGTAGGATCAGTGGTATAAATCTGATTCCGCCGCAAGATTACTTGCCTTTTGTTCATCTAATGCGGAGGTCTCATGTGATATTGACTGACTCAGGAGGTGTCCAAGAAGAGGCTCCGTCACTGGGGAAACCGGTATTGGTCATGCGAGATACGACCGAACGGCCGGAAGCTGTGGAAGCGGGCACAGTCAGTCTTGTGGGCACTGATCCAGTTAAGATATTTGCGCAGGTTTCCCTTTTGCTGGACGATGAAGATGCATATGGTCGAATGGCACACGCGCACAATCCATACGGCGACGGTCATGCGTCATTTCGTATCCGAGACGCAATTCTAAGCTACGCAAACAACCTAAACGAGAGTTGATATGGATGATGTGAACTTCAAGAGGATTTCGGTAATCGGCCTCGGATACATTGGGCTGCCTACCGCGGCAATGTTTGCATCAAGAAAGTTCGAGGTCATTGGTGTTGACGTAAATCATCGAGCTGTGGAGATGATCAACAGAGGCGAGATACATATCGTCGAGCCGGATCTCGACATGATTGTACATGCAGCGGTGAGCGAAGGCTACTTACGCGCCACCCTAAAGCCCGAGCCTGCTGACGCCTTTCTAATCGCCGTCCCAACGCCTTTCAAGGGAAACGACCACGAGCCGGATCTTTCATTCATCGAGTCAGCAGTGAAAGCTATTGCGCCTGTCCTTGAGCCTGGCAACTTAGTTATTCTTGAGTCAACATCGCCCGTTGACACGACAGAAGTTATGGCGGACTGGCTTTCGGAAGCTCGACCCGACTTAACCTTCCCACAAAATTTGGGGGACGCATCAGATATCCGCATTGCTCACTGCCCGGAAAGGGTGCTCCCGGGTAAAGTGATGCAGGAGCTCGTTACCAATGACCGAGTGATTGGCGGCATGACTCCTCGTTGCTCTGCGCTTGCGGCGCGGCTGTACAAATCGTTTGTGACGGGTGATTGCATCATTGCGTCGGGACCTCGAGTGGCTGAAATGTGCAAGTTAACAGAAAACAGTTTTCGTGACATCAACATCGCGTTTGCCAATGAGCTCTCGGTCATCTGTGATAAGCTAGAAATAGACGTTTGGGAGCTAATTCGGTTGGCAAACCGGCACCCTCGGGTGAAGATCCTTTCGCCCGGCCCAGGTGTTGGCGGTCACTGCATTGCCGTAGATCCCTGGTTTATCGTTGCTAAGGCTCCGGCAGAAAGCAATGTCATTCGTGCCGCCCGTCTTGTCAACGATAGCAAGCCAGAATGGGTCCTTGACAAGATAAACGCTGTCGTCGCGGCCTTTATGGAGGCAAAACAACTGCTAGCGTCAGAGGATGTAACAATAGCTTGCTACGGTCTTGCTTTTAAACCAAACATAGACGATTTAAGAGAGAGTCCGGCAATACAAATACTTAGGACTTTGATCACCAGGCACAACGGGCCTATTCTGGCGGTTGAACCCAATATCAAGACCCTGCCACAAGATATGGACACAGTTGAACTTGTCGAGATGCAAGAGGCATTTCTTAAAGCGGACGTGCATGTGTTTTTGGTGGCGCATCGGGAATTTCTAGGAGCCGCGAGGCCGTTAGACTATGTAATTGATCCAGTAGGCCTATCATCTGCTTCCCGTTCTGGGTGACACGGACGGTACTTTCCAAGATGGACTCATCCTGTAACAAATGCCTAGTGTCTATATGCGCAATTAGGATTGGGAAGGGGCTAAAGTACCCAATAATAAATGTCTAGGGTAAGATAACAGCCACTGCGCAAGTTTCCTCGAGGGAGCTTAAATTAGAACCGGGTTCCAATGTTGCTGCTAGGGGATTGGTTCGGCACGGGAGTCAATCATTATATGCTGAAATGGTATACAGTTCTCGCGGTACTCTCAAGAGGGTCTATATCATTTGGTGTGCTCTCAGCTTCGCTCTTTATGTCAGCAAGCGATTTTGGACTTTTGGGCGTAGCCTTCATTGCAATTACTTCCTCCTCTCAGGTATTTGGTCACCCCGGATATTTAGCAGCTTTAAAGAGCGAAGAAGGGGACCACGAAAGGCGCAAGCTCAATGTGCCGTTATACACGGTTTTGGGAGCCGCTGCGTTCGTCTTTGTATTGTGGTCGTTCTGGGCTCAGCTAAGTGGGTACAACCTCTTGCTACTCCTATTGACCGCGGGGCTGGCAGGCACATCGACCGCCGCGCAAGTGGTAAATGGAACGCTGCAGGCAGGTGGCCTAGCCAAATTTGCCGCTGGTAACACCGGAGGCTTTATCATCGGGGGAACGCTGATCGGCGTAATTGCGTCGGTGTACCTTGGACCATCAGGTATAATCGCATCGCTCGCCTTGTGCTATTTATGTGCATTGTGCAGAACTCTGAAATTTATAGAGAGCATTTCTCAGGAACATAAGCTAGGAGGTCCCAGATACCTCAGCGTCTTTCAGTTCGCCCTGAGCGGCGCCGCTTCGAGTGTATTGTACATGGCCACCGCAAAGATTCTATTCGACCATGGCGGTGCAGTCCAAATGGGAAAGCTCAGTTTTGCCTTGCAACTTAGAGCCCTTATAATAGTGGGTGCGGGCATACTGGGCGCGGAAATGCTGGCTCGATATGCAAAGCTTTTCTCCAGTTCCGGCGAGATCCAGTTCAAGGAGGTGCGTCGAGACGCTGTTAGGATCACCAAAATGCTTCTGGTGCCGGTGATTGCAATCATCGCCGCGATATCTTCGTTTGATTATACCGAGTGGCTCCCGCCTCTAGATCAAGAAGTCATCTTATATATGTTAGGCTCAGGAGTCTGCATATGTTTAAGCGTCCCCTTCGTTCGAGCAATATCCACGGTGCATAGCGAATTCTTAAACGTCACGCTCACCGCCTTGAATTCCTTATGCTGTATTTGCATCTTAATTCTACTGCCAATAAACGCTGTAAACGCTGCATTTGTATTCCTGCTGAGCGGGTTAATGCAGCTAGTTATGTCAATGGCCGCATACTCTTGGATGCAAAAAAATGAATGCTCGTAAGATCCTATTGAAGGTATTTCTAAGATTTATCAGGTATCCCATCTGGGTCTGTTCTCCCCCGCTTTGCACTCGGTTAACCCAGATAGCGCTCACGCAACTGGGAGTCCGCGTAAACGGGAGGCTCAATTACATCTCTGCCCAAGTATGGTTTGACGGGGACAGGTATGAGAGCATCTCACTCGGACATGGCGTCACCATTTCGTCAAACGTCCGCTTGCTGACCCATGACTGGTCGCACTATACAGTTGCAAAAAGCCTTTGGGGCGATGACATTGAGGTAAAAGGCGTCAAGCGATGCATACGTCTTGAAGATTATGTGTTTGTTGGGACTGGGGCAATTATTATGCCGGGTGCAAACGTGGGCAGAGGATCTATTGTGGGGGCAGGCAGCGTAGTTCGCGGTAATATACCGGAATACTCGGTAGTAGTAGGAAATCCGGGCATCGTCGTTGGCGACGCGAGAGCTGTGGCGAGGAAAGTGTATCACGAATGAAAGAAATTGCTATCGTGCAAATGTTGGACTCTCCTTGTGTTCGCATGAGGAAGGTCGCGCATTCACTATCCCAGTCAAATTTAACTTACTTTGGCTGCTTACGCGGGGGCGCGAGATTAGATTCTCGCGTCAACGTTGTACATGTCGGACCTTCAGTCCCGTCGAAATCTATCAGGAAGGCCTTCTTGGCTCCGATATGGTCACTTGCTGCGGCATGGCGGCTACGGAGAACAGAGCTCGACATGATATATGCGGCCGATCTCGAGGCAGGTCTTGCTGCTTACCTTAGCGGCAAGGCATATATTTATGATGTGCTCGACACGTACGCAGATAGGTATAAGTTGCCGCCACCGATAAAATACTTGATCAGGCAGCTTGAAACATTGGTTTACCAAAAGGCGGCACTAAGTATTCAAGTTAGTGAGCATAGATATGACACATTGGGGACGAGGAGCGGTGATAATCGTCCCACTTTCACCGTGCCAAATACTCCTATGCGGTCGGACCTTCCTTTCATTAAAGAAGAACGGACGTTCGACGTGATAGCGACCGGCAACATCGACGCGAACCGCGGCTGTGATCTTCTACTGGAAGCGAGTCGATGCCTCAATCTAAGAGTATCGGTAGTCGGTAAAATTTCTGATGAGATTCGCCACCGATTCGGAGAGGATGCCAACATCCAATTTACTGGGTATGTCTCGAGTTCGGACGCCCTAGAGCTTTGTGCTGACGCGCGGGCAATATTCTGCGGGTATGATCCAGGTTTGCTGATCAACCGCCTTGCAGCTCCCAATAAAATCTATGACGCGATTTTTTGCGGTACTCCTGTAATCATCAACAGGGAAACAGTGGTTTCGAAGTTTGTCGAAGGTGCCGGTCTCGGGGCAACGTTTGTTTGGGGTGATTTAGAGAGTTTGATAGCCGTCCTTAGGGAAGTTCGTAGTGATGTTTGGGAAGCTCGGATGGCTCGTACTTTCGAGTATGGCAAGGTAGCTCCTCTCTGGGATGAGGCATTTATGCCTATTGCTGACTGGATTTACAAAAATGAGTTAGTAACGGACTAGACGACTTGTGTTTGCACAAGTACTACAAGTATGTTCTAAATGGAAAAGGCCTCGCGAAAAAATGCTTTCTGCTGTTGCCTTCCTTTTCACGTTTTTTCTTTTCTTCGCATTGTTCCCCGGCAAATTTTCCATAGTATTGGCGGTCTTTATTTTTGGATTTTCTTTCCAGTATGCCTTATCGATCGCTAGCTTGCTGCTCCTCAACGATAGCGGAAGCATACGTGCGTCTATTGAATCTCGCGTTATAGCGCTTGTCGCGGTACTATGGTCCTTTGCGTTGGGTTGCGTCGCTATTATCGCGGTAAGACCAAAAATCGCCTATCTTAGTCCATTGCGCGATGCGACTTTTTCTCGGGTGAATCAGATAGTTTCTGTGCTGTGCCTGATTGGTGTGGCGGCGCTGGCGCAGGTCTATTTTATTGTGGACTTTTCGGATAGACTTAGCGGGCGCTCCGGAAAGGGGTACATTTTCATTTTTGGGTTCCTAGGGCTCGCCGCGACGTTTAATATGCTCCGCACTGGTCGTTCAAAAAGTTCTATGTTCTTCTGGGTTGCCCCTCTTTTAGCGCTCATCTTTTTCTTTTTAGCGGGTTACAGGTCGATAGTGTTTCTTATTCTGATAGTGGTTGGTTTATGTTTTGTAGGCTTCGATATTAGTCGCAGACGATTTTTAACCGCCGTAGCGGCCGCCATCTTGGCGGTCGCTTCGGTGCCGGCCAATTTTATCTCTGGAGCTGTTAGATCGATCTTATCTGGTGCATCCAGAGACTTAGACGTGCAATCCACTGTGCAACTCGCTCGGGAGTTGAGTGATCGTCAGCCAGTCCCTCTTGCGAATTCCCATTTAGAAATTCTGGCACACCACTTAAGTAGTGCAGAGCGCAACGAGATCTGGTTGGGGACCTTCAAAACATTTTTTTCGGGCCTGTTCAATTTTCTTCCTAGAGCATTTTTTCCGGACAAGGGGGAGTCAACAGGCGTCGCGGCGGCGCGTTCACTATTCCCAGAATGGTTTGACGGCGGTGTGCACTCCAGTTCGGTGACTGTGGGGCTAATCTACGAGATGGTCCTCGGATTTGGACTTGTCTTGGGCCCATTAGCCTTCGCTCTCTATATATTGTTAATTTGTCTCTCCGTTAGGTTGCTGGAGAAATCAGGTATATACGGTAGATTTTTCTCCGGCTTTGTTATCTGGAATGGATTTTTTAATGTCTACTTTGATGACCTTGGTGGGGTGGTGAACAAATTCGTTTTGATCTTTATTGGGGCTTCGATTGTTATGGTGATTGACCAGTCTCTAATCCGCTTAAGAAAAGTGTGAGCACTCCGTCTCGCCTAAGACAGCATACGTAAGTAAGGGGCAAACTTTTGTGAAACAGCTACTTCAATCATTGCGCGACGGTACAACTATGGTGGCCGACGTTCCTGCGCCGCAATGCGCAAGCGGGCAGATTTTGTCGCGCACCAGCGTGAGCCTCGTTTCGGCCGGCACGGAACGCATGCTCGTTGAATTTGGCAGGGCGAGTTTGGTCCAGAAGGCTCGCTCTCAGCCCGAAAAAGTTAAGCAGGTCTTAGAAAAGGCTCGAGTCGATGGTGTCGCTTCGACGTTGGATGCGGTCCGCGCAAAGCTCGATCAACCATTGGCTCTAGGATATTGCAATGTCGGGCGGGTGATCGAAGCACGCGCCGATGGGTTTTTTCCGGGGGACCGGATCGTTTCCAACGGTAAGCATGCGGAGATAGTCTCTGTTGCTAAGAACCTGTGCGCGCGGATCCCAGCCGGTGTGACGGATGAGGAGGCAAGCTTCACCGTTCTTGCTGCTATTGGGCTACAGGGCATACGTCTTGCGCAACCCACTCTTGGCGAGTGTGTTGTTGTTACCGGGCTCGGCCTTATTGGGCTAATGACGGTACAGATGCTTCGCGCTCAGGGCTGTCGAGTCCTAGGTATCGACTTCAATTCGGAGCGCCTAGAGCTTGCAAGACGTTTTGGTGCCGAAACCGTTGATCCCTCTGCCGGTGAGGATGTGCTTGATCGGGCTGCCGCCTTCTCACGCGGTTCGGGGGTAGATGCAGTGATCATCACTGCGTCTTCTTCGGGCAATGAGATAGTCAAGCAGGCAGCGCAGATGTGCCGTAAGCGCGGGCGCATCGTGCTGGTTGGGGTAGTTGGGTTGGATCTAAGTCGCGCCGATTTCTACGAGAAGGAATTGACTTTCCAAGTGTCCTGTTCGTATGGACCCGGGCGCTATGATCCGTCCTACGAGGAGAGTGGCCAGGACTATCCCATTGGATTTGTGCGATGGACAGAGCAAAGGAACTTTGAGGCCGTTCTCGATCTCATGGCCGCGGGGACTCTTTGTGTTAAGCCTCTGATTACGCACAGAATTATAATCAGCGACGCCGCGCAGGCTATGTCACTGCTCACGGCGGTGGAACCCTCGATGGGCATATTGTTAACTTATCAACAGCCGCTAACAGATACGCCGCCGCAGCGGCGCTTGTTTATAGGTGGTAGTCCTCGGGCTGGAAAGGGCGTGGTTGGGTTCTTGGGGGCGGGAAACTATGCGAGCCGCGTGCTTATCCCGGCTTTCAGTGCCGCAGGCGCCAACCTGCACAGCATTGTCAGCAGCGGTGGCGTCAGTGCAGTACATTTTGGGAAAAAATTCGGTTTTGTCCAAGCAGCCACTGAGATTGAAGCTGTATTGGATAACAGAGACATTGATACTGTTGTGATCGCTACGCGCCACGGGTCTCATGCGGGTCAGGTTCTAGCTGCCCTACGTGCAGATAAACATGTCTTTTGCGAGAAGCCACTATGTCTGTCGCTGGCGGAACTTGCCCAGATTGAGTCAGAGATTATGCTCCGCCCCGACCAGCACCTCCTAGTCGGCTTCAATCGCCGCTTTGCTCCACAAGTTGTTAAAATGAAATCGTTGCTTGCGCCAATTGACGTGCCGAAGAACGTGGTTATCACAGTAAATGCGGGCGATATTCCGCCTGAGCATTGGACGCAAGATCACAAAGTTGGCGGCGGGCGGATAATCGGCGAAGCCTGCCATTTCATTGATCTTGCCCGGCATTTAGTCGGACATCCAATTACGGCACATCGGGCGGTTGCTCTAGGCCGTCATCACGGGAACGCAGTGCGTGATGATAAGGTCAGCCTAACGCTTGAATTTGCAGACGGGTCGGTCGCCTCAATCCTTTATCTCGCCAATGGGAACAAGGGCTTTCCTAAGGAGCGAGTCGAGGTCTTCACGGCCGGCAGGGTGTTGCAGTTGGACAACTTCCGTAAGCTCCGCGGCTGGGGGTGGCCCAATTTCAGAAGGATGAATCTCTGGCGGCAGGACAAGGGCGCAAAACCCTTCGTCTCGCTTTTTCTGGAGTCCGTGATAAACTCGAAGCCGATTCCCATCCCCAAGGTGGAAATCTTGGAAGTGTCACGTGTATCCATCGAGCTTGCAGAAGAAGTGCGCGATTGAGTCAGGTCTAGGCGGAACAATAGATGCTCTATGGCTGCCTTTTTTTAAGTACAGTATGATGATCATTCCTAAAGGCATATGTTATATCGTGAACCACGCTGCTTGCGGGCATCACCTCCGCGCGAACGTTGCGAGCAATGCGGCTATGACATGGAACGGACCCGCGGAACAGGCTTTATGTATACGCTCCATTGTCCGCATGGAAACTAGCCGTTTTTTTGGCAACGAGGCCGTAATTCGCCCTGGCAAGACTTCCGGTTTTCGCTTGAAGTTCCAAACTTTAGAAAATCTCGATGTTGATGGGATTTTGCGCATCAGGTTATTGACCATGGCAATTGACGTTTATAGCTTCGTCAAATCTTCCAATTCGAGCAATCCGCATGGCCATGATGGGCGTGTCTACAACCGGGTTGAATCACAGGAAACGGATGGGCTTCGAGTACACGAAACGCATTATACCCCTTTAAGGCTCACACGTGACAGACACTTAGGGAATGCGGAAGATTTTTGGTTCACGCGATGGACGCATCTGCTCCCTTGTTTGCCAAACTCGCTAGCGCTCTAATGGCTCGACTTTCCACATTTTGGCGGACCGCTCGTCACCTTCGGCCGGTACAGATCTATGGCCGATTGGCCTTTCAAATTTTGCGTCCGCGGCCGGATCTTTCCCCGGCGCCTCCGTTGAGACGCCGCAGCAGTGTTTGGAAGCTGGCTGCATGTCGTCCACCGAGCATGACAGGTCCGGGCAGCTTCAGGTTACTAAATGAGGCAGGGGACCTCGCCGTGCACGGTTGGGATGATCCCGCCAAAGAGAAGCTATGGCGCTACAACCAACACTACTTCGATGACTTGAACGCGGTGGATGCCCGGGGCAGGGTCGTTTGGCACGAGGCGCTGATCGACAACTGGATCACTGCCAATCCACCCGGTGAGGGATCTGGGTGGGAGCCCTATCCCACCTCGCTTCGGATCGTTAACTGGATTAAATGGGCATTCGCCGGCAATACGATGCCCGATCATGCACTTCACAGTCTTGCGGTACAGGCCCGATGGCTGACACGCCGTCTCGAGTCACATCTCTTAGGCAACCATCTCTTCGCCAACGCCAAGGCCCTAATTTTTGCGGGACTTTATTTTGACGGGCCCGAGGCGCAGCGGTGGAAAGAAATGGGGATAACAATCCTATCTCGCGAAATCCCAGAACAAATTCTTTCTGACGGTGGTCAGTTTGAGTTAAGCACCATGTATCACGCGCTGGCGCTTGAAGATATGCTAGACTTGGTAAACGTGGCAAATGCCTTTTGTCAAAGCGATCTAGCGAGGACATGCTCTGATCGGGTCCCGTCTATGCTTGCATGGTTGGCAACGATGATCCATCCCGATGGCGAAATTTCCTTTTTCAATGATGCGGCATTTGGCGTTTCACCAAGCCCAGGCTCCCTCTTCGACTATGCATCGAGACTAGGTTTTGTCATCCCGAAGGTTAATATCGGTTCGACGTGGCTTCGTGAAAGCGGTTACATACGGCTGGATAATGGCGTTGCCGTTGTGCTGGCGGATGTGGCTCGGGTTGGCCCCGATTATCTCCCGGGGCATGCGCATGCAGACACGCTAAGCTTTGAGCTCTCTATCTTCGGGGAGCGTCTAATTGTTAACTCGGGATCGTCGGTATATGGAACAGGTTCAGAGCGCCTTCGTCAGCGTGGAACGCCGGCTCACAGCACAGTTACTGTTCAGAGCGCCGATTCATCGGAGGTGTGGAGCGGGTTTCGAGTGGGGAGGCGCGCTTCTCCATTCGATGTACATACGCGGAAGATACGCGATGATCTATTATCAGCTGAAGCTTCGCATGATGGATATCGTCATTTGCGAGGTTCCCCGACGCATCGTCGGATCTGGTCACTGAGCGCCCACAAGCTCACTATTGAAGACCATGTTTTCCCAGCCGTCAAATCCAAGGCGCGGTACATCCTTGCCCCGGGGGCCGTGGCAAACAATGATAGCATGGACGGGGGTAACATTACTCTGCTCTCCGGGCGGATCTTGCGCTGGCATGCGGGTGGTGCTCGTGCTTGGATCGACGATACTACTTGGCATCCGGAGTTTGGCTTGAGTATATCAACGCAATGCATAGTTCTGCCTCTGAGACTTGGTAGCGCATCTTTGACACTTACTTGGACCTAGCCCATGCATATCCTCATCTTATCTGATAACTTCCCGCCGGAAGCTAATGCACCAGCAAATCGAACTTTTGAGCATGCTCGGGTCTGGGTGGAAATGGGCCATACCGTTACCGTTATAACTTGTGCGCCCAACTTCCCTACGGGAAAAGTTTTCTCCGGCTACAGGAACCGCCTCTGGCAATCTGAATACACCGCTGGCATCCGAGTAATTCGCGTCTGGAGTTATATGACGCGCAATGAGGGCTTTGGGTTGCGCGTCCTCGACTATCTGAGTTACATGGTCACCGCGTTTTTTGCGGGGTTGCCAATCCGAAAGGTGGACCTAGTATTGGGCACCTCCCCTCAGTTTTTTACCGTCTGCGCGGCTTGGGCTGTTGCAGCCTTAAAGCGCCGTCCATTCGTATTTGAGTTGCGCGACATATGGCCAGAGTCAATACGCGCCGTCGGCGCGATTAAGGGCAGCAGGCTATTGAACTTACTAGAACGGGTCGAAATATTTCTTTATCGGCGGGCTGATCTGGTTATTTGTTTAACTCATGCCTTTACTGAAAACCTTATGCAGCGTGGTATCGCCTCAGATAAGCTTCGAGTTATAACCAACGGGGTTGATGTATCAAGTTTCACTCCCCGTACCAAAGATTCTGGGCTGCTTTCACAATACAAACTAGGCGAAAAATTCGTTGTTGGTTATGTCGGTACACTTGGATTGGCGCATGGACTCGACACTCTGCTGGATGCCGCCAAATTGCTAGCTAGCAATGCGGCAACTCAGGATGTGCGTGTGCTCATTCTTGGAGATGGAGCAGAACGCCTTAAGCTTGAAGCAAGGGTCCGGGACGAAGGTCTGGATAATGTCTTTATGGTGGGTTCAGTCCCTCGGGAGGAGGTTGCTCGATACTGGTCTTTACTGGATGTCGCGGTCATTCATTTGAGGCGATCCAATCTATTCAAGTCGGTGATCCCTTCGAAGCTATTCGAATGCATGGCGATGGGCATTCCTGTCTTGCATTGTGTTGAGGGTGAATCCGCCGAAATTGTGATCGGGAATGCCGTTGGAATGACTGCTCTGCCGGAGGCCGCTGAGGATATGGCTGTTGCTATCGCGTGTCTTCATGCTAGCCCGGGGGTGCTGGGGGCCATGCGATGCGCAGGCCCGGTGGCCGCCCGCAAATACGATCGGCGCGAGCTGGCGCGCAGGATGGCTGAACTCTTGGAAGAAGTTGCTTTGTCTAGATGATTACAGAAATGTGTTGCTTCAATGGAGGCGATGCGATGTTAAGAAAAGGCGGCCAAGGCTGCCAGAGAAGGCATGTGACATGTGCGGCATCGTGGGCGTTCTGGGGGATCACGAGGTTGCCCCGCTGCTGGTCGAGGCGCTGAAGCGGCTGGAGTATCGCGGCTATGACAGCGCCGGGATCGCCACGGTGAACCACGGCACGCTCGACCGCCGCCGCGCGGTAGGCAAGCTGGTGAACCTGTCAGACCTTCTGGTGCATGAGCCGCTGTCGGGCAAGGCGGGCATCGGCCACACCCGATGGGCTACCCATGGCGCGGCCACGGTGGTCAACGCCCATCCGCACAAGGCCGGCCCCGTCGCCGTGGTGCATAACGGCATCATCGAGAACTTCCGCGAGCTGCGCGCGGAGCTGTCCGAGGCGGGCTTCGCCGCCGAGAGCCAGACCGACACCGAGACCGTCGCCCTCCTCACCCAGCTGCACATGTCCAGGGGCATGAACGCGGTCGAGGCGGCCACCGCCACCATCGCCCGGCTGCACGGCGCCTTCGCGCTCTGTTTCCTCTTCGACGGCGAGGACGACCTGATGATCGCCGCCCGCAAGGGCTCGCCGCTGGCCATCGGCCACGGCAAGGGCGAGATGTTCGTCGGCTCCGACGCCATCGCGCTTGCCCCCATGACCGACGAGATCACCTATCTCGAAGAAGGCGACCGCGCCGTCATCACCCGCGCCGGCGCCGAGATCTTCGACGCCGAGGGCCGCCGGGTGAACCGCGCCATGACCCGCATCCAGCTGTCGGCCACGCGGATCGAGAAGGCCGGCTACAAGCATTTCATGGCCAAGGAGATCGCCGAGCAGCCGGTGGTCTTGGCCGATGCGCTGCGCCATTACGTGCAGGATCAGCACCTCAACCTGCCGGTCGATTTCACCGGCGTCGACCGGCTGACCATGGTCGCCTGCGGCACCGCCTCCTATGCCTGCCATGTGGCGAAATACTGGTTCGAGCAGCTCGCGGGCCTGCCGGTCGAGGTCGATATCGCCTCGGAGTTCCGCTACCGCGAACCGCCGCTGTCCCCGACCTCCTGGGCGCTCTTCGTCAGCCAGTCGGGCGAGACCGCCGACACGCTGGCCGCCCTGCGCTATGCCAAGGAGAAGGTGGCCAAGATCGTCTCGGTGGTCAACGTCCCCACCTCCTCCATCGCCCGCGAATCCGATCTGGCCCTGCCGATCCTCGCCGGGGTCGAGGTGGGCGTGGCCTCGACCAAGGCCTTCACCTGCCAGCTGACGGTGCTCGCCCTTCTCGCGCTGAAGGCGGCGGTGGATCGCGGCCGGCTCGACGCCGAAGGTCTGCAGAAACACCTCGCCGATCTCGCCAGCCTGCCCGGCCTGATGAACCACGCACTCAGCGGCGGCGACTACCCCGAGATCGCCGAGGAACTGGCCGAGGCGCAGGACATTCTCTTCCTCGGCCGCGGCGCCATGTTCCCGCTGGCCCTCGAAGGTGCGTTGAAACTCAAGGAGATCAGCTACATACACGCCGAAGGTTACGCATCGGGCGAGCTGAAGCACGGCCCCATCGCGCTGATCGACGCCCGCGTGCCGGTGATCGTCATGGCGCCGCGCGACGTGCTCTTCGACAAGACCGTGTCGAACATGCAGGAGGTCATGGCCCGCCACGGCCGCGTGCTCCTCATCTCGGACGCGCAGGGTGTGGCCGAGGCCGGCGCCGGCTGCTGGCGCACGTTGACCATGCCACAGGTGCCCGATGTGCTGGCCCCGATCCTCTATGCCCTGCCGGCGCAGCTTCTGGCCTATCACACCGCCATCGCCAAGGGGACCGACGTCGACCAGCCGCGCAACCTTGCGAAATCGGTGACCGTGGAGTAACCCGCCCGCAACAGCCGGGAGGCCCGCCATGCTGTCGCTAGGCCCGGTGCTTGAGCGGCCTCCCAGTCGAAGATTATTCTCTGTTGGATATCCCCCGGTGGGGTTCGCAAGCCGGTTTAAACCGCAATAGCTTTTGTCCCATTTTGGAACCGGCGGCGGTGCGCATAAAAAGTGATGAAGTCCGATGGGGCATATCCACCGAGTCATCAGCTACCTGCCGATGCGCACGAGACGTGCAGTTCCGCCTGAGGTGGACGCCCATGGGCACTAACGGTCGCGGTATTAACGAGACGTTATCGCACCCGTCGGTCGCAAAGGCCCGCTCCAGCTGGCACTCGCGCCACAGTTGACATAAATTACGATGCTGCCCTTGCTATCGCCGCTCCATAGCCGGAGTGTCTGCCGTAACGCGCGCCGATTTGCCAAGCAGCTCACTGGCTTGCGACTAGTACGGATTGTATGGAGCTAATAAAATGACACCCGACAGGTATATGTTTCTGGTTGTTGCCGCTGCGGGGACAATCTCGGTAGCGACGCCTGCTTTTTCTCAACAAGTGTCTGCTTCCGAGGTGACTGGGGACCCCCAGCTGACAGCTTCGGCCCTGATCAATTCTCTGGATGATCTGAACCGGGCAGTGCAACCTCAGAAACTTGTCTCAATTCAGGGGATCGGGTCCGGCACGGTGGCAAGCCGCGGACTGGTGTTCGGCTCTGTCTCGGGAACCGACCAACGCAACGCGCCAGGTTCTGGCATTGATGGATCGCTCTCGCTTGGTGCCGGCTTCGGAGATCCCGAATCGGGCGTCGGTGGTCAGGTTACGGTCAACATTACCTCGGCTGACTGGGACGACTTTGGCGACTCAGGTTATTTGTCCGCCAAGTTCGGGACACGGATCTTCCGTAACGCGGGCAATACTTACGCCGCGGTCAACTTCGACGGACTGGCCCCCTGGGGGGACTCGTCAGGCATGGACATCCGCACAACAATGGCGGTCACGACCTTCAACGAGGTAGGGGGCGGGCAGTCGGGTGAAATGTATCCCCTCATGCTTACTGCAGGGGTTACATCGCACGACGGTGATGGGGACAGTAACGTATCTCCAATCCTCGGCGCGGGCATCGGCCTGTCTGAGTTCTTCAGCGCAAGCACCTCCTACAACGGCGACTACGTCAACGTCGGTATGGGCGCGAAACTGCCGTGGTTCGAATCTGCAGTGACAACGCTGACGCTGAATGATGTTTTCGACGACGAAGAGCAACAGCGTGCTGTGCTTGCTGTGTCCTTCGCGACCACCGACCTCTTCAAAGGATTTCAATGATGCGCCTCAACATCAGAACTCTTTCAGCGTTGGCAGCCGGTGCGTTCGTCTCGACCGTCGGAATTGCTGCCGCCGGGGTCACGATCGTTGAGCCGATTGAGCCCCCCCTTGTCATACCCTTCAACACGCCAACTACGGGCGTCGGCGGGGGTGCGGTTGCTGGCAGCCCGCAGGCTATTTCTGCTGCACTGGCAGCCGGCAATGCGCTTGCGCTCCAGGTGACGGCTCAAGGCGTGCCGCCTTTGACGGCACAACAACGGGCTTATGCTGCAGCGCGGGTTACGGCCTTGATCAGCCGGACTGGATCAACGCCTCAATTGCAGGCGCTGCTTGTCGCCATCCAGAATGCGCCTGCGGCTAACTAAGTCGCGCCATTGAGCTGACTTCCAAAATTATGGTTAACCGCGAGAATAGCGGTTAACAAAATACAAGCCTCCTTTGGTTGCGACGATCCGCAGCTTCAGAGGGCCGCAGGTGTTGCAGCAATGTCGGTGTACGTGGGCAAGGGTTACAGCTGTGACGGGGCTCGCCGTGTTTTTTCTAGAATAGCACAAAAGCAGCAGCTGCCTAACAGTCGCTATGGATCACTGCTGCCCAAACCTTACTTAATCAGCTTGCTCGAGCTGCGCGGGAGACATCAGTTGAGGACAAGCTGACGCTGACGGCGCGTCCCATGCATTTCAACAAAATATACATTCTTTCACTGGCCGAAAGCCTTTCGACGATGCCCGGGATGGCCTTCGTTCTGCAAGTGCCGTGTCATCTGGCGGAACCGTAGAACGGCGCGTCCCAGGAACTGCTTGGCGATCAACAGCATCACGTCGAGGTTCATCGCCGTCTCGCCCTACGGCGCGTAATAGAACGACGATCGCGCGATCGACAGCAGGCGGCACTGCGCGCCCACTGACAGCTTGGGATGTGAGCGTTCGATCATCCCACGCCTCACTTGCCGATCCAAGCTTGAGCATTTGTGACGAAAAATCGTCGGCGACAGCCAGCTCTCCGGTCTTGGGATGCAGGTCACGGATCGTTTCTTCGGCAACCTCTGCCGCCACAGCAGTCTTGCCGCCGCGCCAAAGATGCCTGCGGCACCCTCCAGCAGTGACCGCGCCCATTGATGGGTCATCGTCGGATGCGCCATATTCGGCGGCCAGTTCCGACACTGTGCGCTCTCCCTTCACGGCCTCCAGCGCCACACGCGCCTTGAAGGTCGCGTCGCGGTTCCGGCGTCTCTACATGTCCTGATCTCCTCGTGCTTCGAGATCAGCAGACTCCAGATCGTAGCTTCCGTCAGTGTTGGATTTTCTGGGGGGGGTAGCTCAAAGCGTTCGGTTGGGTTTGTCTATCGCGTCCCTCAACAAGCACTTCTCTACCTTGTGCTGGTGGCTGCCTAACCAGTTTCCACAACCCGGGCGACTTCGCGCAGCGGCAGGTTCACTCGGACGGCGCGGCCCATGCAGTCGAGTAGGATTGACACCCGCTCGCTGTCCGACAGGGTCTCCACCGTTCCGAACCGGCCGAAAAAGGCACCACTGCGCAGCTCCACCGTATCGCCGGGAGCGAGCGGTGGCGGCGGGCGCAGCACGCCTTCTTCGCTGCACGCGTCGATCAGCGCTTGGATGATTTCCGGCGGTACGGCGGTAGGGCTGCGACGGTCCAGCGAGACGAGACGTGAGACACCGAAGGTCGAGTTGATCGTCGTCCAGCGCGGCTCAAGCCGGTCCGCCTGCACGAAAAGGTAGCCGGGGAACAGCGGCCTCAGCCGCTCGACGGGGCGGTTGCGTACCAGCGCCGGCTCGATGAACTGCGGCAGGAAGGTCGTGAACCCCTGCCGCCTGAGATTGAGCGTCGCGCGCGGGGCCCCGTTCGGGCGCAATTGCGCGAGAAACCACGTCAGCTCTGTCATTATTCAGGACCTATCTGCCGCGTTGCGTCATTGATGCCAGCTAACCGGCCCAACGCAATTTGACAACTTGAAGCTGCGGCAACGGTGTCAGGGCGACGTTAGGGAAGGCCGTGGCGGCATATCAAAGAAAATGCGCGAGGTAGCGGCAGAGGCTGCGAACTTAGCACGCGACCGCTCCGAAACTGCTCATCGCGAGAAAATTACCGGCGCGACTAGAAATCGTGCAGGTCGCTGTCGCTTACAGTGCCGCAACTCCATTCGGTGTCGCCGCACTGCGAGAGCAAACCGCCTTTGCGCCTCCCGACACCGAATCTGCGTTTCTCAGACGCACCTTCAGTTGGCCTCCCTTTGTGCCTAAAGCTTCTGCTGCTCATGCAACCTGCCAGAAAAGCGACCTATGATCACCTCGGCATTCAAGTAAGGATAGCGGAAAAACCCTTTCTTCGCATAAACATATCATTCCTCTGGTATGTACCGTCTGAAGACGACAGCTGATGGAATGCCACGATGGACCTAGCTACCAGGCTAAGACGCCAACTCGAAATGGGGCGGCACTTTAGCGGGAGGGCGAGCCACGCTGACTTCTGGCGTTTCCTGCTGCTCGTTGGCGTTTCGCTCGCGGTGGCGGCAATTGTTGACGCGCTCGTCTTCCCAAACCTTGGGATCTGGCTCATCTGCCCGCTCTCGACCCTCGTTGCGATCGCGCTGCTGCTCCCCTCGCTGGCCATCAGCGCGCGCCGGCTGCACGATGTCGGGCGGTCGGGCAGCTGGCTCTTCGTGGCGCTCATCCCCGGTATCGGGCTTCTTCTCCTGATCTGGTGGTTCCTGCTCGAGAGCGAGCCGCGCACCAACCGCTACGGACGCGATCCTCTTGACGTCGCCTGACCGTCACCCGTCAGGTCCAGACGTTCTGCTCGGCATCCTGCAGATAGCGTGACAGCACCTCGACCGATTTCCAGCCACCGGCGCGCATGATGGCCGCAGTGTCATGGCCGTTGCGCAGAAGATCCTGCGCGGCGCCTACCCGCAGGCTGTGTCCTGAGAAGGCCAGCACGGTTTCCTCATCGAACCCGGCTTTCTTCGCGGCGGTCTTGATCAGCTCCTTCACTGCAGTCGTGCTCAGACCGCGATCCAACGGGTGCTGCTTGTAGATCGGGCAGAACAGCCAGTCGGTCGCCTCTCCGCGCCATTCGAGCCAAGCCTCCAGATGCTTGCCGCTGCGTCGTGAGCAGAAGGCCGTGCGGCCCTTGCCGAAAGGATCGGCCTTTGACCGCCGGATGACGAAGCGGTAGGTCCCATCGCCCCGCGCCGTCATGTCGGTATCACGCAAGGCCACAAGCTCGGAGCGCCGCGTCAGCAGATCGTAGCCGAGCGACAGCATGGCCCTGTTGCGCAGGCCCCAAGGGCTGTCCGGCTGCCCCGCGATGAACTCGGCGAGGAAGTCGCTGGTCAGCCCTTTGGCCTGCGTGGGCCGGGCGAATTTGGTCCTCCGTATGCGGCGCAGCTCGAGGTTGACCTCTTCGTCGCGCGTCGGATCAGGCAGCCGCATCAGCTGGTGGATCTTCCGGATGCCGTAGCAGCGTCGGTTCAACGTCGACATCGAGAGGCCCGACGCCGCCTGATCCTGGAGGAACTGCGCGAGCAGGCCGGGCGTCGCGGGGAAGGGCTCCTCCCGCTGGGCGGCGCACCACGAGGAGAAGATCTCGATATCGGTGAAGTAGCCCTTGATGGTCGCGGGAGCATAGGCACCCTCGAGACGCGTAATTTCGTCTTTCCAGAAAAGCGACCGCATGTTATGTCCTTGATATGGTCTATATGACCTATATCGTTTCATATGAGCTGAATGTCAATGATCATAAGTGAGCAAATTCGGGCCGCACGGCATGTTTTGCGCTGGAGCATCTCCGATCTGGCCCAAAAGAGCGGTGTCAGCGCCAGCACGATCAAGCGGATCGAGGCGGAGGACGGCGTGCCGAGCTGCACACAGCCGAATCTGCGGGCGCTGCGTCAGAGCCTTGAAGGTTCCGGGATCGAGTTCATCGGCACCCCGGAAGATGCGCCCGGCATCCGCATCCACCCGCGGGCGCAGAAAGCAGAGTGATCTGATTACACTGTGGGGCGGGCTTCGCGAGCCTCGATCGGCGCGATGAGGGCAATGATGCGTTCCGGGGCGATCGTCGTGAGGCGATCAAACGTGGAACTTGTTCTGCTACCGTGAGATGGCGTGCGACCCGTGCGCGCGTTGCAGGTTCGCGAAGGCTCTGAGCGTCTTGATCGTGTCGAAGGTCAATTCAGAACGCTGGGACTTTTGACACA
The DNA here is from genome assembly GCF_057657095.1 of Cereibacter sp. Soil_C_27. Lineage (NCBI taxonomy): Bacteria > Pseudomonadati > Pseudomonadota > Alphaproteobacteria > Rhodobacterales > Paracoccaceae > Cereibacter > Cereibacter sp. Soil_C_27. The sequence continues at coordinate 374,481 of NZ_JBDGJD010000003.1, read as the reverse complement.
GGCGGCTGTTGTCACGCAACCGCCAGATCTTTGGCATTCCACGCGCCAACGTCCCTGATGAGGTCCTCAGGTGAACCTTCGAACGCGAGATCTCGCGCGGTCGTCCTTCGGGGCGGGTGGACCCACTTGACCCAGAATTTGCCGCATGATCAGATCTCTCGAATGTTTATAATTTTTCAGGCAGATTGTGGTACATAAGACCATATCATGACCAGACCCGACGGGCATCCTCCCAGCACAGTCAAGTTCCTCACTGAAGCCCCGGCACTGGAGGAAGGTCTGCGCTGCAGCGGGAATGGCCTGTGGCGCTGGAAAATTGACAGCGATCAGTTGGAATGGACGCGCAACCTTGAAGAGGTGCACCGCCTTGCGGCTGGCACGTTCGACGGCACCCTATCAAGTTTCCAGCGAGATATTCACCCAGACGACGCCGACGCGGTCTGGCAGAAAATCATGGTGAGTGTCGAGACCGGGACACCCTACCGCGCGGTCTACCGCACGGCTCCACGAGCAGACGAAAGCGAGCTTTGGATCGAGACCGCCGGTGCGGTAACGACGGATACCGACGGCAGCAGGTATCTCACGGGGGTCTGCTTTGACGTCTCTGAACGCGTCAGAAACGAGCTGCAGCTAGTGCGGCGTTTGGCGCAACAGCGCGCCGTTGCGCATTTCGGGACGTTCGCACTGAACGAACGTGACCTCCAGACGGTGCTGGATGAGGCTACGCGCGTGGCTGCCGAGACCCTCGGTGTACCTTTGGCAAAGATCCTCCAGTTCGCCGATGCCGCCGATCATCTTCTGCTCCGGGCGGGAACGGGTTGGAAGGACGGTCTTGTGGGGCACGCTATGGTCGGTATCGACCGTGCCTCGCAGGCAGGGTTCACACTGTTGTCGAAAGATCCGGCAATTGTCAGGGACCTGTTGACCGAGACGCGGTTCAGCGGACCCCAGTTGCTGCACGACTACGAGGTTCGGAGCGGCATCTCCGTGGTTATTCCGGGCATCGATGCCCGGCCTTTCGGCGTTTTCGGAATACACGCGCGCAACCTAAGGGAGTTCGATCAGACTGACGCAGAGTTCTTGGTCACGCTGGCTAATATCGTCGCGGGAGCGACAAGGCAGGTTGCCGCAGCTGATCACCACCTGCTGCTGGTCCGGGAAATGGCGCATCGCGCTGGAAACATGCTTCAGCTCGTGAGCAGCATCGCCCGTCAAACCTTCAGGGCCCAGGCAGATCCCCAAGTAGCACAGGCTTCATTCAATGAACGTCTGAAAGCGCTTGCGCGCGCAAACCATGTGGTGGCGCGCGGGGGGTGGACCTCAACATCCTTCGCGGCGCTCGTCGAAGAAGCGCTCAGGCCTTTTGGCGACCGAGTGAATTCCAAGGGGCGGGACGTACTTCTGCCACCCGAATTCTGCTTTGACATGGGGCTTGTCCTGCACGAACTGGCGACAAATTCGGCGAAGTACGGTGCGCTGGGAGCTGACGAAGGCGCCGTAGATATAGATTGGTCGGTCTGTGCGCACGCACGCGGGGGGCGGGCGTTCTCGTTTAAATGGAGCGATCCGCATTCGACTTTTTCGGGCCCGCCCGAGCGGAGTGGGTTCGGATCGGAACTGATCAACACGCTCGTCGAAAAGAAGTGGGACGGCAATGTAACGCGCGAGGAGTCACCCCACTACTGCATCATCTTGGAGGTTCCTCTGTCCCTTTGACCGGATGTCGCATCTGGCGGACTGGAAATGGTGGCTATCGAGGACAAGACGGCGCACTACGCCCGCGTATTCTACTCCGCCTCCTGCAGATAACGAGACAGTACCTGGACTGACTTCCACCCGCAGGCCCTCATGATCGCGATGGTGTTGTGCCCAGTACGGTAGAGGTCTTGCGCCGACCCAATACCCAAGCTGTGGCTGGAAAAAGCCAGGACTGTCGCTTCGTTGAGGCCTGCCTGAGCGGCTGCAGCCTTTATGAGTTGCTTGACGGCGTTGTGCACAGGTCCGATCTATGGGCTGGCCCTTGTAGATCGAATATAACAACCGTTCGGCTGAATTGCCTCGCCACGTCAGCCGGTGCTTCAAAAGCACGGCGCTTCTTCTTAAGCAGAAGGCTGTGCGGCCTCCGCCGAACGGGTCCGCTATCGATCGCCGAATGACGAAGCGTGAGCTTCCGTTGTGGTGCGGGACCACGGCCTCGTCGCGCAACGCCACGAGCTCGGAGCGCCGCGTCAGCAGGTCGTAGCGAGCGATAGCATGGCCTTGTTGCGCATACCCATGGGTTGTCTAATTGCCCTGCGATGACATCGGCGAGGAAGTCGCTGATCAGCTCCTTGGACTGCGTGTGCCGGGCGAACTTCGTCCACGGTATGCGGCGCAGCTCGAGGTTGACTCTTTTTCCCAACTTGGATCAGGCAGCCGCATCAGCTGGTGGATCTTGCGAATGTCGAGGCGGAGGACGGGGTGCCGAACTGCACACAGCCGAATCTGCCTGCGCTGCATCAGAGCCTCGAAGACTTCGGCATCGAGTTCATCGGCACCCCGGAAGACGCGCCCGGCATCCGCATTCACCCGCGGGTGCAAAGAGCAGAGTAGTCTGATTTTCCTGAGGGCGGGCTACGCTAGCTTTGATCGGCGCGATGAGGGCAATGATGCGTTCCGATGCGATCTTGGTGACGCGATCAAGCGTGGAACTTGTTCTGCTACCGCGAGGCGTGCGACCCGCGCACACTGCGGGTTCGCGAAGGCTCTAAGCGTCTTGGGCGTGTCGAAGGTCAATTCAGAAAGCTGGGACTTTTGACCCAGCCGGTTGTTCTCACGCTACCGCCAGATCCTCGGCATTCCACGCGACAACGTCTCTGATGAGGTCCTCAGGTGAACCTTCGAACGCGAGGGTAAAGAGATCGTTCAGCCGACCCATGGTGGCGATCGTCCATAGGACGCTGTGATCGTTTCGGCCCCACAGCGGCACCAGATGTGCGTTTGCACATTCGGCAGCCTGGAGGGCCGACAGTGTGTCCTGCGGATGCAAGGCGGCAAAGCAGTAGATGGCATCGGTCCTGTTTCGAGCGTCACAGGCGCACAGCGGATCGTAAGCCGGCGCCGACCGATCGCCGCGCAAGAGACGCAGCGTGTCATTGATGGCCCTGCCGCCGAAGGAAAGCCCACGCCGGAGCCCGGCCATTTTTGCAAAGCGCACCGCCGGAAGGGCGCCGCTACTCGTGCCCAGAGCAATGACATCCTCGTATGCAGATGTCAGGGGCGCGGCAGTGCGGGGCAGGTTGGTGAGGTCGCACGTCCCGTCCCATATTCCGGTCCGGTAATGGCTGTTCTGCATGTCCAAGAGGAGGAGGAGATCGGCTTCGGGCGGCAGTGCCTGCATGAAGATCGGCAGGGGCATCATCATCCGCCTCGCTGCGCCGGTAAAGCCGACCAGCAGACGCCGCCGCCGTGTTCCAGGCCGCACGTAGAGCCGCGCGAACTTCATCTCGACGTCGAGACGCAGCTCGGAGACACTGGTGGCTCCTCTTAAGTTCTTTGAGGAATGGGAGTCGGCGAGCTGGTCCACGAAGAGGGCATCACCCGCCGCAGCCGCCGCTCGCTCCGCTTCAAGAAACTCGAGCGGCGTCGATTTTGTCTCCAAGACCCGGACCTTTGCCTGAGCGGCATGAAGTCGTTGCAGATCCGTGACCGGGCTCATGCGGCCTGAGACACGGTTTTCGACACCGCCGCGATGAGATCCGACAACGTCTCAGAGGCGAGGACAGCCGCGGGGGCAATCTCTACCTCGAACTCCTCTTCCAGCTGCATGATCACCTCGTAGGCAGACAGGCTGTCAATATCGAGGCTTGCCAAAAGAAAGTCGCCTCCAGAGAGCGCGATAACCGCGAGGTCGGGCCGGTTCATCAGCCCGGTCGTCGTATCGAGCGCAGCAAGAACCGATTGGCGGATGTCCACGGTCATTTCTCCATATCCGTTTGAGAGACCTTCGTGACGAGGAAGGTTGAGGGGATGTCGAACACATCATCTTCTTTACGCAGGAACTGCACCACCTGAAGGCCGAATTGGCATCCGTTGAGCTCGTTCGCGACGACTGCGAAGAATTCGAGCCCCAAAGGTCTGCCGATACAGACGTGCGCGCCTGCCCCGAAAAACCGAAGCCTTTCGGCCTCGGTGCCTTGGCTAAAGCTGTCGAGGCGACATTCGACCAATGCTCCGGCACCGACGGGACAACCGTCCACCTGTGTATCTTCTTGTGAAACGCGGCCGATCACGGCGACGCCCGTATCGGTCGGGACTTTTGGCAGCGGGTGCTTGCAAAACGGCGCCCCTTGCAGGACTGTCAGATGTCGATGCAACGTCAGCCCCAACGTTCCGATCAGGGCATCGCGCCCCATCACCCATTGTCCGACCCGCAGGGCCAGTCGGGTGTCGTCTTCGGCCGGAAAGAGGCTGCGCGCGACCTCGAGTTGCTTGCGAAGCGCGGCATCCAGTGTCCGGCGGGCTGCAACGCCAATGTTGGAGCTGAAGATGTTCGGGAGTGCCGTGCCCTCGGGAGCAAAGCGCGGTAGCCCGGTGACCTCTTCCATGAAAGTGTCAGCAAGATCGCGGATCAGCGCCAACAAGTCGATCTCTCCGCTCGCATCAACGAGCGCCGTGTGGATGCTGTCGCACATCCGCCGCGCGGCGGTTTGCGTCTTCGCGCGACGATCTTCCGCGAGGAAGGATGCGACGTCGCGGCGCAGGGTGGAATGCCGGGTACCGTCGGACCAGAGCGGCAGCTGCCGCATCACCAAGAGGGTGGCCGACAGATCCAGCTTCAACCGCTCGGCCAAGGCGGCGGTGAACTGGATATGCGGGGTTACGCCGAAACTCTCGCTCGACAGCACGTCGAGCGCCGTAGCGTTGCGAGCGACCAGTTGTGGCCGCGCCGGATAGGATCGCGCTGCTGTCATGACCCTCTCCGAATGCCCCCGTCTGAACATTGCCCAATATCGACAGTGCCGCAATAGTGTGACGACGTAACCGAAAAGGGGCACACAGCAGTGCAAAGCGGGTCAGTGTCATTATGCGCACTGGTCGGGCAGGCCGTGCTCCAGCAGCTAAGGGTATCCACAACCGCACAATTATGCTCGCAGCAATCTGTAGTTTATCGAGAGACCTTACCGTTGACGTACGTTTCGCCCGACGGCTTCCGGCGGGGTTTAGGCTGAGAGAGATACCGACGCTCGTGGCGCTGCGGAAGCGACCGAATTTTCGCGGCGGGTGTCCGGGAGCCGGATGGGCTAGGATCCCATGCAGATCCTGCAGGACCTGAAAGCGCGACGAAGGAGTGTGTCGGCCTCGTCGCCTATCGGCTGACCGGCAAAAACTATGCCTCCGCGTGGTAACTGCTGGCTGGCGTCTGCCGATCCGAAGCAGTAGTCGGCCTCGCAGAGCCAACACGCTGCGACAGAGCGCCGCGCCGCAGACTGAAAATCTGCCTCCGCGCCGTTCAGCATGAAGAGCAGAAGGAGGCTTGATCATGAACAAGCTGATACTTCTTGCGACCCAGATGGCTTTCGGCGCAACTTTGGCTCTCGCGCAGGCGCAGCAGCCCAGAGCGATGTTCCTGACCCAGTAGGACGATCATGCCGACGGCCAGGTCACCTTTGGCGAGGCACGCCAGAGGCGGTCGGACATGTTCGAGATGTTCGATCAGGACAGCAACGGCTCCCTGTCGGCAGCGGAGATCGACCGCGTCGCCAGCTTTCGCAGCGAGATGCAGACGGCGGCTCAGGGTGCCATGGGAGCACAACGTCGGGGAATGGGGCAGGGGCGCGGGGGCGGTCTAGGGCAAGGCCGGGGAGCCGGATGGGGCCGCGGGCCAAGCCCTATCGGCGGTGGCTGACCTGCGCCGCTTCGGTGCCAACAATGGCACGCTGACGCAAGCGGAGTTCGTGCAGGGCACGGACGCCTGGTTCGCGATGATGGACCGCAACGGCGACTCCGTCGTCAACGCCAAGTACTTTGGCAGACGTAGGTAGGGATGGGCAGGTGCTGTCGCGGCTTGGCTGCTGGGTTCAACCCGCGCCGCCGCGACAGGTCTGTGCGGATGGGAATCGGCCCCAGCGCTGCTCTGCGATCCATACATCTGCCCGTCCCCTGAAGCAGAAACCAAAAATTTTCCTGTCCACCAAAATGAGCCCGTTGCGCTATCTGCTCCCGACCTGCTAATAATCGAATCACGATGCATAGGATGTGCGTCATGAACTCTTACCCGCTAGGGATGGAAACTTCATGTCTCACTCCAAAATATCGCGCAAATCTGCGCAAAATGTATCGACGCCCCGCCAGCCTGCAGGATCGTCTCTCGCCCCGGATGAATGCCGGGTCAGCGCCGGTCTGATCGAGAGCATCGTGCGCGACCAGATGGATCCGGTCACGCCCTATGAGCAGTGGCGCAGCCGGGAAATCGCAGCCATTGAGCGCGAGATCCACGTAAACCGCGACCGCAAGAACGCGCTCCTGTCCTCCGTCAGCCGTGCAGCGCTCTCGCGTCTGCTTGCCCGCCGGGCCGACGAGCCTGCCATTGCTGGCTTGGGAGAGCCCTACGAGGTCGCCCGCGCCTGGATCGACGGGTCATCTGACCTCCGAGCCAGCACTGAAGCCGCGCTGGAGCAGGCGGGCATCTTCGTCAAGGAGATGGCTGCGGAAGCCTATGCCGCCCAGGCTTTTGCCCTTGCCGAGTTCAGCCGCGAAGCGGGTCAGCTTGAACGCCGCCGCCGTCTCCTCATGAAGGATTTTGAAGAGCTAATGGCTCTGCGTGTCCTCAAGACCGCCCGGCCGATTGGAGAGGCGTGAGCGCATGGCCAGCCCCAAGCAAATCGCGGCCAATCGCCGCAACGCCGCCCGCAGCACCGGTCCGCGCACGGCTGCAGGCAAGGCTAAGGCCGCGAGCAATGCCCGGCGCCACGGCTTCACCGTCCGCGTGCCCGAGGCGGAGGTGGCCGGAATGATGTCCCTGATCCTTGGCGGCATCACGGAGGGTCCGAGCGCACTCACAGAGATCGACTGGGAGGCCACCGCTGAGCTGGCACGCGCCGAATTGGATCTTGCGCGGATCAAACAATTTCAAGCAAATCGTCCGGAGCTGGACGCCGCGCCGGACCCGCTCATACAGCGCTACCGCTCCGAGGCGGAAAGCGGTCGCCGGACGGCCTTCCGCGCTTGGATTGCCACGCTGTCGGATACTCCGCGTGCGGTGGCGCAATGAAGAAGCAATCCCCCAGCAGCATTTCGGAACCTGTGAAACCTCGGGGTTTCCGCTACGATGGCTTGGCGCCGCTGCGTCGGCCCCGGCACGAGGCTTTTGCACAATATTACGTCAGCTCTGGCTTTGACGGCAGCATGGCCGCCCTTTCGGCCGGATACGGCAAGAACGCCGCGCGCGTCTGGCCGCGGCTCATGCGCTGCAAGGCGATGCGGAAGCGCGTTACCAGCCTCGCCTCCGGTCTGAGGCTCCCGGGCAATGACGCTGTCGCTGTACTGAAGGAGATCATCGCGGATGCTTATGTGGATCTGTCGCCCCTGATCCGGCGCGACGCCGGTCCCGGAGAGGTGATTTACAACTTGTCCAAGGCTACGCCACGCCATATTCGGGCGCTGGAATTCATTCAGGAAGTCACGACGACGGGTGGCCGCCAGACTGTCCGTGTCACGATCCGCCAGAGGGACCAGGCCGCTCGCTTCCGCATGATTGCCGCGGAGCTTGGCATCAATGGCCGTGCCGCGTCGGCTCCGCCGCAAAACGATTTCGAAATAGCCTTCCGGCAAATTCTGGGTCGGGGCTCCAAGGCGCCGATTTATGTCGACCCTAGGGGCAACGGATAGTAGCCAACTTCTGCTCTTTGACATCGTTAATCTAATTGGCGCATCAGCGCGCCAACCGACACAATGGAGCAGCTATCTGCGCGTTGCGGACAGGTGGCAGGGTTGTGTCGGAGTCGCATCGGTCACTCTGCCGATGCGGCATGTCTGATTTAAAGCGCCTGCCAGAAGGGTCGAAGTTTCGTTATTTCGAAATTGAATGGCGCCAGCGACGTGCTAGGCTCCAGACCCATTGATTTCAGGATTGTGGCGTGATTCAGGCGCCGCAAGGAGACCTGATCGATGAGCAACCTATACTGGCTGACCGAGGCCCAGATGGAGCGTCTGAAGCCGTTCTTTCCGAAGAGTCATGGCAAACCCCGCGTCGATGATCGGCGCGTCCTCAGCGGCATAATCTTCATCAGTCGCAATGGGTTGCGGTTGTGCGATGCGCCGAAGGAATACGGCCCGGCCAAGACCTTGTATAACCGCTGGAAGCGCTGGAGCGACAACGGGGTCTTCGCCCGGATCATGATGGGCCTGGCCGCCGAACGGGCCGAGCACAAGACGATCATGATCGACGCGACCTATCTCAAGGCGCACCGCACGGCCTCAAGCCTGTGCGTGAAAAAGGGGGGCGCGGACGCCAGATCGGCCGAACCAAGGGCGGCATGAACACCAAGCTTCACGCCGTCGCGGATGCCAAGGGGCGGCCGATCGGGTTCTACATGTCGGCCGGTCAGGTCAGCGATTACACCGGCGCGGCGGCGCTGCTGGGTAGCCTGCCGAAGGCGGGCTGGCTTCTGGCCGACAGGGGCTATGATGCTGATTGGCTCAGAGAAGCTCTGAAAGACAGGGGGATAAAGGTCTGCATCCCCGGCCGGAAGTCCCGCAAGAAGGCCGTCAGATACGACAAGCGGCGCTACAAGCGACGTAACCGCATCGAGATCATGTTCGGCCGCCTGAAGGATTGGAGGCGCGTCGCAACCCGCTACGATCGATGCCCGGAAACGTTCTTCTCAGCGATCATGCTCGCCGCAGCCGTTCTGTTCTGGCTCTGATACGCAATGAGTCTGGAGCCTAGAGGACGGGCCCTCAGACATATCATTCTGCGGCGACTACGGCGCGGCCTTGTGCTGCCGGGGGCAGTCTGGCAAGCCAGCGTTCGCTAAGGCTGATGATTGGCAGGGGCGGGTCAAGATAATACCCTTGGAACAAGTCGCAGCCTAGCATTAGCAGCTGGTTCAAGCTCTCCTTCGTCTCAACCCCTTCACAAACAACAAGCAGATCCAACGCGTGGGCCATGAGTATCATCGAGGAGAGGAGCGCAGCTCCCTCCGGACGGGCGCCGACGTCGGCCACAAAGGAGCGGTCTATTTTAAGCGTGTTAAAGCTAAGCTGGCGCAGGTAGCCGATCGACGAGTAACCGGTGCCGAAATCGTCTAGTGCCGTGGCGAACCCCGCTTTTCGCAGTTCCTTGAGCCGCTGAGCAGCCAGCCTTCTGTCCTCGACGACCATGGCTTCTGTCAGTTCTATCTCGATGCGGGCCGCATCGATCTGCCTCTCTTTAAGCTTTTCTAGCAGCATAGTCATGAAGTCGGGGGCCATGAGCTGCAAAGGTGAAACGTTAAGGCCGACCTTTAGATCAGGATATTTCGACAGGTCGTTGCAGACGATATCGAGCAGCTTGCGCCCAAGCACGACGATCAGGCCCGCTTGCTCTGCCACTGCGATAAAGCGATCGGGTGGAACGACCCCCAGTTGGGGCGAGGTCCAGCGCGCTAGAGCTTCGGCTCGAGCCAATCGGCCGCGTGTATCTACGATCGGTTGATAAACAACAGACAGTTCATCTGTTCGGGCCAGGGCAACACGCAATGCTTTCTCGATCACCGATGCATCGTGCGAAGCTTCTTCGATCACGGCGCTGAATGCCACGGGCTCGCACGTCTTCTGGCGCTTGGCCTCGTACATCGCGAGGTCCGCCTGTCGGATGAGGTCTTCTCCGGACATGGAGTTTTCGATTTGTACGGCATAACCCATCGCCATCCCGATCTGCATTTGGTGGCCCTGAATTCGAAACGGATGCTCCATGGTGCGCTGGACGTCGCGTGCGATTGAGGTGATGCGGGCCATGGCATTCGGGCATTTTAGGACCAACACGAACTCGTCCCCGCCGATACGAGCGAGTAGACAGTTTGGGCCCGCAACGCTTCTAAGGCGCTTTGCCACAACGACAACCACTTCGTCACCCGCAGCATGCCCGATACTGTCGTTGATGCGCTTGAAGCCATTTACATCAAGAAACAGGATAGCTCGTTCTCCAGCCAACGCAGGCGCAGCGAGAGCTTCGTTGAATGCAGCTCGATTGGGCAAGCCGGTCAGCGCATCGGTGAGGGCGGCGCTGGAGGCGCGATGCTTGGCGACGACAAGCTCCTTGGCATTGCGCTTGATCAGCACGATGCCAAACCAAGATAAGCCGGTCATGAGCGCCAGGGCCAGGGCGAGGGGCAGAGCCAAGCGATACAAAAGGTTTGTACTGGGGTGAACGGGAGTCCATGCGAGGTAGGCCACTGGAAGCCCGTCGGCGCCGGGGAGGGGGACCGCCTGCTGGTCTGGTAGCGCCTCCCGGACCACATGGGCGTCACCAATCAGATTTTGCTGGCCGAACCTTGCTACCTCCGCCTTGGTCACGCGCCGCCCCATCAGAATGCGCGGTGTGTTTACGTCCCGCGAAACGAGGTTTGCTACGGCAACCCTTGAGTCTGGTTCAAACCGCGACGCAGCCATCGCGTAGAGCGAACCATCGTACCAAGCAAAGAATTCTGTCCCCTTGTACAGGTTGAGCGGAAGTCGGAGGAGATTTGCCTCGACCTGGCGAAGCAGGACGGGTTCTACCAATCCGCTACGCCCCTCCCGGAGACTGTCGTCATATTTCCAGCCGACATCTTCTTCATAGGGACCGCCCCAGAGCACGACGAGCTGGAAGGAGAACCCGGACACAGCCGAAGATCCAATGTTTTCATAGATCCATGGCATGTCTTTGGCCTGGATCATAGGCACCGCCGCCTCCCACTTAGCGTAGTCGAGCATCAGCATCCCGGTCTGTGAGAGGAGGTTGGCTGCCGCAGTCTGCATCTGCGTGAGGCCGGCCTCATGATCCTGCCGGTCCAGCGCGCTCACAATCCATGCGACAAAGGCGCTGAACGTCAGGACGAACACCAGGAGGGTGCCGATCATCACCCTGGCAATACGATCGGGAAGTTCCTGGTTTGCCATAATCATCGCGAGCCCCTGGAACGTCCCTTTGACCTGAGAAACAGGTAACGGCTAGAGCAAGATTTTGCGTCGAAATTTGGGCAGTGCGAGCTCCTGGCTGTTAATGCGCTGAATGTTTTGGCTCAAGCCAACAGGCTGCGGCATCATCGGAAGTGGGCAAGACTGATGTGTTGAAGCCCGCCACTTACCGCGCGCTCGGCAGCGGAAGGCGGAAACAGCCCTTGCTGCCAGGCCTGCGCCGCGCGAAGCGTCCGCTGAGGCAAGCATTGCCCGAGGCAGCCGGGCATTAGCAGCGAAGCGCGCAAAATGCTCAGCGACGGTGACGATATTGCGGCCCTGTCTCTCTGGCTGTCGCACTGAGAAAACTGAGCGTCGTCGACTACCGCCCGCTGAGTCACCAGCCTGTCGACAGCTGGCGCGCGCGAAGTTGGTCCGCGCGAATGGCGAGTTCTGCAGGCTGGAGCCTTGCCGAGTGAGAGATTTTGCCGGTGCCGCCTTTGCCCGGGTTCATCACGCGACGGTTGTAGGGGGGGCCCGCGAGGATTCGAGCGTGGTGCCGGGATTGAAGTTGTGGGTTCTTTCCTCCTCCGTCACCCGGATGCCACGTTGGGGGCGTCAGGTGCTCAATCATACGCTGGCCTAAGGTCAGCGAAGTATGGCGGCTCGTTCAAATGTCTCAAGGCGCTGATCTTCGGCGCCGCTTGCGTGTCATGTCAGCCGTGCGGAGCAGCCATATCGGAAGCAAGATCAACGGGAACATGGATGACGCTCCGGCGTTCCGTAGCCGGGACCTGCCACCTTTCACGAAAGGAAGCCATCATGATCAGCCTCACCGTCAACGGAGAAGAGCGAAGCTATGATGGCGATCCGGAAATGCCACTCCTGTGGTACCTGCGCGACGAGCTCGGTCTCACCGGGACAAAGTTCGGCTGCGGCATGGCACAGTGCGGAGCCTGTACAATCCACCTTGACGGCGCCCCGACCTTTGCCTGCATCACGCCGGTGTCACTTGCCGAGGGCTCCGAGGTACGCACCATAGAAGGACTTTCGGAGGGCGGAGATCATCCGGTTCAGATTGCCTGGCGCGATTTGAACGTGGCGCAGTGCGGCTACTGTCAGTCGGGGCAAATCATGCAAGCCGCAGCCCTGATCGAGTCCACCCCCGATTTAACCGACGACGACATTTATGCGGTAATGAGCGCGAACCTCTGCCGATGCGGGACCTATCCGCGCATCCGTGCGGCGATCAAGCAAGCCGCCTTGGCGAGGAGCGAGTGATGTCGAACGCTTCGATTCTCAATGTCAGCCGCCGATCCATTCTTCTGGGGCTAGGTGCCGGCAGCCTCATCTTGGCAGTAGGCCTGCCGACACGTGGCTCTGCCCAAGAGGCAGAACTATCGTTCGGCCGCGACGCGATGCCGAACGGCTGGCGCGATGACCCCAGCGTTTTTGTGTCAATCGCAGAAGACGGCAAAGTAACGATCACCATTCATCGCGCCGAGATGGGGCAGGGCGTTCGTACGTCGATCGCCATGGTCGTGGCAGATGAGCTGGAGGCTGACTGGGCAATGGTCGGCGTGACCCAAGCGCCGGGCGATGAGCCGCGATATGGAAACCAGGATACAGACGGTTCTCGCAGCTTGCGGCATTTTTTCGACCCCATGCGAAGGGCGGGAGCTTCGGCGCTGGCTATGTTGAAGCAAGTGGCGGCAGATGAATGGGGCGTGCCTGTTGAAGAGGTGCGTGCAGAAAATCATGTTGTCACGCACGAAGGCTCTGGCCGGTCCGTGGGCTACGGCGCGCTGGCTAAGGCTGCGTCTCAGCTGTCGGTGCCGGATCGCGAGAGCCTTCGTCTGAAGGACCCAGCAGCATTTCGCTATATCGGGACTGACACCGTTGGACTGGTGGACAACGAAGATATCTCTCGGGGGACGACGACCTATGGGATTGACGTGCGTCGCGAGGGCATGTTGTACGCGGTCATTGCGCGCCCCCCGGTCTTCGGCGGCCGTGTTGCGAGCTTCGACGACAGTGCCGCGCTCCAAGTCGCTGGCGTCGAGCGGGTGATCTCAATTGACCCGCCTTCCGTTCCAGCCGAATTCCAGCCGCTTGGCGGCGTCGCCGTGATTGCTCGGAATACTTGGGCCGCGATAAAGGGCCGTGAGGCGCTTTCGATCGAGTGGGATGATGGCCCTCATGCATCCTACTCCTCGGAAGATTATAGGGCTGAACTGGAAGAGGCTGTGAAGTCCGGAAGCGGGAAGCTAATTCTCAACCGCGGCGATGTCGAAGCAGCCTTTAGCGAGGCACCGACCCGCATCGTGGCCGAGTATTACATTCCTCACCTCGCGCAGGCGCCTATGGAGCCCCCAGCAGCGGTGGCCGACGTCCGTGACGGCACCTGTGAGGTTTGGGCATGCGTACAGGCCCCGCAAGTCACGCGCCTGCGGCTGTCAGAGCGGCTGAAGCTACCCGAGGAGAAGGTCACAGTAAACGTGACCTTGCTGGGGGGCGGATTTGGGCGCAAATCAAAGCCCGACTTCGTACTTGAGGCTGCAATTCTCAGTCAAGAAATAGGCTCTCCGGTCAAGCTGACCTGGACGCGTGAGGATGACCTGCATCACAGCTACTATCACACCGTCTCGGTAGAGCGTTTGGAAGCGGGGCTCGACGCGGACGGAAAGCCCCTCGCGTGGCTGCACCGGACCGCGGCACCAACGATCGGATCGATTTTCGCGCCAGATCCCAAGCAAAAGCTCCCGTTCGAGCTTGGAATGGGCCTCACCAACATGCCGTTGGACATCGCGAACGTGCGGGCAGAAAATCCCGAGGCCCCAGCCCATGTCCGCATCGGCTGGTATCGCTCGGTCTCGAACATTCCGCATGCGTTCGCGATCCAGTCATTCATTTCGGAGCTTGCAGAAGCAGCAGGCCGAGACCCGCGTGACTACCTCCTTGAGGTCATCGGGCCCGCCCGGCTGATCGATCCCAGCGAGATCGGGGACGTCTGGAACTATGGAGAGAACCCGGAGCGCTACCCGATTGATACGGGCCGCCTCCGTCGTGTGACCGAGACTGTTGCTGATGCTATTGAGTGGGGACGGCAGATGCCCACGGGCAGTGGACTAGGCCTCGCGTCGCACTACAGCTTCGTCACTTATGTTGCGGTGGCTGCCGAGGTTGAGGTCACTGAAGGCAGCGTCCACATCCCCCGCATCGAAATAGCTATCGACTGCGGGGCAAATGTGAACCCTGACCGCATCAGGTCGCAGATGGAGGGCGCGGTAATCATGGGTGCGGGACAAGCTCTCATGACGGAAATCACCTTTCAGAACGGCCGTGCCCAGCAAGATAACTTCGACACCTATCTCATACCGCGGATGGACACGGCACCGCGCCAGATCAACGTTCATCTGGTATCCTCTGGCGGGTTCGACCAACCGCTCGGGGGGGTAGGGGAGCCGGGCTTGCCGCCAGTTGCTCCGGCCATCGTGAACGCGATCTTCGCTGCCACAGGTAAACGCATTCGCCGGCTCCCTGTTGGTGACCAACTCCAAATGTGAGGATCAGAAGATGACGATTAGGCATGTTTTCCTGTCAGCCGCCCTTACGTTTGCGTCAGGACCCGCATTTGCAAACTGCATAGACCAAATCAGCTTCCTGGAAGAGGTGCTGGATGAGGTATCAAAAATGGCAATATCGGCCTCTTCAGGAGGGCAAGGCGTGGCTGGAGCTCGAGAGGCGCAGGCAATGTCCGAAGGCGACAGTCAAGATCCAGCAATCCCTTATCAGGAAGAACCAGAAGCCGAGGACGCGGTGGAAGAAGCCGAAGAGGCCGGGGATGGTGGCGACAATATCATCCGCGCGCGCGCGGCTTTGGGGGAGGCTCGGGGTTTGGCTGACGCCGGGGATGCAGCCGGGTGTGAGAAGCAGGCCCGGGAGGTCCTTATAGGGCTCATCCAGGATTAGGTATTTCACATGCTCTTCTAACGCGGTGGTGTCTCGGAGGCGCAACACGATTGATGCCTACTATGCTCCGTTTGGGATGCATATAATTGGCAGAAGATAATGAACGCGCCTCCCGTTTTCTGGAGGCCTGCATGCTCATGGCAGCAGAAGACCTTAATCCGCTCATTGCTGACAAAAATGCTGACTTTTTTGAGTGGATCATAAGAACCTGCGACCCTGCCACACCGAAATAAACTGGCCGACCTCAGTGTGGGCCATGGGCCGTGCGAAGAAAAAACCCTGAGCAGTGCTGCAGCCTTCTTTGCGCAAAAACGCCGCCTGTGCCGCGGTTTCAACCCCCTCGGCCACGACTTCAACGCCGAGGTTCTGGCCGAGGCTAAGAACAGCTTTGACGACCGCGGCGTCACTGCCGTCCAGCGCGACGTCTTTGACAAAAGATCGATCGATCTTGATGACGTCCACAGGAAATTCCTTCAGGTGGGACAGGGACGCATACCCTGTTCCGAAGTCATCGAGAGCGATCGTAACGCCGGCGGAGCTGAGCTTGTGCAGCGCCCGTGCCACAAAATCGGATCCATAACCTAAGAAGACGCCTTCGGTTACCTCCACCTCAAGGTATCGCGTGGGCAATTCAGCACGGCTCAGCTCTTCAAGTACACGCTCGGCGTAGTCGTCGCGCCGAAACTCCGCAGAGGACGCGTTAACAGCGATGCGACCTATCTCAGTTCCCGTATCCCTCCACCTCCGGAGATGCTGAAGCACGCAAAACCGGATGCGTTCGCCTATTGCTACACCGAGGTCGGTATTGTCGAAAGCAGGAGAGATTGACTCCGGCGACTGAATTCCGGCGCGCGGATGGTTCCAACGCAGAAGGGCTTCAAAACCGGCTAACTGACCTGACTCAAGGTCAACCTTGGGCTGGTAGTGCGGCACTATCCAATCGAAAGCAACGGCCTGTCCCGCCACCCGGAGGGCTGAAGCTACCTTCTGCTGCTCTTCAAGCATAGACGGGCGAAACATCGTGAACACGCTGCGGCCAGCAGCCTTGCTGGCATAAAGAGCAAGGTCTGCCCGCTTGCTTAAACCGTCCGGCTCTTCGTTCTGCCCTGGCTGCGTCATCGCGCCGCCGATACTGGTGCGGCAGTCCAGCGCATTTCCGGCGAACGAAAGCGGTTGATGCATGTGCTCCAATATGTCTCTTGCGGCTCTCGAAAGGTCAGTTTCATCGACCACGTTGGGTAGGAGGACAGAGAACTCATCTCCGCCAAGGCGCGCGATCAAGCCACGATCGCCTACAGCCTGGCGCAGGCGTTCGGCAAAGGCTTTAAGAAGTGCGTCGCCGGTGTCATGTCCGAACCTGTCGTTGATCTGCTTGAAGTGATCCACATCCATTGCCAAAAGACCAACCGGACGCTGTGCAGCTGAAGCTTCATCGAACGCGGCCTTGATCTTCGCCTGAAACAGCCTCCGGTTTGATAGACCAGTCAATTCATCATGATGTGCAGCCCATCGCATCCGCTCTTCTGTTTGCTTTCGTTCAGTGATGTCGCGAGAAATGCCGATAACGCCGATAATTCCGCTGCTGTTGCGCCATGGTGCTTTAACGGTATGATAAAAGCGGTCTCTGTTGTGCGTAAGTGCTTCCTCAATACTCACCTGATTTCCAGTTGTCATGACGTATTGATCAGAATCGCGAAACGTCTCCGCCTCTTGCGGAAACAGCTCCTGATCGACCTTCCCTACAACCTCCAGTCCACCGAATTTCTTGTTCGCGAACATGTATCGTCCGCCAGCGTCCTTGACGAAGATCAGGTCGTCTACACTGTCAATCACGTCTTGAAGAAGGTTGTGCACTTCGCGAGCGCGGGTCTCTGCTTCCTTTCGCGCCGTGATATCTTCCGCGATAGTAATGGTTTCTCCGAAGATTCCTGCTTCGTCAGGAACAAAAGATATGTTGACATTGCACCAGACGATAGAACCATCCGGACGAACATATCGTTTTTCTAGCCGAAGAGGTTCGCCGGTACGATAATGCTCTTCGAGTAAAATATTTTGCCAAGCTGCATCGTCCGGATGCGTGAATTGGATGAGAGATATGCCATCGAGTGCCTCTCGTGACCTGCCTAAAATCTGGCAATATCGATCATTTACCATAATTATCCGGTTGGTCGGATCATGGTGAAGAATACCAACCGAAGTCGAGTTAAAGATTGTTTGTAACTGTCCTTCACGCTCCTGCAGAGCCAGTGCAGCTAGCTTGTGCTCATGAATATCCTCAGACGCACCATACCAGCGAATTATGGTGCCTACCTCGTCATATCGGGGAGCAGCACGACTCCTGAACCATCGGTACTGCCCGCTGGCCGTCCGAAGTCGAAACTCGAAGTCGGCCAGTGCTCCACTTGCCAGAACGACTTGCCAGCGCGTAGCCGTTGGCGCAGCGTCGTCGGGATGCAATGCGTCACTCCACCCTCGCCCTAGAGCCTCTTCACGCGAAATTCCCGTAAGTTCGCACCACCGCGAGGAGAGATCTATTATGTTACCCTGAGGGTCAGCCAACCAGCGGATGCTCGGGTCGAGCTCAACTGAATAGCGGTAGTGCTCTTCGCTCTCGCGCAAGGCAGCTTCAATCTGGCGCCGCTCGGTAATATCAAGGCAAGAGCCAACGTAGCCTTGAAAGGTACGGTCGATAGTAAAACGCGGCTCTGCAATATCAAGGACCCAAGCCCATGTTCCGTCTGCGCGGCGAAGTCGGTACTCCACCTGAAAGGCAGTTTGGCGTTCACGAGCAGTTTCAAAATTTTGTCCCACTCTCGACCTATCGTCAGGATGGACGGTCTCCAACCAGCTATGGCCAAGAGCTTCGTCATATTTTTGACCGGTGACTGTTAGCCACAACTTATTAACGAAGGTCGTGACACCTTCTGCATCGGTCATCCATATCATCACTGGAACGCCGTCCGCCATCACGCGGAAGCGCTGTTCGCTTTCCCGGAGCTCAACCTCGGCACGCCGGACCTCTGTGATATCTAGGAGGCTGACCATCAAGACCGGTTCTGCATCGAATAGACCCGGAACACTGAGGGAGCGCTTACGGGTCTTTACAATTCGTGTGTTTCCCTCTGAAAGCGTGAGCTCCTCTTCGAAATCGGTTTCCTGCCCAGTGGCCATTACCAGATCATCAGCGGCAAAGTAGGCTTGCGCGTGCTCTGCAGGAAAAAGGTCTGCATCGCAACATCCCAGCAGTTCATCGCGTGTTCGCCCCAGAAGGATACACATCGCGTCGTTGACGAAAATATAACGACGGTTTTGGTCCTTCAGCAGAAGCGGATCAGGCAAGCCATTGAGCAAGCGCTCCAACGGCCCTGATTCGCTCTTGCAGGCAGTAGCTCCCGGCGTTCCGGTTAAAGCCAATTCAGGTTCCTCGAGTGTGACGGAAGGAAAGTTGATCGCGACGAACTGCTCTGTGCCATGGCGTGACGTAATTCTCTTGAGTGTGACAGGGGTGCCGGTGCTGCGAATGAGCGAATAGTACGCGCGCAACCTCTTTCTAACGAGGAACCGGGAGCGAAACCAGTCTCCCGTAGGTTGAGGGCTGAACAGGTGGCTCGACAGCTGGTGTTCTTCTTCTTCTTCTTTCTGGCGCGGGACTTCGTCGGCGAAATCCTCTACAGGCGGCCGTTGCCAACTGCGGAACGGCGTAATGGGTTGGTCAGTGGGCAGAAAACAGGAAGGAGTACATGCTGTAGCCGTCTTGCTCAAAGATAGCCTGCTGGAAGGAGCTTCGTACTTGGGTGAGACTTCACGAGCTCAATATGTCAGCCGCCCCAAGTGTCATGTGAACCTGAGGTTGTGCTACAGGCCGATTCGTGCCAAGCAGCATCCTGCTAAGGATGGGGCTTTGGCGCACGGAATCGAGCAAAGTTCTGACAAGGCAGAAGGCAATTGGTATGAGCAACGGATGCGCGGGTTGCCGCAACGGGCTGGCGTTTAATAGCGCTTTTTCTATGGCGTTTCAGCCAATTGTGGACCTTGGCGCGGGCAGAACTTACGCGCAAGAAGCTCTCGCGCGTGGACCCAATGGCGAGCCTGCCGGAACAGTCCTTTCCCAAGTCACTTCTGAAAATCGGTACGGGTTCGATCAGGCTTGTCGCGTCTTGGCGATTGAAAAAGCCGCGGCGCTTGGCATGCGCGATACCGAGGCGCTATTGTCGATCAACTTCATGCCTAATGCGGTATACGAACCGAGGGCCTGCATCCGCCAAACCATTGCAGCAGCTGAGAAGGCAGGGTTTCCTCCGCAGCGACTGATCTTCGAATTCACTGAAGATGAAATAATTGAGCCCCCGCACCTTCTGCACATTCTGACCGCTTACCGCGAGATCGGATTTCTGACTGCGATCGATGATTTCGGTTCAGGCTATGCTGGACTTTCTCTGTTGTCTAAGCTGCAACCGGATATAGTGAAAGTCGATATGGAGTTGATCCGGGGCATCGATAGGGACCGGGTGAAGCAGGTGATGCTGAAGCACCTTTTAGGAATGCTCAATGACCTAGGGGTAAGGGTTGTTTGCGAGGGGATCGAAACCGTCCAAGAGCTCCAAGTGGTCTTGGATATGGGCGTTGAACTGGTCCAGGGTTTCCTGCTCGCCAAACCCGCATTCGAAGCTTTGGTTGAGCCCGATCTTTCAGGTATTCGGAATACGTTGTGACTGGAGAGGCAGAACATACCTTTTAACTATTGCCTCCAATTTAGCGACCGAAAGATATTCAGTCGAGGGAGCTAGGGCCGGGCGATGAAGCAGTCAAAATCAGAAGGCGGGATTTCTTCAGAATTCGAAGCTCTACTTGATTTGCTTTGGCAGACCCCGGATCTTGTCGCGGTGTTTGATAGCACTGATCGGCTTCAGGTGGCCAATCCTGCTTATTGTGCGGCTTATTGCTGCAATGCTGCTCAGCAGCCTTTTTGGCAAGACATTATGCGAGCCAACCACGCCAACAAGCGGTCCAGTGATCGAGACTCTTGATATTGAGGGGTGGTTGACCATCGCAAGTGCGCGGCGTTTCGCAGTCCCCTATCGAGCATTCGAAGCTGGTCTGCATAGCGGCCAATGGATCTGGATTACGGAGACTGTGGCGCCGACCGGGCATATGCTGTTTCATGCTTCCGAGATTTCATCGCTGCGGAGCGAAAGCCGCTTTCTGCGATTGGAGCGCGATGCGGCGCGTAGAGCGTCTTGGACAGATGCACTGACCGGCGTGCCCAACCGGCGGTATGTCATGGACCGCTTGGAAGAGTGGTTCGAGAGGCAGTGTCATCAAGCAGAATTCGGATGTCATTCGCTATCGGTACTGGATCTGGACAACTTCAAGATGATTAACGACAAGCATGGCCATGATTGTGGTGACTCCGTCTTGATATCTTTTTGCAGGGATGTAGTTAGTGTCATTCAGCCGTTTGATCTATTTGGGCGTATTGGCGGCGAGGAGGTTCTCTTTTTAATGCCAAATTGTACATTAGATGTTGCCCGCAGCCGTCTTAACTCTCTTCAAGAGATAATCGGCAAGACTGCTCTTCCTGGACGCCTGAACACGCAATATACTTTTTCGGCCGGGCTCGTTCCCGTCGGTCCTAGCAGAGACATTCATGAGCACATCCGGTTGGCAGACAGATTACTTTACGGCGCCAAAAGCAGCGGGCGCGCACGGGTGCACGGATAACACACCACTGCATGGCGGTTTCGCTTGAGCCGAGATAGGAACGCTCGGCCTTGTTGAGGTGGCTGGCGTTCCGAAAGGATGCTGGCATAATGAGGCTTGGCTGAGGACACGGCTTCAGCAACAGAGGCTTAGATTTGGCCAACTAAAGGGTCGCTGAAGGGCGGGAGGTTGCAGGAGTGTTCAAGTTGTACGCTTTTAAGTCTCGCTGACGATTGTGACGGACTGAATGCAAAGAATGGGCGGCGCGTTTTGCGCTGAGGCCGACGCGGCTGTGCGCTGCAATTGCAACATTTACTGGCGCCGGATGATGTGTTGCTCGGTTATCCAATTTTTCCGTTGCGCTTCCGAGGTCCGTGCTGATAGTCAACCCTTAGCTGCGAGAGCGGTCGACCCATAGGATGTGTGTCATGAACTTTTGCCCCCACCAAAGGGTCTATTCATGCTATACGTCACATCGATCTTCGGCGGCATCATCCTACGCTCCGATAAACGGCAGCGGTCTCCCTTCCTGAGTTCCTCTGAGCGCTGTCGTTCTTTCATCGGCATGAATGACAACAACGCTTCTTGCGACGAGGGGTGCTCCACGCGGAGCGTGCCAAGTCTGGTCGTGGGAGGGGACGCGCAGCGCGGCATCCCAACTCAGGGGCCAGAGCCTCCTTGATCTGTCGGACGCAGTGGAATCCAGCGTTTTCGATCGCCAAGCGGCGATGGCGGCCGCAGTGCCAGACCCTATGTCGGACCAAAGCGCGCGCACTACATTCCCGACCTGTGCTTGAAGGCGCGAGCTTGGCGCCATGAATGACCGCGACAGTATGATGGCGGGACCACGACCGGTCCCTGGCTCTTTGACATCGTTAATAGATCCTGTGCGGTGGCGATGCTCACGATCAAAAAATGTGCTCTGACAGGTCATCCTTTTCTTCCTAGGGAACGGACCGCGACGCGCCGTCATCTTTTACTCAAGAATCTCGATAGACTTACTTAAGAAGGATCTTCCCAGGTCGCGTTGGGAAAACCTGCCTGAGAGGTAGATCGGAAACCCCGCAGCTTGGAAGCGAAAGCAGATGTCCCTTAGGCTCGTCGCGAAGTTCAGCTGGAGAACGGGATATCATGAAGAGCAGACATTGCGTCTCCATCGGCAGGCCAGCACGAGCGGGTCGTGGCCGTGGAGAGCTGGCGAGAAACGACTTCGCTCGAGTTTGTCCGGCAAGCACTTGGGCCTGCGTGCCAAACCCCTGCGTCGGGCATGCCTCCTTTTGCTTCATGCAACACCCCTTCGGTCCTCGCATTTTCCGGGTTTCCCGAAACGAAGCCAAATTTGGGTGGCGGGGCCAGTTTTTCGACGAGCGCAACCAATCGCTCTGCGGCAGGGTATGCGGCAATGGACGATGACGCAGCTTTCCCGAAACGAAGCCAATTTTTCCGAATAGAGCCTGTAACGCTTCTCAGCGCGTGTCCGACTGGTAGCTGTAACGGTAGTTGTAGTAATAGCCGCGATTATAGGCGCGGCCCATGTCGCGGTAGCCGTTCAGGATCGTGCCAGCCAGCTTGCTGCCCGAGGTCTCGAACACCCGACGCACGGCTTCGACTTCCGGCAGCGCGGTCTCCAGATGGCGCACCACCATGATCGAGGCGCCCACGGAACGGCTCATGATCACCGGATCGGTGACCGCGAGGGCAGGGGGGCTGTCGATGATGATCAGGTCGAACTGCTTGTTGAGCTTCTCAAGGAGCTCGGGGAAGCTCGCCCGCATCAGGAGTTCCGACGGGTTAGGCGGGAAGCGGCCCGAGGTGATGACCGAAAGGCCGGGCACTGGTCCCGCGATCATTGCCTCTTCCGCCGTCTTCTCCCCGGCAAGTACCTCGGCAAAACCGGGCGCGTTGCGTTCGACGCCGAAGTAGCGCCGCAGATAGCCGCGGCGCATGTCGGCGTCGATCAGGCAGACTCGCTGCCCGGCCTGAGCCGTCACCACAGCAAGGTTCACCGCGTTGAAGCTCTTGCCCGCCGCCGGCGCGGCCGAGGTCAGCATCACCGTGTTGGTCTTGGCGTCCAGCATCCCGAAATGCAGAGAGGTCCGCAGCGAGCGCAGCGCCTCGATCACCAGATCGTTGGGCCGCGTCAGCGCCATGATCGGCAGCGCGCCGCGGATGCGACGATGGTTGGCCGCGTCCTCCGAGAAGTTCACCGTGGCGAAGACCGGCAGTCCGATCCGCTCCAGCTCCTCGCCGCCCTTCACGCCGCGCCGCGTCATGTGCCGCAATAGCACGAGGCCGGCGCCGCCGATCAGTCCGAGGATCGCCGCCAGTGCGAGCGTCCGCCCCTTGCGCGGTGCGATCGGCAGCGCGCTCGCCTGAGCCGTGTCGATGATCCGCACCGAGCCGATGCTTGACGCGCGCAGAACCTGCAACTCCTGCACCCGGTTCAGCAGTTGCAGATAGACCTGCTGCGCCACTTCCAGATTGCGAGTGAGGTTGAAGATTTCCTTCTGCGTCTCCGGCAGCCCGCCCGCTTCGGCCCGCAGCGCGTCGAGATCGCCCTGCAGCTGGGAGCGGTTCTTCAGCAGCGCCTGATAAGTCGGGTGGTTGATGGTGTAGCGCTCTTTAAGTTCTTCTTCCTGCAGCCGCAGCTTGCTCAGCTCTTCTTCCAGCGCCGTGGCGCGGTCGAGTAATGACTGGGTTTCATATGTCAGGTCGACAGACTGCTGCTGCTGGCGGTAGGCGTTCAGCGCGTCCTGCGCATTCGCCACTTCCTGCTCCGAAAGCGGCAGCTGCTCGTCGATGAACTCGAGGCTGCGCTGTGCCTCGAGCGAGCTGCGCGAGATGTTCTGCGCAACATATGCCTCCGAGATAGCGTCCAGGATTGTAGCAGCGCGCTCCGGACTGGAAGCAGTGAGCTGGATGCTCAGGATCGAGGACTGGCGCGCGCTTTCGCTGACCGAAAATCTTTCCCGCAGTTCGCTGACAACAAGAGGTGTGCTGCGCCGCACCAGATCGAAGGTTCGGCCCGCCGCGCCCTCCAGCACATCGACGCGCAGCGACAGGCCAAGCGTATCGTCGCGCAGCGGCTCGCGGACCTTGCCTTCGCGCGTGCTGCCATCGGGCAGCAGCAGGCTGTAGGCGCCGTTGCCGAGCGCGGTAACCAAGAAGGGTTCGCCCATCCACTGATCGGGCACCTCGAACTCGCCGATGGTGATCGCCTCGTCGCTCCAGGCGTAGGGGGCGAGCATGCCGAGACCGGGGTCGGGCAGGTTCAGCCGGTCAAGCATCCGGCCGATGACCGGCAGGCGGTGCGGCTCGGCCTGGACCTCGAGATCGAGCTGATCGACCACCGCGCCCAGCACCATGCGCGATCGCAGGATCTCGATTTCGGTGGCGCTTGCGGCCTCTTCCCCCAACATGAGGTCCTGCATCCCGGTGGGGATGGCCAGGCCGCTGCGCTTAGGTTCGAGCTGCAGCAGCCCGTCGGCCCGGTAGACCGGGTCGGTCAGCAGCACGGATGCGGTGCCCACGCCGAGCGCCACGATGAGGCAGGCCAGAACCCAAGGCCAACCGGCAACGACCACGCCCAGCAGCTGCAGGATGTTGATCTCGTCGTCGTCTTCCATCCGTGCGTCGCCGCTCATGTGTTCGTCCTGCTCAGTCTTTGAACCCAGCCATCGACGGCTTTGGCAATTTCGTCTTGTACCCGGCCATGTATGTCACGCGAGCGACGATAGGGATCGTCAATGCCGCGCGCGCCGCTCCACTGGTCGAAGAGCATGGTCTTGCCCGAAAGGTGGGGGGCAATGCGCACGATCTCGGCCTTGTGCTTGGGTTCCATAACAAGGATCAGATCATAGCCCGCGGCGAGCTGTGGGGTAAACTGCCGCGCGGCATGTCCGGCCAGTGACAGGCCACGCTCTGCCGCGACGTCATTTGCCAGCTCGTCCGCGGGATAGCCAACGAGGGCGCCGAGACCGGCTGAAGCCACCGTCATATCCGGCAGCCGTGCGGCAAGAAGCCGTTCGCCCACGGGCGAACGGCAAATGTTTCCGACACAGACCACAAGGATGGAGCCGATCACCGTCAGAGACCGTCCACGGCCTTCGCCGTCGTGAGGCTCGGCAGGAGACTGGTGATCAGACGGTTCCAGCGGGAGAGCGGCGCGGTCGTCACATAGATCACGTCCTGCGGCAGGACGGTAAAGCGGGTGCCAAGGAGGAAGGCGGTCGGGTTCGACGCGTCGAGCTGGTAGACGGTGATGCCGCTCGACGTGTCACGGAACACGAAGATCCCGCGCGCATCCGCCTGATCCTCGTTGAGACCGCCCACCCGAGTTAGCGCTTGCGTCAGGCTGACATTCTCGCGGGTGAGGTCGATCGTGGTCGGCTTGACGATCTGGCCCAAGAGATAGGCTTCCTTCAGCGCAAGGCGGGGCACGTTCACCACATCGCCGCTTTGGAGCGTCGGGTTGTTGGAAGACACACCCCGCTCAAGGAAAGCCTGCAGATCGACATTGTAGACCCGGCCGCCGCGCCGCAGGGTCACGCCAGAGGCATCGGCTTCCTCGGTTAGGCCGCCCGCCGCATCGACCGCCTGAAGGAGCGTTACCTGCGTCGCCGTCAGCGGCTGGCGGTTGGGCGATTCGACCTCGCCGGTAATTGAGACCGACTGCGAATTGTAGCCAACCACCCGCACCTCGACCTGAGGATCGGGGATGTATTCGGCCAGCTTCTGCGTCAGGTTCGCGCGAATCGCCTCGGGGGTCAGGCCCTTGGCGGTGATCTGTCCGACGAAGGGGTAGAAAAACGTCCCGTCCGCCTGCACGCGAAGCCCCGATTCTTCGGGAGTTCGATTCGTGCCCGAGGGCATGGTCAGCTCCGGGTGGTCCCAGACCACGACATCAAGGATGTCGCCTGTCCCGACCCGGTAGTTGTATCCGCCACCGTTCGGCAGGTTGGTTGTGCCTCCGCCGATCTGCCGTTGCGCGCTGTAGGCGCCGATATTGTCGGCGGTGAGCGCGACCACGGTCACATTGGTGGCGAGCTGTTCGACCTCTTCGCGCACCGCATCCGGATTGACCGGAAAGTCGGTTTTGGTTCTGTCGCAGGAGGCCAGTAGCGCGCAGGCGAAGCCAATCAGGATCCAAGGCCGCATCGTGCTCACCCTCAAAGGTTATTGCGCATCTTGCTGCGCATCATTGGCGCGGCGAGGTGCCTGCGCGCTGTTTCGATAGTCCAAGGGGGCAAAAAAACCAACCCTTAAGAGAATGAGCGATGGCAGAGGCGCGCAAGGTGTTGCGGAGGAGCCAAAATGGGTACGGACGAGCGAGGAGAGGGAGCGGCACTTTGTAAAGGTCACGGCGGCAGGGCAAGCATCTTTGGAGGGACGGGCAACGAGGGGCGGTGCGGAGGCAGTCAGGCGCTAGACCTGTCTGCAACCTGCGCGAGAAATGAGCAAAAGCATCGAGTTTTCAACAGCTGTCTTTCTTCTGCGACAGTGCGTCACGGGTGGGCAGCCTTATGGTGAGCCGTTTGTCCTGAGTGAGAGACTCTGCAAGAGTCTTCACCCGTTTTGCCCGGATCAAAGCCCGTTCAGTGAAAAAAACACACACAGGTCTGCATTTGGCCTTTGAAACGCATATGCAACCAACCGTCGGCGTAGCCTCATCATCTTCCGGCGCACCCGGTGGGCGGGCGGGGTGGCGGTTTTCTCACTGTGATCAGATTGCCCAGGCCCTTTAAAATAAGTCCGTAATGGATAACGAATGGTTGATGTTGCTTCAGAGCTCTCTCATGGTCTGCCTGTCGGTGACAGCGAGTCGCCGTTGGTAGTGATCGGGTGATCCTTTGGGGAGGGTCGCTTTGTTGTTAACAGTTGGGACTACGATTTTCTGCGGCTGCCCGTCACGTTGCTTGCATATTATGCTCGAAGCGATGGTCGTACTCCCGTGGACGTGTGGGGAAAGCACTTGCAATGATTCCGGACCTTCTGAGCGCGAACGGCACTGGCCCGTTCCTGGCGCCTGCCCTCGTTGGGGCAGTGTCGAGCCTGTTTGTCGCTGTCCTTCTAGTGGTGACGCAGCGGTATCACGGGCACCTGACGCTCGACAGCCATCAGGGCGTGCAGAAGCTGCATCTGGCGCCCACGCCGCGGATCGGAGGGCTGGCCCTCCTCGTCGGCGCTGCCGTGGGCGGATCGCTCCTGCCGAAGGAGGCGCAGCTCCTCTGGTGGGCGATCTGTCTCTCCGCCCTCCCGGCCTTCGCCTGGGGGCTGGCCGAGGACATTACCAAGAAGGTCGGCGTGAAGGCGCGGCTTTTCGCGACTATCGGAGCGGGCCTCGTGTTCTGCACACTGACCGGCTACCGGATCGAGGCGGTCGATGTGCCCGGAGCGGACTGGCTTCTGGCCTTCCCGGCCTTCTCCATCGTCTTCACCGCCTTCGCCATTGGCGGCATCGCCAATGCGCTCAACATCATCGACGGGGTGAACGGGCTGGCATCGGGCACGGCGATCATCGTGCTCTCGGGCTTCGGGATCGTCGCGGCGCAGTCGGGTGACACGGCGCTTCTGGCCTGCATCCTCGTGGCCATCGGCGCGCTCTTCGGCTTCTTTCTGATGAACTTTCCCGTCGCCAACATCTTCCTCGGCGATGCGGGGGCCTACACCACGGGCTTCCTGCTGGCCGTGGTCGCCGTGGCGCTGCCCGCGCGCAACCCCGACCTCTCGCCGCTGATCGGGCTTCTGGCCCTTGCCTATCCGGTGGTCGAGACCATGGTCTCGATCATCCGCCGTGTCAGCCGCGACGGCAGCAATCCGGGCAAGCCGGACCGTCTGCATCTGCACAGCCTCGTCTACCGCAGTCGGGCGCGGCGGGCGGCCCAGCAAATCGGCCTGCCGCATCTCCGCAACCCGATGACCAGCATCATCCTCTGGTCGCTCTCGCTGATGTCCTGCGGGCTGATGGTGCTGACACGCGACAGCTCGGGTCTGGTGTTGCTCGGGCTGGCCGCGGTGGCTGTCGCCTACGTCATGTTCTACCGGCGGGTGGCCTTGCTCGGCCCGTTGTTCGAAAGACGGACGGCAGAAACCCTCACCGGCTCGTAAGAAACAAAGCTGGGGCGGCCGGTCTCGCGGTCGTCCCTCGCGGTGCGACGCGGGCGGACCTGAAGCGGCTGATCGCGAACCAGCCCGAGCCATGCGGACAAGGTCAGCCAGAGCAGGGCCAGACAGGGGAAGATCAGCAACGCGGTCATGGACAGTCCTTTCGCCAGGATGGTCACTGCAGATGAACGCGTCGCCCTGCCTATTGTTCCTGTCGCGTCATAGCTGCGGGTGGTACGCGGCGCCTGCTCAAGAGCAGGAAGATCTTTTCGTCGCCGCCGAGGCGAGGCACCGTGAGCAGCGCCAGGCCCAGCATCTTGTCGCATAGGTGCGACCTTTGGTGCGGCCAAGAGAGCGAGCCGCAGCGCAACGCCGAAGCTTTGCTCGCCCGGGATGTCTGGAATTACTGCCGGTTCGGCTCGTAACCCGCTGTTCGTGCCGACACCTCCTGCAGCCCATGGACGAGAAACACGCCCATGACGCCGTGATAGAGGATCGACGCGCCAAGGAGGTGCAGGAGGTAAACCCAGCCCTCCGCCACGCCCGCCGTCACCACCACGCCCAGCGATCCCACCGCCGAGATCGCCAGCGCCGCGAGGATCGCCCGGCCGTTCGGGCCGAGCCTGCGGGCGACGATGGCGCGGCGTTCCCACTCGGTCGCGCCCAGCAGAAGCGCCAGCGAGACCCCGAACGACAGGGCGAGAAACTGAAACATGCCGGGCCTCCATCCGCTCCGACCGGCGCAGGAGGCCGGTCCCACCCTCTTGCGATAGCTCTGCCGCAAGAGGGCGTCCATGGGACGGAATGGCGCGCCCGAAGCCTTAGGCCGCGTCGCGCTCGACTCGGACAGGGACCGACTTGTAGGCCGGGGTCTTCGAGAGCTGGTCGTGGTGATCGATCGGCACCAGCACGTTGCACTCGGGGTAGTAGGAGCCGACGGTGCCGCGCGGCAGCTCGAAGGGCAAAAGCGTCAGCCCCCCGAGCCGCCGGACATGGCCATCCTCGGTGTCGGTGACCAGAGCCACCATATCGCCCTTGGCAAAACCGATCGCAGCCATGTCCTCCGCGTTCATCAGCAGCACGTCGCGCGTGCCCTCGATGCCGCGGAAGCGATCGGAATAGCCGTAGATCGTCGTGTTGAACTGGTCGTTGGAGCGCAGCGTCAGAAGGCTGTAGCGCCCCGCCCGGTCCTCGTAGCCGAGCGAGGTCAGCCGGTCCGGTGTCGTCACCTCGGCCTTGCCGCTTTCGGTCTCCCAGATCCGGTCATGCGCCGGGATGCCGCGATAGAAGCCGCCCGGCTGGAACATGCGCTCGTTGAAGCCCATGAAATCCTTGGGGTAGTTCGCCTCGATCAGGTCGCGCACCCGCCCGTAGTCGGCGGTCCACCCCGCCCAGTCCAGCTTCGGATGCGGCGGGATCAGCGCCGCGGCGATGCCGGTCACGATGGCAAGCTCGCTCTTCAGCTGCTCCGATGCCGGTTTGCGCCGCCCGAGCGAGCCGTGGATCATCGAGAAGCTGTCCTCGATCGTCACCGCCTGCTCGCCACCCGCCTGCTGGTCGCGCTCGGCGCGGCTGAGGCAGGGCAGGATATAGGCGGCCTTGCCGGGAAAGAGGTGGCTGCGGTTCAGCTTGGTCGAGATCATCACCGTCAGATCCTGCTTCGGCCAGGCCTCCTCCATCCGCTCCTGATCCGGCACGGCGCGCAAAAGGTTGCCGCCGAGGCAGAGGAAGGCCTTCACCTTGCCCTCAAACAGCCCCTCGACCGCCTCGACGATGTTCATCCCGTCCTCCTGCGGCGGCTCGAAATCATAGAGCGCACGCAGCTTGTCCATCGGAATGAGGCTCGTCTTCTCGGCGATCCCCACGGTGCGCTGGCCCTGCACGTTGGAATGGCCGCGCACCGGGCAGCAGCCCGCGCCAAGCCGGCCGATGTTGCCGCGCAGCAGCAGCAGGTTGACCAGCATGGCGATGTTGAGCGAGCCGTGCGTGTGCTGGGTCAGGCCCATGCCATAGACACCGATCACCCGCTCGGCCTCGACATAGATCTGGCCCGACGCGCGCAGCGCCGCCTCGGTCAGCCCGCAGGCCGCCTCGATCTCCGGCCACGGCACCGAGCGGGCGTGGGCGATGAACGCGTCCATCCCGGTCGTGTGCTCTGCGATGAACTCGACATCCAGCACCCGCGGCAGGCCCTCGGCCTGTGCGCGGTCGTCGGCCTCGATCACCACCTTGCAAAGCCCGAGGATCGCCGCGATGTCGCCCCCTGCCTTCAGCTGGTGATACTGGTCGGAGATGATCGTCTCGCGCCCGGTGACCATGTCCGACAGGTTCTGCGGGTTGACGAAGGACACCAGCCCCTGCTCGCGCACCGGGTTGAAGGTGACGATCTTCGCGCCGCGGTCTTTGGCCTCCTTCAAGGGATGCAGGAAGCGCGGCGAGTTGGAGCCGGGGTTCTGGCCGAAGAAGAAGAAGCAGTCCGTCGCCTCCAGATCCTCCCAGATCACCGTGCCGACCGAGGAGCCGATCACCTTCTTCAGCCCGACCGAGGTGGTCTCGTGGCACATGTTGGAGCTTTGCGGCAGGTTGTTGGTGCCATAGAGCCGCGCCAGAACGCCGTAGAGGTAGGAGGCCTCGAGCCCGGCATGCCCCGAGGCGTAGAACACCGCCTCATCGGGCTCGAGCCCGCGCAGGCTCTCGGCGATGCCGGCAAAGGCCTCGTCCCAACCGGTCTCGACGTAGCGGTCGCGCGCCGCATCATAGCGCAGCGGGGCTGTCAGCCGCCCGGTCGATTCCAGATCGTGATCCGACCAGTTCCGCAGCTCCGACACCGTATGATCGTCCCAGAAGGCGGGCGTGCAGCGCGAGATCGTCTGATCCCACATCGTCGCCTTGGCGCCATTCTCGCAGAACTCGAACGGGTGGTAATTCGCGGGCTTCGGCCAGGCGCAGGAGGCGCACATGAAGCCGCCGGGCTTGTTCTGCCGCCGCAGCGTGTCGAGCGCCCCGGGCGAGGCCCAGCTTTCTCCGAAGATGCGGGCCATGCCCTTGACCGATCCCCAGCCGCCAGCCGGTCCGGATTCCTCGGGAAGATCGCTGATGTCGGTCATGCTCATGCCTCCGGGCTTGGTCTGAGGAGGGGTAACGCACCACGCGCGATCCGGTTCGCAGAAACTGTATCGGAAGCCTGATTACAGAGTTCAGATGGCAATTGACATCTGACGAATCCCGGGTAACTTACACAAGTCATCGCGTGGCGAATATTGTCGATACGAGCCGCGCAGACCGGGAGGGTCTTCGACACCGGAGCAGGATGCGGCGCAGGGCCTTCGGCCCGCGCGCGCTCGCCTTGGTGTCTGCCTGTCGGGGAGCGATGTGGAACGACGGTCCGCCGGGGCGGATGCGGGGTAATGACGCCGTCAGGGCGGGCGCAGGCCCGACCTTGCAGGGCGGCGCAGGAGACGAGAGACGAGATGCAGAGATTCATCAACGATCCCGACGATCTGGTGGACGAGACCGTGGCCGGCTTCGTCAGGGCGCACCGCGATCTGGTGCGGCTCGACCCGGCCAACCCCCGCGTCATCGTCTCGACCTCCGCCCCGCGTCCCGGTCGCGTCGGCATCGTCACCGGCGGCGGCTCGGGCCACGAGCCTGCCTTCATCGGCTATTGCGGCCGCAACATGGTCGATGCGGTCGCCGTGGGCGAGCTCTTCTCCTCACCGACGGCCAAGAGCTTTGCCGATGCTATCCGCGCCGCCGATGGCGGGGCGGGGGTCGCCGTGCTCTACGGCAACTATGCCGGCGACAACATGAACGTGAAGATGGCCGCCCGCATGATCGGCAAGGACGGCATCGAGGTGGCGACCGTCGTTGCCAATGACGATGTCTGCTCGGCCCCGCTGGACGAGCGCGCCAAGCGGCGCGGCGTGGCGGGCGAGATATTCATGTGGAAGATCGGCGGCGCCAAGGCCGCGCAGGGCGGCACGCTGACCGAGGTTCAGGCCGCGGCCCAGAAGGCGATCGACGCCTGCCGCTCGGTCGGCGTCGGCCTCGGCCCCTGCACCCTGCCGGGCGTCGGTCATCCCAACTTCCAGATCGAGCCCGGCACGATGGAGGTCGGCATCGGCCACCACGGCGAGCCCGGCACCCGGATCGAGGCGCTGAAGACCGCCGACGAGGTCGCCGACGACATGCTGCGCATCGTCATGGACGACCACGCCCTGCCCAAGGGCAGCGAGCTTGCAGTGCTGGTCTCCGGCCTCGGCGCCACCCCGGTGAACGAGCTCTACGTGCTCTACGACCGCATCGAGCGCGGGCTCGAGGCCATGGGCATGACCGTCCACAAACCGCTGGTCGGCAACTATTTCACCTCGCTCGACATGGTCGGCGCGACCCTGACGGTTATGGCGCTCGACGACGAGTTGAAGGCGCTGCTCGACCACGACGCGGCCTCGCCGGGCCTTTCCGTCACCAATGCCCAGTGAGGACAGCATGACAAGCATCGC
Organism: Cereibacter sp. Soil_C_27; assembly: GCF_057657095.1. Classification (NCBI taxonomy): domain Bacteria; kingdom Pseudomonadati; phylum Pseudomonadota; class Alphaproteobacteria; order Rhodobacterales; family Paracoccaceae; genus Cereibacter; species Cereibacter sp. Soil_C_27. The sequence continues at coordinate 342,085 of NZ_JBDGJD010000003.1, read as the reverse complement.
AAACGCAGGGCAGGGGCCGATCGTCGAGGAGCTGGCCGAGGTCATCGTCGCCAACAAGGCCTATCTCTCGGAAATCGACGGCAAGATCGGCGACGGCGACCACGGCATCAACATGGCCAAGGGCTTCGGCCGCGCCGCCGAGCGCATCCACGGGCAGGAGCTGACGCTCGATCAGGCGATGATGGTGCTGTCCGAAGTGCTGATGGGCGAGATCGGCGGCTCGATGGGGCCGCTCTACGGGCTGATGTTCGAGGACATGGCCGGGGCCATCGCCGGCAAGGCACAGATCGATGCCGAGACCTTCGGCACCATGCTGCAGGCCGGGCTCGACGGGGTGCAGGGCGTGGGCGGCGCATCGGTCGGGGACAAGACGCTGATGGACACGCTGGTGCCTGCCGTCGCTGCCTTCCGTGCCAGTGCCGACAAGGGCTTCGCCGAAGCGCTGCCCGCGATGGCCGCGGCGGCGGAGGCCGGGCGCGACAGCACGGTGGATCTGGTGGCCAAGATCGGCCGCGCCAGCCGTCTCGGCGAGCGCTCCCGCGGGGTGCTCGATGCGGGCGCGACATCCTGTTGCCTGATCCTGACCACGCTGGCGGGTTCGGTCAGCCGCAGGCTCGGCTGAGACAGGTCAGGATCGCCGCAATGCAGCCCTTCAGCGCAGATCAGGTCGTGGCCCTCCTCAGGGTGGTCGCCGCGCGCGTCGCCGGGGCGCGCGCCGATCTGGGCACGCTGGATGGCGCCATCGGCGACTCCGACCATGGCACCTCGATGGCCGAGGGTTTCGCCGCCGTGGTCCGCGAGACCGCCGAGGCCGCCGGGCGCGGTACGGCGGCGGGCGATCTCTTCCCCATCGCCGCGCGCGCCTTCCTCGATGCGGTCGGCGCCACCACCGGCCCCCTCTATGCCAGCGCCTTCCTGCGCGCGGGCCAGCGCTTCCACGGCCAGACCACTCTTGCGGCAGAGGACCTGCCGCTGATCGTCGCCGCCTTCGCCGAAGGCATCGCCGAGCGCGGCAAGGCCCAGGCGGGCGACAAGACCATGATGGATGTCTGGGGCCCCGCCGCCCGCGCCGTCGAAAAATCCCGCGCCGCCGGAGAGGGCCCGCTCCCCACCATGGCAGCCGCCCTGCGCGCCGCCGAGGAAGGCCGCGACGCCACTCGCGCCATGATCGCCGCCGTCGGTCGCGCCGCCCGTCTGGGCGAGCGGACTCTGGGCCATCTCGACCCCGGCGCTGTCTCGGCCACGCTGATCATCGCGGCCCTGCATGACGGGCTGGCCGAGCATCTGGCACGGGGGGCCGCCTGATGGCGCCGCGTCTGCCTGTGCGCGGGGGCCAAACCCGCAGCGATGCCGACATGCCCCTGCGCTTCGGTGACGACCCGCTGCTCTGGGCGGCCTGGCTCTATTACGAAGAGGGCCTGACCCAGGGCGACATCGCCGAAAAGATGGGCCTCTCCCGCGCCTCGGTGAACACCTATCTCGCCGATGCCCGGACCCGCGGCATCGTCAACATCGCCATCTCGCCCGAAAAATTCCGCACCCTCTCCGTCGCTCAGGCGCTGAAGGACCATTTCGGCCTGCAGGACTGTCTGGTGATCCCGAGCGAGGGCGCCGACCGCCCGCTGATCTCGCGGCTGGGCGAGGCGGCGGCGCAGGCGCTGACCCGCTACGTCCAGTCCGGGGATACGCTCGCGGTGACCTGGGGCCGGACCGTGCTCGCGCTGGCCGAGGCGCTGGACCATCCCGGCCTGCAGGATGTGCGCGTGGTGCAGGCGACCGGCGGCACCACCGCCAAGATCCCGTGGACGCCCGAAGCCTGCGCCTCGCGTCTGGCCGAAGCCCTCGCCGCGCGCTGCATCCCGATCTCGGCCCCTGCCATCGTCTCCACCGCCGAGATGCGCGCCCTTCTCATGCAGGAGCCGGTGCTGGCCGAGCAGCTCGCCGTGCTGGCCGAGGCCGACCGCATCGTCATGGGCATCTCCTCGCTGCGCCCGGAAAGCACGATCCACAGCAGCGGCTTTCTCGACGGCATTGCCCAGCACTCGCATTACCATGAGGCCGTCGGCAGCATCGTCGGGCGGTTCATCTCGGCGCGGGGCGAGCCGGTGATGGGCCCGGTGAACGACCGTACCATCGGCATCGACCTCGAGGCCCTGCGCCGGATCCCGCAGCGCATAGCCGCGGCGGGCGGGATGGACAAGGTCTCGGCCATCCTCGCGGCCCTGCGCGGCGGCTATGTCAACGTGCTGGTGACCGACGCCGCCACCGGGCGCGGCATCCTTACGGCCGAGGGCTACAAGGACGGTCGCGTGCGCCCCGCAGCGGCCCCGCCGCAGGTGGCGACGGCACGCAGCCATGTCAAAAAGCTGATAAACGCACCGCAGGATGCGGTCGATGAGGCGCTGAAAGGTGCAGTTTTCGCACATGAGCACCTCATCGCCGCCGTTCCCGGCGCCCCGCGGGCCATCGTCTCGCTGGAGGGCCCGCGGCTCGGCAAGGTAGGCATCGTCATCGGCGGCGGCGCCGGGCACGAACCCGGCTTCTGGGGCTATGTCGGGCGCGGGCTCGCGGATGCGGCCGCCGTCGGCAACATCTTCGCAGCCCCGCCGCCGGGGCCCATCCTCGCTGCAACGCAGGCGGCGGATGGCGGGGCCGGCATCCTCTATATCTACGGCAACTTCTCCGGCGACGTGATGAACTTCGGCATGGCCGCGGAGCTTGCCGAGGCCGACGGCCTCCGCGTGCGCACCGTCGTCACCACCGATGACATAGCCTCCTCGCCGCTGGAATCGCGCGCAGCGCGGCGTGGCGTGGCGGGCAATGTTTTCGTCTTCAAGATCGCCGGCGCCGCCGCCGACCGCATGCTGCCGCTCGACGCCTGCGAGGCCATCGCCCGCCGTGCCGCGCTGCGCACCTATACTATGGGTCTCGCGCTGGAGCCCGGCAGCCTCTTGGAAACCCGCCGCCCCAGCTTCGAGCTCGGGCCCGACGACATGGAGATCGGCGTCGGCGTGCATGGCGAGCCCGGGGTGGTGCGTCAGGCAGTGGCCTCCGCCGATGCCTGCGCCGACCTGCTGCTCGACCGCATCCTGGCCGAGATGCAGCCCGCCAAGGGCGACCGGGTGGCGGTGCTGGTGAACTCGCTCGGCGGTACGCCGGCGATGGAGCTCTACATCGTCCACCGCCGCATCCGCCAGCGGCTGAAGGCGCGCGGCCTCGTGGTGCATCACAGCCTCGTCGGCCCCTATTACACGTCGCTCGACATGGCGGGCGTGTCGGTGACGTTGCTGCATCTCGACGACGAGCTCGCCACGCTGCTCGATCACCCCTGCCGCTCGCCGGCCCTGACGGTGGAGCAGGGCTAATGCGCGGCACGGAGAAACCTGTTGACACTCGTCACGCCGCTTTGACAAATGTCAGACGCGGCTGGCGGGAGGCCGGAGCCCGCGGATCGCGCGAGGCTGCCGCCATGCGAGGGCGCCTCGGCGCCGCGAGGAGGGACAAGACGTGAGTTTCGGGGTGGACCGCCAGACAGTGTTTCTGGCCGCGATCAATATCGCCGTTCTGGGCGCAGGCGCGATGCTGGCCAGCGACAGCTTCATGGACAGCTACAACCTGCAATCCATGGCCTCGCAGGTGCCCGAACTGGGGCTGCTGGCGCTCGGCGTGATGCTGGCGATGATCTCGGGCAATGGCGGGATCGACCTCTCGGGGATCGCGCTGGCCAATCTTGCGGGCATCGTGGCCTTCCTCACCGCGCGCAACATCATCGCCCCCGAGGACGCGCCGCTCCTCTTCGCCTGGACCTTCGCGGGTCTGGCGCTGTTGGTCGGGCTCGTCGGCGGCATCATCAACGGGCTGATGATCGCCTATGCCCGGCTCACGCCGCTGATCGCCACGCTGGGCACGCAGCTGCTCTTCACCGGCGTCGCGGTGTTCCTCACCAACGGTTCCGCCGTCGGCATGGGCTACATCCCGCCGCTCGACGATTTCGGCAACATGCCGGTGATGGGCGTGCCGATGAACTTCGCGCTCTTCCTTGCCATCGCCGCAGCCCTGGCCTTCGTGCTGGCCTACACCCCCTTCGGCGTCCGGCTGCGCCTCATGGGCAGCAATGCCAAGGCCGCCCGCTACGGCGGCATCTCGGAAACCCGGATGCTGATGATCACCTACACGCTCGCGGGGCTTCTCGCCTCGGTGGCGGGGATCGTGATCGCCGCGCGCAACGCCTCGGTGAAATGGGATTACGGCGGCTCCTACGTGCTGATCGCCATCCTCATCGCCGTGCTCGGCGGGGTGAAGCCCGAGGGCGGCTACGGCAAGGTGATCTGCGTGCTTCTGGCCGCGACGGCGCTGCAGATCCTGTCGAGCCTCTTCAACTTCCTCAACATCTCGAATTTCTTCCGCGATCTGGCCTGGGGGGTGCTTCTGCTCGCGCTTCTCGCCTCGGCGCGGTTCGATCCCGGCCTCTGGCTCCGGCCAAGGCGGTAGCCCTGCGATCCGTCGCGACGCGGCGGGGCGGACAGACCATCCAAGCTCTCATCATCTAGGAGGATAACATGAGTGCGATTTCCAGACTTGCCGGCGGCGCGATGTTTGCCGGTGCCCTTGCGGCGGGAGGTGCCTTCGCACAGGACAAGCCCTCGATCGTGACCGTCGTGAAGGTGACGGGCGAGAACTGGTTCATCCGCATGAACGAAGGCGTGGACGCCTACAACGCCGAGCATGACGATGTCGACGCCAGCCAGATCGGCCCGGCCAAGGCCGATGCCGCGCAGCAGACCCGCATCATCGAAGACCTCGTGGCCAAGAACGTCTCGGCCATCGCCGTCGTGCCGATGGACCCCTCGGCGCTGGAAGGCGTGCTGCGCCGCGCGGCGCAGCGCGGGATCAAGGTCATCACCCACGAGGGCGACAGCGTGGTGAACACCGCAGTCGACATCGAGGCCTTCGACAACGCCGCCTTCGGCCAGCGCATCAACCAGAAGATGGCCGAGTGCATGGGCCAGTCCGGCAAGTGGACGAGCTTCGTCGGCTCGCTGGGCAGCCTCACCCACAACCAGTGGGTCGATGCCGGCGCCGAGAACGCCAAGCAGTTTGCCGAGATGGAACTGGTCGCCGAGAAGAACGAGTCCTTCAACGACGCCAACCGCGCCTACGAGAAGGCCAAGGAAATCCTGCGCCGCTACCCGGACATCAAGGGCTTCCAGGGCTCCTCGGCCATCGACGTGATCGGCATCGGCCGCGCGGTGGAAGAGGCCGGTGTGCAGGACAAGACCTGCGTCTACGGTCTGGGCCTGCCGAAGGACACCGGCCCCTATCTCGAGACCGGCGCTGTGGACGAGATCTTCTTCTGGGATCCGAAGGATGCCGGCTACGTCATGAACCGCGTGGCCGACATGGTGCTGAAGGGCGAGGAGATCACCGACGGCATGGATCTCGGCGTGCCGGGCTACGACAAGATCACCGTCACCCCGGGTGCGGGCGAGGGCATCATCATCCAGGGCCAGGCCTGGGTCGATGTCGACAAGTCCACCTACAAGGACTACCCGTTCTGATCCTGCCCCGGATCGTCTGACCTTCCGGGATCGCGGCACCTGCCGCGGTCCCGACCGATGCAAGTTCAGGAGACTGCGATGCAGCCCCTTTCGCCGCCCCCTTCCAAGCCGCCCTTCCTCGAGGTGAGGAACGTGCGCAAATCCTTCGGCGGCGTCCGCGCCCTGAAGGATGTGAGCCTCGTGATCGAAGCGGGCGAGGTCTATCACCTGATGGGCGAGAACGGCTGCGGCAAGAGCACGCTGATCAAGATCATCTCCGGCGCGCAGATGGCCGACGCGGGCCAGATCGTCATCGACGGCGCTCCGGTCGGCACGACCGCGGGCGATCTCGGCGCGATCGGTGCGCTGCGCGCGGGGATCGAGACGGTCTACCAGGATCTCTCGCTCCTGCCCAATCTCTCGGTCGCCGAGAACATCGCCCTCACCGGCCAGCTCGTCGAAAGCGAGGGGCGTCTCGCGCGCAGGCTCGACGTGGCCGGGCTCTACGACACCGCCGCCCGGGCGCTGGCCGAGGTGCATCTGCCCGCAGACCGCCCCTTCTTGCGCCGCCGCGTCGATACGCTGCCGCTGGCCACCCGCCAGCTTGTCGCCATCTCCCGCGCCATCGCCTCCGACGCGCGGCTCGTGATCATGGACGAGCCGACAACCTCGCTCACCCGGCAGGAGGTGGACAACCTGCTCGCCGTGGTGCGCAAGCTGCAGGCCAAGGGCGTGGCCGTCCTGTTCGTCACGCACAAGCTGGAGGAGTGCAAATCGCTCGGCGGGCGCGCGATCATCATGCGCGACGGCCAGAAGGTCGCCGAGCTCGACGTGGCCACCCACAGCAAGGCCGAGTTCAGCCATTGGATGACCGGGCGCGAGATCTCCGAGGCGCGCTACCGCACCGAGCCCAATCCCGGCGCGGAACTGCTGAAGGTCGAGCGCCTCGCCAGCGGCAGCGCCTTCCGCGACCTCTCCTTCACCCTGCGCCGCGGCGAGATCCTCGGGTTGACGGGGCTGCTCGATTCCGGTCGCAACGAGGTGGCGCTGGCACTCGCGGGTGTCGCGCCCGCCACTGCCGGCACCATCACCCTCGATGGCAAGACCATCGCCCCCCGCACCCCCGCCGAGGCCATTGCCCATGGTATCGGCTATGTCCCCGAGGACCGGCTGACCGAGGGGCTGTTTCTCGAGAAGCCCATTCAGGACAACATCACCCTGCCGGTGCTCGACCGGCTGCGCAACGCCTTCGGCGTCATCAGCACCGGCAAGGCCCGGCGTCTCGCCGAGCAGAGCGTGGCCGATTTGCAGGTGGTGGCCCCCGATGTCACCGTGCCGGTGCAGTCGCTGTCGGGCGGCAACCAGCAGCGCGTGCTGATCGGCCGCTGGCTGACCATCAACCCCCGGCTCCTGGTGCTGCACGGCCCGACGGTGGGCGTCGACGTCGGCTCCAAGGACACGATCTTCCGCATCATCCAGCGCCTCGCCGACGAGGGCATGGCCGTGCTGATCATCAGCGACGACCTGCCCGAGCTGCTGCAGAACTGCGACCGCATCCTCGTGATGCGGCAGGGCGGCATCGTCGCTACCTACGACGCCGAGACGGTGGACGAGGACAGCATCTATCAGACGATGGCAGGCACCGGCGCCGCCGCAGAGGAGGTCGCGCAATGACCCATCCCGCAACCGTTCCCGCCCGTCCGGGCCTCGGCGCCCGGGCCTGGGCGCTGATGGGGCAGCGGCCCGAGCTCTTCACCCTCGCGCTGGTGCTGCTCACCTGCCTCGTGGTGATCGCGGCCAACCCCGACTTCCTGCAGATGAGCAACCTCTTCGACGTCCTCCGCGCCTCGGTCGTGCGCGGGCTCTTCGCGATGGGCGTGCTGGTGGTGCTGGCCGCGGGCGGGATCGACGTGTCCTTCACCGCCATCGCCGCCTTCGTGATGTATGCGCTGACCATGCTCGTCACCAACGTCTTCCCCGGCATGCCAATGCTGCTGATCGTGCTTCTGGCAGCCCTCGGCGGCGCGGCCTTCGGCGCGGTGAACGGCTTTCTGGTGCAGAAGCTGCAGGCGCCGTCGCTGATCGTCACCATCGGCACGCAATACATCATCCGCAGCTTCCTTCTGACCTTCGTCGGCACGGCGCTGTTCATGAACATTCCCCTGTCGATGGACAGCTTCGGCAAGGCCGCGCTCTACACCCATGTCTCCTCGACCGGCGTGGTCTCGATCCTGCCCGCCACCGTTCTGGTGCTGCTCGCCGCCGCGCTGGTGACATGGTTCATCCTCGAGCGCACGCTGATGGGCCGGGCGATCTTCGCCGCGGGCGGCAATCCCGCCATCGCCGAGCGGCTCGGCTTCAACTTCTTCCGCATCCGCATCTTCGTCTTCGCCTACGCCGGTCTGCTGGCCGGGATCGCCGGGGTCGTGCATGTGTCGAGCGCGCGGCTCGCCAACCCCTTCGACCTCGCGGGGATGGAGCTCGAGATCATCGCCGCCGTGGTTCTGGGCGGCGCGCGGATCACCGGCGGCTCGGGCAGCGTGATCGGCACGCTGCTCGGCGTGCTCCTGATCACGCTGGTCAGCAACGTGCTGATCTTCGTCGGCATTCCCAGCACGCTACAGCTCGCGATCGTCGGTGCCTTCATCCTGCTGGCCGGCACCATCTTTGCATTGCGCAACCGCGGCTGATCCGCCGCGGTCACTTTCAGGGAGCACCCAATATGGCGCATGATGTCTCGGTGATCGGGCTCTACATCCTCGATGTGCTGGGCCGCCCGGTCGATGCCATCCCGGCTGGCGGCAGCGTGGATTTCATTGACGAGATCCGCCTGACCGTCGCGGGCACCGCCGGGGGCACGGTGGTCGATCTGGCCAAGCTCGGGCTGAACTGCCTTGCCGTCGGCGCGGTGGGCGAGGATGAGAAGGCCGATTTCGTGCTGGCGACCTTGGCGCGCTATGGCGTCGACACCACGCAGATGCAGCGCCTGCCCGGCGTGCCGACCTCGGCCAGCATCCTCAACATCCGCCGCAACGGCGAGCGTCCCGCCCTGCATGCGCGCGGCGCCTCCGACCATTTCGACGTGCCCGAGGCAGCGCTCGACGCCGTTCTCGCGCCGCCGATCGTGCATCTCGGCGGCACGGGTCTGCTCGCCAGACTCGACGGCGCGCCGAGTGCGCGACTGCTGTCCGAGGCCAAGCGGCGCGGGCGCACGGTGACCTTCGACCTTCTCGGCGCCAACGACGGCACGCTCGACCTGATCGCGCCGCTCTTGCCGCATATCGACTATTTCATGCCCTCGATCGAGGAGGCCCGCCAGATCTCCGGCGCGCAGGAGGTCGAGGCGGCGGGGCGGTTCTTCCTCGATCGCGGGGTGAAGCATTGCGTCTTCACGCTGGGCGGCGAGGGGGTCTGCTTCATGGATGCGGGCGGGCAAGTGCTGCGCCAGCCCTCGTTCCAAATCGAGGTGGTCGACACCACCGGCTGCGGCGATGCCTTCGACGCGGGCTTCATCACCGCGCTGCATCACCGGATGGATCTCGTGACCGCGCTGAACTTCGCGCAGGCCTCGGCGGCGCTGGTGGCGACCGGGCTCGGCTCCGATGCCGGCATCCGCTCCTTCGAGGACACGCTGGCCTTCATGAACACCACGCCGACCAACGGCTGAGGCTCACTCCGCCAGAAGCCGCTCGGCCACCTCCATGTCGGTGACCAGATGCGTGGCGAAGCCGCCGCGCAGCGTCGCCCGGATCGCCTCCACCTTGGGGAGCCCGCCCGCGACGCAGATCCGCTGCGGCACGGCGCGCAGCTCCTCCAGCTCGATGCCGATCATCCGCCGGTCGAAGTCCCGCGCCACCTGCCGCCCCGCGGGGTCGAGAAAGCGGCAGATCAGCACCGCGACCGCCCCGGCCTCGGCATAGGCGTCGATCTCGGCGTCGCTGGTGATCTCGGCAAAGCGCATGGTGCTGTCCGCCTCCAGCGAGCCCACGCCGAAGACGATCATGTCGGCCCCCGCGATCAGCCCGAACTGGCGCCGCAGCACCGGCTCCTGCATCAGCGCATCGCGCAGCGCCGCGGTGGTCAGCACGGCGGGCGACAGCATGTTGACGCTGACCGCCCCCAGATTGCGCGCGAGGATCGAGGTGCAAAGCTCGGCCGAGAACTCGGCCTTCCCGATGGAAGAGCCCGTCACCTGCACCACGCTCAGCCCCTCGACCGGGCGGGGCAGGGCGATGGCATCGGCGATCGCCAGCACCGTCCGCCCCCAGGAGACGCAGATCGTCTGCCCCGGGCGGATCATCCGCTCCAGTAGTCGCGCCCCGGCGGCCCCCAGCATCGGCAACAGCGCGGCACTCCCCGCCGCCTCGCCGCGCGGAATCACCAGCGCCTCGCGCAGCCCGAACTTCGCGGCCAGATCGCGGGCGATGGTGGTCCGGGCCAGCACCTCGGCATTCATCAGGACGCGCACCACCCCGCGCCGGCGCGCCTCCTGCAGGTAGTTTACGATGCTCGCCCGCGACACGCCGAGGATCCTGGCGATCTCGCCCTGCGTCAGTTGGTCCTCGTAGTAGAGCCAGGCGGCCCAGACCACCGCATCGTCAAATTCCGCCGGAATCGCAGCGGCAGGGGGCGGCGGCTCGGCTGGTGTCATCGCATCTTCCCGGTGGTCCCGCCCTTCCCTCGCACAAAAGCCGAGGCCTGCCAACGGGGTCGCGAAAGCGCCTTCCAAGGGTAGAAGCGCTTGCATGGCGGGCATCATGGCAACAGACTGGCGGCACAGCCCAAAGCTCACGCCACGACGTCCATCATGTGGACCTTCCCTCCGTGCCCGGAGGCGATGCCGCGCGTTTTTTTCGCTGGCCACCGACATTTCCCGTTGCCAAGCCCGTTTTCTGCCGCCTAACCTGCATCCCGCAGCAAAGGGATCGTCCACATGGTGGAACGGTGCCGCGGGGTTGGGAGGCTCCGGCTGGCAGAGGGAGGGAATGCATGCAGTTGACTGACGCCCAGTCGGAGGCCGAGCTGGCGCTTGGCGGGATCGAGGCTCTGACCGAGCCGAAGCGCGCCGAGAGCTGGATGCGCCCGGTGGAGCTCGTGGCTGCCGCCCTCCTGCTCCTGATGATCGTCATGGTGCTGGCCAATGTCTTCTTCCGCTACGTCCTCGCCCAGCCGCTGATCTGGGGCGACGAGGTCGCCTCGCTCAGCTTCATCTGGATGGCGATGCTCGGCGCGGCGCTGGCGGTGGACCGGCACGAGCACATGAAGCTCACCATCTTCCTGCCGCTGATGCCCCCCGCCGTCGCCCGCGCCGCCGAGATCGCCGGGCAGGTGCTCGTCTGCCTGCTTCTCCTGCGCCTGCTGCCGGTGGCCGTCGAATATGCCTATGAGGAATCCTACGTCACCTCGCCCGCCCTCGGCCTGCCGATGACATGGCGCGCCTCGGCGCTGCCGGTCGGCATGGGGCTGATGGCGGTGCTGATGGTGCTTTCGGTCGTCCGCACCCGCGCCTGGGGCGTCATCGCCGCCACGCTGCTGATCACCGCCGCCGTCGTGGCGCTGCTGTGGTTCGCCCGGCCGTCCATGCTTGCCCTGGGCAACTGGAACCTGCCGCTCTACCTCGGCCTTTTCGTCGCGCTCCTGCTCGCCATTGGTGTGCCCATCGCCTTCTGCTTCGCGCTCGGCACGCTGGCCTACATGACCTTCGCCACCAACGCCCCAGTCTTCGTGATGATCGGCCGGATCGACGAGGGCATGTCCTCGATCATCCTGCTGTCGGTGCCGGTCTTCGTGCTTCTGGGCTGCATCCTCGACGCCACCGGCATGGGCCGGGCCATCGTGATGTTCCTCGCCTCGATGCTGCAGCATGTGAAGGCGGGGATGAGCTATGTGCTTCTCGGCTCGATGTTCCTCGTCTCCGGCATCTCCGGCTCCAAGGTCTCCGACATGGCGACCGTGGCCCCGGCGCTCTTCCCCGAGATGAAGCGGCGCGGCCATTCGCCCGCCGAGATGACCGCGCTTCTGGCGACCGGCGCTGCCATGGCCGACACCGTGCCGCCCTCCATCGTGCTGATCGTGCTGGGCTCCGTCGCCGGCGTCTCCATCGCCGGGCTCTTCACCTCGGGCTTCGCCATCGCCATGGTGCTGCTCGTGGTGCTCGCGCTCCTCGCCCGCTGGAAGGCCCGGCACGAGATCATGGCCGGCGTGCGCCGCGCCAGCTTCCGCGACGTCGTCAAGGCGCTGGTCATCGCCGCCCCGGCGCTGGTGCTGCCCTTCATGATCCGCAGCCTCGTCGGCGGCGGCGTCGCCACCGCAACCGAGGTCTCCACCATCGCGGTGGTCTATGCCTTCGTCATCGGCATCGTGCTCTACGGCGGCATCCCGAAGAAGAAGCTCCTGCCGATGCTGGTCGAGACCGCCGCCATGTCCGGCGCGATCCTGCTGATCCTCGGCGCCGCCTCGTCGATGGCCTGGGCGCTGACCCAATCCGGCTTCGCGCGCGATCTCATGGCCTTCGTCATCGCGCTGCCCGGCGGCTGGGGCGTGTTCATGCTCGCCTCCATCGCGATCTTCCTCGTGCTCGGCTGCGTGCTCGAAGGCCTGCCCGCCATCGTGCTCCTGGCGCCGATCATGTTCCCCATCGCGCGCGGGCTCGGGATCAACGACATCCACTATGCCATGGTCATCGTCACCGCGATGAACATCGGGCTGATGGCCCCGCCCATCGGCATCGGCTTCTACATCGCCTGCAAGATCGCCAAGGTGCCCGCCGACGCGGTGATGGCCAGGATCTGGCCCTATCTGCTGGCCCTGCTGATCGGTCTCGGCGTCATCGCCGCCGTGCCGTGGTTCTCGACCGCATTGCTTTGAAAACCCTGAGGAGGAGGAACTCATGAGCATCACCCGCCGCTCGATCTTGCTGGGCGCAACCGCAGGCGTCCTTGCCGCGCCGTTCATCCGGCCCGCTGGCGCGCAGTCCGCCGAATTCACCTACAAGCTGGCCAACAACCAGCCGCTGACCCACCCGAGCAACATCCGCGGCGCCGAGGCCGTGGCCGCGATCCTCGAGGAATCCGGCGGTCGCGTCGACATCCAGATCTTCCCCTCCAACCAGCTCGGCGCCGATACCGACGTGCTGGGCCAGCTGCGCGCCGGCGGGGTGGAGTTCTTCCTGCTCTCGCCGGTGATCCTGTCGACGCTGGTGCCCAATGCCTCGATCAACGGCATCGGCTTTGCCTTCCCGGACTACGACGCGGTCTGGAAGGCGATGGACGGCGAGCTGGGCGCCTATGCCCGCGGCCAGATCGAGGATGCCGGCCTCGTGGTGATGGACAAGATCTGGGACAACGGCTTCCGCCAGACGACCACCTCGACGAAGCCCATCGTGACGCCCGCCGATCTCGAAGGCTTCAAGATCCGCGTCCCGGTCTCGCCGCTCTGGACCTCGATGTTCACCGCCTTCGGCTCGGCCCCCACCTCGATCAACTTCGCCGAGGTCTATTCCGCGCTGCAGACCGGCGTCGTCGACGGGCAGGAGAACCCGCTGTCGATCATGAAGGTCGCCAAGCTCTGGGAAGTGCAGAAATACTGCTCGATGACCAACCACATGTGGGATGGCTTCTGGCTCTTGGGCAACCGCCGCGCCTGGGCGGCGCTGCCGGAGGATCTGCAGGAGATCGTCTCGAAGCACTTCAACGGCTCCGCCGACAAGCAGCGCGCCGACGTCATGGCGCTGAACACCTCGCTGCGCGGCGAACTGGAGGCCGAGGGCTTCGTCTTCAACGATGTCGATCCGGCGCCCTTCGAGGCCAAGCTGCGCGAGGCCGGCTTCTACGCCGAGTGGAAGAAGACCTATGGCGACGAGGCCTGGGCGATCCTCGAAAGCGCCATCGGGCGCACCCTGGCCTGAGGCGCGCGCCGTGACCCTGTCGATGCCAAGCCCTCTGCCTCTCGACGCCCCCTCGGGGGCGGCGGGATCGCAGTCGGTGCAGCGCGCGCTGTCGCTCCTGTCGCTGGTCGGCAGGGGCGGCAGCGCCGGTCTGGGTCTGGCGCAACTGACCGCCGCGGCGGGGCTGACGCGCCCCACCGTGCGGCGGCTGCTGGTCGCGCTGGGAACGGCGCGGCTGGTCGAGCAGGACGCGGTGACGCGGCGCTATCACCTCGGCCCCGAGGCCTATCTGCTGGCAAGCTTCGCCGCCCCCCGCCACGGCATCCTCTCGCATGCCGCCGACAGCCTGAAGCGCCTCGCCGCCGAGACCGGCGACACGGCCTTTCTCTCGGTGCAGCAGGACGATCATGTGCTCTGCCTCGCGCATGAGGAGGGCAGCTTCCCGATCCGCACCCATGCGCTGAAGGCCGGCGACCGCAACCCGATCGGGCTCGGTGCCGGGGGGCTCGCGCTTCTCGCGGCGATGCCCGAAGCCGAGGCCGAGGCGCTGCTGCAGCGCATCGCCGCCCTGCCGCTGAAACCCGCGCTGCAGGATCTGCGCGCCGATGTCGCCCGCGCCCGCTCTCTGGGCCATGCGGTGAACCCCGGGCGGGTGGTGCAGGGCTCCTGGGGCATCGGCGTCGCGCTGCGCTGGCCCGATGGCCATCCCGCCGCCGCGCTTTCCGTCGCCGCCATCGAGGACCGCATGGGCCCCGACCGCCAGCCTGCGCTGGTGGCGCTCCTGCACCGCGAGGCCGCCCGCGTCGAGGCGCGGCTCGCCCGACATTTCGCCCCCTCTGACTGACAGGAGACCCTCATGTCCGAAGCACTGATCGTTGGCTGGGCCCATAGCAAGTTCGGCAAGGCCGAAGCGCCCGACACCACCGCCCTGATGGCCGAAGTGGCCCGCCCCGCGCTCGACCATGCCGGCATCCCGCCCGAGGCGGTCGACGGCATCTTCGTCGGCGTCTACAACAACGGCTTCTCGCGGCAGGATTTCCAAGGCGCCCTCGTCGCCATGGGCACGCCGGAGCTGGCGGGCATCCCCTTCCTGCGCACCGAGAACGCCTGCGCCACCGGCTCGGCGGCGCTCTATGCGGCGGCGGATTTCATCGCCTCTGGCCGGGGCCGCATCGCGCTGGTGATCGGCGCCGAGAAGATGACCGTGACGCCGATGGAGGAGGTGGGCAACATCCTGCTCTCCGCCAGCCATGTGCCGGAAGAGGCCGCCATCGACGGCGGCTTCGCCGGGGTCTTCGGCCAGATCGCCAACAGCTATTTCCAGCGCCACGGCGACCGCTCGGAAGAGATGGCAATGATCGCGGCAAAGAACCACGCCAATGGCATGCGCAACCCTCTGGCCCATATGCAGAAGGATTTCGGCTTCGACTTCTGCAACCGTCCTTCCGAGAAGAACCCGCTGGTCGCCGGCCCCCTGCGCCGCACCGACTGCTCGCTGGTCTCCGACGGCGCGGCGGCCATCGTGCTGGCCGATGCCGAGACGGCGGCGGGGCTGGCGCGGGCGCTGCGCTTCCGGGCGCGGGCGCAGGCGGGCGACATCCTCGCCCTGTCGCGCCGCGACCCTATCGCCTTCGATGGCGCGCGGCGGGCCTGGGCTCAGGCGCTGGCGCAGGCGGGGGTGGCGATCACTGATCTCGATCTGGTGGAGACACATGACTGCTTCACCGTGGCCGAGATGATCGAATACGAGGCGATGGGCCTCGCCGCTCCCGGCGAAGGCTGGAAAGTGGCACGCGACGGCACCACCCGGCGCGATGGGGCGCTGCCGGTGAACTTGTCAGGCGGGTTGAAGTCTCGCGGCCACCCCATTGGCGCGACAGGGGTTTCCCAGCATGTGATGGTGGCGATGCAGCTGATGGGCGAGGCGGGCGAGATGCAGAAGCCCGGCGCTGAACTGGGGGGCGTGTTCAACATGGGCGGCGCGGCAGTGGCCAATTACTGCTCGATCCTGGAGCGGGTCAGATGAGCGATCCCAAGGGCGGCGTCGCCCCGGTCTCGACCCGGGTGATGAACCTCGCCACGCTCCTGACCCAAAGCGCCCGGCGCGACCCCGAGGGCATCGCGCTGGTGATGGGAGAGGCGCGCTGGACCTGGGCCGACTTCGAGGCGCGCACCGACGCGCTGGCCGCGGCGCTGCAGCAGCGCTTCGGGGTGCAGAAGGGCGACCGGGTGATGTGCCAGTCCCAGAACTGCCTCGAGATGCTGCAGGCGATGTTCGCCGTCTGGCGCGTCGGCGCGGTCTGGGTGCCCGCCAACTTTCGCCAGACGCCGGAGGAGGTAGTTTATCTCACCCGGTCCTCCGGCGCCTCGCTGATGCTCTGCAACGCGGCCTTCCCCGACCATGCCGCCGCCTGCGCTGCGGGCTGCGACGGGCTGCAGCTCCTGTCCTTCGGCACCGCCGACTTGGGCCCCTCGGTCGAGGATCTGACTGCCACCCATGCCGGGCAGAAGCCGCAGGTTGC
Organism: Cereibacter sp. Soil_C_27; assembly: GCF_057657095.1. Taxonomy (NCBI): domain Bacteria; kingdom Pseudomonadati; phylum Pseudomonadota; class Alphaproteobacteria; order Rhodobacterales; family Paracoccaceae; genus Cereibacter; species Cereibacter sp. Soil_C_27. The sequence continues at coordinate 326,141 of NZ_JBDGJD010000003.1, read as the reverse complement.
GGCTGTCCAGCGCGATGATCCCTGCTGGTTCTTCTTTACCTCCGGCACCACCGGACGGCCCAAGGCCTCGGTGCTGACCCATGGCCAGATGGCCTTCGTGGTGACGAACCATCTGGCCGATCTGATGCCCGGCCTCACCTCCGCCGACGCCTCGCTGGTGGTGGCGCCGCTGTCGCATGGCGCGGGGGTGCATCAGCTGACCCAGATCGCGCGCGGGGTGAAGACGGTGCTTCTGCCCACAGACCGCTTCGACGTGCCGACCGCCTGGGCGCTGGTGAAGGAGTGGCGGGTCTCCACCATGTTCACCGTGCCGACGATCCTGAAGCTGCTGGTGGAGCATCCTTCGACCGCCGAAGCCGATACTTCCTCGCTGCGCTACGTGATCTACGCCGGTGCGCCGATGTACCGCGTGGATCAGCAGAAGGCGCTTCAGGTGCTGGGACCAGTCCTCGTGCAATATTTCGGCTTGGGCGAATGTACCGGCAATATCACGGTCTTGCCGAACGATCTTCATGTGATGGATGATGGTCCGCTGGCCCGCGTCGGCACCTGCGGCCACGCCCGGACCGGGATCGAGATCCAGATCCAGGACGATGCCGGGCAGGAAGTCGCGCCGGGCCAGACCGGCGAGATCTGCGTCATCGGCCCGGCGGTCTTTGCCGGCTATTACGACAACCCCGAGGCCAATGCGAAGGCCTTCCGCGACGGCTGGTTCCGCACCGGCGACCTTGGCCATATGGATGAGGCGGGCTTCCTCTACATCACCGGGCGGCAGTCCGACATGTTCATCTCGGGCGGCTCCAACGTTTATCCGCGCGAGATCGAGGAGAAGATCCTGACCCACCCGGCGATCAGCGAGGTCGCCGTGCTGGGCATGCCCGACCCGCTCTGGGGCGAGGTCGGCTGGGCGGTCTGTGTTCCGGCGCCGGGAGCGGCTGTGACCGAGGCGGAGCTGACGGCGCATCTCGAGGGCAAGCTTGCCCGCTACAAGATGCCCAAGCGCGTGGTGCTCTGGGAGGCGCTGCCGAAATCGGCATATGGCAAGATCACCAAGAAGATGATCCGCGACGAGCTCACCGCTCGCGGCCTCGCCGGAGAGCCCGCATGATCCATCCCGGACCCCGCGCGCCCGAACGGGCAGTGGCGCGGCGCACAGTGCTGCGCCCGCTGCGCGGCGTGCTGTCCAAGGGGCAGAGCGTGATGAAGGCAGTGGGCGAGCTTTTCGCCGCAAACGATTGCAAGGGCGGCGTTATCGCGCTCGACGGCGTCACCTGCGATCCGCTGCGTTTCGTCCTGCCCGCGCTCTCCACCGACGGGCTGCATGCGGCTTGGTATTCCGACACCCATGCCCCGGAGGGCCGCGTCGCCATCAGCCGCGCCACGGCCATCGTCGGCTGGCGCGACGGCGCGCCCTTCCTGCATTGCCACGGGCTCTGGACCCCCGGCGGCGTGACGCAAATGGGCCACCTCTTGCCCTTCGACTCGGTGATGGCCGAAGACGCCGAGGTCACCGGCCTCGGCAGCCCCGATTGCTGGTTCGAAAGCCTGCCCGATCCCGAGACCGCCTTCACCCTCTTCACGCCCGAGGGCGGCGGCACCGGCCCGGCGCTCCTCGCCCGCATCCTGCCCGGCGAGGATTGCGTGACCGCCATCGAAGCGCTCTGCGCCGCCCATGGCATCACCGAAGCCGCGATCCACGGTGTCGGCAGCATCGACCATATCCGCTTCATCGAGGGCCATCGGATAGACTGCCTCGCCACCGAGCTGCGCTTCGACGGCGCCGTGCTGCGCGACGGCATCGCCACGCTCGGCATCGAGGTGGTGGATATCCACGGCGCCATTGCCAGAGGCGCCCTGACGCGCGGCGACAACCGCGTCGGCGTCACGCTTGAACTCGTCATCGAACCCAAGGACATCACATGACCAAAGTCGCCCTCGTCACCGGAGCCTGCCGCGGCATCGGCCTCGCCGCCACCGAACTGTTCCTCGAGCAGGGCTGGCGGGTCGTCATGGTGGACCGCGACACCGAGGAACTGCACAGCGCCGCCGGAAAGCTGGAGAACGTGCTGGCGGTCGAGGCCGATGTCTCGATCCCCGGGGATGTCGACCGCATGGTGGCAGAGGCGCTGGCGGGCTTCGGCCGGATCGATGCGCTGGTGAACAACGCCGGCGTGGCGCTGTTCTCGCGCGTCGGCCAGACCAGCTTCGAGGGTTGGCGCGAGGTGATGGCGACCAATCTCGACGGCGTCTTCCTCTGCACCCAGGCCGCGACCGAGGCTCTGGCCGAGACCCGCGGCGCCATCGTCAACATCGCCTCGATCTCGGGCCTGCGCGCCTCGACGCTGCGGGTGGCCTATGGCACCTCGAAGGCGGCGGTGATTCACATGACCAAGCAATATGCGGTCGAACTGGGCGAGCGCGGCATCCGGGTGAACTGCGTGGCGCCGGGGCCGGTGAAGACCAAGCTCGCCATGGCCGTGCATGCGCCCGAGATCATCTCGGCCTATTATGACGCCATCCCGCTGAACCGCTACGGCGAGGCGCGCGAACTGGCCGAGGCCATCGTCTTTCTCTGCTCCGACAAGGCGAGCTTCGTCACCGGGCAGACGCTGGCGGTGGACGGCGGTTTCGACGCGGCGGGGGTCGGCCTGCCGGCGCTACGGCGCGCCAACCAGTAGGCCGCGCCGCTCACATCCCCAGGAATCGCAGGATGGCGCCGCCATGGGTCAGCCCGGCCCAGGCGCCGCCCCCGGCGATCAACAGCGTCAGCGGCCGCGCCAGCGCCGCTGCCGTGAAGACGAAGCGCAGCACCACCCACAGGCTGCCGACCAGCGAGGAGACCAGCAGAAGCAGGATCGCGGCGGGCATGAAAAGCTCGGTCAGCATGGTCTCGATGGGCTCCGGAACGAGGCGCGCGCCCTGCATGGGCCAAAGCCCGTGCCGCGTCAAACGACGCTGCCGTGAACGCTGCGGCAAGGTGATGTTGCGTCACCCGGCTGCAACCTGAGCTTGAACGGCAAGGCGTATCGCGTATACGTCGGCGATGGCGAAGAATGATCACGATGAGATCCTTGAACGGCTCCGGGGCAGGTTGGGCAGCGTGCCCGAGCCGCTGTTGCCGCTGATCGAACGGCATCAGGAAAATCTGAGCCTGCTGGTGGAGACGCTTCGCAACGCAGGGCATCCTCAGGATGTCGTGCGCGCGTCGGTGCACGATCTGCTGGTTGCTTACGAGGTGGACATTCTGGCGGCATTGGACGGTATGGGGGACGAATGACGCTCATGACAGCACTGCATCTCGACGACGAGGAAGGCCGGCTTGCCGCGCTGCGCCGCTACGAGGTGCTCGACACCGCGCCCGAGGAAGAGTTCGACGCGATCATCCAGCTCATGCTGAACATCTTCAAGGTGGAAGTGGCCGCCATCTCGCTGATCGACCGCGACCGGCAGTGGTTCAAGGCCGCCCGCGGCGTCGGCTCGAGCGAGACGCCGCGCTCGACCGCCTTCTGCGACCATACCATCCGTTCTGCCGATGTCTTCTCGGTCGAGGATGCGATGCGCGACCAGCGCTTCGTCGGCAATCCGCTGGTGACCCCGGCCGACGGGCTGCGCTGCTATCTCGGCGCGCCGCTGACCACGCCCGACGGCTACAACGTCGGCTCGGTCTGCGTCGCGGGCCGTACGCCGCGCCATTTCAGCACCGCCGATCACGAGGTGCTGCGCAGCTTCGCCCGGCTGGTCGTGTCGCAAATGGAGCTGCGCCGGATCGCCAAGCGCGACTCCCTTACCGGCGCACTCAGCCGTCGCGGCTTCGAGGAGGCAGTGGCGCAGAGCTTCCTCGACTTCCACAAGACCGAGAAGCCCGCGAGCATTGCCGTCTTCGATCTCGATCACTTCAAGACGATCAACGACACCTACGGCCATATCGTCGGGGACATCGTGCTGCGCTCGGTGGTCGAGGCCGCGGGCGGGGTGCTGCGCCGGACGGATGTCATCGGACGGATCGGCGGCGAGGAATTCGCGGTGCTGATGCGCGGCACGCCGGTCGAGGCGGCGATGCAGGTGGCCGAACGGCTGCGCGGCGCGATCGAGGCGCTCCGCTTCGCCGAGGAGCCTTCGCTGCAGGTCACGACCAGCATCGGCGTCGCCGCCTGCAAGCCCGACGATTCAGAGCCGCATCTCTGGCTCGACTGCGCCGACAAGGCGCTCTACGCCGCCAAGCAGGCCGGGCGCAACACGGTGGTCCGGGCCTGACGGCGCCCCGCGGAACCGCGGGGCGGCCCGGGGTGTTGCGCCTCTGCCGCGGGCGGGAACCTGCCAGAGCGGACATTCCGTCGCGGAAACGGGTCTACCGGAATTGGCTCTGCCTGCCTAAGCAGGATCTGCATCTTTGCCAAAAACGCATCAACCGCACGGAGGAACCACCCCATGAGTCTTCATCCCTTCCGCACAGGCCTGTGCGCCCTTGCCCTGCTGGCGGGCACCACCACGCTCGCCTCGGCTCAGGTGACGCTGGTGCGCGGCAACGACACCGACCCCGCCACGCTGGACCATCACCTGACCTCGACCGTCGCCGAGTCGCGGATCCTGCACGACCTCTACGAGGGTCTGGTGATCCAGAACGCCAAGGGCGAGGTGGAGCCGGGCGATGCGGAGAGCTGGGAGATCTCGGAAGACGGGCTGACCTATACCTTCAAGCTGCGGCAGGACGCCAAATGGTCGAACGGCGACCCGGTGACCGCGGGCGACTACCTCTTTGCCTTCCGCCGGATCATGACGCCCGCGACCGCGGCAGGCTATGCCAGCATCCTCTTCCCGGTGCTGAACGCCGAGGCGATCACCGCCGGCGAGAAGCAGCCCGATGAGCTGGGCGTGGAAGCGGTGGATGACCACACGCTGAAGATCACCCTCAACGCGCCAACCCCCTATTTCCTCGAGCTGCTGACCCACCAGACCGCGCTGCCACTGCACCAGACGACCGTGGAGGCCGAGGGCGCGAACTTCACCCGTGCCGGCGTCATGGTGACCAACGGTGCCTACATGCTGGAAAGCTTCACCCCGAACGACAAGATCGTCATGGTGAAGAACCCCAATTTCCGCGATGCCGACACGGTGCAGATCGACCGCATCGAATGGACCCCCTTCGAGGACCGCGCCACCTGCCTGCGCCGCTTCGAGGCGGGCGAGGTGCAGATCTGCTCCGACGTGCCGGCCGAGCAGATGAGCTACATGCGGGAGAACCTGCCGACCAACCTGCGCATCGCGCCCTATCTCGGCACCTATTACCTGCCGGTGAAGACCACCAACGAAGGCCCGCTGTCGGACCCGCGTGTGCGTCAGGCGATCTCGATGGTGATCGACCGCGACTTCATCGCCGAGGAAGTCTGGCAGGAGACCATGCTGCCGGCCTATTCGCTGGTGCCGCCGGGCATCGCCAACTACGTGGCCGAGCCGCCGATGCTCGACTATGCCGAGACCGACCTGCTCGACCGCGAGGATCAGGCCAAGGCGTTGCTGGAGGAGGCCGGGGTGGCCGAGGGCAGCCTGACGCTGGACCTGCGCTACAACACCTCCGAGAACAACAAGAACACCATGACGGCCGTGGCCGACATGCTGAAGAACATCGGCATCAACGCCACGCTGAACGAGATGGAAGGCGCCGGCTACTTCAACTACCTGCGCGAGAACGGCCCCTTCGACATGGTCCGCGCCGGCTGGATCGGCGATTACAGCGATCCGCAGAACTTCCTCTACCTCAACCAGTCGGGCGTCTCGTTCAACTACTCCAAGTGGACGAACGAGGAATATGACCGGCTGATGCAGGAGGCCTCGACCACGCTCGACCTCGCGGCGCGGGCTGAAATCCTCGCCGATGCCGAGCGCATCTTCCTCGCCGAGGTGCCCTCGATCCCGATCCTCACCTATTCCTCGCGCGCGCTGGTCGCGGACCGCGTGCAGGGCTGGGAGGACAACCTTCCCGACGTCCACTACACCCGCTGGCTGTCGCTGAGCGAGTGACGCGTTCCGGGGCGGGCTCTCCAGCCCGTCCCGCCGTATGAGGGCCGCTCCATGCTGCGTTATACCCTGCGCCGACTGGCCAGTGCCGTTCCCACGGTGTTCATCATCGTGACGCTCACCTTCTTCATGATCCGCCTTGCCCCCGGTGGCCCGTTCGATCTGGAACGGCCGCTGGACCCGCTGATCATGGCCAACCTGAACCGGGCCTACAATCTCGACGGCTCGCTCTGGTCGCAATACCTCACCTATCTCGGCAATCTGCTTCAGGGCGATCTCGGCCCCAGCTTCACCCGCCGCGACTTCTCGGTGAACGATCTCTTCGCCGCCGGCCTGCCGGTGTCGATCCTGCTCGGCTCGCTGGCGCTGCTGCTCGCCTCGGTGATCGGCGTATTTCTCGGTGCCATCGCGGCGCTGCGGCAGAACACGGCGCTCGATTATACGATCGTCGGCCTCGCCACCTTCGGCATCACCACGCCGAACTTCGTGGTGGCGCCGCTGCTGAGTCTGTTCTTCGGCGTCATGCTGGGCTGGCTGCCCGCGGGTGGCTGGTCGCAGACCGATCCGATCTTCTGGGTGCTGCCGGTCACGACGCTGGCCCTGCCGCAGGTCGCGGTGATCGCCCGTCTGGTGCGCGGTGCGACGATCGAGGCGCTGCGTTCGAACCATGTCCGCACCGCCCGCGCCTATGGCCTGCCGGCCCGCACCGTGGTCATCAAGCACGCCCTGCGCGCGGCGATGCTGCCCGCCGTCTCCTATCTCGGGCCGACGGCGGCGGGGCTGCTGACCGGGTCGGTCGTGGTCGAGACCATCTTCGGCCTGCCGGGCATCGGGCGCTATTTCGTGCAGGGCGCGCTGGGGCGGGACTACACGCTGGTGATGGGAACGGTCGTGGTGATCGCGCTCTTCGTCATCCTGTTCAACCTCGTCGTCGACCTGCTCTACACCTTCCTCGATCCGCGGGTGCGGTATGACTAGGGGGCTCACATGACCGTCACTCCCGATCCGGCAGAGGTCGTGCAGATCTCCGGCCGCTCGCTCTGGCAGGACGCCTGGATCCGGCTGCGGCGCAACCGCGCCGCTGTGGCCTCCGCCGTCGTGCTGATCCTCCTCGGGCTCGTCGGCCTCTTCGGTCCGATGCTCAGCCCGCATGACCATGCGCGGGTCTATCCGCAATTCGTCCGCGTTCCCGCCAGCCTCGAGGCCTATCCCCGCGCCGACGTGGTGCTGCCGAGCTTCGAGCGCGAGATGTCGCGCGCCCGGATCGAGGGCGAGCCGGTGCTGGAGGATGGCAGCGTCACGCTGGCGCTGCAGCAGGACGAGCCGATCGACGAGCGCATCCTGCGCTATTTCCAGCGCTCGGACCTCTTCGTGAACCCTCGGCTCGACCTCGCCCCCGACGGGCTCAGCGGCACGCTGACCGCCGAAGTGGAACAACTGCACTTCTACTTCGGCACCGATGCCGTGGGCCGCGACCTGATGAGCCGGGTGTTCATCGGTGTCCGCATCTCGCTGGCCATCGGGCTTCTCGCCTCCTTCATGGCGCTGGTGCTCGGCGTCTCCTACGGCGCGATCTCGGGCTATCTCGGCGGGCGGGTCGACAACGTGATGATGCGGGTGGTCGACATCCTCTACTCGCTGCCCTTCATCTTCTTCGTGATCCTGCTGGTGGTGTTCTTCGGGCGGAACCTCGTCATCATCTTCATCGCCATCGGCGCGACCGAATGGCTCGACATGGCGCGGATCGTCCGCGGCCAGACGCTGAGCCTGAAGCGGCAGGAGTTCGTGCAGGCCGCCGAGGCTCTGGGCGCCACCAAGGCGGGCATCCTGCGCCGTCACATCATCCCCAACACGCTGGGGCCGGTGGTGGTCTTCGTGACGCTCCTGGTGCCGAAGGCGATCCTGCTCGAGAGCCTTCTGTCCTTCCTCGGCCTCGGCGTGCAGGAGCCGCTGACCTCGCTCGGGCTCTTGATCTCCGAAGGGGCGAACAACATGCGCGGCGCGCCGTGGCTCCTGTTCTTCCCCGCCCTCACGCTGACCGCGATCCTCTTTGCGCTGAACTTCCTCGGCGACGGGTTGCGCGACAGCCTCGACCCCAAGGACCGCTGAGATGGAGCCGATCCTCGACATCAAGGGCCTGCGGGTCACCTTCCAGACCAATGACGGCCCGGTGGAGGCGGTGCGCGGCATCGACCTCAGCGTGAAGCCGGGCGAGACCGTGGCCATCGTCGGCGAGAGCGGTTCGGGCAAGAGCCAGGCCACCATGGCGCTGATGGGGCTGCTTGCCCGCAACGGCAAGGCCACCGGCTCCGCGCTCTACCGCGGGCAGGAGTTGATCGGCATGAGCGAGCGCAAGCTGAACAAGGTGCGCGGCGACAAGATCACCATGATCTTCCAGGAGCCGATGACCTCGCTCGACCCGCTCTACCGCATCGGCGAGCAGCTGGCCGAACCCCTGCGCTTTCACCGCGGCCTCTCGCGCGCCAAGGCACGCCCGCGCATCGTCGAACTCCTGAAGGTCGTCGGCATCCCCGAGCCGGAGCGGCGGATCGACAGCTATCCGCACGAGCTGTCTGGCGGGCAGCGCCAGCGGGTGATGATCGCCATGGCTTTGGCCTGCGACCCCGACATCCTGATCGCCGACGAGCCGACCACCGCGCTCGACGTGACGATCCAGGCGCAGATCCTGACGCTCTTGGCCGATCTGCAGCAGCGGCTCGGCATGGCGATCCTGTTCATCACCCATGACCTCGGCATCGTCCAGCGCTTCGCTGACCGCGTCTATGTCATGCGCCGCGGCGAGGTGGTGGAGACCGGCGCCACCGCCGATCTCTTCGCCGCCCCCGCGCATCCCTACACCAGAATGCTGCTCGACGCCGAGCCGGAGGGCCGCAAGCTGCCGCCGCCCGAGAACGCGCCGGTGCTGCTTGACGGGCGGAATGTCGAGGTGGTGTTCCGCTCCAGCGGCGGCCTCTTCCAGCCCGCGGACGAGCTCCGCGCGGTGGACGGCATCTCGGTCGCGCTGCATCAGGGCCAGACCATCGGCATCGTCGGCGAATCCGGCTCGGGCAAATCCACCCTGGGCCGGGCGCTCTTGCGGCTGCTGCCCTCGGCGGGGGTGATCTCCTACAAGGGGCGCGAGCTGACCAATGACCCGGCGGCGATGCGCCCGATGCGGCGCGAGCTGCAGCTGGTGTTCCAGGACCCCTTCGGCAGCCTCTCGCCGCGCATGACCGTAGGGCGGATCATCACCGAGGGGCTGATGATCCACGAGCCGGCGCTCTCGGCCAGGGAACGCGACGTCCGCGCGGGCGAGGCGCTGGCCGAGGTCGGGCTGGAGCCCGGCATGCGCAACCGCTACCCGCACGAATTCTCCGGCGGTCAGCGCCAGCGCATCGCCATCGCCCGCACGATGATCCTCAAGCCCAAGGTCATCGTGCTCGACGAGCCGACCTCGGCGCTCGACCGCTCGGTGCAGAAGCAGATCGTCGACCTGTTGCGCGACCTGCAGCAGAAGCACGGGCTGTCCTATCTCTTCATCAGCCACGACCTCGCCGTGGTGCGGGCGCTGGCCGACTACATCCTCGTGATGAAGCAGGGCCGGGTGGTGGAGCAGGGCCAGACCGAGGCGATCTTCGACCATCCGGCGCAAGAATATACCCGCACGCTGATGGCCGCCGCGCTGGAGACCACCCGCTTCCGGCAGGAAGACCCCGCGCCGGCGCTGCGCTGAGGCTCAGCCCTCCGGCGGCCTCAGCCGCCGGAGCAGCGCCAGCATCCCCCGCGCCATCGGCGGGCCGAGCAGCACCACCGCGAACAGCCGCACCGTCTGCAGCGTCATGATGAAGGAAATGTCGCTGCCGGTGGACAGCGCGATCAGCGCGATGGAATCGACCGATCCCGGCACCGTCGCCAGCATGGCGCTCATCAGATCCACCCCCGCCACCACCGACAGCAAAGCGCCGGAGCCGGCGCAGAGCACCAGCAGCAACACCCCCGCCACCAGCAGCCACGGCATCGCCCGCGCCCCGGTGCGGATCATGTCGGGGGTAAAGCGCAGCCCGACCTGCGCGCCGAGGAAGAAATAGGCGACCGCCACCAAGAGATAGGGCGGCGCCACGTTGATCCCGTTGATGGTGAGCAGGCTGCCCGCCACCAGCGGCACCAGCGACGCCCCCGCCGGAACGATGGGCGCAAAGCGCGAGACGCCGATGCCGAGCAGGCCCAAGAGCATGGCGACCGAGGTGGAGAGCGCATCGGGCAGCGGCGCGCTCGCATCATGCGGCACCGGAGGGCCGACCAGTGCGGCGCCCACCACAACCATGGTGGCGATCACCATCAGCAGCCGCAGGATCTGGATGAAGGCCACCATCCGGCTGTCGATGCCGCGCTCATGCGCCAGCGCGATCATCGTGCCCGCCATGCCGGGCAGGAAGCCCCAGACCGTCACCTCGCGGTCGAGCCCGGTCAGCCGGGCGGCGACCAGACCGACGGCGCAGGCCAGGGCCAGCGTCAGCACCACGAAGGCCAGCACCACCGGCCAGATCTCCACCGTGCGCCCGACGATGGCCGGATCGAGGTTCAGCGCGATCAGCGTCCCGGCAATGGCCTGCCCCCAGAGATAGGGAGGGCGCGCGACCCGGATCTGCGATCCACGCATCGCCAGCAGCGCGCCGCAGACGATGGGGCCGAGCATCAGCGCCGCCGGCACATGGGCAATGCCGAAGAGTGCGGAGAGACCGGCGCTGCCGCAGACCAAAAGCGCCCACTGGCCGATGTCGCGCCATCGCCCCGGCGGCAGGGCAGGCAAGCTGCTCACACCCTCCGCACCCGGCTGCGCCCCCACCCGGCCCCGCGCCCGAAGCGCGCCGTTTCCTTCATGCAGCTCGTCCTTCAAATCGTTGGGCCGGCACCATAGTTCCCGCCCGCCGCGAAGCCAACCGGCGGGGAAGCACCCGTGGCCACCGCCGCGCTGGCCACCGCCGCGCAGGTGAAGCCCCTGATCGGAAAGCCTTGCACGGCGCCACCCTTTGTAATTATCATACGATAATCTATTTTGGGAGGAGACCACTATGGCGATGACGGTGAACCGGAAGGCGATTTACGAGGCGGCGGAAAAGCTGTCGAACTGGGGCAGGTGGGGCGACGACGACCAGATCGGCACGCTGAACCTCGTCACCGAGCAGGATGTGGCCGACGCGGCCAAGCTGGTCCGTCGCGGCAAGACCTTCGCGCTTGGCCTGCCGCTGGACGAGAAGATCCAGTCCGGCCTGTTCGGCGGCCGCTGGAACCCGATCCACCAGATGCTCGCTACCGGCACCGACGCGGCGGCCGGGGTGCAGGACAAGGGCAAGGCCTACCTCCGCTACGCCGATGACGCGATCAACCTGCCGATGCAATGCTCGACCCAATGGGACGCGCTGGCGCATATCTTTCTCGATGACAAGATGTACAACGGCTACCCGGCGACGCTGGTCGATGTGAACGGCGCGAAGAAGCTGGGGATCGAGCATACCAAGGACCGGATGGTGGGGCGCGGGGTTCTTCTGGACGTGGCGCGCTGGAAGGGAGTCGAGGCGCTCGAGGATGGCTATGCCATCACCAAGGCCGACCTCGACGGCACGGCGGCGGCGCAGGGGGTGGAGATCCGGCGCGGGGACTTCGTGATCGTGCGGACCGGGCAGCAGGAGGCCTGCCTGAAGGCGGGCGACTGGTCGGGTTATGCCGGGGGTGACGCGCCGGGGCTGGCCTTCGAGACGGCCTACTGGATCCGCGAGAAGGATATCGCGGCGATCTGCGCCGATACCTGGGGCTGCGAGGTGCGGCCGAACGAGACGGACGAGGCGAACCAGCCCTGGCATTGGGTGGTGATCCCGGCGATCGGGATCACTATGGGCGAGATCTTCTATGTGAAGGAGTTGGCCGAGGATTGCGCGGCGGATGGGGTCTATGAGTTCTTCTTCTGCGCGCCGCCGATGAACCTGCCGGGGGGCTGCGGTTCGCCGATCAATCCTCAGGCGATCAAGTAAGCAGACTTCCCGGCGTTTTCACGCGTGAAAACGCCGGGAAATCGTTATCTGTCAATAATATACGGTCGCGTGTTAAGATTCTGGTAAAGGTGGGCGCACTGGATTTTCGCAGAAAATCCGTGAGGACGAACTTTCTGCGAAAGTTCGGAAGGTGCCCCTTCGTCATGGCGGGCCGCGGGGCTCAGGGCACCACGGCGGTGTCGCGCAGGATCGTCATCAGATTGGGGTTGTCGCGCCCGCCGCGATTCCGGGCCACATCGCCGTCGAAGATGTAGCGACCGAGCCGCTGGCCGGTGTCGCGCGCCATCAACGCCTCGGGGGTGCGCTCGGCGGAATAGGCCTGCAGCGCCGCCTCCACCGGCATCGCGGCCAGCGCCCGGGCCAGTGCCTCGGCATCGCAGGCGGCCTTGGTCACCCCCATGCCGACATGGGGCCGGGCGACGCAGGCCGCATCCCCGGCGAGGGCGACCCGGCCCACGGCCATGGTCGGCGAATGGTGATCGTAGATCGGCGTGAAGAAGGGCCGTTCGGCCCGGGCGAGGATCTCGAGGAAGGGCGCTGCCAGATGGCGCGTGGCGAACTCCTGCATCCGGGCCAGAACCTCGGGCCGGATCAGCGGCGGCGGGATGGTCACGTCATGGCGATGCCCGGTGGCATCGGTCAGCATATCGGCAAGATCCTCTTGCGGAACGGGGGCATACCAGACGAAGTTGTAGCGGCGGTGCCCGGGGCGGAGATCGTTGCCGGGGCCGGCGATCGGGTAGCCGAGGATCTGCGTGCCGGTGGGCAGGAAGAAGCCGAAATGGCCGAAGACCTGCGCCCGCAGCTCGGGCGACAGTGCCGCCTCGTCGGCCAGCGCGCGCCAGACCACATAGCCGGAATAGGCCGGCTGCACCGAGGGGTGCATCTGACCGCGGACGGCCGAGCGGAATCCGTCGGCCCCGACCAGGAGATCGGCCTCGAGCTCGCCCTCTTCGGTCAGAACCGTGACCTTGTCCCTGCCCTGGCGATAGCCGCTGACAAGCTGGTTCAGCCGGTAGCTGCCCTCGGGGCAGAGCGCGCGCAGCAGCGAATGCACCCGGTCCCAGGAGGTGACGATCTGCGGCGAGGGCAGCCGGGCCACGGCGGCGCCGTCGATGTCGAAGGCGACGCGCTCCTCCACCTGCACGCCCAGATCCTCGATCGAGGCGCCGGTCAGGGCGATGAGCTCGATCAGCCTGTCATGGGTGACGATGCCCGCGCCGCGCCCGGAAAGCTCCACCTTCGAGCGTTCCAGAACCGTCGTCTGCCAGCCGACCCGCCGCAACAGGGCTGCCGCGAACAGACCGCCTATCGAGCCGCCGCTGATGATCGCATGACCCGCCATGATGACCCCCTTGGAATTTGTGACTTGGCCCATTTAATTTATCAGGCTATAAATTAGCAAGCAAAACCGTAGGAGGGCACATGGATCGGCAAGTTGGTGAATGGTCGGAAGACCTTGCAGCGGAATATGCGGCGGCGGCGACGAACGGACGCGTGGGCAGCGAGCTGGTCAGCGAGACCGAAACCTTCCGCGTCTGGCTGATTCGGCTCGAGCCGGGCGAGCGGCTGGCGTTCCATACCCATGTGCTCGACTATTTCTGGGTGGCGACCACGCCGGGCCGCGCGCTGTCGCGCCATGGCGCGGGCAAGGTGGCGGAGATGGATTATACCGTGGGGCTGACCCGGCACATGCGCTTCGAGCGGGGCGAGAGCATGACGCATGATCTGGAGAACACCGGCGATACGGTGCTCTGCTTCACCACGGTCGAAGACAAGCGCTGCGCCAATGCGCCGCTGGTGCTCTGAGATGGCATCGACAACAGGGGAGGAGAACCCGATGGAACTGACACTGGAGATTGCCGACCGGATCGCCGAGGCCACGCTGGCCGCCGGACGCGACCGGGGGGCGCAGCCGCTGACCGTGGCCGTGCTGGATGCGGGCGGGCATGTGGTGGTGATGAAGCGCGCCGATGGCAGCGGCATCCTGCGCTGCGAGATCGCCTTCGGCAAGGCCTGGGGGGCCCTGGGCATGGGCCTGCCGAGCCGGGTGCTGTTCGAGCGCGCGGCGGCGGCGCCGAACTTCTTCACCGCGCTGGCCTCGGCCTCGGGCGGGCGGATGGTCCCGAACCCGGGCGGGGTGCTTCTGCGCCGCGAGGACGGGCGGATCGTCGGTGCCGTGGGGGTCAGCGGCGATCTGCCGGATGTGGACGAGGACTGCGCGCTCGAGGCGATCTCGGGCAGCGGCCTCGTCGGCGACGCCGGCCGAGGCTGATCCCTTGCCCGTCTGGGAGAATGGGGTTATCGGACGATCATTCATCCCAGACGGCACAGGCAAGATGACCGAACAGGCCCCCAAACCCCGCCCGGCGCGGATGCCGCCGGAAGAGCGCAAGCGCGAGCTACTGGAGAAGGCGATCTCGTTCTTTTCGGAAGAGGGGTTCGACGGCGGCACCCGGGTGCTGGCCCGGCAGATCGGCATCACCCAGCCGCTGATCTACCGCTACTTCCCGTCGAAGGAAGACCTGATCAACGAGGTCTATCACGAGGTCTATCTGTCGCAATGGCGCGACGCATGGGCCGAGGGGCTGACCGACCGCAGCCGCCCGCTGACCGAGCGGCTGCTGGACTTCTACGAAAGCTACACGGCGATCTTCGACCGCGCCTGGCTGAGGATCTTCTTCTTCGCCGCGCTGAAGGGGCTCGACATCCACACCCGCTATCTCAACCTGGTGATCGACCGGCTGCTGGTGCCGGTCTGTCTGGAGATGCGGGCGGAGCTGGGGGTGGAGAGCGCGATGCCGGTGACCGAGGCCGAGCTCGATCTGGTGTGGATGATGCATGGCTCGGTGTTCTACCAGGGCATCCGCGAGCATATCTACCAGCTGCCGCGCACCATCGACCGCGAACGCTCCTACCGGCTGGCGGTGGCGACCTATGTCGCGCTGACGCGGGAGATGCTGCCCGCGGTGGTGGCCGCCGCCGAAGCCGAGAAGGACGCCGGGCGCGAGGTCGCCTTCGACGCCCTCGCCCGGCTGCAGCTGCCGCTCTAGGCTCAGCGCCCGATGTTCGGCAGCCAGGTGGCGAGGCCGGGGAAGACGATGACCAGCACCGCCGCCAGGAGGATCAGCGCCACATAGGGCAGGGAGCCGCGGAAGATCTCGCCGAGGCCCGCGTCGCGTTCGGGGATGGCGCCCTTCACGGTATAGACGAGGAGGCCGAAGGGCGGGGTCAGCAGGCCAGCCTCGATCACCAGGATGCCGAAGATGGCGAAGGCGATCGGGTCGACGCCGAGCGAGGCGGCGATGGGGGCGAAGATCGGCACGGTGAGCAGGATGATCGAGACGGAGTCGATGATCATGCCGAGCAGCAGCCAGACGAGCGCCATGACCGCGACGATGACGATGACCCCGCCGCCCATCCCGAGGAAGACGCCCTGCAGGTAGTTCACCGCGCCGCCCATGGCGAGGAGGCGGGAATACATGGTGGCGGCGATCAGGAGGAACATGATGGGCGCGGTGGTGCGGCCGGCGTTGTAGATCGCCTGCATCACCTCGCGCCGGCGCATGCCCTTGGCGAGGCCGAGGAGGAGGGCGCCAACCGCGCCGAAGCCCGCGGCCTCGGTCGGGGTGAAGATGCCGCCCCAGATGCCGCCGATGACCAGCGCCACGAGGGCGAGGATGCCGAAGGCGCCGATGTTCTCGGACCGGGTGCGCGGGGGCTGGTCGGAGGCGGCGACGGGGTCGGGGGCGATGGCGGGGTTGAGGGTGGCGCTGCCGATGCAATAGCCGGCAAAGAGCAGGGCGAGGAGGAGGCCGGGGACCACCCCGGCGATGAAGAGGGCGCCGACCGACATCTCGGTCAGGATCGCCCAGACGATGAGCAGGACCGAGGGCGGGATCAGCATGCCGAGGCAGGCGCTGCCCGCGACCGCGCCGAGGGCGAAATCCTTCTTGTAGCCGAGCTTGCGCATCTCCGGATAGGCGATGCGCGAGAAGGCGGCGGCGGAGGCGATGGAGACGCCGGTGACGGCGGCGAAGATCGCGTTGCCGGCGACGGTGGCGACGGCGAGCCGCCCCGGGATGCGCCGCAGGGCCGAGTTGCAGACCCGGTAGAGATCGCCCGCGGCGCCGGATTTGGAGACGAAATCGCCCATCAGCACGAAGAGCGGGATGACGATGAAGGTCTGGCTGCGCAGCGCCTCGTAGGCGCTGGAGCCGAGCAGCGAGATCGCGATGTCGAAGCTGCCGAGCATGAGGAAGAGGCCGAGCACGCTGGTCAGCGCCATGCTGACCGCGATGTGCAGGCCGAGGAGCACCAGAACGACCAGAAGGCCGATCATCGAGAGGACGACGGTGATGGCCATCAGTGGGTTCCCTTGCGGTCGGCCATGACCCCGGAGGCCTCGGCGTCATAGGAGAGCAGGCCCGGATAGGCGAGCTCCTCTTCCAGCTGTCCGGTCCAGTCGAGCCAGATCATCGAGAGATAGGCGAAGGCGGCGAAGACGGCAGAGCCGATGAGCAGGAATCGCACCGGCCATGTCGGCACCCTGAGCGCGCCCTCGCCCTCGTATTCGCCGATGCGCCACGCGTTGCCGGCCTCGTGCCAGCTGGCGACAACGATCAGCACGAAAAGGGCCGCGCCGCAGAGATAGGTGAGGCTGCGCAGCAGGCGCCGCCCGCCGGGGCCGAGCCGGTCGGAGAAGATCTCGGTCCGCAGCATGGAGCCGGAGAAGATCGCCAGCGGCATCTGCAGGAAGGTGATCGCCACGACCGAATTCTTGACGATCTCGATGGTGCCCTGCACCGGCGTGGCGAAGAACGTCCGCCCCACGACATCGACGATGATGGCAATTCCCAGAACCAGAACCCATGTCGCCGAAACGACATGGATAGCCCGGGCCGCCGCGACGGCTGGCTTCAACATGCACTATCCTCCCTGCACGGCCTCCCAGCCGCTGCCTGCATCCTAACGCATGGAAAAGGCGGGTCAAACAAATTAGCGTATGATAAATACATCTTTTTGCACCGCCGGAGCCGCCGAGTCTATTGACGCGCAGGTTCTGCTCGGACACGGTTAGCAAGTGATAAACAAGACCTGCGGTCCGTGGGAGGAGGGGCAGAGCCGCGCCGAGCGGCAGAGCCCCTGTCGGGCCGCAGCGTCAGTGGGAGGAAGACCATGATGCGCAACTCGACCACCTATCTGCCTGCCGCGGCGGCGCTGCTGCTTTTGCCGCAGGTTGCCGCCGCCGACTCGTTCACGCTCCGCGCCGGGGCGGGGCATCCCTCGGGGCCGACGATCTATGTGAACCTCGTTGAGACCTTCTTCGTGCCCGAGGTGAAGCGGCGCGTCGCCGAGGAAACCGAGCATGAGGTGGAGTTCATCGAGGGCTACGGCGGGGCGATGGCCTCGGTCTCGGACACGCTGGAGGCGGTGCAGACCGGGCTTCTGGATGTCGGCGCCTATTGCTTCTGCTTCGAGCCGTCGAAGCTGTTCATCCACAACTTCCCCTATTACGTGCCCTTCGGCCCGCAGGACGGCCTGTCGGCGATGAAGGCGGTGCGCGCCACCTATGACGCGGTGCCGTGGCTGACCGAGACCTTCGAGCGCGAGCACGGGCAGGTTCTGCTCGGGCTGTCGGGTTGGGACAACTACCATCTCGGCACCACCGACCCGTGGGACACGGTGGCCGACCTTCAGGGCGTGAAGATCGGCGGCGCGGGGCCGAACCTGCCGTGGCTGCAATATGCCGGCGTCGTGCCGGTGCAGTCGGCGCTGCCCGACGGCTACATGAACATGCAGACCGGGGTCTACAACGGCTGGCTGATGTTCCCCTCGGCCTATCTGGGCTACAAGTATTACGAGCCCTCGCCCTATTACACGCTGATCGGCTTCGGCGCGATGGGGGTGAACGGGCTGACGATGAACGCGGCTTCGCTGGAGCGGCTGCCCGAGGACGTGCAGCAGATCATCCGCGAGGTCGGGCGCGAATACGAGGCGCGCTCGGGTCAGGTGATGGACGAGCGGCAGGCGGCGGGGCTGAAGGGCCTGGCCGAGCAGGGCGCCGTCATCAAGGAGCTGCCGGAGAGCGCGCGGGCGGAATGGGCGCAGGCGATGGCCGAGTTCCCGCGGGCGATGGCCAAGGATGCCGATGGCCGCAGCCTGCCGGGGACCGAGGTGATGCAGACCTATCTCGATGCGGTGACCGCCGGGGGCCATAGCTGGCTCACCGAATACAAGCTGGACTGAGCGGTCCATGCAGGGCGGGGATGACCAAGGTGCGGGGCGCGGCATGAGGCTGCCGCGCACGCCCTCCTTCCGGCTGGAGGGCCGGAGCGCGCTGGTGACAGGGGCGTCCTCCGGGATCGGGCTGGCCGCTGCGGTGGCGCTGGCCGAGGCGGGGGCCGCGGTGACGCTGGTCGCGCGGCGGATGGAGGCGCTGGAGGAGGCGCGCGATGCGTTGCGCGCCCAAGGCCATGCGGCCGAGGCGGTGGCGCTCGATGTGACCGACATCCTGGCGACGACCGCCTTCCTGTCGGAGGGCGGGCCCTTCGACGTGCTGGTCAACTCCGCCGGTCTGGCGCGGCACACGCCCGCGCTGGACACGACGCCCGAGGATTACGACGCGGCGATGGCGCTGAACCTGCGGGCGGCCTATTTCCTGACGCGCGAAGTGGCGCGGGGGCTGATCGCGGCGGGGCGGCCGGGGAGCCTGATCAACATCTCGAGCCAGATGGGCCATGTCGGCGGGCCGGATCGCGGGGTCTATTGCGCGACCAAGCACGGGCTCGAGGGGATGACCAAGGCGATGGCGATCGAATGGGGGCCGAAGCGCATCCGGGTGAACACGCTGTGCCCGACCTTCATCCGCACGCCGCTGGGCGAGCAGACGCTGGCGATCCCCGAGCGGCGGGCCTGGATCGAGAGCAAGATCAAGCTCGGTCGGGTGGGAGAGCTCGAGGATGTGATGGGGCCGGTGGTCTTTCTCGCCTCCGACGCCTCGGCGCTGGTCACGGGGACGGCGCTGCTGGTCGACGGCGGCTGGACGGCGGAATGACGGCCGGGCCGCTGGCCGCGACCGGAGGGCGCCCCGTGGGGCGCCCTTTTTCCTACATCGGCGCGACGGTGACGGGGCGGCCTTCGCGGGCGGAGATGGTGATCGCCTCGAGCACGGCGATGTTGCCGATCTTCTGCGCGTCGGTGAAGGGATAGGTCGCGGCGCCCCGGATCTGCTGGGCGAAGAGGTCGAGGTTGGCGCGCACCGAATCCGTCCAGTCGTAGGTCGTGACCCGCGCGGGCTCGCCCGTCACCTGCACGGTGAGGGTGGAGGGGCCGGGCGTGTCGGGATGGGTCTCGTTGCGGTATTCGACCCAGGCCTTGGTGCCGAAGACGGCGAAGCGCAGGTAGAGCGGGGTGTAGAGCACCGCGTTGAGATAGGCGGTCTCGCCGCTTTCGAAACGCAGGAGCACCGAGACCACATCGCCGTTCTCGCCGGGGAGGACGCGCTTGGCGGTCATGGCATAGACTTCGGTCACCGGGCCGAAGAGGTTCACATAGGCGTCGCTGAGGTGGATGCCCATCGCCGTCATGCCCGCCGCCGGGCTCTCTGTGGCCGAACGGCGCCAGTCGGTGACCGGCACGTTGATCAGCTTGTCATGGCTGAAGCTCGACTCGGAATGCATGATGGTGCCGAGTTCGCCCGCCCGCACCATGCGCTGCACCTCGAGCATCGCCAGCTCGAAGCGGCGCTCGTGGCCGATGCCGAGGGTGACGCCATGTTCGGCGCAGATCGCCACCGAGGCCTCGGCCTCGGCGCGGGTCAGGGCGAGGGGCTTTTCGCAGAACACATGCTTGCCCGCCCGCGCCACCGCCGCGACCTGCGCGGTGTGCTGGGTGTTGGGAGTGCAGAGGATGACGGCATCCACATCCGCGTCGGCCAGAACCTCGTCGAGCGACCCCGAGAGCCGCAGGCCGTTCTGGTCGGCGAAGTCGCGGTGCAGGTCGGGGTAGAGATCGACGGCATGGGTGACGCGCATCTCGTCGGAGGATTTCATCCGGCCGGTGATGGTCTTGCCCCACCAGCCCAGGCCCACGATGGCGGCGTTCAGCATGTTCTTCCTCTCCGTTTCATTCAGGCCGCCGCGTCGTGGCTGGCGTGCAGGCACTCCCGGATCGCGCTCAGGAAGCGCTCGGGGTTTTCCATGTTGGGCACATGGGCGAGGCCGGGCAGCACCTTGAAGCCCGAGCGCGGCGTCGCCTCGTGCATGGCGGCCATCGCCTCTTTCGGGGCGCCCATGTCCTCTTCGCCGACGATGTAGAGCACCGGGGGCTGCATCGTGCCGAGATCCTTGAGGTAATCCAGCCGCTTCAGCGCCTCGGCGCAGCCGATCCAGCCTTCGGGCGGGGTGGCGAGGATCATGGCGCGGGCGCGGTCGCGCGCCTCGGGCGGGCAGTCGGCGGTGAACCAGCGGTCGAGCGTGCCCTCGGTGATCGCGGCGAGGCCGCCCGCGCGGATCGCGGCGATCCGGTCGTCCCAGCCCTGGACGAAGGGCGGTGGCGCGTCGGCGCGGGCATCGCAGACGATCATCCGCCGCACCCGTTCGGGATGGGCGAGGCCGAGCCCCAGCGCGGTCATGCCGCCGAGCGAGAGGCCCAAGATGTCGGCAGACTCGGCGCCGACATGATCGAGGATCGCGACCATGTCGCCCACCAGCAGCTCGAAGCTGTAGGGGCCGGGCGGCACCGAGCTTTCACCATGGCCGCGCGTGTCGTAGCGGATGACGTGGTGGGTCTTGGTGAGCGCGGCGATCTGGTCGTCCCACATCGAAAGGTCGGCGGCGAGGGAATTGGACAAGAGGAGCCACGGCTTGCCCGCGCTGCCGTCGATCCTGATCGAAAGCCGGGCCTCGCCCGATGCCACGGTCTCGCGAGTCATTCTGCGGCCTCCGCTGTCTGTTTCTCGGCAGCCATGACGGCGGGCTGCACTTTTTCCTGCATCAGCACCATGGAGCGGCGGGCGAGATCGACATCGGCCCAGTCATGCCCGGCGCAGAGCAGGGTGCCGAAGGGGCCGACCTCTTCGCGGAAGGCGAGAAGTTCGTCGGCCACCTTGTCGGGCGTGCCCCAGATCACCAGCCGCTGCATGACGTAGTCCAGCGTCACCGCCTCGTCCGGCATCGACTGGTCTTCCTTGAAGAGGTTGGCGCGGCCGTTCTTCACCAGCTTCGTCACCAGCGACTTGTAGTAGTGCAGATAAGGGCTGCCCGGATCATTGGCATAGGCGCGCGCGGTTTCCATGTCGTCGGCGACGAAGACGCTCTTGGCCACGCGCCAGTTGCCCAGATCGGCCTCGCGTCCGCCTTCGGCGCAGCCATCGAGGTAGCTCTTGCGGTGGGTGGCGACCCATTTCGGCAGGAGAAAATTGGCCGAGATCGGATCCCAGCCGCGTGCCGCCGCCGCCGTCACCCCCTTGGAGAAGGGCGCGACCGCCGTCACCACCACGGGCGGATGCGGGCGCTGCAGCGGCTTGGTGATGATGCCCTGACCGATCTCGGGCAGGAGCGTGCGTTCGGTGGTGATGTTCCAGTACTTGCCCTTGAGATTGTAGGGCGCGTCCCTGGTCCAGAGCGCCAGCACCATGTCGATGGCCTCGAGGAACATGGCGTTGCGGTCGGCGTCGATGTTGCCGAAGATCTCGGCGTCCGACAGCAGCCCGCCGGGGCTGATGCCGAAGTTGAAGCGCCCGTCGAGCAGGTGGTCCAGCATGGAGATCTGGCTTGCGACATGGGCGGGGTGGATGTTGGGCATGTTGATCGTGCCGGTGCCCATGCGGATCTGCTTCAGCCGCGAGGCGAGCGAGGCGATGAAGACCACGCAGGAGGTGATGTTCTCGGCCAAGTCGGTGACATGCTCGCCGACATAGCCCTCGGCATAGCCCAGCTCGTCGGCCAGCAGGAAGGCCTCGGCATCCTCGCGCAGGCACTGGCGGTAATCCTTGCCCACGGGGTGGATCGGCATGGTGAAGAAACCAAGCTGCATGGCTGCACGCTCCTCTAATCTGTCAGTGCAAAGATTAGTCCGCGCTGCGCCTTAAGGAGAAACGATACTATCTGATGCTTGCTATCGCGTGGGCTGATACCCCTCAGGCGCCGACGCGGGCGAAGACCTCGGCCCATTGCGCATCGCTGCGGGCGTATTCGGCCTCCAGCCGTTCGAGGAACAGACGCGCGGCGCGGGAGAGGGCCTTGCGGGCCGGTTCGATGACGGCGTAGCTGACGCTGAGCGAGGGGCCGACGATCGGGTGCAGCCAGCGCAGGCCGCCGTCGAGATCCTTGGTGCAGATGGTGGCGGGCAGGATGGTGACGTAGTCGGAGGAGGCGACGAAATCGAGCGTGGCGATCATCGCATCCATGTCGACCAGCGAGGCGACGGCAATGCCGGAACGGTCGAGGAAGGCGTCGATCCCGTCGCGGCGGGCATTGCCGCGGGCGGGCAGGACGAGGTGCAGGGGCTGCAGATCGGCCAGCCGCACCGGCGAGAGATGCGGCAGCGGTCCGCCGGGGCGCTGCACCAGGATCTCGCGGTCGCTGCCGAGCGGGCGGCTGACGATGCCGTCGCGCGGCGCGGCCTGCGGCACGACGGCGAAATCGACCTCGGCTTCGGCCACCTTCTCGGTCAGCACGCCGCTGTAGGCCTCGGTCACCGAGAGCTCGACATTGGGGAAGTCCCTGAGGAAGCCGCTGACCACCGGGGCGAGGATGCCGCGGGTGAAGGTGGGCATGAGGCCGATGCGCAGCGGGCCGCTGACCGTGCCGGAAAGCGAGCGCAGCTCCAGTTCGGCAGCGTCGAGGCGGCGCAGCACGTCGACCGCGACGGCGTAGAGCCGGGTTCCGGCGAAGGTCGGGGTGACGCCCTTCGCTGAGCGCTCGAACAGCGGGGTGCCGAGACTGTCCTCCAGATTGCGGATCTGCATCGAGAGGCCGGATTGCGTGGCGTTCAGCCGCTGCGCGGCCTTGTTGAACGAGCCTTCCTCGTAGATGCCGACGAAGGCGGCCAGTTGGCGCAGGTTCATGGGGTATCACCGGGGCTGATAGGAAAATCCATTTCTTATTGTTACTGCTGAAGGTCAATCCCACATAGATTGTTTTTCGCGGCCCGACATGCTGCGATCCGAAACCTGCGAAAGGACATCCGATGAACGCGCTGTCTCCCTCCGATGTCGCCCGGGCGAGCGTCGATCACCTGCTGCCCTGCGATCCGCCGACCTACCGCGACGTGATGGGCAGCTTTCCGACCGGGGTCACGGTGATGACGATCCTGCGCGGCGACGGCACGCGCATCGGGGTGACGGCGAGTTCGTTCAACACGGTCTCGCTCGACCCGCCGCTGATCCTGTGGAGCCTTGCCTTGAAGGCGCCGAGCCTTGCCGCCTTTCGGGAGGCGGAGTTCTTTGCCGTCAACGTGCTGGCGGCGGAGCAGGCCGATGTGGCGCTGCAATTCGCCCGGCCCTCGGAGGACAAGTTCGCCGGGGTCGAGACCATCGCCGGGCAGAGCGGGGTGCCGCTGATCCGGGGGGCGCTGGCGCATGTGGAATGCCGGATCGCCGCGCGCTATCCCGGGGGCGATCACGAGATCATGCTGGGCGAGGTGATCACGCTGGGCCGCCGCGTGGAGGAGGGCGTGCCGCTGGTGTTCCAGCGCGGCGCCTTCCACCGGCTCGCCGGGGCGTAAGGCGCGAAATCCGCGCCGCGCCGAGCGTGGCGTTTGACTTTGCGGGCAAAGCGCTTTTGATTATCGGACGATAAAGACAGTTCAAGGAAGACAGCATGCCGCGCCCGATGATTCTGGATGAAGCCGCGCTCTCGCCGGAGCAGCAGACGATCTTCGATGCGATCCAGTCCGGGCCGCGCGGCATCGTCGAGGGGCCGCTCCGGGTCTGGCTGCAGAGCCCGGGACTGGCCGAGACGGCGCAGCAGCTGGGGGCCTTCTGCCGCTATCGCACCTCCCTGCCACCGCGGCTGAGCGAGCTGGCGATCATCCTTGTCGGCGCGCATTGGCAGGCGGGGTTCGAATGGGCGGTGCATGCGCCGATCGCGGTGAAGGCGGGGGTGGCGGAGCCGATCGTCGAGGCGATCCGCACCGGCGCCGCGCCGCAGTTCGCGGCGGAGGACGAGGCGGCGGTGCATGACTTCGCCGTGGAGCTGCTGCGTGACCGGCGGGTGAGCGACGCAACCTATGCACGGGCCGAGGCCCTGCTGGGCAAGGTCGGCGCGGTCGATCTGGTCGGGGTGCTGGGCTATTACACGCTGATCTGCATGACGATCAACGCCTTCCATGTGCCGCTGCCGCCGGAGGCCGCGGACCCCTTTCCGGCCAAGGCCTGACCCCAGAAGCGGAGCGACGAGATGCTGAAAGTCGGGATAGCCGGGCTGGGCTGGTGGGGCCGGACGCTGGTGCGGGGCGCCCAGGCGACAGGCGAGATCGAGGTGGTGGCCGGGACGACGGGGCGGCGGGCGCTGGCCGAGGAGTTTGCCGCCGAAGCGAGGTTCCGGCTGCATGACGATCTGGCCGGGCTGCTGGCCGATCCGGCGGTGGAGGCGGTGATCCTTGCCACGCCGCATCTCGACCATGACGCGCATATCCTTGCCGTGGCCGAGACGGGGCGGCATGTCTTCGTCGAGAAGCCGCTGACCCTGACGCGGGCCGGGGCCGAGCGCGCCCTGCAGGCGGTGGAGCAGGCGGGCGTGGTGATCGGCTTGGGGCACAACCGGCGCTTCCATCCCAACATGCAGGAGATCCGCCGCCGGCTGGCCGATGGCACGCTGGGGACGATCCTGCATGTCGAGGCGACGATGACGGCGCCGAACGGGTTGTTCCTGAAGGCGGGCAGCTGGCGCACCGATCCGGCGCAATCGCCGGCGGGAGGCATGACCGGGCTGGGCATCCACATGGTCGATGCGATGATCGATCTGCTGGGCGAGATCACCCGCGTCACGGCGCGCAGCGTGCATCGCGCGGTGCCGAGCGGGGCCGAGGACACGACCTCGGTGCTGGTGGATTTCGCCTCGGGGGCGACGGGCTATGTCGGCTGCATGACGGCGACGGCGCCCTCCTACCGGCTGTGCCTCTATGGCAGCGGCGGGATTGCCGAGATCCGGGGGCAGGGGCTCGACCAGTTCGGCTTCGTGCCGACGCCGGATGCGCCGCTGGGAGGGCATGCCGCGCCAAAGGCGCCGGAACTGACAGAGCTGCGCGGCTTCGACACGGTGGCAGCGGAACTCGCGGCCTTCGCGGCAGCGGTGCGGGGCGAGGCGGCGTTTCCGATCAGCCCGGCGCAGATGCTGCATGGCGTCTCGGTCTTCGAAGCGATCACCCGCTCGGCCGCGGCGGGTGCCTCGGTCGAGGTCGCGCGATGAGCGGACAGCTGGCGACGGCGCTGGCCGCGCTGGTGGCGGCGGGGGCCGTGCTGTCGGTGCAGGCGCCGGTCAATGCGGCCCTGGCCCGCGGGGTCGGTGACCCGGTGCTGGCGGCGGCGCTGAACTTTCTGGTCGGGTTTCTGGTGCTGGCGGTGACGGCTCTGCTGCGCGGCGTCGATCCGGGGCAGATCAGCATCGGGGCGGTGCCGCTCTGGGCCTGGCTCGGCGGCTTCATGGGCGGGTTCTATATCGTGACGCTGATCCTGACCGTGCCGATCACCGGCGCGCTGACGGCGGTGGCGGCGGTGATCTTCGGCCAGCTGATCCTTGCGGTGCTGCTGGATCATCACGGCGCCTTCGGGCTGCCGGTGCATGAGCTGACATTGCCCCGTCTGGCGGGGATCGGGCTGGTTCTGGCGGGTGTGCTGCTGACCCGGGCCTGAGCGTTGCCCGGCCCGGGTCGGTTGGCTCAGGCGGCGGTCGCGCCGCGATACCAGTCGGCGATCTCCTCGCCGGTCATCCAGGCGACGCCCTCATGGCCGAGGATATGGTCGATGGCCTGCTCCAGATAGCCGATCCGGTGCGGCACGCCCGAGAGATAGGGGTGCAGGCTGATCGCCATGACGCGCGGCTGCTCCGCCCCTTCGGACCAGAGCCGGTCGAACTGGTCCTTCACCCGGTTGCGGAACCCGTCCGAGGGCAGGTGCTGCACGGCATGGACGACGATGTCGTTGGTCTCGACCGTGTAGGGCACCTGCAGGATCGGGCCGTGCTTCGTCTGCAGCTCGGAGGGCAGATCGTCGATCGGCCAGTTCGCCACATACTCGATCCCGGCGGCCTTGAGATGGTCCAGCGTGGACTCGGTCTCGGTGAGGCCGGGGCTCTCCCAACCGCGGGGCGGTTTGCCGGTGAGGCCGCGGATCGCCTCGATGGTGGCGTCGATGGCGGCGCGCTGGTCGTCGAGCTGATGCATGGGGCGCTGGTGAAAGCCATGGCCCATGAACTCCCAGCCCGCTTCATGCGCTGCCTCAGCAATGCGCGGGTAGCTGTTGAGAACGTTGCCGTTCACCGCCAGCGTGGCGCGCAGGCCGCGGGTCTTCAGCGCCTCGAGGATGCGCCAGAACCCGACCCGCATGCCGTATTCGTGCCAGGCCCAGTTTGGCAGGTCCGGTTGCAGCGGGTTGCCCATCGGCGGGGTCAGCACCTGCCGGGGCATGGGCCGCTCGAAGGCCCATTCCTCGACATTGACGATGAACCAGACGGCCACCCGCTCGCCCTGCGGCAGGTGCAGCCGGGGGCGGTCGGGGAACGCCTGATAGGGCGCGCGGTCGGTCATGCGCACCATGGCTCAGTCGAGCCCGAGGATGCGACGCGCGGTGCCGCCGGCGACCTTGGCGGTATCCTCCGGCGAGAGGCCCGCGGCGATGACCAGCTCGACCGTGTCATAGTCGCACATGTCATAGGGGTAGTCGGTGCCCATGACGATCTGGTCGGCGCCGAAGACTTCGACGAGGTAGCGCAGCTGGTGCGGGGTGAAGACGACGTTGTCGAAGAACACCTTGCGCAGGTAATGCGTCGGCGGGTGCGGCAGGTCGGCCCGGCAATCGGCGCGCGCGCCCCAGGCGTGGTCGATGCGGCCGGAATAGGCGGGAAGATAACCGCCGCCATGCACCGCCAGCAGCTTGAGATCGGGGTGGCGTTCCAGCGTGCCCGAGAAGATCAGCTTGTGCAGCGCCAGCGCGGTCTCGAAGGGGTTGCCGATGACGTTGGAGAAGTAGTAGTCGCGCAGCCGCTCGCCATGGGTGAAGCCGTTGGGGTGGATCATCACCAGGGCGCCATGCTCTTCGGCGCGCTTCCAGAACGGGGCGAAGCGCGGGTCGGAGAGTTCGGCGCCATGCACGTTGGTCAGCACCTGCACGCCCTTGAAGCCGAGCTCCATGCAGTAGTCGAGCTCCTTCACCGCCTCGGCGGCATCCTGCATCGGCACGGTGCCGAGCCCGGCAAAGCGGTCGGGGCGGCGGCCGACGAAGGCGGCGAGACCGTCGTTCACCATGCGGCTGGCCTTCACGGCATGTTCCAGCGGGATGCTGTAGTAGCATTGCAGCGGCGGCGGGGCGACGACCTGGAAGTCGATGCCCATCGCGTCGAGCACGGCGAGGCGGTCGTCGAAATCCTTCAGCGCGGTCTGGCGGTTGCCGTCCTGCGCCTTGTTCACCTCCTTGGTGGCGTCGTCGGTGAAATGCGCCAGCGGGATGTCGCTGAAGTTGACATGCGGCGCGGCATAGGCGGCGGCCTCGGGGATGGCCACATGGGCGTGGATATCGACCGTCGGGGTCGAGAGCCGCTTCTTGCCATCCGGGCGCGGACGGGCGGCCGTCGGGCCGTAGCGGTTGAGGGAGTCGCCGAGGTCGACGGTATCGATGTCGGAATGCGCCATGGTGTTCCTTCAGTCCTTCAAAGCGGTGCCGTCCGGTGCCCATGGCACCGGCCCGGTCGGGGAGGGCCCGCGGTTGCGGGCCGGGTCAGGGAAGGGCGGCCCGACGCACGGGCCGCCCGGCTGTTCACTTGTTGGCGTCGTGCCAGGCGGCAACTTCGGCCTCGACCTCGGCGCGGTCCCAGTCATTGGCCGCATCGATGTAGGTGTCGTTGAGGAAGGTGGTCACGTCGACCTCTTCCGGGATCGCACCCGAGGACAGGAGCCGCGGCTGGATGCCGGTCCAGACCTCGGGCTGCAGATCGCCGAGCTGCTCGGTCACCGAGACGTTCATGCCGATCGACATGTCGAGATAGAGCTGACCGGCCTCGGCATTCTCCCATTCGGTCGGGACCGACTGGCGCAGGATCTCGGCCACGGCCTCGGGGTTCACGCTGGCGGCATACATGCCCTTGGACCAGGCGCGCAGGAAGGCTTCCATCGCCTCGCGCTTGGGCTCGACGTTGGCCGCGTTGATCGCGAAGGTGTTGGCGGGGCTGGCCAGAACCTCTTCCGGGGTGATCATCCGCATCTTGATGCCGCTGACGATCAGCGCGATCCAGTCGGGCGCAGCGCCCGAGATGGCCGAAACCGAGCCGTCGCGAATGGCGGCGGCCAGCGTCGGGCCGCTTTCGCCCAGCACCACGGTGCTCACGTCGTCGATCGAGGCGCCCGCCGCGGTCATCGCCGCCTGCAGGAAGGAGCGGTCACGGTCGGAGACGAGACCCACGGTGGTGCCGGCGAGCTGGTCGACCGAGGTGTATTCGCTCGACTCCAGCACGCCGATGGCCTCGGGCGCGTTCTGCATCACCTCGTAGACCGTGGTGATGCCGGTGCCCGCGACGACCGCGTTGATCGTCTCGACCGGGTCGAGCATGGCGACATCGGCCTGACCGTTCTGCAGGAAGGCGGCATAGGGGATCGAGGTGTCCGACGGCAGGACATTCACCTCGACGCCTTCCTCGGCGAAATATCCCAGCGCCTCGCCCACGACGAGCGGGAAGAACTGGGTGGAGCGCGGCAGCGGGTTGATCAGGTTGACCGTGGTCATGTCCTGAGCGGCGAGCGGGGCGGCGAATACGGCAAGCGCCGAAGACAAGAGCAGAGACCTTACAGCAGACATCTTTATTCCTCCCTGGTTATGGTTCGTCAGGCGCCCGGATTTCCTCTGATCCGGGCCCATTTGCGCGCGCGTGCCTTGGATACGGCAGACATGCGCGCCTCCCGACGCCAGAACACGATCCGGTCGTCGAGCAGTTCCATCGAGTAGAAGAGCAGCAGCCCCATCACCGTCATGCTGAGCAGCGCGGCGAGCGAGGAGGCCATGTTGAGCTGGAACGAGAAGCGGGCCATCAGCACGCCGACCCCCTCGGTCGCCTGGGCGAACTCGGCCACGACGGCGCCGATCAGCGCGGTGGTCAGGCCGATCTTGAGCCCGGCGAACATCAGGGGCAGCGCGGCCGGCAGCCGAAGCTCGAAGAAGATCTGCCGGGCATTCGCGTTCAGCGAGCGGAACAGCTCCTCGCGGTCGGGATCGGTCTGCTTCAGGCCGGTCAGCATGTTCACGTAGATCGGGAAGAAGCTGATGATGGCGCCGAGCGCGATCTTGGAGCCCATGCCATAGCCGAACCAGGCGATGACGATGGGGGTGAGGGCGATGCCCGGGGTCACGTTCAGCACCACGGCATAGGGCGAGACGTAGCGGTGGAAGATCTCGGACCGGGCCGAGCCCACGGCGAGCGACATTGCGACGGCGGTGCCGATCAGGAAGCCCAGCACCGCTTCGGAGAGGGTGATGAAGAAGTGCCACCAGATCGTGCCCTTGATGAAATAGAGCTCGACGATCGCCTTGAGGATGGCGCTGGGGGGCGGGATCAGGATCGAGGTGATGATCCCGGTGGCCACCGCCAGTTCCCATGCGCCCATGATCAGGCCGAAGATCACGAGATGGGGCAGGACGCGGATGGCAAACAGAACCGAGTTGTTGGGGCCCATGGGTCAGATCCTCCCGGCGGCGAAGCGGCGGGCGCGTCTTTTCGAGACGCGGGCCATCGCGGGCTCGCTTTTCCAGAACACCACGCTGCGGTCGAGCAGCTCCATCCCCTTGAAGATGAGAAAGCCGATCACGGTGAGCGAGAAGATGCAGGCAAAAGCCGAAGCCATGTTGAGGTTGCGGGTGTAGGTCAGGATCAGCGAGCCGATCCCCTGATCGCGCTGGATGAACTCGGCCACCAGCACGCCCGAGAGCGCCGCCGTCATGGCCAGACGCAGGCCCGCCATGATGACCGGGATCGCGTCAGGGAAGACCAGCTTGCGCAGGGTCTGGCCCTTGGAGGCGCCGAGCGAGCGCATCAGCTCGTATTTCTCGGGCGCCGCGTTCATCACGCCGGAGAGCGTGTTGATGAAGGGCGCGAAGAAGCAGACCAGCATGATGATGGTGATCTTGGACTGCGCGCCGAAACCGACGATGCCGATGATGAGCGGGGCGACGGCGATGCGCGGCGTCGCTTCCAGCACGATGACGTAGGGCTGCAGGAAGCGGCGGACCAGCGGGTTGAGCCCGACGATGCTGCCGAGGCCCACGCCGAGGATGGAGCCCGCGATGAAGCCCAGAAGCACGAGGCCGATGGAGACACCGAGGTGATACCAGATGTGGCCCTGGCCGATGTAGAGCAGCCAGAAGCTGCCGAGGATCGCGCTGGGGGCGGGGAAGAACAGCGGGTCCAGCCGCCCGGTGCGGGCGCCGAACTCCCAGAGGCTGATCAGCACGATAAAGATCGCCGCATGGGTTGCCGCGCGGCGGATCTTCAGCTGGGCCGCGCTCTGCGGGGCCGGCATGGCGATGGCGGCCTCCATCAATGCGCCCCCAGGACGTCGCGGGCCTCGGCCACGAGCGCGTT
The DNA here is from genome assembly GCF_057657095.1 of Cereibacter sp. Soil_C_27. NCBI lineage: Bacteria > Pseudomonadati > Pseudomonadota > Alphaproteobacteria > Rhodobacterales > Paracoccaceae > Cereibacter > Cereibacter sp. Soil_C_27. Next base: position 295,288 of record NZ_JBDGJD010000003.1, on the reverse strand, counting down.
GAACTCGGGCGAAAGCTGCAGCGACAGCGGGCGGGGCCGGGCGAAGGGCACGTCGATGACCTTCGACAGCCGCCCCGGGCGCGGGGTCATCACCATGACCTGATCGGAGAGGAAGATCGCCTCGCTGATGTTGTGGGTGACGAAGACGGTGGTCGCCTTCACCTCGGCGACGATGCGCATCAGCTCGACGTTCAGATGCTCGCGTGTGAATTCGTCGAGCGCGCCGAAGGGTTCGTCCAGGAGCAGCACATCGGCGCCGGTCATCAGCAGCCGCGCGAGGGCGACCCGCTGCTGCATCCCGCCCGAGAGCTGCGAGGGGAAGGAGAAGGCGAAGTCCTTCAGCCCGACCAGTTCGAGGAAATGCATGGCGCGGTCGCGGTCTTCGCGGGTGACGCTGCCGCGGATCTCGACCGGGAGAAGGGCGTTTTCGATGGCGGTGCGCCATTCGAGCAGCGTGGCCTTCTGGAACATCAGGCCGACATCGGTATGCGGCCCCGTCACCTGCCGGCCATGCACCGAGAGGCTGCCCGAGCTTTTCGAGATCAGCCCGGCGATCAGACGGAGCAAGGTGGACTTGCCGCAGCCCGAGGGGCCGACGAGGCTCACGAAGGAGCCGGGCGCGATGTCGAAGGAGGCACCCTCGAGGGCAATCACCGACCCGTTGGCAAAGGTCTTGCCGACACCCTTTCCCGAAATGACCGGGGCGGATTGCCCCCGTATCGGTGCGTGCCCGGATGCGATCTCTAGCATGGCAGTCAATTTCCCCTCCCTGGTGAGATTTCAGCCCGACGCAAAACTTTGTATCCTGCCGTCTCTTGCGGCATGTTCTGGCCTGTCAGGCGACGATCATCTGACTTGTCGCGAGGCCCCGCATGATGGCACGGCGCGAGCGGTTGACGTGTCTGGTCGCCACCCGCGCCGCAGCGGCGCCATCTCTCGCCTGCAGGGCGTCGATCATTGCGTTGTGGTCCGCGACCGGACCGTCGAAACCGTCCTTGCCGCGCTGGTTCGACAAGGAGATCATGCAGAGCCGGTCATACATCTCCATCACCCGGCTGGTCTCCTCGGCCAGCCGACGATTGCCCGAGAGATGGGCGAGATGACGGTGGAAGCGACGGTTGTAGGCCGTAAACGCTTCTATTGACTGGTCTTTCGGGTCGCGGAACTCGTCGAGCGCCGCAAGGTCCGCCACACTCGCCCGCTGCACGATCCCCTTCAGCGAGCCGATCTCGAGGATGACGCGCAACTCCAGCATGTCCTCGGCATCCGAGATCGAGATCGGCTTCACCCGATGCCCGCGACGCGGTTCGATCTCGATCAGGCCTTCGAATTCCAGCTTCTGCATGGCGGCGCGGACTGGCGACTTGGACACGCCGTAGCGCAGCGCAAGCTCCAGCTCGCGCAGCTCCTCTCCCGGCAGGATCCGGCAGGTGAGGATGTCGTTGCGGACGGATTCGAAGACCTGGTTGCGGACGAGATTCATGGACGTTTCACCACCACTGATATTTCACGATGCTTGCAGAGGCGTGTTCATGGGTCAAGTAATTATCGGACGATCATCTTAAATAGATATCCGATCCAGAGGTTTTCCGCGCCGCGCAGCGAAGATCCGCCGGGGCCCGTGCCGGCTCCGGCGACAGGCTGCCGGGGGTCGCCCCGCGCTTGCGGGGAAAGATGGGTGAGTCGGAGAGGGCGCGATACGGCGGGGCAGCGAGCGCCCCGCCGCGGTCTGCGCGTCAGGCGCCGGAGGCGGCCGTCATCTGTTGCAGCACCGCATAGAGCGCCGCGGTGTCTTCCGGCTGGCGGCCCTGGGCGATGGCCGCGGCATAGTAGGGGACGGAGGCCGACATCAGCGGCACCGGCACGCCCAGCTCGCGGGCGTGGTCGAGGATCAGCGCGATGTCCTTCTGGTAGACATCCATCTTCATCGTCGCGGGCTCGTAGCGCCCGTCGATCATCAGCGGCACGCGCAGGTCGAACATCTTCGACTGGCCCGCCCCGGCCTTCACCGTCTCGTAGACCATCTGCAGGTCGAGCCCGGATTTCTGCGCCAGCAGCAGGGCCTCGGCGGCGGCAAGATTGTGGATCGTGACCAGAAGGTTGGCGATCAGCTTCAGCTTCATTCCGTCGCCGAAGACGCCGACCAGCCGCACCTCGCGGCTGAAGGCCCGGAACACGGGCTCCAGCCGGGCATAGCCCGCGGGATCGCCGCTGGCATAGACGATGATGTCGCCGGTATCGGCCTGCGCGCCGGTGCCCGAGACCGGGCAATCGAGCATCAGGCCGCCCTTGGCGGCGACGGTCTCGGCGGCGCGGGTCTTGGCTTCGACGGGCAGGGTGCCCATTTCCGCGATGACATGCGATGCGGTGAGGGCAGGCTGCAGGGCGGCGACGGTCGCCTCCAGCACCTTGGGCGAGGCGAGGGCGAGAAGCACGATCCCGGCCTTTTCCGCCACCGCCTTCGCATCGGCGGCGACTTCGCCACCGGCGGCGCGCAGCGCGTCCTGCGCCTGGGGCGAGGGGTCGTAGCCGATGACGGCGTGACCCTTCGCCAGAAGATGCCGGGCATAGGCGCCGCCCATGATCCCAAGCCCGATGATGCCGACTGTCTCGTTCATGTCACCCCTCCTCCACGGGTGCGGCCAAGCCGCTGAGTTGTGCCTCCCGGCCCCCTCCCGGGCCGGCAGGCGCGGCCGGTCAGTCGGCCTCGCCGCGACGCAGCACACCGACGACCAGACGGCTGCTTGCCATGCGGTTGACCTTGTCGGCGGAGAGCCCCTCGAAGTCGCGCAGCATCGCCTTGATCTCGGCGTGGTTGCGCGGCTTGTGCGCCGTCAGCTGAGCGACCGCAGCGGCCACGGCGGCATCGAGCTCCGCCTCGTCCTCGACCAGCTGGTTCACCAGACCGAGCCGCAGCAGCTCGTCGCCGGCAAGCGGTTGAGCGGTCGCGGTCATCCAGAAGGCGGCACGGCGGCCGACCACACGCGGCAGCCAGGCGAGGACCACGGCGGGGGCGAGGCCGATCTTGGCCTCGGGGAAGGAGAACCTGGCGCTGCGCGTGGCGATGGTCACGTCGCTGAGGGCGGCCATCCCGGCGCCGAAGCCCGCGGCATCGCCCTGCACGCGGGCGATGGTCACGAGGCGCGAGGCCTCGATCGCTTCGTTCAGGCCGATCAGGATGCCGGATTCGCGCACGAGCCCGGCAGGATCGGAGGCGCCGCGGTCGCGCCCGGTGCAGAAGGCCGCCCCGCCCGCCGCGAGGATCAGGATATGCGCGCCCTCCGGCGGATCGTTCAACAGCTCGGTGAGTGCCTCGCAGATCTCCATCGAGACCGGGTTGCCCTCGCCGCGCTCGAGGCGCGCGGTGAGCACGGCGCCGTCGCGGGTGACGGTCAGGCCGTCCTTCTCGTAATCCTGCAGATGCATCAGTTCAGCCTTTCGGTTGCAACGCCGCGATACCAGTCGACCGCCTCTTCGGTGGTGCGGACGGTGACGGCACGGACATGGGTGAAACTGTGGAAACTCTCCCAGCCGCCCTCGCGACCGATGCCGCTTTCGCGCACACCGCCCCAGGGCGAGGAGGGGTCGAGCCGGTGGTGGTCGTTGACCCAGACGATGCCGGTGCGCAGCTTGCTGGCCACGCGATGCGCGCGGTCCACGCGCCGGGTCCAGATCGACGAGCCGAGACCGAAGGGCGAGTCATTGGCCATGCGGATCGCATCGGCCTCGTCCTTGAAGGGGATGACCACCACGACCGGGCCGAAGATCTCTTCCTGCGCCACCCGGGTCTCGTTGGTGACATGGGTGATGACGGTGGGGCGGAGGAAATAGCCGCCCTCGCAGCCCGGCACCTCGACCGCCTCGCCGCCGGTGGCGATGCGGCCGCCCTCAGCTTGGGCGAGGGCGCAGTAGTCGAGGATGCGCTTGCGGGCGCGGTCCGAGATCACCGGGCCGAGCTGGGTCGCGGCCTGCGACGGATCGCCGATGCGGATGGACTCCGCCTGCGCCACCAGCGCCTCGACGAAGGCGTCGTGCATGGTTTCCTGCACGAGGATGCGGGTGCCGGCGATGCAGGTCTGCCCGGCGCCGATGAAGCCGCCGAAGGCCGCGCCCTTGGCTGCCACATCGACCGGCGTGTCGTCGAAGACGAGGACGGGCGACTTGCCGCCGAGCTCGAGCGTGGTGCTGGCGAAGCGCTGTGCCGCGGCCGTGGCGATGCTGCGCCCCGGGGCGGTGCCGCCGGTGAAGGTGATCTTGGCCACGTCGGGATGTTCGCAGAGCGCCGCGCCCGCATCGGGGCCGAGCCCCTGGATCACGTTCAGCACACCCGGCGGCATGCCGGCCTCATGGGCGATCTCGGCCAGAAGCAGCGCGGTGAGCGGGGTCTGTTCCGAGGGCTTCAGCACCACCGAATTGCCCGTGGCCAGCGCCGGGGCGAGGCTTTTCGAGGCGATCATCATCGGGTGGTTGAAGCTGGAGAGGATGCCCACTACGCCCAGCGGGAAGCGCGAGGTGTAGGAGTGATACCCGCCCGCCATCGGCACCACGGCATCGCGGTCGGACAGCAGCAGCGCCGCGGCGTAGCGATACCATTCCGACAGCCGGGTGATCTGCGCCTTGGTCTCGGTGATCGGTCGACCATTGTTCTTGGTCTCGAGAACATAGAGCTCGTCCATCCGCGCCTCGATGCCGTCGGCGAAGCGGTTCATGATGCGGGCGCGGTCGTGGATGCGCATCTCGGACCAGACGCCGCTCTCGAAGGCGCGCTTGGCCGCTGTCACGGCGAGATCGACATCGGCGCGTCCGCCCTTGGTCACCTGCGCGAAGACCGTGCCGGTGGAGGGGTTGACGACGTCGATCACCTCGCCCGACCGGGCCATGACCTCCTCGCCGTCAATGAACATGCCGCGCAGGCGGCTGGTGTCGAATGGTCCCTGAGTGTCTTTCATCGAACTGTCTCCGGATTGGTTCCGGCGGCGCTGCGATCGCTTGCCACCAGATGTTCAAGGATGAAGTCATGCGAACTGCGCAGATGTTCGCGGGTGAGGGTCTCGACCGTGGGCGCATCGCCCGTCTCGGCGGCCTTGAGGATCTGCGCATGTTCGTCGCAGAGCCGCTCGCTGCCGCCGATCACCGTCAGATGCAGGTGCAGGTAGCGGTCGGTCTGGCTGCGCAGGCTTTCGATCAGCTGGGTCCAGCGGACGCGGCGGGATTTCTCGTACATGGTGCGGTGGAAGAGGGTGTTGGCCTCCAGCCAGCGGGCGGGGTCGGTGGTTTCCTGCATCACCAGCTCGGCCTCGCGCAGCAGGCGCAGGTCGGACCGCCCGAGGCTGGCGATGCCGAGTGCTGTGGCGCGCGGCTCCACCAGACCGCGCAGCTCGTAGAGCTCGTCCAGATCCGCGACCGACATGGCCGAGACCAGCGCGCCGCCGGAGGTCAGATCGACCAACCCCTCGCCGGCGAGGGCGTGCAGCGCATCGCGCACCGGAATGCGGCTGATGCCGAAACGTTCGGCAAGGTCGGACTGGTTCAGGTGCATGCCCGGGGCGAGCTTCGCCGTCACGATCTCGTCGCGCAGCTTGCTGGTGACGCGGTGGGTGGAGGAGACGCTCATCGGGGCCTGCGGACTGATGTATACATTGTGATGTCAGCGTATACACGGTGATTTCAGGCGTCAACACATTCTTCGGAGTCGTCGTCGGCGCCCGCCTGCGCGGTGTGGCGCCCCTCGGAACATCGGCCCGCGCCGCCGGTTGACTCCTCGGGTGGCGCAGGCCCCAGGGTCGCGCCGCCTGAACACAGGAGGAAGACGATGGCGAATGCGGACAAGAAGCACTTCGGTGCCGGGATGCAGGGCAAGGGTGACGGGACGGGCGCCATGGCGGTGGCCGAGACCGGCGAGATTCCCGCCAATGGCGTCCTGTCGAACCGCGACAAGCAGGGATCGCCGGAGCGCGGCCGCGATGGCCGGGCGATCCAGACCGAGCAATACGAGGACCATCAGGCCAACCGTCGCAACGACGGCTGAACAAGGAGCCTTCCGATGACCAGCAGAATGCCCCCCGTACCGCAGGCCAACCGCAGCCCGAAGGGGCCCGGCGGCAGCGCCAAGGCCGATCCCGCTGCGGCGAAGGCCACGGGCACGCCGGACCCCGACAAGCAGGGCCAGCAGGCCAACAGCAAGATCAACACCACGAACCAGGGCCTGCAGCAGGAACCGTGATCCTTCGGCCCGCCGCGACGTGACAACGGCCCGCCTCGGCGGGCCGTTTGCTTTTGGGGATCAGGCGCCGAGGGCGGCCTGCACCCGTTCCTGCTTCAGCGGCAGCGCGGTCATCCGCACCCCGGTCGCCTGCCGCAGCGCATTGCCGATGGCGGCGGCGGTCGGGCCCTGTGCGGCCTCGCCGGTGCCGAGGAAGGGCTCGCCCGGGCGGTCCATCACATGCACCGCGATATTGTCGGGCACCGAGGCGAAGCGCAGGATCGGATAGTTCGACCAGTCGATGCTGGTCGGGCGGGTGCGGTCGAAGACGACCTCCTCGTAGAGCGTCCAGGACAGCGACTGGATGATGCCGCCTTCGGTCTGGTTGCGGATGCCGTCGACATGGACCGCCTCGCCGCTGTCGATGGCCGCCACCACGTCCCGGACACGGATGCGCCCCGTCTCGGGCTCCACCTCCAGCGTCAGCGAGAGGGCGAGATAGGCGGCGAGGTTCTTGTAGCGGGCGAAGGCGAAGCCGCGGCCCTGATTGGGCGGCAGCGGATCGCTGCTCCAGCCACCCTCGTCCACCACACGGGTGATGACGTCGCGCGCGCGGGGATCGTCGAGATGGCGCAGACGGAACTCGACCGGATCGGCCCCGGCCAGAAGCGCCATCTCGTCCATCATGCTTTCCAGCGCGAAGACATTGGCATAGGCGCCAAGCGCCCGCAGCGCCGAGACGCGCAGCGGCATCTCGGACAGGTGGTGCCAGAGCACGCGCTTGTTGGGGATGGTGTAATAGGGATTGGCGTTGCGGTCGCCGTTGCCGGCGGGGCTGATGCTCAGCTTCGGCGGCACGAAGGCGAAGGGCTGCTGCAGATGCTGGGCGGGCAGCAGGTTCTTGGCGCCACCGGGGCGGGTGGAGTGGCTGTTGCTCCACAGATCGAAAGTCCAGTCGCTGATGCGCCCGTCGCTGCCGACCTTGCCTGCCACGTCGATCACCATGGCCGGGCCATAGGGCTCCCAGCCATGTTCCTGCTCGCGCATCCAGTGCAGCCGGATCGGGCGGCCGGGCACGGCGCGGGCGATCAGTGCCGCATCGGCGGCAGCGTCATCGGCGCCGTTGTGGCCATAGCAGCCCGAACCCTCGACATGGGTCACGCGTACTGTCGAGGGGTCCATCCCCAGCATCTCGGCAATCGCCTCGCGGTCGGGATAGACGCCCTGAGTATGCGACTGCACCGTCAGCTGGCCGTCCTGCATCAGCGCGATGGCGCAGGATGGGCCGATGGAGCCGTGCAGCATGTAGGGCCGGGTGAAGGTGAGCGCGAGGCTGCTGTCGCCCGAAGGGTCGGGGCTGCCCGCCTCGGCGACGGTGCCGATCTCGCCCACGCTCGCGCGCTGGCTCTCGTGCAGCCGCGCCGGGTCGGGCAGCGTCTCGCTTTCGGCCCAGCGGGCGTTTTCGGCCAGCACCCGCATGCAGAGCACCGCCTGCCATTCAGTCTCGGCCACCACGGCGAGGAAGTTGCCGTCGCGCACGGTCGCGACGAATCCCGGCATGGCCTCGACGGCCGCGGTATCGACCGAGTCCAGCGTCGCCTTGGGCGCGGTGGGGCGGATGACGCGGGCGTGCAGCATGCCCTCGGGGCGCAGGTCCTGCAGGAAGGCCGGGGCGCCCGCCAGCTTGGCCGGGATGTCGACGCGCGGCTGGTCCCTGGTGAAGAGGCTCAGATCGCCCGCCTGACGGAAGGCGACATCGGGCCGCGCCGGCACGGTCAGATCAAGCCCCGCGGCAACTTCGCCATAGCCCAGGGCGCGCTCGGCGCCATGGATGCTGCCGGCCTCGAGCCGCAGCGTGGCGGGGTCGGCGCCGAGCTGGCGCCCGGCCTCGGCCAAGAGCAGCTCGCGCACATTTGCGGCGGCGTTGCGGATCGCCATGCCGCTGTTGGCCATCGACTGGCTGCCCGCGGTGAAACCCTCGTCGGGGGTGCGGGCGGTGTCGGCGGTGACGAGCTCGATCTCGGCGGGGGCGACGGCCAGTTCCTCGGCGGCGACCATGAGGAGCGCGGTGCGGATGCCCTGACCGAGCTCGGCCTTGCCGGTGAAGACGGTGATGCGGCCCTCGGGCGCGATCCGGATCCAGGCGTCGAGCTGCGGCGCGTCGGAGAGCGAGCCCGGAAGCTCCTGCCCGAGCGCCGGGATGGCGAAGCTGACGATCAGCCCGCTGCTGGCGGCGAGAAAGCCGCGACGGGAAAGTGGCAGGTCCATCAGTTGTCCCCTCCGGCATCGGCGCGCTGCATCTCGTCGCGGGCGCGGCGGATGGCGCGCAGGATGCGCATATGTGTGCCGCAGCGGCAGAGGTTGAACTCCAGCCCCTGACGGATCTCGTCCTCGTCGGCCTGCGGGTTCTGCGTCAGGATCGCCTGCGCCCGCATCATCATGCCGGGGATGCAGTAGCCGCATTGCGCGGCCTGCTCGGCAAGGAAGGCGCGCTGCATCGGGCCGGGCTCGTCGACCGAGCCGAGGCCCTCGACCGTCAGCACCTCACGGCCCTCGACAGTCAGCACAGGCATCAGGCAGGACAGCACGGCCTCGCCGTCCACCATGACGGTGCAGGCGCCGCACTGGCCGAGACCGCAGCCGTATTTCGCGCCGTTCAGCTGCAACTCGCCGCGCAGGACATAGAGAAGCGGGGTTTCGGGATCGGCCTCGACTTCGACGCCGTTGCCATTGAGGGTGAAGGCTGTGCTCATGGTCCGGTCTGTGCTCCGATGTTGTCGGGACCGCGTTCGATCCCATCTGCCGGGCGCACCGCGACATGGTGTGCGCCCGAGCGTGTGTCGGCCACCATCTGCTCCAGCCCGTCCCAGGCCGGGCGATCGCTGTAGGTCTCGCGCAGGTGGGTCAGCAGCGCCACCATGTCGGCATCCGACAGCACGCCACGGAAGGCGGGCATCACGGCGCTGGCCTGACCATCGGCAGGCGGCAGGCCGAACAGGGTGACGTTGACGATGTTCTGCGGGTTCTCGGCGTTGACGGCGGTGCTTAGGTGGAAGGACAGCCCGCCAAAGGGTTGCGGACGCCCCGCGTCATGGCAGGAGGCGCAGGCGGCGGCGTAGATCGTCGCGCCGCGGTCGCTGCCGGTATCGGGCGGCGCCTGAGTGTCGGCCTCTTGTGCGGTGCCCGAGGGCAGGGTGGTTGCGGCAACCGCCTCGCGCGCCGCCTCGGCCTTGGCCAGACGATCGGCATCCGGCTCGCCCATGCGGGCGGCGGTATAGGTGGCGATGGCGGCAACATCCTCGTCGGAGAGACGCCGCAGGTTGCCGGTGACTTCGGCCATCGGGCCACGTGAGACGCCATGCTCGGCGTGGTAGCCGTGCCGCAGGTAGAAGGCGAGGCCCTCGGCATCCCACGGGATCGGGGCGGGCGAGGCCGCGTTGATCGGATAGGCCGTCCAGCCCTCGGCCTCGCCGCCCGACCATTCCTCGTCGGCGATCCGCGCCCCGAGCGCATTGCGCGGGGTGTGGCAGGCGCCGCAATGGCCCAGACCTTCGGCGAGATAGGCGCCCCTGTTCCAGGCCTCGTCCTGCCCGGCGTCGGCGACATATTCGCCCTCGTCGAAATAGAGCAGCTTCCAGCCCGCCACCATCATGCGGATGTTGAGCGGGAAGGGCAGGTCGTTCGCGGGCGCCTCGGCCTGCACCGGCTGGCGCGTCATCAGATAGGCATAGAGCGCGCGGTTGTCTTCTTCGGAGACCTTGGTGAAGTGGTCGTAGGGGAAAGCCGGATAGAGGTGATAGCCCGCGCGGTCGACGCCGCTGTGCATCGCGCGCTGGAAGGCGGCCTCGCTCCAGCCGCCGATGCCGGTGGCCTCGTCAGGGGTGATGTTGGTGGAATGGATGGTGCCGAAGGGTGTTGGCACCGCGAGCCCGCCGGCAAAGGCCTCGCCTCCGGGCACGGTGTGGCAGGCGATGCAATTGCCGACGGCGGCGAGGCTTGCGCCACGCTCCACTTCGGAAGGATCGAACTGTCCGGGGTCAGGTTTGGCGACCGGGTCAAGTTCGGGACGCCAGGTGAGGGCAGCCGCAATGGCGGCGAAAGCGAGCAGCGAGACGAAAACCGCTGCAGTCCAACGTAGCAAGCGCATCAGATCCTCCGACCGACCTAACGCTGCGGCAATCCGAAGTGTTCCGGGTAAATTGCATTTTGCGGCGGGAACTGCAGGGCGGGGCCGGGGCTTTCCCCTCCGACCCTGCAGGGCAGGCAAGATGTGAGGACTGCGATGACAAGCGACAAAAGCAAGATCGTCAGCGACGTGGCGAAGCGGCATGACCTTTCGGAAGACGCGGTCGGGGCCTTGCTCGAGGCGCTGACCTCGGGCCACGGGCAGGCGCAGTTCAACCACCCCGAGCTTGGCGGCATGGGCCAGTGGTCGGGCAAGGGGAATGTGATGATCGGCGAGATGTCGAACTCCGGTCTGAAGGCCAAGGTGGATGCGGCCTGCAGCGATCTTGCGGACCGGCTTTCCGACGGGAGCCTCTCCGACAAGGCAGATGAGGGCGAGACCAGGGACAGCGGCTGGCCCGCGGAGCTGGGCACGCCGAGCGCGACCGGCAGCCAGAATGCGATGCGCTATGCGGTCTTCCCCGAGACCAACCGCCTTGCGGTGGAACGCGACGGGAAGGTCGAGGTCTATGACACGGGTGCGCACCGGATCGGCGGCGCCTCGCAGCAGCAGAGCGGCGGGCAGTCATTGTCCTTCAGCAGCCAGAACGGCCCGGTCGCCTTGTCGGATCTGAAAAAGCTGAGCTGAGCCCGGGGTTTGGCCCAGCATCGCCTTCGCTCGCGCTGATTGTCACAGAGCTGTCGTGCTCCTGTCATCCGGCTGTTGCCTCGTCCCATCAGACGGGCAACGGATACGATCCGGGTTCAGGAGTCACTCATGTCGACAAAGGTCATCTGCCTCACCTCGGTGCTGGCGCTCACCGCAGGCACCGCAAGCGCCGAGATGCATTTCAATCGCGTGTCCAGCTTCGCCACCCCGCTGAACGCGGCGGCGGGCGAGGATGCGGCGCGCCCCAGTTCCGCCGAGATCATCTCGGCCAGCGGCGACGGGATGACGCTGGTCTATACCGACAGCCCGCTGGGCGTGATCGGGATGATCGACATCACCGACCCGAAGGCGCCGAAGCCCCTGGGCAACCTCGACATGGGCGGCGAGCCGACGGCGGTGTCGGTGATCGGCAACACGGCCTATGTCGCGGTCAACACCAGCGAGAGCTTCACCAATCCCTCGGGCGTCCTGCGCGCCGTGGATCTGGCGACGCGCGAGGTGATCGCCTCCTGCGACCTCGGCGGCCAGCCCGACAGCACCGCCGCGGCCAAGGACGGCTCCTTCCTGTCGATCGCCATCGAGAACGAGCGTGACGAGGATGCGGGCGACGGCCGCGTCGGCCAAATGCCGGCCGGTTTCCTCGTGCAACTGCCGCTCACCGATGGCGCCCCGGATTGCGCCGCGCTGCGCAAGGTCGAGATGACCGGCCTGACCGAAATCTCGCCGGAAGATCCCGAGCCGGAATTCGTCGACATCAACGAACAGGGCGAGACTGTCCTGACCCTGCAGGAGAACAACCATATCGCCGTGATCGCGGCGGATGGCACGGTGACGGCGCATTTCCCCGCAGGCTCCACCGACCTCACCGGCATCGACGCCACCGACGAGAAGGCGGCGCTGCGCTTTGACGAGGAACAGTCGGCCCGGCTGCGCGAGCCCGATGGCGTGCAGTGGATCGACAACGAAACCTTCGTCATCGCCAATGAAGGCGACATGGACGGCGGCGCGCGCGGCTTCACCGTGATGAAGAAGGACGGCACCGTCGTCTTCGAGAGCGGTGCTGCCTTCGAGCATGAAGTTGCGCGGATCGGCCATTACCCGGACCGCCGCTCGGACGCCAAGGGCATCGAGCCGGAGGGCATGGAATTCGCCCGTTTCGGCGATGTGCCGATGATGTTCCTGCTGGCCGAGCGCGCCTCGGTCGTGGGCGTCTACGACATGACCGACCCGGCGGCGCCGGTGCTCAAGCAGATGCTGCCCTCCGGCGTCTCGCCCGAAGGCGCCGTGGCCATCCCGCAGCGCAACCTCATCGCCACCGCCAACGAGACCGATCTGATCGAGGACGGCGGCGTGCGGGCGCATGTCATGATCTACGAATATCAGGATGCGCCGGCGGCCTATCCGCAACTGGTCTCGGCCGATGACCAGCTGATCGGCTGGGGTGCCATCTCGGGCATGGTCGCGGGTGAGGGCGGCACGGTCTATGCCGTGAACGACAGCTTCTACGGCTTCCAGCCGATGATCTTCGAGATCGACACGACCCAGACCCCGGCGACGATCGTCAAGGCGACGCCGATCACCCGAGGCGGCGCCGCGGCGCAGATGCTCGACATCGAGGGCATCACACTGGACGGCGAAGGCGGCTTCTGGCTGGCCTCGGAGGGCCGCTCCGACCGGATGATCCCGCACGGGCTCTACCATGTGAACGCCGAGGGCGAGATCGAGGATCAGGTGGCTCTGCCCGCCGAGCTTCTGGCCGGCGAGACGCGCTACGGCTTCGAGGGGATCGCCAAGGTCGGCAACACCCTGTGGATGCCGGTGCAGCGCGAGTGGAAGGACGACGGGAAGGGCATGGCCAAGATCCTGGCCTATGATCTGGAAGCCGAAAGCTGGGGTGCGGTGCATTATCCGCTGACCGCTTCGGAAGGCGGCTGGACCGGGCTTTCGGAACTGACCGTGCACGGCGACCACGCCTATCTGATCGAGCGCGACAACCTGATCGGCTCTGCCGCGGCGCTGAAGCAGATCACCCGCGTGCCGCTGTCCGAGATGGTGCCGGCGCAGATCGGCGGGACGCTGCCGGTGGTGACGAAGGAAGTCGTGCGCGACCTGATCCCCGATCTGGCAGCCAATGGCGGCTATGTCGTGGACAAGATCGAGGGTCTGGCGGTGTTCGGCGACGGCACGGCCTGGGTCAGCACCGACAACGATGGTGTGGACGACAGTTCGGGCGAGACCTTCTTCTGGAGCTTCGGCAAGCTCTGAGTGCAGGCCGGAAACGGAGCGGGGCGCGGCAGCGATGCCGCGCCCCTTTTCATTGGGCGGATCGGTTCGGCGGGTCGGGATGGGCAGAGCCGATGGGTAGCCCGGGTCCACAGCGACAGTCGCGGTGCGGACGACGCCCTGACGAGACCTTCCTTCAGGGCTTCGGCATACTTCCAGGGGGCGAAACGGATCGGGGCGCGGCAGGGATGCCGCGCCCCTTCTCGGTGATTGGATCGGTTCAGCGGCTCAGGACGGCCTGACGGGCATAGCCGCGATAGAGATCGGCGGAGCGCGCCCGGCCGCCCACGGCCTGTGCCGTCGCGGCCAGCGCCATCGGCAGATCGGGTCGCGGGGTGACGTGGAACTTAGCCAGCCAGCCATGCAGCCCGGCGCGGAACCAGCCCGGCAGCCCGGCCTGCGTGCCGAAATCGACGATGTGCAGCTCGCCCCGCGGCGCCAGATGCGATGCCGCATGGCTCAGCGCGCGGCGCCAGTCGGGGATCATGGAGAGCGAATAGGAGAGCACGATCCGTTCGAACTGCCGCACACCGAAGAGTGCCTCGGCATCGAAGCTGCAGGCGTCGCCGAAGGCGAGCGTCGCTGTCTCGCCCAGGGAGAGCCGGGCCGAACGCAGCATCTCGGCCGAGATGTCGAGCCCGTAGAGCAGGGCATCGGGATGCTGGCGCTGGATCAGGCGCAGGTTGCGCCCGGTGCCGCAGGCCAGTTCCAGCACCCGCGCGCCGGGCGGCGGGGCCAGATCGGCGATCAGCCGGTCGCGGCCGAGCAGATAGTAGCGCCGGGTCGCGTCGTAGATCAGCCGCTGATGCCGGTAGGTGCGATCCATCAGATGCGCATGGCTCAGATCCATCAGCGCCTCCGGTAGACGTGGAACCCGCCGTAGATCGCCGAGCGGTCGGAGCGGAAGCCGGTCTCGGAGGCCGCGCAGTCGTAGGTCCAGCGCCCGAGGATGTCGGCCCGCACCCGGCCCGGCAGGATGTCGGTGGCGCCGCCGGTGCGGAAGATCACGGTGGCGCCCGGGGCTGCCGTGCGGGTGATCTGGCGCCAGAGCGCGCCCAGCTGTTCGTCGGTCATCCAGTCCTGCGCGTCGAGCAGGCTGTAGCCATGTGTCGAGGCCTCGGGCTCGTCGGCCAGCGCATCGGTCAGCGAGCGGTTCACCAGCCGTGCCCGGCCCGCCGCATCGCGCAGCGTGTCGAACTGGTCGGGCTGCAGATAGGGCGGCAGGGCGCGTGGCGCCTCGGGGGCATAGCCGCGGTGGAAGGCCTGCCAGGCGAAGTAGTTCTCGGAGAGCGGGAAGCGGCAGACCAGCCGCCGCAACCGCTCGCGCAGCACCGGGATCACGTCGCCGTCGCCATCGGCGGCGAGCTTGTCATATTGCGCGGGCGGGATGCCCAGCCCGAAGAGCGAGGCGCGGCGGCGGGCGAGGAACTGCACCGCCCAGGTGTCGAAGAGCGGCGCGAGCTTGTCGTCGAAGAAGCGCTGCTGCTCGGCAAGGGTCTGGCAGGCCAGAAGCGGGCGGAAATCCACCCCGCCGAGCCGGGCCACCACATGCGCGGCGCCGATGAAGCGGCCGAGCAGCCCGTGGCGATGCACGCCCTTGGTGAAGACCTCGATCCGGCGATGGCCGAAGCTGCCCGCCTCCCAATAGGCGCGCGTCGCGGGGTCGAGATGCGGCGCCACATGCAGATCGTAGCTGCGCAGGTTGGAGGCGCGGTCGGCATGGCCGAAGAGATCGTAGAAGCGGGCGTGGTCGGGCATGTGCTGCGCCGCGGCCAGCTTCAGCCGCCCCAGCGCCACATGCGCGGGCGAGAGATCGACCGCCAGCAGGGAGGCGGGGCCCGCGGTGAGATAGGACATCATGTTGCAGCCGCCCGAGGCGATGCAGACGAGATTGTGGTCGGGCCGGATCGCCAGCGCCGTCATGTCGGTGACGGGATCCTCCCAGATCTGGGTATAGACCATGCCGTGGAACAGCCGCGAGAACAGCCGTTCCAGAAGGCCCGTCGGGCTCAGCGAATGGTTCTGGTGGACGGCGGAGCCGATCTGGGCGGGGAAGGGGACGTCTGGCGCAAGGTGCAGCACGGGGGACACTCCGGGAGGGAACACGGTTGCGGATGTCTAGCGGCGGAACGCGACGCTTGCGTGACGCGGCTCGGGGTCAGCGAAGACCGGCGCAGGCTCGGGGGCGGCCTCGAGCAGGCTGAAGCTGCCCGCGTCGTCCTCGGCGATGGCGGTGAAACTGTCGACCCAGTCGCCGCAATTGGCATAGCTGAGCCCGTGGTCGTCATGCAGCGCGGGCTTGTGGAAATGGCCGCAGATCACCCCGTCGCAGCCCGCCGCCCGCGCGCGCGCCACCAGCCGGATTTCGTAGCCGGTGCCGAGCGCCATCGCCGAGTTGACAGCTGACAAAAGCGCCTCGATCAATCCGCGCCGGTCGGGATCGACGCGGCGGCGCAGGCGCTTCAGCCGGTCGTCGAGATGGCGCAGCGCCCAGTCAATGCGGCTGCCGATCCGGGTCAGGATATGCCAGCGCAGGAAGCGCGCGTCGCAGACATCGCCATGCAGCACCAGCCAGCGCCGCCCGTCGGCGGCCTCGTGCACCACCTGCTCGGCCACCTCGATCCGGCCGAAATGCGTGCCGCGATAGAGCCGCATCGCTGTGTCGTGGTTGCCGGTCAGGTAGAAGAGCTGCGCGCCTTCCTGCACCCGGCGCAACAGCAGGGCGAGGATCTCGTCATGCACCTCGGTCCAGTGAGGGAAGGGCGGGTGCCAGAGGTCGAGCACATCGCCGACGAGATAGATCTCGGCGGCGGTGTTGTGCTCGAGGAAGTCGAGGATGCGCTCCGGACGGCAGCCCCGCGCGCCCAGATGCAGGTCCGACAGGAACAGGCTGCGGTGACGGTGCGGTTGGCGCGGGACAGGTTGCGGCATGAAGCGCTCCTCGATGGCATCGCCCGACGCGGGGCGTCTTGCTGCGCTATGCCAAAGCAAGGCCACGATTTTATGACTGCGGCCTGCGACAGGCCGCCCGGCCTTGTGCCCGGGCGCTTTCCCGCGCAGGCTGACGGGCTCGGGCGAGGCAGGAGAGGCGGGGCGATGCGGCTGGAAGTGGTGGCGGGCCGGGTGACGGTGGAGGCCGAGGATCTGGCGCCGCTTCTGGGGCTGGCTGCGGCGGATGTGCCGCGGCTGATGCGCGAGGGCCGGATCACCGGGCTGGTGGAAGAGGGGCGCGACGCCGATGCGGGCCGGACCCGGGTGACGTTCCGCTACAAGGCGATCCGGTTGCGCTTCACGCTGGATGCCTCGGGCGCCATCCTGTCGCGGAGCCGGGTGGAGGGGGCGGCGCGCTGAGCCGCCCCGTCGAGCTTGTCCGCGCTCAGTCGCCCTGCCAGCCGTCCTCCATCACCAGATCCTCGAGCGGCAGGCGCTGGCGCCAGCCCTTCAGCGCCAGCTCTGGCGCGGCGTAGAACTGGTCGACATGGCCGATGCAGAGATAGGCCACGATCTTGATCCGCTCGGGCAGGCCCAGCACGGCGCGCAGGTCGGTCTCGTGATAGATGCTGACCCAGCCGACCCCCAGCCCCTCGGCCCGGGCGGCGAGCCAGAGGTTCTGCACGGCGCAGACGCTGGAATAGAGGTCCATCTCGGGGTTGTGGGTGCGGCCCAGCACCACCGGGCCGCAGCGGTCGCGGTCGCAGGTGACGCAGATGTTGAGCGGCGCCTTGAGGATACCCTGCAGCTTGAGCGCCCGGTAGGTGGCCTGCTTCTCGTCGGGAAAGAGCTGGGCCGCCTCGTCATTGGCACGCTGGAAGGCCGCATGCACCTCGGCGCGGCGGGCGGGATCGCGGATCAGGATGAAGTTCCACGGCTGCATGAAGCCGACGGAGGGCGCCAGATGCGCCGCCTGCAGCACCCGGTGCAGCCGCGCGGGGTCGATCGGGTCGGGCAGGAATTCGTCGCGCACATCTCGCCGCTCGGCGATGATGTCGTAGAGCGCCTGCCGTTCGGCGTCGCTGAAGGCGCGGGCGGGCTGGGGGCGCACCTCGGTGCAGGCAGGGGGCGGGGTATCCGGCATGATCCAGACCTCCTTCATGGACGATCCGCCGCAGTCCACGCGGCAGAACCTCGTTGCCGGGCCGGTCTTCTGGCTTCGGATCGTCTGCCCCGCGCGCCTTCGCGGAAAGATCCAGTGGCCTTCTGCCCGGGGCATCACCGTTACAGCGGCGGGCCCACGCCGGAGTCGCACCGGCTTCCCGATTCTCCGCCTCGCGGCGGCACCCGGCAGGGATGGGAAACCAGATGCCGGGCGGGCGCGCAAGCCCGCTCTGGTCGCGAACGCCTCAGCGCGGCGGTGAAAGCAGCGCCTCCATCCCGTTGAGCGCGGTCGTCATGTCGTTGGCCATCGCCTCGGGATGCAGATGGGCGACCATGCCCGCGGCATCGGTGACGATCTGGCCGCAGACCATGACCCGCGCCTCGGGACAGGCGATGCGGATCGCCACGAGCAGCCTGCCCAGCGGCAGGAGGCTGCGCGGACCGCTGGCGGAAAGGCCGAAGACACGCCGGCCGCTGGCGCAGAAGCGCTCGATCAGCGCTTCGTGCGGCAGGCCGAGCAGCAGGTCGACCTCCCAGCCCTCGCGGCGGAAGAGGTCGGCGGCCATGGTGACGCCGAGCGTGTGGGTCTCGCCGGGCACGGCGGCGAAGACGGCGGCCTTGTCGGTGACGGGGAGCGGGGCGGCCAGCACATGCCGCAGCCCGCGCATGATGGCGTAGATCCGGCTGGAGGCGATGGTGACCTGCGCCGAGGGCACCCGGTCCTCGTCCCACCACTGCCCCAGCCGCCGTGCCGCCGAGGCGAGGTAGGCGAGGTAGATCACGTCAATTCCGGCGCCCTCGCGGCGGATGGTCTCGATGAACCGCGCCCCGGCATCGGCATCGGGCGAGATGAGCGCGGTGCAGAGCGCGTCGATTTCTTCCGCGGTCGGATGGGCGACATCATGGGCGGGCAGGTCGCGCGCGCGGCTGGCAAGGCGGCTGACGACCTCCTGTGCGAGCGAGAGGACGGCATCGGCGGGCAGGGCGGACTTGAAGGCGGCGAGGCCGAGATGCGAGCGCTCGAAGAGAGGGCGGTCGAACGGCCCGTGATGTCCCGGAGTCATGCCACGCTCTCCCCCCGGGATCCCCGCCTTCCGCATCCTCGCGCCCCGGCTCAAGCCTCGGCCAGAAATGCAGAGTCTGTCAATCATGGTTTGGGCCCCCGGAACGGTGAGCTCAGCCCTTGATGGCGGCGACGCGGCGGCCGCGCATCACCCGCGCGCCGTCGCGGATGGTGACGAGCCCGGTCAGGGGGTCTTCGGCGATGACGATGCCATGGGCCGAGATATAGGCGGAAATCTGGATGGTCGCATGTTGCATGATCTGGCTCCTCGCTGCGGATGACCGGCACCGGAGGGTGCGGCAGGCAGGGAGGACGATGCGGGCAGGAGGGCCGGGCCGCCTTGACCCAGATCAGTCAAAGCTGCGACCAAAAGTCATCAATACCTCAGTCGATCAGCGCCATCCGCTGCAGCACGCGCAGCAGCCCGGCCTCGGTGACGGGCTTGGCGATGAAGGAGGCGCCGCGCGCGAGGCACTCGGGGTCGGGGGCGTGGCGGCCCGAGATCACGAGGATCTTGCAGGCGGGCCAGCGCTCGGCCACCACGGCGGCTAGGCCGAGCCCGCTCATCGAGCCGGGCATGTCGATGTCGGTCAGCAGCGCCGAGATCTCGCTGCGCCGCTCCAGCACCAGCAGCGCCTGATCGGCATTGCTGGCCTGCAGCACGATGAAGCCCAGATCGGACAGCTGGTCGGCCAGATCGAGCCGGATCAGCCCATCGTCCTCCACCAGCAGCAGCGTCGTCTCGGCTCCGCGCACCTCAATGCTCCTTCTGGAAGGTGGCGAGATCGCCGGTGATGTGGCAGCGCAGGCCGTGGGGCCGGTAGTCGAGCACCACTTCGCAATCGGCGGTTCCGGCCAGACCGGCCCGGATCAGCCGCGCACCCGCCCCTTCGAGCGGCGCGCCGGTGACGCGGGGGCCGCCGCTTTCCTCCCAGGTCAGCTCGAAGCACCGGCCGCAATGGGTGACCTGCCAGTCGAGTGCCACGCGGCCTTCGCAGCGCGACAGCGCCCCGTGCTTCCGGGCGTTGGTGGCCAGCTCGTGCAGGATCAGCGACAGCGAAAGCGCCGGGCGCGAGCCGATCTTGAGGTCGTTGCCCGAGACGCTGACGCGCGGCGACACCGGATCGTCGTGGATCGTCAACATGCCCTCGACGATGTCGGTGACATTGGAGGCGCCGACCCCGCCGCGCACGATGGCGTCATGCGCCTCGCCCAGCACCGAGAGCCGTTCCGACAGCATGCGCCGCGCCGTCCGCATGTCGGCGCTGCCGCGCAGGGTCTGCGAGGCGATGGCCTGCACCATCGCCAGCTGGTTCTTCAGCCGGTGGCCGAGCTCGTGCGCCAGCAGCTCGCGGTGACGTTCCTCGGCAAGGCGGTCGGTCACGTCCTGCGCCTGCACGAGGATGCCGATGATCTCGCCCTCGTCGCTGGTCATTGGCTGATAGGTCAGGTCGATCAGCCGGTCCTGCACCTCGCCCGCCGGGCCGCGGTTCAGCGCGATGGGCACGGCGCGGGCGGCGAAGGGGGCGCCGGTCTGGTAGACGCCATCGAGCAGCTCGATGAAGCCCTGCTGCACCACCTCGGCCACCGCCTCGGCCACGGGCTTGCCGATGATCTCGCGGCTGGCGCCGATGAGGGCGAGGTAGCCCTCGTTGACATAGTCGAAGATGTGCTGCGGGCCGTTCAGCATGGCGATGCCGCCGGGCGACAGTTCGAACACCCGGATGAAGCGGTCGCGCTGGCTGAGGGCGGCGCGGCGCTTCTTCACCTCGGCGGTGGTCTCGGTGCAGGCGCAGAACATGCCGAGCACCTCGGCATCGGCGTTGCGGACCGGAGTGAAGGAGAAGGCGAAATGCACCTCTTCGGGCTGGCCGTTGCGATGGATGATCAGCTCGATATCGGTCATCGAGGTGCCCTGCCCGGCGTAGGCGGCGGACATGATCGGGTCCAGCCTGTCCCAGACGTCGAACCAGATCTTTTCCAAGCCGAGGCCGAAGGCCGCGGGGTGACGCTCGCCGCAGATCGCGGCATAGCCGTCATTGTAGAGCGCGATCCTCTGCGGCCCCCAGACGACCACCATCGGCTGCACCGACCCCAGCATCACGCCGACCAGAGTTCTCAGCTCGGCTGGCCAGTCGGCTTGCCGTCCGAGAGGCGAGGCCGCCCAGTCGGTACTGCGCAGTAGATACTCGCACTCACTTTTATTGGATGACATGAAACTCTGGGTCCTCTCCCGGACCGTTGCCGGTCCGGAGCATACTGCCGCAAAGGCGAACGAGCGAGCGGCGCCTGAGGTTCCGTGAGTGCGACCGTTGCCGGCAATAAGGTGCCGGCGGATGCGGGCGGGGTGGGGGCGTCGTGGAAGGCTTCAGGCGCGCGCGGTGCCGAGGAAGGCGATCAGGCCGCCGAGATGGGCATAGGCGGCGGGATCGTGCTGCATCAGCACCCGGCAGGCCTCGATCAGTTCGGCATCGCTGTGCTGGCCGATCTCGGCAATCGTCGCCCGGGCCTTCGCGATGGGATCAGTGACCACAAAATCCAGCATGTTCGGTCTCCATCATGTCTGTTGTGCTGCCCGGAGGCTGCGGCTGGCGGGATGCGCCAGTGCCGGCAGGGCGCCAAGGTCGCGCCAGCCCGATCGGGAGACTGATTTTAGCGTTATGCTGCACTGCCGCAATCTGCACCGCCGCACCCTTGCTGTGCGAAAGAGCCGAGAACCGCGCAGGCGGGCGCCGCGTTGTCTGCCTTGACCCGCAGCACGCGGAACGGCTTGCAGGCGGTGGCGTTTCGGGGAGGCGGGGAGCTTTCCGGGTCTTGCCAACCCGCTCCGGTCGGGTCCGACACCCCCGGGGCCGCACTATGGGCCGGCGGCTGCCGCACCGAAGCTGGCGTCAATGGGCCGCTGGGTCGCTCCCATGGGAAGGCAGGCCGTATCTGACGCAGCGTCAATGCTTTTCCACGGTCACAGAAGGGGCTTGACCACTGTCAACCTGCCCTGACCCCCCTTACGGTTGACAGCTACCCGCGATACAAGAGGCCGCCAATCCCACCCGAGAGATCCATGAGCACCGGCACGAACAGCAAGTCAGGCTTCGTCGCGGACAGAGAAGGCGGCTTCTGGCCGTCGATGATGCGGCGCGTCACGGCCCTGTCGCTGGTCGAGCGGAGTCCTCGCTTCTGCGCGCTCTTCGCCGTGAGTGCCTTCGTCATCTCCTTCGGGCTGCGCTACGGGCTCGACCCCGCGCTGCCGCCGGGTTTTCCCTTCCTGACCTTCTTCCCGGCAGTCATCCTCACCACGCTCTATGCCGGGGTGGCGGCAGGCACCGCGCTTGCCGTCGCCTGCGGGCTGGCTTCCTGGTATTTCTTCATCAGCCCGTTCAATTCGCTGGCGATCACCGGAAATTCGGCGGTGGCGATGGGCTTCTACATCTTCATCGTCGCCACCGAGATCCTGCTGGTCCATGCGATGAACCTCGCCCTGCGCGCGATGCAGCGGGCCGAGCAGCGCAGCACCGGGCATGCGCAGGCGCGCGAGCTGATGTTCCAGGAGCTGCAGCACCGGGTCTCGAACAACCTCACCACCGTCTCGGCCCTGCTGGGGCTGCAGGCGCGCAAGATGTCCGACCCGGTGGCGAGCCGGGCCTTGGGCGAGGCGCAGGCGCGGCTCGATGTGGTGGGGCGGCTGCAGCGGCGGCTGCACGACCCCGAACAGCAGGAGCTGGAGCTGGGCGGCTTCATCGGCGCTCTGGCGCAAGACACGATCCGGGCGATGGGTGTCGAGGACCGGATCACCGTGCAGTCGCGGACGGTGCCCATCGCGGTGACGCCGGACCAGACGGTGCCCCTGGGGCTGATCGCCACCGAACTGCTGATGAACGCCATCGAGCACGGCTTTGCCGGGCGCGAGCGCGGCACCCTGACGATCTCGCTGGAGCGCAGCCGGGCCGCCGGGGCGGAGACCGGGGTGCTGACGCTGGCGGACGATGGCAACGGCCTGCCCGAGGGCTTTGCGCCCGAAGCCACGCGCAGCCTCGGGCTGATGGTCGCGCATCAGTTCGCGGCACAGCTGGAGGGCTGCATCCAGTTCCGGCGCGACCCGGCGGGCGGCACGGAATGCCGGCTGGAGTTTCCCCTGCGGGACACGGCCAAGCGCCTCTGACCCGGACGGAGCCTGCGCGGGCGGCGGCGCCACAGGCGCTTTGACATTCCCGAAATTCTGCATAGACAGACGCTGATGGCGGCGCAGGAGAGCATATGCCCGGATTGGAACTCGCCCCGACTGTCGAGGCATGGGTGGCGATCGGCATCATCCTCGGGATGCTGGTGCTGTTCATCCGCGAAACCCTGCCGGTCGAGGCGACCGCGCTGATCGGTGCGGCGCTGATGCTGGTGCTGGGCATCCTGCCGCAGGATCAGGCGATGAAGGTGATGTCCAACGCGGCGCCCTGGACCATCGCCGCGATGTTCATCGTCGTGGGGTCGCTGGTGCGGACCGGGGCGCTCGACTGGGTGACGCAGCTTGCGACGCGGCATGTGATGACGCGCCCGCGCACGACGGTTTCGGTGCTGGCGGTGGGGATCGTCGGCATGTCGGCGGTGGTGAACAACACGCCCATCGTCGTGGTCTTCCTGCCGGTCTTCATCCAGCTGGCGGCACAGCTGAGGATCGCGCCCTCAAAGCTGCTGATACCGCTCAGCTATCTGTCGATCATGGGAGGCACGCTGACCCTCGTCGGCACCTCGACCAACCTCGTCGTCGATGGCGTTGCGCGCACGGCGGGGCTGGAGCCCTTCTCGATCTTCGAGATCACGCCGGTCAGCCTGCCCATCGCGCTGGTCGGGCTCGTCTATCTCGGGCTGCTCGGCAACTGGCTGCTGCCGAGCCGGCCCTCGATGACGGCGATGCTGACCAACCGCTCGAAGATGAAGTTCTTCACCGAGGTCGCGGTGCCCGAGGGATCCTCGCTGATCGGCAAGCCGCTGGAGTCGGTCGATCTGTTCCGCCGTGGCGGGGCGATGGTGATCGACGTGCTGCGCGGCGATGCCTCGCTGCGGCGCGACCTGACCGGGGTGGAACTGATGGCGGGCGACCGGGTGGTGCTGCGCACGCCGATGTCGGAGCTGCTGAGCCTGCAGGACCACAAGGATCTGCAGATGGTCGACAAGCTGACCTCGGTCGCGACCGACACGGTGGAGGTGCTGATCACCCCCGGCTGCCGGATGATCGGGCGGTCGCTGGGGCAGATGCGGCTGCGGCGGCGCTACGGCGTCTATCCGCTGGCGGTGCATCGGCGGAACCAGAACATCGGTCGCCAGCTCGACGATCTGGTGGTGGCGGTGGGCGATACGCTCTTGGTCGAGGGCGCGCCTTCCGACATCCAGCGGTTGGCGCAGGACATGGAGCTGACCGACCTGTCGCATCCGACCGAGCGCGCCTTCCGCCGCAAGAAGGCACCGATCGCCGTGTCGGTGCTGGCGGCGATCATCCTTCTGTCCTCGCTGGAGGTGGCACCGATCGAGATCCTCGCCTTCATCGGGGTCGCCGTGGTGCTGGTGACGCGCTGCATCGACAGCGACGAGGCCTTCGCCTCGATCGACGGGCGGCTGCTGGCGATGCTCTTCGGCATGATCGCCGTGGGGGCGGGGCTGGAGCAATCGGGCGCGGTGCAGCTGCTGGTCGGGGCGTCCGAGCCGCTGCTGGTGGGCATGGCGCCGTGGCTGCTGATCTTCTGCGTCTATGCGCTGACGTCCTTCCTGACGGAACTGCTGTCGAACAACGCCGTTGCAGTGGTGGTCACGCCAGTGGCCATCGGGCTGGCGCAGAGTCTGGGGGTCGATCCGCGGCCGATCCTCGTGGCGGTCATGTTGGGGGCGTCCTTCGGCTTTGCCACGCCCATCGGGTATCAGTGCAATCTGTTGGTCTACGGGCCGGGGGGCTACACCTTCGGCGATTTCATGCGGATCGGCGTGCCGTTGAACATCCTGATGGGGATTGCTGCGGCAATCGTCATTCCGATCGTCTATGGTCTCTGAGAGCGTCAGGCGGCGCGAAGAACAGGCAGTGTCGTGATGAGCCGGACCGATTTTCTCAGCCCTGAGCCCGGAATGCCGGTGCTTCTGGACGATCTGCCGCCGAAACCCTTCTCGGCCATCCTGCAGGACATTGCCGCCGGCCCGGGCGAGCGGATCTCGCTCGGCGATCTGCTGGAGGCGATGCAGGGCCGGGCGTTCGGGGCGCTGCTGATCGTCTTCGCCTTTCCCAACATCCTGCCGAGCCCGCCCGGTCTGGCCGGGGTGCTTGGACTGCCGCTGATCTTTCTCTCGGCGCAGATGGTCATGGGGCGTCCGCCTTGGCTGCCGCAGTTCATCGCCCGCCGGTCGATGGCGCGCAGCGCCTTCGCCACGCTGGTCAAGCGCGGCGCACCCTGGCTGGCCCGGGCCGAGCGGCTGCTGCGCGAGCGGATGCTGGGCCTGTCCTCGGCGGGGGCGCAGCGGCTGATCGGGCTCGTCTGCCTGCTCCTGTCGCTGACGCTGGTGCTGCCGGTGCCCTTCGGCAACATGCTGCCCTCCATCGCGCTCTGCCTCATCGCGCTCGGCGTGCTGGAGCGCGACGGGCTCTGGATCGTCGGCGGGATCACCAGCGCCTTCATCGCCGTCGTCATCGTCGGCGGCATGGGCTATGCGCTGGCGCAGTCGGCGCTTTTCGTGATGCGCAGCGCCTTCTAGTCGGCCTCGGTAAAGACCTGCTCGCGCTTGCGCCGCACCTGCGGCAGCAGCACGACCACCAGCACCGCCAGCGCCATCAACAGCAGCACGAGGCTGATCGGCCGGGTGACGAAGGTCGTCGGATCGCCGCGCCCGAGGATCATCGCGCGGCGCAGGTTTTCCTCCAGCATCGGCCCCAGCACGAAGCCCAGAAGCAGGGGCGCGGGCTCGCAGCGCAGCTTCATCATGATGTAGCCGAGGAGGCCGAAGAAGGCGACGGCGTAGAGGTCGAAGGCGTTGGAGTTCACCGAATAAACCCCGATGGAGCACATCGCCATGATGATCGGGAAGAGCACATGGTAGGGCACGGTCAGAAGCTTCACCCAGAGGCCGATCAGCGGCAGGTTCAGCACCACCAGCATCAGGTTGCCGATCCACATCGAGGCGATGATGCCCCAGAACAGCGCAGGCTGCTCGGAGGCGACGTTCGGCCCCGGCACGATGCCCTGGATGATCATGGCGCCGATCATCAGCGCCATGACCGGATTGGCCGGGATGCCCAGCGTCAGGAGCGGGATGAATGAGGTCTGCGCGCCGGCGTTGTTGGCCGATTCTGGCCCGGCCACCCCGGCGATGGCGCCCTTGCCGAAATCCTGCGGGCGGTCGGAGAGGCGTTTCTCCATCGAGTAGCTGGCGAAGGAGGCGAGGATCGCCCCGCCGCCGGGCAGCACGCCGAGCGCGGAGCCCAGCACGGTGCCGCGGACCATCGGCGCGACCATCGCCTTGAGGTCGACACGGGACGGCCAGAGCGAGCCGACCTTGTTGGTGACCATGGTCCGGGTATGCTCGCCCTCGAGATTGCGCAGGATCTCGGCGATGCCGAAGACGCCGACGGCGAGGGCGACGAAGTTCAGCCCGTCGGCATATTCGCGGATGCCCAGCGTGAAGCGCGGCGTGCCGGTGTAGATGTCGGTGCCAACGAGGCCCAGAAGCAGACCCAGCACCACCATGGCCAGCGCCTTGACCACCGAGCCATGCGCCAGCGCGATGGAGGCGACGAGGCCGAGCACCATCAGCGAGAAATATTCCGCCGCGCCGAATTGCAGCGCGATGACGGTCAGGGGCGGCGCGAGCAGCGCGACGAGGAAGGTCGCGACAGTCCCGGCGAAGAACGACCCCAGCGCGGCGATGGCCAGCGCCGTGCCCGCCTTGCCCTGCCGCGCCAGCTGGTAGCCGTCGATCGCCGTCACCGCCGAGGAGGATTCGCCCGGCATGTTGATCAGGATCGCCGTGGTCGAGCCGCCGTATTGCGCGCCGTAGTAGATGCCGGAGAGCATGATCAGCGAGGAGACCGGCTCCAGCTGGAAGGTGATCGGCAGGAGCATGGCGATGGTTGCCGTCGCGCCGATGCCGGGCAGCACACCGATCAGCGTGCCGAGCATGACGCCGATCAGGCAAAACAGCAGGTTCTCGGGCGAGGCCGCGGTGGCGAAGCCGAGGCCGAGGTTGGAGAGCAGATCCACGAAGGCGATCCTTTCAGAACGGCAGCCAGGGGCCGAAGCGGCGGAAGGGCAGGCCGAGGGCGTAGCTGAACACCAGCGTCGAGAAGATCGTGACCGCCACCGCCAGCAGAACCGCCGCGAAGGGCTTCATCTTCAGCGAGGCGAAAGCGGCGATCAGCGTGGTGAGGAAGATCGAGGGCACGAAGCCGAGGCCGCGCACCGTCAGCCCGAAGAAGATCGGCGCCGGCAGGATGAACAGGAGGCCGCGCCAGGCATGCTCGCCCATCGGCTCGTTCTCGGCCTTCATCGCGCCGAACAGCACGATCATCCCGAGGAGGATCAGCACGCCGGACAGGATCAGCGGGAAATACCCCGGACCCATGCGGAAGGCGGTGCCGAGATCCAGCGACAGCGACTGCGCGCCGAAGAACAGGCCGCAGAAGATGAACAATGCCCCGGCGGCCGCGTCGGTCTTGTCGAATTTGGTGTCTTTCATGGGCAACCCGCTGCTGCGCGCCGGAAGTCTGCCCCGCCGAACCTGTCGGCGGGGCGGCGAGGCTCAGTCGGCGTAGACGCCCGCGGCCTCGATCACCGGCTTCCAGCGGGCGATCTCGGACTCGAGCTTGGTCTTCAGCGCCTCGGGGGTCGCATCCTCGGCGGGCGAGGGTTCGGTGCCCAGTTCGGCGAAGCGGGTGGCGATGTCGGCATCGGCGAGCGCCTTCTGCAGCGACTCCGACAGGCGCTGGTTCACCTCGGCGGGGGTGCCCTTCGGCGTGTAGATGCCGTGCCAGATCATCACCTCGAACCCGTCGAGGCCGCCTTCGATGGCGGTCGGCAGTTCGGGGAAGATCTCCAGCCGCTCGGGCGAGGTGACGGCATAGGCCTTCACGGTGCTGCCCTGGATCTGCTTCGTCGTGTTGGTGGTCTGGTCGCACATCAGATCGACCTGACCGCCCAGAAGATCGGTCATCGCCGGGCCGGTGCCCTTGTAGGGCACGGTGACCAGCGGCACGTCGAGCGCGCTCATCAGCATCATGCCGCAGAGATGCGAGGCCGCGCCGATCCCGGCATTGGCCAGCGTCACCGTGTCCTTGTTGGCCTTCACGTATTCGATCATCGAGGCGAAGTCGCTCGGCTCGAAATCCTGCCTTGCGATGACGGTCATCGGCACCTCGGTGACGAGGCCGACATAGTCGAAGGCGTTCAGCGTGTCATAGGCGAGGCTGCGGTACAGCGTGGCGCTGGTGGCCATGCCGATATGGGCCAGCAGCATCGTGTAGCCATCCGGCTCGGCTTCGGCCACGCGGCCGGCACCCAGCGTGCCGCCGGCGCCGCCGACGTTCTCGACGATGATCTGCTGGCCGAGATCGGCCGACATCTTCTCCGCTATCAGACGGGCGACGGTATCGGTCGGCCCACCCGCGGCAAATGGGACCACCATGGTGATCGACTGTTCCGGATAGCCCTGCGCCGAAGCCCCGGACGCTGCGAAAACGACGCCGGCAGCAAGGCCGGCGAGCCTGTTGGTTAGTGCCATAGTATCCTCCCGAAATGGCGCTGCGACCGCACGGCCCCTCCCGGACGCGCGACTGGCGGTGACTAGACCATTCACCAAGGCTTCACGCAATCGGGAAGAGTGTGGTTGACGTTGCGGCAAGCAGCCCGGGCCTGCCACCAATGGACTGTTTGCAAAGCACGATCCGCAGGCGAAGCTGTCGGCACGAACCGGGAGGAACGACCATGTGCCAGATCTTCGCCCAGCAGGACCCGGGCGGGTATCGCCCGATCACCCGCCGACTGCGACTGAACGGCCAGAGCACCAGCATCCGGCTGGAGCGGCTGTTCTGGGACATCCTCGACGACATCGCGCGGGGGGAGGGGATCTCCACCCCCGCCTTCGTGTCGAAGCTGCATTCCGAGGTGCTGATCCATGCGGGCGAGGTGGAGAATTTCACCTCGCTCCTGCGCTGCACCTGCCTGATCCACCAGCGCCGCACGCCGATGGGGCTCGCGGCGGAATAAGCGGCCCGTAGTAGGCGATTACTACCAGCGCCCTGCGACGCTCTGTCACGCTGACCCGATCGGAGACAATCGGAGGCAAGGGGTGGCAAAGGCGATCCACAGCATGATCCGCGTTCTGGAGGAGGAACGCGCAACGAGGTTCTACGGCACGGCCTTCGGGCTGACGCCGGCGGACCGTTTCGACTTCGACAGCTTCACCCTGATCTACCTGCGCAACGACGCGGCGGATTTCGAGCTGGAGCTGACGGTGAACAAGGGCCGCACGGAGCCCTATGCGCTTGGCGATGGCTACGGCCATCTCGCCTTCTGCGTCGAGGATCTCGATGCGGAACACGCCCGCTTCACGCAGGAGGGGCTGAACCCCCGCAAGATCGTGGAATTCAACCGCGACGGCGCGCTGCTGGCCCGCTTCTTCTTCGTGCAGGACCCTGACGGCTACCAGATCGAGGTGCTGCAGAAGCACGGACGCTATCGCTGACGGTCCGTCCCGGTCCGGCCAGCGCGAGCGAGCAATGACGATGGGAGGAGACAAGAATGGCACTGAACGACCGCAGCACGCTCACGCGGCGCGCGCTTCTTTCGCGCAGCGTCGCGGCGGGCGCCACCCTGATGATCGGGACCGGCTATGTGGCGGGCCGATCCGCCGCCTGGGCGCTGGAAGTCACGACGCTGAAACCCGAGACCATGGCGACGCTGATCCAGATGGCGCGCGACATCTATCCGCATGACCGCATCGCCGACGAGTTCTACGCCATCGCGGTGAAGGGCTATGACGCCGCCGACAAGGCCGAGATGGTCGAGACGGGCGTGGCCGCGCTGAACGCTGCCGCCATTGGCAAGGGCAACGCGAGCTATCTCGGGACCGCTTGGGAGCGCGACCGGGTGGACCTGCTGCGCGGCATGGAGGAGAGCGACTTCTTCCAGACCGTGCGCGGCGGGTTGGTGACCGGCCTCTACAACCAGAAGGCCGTCTGGCCACTGTTCGGCTACGAGGGCGAGAGCTTCAGCCACGGTGGCTATGTCCACCGCGGCTTCGACGACATCAGCTGGATCTGAGGGAGGACGTCATGGCAGCACCGTTCGATCTGAACGACGACACCGTGGTCGTCATCGTGGGCACCGGCGCGGGGGGCGGGGTTCTCGCAAACGAGCTGGCGCAGAAGGGCATCTCGGTCGTCTCGCTGGAGGCGGGCGGGCGTTATCTGCCCGAGGATTTCATCAACGACGAATGGGACAGCTTCGGCCAGCTCGCCTGGCTCGACCCGCGCACCACCTCGGGCGACTGGCGGGTGGCCAGGGATTTCTCGGGCCTGCCCGCCTGGATCGTCAAGGCAGTGGGCGGCACGACGACCCATTGGGCCGGGGCCTCGCTGCGGTTTCAGGAGCACGAGTTCAAGGCGGCGACCACCTATGGCCCGATCGCCGGGGCAAACCTGCTCGACTGGCCGGTCGATCTGGCCGAGATGGCGCCGTGGTATGAGAAGGCCGAGGAGAAGCTGGGCGTGACCCGCACCGGCGACCGCGCGGGCCTGCCGGGCAACAACAACTTCAAGGTCTTCGAGGCGGGCGCCAAGGCCGT
The DNA here is from genome assembly GCF_057657095.1 of Cereibacter sp. Soil_C_27. Taxonomy (NCBI): domain Bacteria; kingdom Pseudomonadati; phylum Pseudomonadota; class Alphaproteobacteria; order Rhodobacterales; family Paracoccaceae; genus Cereibacter; species Cereibacter sp. Soil_C_27. The sequence continues at coordinate 265,003 of NZ_JBDGJD010000003.1, read as the reverse complement.
GGGCTACAAGGACGTGCATACCGGGCGCATGGCGATCAACAGCGCCGAGCGCGACGGGCGCAACGCGTGCCAGCAGACCGGCTTCTGCTTCCAAGGCTGCAAATGGGGCGCCAAATGGTCGGCCGCCTATACCGACATCCCGGCGGGCGAGGCGACCGGCAATCTGGAGGTGCGCGAGCGGTCGCATGCGATCCGCATCGAGCATGACGCGGGCGGCAAGGTGACGGGCGTCACCTATGTCGACAAGGACGGGGCCGAGAAGACGCAGAAGGCGCGGATCGTCTGCGTGGCGGGCAATTCCATCGAAAGCCCGCGGCTGCTGCTGAACTCGGCTTCGGAGATGTATCCCAACGGGCTCGCGAATTCCTCGGGGCAGGTGGGGCGCAACTACATGCGGCATGTGACGGGGTCGGTCTATGGCATCTTCGACAAGCCGGTGAAGATGTGGCGCGGCACGACCATGGCCGGGATCATGCAGGACGAGGCGCGCCACGATCCCTCGCGCGGCTTCTCGGGCGGCTACGAGTTGGAGACGCTGGCGCTGGGACTGCCCTTCATGGCGGCCTTCCTCGACCCCGGTGCCTGGGGGCGCGAGTTCACCACGGCGCTCGACAGCTACGAGAACACCGCCGGGATGTGGATCGTGGGCGAGGACATGCCGCAGGAGACCAACCGCATCACCCTGAACCATGCGGTGAAGGACCAGTTCGGCCAGCCCGCGCCGGATGTTCATTTCAGCGACCACCCCAACGACGTCGCGATGCGCAACCATGCCTACAGGCAGGGCATGGCGATCTACGAGGCAATGGGGGCGACGCGGGTCCTGCCGACGCCGCCGTATCCTTCAACCCACAACCTCGGCACCAACCGCATGTCGGAAGATCCCCGGCTGGGCGTGGTGAACAAGTGGGGGCAGAGCCACGACATCGCCAACCTCTTCGTGTCGGACGGCAGCCAGTTCACCACGGGCGCTGCAGAGAATCCGACACTGACCATCGTGGCACTGGCGATCCGCCAAGCCGATCACATCGCATCCGAGATCGGCAAGGGGACGCTGTAACGAACGACGGCCCGGAGGGATGCTCCGGGCCGTCGTCTCCTGTGGCTGGCTCAGTCGATCAGCCGCTCGATCCGCGACAGGTCGCGGACGGCGCCGCGCGCGGCGTTGGTGGTCATCGCCGCATAGGCGCGCAGCGCGGTGGAGACCTTGCGCTTGCGCGTCGCGGGCTTCCAGGCCTTGTCGCCCTTGGCCAGCATCGCCGCCCGGCGCGCCTCGAGCACGTCGTCGGCCACCGCGAGATGCAGCTTGCGCGTCGGGATGTCGATCTCGATCCGGTCGCCTTCCTCGATCAGCGCGATCAGCCCGCCCTCGGCGGCCTCGGGCGAGACATGGCCGATGGACAGCCCCGCCGTGCCGCCCGAGAAGCGCCCGTCGGTCAGGAGCGCGCATGCCTTGCCCAGCCCTTTCGACTTCAGGTAGCTGGTCGGGTAGAGCATCTCCTGCATCCCCGGCCCGCCGCGCGGCCCCTCGTAGCGGATCACCACCACGTCGCCCGCCTTGATGCCGTTGCCGAGGATCGCCGCCACCGCCGCATCCTGGCTCTCGAACACCCGCGCCGGTCCGGCGAAGACGAGGATCGACGGATCGACGCCCGCCGTCTTCACAATGGCGCCTTCCAGCGCCACGTTGCCCGACAGCACCGCCAGACCGCCATCCTTGGAGAAGGCATGTTCGGCGTCGCGGATCACGCCGCCGCTGCGGTCGGTGTCGACGCTGTCATAGCGGCGCGACTGGCTGAAGGCGACCTGCGTCGGCACGCCGCCGGGGGCGGCGCGGAAGAAATCATGCACCATCGGGCTGTCGGTGCGCTTCACGTCCCAGCGGGCCAGCGCCTCGGCCAGCGAGGCGGAATGGACCATCGGCAGATCGGTGGTCAGAAGGCCGGCCCGGTCGAGCTCGCCCAGGATGCCCATGATGCCGCCGGCGCGGTGCACGTCTTCCATATGCACGTCGGATTTGGAGGGCGCGACCTTGCAGAGGCAGGGCACGCGGCGCGACAGGCGGTCGATGTCCTCCATGGTGAAGGGCACGCCGCCTTCCTCCGCCGCGGCCAGGAGGTGCAGCACGGTGTTGGTCGAGCCGCCCATGGCGATGTCGAGCGACATGGCGTTCTCGAAAGCGGCGAAATTGGCGATGGCGCGCGGCAGCACGCTGGCGTCGTCCTGTTCGTAGTGGCGGCGGCAGAGATCGACGATCAGATGTCCTGCCTCGACGAAGAGCCGCTTGCGGTCGGCGTGCGTCGCCAGCGTCGAGCCGTTGCCGGGCAGCGACAGGCCAAGGGCCTCGGTCAGGCAGTTCATCGAATTGGCGGTGAACATGCCCGAGCAGGAGCCGCAGGTCGGGCAGGCGGAGCGTTCGATGGTCTTCACATCCTCGTCGCTGATCGAGTCGTCAGCGGCGGCGACCATGGCGTCGACCAGATCGAGCGCGACTTCCTTGCCCTTCAGCACGACCTTGCCCGCCTCCATCGGCCCGCCCGAGACGAAGACGCAGGGGATATTCAGCCGCATCGCCGCCATCAGCATGCCGGGGGTGATCTTGTCGCAGTTGGAGATGCAGACCATCGCGTCGGCGCAATGGGCGTTTACCATGTATTCGACGCTGTCGGCGATGATCTCGCGCGAGGGCAGCGAGTAGAGCATGCCGTCATGGCCCATGGCGATGCCGTCATCGACGGCGATGGTGTTGAACTCCTTGGCGACGCCGCCCGCCTGCTCGATCTCGCGGGCAACGAGCTGACCCATGTCCTTCAGGTGCACGTGCCCCGGGACGAACTGGGTGAAGGAGTTCACCACGGCTATGATCGGCTTGCCGAAATCGCTGTCCTTCATCCCGGTCGCGCGCCAGAGCCCGCGGGCACCGGCCATGTTTCGGCCGTGGGTGGTGGTGCGCGAACGATAGGCTGGCATGGTCTTCTCCCGGATTGATGACCCCGGTCTTGTGCTGCGCCGGGGCCGGTTTTGCAAGGCCGGGAGGGTTGAAAGCCTTGTGACACTGGGTTTTTCCGGCATCGGGAGAGCGGACGGGCTGCTGCGGCGGTCCGTCGCAGGGCAGCGGCGGGGGCGGCTTGTTCTTCATGCGGCGCCTTCGGCTGTTCCGGTAAGTGGTTGGGGTATCTGGACTTTCCTTAATTGTTGACAGTCAGAATGGGCCTCCGCCGCCTCCGACGGAAGCCAGAGCCTGTCGCGTTGCAGTCGGGACAGCCGGAGCACTCCCCGCACCGGCGCTTTTCCGGAGCCCTGCCATGTCGCCCCTCCTCAACCGCTATGCCACGCCCTTCATCACCGGCCTGTTTCTCGTCTCCACCGTCTCGGGCCTCGCCCTGTTCTTCCACATCGGCCCGAGCGGCTTTCACGGGATGCACGAATGGCTCAGCCTGCTCCTGATCCTGCCGTTCGTGCTTCATGTCTGGAAGAACTGGCGTCCGCTTCTGGGCTACATGAAGCACGCGCCGATGGGCATCGCGCTGGCGGCCTCCCTCGCACTGGGGGCGCTGTTCCTGATCCCGGCGGGCCGGGGCCCTGCCGGGGGGCCGCCGCCCTTCGCCTTCTCGCATCGGCTGCTCGGCAACACGGCGGGCGAACTGGCACCGTTGCTCGGCACCACCTCCCAGGAGCTCACGGCGCGGCTCGCCACGGCGGGCATCCCGCTGGCCGATCCCGCGACGCCGCTGGCCGAGGCCATTGCCGCCAGCGGTCGCAGCGAGATGCAGGCGATCGAGGTCCTGCTGGGCCCCGCGGGGTGACGGCACTTGCGGCCTGCAGCACACAGGCCGCAGGCTTCTGACCGGCAGGTCGCATTGCCGCTTTGAGAAAGGCGGGGGCGCTGCTACTCGCGGGGGAACCCAGATCTTCCGAAGGATACCCGCGATGACCGCCTCGCCCGCCGCATTCCGCCCCGTGATCCGCGCGCTGCCGCTGGTTCTGGCGCTGGCTCTGGCGGCCTGCGGCGGCGGGGGCGGCGGGTCGGGCGCCGACAGCGTGAGCAGCCGGGCCGACGCCGGGGTGACCAGCGGCAAAGGTGGCAGGAAGGTCGTGACGCCCGCCTTCGAGACCTATGTCACCCAGCACAACGGCTACAACCGTGTCCGGCTCGACAAGTCCACCGGCGCCGCGGATGACAAGATCCTCGCCCAGTTCGACGACGCCAACCCGGCCTCGCCCGCCGGCTATCGCAGCCTGATCGCCAAGCAGGAGAAGGTGTTCAGCAAGCACATGTTCATCGAGGTGATCGGCGAGGTGGACACCGTCAACGGCAAGCAGCAGGTCTCGCGCATCCTGCGCATGACCACCGACCAGAAGCCGTTGAACACCAGAAAAGGCGCGACCGGTAAGTTCTACTTCCGCGGCGAGAACTACGTCTGGGCCTCGCTCGACGGAGGCGCGGTGCAGGCTGGATCGGACGAGCGCGGGCTTGTAGACATGGTGATCGACTTCGACAGGGGGAGAGTGGATCTCGACCTGCGCACCACGGTGGCGGGGTCGTCCAAGCTGCGCACCGAGATGAAGGCCAATGGCCTGCCCTTCAACATCAGCACCGGGGCCTATGGCGGCAACGTGAAGCTGAAGGTCTGGGACAACAGCAGCCCCGACATCCTGAAGGCGGGCGGCTCGCTGCGCGGCAATCTCGGCGGCAGCCCGACCTATGCCAACAGCAAGCACAGGCTGACGACCTCGGGGCTCTACACCATTTCCGGCGCCGACAAGAAGACGGGCCGCAAGCTGCGGGCGGATGGCGTGTTCTTCGGGGCCGATCCGAATGCGCTTCCCTGACGCTGCAGCGTTGGCCGCGGCCGTCTCGCTCTGCGCGGCCACGGCATCCTTTGCCGACGCCCTCGCCCGCGCGCAGATCAGCCAGATCGCCCCGTCGGAGCGGCTGCGGCTCTTTGCCTTCGGAAAGCTGCTGGAGAGCGGTGCGGCGCTGCCCGACAGTGTGGCCGGGCTGAAGCAGGACATGGTGCGGCAGGGGTTCTACTACACGCCGGGCAGCGACCCGCTGATCGCGGCGCAGGCCTGGGCCGAGCCGGTGCTGGGCCATGACGGCAACATCAACGGCGGCACCCCGCGCGACAGCTTCACCTCGGGCGGCTTTGTCTTCACCGCCGATCCGTCGATCACCGCGAAATCCGGCGTGGTCGTCGGGCTCGCAGGCGGCGGGCTCGCCCGCTTCGCCTGGGCCGAGGGACGTTTCGTCGAAGCCGCGGTAAGCGCCGAATCCGCCTGGTCGCCCGAGCACGAGATCGGTCGCAGCAGCGCGCAGGCGCGGCTCTGCGCCCGCAACCACGTGGTCGGCTGGACCTTTCTCGACCTTTGCCAGACCGGCTCGGTCTTCGAGCGCGACCTCGACCGCAGCAATGTGCGCCAGACCGAGGCGACGCTCTCGACGCTCTTCGCGACGGGCGAAGGCTATCACGAACTGGCGGCGGGTCTCGGGCGGGTGGAGATGAACGCGGGGGCGCAGGAGACGCTGACCCTCAGCCTCGGCTCGGTCTGGGACCGCTTCGCCACCACCGCCGCGCTGACTCTTTCCAGCGCGATCCCGGACGAGACGGCGCAGCGGCTGCGGCTGTCGGGCGAGCTGCACTGGCTGGCGGCAGACCGGCGCTGGAGCCTCGAGTTCTGGCGGCAGGAAGCCGAGGGAGGGAGTTTCCTGGGCGAGACGCGCGAGGACCGTGCCCTTGGCGTGAGCCTCGCCACCGATCTCCGGTCCGGGCTGCGGGTGGAGATGGGCTTTGTCCACAACACCTCGACGGCGGAATTCTTCGACTACGATCAGGTGACGCTGGGCGCGAGTTTCGCCGCGTTGCAGTGGTAAGGCGTGTGCAGGGCGTGCAAGGTTAGCAATGCTTACGCGACGGGAGTTCTTCTTTTACGCGAGTGGCTTGCGCCTTGCTCTCCCTCAACGGGAAACGGGGCAAAGACCTGCGCGGCGCGCTCTCGGATCGCGCGCTTCCTCGCCGAGAGCGGGGGCTGCGGCAGGGTGCCCTCGTTGACAACCAGGAAGGCGGATGGTGTCTTGCCACCCGGTCGCCTGCCCTTGGCGAGGTGCCGACGTCTGATCCGCAGGCGGGCATCCGGCGGCCGCCCTTGCCCCGGACCGAAAGCCCTTCCATGACCTCACCCGTGACGGCCTCCCACGCACAGACGGCACTCTGGCTTGCGGGGCGCATTCTGCCCGATGCCGCGGCCCACAACCTGTTGTGGAGCTTGACCCTGCGTGGCCCGCTCGATGTGGCGCGGCTGTCGGCTGCGCTGACGGCGGTGGTGCGGCGGCAGGAGAGCCTGCGTACGGTGCCGGAGTGGACGGGCGAGCGGCTGGCGCTGCGCATCGCCGCGCCGCAATCGGTCAAGCTGCGGGCCGAGGCGCTGGCCGAGCCGCTGGAAAGCTTCGCCACCCGCTTCGGGATGGCGCCCTACGATCTGGAGGCAGGGCCGCTTTGCCGCTTTCACCTCGTGGGTGAGGATGCCGAGACGCATGTCCTGCTCTGCGGCTTTCATCAACTGGTGATCGACGGCACCTCTTGGCCAGTCTTCGTCGAGGATCTGCTGGCGGCGCTCGGCGGGAACGCCCTGCCGGATCCGGCGCAGGGATATGCCGATCACTGCCGCTGGCAGCACGGCCCGGCGGAGCCCGAGGGTTGGGACGCGGCGCGCGAGCATTGGCGGCGGATCGGCGCGGCGCTGCCGTCGGCCTGGGAGGTGCAGCTCGAAGGCGAGAGCGGTGAGGAGGAGCGGGGGGCGGCCCTGCATCGGCTGGCATTGCCCGACGTTCTGTCCGACCGGCTGCGACAGAGGGCGGAGGAGTGGCAGACCAGCCCGTTCCGCATCGCCTTCGCCGCCTGGATCGCGCTTTTGCATCTGGAGACGCGGCGCGAACAGCTGCCGATCGCCACCACCTACGCCGGGCGTCGTCGCGGGGACTGGCCTGGAGTTGTCGGGCTCTTCGCCAGCAGCGGGATCGTGCAGGCCGAGCTCACGCCCGAGACGGACTTTCGCGCCCTGGTTGGGCAGGTGGCCGCGCAGATCGCGAAAGGCGTGGCGCATCAGGGTTTTCCGAGCCGCCTCGCGCATCAGGATGCCGCGGCCGCGGGGAGGCAGATGCTGGAGGCGCTGCCGGTCTCGTTCAGCCGCCAGCCCGGTGGCCGCAGCCAAAGCTGCGGCGCGCTGGAGGTCCGGGACGCGCGGGTCTTCCTGCCCTGCACCGATCACGATCTCGCAGGTCATTTCCTCGACGAGGATGGGAGCTTCGTGCTGCAACTCGTTTACAGGTCGGCAAAATTCCGTCCTGCCGCGATAGCGCGCCTTGTCCGGCGCTATGTGGTGCTGCTGGCCCACGCGCTCGAACGGCCAGAGACGGCGGTGGGGGCGCTCGACCGGCTGCCGCCGGAAGATCGGGATTGCATTCTGGGCGCGTGGAACCAAAACGACCGCAGCTTCGATCTGCGGCCACTGCACGAGCTGGTCGAGGCGCAGGCAGCGCGGACGCCGCATCGGGTGGCACTGGTGGGGCCGGAGGGGGCACTCAGCTATCGGCAGGTGAACGGCGCGGCCAATGCGCTGGCGCATCGGCTGATCGCGGAGGGCATCGGGCCGGGCAGGGTGGTGCCGCTCCTGATGGAGTCGTCCGTCGAGATGCTGATCGCGGAGCTGGCGGTGATGAAGGCCGGGGCGGCCTTTGCGCCGCTCGACCCGCATTGGCCGCAGGCCCGGGTCGAGCGCATCCTGACCCGGCTTGACGCCCGGCTGGTGCTGGTGGCCGGGGCGGAGGAAGCGGCACTGGCCGGGCCCGACCGGCTCTCGCTGCGCGTGGCGGTCCGAGAGGATGGGGCGGAAAACCCGCGCGTGGCCTCCGCACTCGACGATGCGGTCTATTGCATCTTCACCTCCGGCTCGACCGGCGAGCCGAAGGGGGCGCTGAACGCGCATCGCGGCGTTGCCAACCGGCTGCTGGCGATGACGGAGGCCTTCGGCTCGCCCATCGAGGACCGCATCCTCGCGACGGCCTCGGCCATGGCCGATACCCATGTCTGGCAGTATTTCTGGCCGCTCATCGGTGGCGGGCGCGTGGTGATCATGCCCAGGGTGCAGGTGACTTCGCCGGCCCGCATCGTCGCGCTGATGCAGGCCGAGGCAATCACCTTCACCGATTTCATCCCCCCGATCTTCCAGCCGCTCGTCGCCCATCTTGCCACCCATCAGGAGTCGCGGCCGGCCTGTTCGGGGTTGCGCTGGGTGCTTCTGGGCGGCGAAGCGATGAATGCCGCCGACACGCGCGGCTTCCAGCGAATTCTGCCGCATGTCGGGATCTGCAACACCTACGGGCCGACCGAGACCTCGATCGGCGTGCTGTTCCACAAGCTGCCGCTGCCCTTTGTCGAGCCGATCCCGATCGGGCGGCCCTTGCCCAACGTGCGCGCGGTGATCCTCGACGCCGAGGGGCGGCTTGCGCCGGTGGGGACGGTGGGCGAGCTTTGCATCGGCGGTGCTGCGGTGGGGCTGGGCTATCTCGGCAATCCTGCGGCCACGGCGGAGAGGTTCATCGCCAATCCCTTCCCCGAACTCGGCTGCGACCGGCTCTATCGCACCGGCGATCTGGCGCGGTTCCGGCCCGACGGGCTGATCGAATACCTCGGGCGCGAAGATCACCAGATCAAGATCCGCGGCGCGCGGATCGAGCCGGGCGAGGTGGAGGCCGCGCTGATGCGGCACCCGACGGTGGCTCAGGCGCTGGTGGCACGGGACGAGGGCGGCACGATGCTGATCGCGCATCTGGTGCCTGCGGCCGGCGCGGTGCTCGATGCTGCGGCGCTGCGCGAGGCACTGCGCACGGAGCTGCCGGTGCACATGATCCCGGGGCGCTTCGTGGAACTGGCGGCGCTGCCGCTCACTTCGGCGGGCAAGACCGACCGGAAGGCACTGAGCCGGCTTTCCGGCATGGCGCTGCCCAATGCACCCGAGCATGTCGCGCCGCGCAGCCCTCTGGAGCGGCAGCTGGTCGCGATCTGGCAAGGCGTGCTGCGGCGCGAGGGGGTTGGGGTGCACGACAACTTCTTTGCCGATCTGGGGGGCGAGTCGCTGAAGGCGCTGCTCCTCGTGGCGGCCCTGCAGGAAGCAGGGCTCGGCGGCGACATCCGCTTGCTTTACGAGACCCAGACCGTTGCGGGTCTTGCCGTGCGGCTGAGCAGCGCCGAGCGGCCCGACGGGCAGCGTGCCAGGGGTGGGGCGATCATCGACCGGCAGCGGCCCTATCTCGCGACATGGAGCGGCGAACGGGTGTCGCCGGGCGGGCTGCTCTTCACCCGCAACGCTGGCGGGCCCAAGCCGCCGCTGTTCTGGTGTTTCCAGGGAGCGGTGGAGTTCCAGCAGCTTGCCGCCCACCTGGGGCCGGAGCAGCCGCTGATCGGCATGCGCTCGGGCCATCTGATCATGGACTATGACGACGTGAGTCTTGATGCCATCGCCGCGCGCTATGTGCAGGAGATGCTGGCGCTGCAGCCGCAGGGGGCGTTCCGGCTGGGCGGCAACTGTCAGGGCGGGCGGATCGCGCATCGGATCGCGGCGCATCTGGCCCGGCGTGGGCGCGAAGTGGCGCTCTTGATCCAGATGGAGGAGACGATCTTTGCGCCGCATTCCGGCAGGGTGGCGCTGATCTATGGCAAGATCAGCAAGCTCAACCCCTTCATCGACGGCGATCCGACGCCGCTGCTGCAGGAGCGCTACAGCGGCGGCTACAGCGTCGACATCGTGCCGGGCGCGCATGGCGAGTTCTTTCAGGACCGCCATGTTCCCGCATTGGCGCGGGCGGTGTCCGCACGGCTTGCGGAGCCGCGACTGGCGCGCGACGAGGCGGCGTGAGGATCACTCCTGCGCCGTGAGCACCTGCGACAGCCGGCTGCGGCCGAAGCCGATCACCGCCCCCATCGCCGCGGCGGCGGCATCGGCGTCGCGCGCGGCGATGGCCTCGACGATGCGGCCATGGGCGTCGGCCACCTCGGCCTGAACCCCGGGATCGGCGGCAGGCGAACTGAGCCGGAAGGACGAAAGCAGGGCCGCTTCGATCACCGCACCGACGGAATACATGAAGACATTGCCGGAAGCCTCAAGAACTGCTGAATGAAATGCCAGATCCGCAAGGGCGAAGGCGCGGTCGTCGGGGGCGTTGCGCATCGCCTCGACATGGGTTTCGAGGCGGGTGACATCCTCTGCCCCCGCATGGGCTGCGGCCAGACGCGCGGCATGGGGCTCGATCGACAGGCGCATTTCGAACAACTGGTGCAGGAAACCGCTGCCGATCCCACTGTCGAGATGCCATGTCAGAACATCGGCGTCGAAGAGGTTCCAGTTGCGGCGCGGCGTGACCTTGGTGCCGATCCGGGCGCGGGCGATCAGCAGCCCCTTGGCCGCCAGCGTCTTCATCGCCTCGCGCAGGACGGTGCGCGACACGCCATAGGTCAGCTCCAGCTCGTCATCCCCGGGCAGCAGCGTGCCGGGCAGGAAGCGGCCCTCGACGATGGCGCGGCCCAAGGCCTGCACCACCTGCGCATGGTTGTTGCCCGCCCTGCGGCCACCGAAGCCTTTTTCCAGCAGGCGGGTCATCGCGGACCCAGTCTCAGCAGGGCTTTCTGCAGCAGGATGAACAGGAACAACAGGCCACCGATCACGATCTTGGTCCACCAGCTCGAGAGCGAGCCGTCGAAGACGATGTAGGTCTGGATCAACCCCATGGTCAAGACGCCGATCAGCGTGCCCACGACGTAGCCGCTGCCACCGCTCAAGAGCGTGCCGCCGATCACCACGGCGGCGATGGCGTTCAGCTCCACTCCCACGGTGGCGAGGGGATAACCCGCCGAGGTGTAGATGGCGAAGACAATCCCGGCGAGTCCGGCCATGAAGCCGGAGAAGGCGTAGATCAGCACGGTGGTCCGGGCGATGGGCACGCCCATCAGCCGGGCCGTCGCCTCGCCGCCGCCGAGCGCCATGACATTGGCGCCGAAGCGGGTGCGATGCGCGACGAGGGCGCCGACGAGGACCGAGGCCAGCATGATGCCAGCGATCAGGTGCAGGCGGCCCTTGCCGGGCATCAGCCAATAGGCGCCCTGCAGCGATTTGAAGAACGGATCGTCGATCGGCACGGAGTCGATGCTCAGCACATAGGCGAGGCCGCGGGCGAGGAACATGCCCGCCAGCGTGACGATGAAGGGCGGCATGGCGAGGAGGTGGATCAGCCCGCCCATCGCCGCGCCGAAGCAGGTGGTCAGAGCCAGAAGCAGCGCCAGCACCAGAAGCGGCGGCAGCGCGGTGTCGCGCAGCATCACCGCGATGAACACTCCGGCGAAGGCGATCACCGAGCCGACCGACAGGTCGATCCCGCCCGAGAGGATCACCACCGTCATGCCGATGGCCGCGATTCCGAGATAGGCGTTATCGGTCAGCAGGTTGCCGACGACTCTTGTCGAAAGCATCGAAGGAAACTGCAGGATGCAGATCGCATAGGCCAGAAGGAAGATCGCCGTGGTGGCGAGAAGCGGCAGCAGGCGCGGGTTCATTCGCCAGCCTCCTTCGGTCTTGCCAGCGGCGCGCGGCGCGGCAGGGCGAAGGCCTGCGCCAGCCGCGGCGACTGCAGCATGAGGATGACGACGACCAGCCCCGCCTTGATAACGAGGTTGAACTCCGACGGGTAACCCGCGAGAAGAATGCCGGTATTTATCGATTGGATGATCATGGCGCCAAGGAGTGAGCCGAGGATCGAGAAGCGCCCCCCGAGCAGCGAGTTGCCGCCGATCACCACGGCGAGGATCGCGTCGAGCTCCAGCCAAAGCCCGGTGTTGTTGGCATCGGCGCCGCGGATGTCGGCGGTGACGATAAGCCCGGCGATGGCTGCGAAGAGCCCGGCGATCAGGTAGACCGCCACCAGCAGGACGCGGGTGTTCAGCCCCGCGAGGGTGCTCGCGCGCGGGTTCACCCCGACCGCCTCGATCAGCAGGCCGAGCGCGGTCTGGCGTACGACCAGCCCGGTGACGGCTCCGGCGGCGATCCAGATCAGCGCCGGCACCGGCACGCCCAGCAGACTGCCCGAGCCGAGGAAGGCGAGACCCTCGTGCGAGAAGGTCAGGATCGTGCCCTGTGTGACCAGCTGTGCCACGCCGCGCCCGGCGACCATCAGGATCAGCGTTGCGACGATGGGCTGGATGCCGAAGGCCGCCACCAGAAGCCCGTTCCAGATGCCGCAGAGCATGCCTGCACCGAGCGCCAGCCCCAGCGCCGCGCCAAGGCCGTGACCGCCGACGATGGCCCAGGCCGCGACCGCGCCGCAGATCGCCATGACCGCGCCGACCGAGAGGTCGATGCCGCGCGTGGCGATCACCAGCGTCATGCCGATGGCGAGGAGGGCGACCGGCGCGCCGCGCTTCAGGATGTCGATGGGCGCGCCGACCAGCCTGCCGTTGCTGAACTCGACCGACAGGAAGCCGGGGAAGACCAGCGAGATCAGCACGATCACCGCGGCAAGCGTCAGGAGTTGCGGGGCGAGGCGTTTCATGCCGCATCCCCCGCGGCAATGGCGTCGACGATGCGGTCCGCCGTCAGCCCGCCGCCCGCCAGCTCCGCCACATGCCGGCGGTCGCGCAGCACGATCACCCGGTCCGAGACCGCGACGAGCTCCTCCAGCTCCGAGGAGATCACCAGAAGCGACATGCCCTCGGCCACCAGCCGGCGGATCAGCCGCAGGATCTCGGCATGGGCGCCGACATCGATGCCGCGCGTCGGCTCGTCGAGGATCAGGAAGCGCGGGTTCATCGCCAGCCAGCGGGCGAGGATCACCTTCTGCTGGTTGCCGCCCGACAGAAGGCCCACCGGCTTTTCCGGGCCGGGGGTGCGGATGTCGAGCTGGCGGATGTAGTCGGTCGCCAGCCGGGTCTGTTCGGCACGGGGGATCGGTTTCGCCCAGCCGCGGCGGGCCTGCAGCGCCAGCACGATGTTCTCGCGCACGCTCAGATCGGCGATGATGCCATCGGTCTTGCGATCCTCGGGGGCAAAGCCGAAGCCCGCCGCGATGGCCTCGCGCGGGCTGGCGAGGCTCAGCGGCCGGTCGCCGTCCCGCGCCTCGCCGGTATCGCGGGGCGAAAGGCCGAAGAGCAGCTCGGCGCTCTCGGTGCGGCCGGAACCGAGCAGCCCGGCCATGCCGATGACCTCGCCCTGCCGCACCTCCAGATCGAAGGGCTCCACCGCGCCACGCCGCCCGCAGCCGCGAAAACTCAACATGCCGGGCGCGTCGTTCAGCTGCGCGGGGGCATGGGCCGCCTCCTGCGCCGCCAGATCTCGGCCCAGCATCATGGCAATCAGCCGGTGACGGTCGACCTCGGCCGCTTCGGTCGTGGCGATGAGCCTCCCGTTGCGCAGCACCGTCAGCCGGTCGGAAATGCGGAAGACCTGATCGAGGAAATGCGAGATGAAGATGATCCCCAGCCCCTTGGCGCGCAGCCGCTCGACCACGCCGAACAGAAGCTCCACCTCGCGCGCGTCGAGGCTGGCTGTCGGCTCGTCGAGGATCAGCACCTTGCCCGACAGCGCCACCGCGCGGGCGATGGCGACGATCTGCTGCACCGCCACCGAATAGCTGCCCAGATCGCGGTTCACGTTGATCTCAAGGCCGTAGCCCGCCAGCATGGCCTCGGCCTCGGCCTTCATGGCGCGGCGGTCGATCAGGCCGAAGCGGCGCGGCTGGCGGCCGAGCGTCAGGTTCTCGGCCACCGTCAGGTTCGCCAGAAGGTTCACCTCCTGATAGACGGTGCCGATCCCCAGCGCCTGCGCTTCCAGCGTACTGGCGGGCGAGATCGGCTGGCCGTGAAGCAGGATCGTGCCGGAGTCGCGCCGCATGGCGCCGGTCAGGCATTTAACCAGCGTCGACTTGCCGGCGCCATTCTCGCCCAGAAGGGCATGGACCTCGCCGGGGCGCAGGTCGAAATCGATGTCGGTCAGGGCCTTGGTGCCCGGAAAGCCCTTGTTCAGGCCCCGGGCCGACAGGATCGGAGAAGCATCCACAGGCAGCGCTTTCGATGGGGAAGAGAGCCGCCGGACCGGCGCACCGGCCCGGCGTTGTGCTGAGGGCGGGGGACAGAGGGGCGGGTTGCCCGCCCCCCGGCGATCAGTAGCCCAGATCCTTGCGCTGCTCGTAGACCGCCTGCGGATCGTCGGCCTGGGTGTAGAGCTTGGACTCGGTCTGGATGAACTTCTCGGGCATGGTGCCGTCCTTCCAGTAGGCCGCCAGCGCGTCGAAGGCGGGGCCGGCCATGTTCGGCGTCAGCTCCACCGTGGCATTGGCCTCGCCCGCCGCCATGGCAAGGAAGATGTCCGGCACGGCGTCGATCGAGACCACCTTGATGTCGGTCCCCGGCTTCAGCCCGGCCTCCTTGATCGCCTGGATCGCGCCCACCGCCATGTCGTCGTTATGGGCGTAGAGCGCGCAGATGTCCTTGCCGCCGTTCTCGGCCTGCAGGAAGCTCTCCATCACCTCCTTGCCGCGCGCGCGGGTGAAATCGCCGGTCTGACTGCGGACGATCTCGATGTTGTCGGCCCCGGCGATGCCCTCCTCGAAGCCCTTCTTGCGGTCGATGGCGGGGGAGGAGCCTGTGGTGCCCTGCAATTCGACGACGCGGCACTCGGCGCCGGCCACCTCGTCCACCAGCCATTTGCCGGCAACGCGGCCCTCTTCCACGAGGTCGGAGCCGACGGCGGTCAGGTAGAGCTCCTTGTCGCTGTCCACCATCCGGTCGAGCAGCACCACCGGGATCTCGGCCTCCTTGGCCTCTTCCAGCACCGCATCCCAGCCGGTCGCCACCACGGGCGCCACCAGGATGGCGTCGACGCCCTGCGCGATGAAGGACCGCAGCGCCGCGATCTGGTTCTCCTGCTTCTGCTGGGCATCCGAGAATTTCAGATCGATGCCGCGTTCTTCGGCCTGTTGGCGGGTCACGGTGGTCTCGGCGGCGCGCCAGCCCGATTCCGATCCGATCTGCGAGAATCCGACGGTCTGCGCCGCCGCGAGACCCGCGGTCAGCGTGAGCGCGGTGCTGCCCGCGATCAGTGTCTTGGTAAGCATTGATGTTCCTCCCTGACGCTGCCCTCCACAGCAGCCTGGAAAGAAAATCATATTATATTACTTTTGGGAAGGCATTCCTTGGGCGCAATCCAGCGTCCCGACCATCTCCTGCCAGAGGGCGAGGCTGGCCGGTCGGGCGTCGATCTGCAGGATCAGCCGCCCCGACCCATCCAGCGCCTGCAGCGTGGGCGCGGCGCTCTGCCCGGTGAGCCAGACCTGCTCCAGATGGTCGGTGCGCAGATGCAGGTTGAAGCGCGGGTCCATCACGTTGATCCAGTGCCCCGTCGGCACGATGCTGTGCACCGGCCCGCTATAGATCTGGGTGCAGCCCGGATTGCCGACGGCGAGCCTGAGCCCGATGCCGCGCGCCGCCGAACGCTCCAGCAGATGGGTCACCGCCTCGGGGGACAGCCGCCGCAGCTTCAGGCGGGGGACCACCGCAGGCTCCGGCGCGCGGGGCGCGAGGGGCAGGTGGTCGGACTGGTCGGCCAGACGCAGGCTTTCGACCAGCCGCGCGAAGGCCGCGACGTCGCTCTCCTCCGTCAGGTGGATCTTGTGCACCGCGTCGCCCGCCGCGTCGAAGATCTGCAGCGAGCGCTTGGTCGCCTTGGCCGTCGGTTCGGTGACGGCGAAGCCATGCACCCAATGGGCGGGGCGCAGGCAAAGCTCGATCTCCGGCCCGCGCAAGATCGGATGCACGCCGCGCTCATAGCCCTCGTAGCGGCCCTGCCGCTCCTGCACCGCCGAGCTATTGCGGGTCAGCGCCAGCGCCTCGCCCAAGGCGGCAGCCAAGGGCAGCAGCCGGTCGGGATCGGCGGCGATCCGCACCACCTGCGGCCCGGCGAAGGCCGCGACCAGAGCGGCCTCGGCGATGCCGTGACCCTCGGCGAAATCGCGGGCGCGGGCGCGGTGATCTGCAGCGCGGGCCTGACGGATATCTTCGGGAGTCATGGTCTTGTCCTTTGTGTTGCTGGCGCTCCCGGCCTGCCACAGGGCGCGGCCAAAGGGCATGCCGCATACTGCCGCTGCCCAAGGCGCCGACAGAGATCACGAAAAGCGGAACCGGACCGCCGCCTCGCGGGTTTGCACCCAGAAGCTGACACCGGAGGAGGAGCATCGTGACCCGCAGCGGCCCCCTGATCGCGCCATCCGGCGTCTGGGCCTGCGCATGATCGAGGCGTTGGCCGGAGTCTATTGCGGCCCTGCACCCCTTCCGGACGGGATCTGGTCGCAGTGGAACGGCGACCCCATGCTGCTGGCGGCACTGGCCTTGGCGGCCTACGCGCTGCGCCGCTCGACGGCGGGGCTTGCAGGCATCGCGGTTCTGGTTGTCGCCTTCGTCTCGCCGCTCTGCGCGCTGTCCGCCGCGCTCTTCTCGGCGCGGGTGGTGCATCACGTGCTGCTGCTGGCCGTCGCGGCGCCGCTGCTGGCGCTGGCCCTGCCGAGGGCGCGGGACGGCGTGGCCTTGCCCTTCACCCTCTTCACCGCGCTGCTCTGGATCTGGCACCTGCCGGCAGCCTATGATGCGGCGCTGTCGAATTATGCGGTCTACTGGCTGATGCAGGCCACGCTGCTCGGCTCGGCATTTGTCTTCTGGCAGGCGGTGTTCAGCCCGTCGCAGGCGGGGGGCGGCAATCTGCTGGCGCTGCTTGCAGCCTATGTGCAGATGGCGCTGCTGGGCGCGCTTCTGACCTTCGCGCCGGATGCGCTCTACGCGATTCATGCCACGGCGCCGCTGGCCTGGGGCTTCACGGCGCTTGCCGATCAGCAGCTTGGCGGGCTCATCATGTGGGTGCCGGCGGGGCTGCCCTTCGCGCTCTGGGGCGGGTGGCTGGCGCGGCGCGCCTGGCGGCAGATCGGTTCTGCCCATGTGGTATGAGGCGGTCATCCCGCATCTGAAGGCGCTGCACATCGTCATGCTGCTGGTCTGGTGCGGCGGGCTCTTCGCGCTGCCGCTGATGCTCGGACGGCACGATCCGGCGGTGGGGCAGGCGGATTACTCGCGCATCCGCCGCGCCACGCATTACAGCTACACCTTCATCGTCACCCCCGCCGCGGTGCTTGCCATCGCCTCGGGCGCGGCGCTGATCTTCGCACGCGAGATCTTCCACCTCTGGCTTTTTGCCAAGCTGGTGGGGGTTGCCGGGCTCGTCGCCTTTCACGCCTGGGTCGGCAACACGCTGGTCGAGGTGGCCGAGACCGAGGGCACGCACATGCCGCCCTCGCCGCTGTTGCCCTTGCTGATCCTGTTGATCCCCATCACCGCGATCCTGACGCTGGTTCTTGCCAAGCCGGAACTGCAGGAGATCGCGATGCCGGACTGGCTGACCACGCCGAGGGGCATTCAGTTGCCCTTCGACGTGCCCAGCCGATAGTCGAAGACGAGTTTCCCGCCATGCCAGCCAGTGACCGAAACCACCAGCACCGCGAAGCCCGAGATCAGGATGCCGTAAGGCAGAACTGCGGATTCGAAGCCGCTCAGGCGGTAACCCCAGTTGCTGCCGAGCACGGCGAGCAGCAGCACGGCGATGACGAAATGCGTCCAGGCCGCGGCGCGGGCGCGGATGCCGGGCACCATCAGCAACTCTGCCGTGCCGGTCAGCCCGGCAGCGAGACCGAAGAGAAACGCCGTGCCCGCGGCCCAGACCGCCGCGCGTGCCCAGAAGACATCGCCTGTCAGCCAGTAGAGCACGTCGGCGCCCAAGGTGCAGAAGGTCAGCGCCACCGGGAAGGCCACGGTCATCGCATGGGCCGGATGACCCCAGATGCCGATCCTCGACTCGGTCTCTTCGAAGGCGGGGCTGCTGCTGATCGGGTCGATCAGGGTGTCTTCGTCGGTCTGGATCTGCGGCTCGGGCATCGGGCTCTCCGTGTTGCGGCTGCCACGCTAACGCCTGTCGCGCTCAGCGGTTGCGAAAAAACTCTGTCCACCCTGCATCCCGCCGGGCCGGCGGCGCAGGAGATCGCGACGCTCTGGTGGGTGATGCTGGCCGGGGCAGTGGCGATCTTTGCCTTCGTCATGGTGCTCCTGACGCTGGCTTTCCGCAAGCCCGGGCGCAAGGCGGGCGAGGGGCTCTGGCTCGCCGGGCTGGGCCTTGGCTTCCCGCTGACGGTTCTGGGAGCACTTCTGGTCTACGGGTTGATGGTCGGCGAGCGGCTGATGCCGCGCGATCATCCCGACCGGGTGACGGTCAGCGCCGAGGCGCGGCAGTGGGAGTGGCGCTTCGGCTATGCCGACCGTCCGGGGCATCAGACGACTGGCCTCCTGCACATCCCCGCCGGTCGGCCCGTGGATGTGGAGATCACCAGCCTCGACGTGATCCACGGCTTCTGGGTGCCAAGGCTGGCGGGCAAGCTCGACGCGGTGCCCGGCCATGTGAACGTGCTCAGGATCGAGGCCTGGGAGCCGGGCGACTATGCCGGGGTCAGCGCCGAATTCAGCGGCGTGGGCTACCGCGAACACCGTTTCACCGTCCGTGCGCTCGATGCCGCCGGATGGGACGCATTCCTGAAAGGCACCGAATGACCGCTCTGCGCCGCCACCGCGCCCTTACGAGGATCTGGGCTTCCGAGCCCGGCTGGCGCGGCTGGTTCACCACGGTGAACCACAGCGACATCGGGCTGATGTTCATGGCCGTCTCGGCCTTCCACTTCCTCGTGGCGGGTGTGCTGGCCATGCTGATCCGGGCGCAGCTCGCCTCACCCCGGTCGGAGTTCATGGGCGCGGAGGTCTACAATCAGGTCTTCACGATGCATGGCACCATCATGATGTTCCTCTTCGCCATCCCGATGTTCGAGGGGCTGACGATCTACCTCTTGCCCAAGCTGCTGGGCAACCGCGACCTCGCCTATCCGCGGCTCAGCGCCTACGGCTTCTGGTGCTATCTCTTCGGCGGCTCGATGCTGATTTTCTCGCTGGTCGCGGGGCTGGCGCCCGACAGCGGCTGGTTCATGTATCCGCCGCTGTCCTCCACCATCGGCTCGCCCGGGATCAACCCGGATTTCTGGCTGATCGGCATTACCTTCGTCGAGATCTCGGCGATCTCGGCGGCGGTCGAGATCGTCGTCACCGTGCTGCGCTACCGGGCGCCGGGCATGTCGCTGGCGAAGATGCCGATCTACGCCTGGTATGCGCTGATCACCGCGATGATGATCCTCACCGGCTTTCCGCCGCTGATCCTCGGCTCGATCCTGCTGGAGCTGGAGCGCGCCTTCGGCCTGCCGTTCTTCCAAGTGGCGGAGGGGGGCGACAGCCTGCTCTGGCAGCACCTGTTCTGGCTCTTCGGCCATCCGGAGGTCTACATCATCTTCCTGCCCGCCGCGGGCGTGATCTCCACCATCCTGCCGGTGATGGCCCGCACCTCGCTGATGGGTTACGGCTGGATCGTCGCCGCCGCCGCCTCGCTCGGGGTGCTGAGCTTCGGGCTCTGGGTGCATCACATGTTCACCACGGGCATCCCGCATCTGAGCCTCGCCTTCTTCTCGGCGGCCTCGACGCTGGTCGCGGTGCCGACGGCGGTGCAGATCTTTGCCTGGATCGGCACGCTGACCAAGGGCCGGCCCGAGTTGCACCTGCCGCTGCGCTGGATTCTCGCCTTCTTCGCCACCTTCGTGATCGGCGGGCTGACCGGGGTCATGGTTGCGGTGGTGCCCTTCGACTGGCAGGTGCATGACACCCACTTCATCGTGGCCCATCTGCATTACGTCCTCGTCGGCGGCTTCGTCTTCCCGATGCTGGCGGCACTTTACTACTGGCTGCCGCATGTCTCGGGGCGGAAACGGTTTTTCCGGCTGGGCGAGACGGCCTTCTGGCTTATCACGCTCGGCTTCCACGTCACCTTCCTCGCCGTGCACTGGGTCGGGCTGATGGGCCAAAGGCGGCGGACCGAGACCTATGACGCGGGGCAGGGCTGGGAGGCGATCAACCTGATCTCCTCGATCGGCGCCTTCGTCATGGCGATGGGCTTCGCGCTGGTCATCATCGACATCGCGGTGAACGCCACGGTGGCGATCCGCGGCAGGCGCAACCCGTGGCAGGCGGGAACGCTGGAATGGGCGATGCCGACCCCGGCGCCAGCCTACAACTTCGCCAGCCTGATGCCGATCGACAGCCGCGATCCGCTGCATGTCGATCCCTCGCTGCCGCTGCGCATGGCACGAGGCGAAGGCTATCTCGGCACTGCGCGCGACGGGCTGCGCGAGACGCTGACGGTGGAGATCTCCAGCGGCCGCCCATCCTATCTGGTGATCCAGCCGGGCAACAGCATCCTGCCGATGATCATGGCGCTGGTGACGGGGCTGTTCTTCCTCGGGCTGCTGATCAAGGCCTATTGGCTGGTGCCGATCGCCGCCCTCGGTGTCGGCGCGCTGGCGTTGCGCTGGGTCTGGGACCTGGGTGCGCGGCGTTCGCCGGGACAGGTGGATGTGGGGCAGGGGCTGTCGTTGCCGACGGCGGGAGATATCGCCGATCCGCCCGGCTGGTGGGGCACGCTGTTCCTGCTGTTGGCCGATGCCACGCTCTTCGGCTCTCTGCTCTTCGGCTATGCCTTCCTCTGGACCGTCGCGCCGAACTGGCCGCCGCCCGCCTGGCTCGCGCCGGAGCCCGCGATGCTGCTGCTCGCGCTCTGCGGGCTGGCGGTCCCTCTGGGTACGCGGCTCGTGCTGCGGGGGCAGGCGGTGGTGGGGCTCGCACTGGCGGTTGCCGGGACAGCCGCGCTCCTGGTGGCGGTGGCGCTGGTGCTCGTGGCGCTGCCGGAGCCGCAGGCCCATGCCTATGATGCGACGGTCTGGGTGCTGATGGGTTATGTGGTGCTGCACGGCATCGTCGCGCTGATGATGCTGGGCTTCCTCGCCCTGCGCCTGGCCGCCGGGCACCTTTCTGCCGGCCGGCCCGGAGAGTTGCGCGTCTGCCAGCTCTGGGTCGATTACACCATTGCCACGGCCTTCCTGAGCCTTGCCGCTGCGGCTTTGCCGGGGATGATGCCATGAGCGACATCCTGCGCCTTTCCGTGCCGCTGACGCTCTGGCTGGCGCTGTTCAGTCTGGTTTACGGGCTGCACGGTGCCACCTGCGCGCTCGGCGAGACGCCGATCACGGGGCGGGTGGTGATGGTTGCCGTCTGGATCGCCGGGGTCGGGCTGCAGGCAGCGATGCTCTTTGCGTTGCGCCACCCGCGCTTCACCGCCCGCTCGCCGACGATCCGGCGGGCGAGCCTCGCGCTCTCGACGACCGCGCTTTTCGCGTCCGTCTGGAGCCTGTTTCCCGTGCTGGTGCTGCCGCTGTGCTGACCCGCCGGGCCCATCCCGGACCCTGAGGCAGACCCACAGGGCCCGGACCGACGCTGGAAGGAAAACTTGCATGACGCATTGGCGCTGGTGGATCGTTGTCGGGGTGGTTTTTCTGATCGGCGGGCTTCTCGCGCTCGCCAATCCGCTGGCCGCGACGATCACCGCCGTGAACCTTGCCGGGGCGATGCTGCTGCTGGGCGGGATCATCCAGCTCTATTCGGTCTTCCGCGCCATCGGGGTGGAGCTGCACCTCGGTTCGGGGTTGCTTGCGTTCTTCGCCATCGTGCTGGGCGTGCTGCTTCTGGCGCGGCCTTTCGAGGGGATGATCGCGCTGACATGGCTCGTCGCCGCCTACATGCTGGCCGCCGGCAGCGTGAAGACGGCCATGGCGCCGGCGCTGCGCGGCAGCCGGGCCTTCTGGCCGGTGCTGATCTCGGGCCTCTTGTCGGTGGTGCTGTCGGTGATGATCTTCGCTAACTTTCCCGAAGCGGCGGCAACGCTGCTCGGTGTTCTTCTGGCGGTCGATCTGATCTCCACCGGCATCTGCGTCATGGCACTGGCGCTGACCGCACGGGCCATTGGGCGGTAATAGAATTACATAATCAACATTATGAGATATAGACCAGCTTGCCCGGTGCCCTTTGTTTCCATGGCTCGTCCCGGCCCCAATGCGAGACTGGCGGCTCCTTGGAAGCCTCGTTAACCTCTGCGTCAAAGCAGTGATGAGGTGACGTGCATGGCTCTGGGACTCCTGATTGACGGCGTGAGCGGGCCGGCGGATGCCGGCGGGACTTTCGACCGCTGCGACCCGGTGACCGGCGCCGTCGCCACCACGGCCGCCGCCGCCCGGGCCTCCGACGTCGCCCGCGCCGTCGAGGCCGCGGGCCGCGCTTTCCCGGCATGGTCCGAGACCGGGCCAAGCGAGCGCCGCAAGATCCTGAACCGCGCCGCCGACATCCTTGAGGAGCGCGCGCCGGCGTTCATCGAGAAGGGCATCGCCGAGACGGGCGCCACCGCGCCGTGGCTCGGTTTCAACTGCATGTTCGGTGCCAGGATCCTGCGCGAGGCCGCGGCGGCGACCACCCAGATCAAGGGCGACATCATCCCCTCGGACAAGCCCGGCACGCTGGCCATGGGCATCCGCCAGCCTGTCGGCGTGCTGGTCGGCATGGCGCCGTGGAACGCGCCGGTGATCCTCGGCCTGCGCGCCGTCGCCATGCCCATCGCCTGCGGCAACACCATCGTGCTCAAGGCCTCAGAGATGTGCCCCGGCCTGCACCGCATGATCGGTGACGTGCTGGAGGCGGCGGGTCTGCCCAAGGGCGTGCTCAACGTGATCACCCATGCCGCAGAAGACGCGCCCGAGGTGGTCTCGGCCCTGATCGCGCATCCGCTGGTCAAGCGCATCAACTTCACCGGCTCGTCGAAGGTGGGCCGGATCATCGCCGAACAGGCGGGGCGGCTCCTGAAGCCGGTGCTGCTGGAGCTGGGCGGCAAGGCGCCGCTGGTCATCCTCGACGATGCCGACCTCGACGGCGCAGTGAACGCCGCGGCCTTCGGCGCCTTCATGAACCAGGGCCAGATCTGCATGTCGACCGAGCGCATCATCATCGACGAGAAGGTGGCGGACGCCTTCGTCGAAAAGTTCGCCGCCAAGGCCCGGGCCCTGCCCCATGGCAACCCGCGCGACAAGGTCGTGCTCGGGGCAGTGGTGAGTCAAGGCGCGGTGGACCGGGTGCATGCGCTGCTTGCGGATGCGACGGCACAGGGTGCCACGCTGGTCGCAGGCGGAACGGCCGCGGGCACGGTGATGAGCGCCACGGTCGTCGATCACGTCACCCCGGCGATGCAGCTGTTCAGCGAGGAGTCCTTCGGCCCGATCGTCTGCGTCATCCGCGTCAAGGACACCGAGGAGGCGATCCGCTGTGCCAACGCCTCCGAGTACGGGCTTTCGTCGGCGGTCTTCGGGCGCGATCTTGACCGGGCGATGAAGGTGGCCCGGCGGATCGAGGCCGGGATCTGCCACATCAACGGCCCCACCGTGCAGGACGAGGCGCAGATGCCCTTTGGCGGCGTCAAGGCCAGCGGCTACGGCAGGTTCGGCGGCGAGGCGGCCATCGCCGAGTTCACCGAACTGCGTTGGATCACCATCGAGGACCCGGGCCAGCACTACCCGTTCTGACCTTGAAGCGCGCTGCGCGGAGGGCGCCTACTCCGCCAGCGCCCGCATCTCCTGCGCCAGATCGCGCTTGCCCTCGAAGCCGATGCCCGGCAGATCCGGCATGGTGATGTGCCCGTCTTCGACCGCCACGCCATCCGGAAAGCCGCCGTAGGGCTGGAACAGGTCGGGGTAGCTCTCGTTGCCGCCCAGACCCAGCCCCGCGGCGATGTTCAGCGACATCTGATGGCCGCCATGCGGGATGCAGCGGGTGGGAGACCAGCCGAACTGTCGCAGCACGTCGAGGGTGCGCAGATATTCGACCAGCCCGTAGGACAGGGCGCAATCGAACTGCAGGAAGTCTCGGTCGGGCCGCATGCCACCGTAACGCAAGAGGTTGCGCGCATCCTGATGCGAGAAGAGGTTCTCGCCCGTCGCCATCGGCGCATCGTAGAATTCCGACATCGCGGCCTGCAGCGCGTAGTCGAGCGGATCGCCGATCTCCTCGTACCAGAAGATTGGATAGTCCCGCAGCATCTTCGCATAGGCGATGCCGGTCTCCAGATCGAAGCGGCCGTTGGCGTCGACGGCCAGCCGTGCCTCGGAGCCGATCTCGTCCAGCACCGCCTCGATCCGCGCGCGGTCCTCGTCGAGCGGGGCGCCGCCGATCTTCATCTTCACCACGGTATAGCCCCGGTCGAGATAGCTGCGCATCTCGGCCCTGAGCGCGCCATTGTCCTTGCCCGGGTAGTAGTAGCCGCCCGCGGCATAGACGAAGACCCGCGGATCGGCGCTGCGCCGGTGCAGATCGGCCAGATGGCGGAACAGCGGCTTTTCCTCGATCTTGGCCACCGCGTCCCAGACCGCCATGTCGATTGTGCCGACCGCGACCGAGCGTTCGCCATGCCCGCCCGGCTTTTCGTTGCCCATCATCGCCGCCCAGACGCGATGCGGATCGAGATTGCTGCCCGCGTCGATCAGGAGGCTCTCCGGCGCTGCCTCGAGGATCCGGTCGCGGAAGCGTTCGCGGATCAGCCCGCCCTGCCCGTAGCGACCGTTGGAATTGAAGCCGTAGCCGACCACCCGGCGCCCGTCGCGGATGACGTCGGTCACCACGGCGACGAGGCTGGTCGTCATCTTGCTGAAGTCGATATAGGCGTTGCGGATGGGCGAGACGATCGGCTTGGTTACCTCGCGGATGTCGATGATGCGCATCGTCTTGACCCTTGTTCTAGGAGAGCATGTGCACGCCGATGAGGATGAAGCTGGCGAGCACCAGCGTCTCGGCCACGATCAGCGCCACGGCGCTGCCGCCGACATCGACCATGCGCGCGAGCGAGGTCTTGATGCCCACCGCCGCGATGGCGACCAAGAGCGCCCAGCGGCTGAGGCTTTCGGCCAGCACCGCGATGCCGGCGGGGATCAGCCCGGCCGAGTTCAGGATCGCCAGCGCCAGAAACCCCATGACGAAGACCGGCAGCAGCGGCGGGCGCCTGGCGTCGGGCGCGGCATCGGCGAGCCCCCCCGCCCGGATCACCAGCGAGAAGATCAGCACCACCGGCGCCAACATCGAGACGCGGATCAGCTTGACCAGCGTCGCCGTCTCGCCAACCTCCGGGCTGATCGAGAAGCCCGCGCCGACCACCTGCGCCACGTCATGGATCGTGCCGCCGAGGAAGACGGCCGACTCCAGCGGGGTGAAGTCGAAGGCCTTCGACAGCGGCGGATAGACCACCATGGCGACGGTGGAGAGCACCGTCACCGACAGCACGGTGAAGGCCAGATTGCGCTCCGACTTGTCGGTGCGCGGCAGGACGGCGGCGATGGCCATGGCGGCGGAGGCGCCGCAGATCGCCACCGAGCCGCCGGTCAGCAGCGCAAGCCGCCAGCCCCGCCCGAAGAGCCGCGCCGCCAGCAGCGCAAAGAGGATGGTGACGACGACGCCCGCGATCACCAGAAGGATCATCCGGCCACCGAGATCGGCGAGCATCTGCACCGAGATCCGCGCACCCAGCAACGCCACGCCGATCCGCAGCACGGTCTTGGCCGAGAACTCCACCCCCGTTACCGTCCGGGTGCCCGGCTCGGCCAGGAAGTTCAGCGCGAGGCCCAGAAGCAGCGCCATCAGCATGGCCGGGGCGCCGTAATGTTCGGCCAGAAACTGCGCGGTCACGGCCACGAGCACGGAGACCGCGATGCCGGGGAAGAGCCCGCGCAGCCGGACGGTATCGATGCGCGGCGCTGTCGTGGTCAGCGCCATCTCAGGCCCCCGGACCGCGGCCGAGCGCGTCGATCTGCGCCAGAAGCGCGTCGTCGACGTCGAGCCCCTTCTCCGCCGCCGCCTGCTTCAGCGTGCCGCGCCGCGCCCCCGGCAGCCGCGTGCCGGGCTCGTCCTCGATCGCCCCGGCCAGATCGTCGATCCGGCTGCGCGCCCGGTCCGAAAAGGCATCCGGGTCCAGCGCGAGGATGAGCTGGCCAACGCCCGGCGGCTCGCCCTTCGCCTCGAAGAAGGAGGATGCCTCGTGGCCGAAGTTCGCGCCCATCAGCCCCGCGGCCAGAAGTTCGACCATCAGCGCAAGCGCCGTGCCCTTGGCATCCCCCATCGGGATCATCGTTCCCGCCAGTGCAGCGACGGGATCGGTGGTCGGCTTGCCTTCCGCGTCGAGCGCCCAGCCTTCGGGGATCGCGCTGCCTTTCTGCTCGGCGGCCATGATCTTGCCGCGTGCCACCTTTGAGAGCGAGACATCCACCACGACGGGCGCCCGCCCGCCGCAGCGCGGGGCGGCGAAGGCGATGGGATCGGTGCCGAACAGCGCCTTGCGCCCGCCCCAGGGCGCCATGGCGGCGGGCGTGTTGGCGAAAAGGAGCGCGACAAGACCGGCCTCGGCCAGCCGCTCCACGGTCACCCCGGCCACGCCGCAGTGATGCGACCGAGCGATGCCCGCGGCGGCGATGCCCTGCTGCGGCGCGGCCTTGACCAGCCAGTCCACCGCCAGATCGAGCGCGGGATAGGCGAAGCCATGCGCTGCATCGACCGCGAAGACCCCCGGGCGCGGGCTGTGGCCGGTGGGCGCGGCATGGCCGTCCACCTTGCCGCTCAGCGCCTGCGCCGCATAGGAGGGCACC
Organism: Cereibacter sp. Soil_C_27; assembly: GCF_057657095.1. NCBI lineage: Bacteria > Pseudomonadati > Pseudomonadota > Alphaproteobacteria > Rhodobacterales > Paracoccaceae > Cereibacter > Cereibacter sp. Soil_C_27. Next base: position 238,275 of record NZ_JBDGJD010000003.1, on the reverse strand, counting down.
CGGCGCAGGCCATGCCCCGCCTGCCCCACCTGCTCGGCCGCGATCAGCGCCCGCGCGACCGAGGCCGCATTGGCGGGGGCGGTGTTGCAGCGCAGCAGCGTCCGCAGCACCAGCTCATGGGCGGCTTCGGTGGTCATCACCGCCATGGGTCAGCCCCTCCCCGCCAGATGGTCCAGCACCTTGCCGGCGATCAGGCTGCTGACGCGGACGTTCGACTCTTCCGTCACGCCCGCAACATGCGGGGTCAGGATCAGGTTCGGCAGGCCGGTGAACTTCTGCCCCGCCTCCGCCGTCAGCGGCTCGGTCTCGAAGACATCGAGCGCGGCGCCCGCCAGCCGGTTCTCCCGGAGCGCCTTGGCCAGAGCCGCCTCGTCGACCACGCCGCCGCGCGCTGCGTTGATCAGGACGGCGTCGGGCCGCATCGCTTCCAGAGCCTTGGCGTCGATGATGTGCCGGGTCTCCGGCGTCAGGGGGATATGCAGGCTCAGCACGTCGGATTGCGCGAGGAGGTCCGCGAAGGAGACGGAGGTGGCCGCGGCCCAGGCGGGGTTGTCGCCGGGCAGATGCGGATCATGCGCGATGACCGTCATGCCGAGCGCCTGCGCGCGGCTCGCCACCTCGCGGGCGATGGAGCCGAAGCCCAGAAGGCCCATGACCCGGCTCGAGAGTTCGGCGCCGATCAGATCCTGACGCGGCCACTCTCCGGCGGCGACGCGGGCCGAGGCGTGGTAGGCGGTGCGCAAGAGGATCATCGCTGTGGTGATGACATATTCCGCCACCGCGAGATCGTTGGCGCCGGTCGCGGGCCAGACGGTGATGCCTCGCGCCTTGCAGGCGGCGAGGTCGATGTTGTCGAGACCAACGCCCAGCCGCCCGACCGCCTGCAGCCGGGGGGCTGCTGCGAGCAGATCGGCATCGACGCGGGTGCGGTTGCGCACGACCAGAACCTCGGTCTCGGCCAAGGCGCCCATCAGATCGGCGCGCCGATCCACCAGATCGGGCTGATAGAGCGTGTCATGGGCTTCGGACAGGCCCGCGACCGCGGCCTCGTCCATGAATTCGGTGATGACGATGCGCGACATGCGGATCCTTTCTCAGAACAGAAGAGCCGGAGGCAGCGGCACGTTCAGCACCCTGTCCAGCGTGACGTAGAAGAGCGTGACCATCACGAAGAGGCTGACCAGATAGGCCGCGAGGCGCGGCATGGTCAGCCGCCCGAACTGGCCAGTCAGCATCAGGAGGACGCAGGCGATCAGCGAGGTGGCGAAGAGCCCGAGATGCGGGAAGATCACCGCCCAGCCCAGCATCGTTGCCGCGAGGACGAACCCCCGCACCGTGCCCTCGGCGCTGCCGCCTTCGGCATTGGTGCCGCCCTGCCCGCGCAGGCTGCGCAGGATCTGCAGGAGCGACAGCAGCGCGAGCGCCGCGCCGATGGCATAGGGGAAGGCCGCGGCCATGACGCTGAGCCCGCTGGCCTGGATCAGCATCCAGACGGCGAGCGCAAGGAAGACGGCTGAGCCGATCAGCCCGGCCCGGTCGATCTGCACCGGCCCGGCGACAGCCCCCTCGCGGACGATCTCGGGTGCGGCCGCGCGGCGGGCGGCCCGCATCCTGAAGAGCGGCAGCATCATGGTGAGCAGGATCAGCGCGAGGATGCCCCAGCTGATCGGGCGGTTGACGAGGAGCTGGCCGAGGAAGTCGCCCCGCGCGCCGCCGATCATCCAGGCCCGCATGAAGCCCTGCTCGGCGATCTGGCCCAGCACCAGCCCCAGCACAATCGGCGAGGCGCCGAAGCCCGCGCGGCCCGCGGCCCAACCGATGATGCCCAGCACGACCATGACCACGACGTCATGCGGATTGGCATGGATGGCGAAACTGCCGATGATCGTCATGAAGGCGATGAGCGGCACCAGCATGGCCTTGGGCACGTTGGTGATGAAGCGGAAGGCATAGCGCCCGACGATCAGCCCGACCGGCAGCATCAGGAGCGTGGCCACGACCAGCCCGGTCATGAAGACATAGACCGTGTCGTCGCCCGACTGGAACAGCGACGGCCCGACCCGGATGCCCTGCACCATCAGCGCGCCCATGATCACCGCATCGGGCGGCGTTCCGGGGATGCCCAGCACCAGGGTCGGAATGAAGCCGCCGCCGACGGTGGCGTTGTTCGAGCTCTCGGTGGCCAGAATGCCGCCCGGCTCGCCCTTGCCGAAATTGTCGGAATTCTTCGAGGCCCGCTTCGCCTCGGCATAGGCGATCAGCGAGGCGATGGAGCCCCCTGCCCCCGGCAGGATGCCGACGAGCGTGCCGATGAGCGATGAGCGGATCAGGTTGAACCAGTTCTTGAGCGAGATGCCGATCGCCTCGAACAGCCGGAAGCCGCGCGCCTCGGCGGGCTCGAGATGCTGGTCGGGGGTCGCCACCATGCCGATCAGCACCGGCAGGCAGTAGAGCCCGATCAGCGCCGCGACGATGTCGATGCCGCCGAGCATGGAGGGCAGCCCGGCGGTGAAGCGCACGTCACCGCCGATGACGGCGACGCCGATCATCGACAGGAAGATGCCGAACATGCCGCCGATCAGCCCCTTCACCAGATTGCCCTGCGACAGCGTGGCGATCAGCGTCAGGCCGAGCAGCGCCAGCCAGAAGTATTCCGTCGACTGGAAGGCCAGCGCCAGCGTGGCGAGCTTGGGCGAGAGGGTGATCAGCAGGATCGCCCCCACCAGCCCGCCGAAGACGCTGGCGATGGTGGCCAGCGTCACCGCAAGGTCGCCGTCGCCGCGCTTGGCCATCGGATAGCCGTCGAAGGTGGTGGCGATGGCGCTCGGCGTGCCGGGCGTGTTCACGAGGATCGCGGCGAAGGCGCCGCCGTAGATCGCCCCGGTATAGATCGCGCCCAGCATGATGAGCCCGGAAGCCGGGTCCATCACGAAGGTGAAGGGGACGAGCACCGCGATGGCCATGGTGGCCGAGAGCCCCGGCAGGGCTCCGACGATGGTGCCCCCCAGAACCCCCAGCAATGCCAGAAGCAGGTTCATCGGGCTCAGCGCTTCGAACAGGATACTTGCTGCATCGGCCATGGTCATCCCCTCTGGCTAGCGACATCGCACACCGGGACCGTCGCGCGCGGGGCGCGCGGCGGCTGGCCCGGAGGGCTCGGGATCGGCGGCTTACTGCTGCGCGCGCAGTTGCTCGGCGATGGCCGTGTAGGCCTCGATCCGTTCGGCCATGAAGGCGTCCATCTCGGCATAGGGCACGTCGATCAGCGCGTAGCCGTCCTTCTCCATCTGCTCGCGGAAGCTCGGGTCGGCGTTGATCTTGCCGATGATGTCCGAAAGCTCGGTCCGCACTTCTTCGGGGGTCGAGGCCGGCACGCCGATCCCGCGATAGGCGCCGCCCACCATGTCGATCCCCAGCTCCTTGAAGGTCGGCACATCCGGGAAGAGCGGATGACGCTCTTCGGTGGCCACGGCCAGAACGCGAGTGGCATCGCCCTGACGCACGGCGACGGTGGTGTAGCCCCAGAGCACATCGACCTCGCCGCCAACGAGCGCCGTCTCGGTCGCGCCGGTGCCGGTGTAGGGGATGTAGGTCGTCTCGACGCCGGTTTCGTTCATGAAGACCTGATTGGCGACATGGTTGGCCGAGTTGGTGGCCGACCCGCCCGCAGTGACGCCGCCCGGCATGGCCTTCGCCGCGTCGATCACGTCCTGCACCGACTGATAGGGGCTGTCGTTGCGGACCATCAGCGCATCTGGGGTGAAGTGGAACATGTAGACGTTGGTGATGTCTTCGGTGGTATAGCCCGGGTCCTGCAGCATCGGCTGCAGCACGATATGCGGCAGGTTGGTGCCCATGATCGTCTGGCCGTCGCCATTAATGCCGTTCAGCCCGGACCAGGCCTGCGCGCCGCCCGCGCCCGGAAGATACTGGATGATCAGATCCTGCCCGGTGAGATCGCGGAAGCGCTGCTGCTGGTAGCGCGCGGTCACGTCGCTTTCGCCACCCGCGTTGAAGGGGATGACATAGGTCACCGGCCCGTCCGGATAGGCCAGGGCCGCTCCGGCAGTTCCCATCAGGGCTAGTGCGGCTGCGCCGATCAGGCGCCGTGTCGTTTGTCCGATCATCTTTCTCTCCTCCCGTGAAGTGTTTGATCCCGTCGGATGCCGAAGGCCTGCCGCGCTCCTCCTCAAAAGCGCGGCAGGCGGCAGCCGTCAGGCGCTGCGGTAGAGCTTGGTCATCGAGAACTCCCGGTGACCGAGGGCCTCGGCTGCGGTCAGGCGGCCATTGGCGGTGCGCATGATCATCTCGATCAGCGAGTCGCCCGCCTGATCGATGGTCATCTCGCGCGTGAGCACGCCGGTCACGTCCACGTCGATATGCTCGGACATGGTGCGCAGCGTGCGCGGGTTGCCGGAGATCTTGATCACCGGCACGATCGGGTTGCCCACCACATTGCCCTGCCCGGTCGGGAAGGTGTGGATCACATAGCCACCCGCCGCCATCAGCGTGACGCATTCCGCCGCCGCCGAAGAGCTGTCCATGAAGTAGAGCCCCGGCCCCTTCTCGGGCGATTCAGCCGGGCCGATCGCGTCGATGTAGGTGGAGGTCTTGCCGATCTTCTCGAGGTTGCCGAGGGCCTTTTCCTCGATGGTCGTCAGACCGCCGAGGATGTTGCCCTTGGTCGGCTGGCTGTCCGACAGGTCCGAGGTCTTGAAGGCCTCGATCACGTCATCCTGATAGGATTTCCAGATCTTCTTGAACTTCGCCGCCGCTTCGGGCGTGGCCGCGCGGGTCTCGCAGATATGCTCGGCCCCGGTGATCTCCGACGTCTCGCCGAAGCAGCCGTAGATGCCGTGCGGCAGCAGCTTGTCATACATGTTGCCGACGGTCGGGCAGGAGGACAGGCCGGTGGTCGTGTCGCTCTCGCCGCATTTGGTCGAGACCCAGAGATCGCTGACCGGGCAATCCTCCTTCTGCAGTTCGGTCGCCCAGTGGACGTATTCCTTGGCCTTCCAGCTGGCCTGACGGATCGTCTCGAAATCGCCCTTCTGCTCGATGGAGAAGCCAGTGACGGGCTTGCCGGTCTTGGCGATGCCGTCGACGATGACCTTGGTCCATTCCGGCTCGATGCCGATCACCACCACGGCGGCCACGTTCGGGTTGGCGCCGGTGCCGATGATGGTGCGGAAGTGCAGGTCGAGGTCCTCGCCGAACTGCAGCCGCCCGTAGGCATGCGGCAGGGCCAGCGTGCCCTTGACGTTGTTGGCCACCGCCTCGCAGGCGGCGTTCGAGATGTCGTCCACCGGCAGGATCAGGATGTGGTTGCGCACGCCGACGCGGCCATTCTCGCGGCGCCAAGCCTTCACGGTCGCGTTGCTGAAATCAAGTGCCATGGCTTACCACCTCTTCGTCTTGCAGTTGTGGGTATGGACATGGCCGCCGACCTCGGCGTCGCCGACCATCTTGCCGATATCCTCACCGTATTTGATGACCGTATCGCCCGCCTTCAGCGGTTTCAGCGCTACCTTGTGACCGATCGGAATGTCGGTCTTCGCCGTCAGGCGGAAATCCGAATTGTCGGCGGTGACGACGCACAGCATGTCGGTGCCGGCGGCCAGATCCTCGACGACGACAACGCCGACGTTGTCCTCGTGATCATGGACCAGAAGTTGCGGAATGCTCAATGACCCCTCCCTTTCGCAGATTGACTGGAACTCCTCGGCAACCTGCCTAACATATACATCTACTCTTATACAAGACTTAATGTATAACGGCTGGCGCAGTGCCCGCAGCGGTGCTAAATGTCTGGAAACACCAGAGGACCGCATGGCGCCGCCGCTTTATCAGACCGTCATCGACTCGATCATCGCCCGGATCGCGGCGGGCGACCTCCTGCCCGGCGGCATGCTGCCCAGCGAGACCCAGCTGGCGCTCGATACCGGCGTTTCGCAGGGCACGGCGCGCAAGGCGCTGATGATGCTGGAGCAACACGGCATTGTGCGCCGCGAGCAGGGGCGCGGCACCTTCGTGACGGCGCGCACGCCGGAGAAGTCGCTGTTCAACTTCTTCCGCCTGCGCCCGAAGGACGGGCGGGTGGTCTCGCCGGTGGTGGCTTCGGAGCGAATCCTGCAGCGCCCGGCGACGGAGGCGGAGCGGGAGGTGCTGCAGGGCGCGCCCGAGCAGGTGACGGAGATCCGGCGCATCCGCTCGCTGCTCGACGTGCCGAGCGTGCTGGAGACATCCGTGGTGTCGAGCGACCTCTTTCCCGGGTTGGAACGCCGCTCTCCCCTGCCCTCTGCGCTCTATGTGCTCTACCAGCAGGCCTATGGCTGCATCATCCTCCACGCCGAGGAGTCGATGGCCGCGGTGCTGTCGACGCCCGACGTGATCGAGGCGCTGCAGCTCCCGGGGCCTACGCCGCTGCTTCAGGTCGACCGCAAGGCACGTGACATCCTCGGCCGGACGGTGGAGATCCGCCACAGCCTCTATCGCACCGACGAGCTGCGTTACGCGATCAAGCTGGACTGACCGGGCGACGCCCCGCCGTCACGCCTTCACGACATGCTCCGCCGAAAGCCCCAGCCGGTCGAAGACATTGCGCGTGTCGACGATCAACGGTGCCCATTGCGCGAGGCTCGCGTAATCGACGCCCGCGTGATCGGTGGCGATCAGCACGGCATCGAAGCCGCGGATCGTCGCCTCGTCCCACGACACCGAGCGCCGGCCCTTCAGCGCGGCATATTCGCGGGTCTGCGGGATCTCGGGCACGAAAGGGTCGTGATAGGCCGCCGTGCCGCCGCGCTCCTCGATCAGCTCGATCAGCTTGAGCGAGGGGCTTTCGCGGATGTCGGGCACATTGCGCTTGTAGGCGAGCCCCATCACCAGAACCCGGCTGCGGCTCAGCGCCTTGCCCGCGCGCCGGTCGAGCGCCTCGGCCAGCCGTCCGACGACATGGCGCGGCATGGCCGAGTTGATCTCGCCCGCGAGCTCGATGAAGCGGGTCGGCAGATCGTATTCACGCGACTTCCAGGTGAGGTAGAAGGGGTCGATCGGGATGCAATGCCCGCCGAGACCGGGGCCGGGATAAAAGGGCATGTAGCCGAAGGGCTTCGTGCTGGCTGCGGCGATCACGTCCCACACGTCAATGCCCATCGCCCCGTAGACGATCTTCAGCTCGTTCACGAGAGCGATGTTCACCGCGCGGAAGATGTTCTCGGTCAGCTTCACCGCCTCGGCGGTGGCGGTGCTCGCCACCGGCACCACCCGGTCGACCGCCGCCGCGTAGAAGGCCTCCACCAGCTGCGCGGCCTCCGGCCCGTCGCCCGCCACCACCTTGGGAATGGTCGAGGTGGCAAAATCCGGGTTGCCCGGGTCTTCTCGCTCCGGCGAATAGCCGAGGAAGAAATCGCTGCCCGAGCGCAGGCCGCCCGCCTCGAGGATCGGGCGCACGATGCCGTCGGTGGTGCCGGGGTAGGTGGTCGATTCCAGCACGATCAGCTGGCCGCGCCGCAGGCTGCGGGCGATGTCGCGGCTGGTGCCGGCGACGAAGGAAAGGTCCGGATCGCGATGCGCGGAAAGCGGCGTGGGCACGCAGATGACGATGACATCGCATTCGGCAAGACGGGCGAAATCGCAGGTGGCCTCCAGCCGCCCAGCCTGCCGCTCGCGAGCCAGCGCCTCCGAGGAAACGGCGGCGATGTAGCTGGCATCGGCCTCGATGGCGACGATCTTCGCCGGGTCGATGTCGAATCCGGTGACGGGGTAGCCCGCCCGTGCCAGCGTGAGGGCCAGCGGCAGCCCGACATAGCCGAGGCCGATCACCCCGGCGCGGGCCTTCCGTCCCTCGATCAGCGCGTGCAAGGCGGCGAAGGCGGAGGCGTCGGATGACATGGCAGGGCACTTTCGGTCAGGGGGCAAGACCACTTGCGAGAGTTCGCCCCACCTGTCAAGTTCTGCCGGACCGACGGAAATCGGGCATCCCGCCCGGTCGCCTCGCCTGAACCAGAGAGTGCGGGACATGCGCCACCTTCTCCTCCGCAGCGCCACGCTGGCCATTGCCCTTGCGGCTCCCCTCGCGGCCTTCGGGCAGAGCCCCGCCGGGACCGATCTCTTTGACGGCTTCGACGCCAGCGGCTTCAGCGAGGCCGGGGGGCTCTATTACCGCGAGAATGCCGAGCAGACGGCGGGAACGGTGGAGTTCCAGCAGGAAACGGTGCTCAATGGCCCCGGTGCGCTGAAGCTGTCGGTCCGGCAGATGTGCCCGGCCAATGCCGAAGGCTGCAGCGAGCGCGCCGAGATCTGGGAGAAGACCGAGCTGCGCGTGCCCTATGACGAGGGCGTCTGGTACGGCTTCGCGCTGAAGTTCGACGACCCGCCGCCCTCGGACGATCACCGCTATGTGATGGCGCAATGGAAGCGCGAGATCGGGCCCGAGGCGGATGGCGATTTCAGCCCCTTCCTCGCGCTGCGGCTGAAGAGCGGGCGGATGTTCTTCACTGCCGAGACCAATTACCACGCACCACCCGAGGGCGCGCCCGAGGCCGTCGCCGGGCAATGCCCCGAAGGCTACACGCCGGTCTGGCTGAGACCCGAGACCAACCAGATGCGGCTCTTGGTGGCGAACGATGCCGAATGGTCCGAGGCGGATGGCGCGGAATTCACCCGCTGCACCGACAATCCCAGAGTGACGCAACGGGGCGGCGCGCTGCCGGTGCCGGGAAGCGGCTGGATCGATTTCGCCATCTACAGCCTGCCCGGGCCGGAGGGCGACGGGCGCATCGAGATCTTCGCCAATGGCGACTGGCTGGTGACGATCGAGGGGCGGATCGGCCATGGCGATCCGGGGCTGGAGGAGAACCAGTATTTCAAGTTCGGCCCCTATCGCGATGCGCGCGAGGGAAACTGGACGCTCTACTATGACGATTTCCGCCGCTCCGCCAGCTGCGAGAGGGTGCTGAAAGACGCTGCCACCTGCGCCGCCCTGCCCTGACGCCATGAAGATCGCCTTCTACGCGCCGCTGAAGTCGCCGCGGCATCCGGTGCCCTCGGGCGACCGGCTGATGGCGCGGCTGCTGATCGAGGCGCTGGAGCTGGCCGGGCATGAGGTGGCGCTTGCCTCGGACCTGCGCGCCTTCCTGCGCGATGCCGAGGATCGGGTGGCCTTCGCCGCGCTGACGCAGGCGGCAGAGGCGGAGCGGGCGCGGCTGGCGGCGGATTGGGCGGCGGGGGGCAAGCCGGATCTCTGGTTCAGCTATCACGGCTATTACAAGTCGCCCGACCTGATCGGCCCGCCACTCTGCCGTGCCCACGGGGTTCCGCTCGTCACCATGGAGAGTTCGCTCTCCGCCCGCCGTGACATCGGCCTCTGGGCCGAGACGCAGGCAATGGTGCGGGCGGCCGTGACCAAGGCGAGGCTCAACCTCTGCCTGACCCGCCGCGACCGGGACGGGCTGGCGGAGGCGGTGCCGCAGGCCGGGCTGGCGCTGGTCGCTCCTTTTCTTGCGGCGGAAGACTGGCTGGCTCTCACGCCCGCCCCGCGTCCGCACCGGCTGATCACCGTGGCGATGATGCGCCACGGCGACAAGTCGCAGAGCTTCGGCCATCTCGCCCGCGCACTGGCGCTGTTGCCGCCGGAACTGCCGTGGAGCCTGTCGGTCATCGGCGATGGCCCTGCGCGGGCCGAGGTGGAGGCGTTTTTCGCCGCTATCCAGCCGGGTCGCCTGTTCTGGCACGGCCAGCGCGACCCGGCCTTCATCGCGGAGGAGCTTAGCTCGGCGGCGCTCTATTGCTGGCCGGGCTGTGGCGAGGCTTACGGGCTTGCGTATCTCGAGGCGCAGGCGGCAGGCGTGCCGGTCGTGGCCTTCGCCACGGCCGGGGTGCCGGAGGTGGTGGCCTCGGGCGAGACCGGGCTGCTGACGCCGGACCGCGACGACCGCGCCTATGCAGCGGCCATCGCGACGTTGCTGGCCGATGAGCCGCGGCGTGCCGCGATGGGCCGGGCGGCGCGGGCACGGGTAACCGCCCGTCACACCCTTGCCGTCGCCGCCCGCCGCCTCGCCGATCTGCTCCGCCCCCTTCAGGAAGGCCCCGCCGGATGACCATTCCCGCCGCGCTGCTTGCTACCCTCGACCGCCTTGCCACCTCGGGCGAGCGCGTCGCCTTCTGGCTGCGCGACGACGATGCGTTCGAGCCGACCCCGGCGCTCGACCGGCTGCTGCAGACGATGCAGGGCCAGCCCTTGACGCTCGCCGTCATCCCGGATCAGACCGGTGCGCCACTGGCGCAGCGGCTGGCGGGGCTGGCAGAGGTGAGCATCGCCGTGCATGGCTGGTCGCACAGCAACCATGCCCCGGCGGGAGAAAAGAGCCAGGAGCTTGGCGCCCATCGCCCGTTGCCGCAGATCAACGGCGAGCTTGGGCGCGGTTTCCAGAAGCTTGCGGGGCTTTTCCCGCAGCAATTCCTGCCGCTGCTGGTGCCGCCATGGAACCGCATCGCGCCCGAGGTGACCGCTGGCCTCGCCGATCTCGGCTTTCGTGCCCTGTCGCTCTTCGGGGCGGACAAGCCTTCGCCCATCGCGCTCTGCAACACGCATCTCGACATCATCGACTGGCGCCGGACGCGCGGTGGACGGGAGGAGGCGGATCTCTGGGCGGATCTCGAGGCACAGATCGCAGCGGGCCGCCGGACGGTCGGCGTGCTCACGCATCATCTGGTGCATGACGCGGCGGCGTGGCGTTTTCTGGACAGGCTCGTGCCGCTCGTGCTGGACCACCCTGCCTGCCGCTGGCACTCGGTCAGCCGATTGGTGGCTCTCGGGGACTAGCCCCGGATCAATGGACCGGCTGCCGGCGGCGCCAGTCCGATTCGCCCTCGGCCCGGGCCAGTTGCTCGCCGAGTGCGCGAATGGTCTCGGCGCTTGATTTCGGGCAGGCCGCCAGCACCTTCATGAAGCAGTCGCGGTTGATCCGCAGCGCCTCGACCGGGGTCACGGCGGTGACGGTGGCGAAGCGGCGATGGTCGGTGACCATGGAAATCTCGCCCACGATGTCGCAGCAGCCACTGCCGGCGCCCTTCACCATGGCGATATCATTGCCCTTCTTGATCTCGACCGTGCCGGAAATGATGACGAATGCGGTGTCGCCCGGATCGCCTTGGCGGAACAGATCCTGCCCGGCGGAGAAGCTCAGCCGGTCGGAGGTATAGGCAAGCAGCCTGAGTTTCGCCGGGTCCATGCCCGCGAACAGATCCAGACTTTGCAGTGCTTTGACTTCGTCGCAAAGGATCATGTCAGTCCCCGCTGTGTCGAACGGTGTGAGCCGATCAAATCATGGTGTGGCCTGCCTTGGCAAGGTGTCATCATGACTCATCACCGCGTCATATGTTCCATCCGCCTTCAGACGCCCGTTTTCAAAGCCGATCACCCGGTCGAAATGGTGCGCGAGATGCGTGTTGGAAAGCACCCAGATCACGCTCGGCCCGTCGGGGTGGCTTTTCAGCATCTCCAGCGTCGCCTCGAGCATCTCTTCCTGCAGCTGCGGATCGACGCCGGCCAGCGGCCGGTTGAAGATGTAATAGCTAGAGCGGCGGATCAGCGCCCGGGCAAGGCTCAGCTTCTGGCGCTGCAGCGCGTTGAGCCGCCGGCCCCCCGGCCCGACATTGTACTCCAGCCCCATGACGATGGCGCCGCGGAACAGCGCCGGGCTTTCGGCGACAAGCTCCGCGCCGATCTCGCGGATCTGGTCCTGCGCATTGCCCTGACGGTTGTTGACCTTCCCGAACAGGATGTTCTCCAGCATGCTGGTCGAGGTCAGGTATTTCTCGGGGTCGTATGGCTCGATCCAGCTGCGCGTTTCGGGGTCGAGCGACTCGTGGAAGCGGCGGCGCGCCACCACGATGCGCTCCCTCAGCTCGTCGTTCAACAGGCCGAAGCGGTAGCGCGGTTCGATGTAGAACAGGCTCAGCAGGATCAGCTTCCGGCGATCGGCCTCGCTCGCCGCGTCGAAACCGTCGCTCACCCGCTGCAGGAGCTGCGCATAGTCCGGCACCTCCTCGGATTTCATGTAGGTCAGCATCTGGAAGAAGGAGTGATCTTCCGGCAGGTCGCTGAACAGTTCCACCGTGTTGCGGGCGAAGTCGTGGCCGATGTCGTAGAGGATCCGCTCGAAGCCGTTCTGGCGCAGCAGGCTCTTGATGTAGGGCCGGTCGAAGACGGTCTGGATCTTCTCCATCGGCACGGTCGCCACGCCGAACATCAGGTTCTCGCCGAGATTGGCCTCGGCGTTGTAGCGGTCGGGATGGAAGGGCACGACGAGGTGCTCGAGATTGCGCTCCTGCAAACGCTGGTGGAAGCGCATGCGCAGGTCGAGGATCTCCTTCGGCAGATCGGGGAACTTCTCGGTGTCCACAATGGAGCGCAGCGCGAAATCGAAGACGTCCTGCGTCAGCCGCGTCACCCCCAGCACGGCCAGCACGGCGCTGACCAGCTCCGCCTCCTCGGAGGCGGGATGCAGGGTGGCATAGTCGATCCAGTCGTCGTTCAGGTCGAAATCCGGGTTGCCCGAACTTTGCGATTCCCGCGTCTCCCAGCGCCGCGCCGCCGCCGCCTTGCCATCATAGCTCGCCCGCCCGGCCGGGGCATGTTTTAGCCCGTAGACCAGATTGTCCATCAGCGTGCCCGAGAAGAAGAAGCTGTCAGACGAAACGTAGGAGACCAGCCGCCCGCTCAGCCGCTCGGGCAGGGAGTGAATGTCGCGCGAGCCGATGCAGATCAGCCCCGCGCTCGGCAGCACGACCCGCCCCAGCGCCTCGGCCAGAGCCTCCGCCTCGCCCGTGGCGCTGCCGAGGAGGGCGACACGCTCGCCCCTGGGGATCTGCAGCGAGATGTTCTCGATGATACGACCGCCATTCTCGTCGTTGACGCCCAGATTGCGCACCGAGAGCGGATCGACCTCCTCGTCGTCGTCCCCCGGCATGCCGGGCTGGTAGAGCAGCGGGTCGGTCATGCCTTCGGCATCGAACTGCTCCACGACCTGCTCGTATTTCACTTGCACGTCCTGCCGCGCCAGATCCCAGTCGATCAGCTCCTTCAGCGGGCCCGGGAGCTCCTTGTAGGCGTTGATCACCGCGACCAGCTGGCCCACGTCGATGCGGCCGGTGATCGTGAGGTAGCCGCCGATTGAGTAGAACAGGAAGGGCGTCAGCTGCGCGAGGAAGTTGTTGATGAATTTGACGAGGAACTTCCACTGATAGATGTCGTAGCGGATCTTGAAGATCCGCCCCAGCCGCGCCGAGATATCGGCACGCTCGAAGTTGCTGGTGTCGTAGGAGTGGATGGTCGAGACCCCCTCGACGATCTCCGACACCCGGCCCGCCAGCTGCCGCGCCGTCAGCTGCCGCTCGCGCCCGAGCACGATCAGGCGGCGGCGCATCCGCGGGATGATGGCGACCTGCAGCGCCGCCATGGCGAAGGCGACGGTGCCAAGCCAGAAATGCTGCATGAAGATGAAGACCAGTGCCGTCAGCGCCTGCCCGCCGAGCAAGGCGGGTTGCACGAAGGCATCGGCGGAGAAGCCGCCCATCGGCTCCACCTCGTCCTTCACCATGCTCGAGACTTCGCCCGCCTTGATCCGCTTGAACTTCTGCGGCGGGAAGCGAAGGATGCGGTCGATCAGTTCGAAGCGCAGGCGGCGCAGCAGCCGCTCGCCCAAGCGGCCCTTGTAGGTGTTGATGTAGAACTTGAAGAGCCCGTTGACGAGCACGAGGGACAGGAAGGTGAGGCTCAGCGCGAGGAGCGAGTCCAGCCGGTCCAGCTCGACGCCGGGAAAGGCTGGCAGCGGGCCGATCAACGGCAGGTCGACATCGAAGGCCATGAAGGGCTGGGTGGCCCCGGGCGTTTCGAACCCGGTGCCTTGGATCGGGCCGTTGACGATCCGCTTCGGCAGGTCGAAGGACAGGTAATAGGGGATCATCGACAGAGCGACGATCACGAGGATCCAGAGCTGCTGTCGTTTGGTATGCGCCCAGATGTAGCGGAATATACTGGTTTCCATGACCGCTTCACCCCTTACCGAACAGCCCCTGTGGGGCCGGCGGCCCCTGCCCCCGAAGGCGCTTCTCAGTCTCTACGAAGCAGACCCCGCAAGAGTTGCGCAGACCGGGCCGCCCCATCCAGGGCAATCGTGCTTTGGGCCGGATCAGGGCCGTCGAGGGCGCGACGGATGGCCAAGGCCATCTGCGCGCCGGACAGGTCGGACTCCTGAAGAACGACCGCACGCTCCCGCGCCGCAAGCCGTGCCGCGCGAAAGGATTGCTCGGTCTCGCCACCCGCTGCGTAGGGAACCAATACACTGCGGCATCCTGCCTGAAGGATGTCGCAGACGGTGTTATATCCCGCTTGCGAGACCGACAGCAAGGCCGAGCCCAGCAGCGCCGGGAAGTCGGATCGGAAGCGGTGGAACTCCAGATGCGACGGCGCCGCAGCCCGCAGCCGGGCCACCTCGGCCTCGGGCAGGTTGGGCCCCGTGACGATGCACCAGCGCCGAAGGTCCGGCAGCCCTTTCGCGGCTTCCATTGCCGCGGCGATCACCCCTGCCCCGACTGCCCCGCCCCCGGCGGAGACGACCACATCGAACTTGTCGGACGACCGCTCCGCCTGCGCTGCCGCCACCAGCCCCGTGTAGCTCACCAGCCCGGAGATTTCGTCGGCGAGCGGGAAGGTTTCCTCGAGCCGGGCCAGCGCCGGATCGCCGTGCACCAGCACCGCGTCGAAATGGGCCTTCAGCAGAGCGACGGTTTCCTCGTCCCGCCCGGGCTTCGCGCGCTCCTGCAGGATGTCGCGCAGCGACGAGACGAGCACCGGCCTCGGCTGCGCCGCGGCAATGGCGTCGAGCAGCGGCAGCAGCTCGAACCGCATCTGCCGGCGACCGAAGGGGAAGGCCTCGATCACCACGGCATCGGGGGCGAACTCGTGGAAGGCGGCAAGCAGTCGGTCGCGTCGTGCCGCCTGAAAAGCCGCATCGACCGGAGTGCCCTCCGCGTCGACGAGGCCAGAGAACCCTTCGCCCGCCGTCGCCACCGCCGGAAGCGCCAGATGCTGCACCTGCGGCCCCGGAAACCCCTCCACCGGCAGGCCGCCGGTCACCACGAGCACCTGCCAGCCGTCCTCTGCCAAGGCCCGGCAGATCCGGCTGGCGCGGGCCAGATGGCCGATCCCGAGCAGGTGCTGGACGTAGAACATCACATGCTTCATCGCGCATTCCATCCGCTCTGGAACAGCGCCTTCAGATGGCGGATGCCCGGAACCATGTCGAAATCCGCCCGCACCCGCGCCTCGGCAGCCGCTCCGAGGCGAGCGCGTTCGGCAGGGTCGCGCATCGCCCGCTCCAGCGCCCGGCTCAGCGCAGCGGGGTCTTCCGGCGGCACCAGACGGGCGGTCTCGCCATCGGTGAAACATTCGCCGATCCCGGAAATGTCGGTCGAGACGCAGGCGAGCCGCTGGCTCGCCGCCTCCACCAGCACATTCGGCAGGCCGTCGCGGTCGCCGTCATCCGTGACGCGGCAAGCGAGCACGAAGAGGTCGGCGGTGCGGTAAAGCTCCAGCACCTCGCGCTGATCCATCGGGCCGCGCCACTCGATCCGATCGGCAAGGCCGAGTGTCCCGGCCAACGCGCGCAGCCGCTCCAGCTCGCTGCCACCGCCGACATGGATCAGCCGCCAGTGCAGCCCTTCGGGCAGGCTCGCCAGCGCCTGCAGGAGGATGTCATAGCCCTTCTTCGGCACGGCACGGCCCACGCTCAGGAGCAGCAAGGGGTCCGAAGGATCGCTGCCGTCGCGGGTCGAGGGCGCCCGCTCCGATGGCGGAAAACGCCCGAGGTCGAGACCGTGGTAGCTCAGATGCACCCGCCCCTCTGGCGACAGCGCAGCCAGCCGGGCGCGACCCGCTTCGGTGCAGGTCACCGTCCAGCAGGCGCTGTGCAGCTTCTGGGTCAGATCCCAGTCGGGGGAGGTCCAGATGTCCTTGGCATGGGCCGAGGCCGACCATGGCAGCCCCGCGATGGCGGCGGCATATTGCGCGACCGAGGCGGGGGTGTGGATGAAATGGGCATAGAGCCAGCCCGCAGGCTCGGGCCATTCGGCCACCAGCACCGCCGCCTGTCCGAAACGGCGCAGCCGATTGCGCGTGGGATCCCGGCGCAGGTCGCCGAGGAAGGCGCGGAACGTGGCGCCGAAACCCGGCCTTTTCGCGCTGCGCCAGAGGCCGCGCAGCACCCGCAGCGGCTCCTCGTGCAGATACTCCGGCAGATAGGCGACCGGCGCGCGGATCTCGTCGTGGATCGGATGGCGCTTGCGGTCGGTCGGGCGCCGCATCGACACCAGCCGCAGGTCGAGCCCCGCCCGCTCCAGCCCCAGCAGCTCCTGCGCGATGAATGTTTCGGACAGGCGCGGGTAGCCCTTGAGGAGCACGACGATCGGCGGCAGGGTCACGGTCGTCACCCTTTCGCCAGGCTCAGCGGCGCTTCGGCCTGCTCTTTCAGCCAGCCGCCCACATCGGCGCAGATGTTGCAGAGCCCGTTCAGCCGCAGCGCCTCCGGCGCGTCCGAGGGCCGGGGCATGCTGGGAAGGCGGCGCAGCATCTCGGCAAGGCGCGGGGCATCGGCGGCCTCCTCCGGCATCATCATCTGCACCAGCCCCAGCTCCGCCCCGCGGCGGGCGCGGATCAGCTGCTCCTCGCGCGGGACCACACGGGGGATGATGAGCGCGGGTTTGTCGAAGGACAGGATCTCGCAGAAGGTGTTGTAGCCGCCCATCCCGACCACGGCACTTGCCCCGGCGATCAGATGCTCCATCCGGTTGTCGAACTCGATGATCTCGATCCCCGGCAGCTCGTGGCCCAGATGCGCGAGCTCCGCCCGCTGCTTGGCCGGAAGATAGGGCCCGAGCACGAAGAGCGCCCGCTGCAGCGGCTGGGGCGCCGCGCGGTAGGCCGCGATCACGTCGCGGATCAGTTCGGCCCCGTCGCCGCCGCCGCCCGTGGTGACCAGCAGATACGGGCCCTCGGGTCGGGGGGCATCGCTGTCGACGACCGGGGCGTGGCGCTCCAGAAAGCCCACATAATTCATCCGCGACCGCACCGCCGCGCTGACACCGAGACCGGCCAGCGGGTCGTGGAAGTTCTCGGGGCCGTAGATCCAGATGTTGTCGTAGAACTGCTCGATCTTGGCCAGCAGATCGCCGCGCCGCCATTCGGCGTCCAGCAGATGCGGCGCATCCATCACCTCGCGCAGGCCGAGCACCAGCCGGGTGCCCCGCGTCTTGAGATAGGTCAGCGTCTCCTCGATCTCGCCCTGCAGGCCCATCGGCTCCTTGTCGGCGATGAAAATGTCGGGGCGGAAGGTCTCGGCGGTGTGGCGGATGATCGAGCGGCGCATCATCAGCGTGTCGTCCAGCGCGATATGGCTGCCGAGCGAGGTGTATTCGCCGTTGCGCAGCTTGATGACGCTGGGGATCTTCACGAAATCCACCCGGGCGCGGTAGTCGAAGGCCCCCGCGATCGGCGCGCCGGAGATGATCAGCACCGTCACCCCGCGGAAATTCTCGACCAGCGCATGCGCGATGGCCCGGCAACGCCGCAGATGCCCCAGCCCGAAGGTGTCGTGGCTGTACATCAGGATGCGGACATCATGGAAGCGCGCGGTCGCGGGGCCCAGCCCGTCATCCGCCGATGCGGCATCCGTCGCTCCGCCGCCCTGTGGCCCTCCGGCGCTCTCAGGTTCAAATGCCATGCGACCGCTCCTTCAGGTATAGGGATCTGCGGCGTCTCGAAGGCCGTCACCCAGAAAATTGAACGCGAGAATAACCAGCACAACAGGTACGATCGGGAACAGCAGCCACGGGTAGAGCGTGATGATGCTGATCCCCTTCGCCTCCGTCAACAAGATGCCCCAGCTCGTCACCGGCGGTCGCAGGCCCAGCCCGAGGAAGCTGAGCGCGGTCTCGCCGAGGATCATGCCCGGCACCGCCAGCGTGGCACTGGCGATGAGATGCGACAGGAACCCCGGAATGAGGTGGCGTCCGATAATGCGCGCACTCGATGCTCCCATCAGTTCGGCAGCGAGCACATACTCCTCTTCGCGCAGCGCGAAAAGCTTGGATCGCACCGCCCGCGCCTGCCCCGTCCAATCCAGCATCCCGAGGATCAGGGTGATGCCGAGATAGACGAGGATCGGGCTCCACGATACCGGGATGATCGCCGCCAGCGCCATCCAGAGCGGAATGGACGGAATCGACTGCAGCACCTCGATCACCCGCTGCACGATCAGATCGAAGGCCCCGCCGCGATAGCCGGCGATGCCGCCGATGATGATGCCAAGCACGAAGCTGACCAGCACCCCGAAGAGGCCGATGGTCAGCGAGATCCGCGCGCCATAGATGATGCGCGACAGCACATCCCGTCCCAGCCGGTCGGTGCCCAGAAGCGAGAGCCGCCCGCCCTCGGCCGGGCAGACCAGATGCAGATCGGCCTCGACCAGCCCCCAGAAGCGGTAGCTGTCGCCGTGGCAGAAAAAGCGCAGCTTCTCCACCTCGCCCGGATTGTCGGTGTAGATCCGGCGCAGCGTGTCCATGTCGAGCGTCATGGTCTGGCCCAGCACATGCGGCCCGACGAAGGCGCCCTCGTGAAACAGCCTCACCCGCTGCGGCGGGGCATAGATGTGATCGACATCGCGGCTATGCAGGTTGTAGGGCGCCAGAAACTCGCTGATGAACAGGCTGCCGTAGATCAGCAGCAGGAAGATGCCGCAGATCAGCGCAATGCGGTGACGGCGGAACTTCATCCACATCAGCTCGAGCTGCGAGGCGTGGCGCAGCGTCGTGGCCCCGGCCTGCGGCTCGATCTCGGGATCGAACGGCGCCTGCGAGACGTAATGCGGCAGCGGTTCGCCGGGGCCGGGCAGCGGAGCGGTCATTTCCGGTTGCCTCCGCCCAGCCTGATCCGCGGATCGAGGATCGACAGCGCGATGTCGGAGACGAGCACGCCGATCACCGTCAGGAAGGCGAGATACATCAGGAATGACCCGGCCAGATACATGTCCTGGCTCTGCAACGCGCGGATCAGCATCGGGCCCGTGGTCTCCAGCGACAGGATGATCGCCGTTACCTCGGCCCCCGAGATGATCGAGGGCAGGATCGAGCCGATATCGGCGATGAAGAAGTTCAGTGCCATGCGCAGCGGGTACTTCAGCAGGAGCGGCGTCGGAGCCATGCCCTTGGCCCGTGCCGTCATCACATATTGCTTGTGCAGCTCGTCGAGCAGGTTGGCCCGCAGCCGCCGGATCATCCCCGCCGTGCCCGCCGTGCCGACGATCACCACCGGGATCCACAGATGCGAGAGGATGGAGCGGAACTTTGGCCAGCTCATCGGCGCGTTGAGGAACTCGCGGTCCATCAGATGGCCGATGGAAGTGCCGAACCAGACGTTGGCGAAATACATCATGATGATCGCCAGCATGAAGTTCGGCACCGCGATGCCGATCAGCCCCAGCAGGGTCAGCCCGTAATCGCCCCAGCTGTATTGGTGCGTTGCCGAATAGACCCCGATCGGGAAGGCGATGATCCAGGTGAAGACGATGGTCACGAAGGAGACGAAGACCGTCAGCCACAGCCGGTCGCCCACCACCTCGTTCACCGGCAGGCGGTATTCGAAGGAATAGCCGAAATCGCCGGTCAGCATCCCGCCGACCCAGTGGAAATAGCGGATCACCGCCGGCTGGTCGAAGCCGTAGCGCGCGCGCAGCTCCTCGATCTCCTGCAGGTCGGCCGTCTCTCCGAGGGCGCGTAGCTCGGCCACGTAGCTTTCGAAATAGTCGCCCGGCGGCAGCTCGATGATGGTGAAGACGAGCATCGAGATCAGCACCAGTGTCGGCACCATCACGCAGACCCGCCAGAGGATGTAGCGCAGCACTAGTCCTGCTCCCCATACCAGAAGCAGTCAGGCATGTAGACCCCGAGGAAGGAGGTCGGCACGAAGCCGTAGAGCGCAGTCTCGGGCACGTTCCTCATCCGTCGGGCGTGCAGGATCGGCTGCAGCGCGCCGTTCACCGTGCCGATGCTGAAGACCTGATCGGCATGGATCGCCAGCATCTCGTGCCAGATCGCCTCGCGCGCCTCGGTGGTCACGCTGCGCCGCCACTCGCCCAGAAGCTCCACCAGGCGCACGGCCTCGGGCAGATCGGGCGGCACGCCCTGCAGATGTCCCGACAGGTAATGAACCCCCCAGGCCGGCCATTGCACCTGATCGTCGGAGGTGGGGGCGAGCTGGGTTGGCGCCATGTCGGCGGTGGGCACGCCATTGTCGAGCCCGGTCCAGACCCCCATGGTGACGGCCCCGCCCATCACCCGGCTGCGGAAGATGTCGCGCTGCGAGGAACGTGGGAAGATGCGCAGCCCGACGGCACGGAAATGATCCCCCGCCAGCTCCAGCACATCGGTCTCCAGCGTGCTTTCCCCCGCCGTCTCGACGATCAGATGCGCCGGACGACCATCGGGCAGCAGGCGGATGCCGTCTGCGCCCCGCGTGGCGAGCCCGGCGTCGTCCAGCAGGGCATTGGCCTGCTCGGGGTCGTGCCGCGCCCAGGCCTGCGCATATTCCGGCCGGTAGAGCGGGCTTTCGGGAAGCACGGTATCGGCGCTCTCGCTGCCCAGCCCGAAGAACAGCGCCTTGTTGATCTCGGTCCGGTCCAGGGCCAGCGACAGCGCGCGGCGCACCCGCACGTCGCGGAAGAGCGTGCGCCACACCGCATCCTGACAGTTCAGGTTGGGCTGCAGCGCGACGCGCGAGCCTTGCGTGCGCTTCCACAGCGTCACCGTCACCGGATGCAGCTTCTCCGCACCCTTCAGCATCGGGTAGTCGCCGAAATCGATGCTGTTCATCTGCAGATCGCTCTCGCCGGTCGCGGTCTTCGCGCCGATGATCTCGTAGGAACTGACGTTCAGCACCATCCGGTCGAGATAGGGAAGCTGCAGCCCGTTCTCGTCGACGCGGTGGAAATAGGGATTACGCTCGAAGACGAACTGCTCCGCCGGAGGGGCGGTGCGCGGGCGCCAGGCTTCCAGCGTCGGGAGGTCGGGATTCTCGGGCCGGTTCTGCCGCGACATCTTGGTGTGCAGCGCCGACCAGTCGTCGACCCGCTGCGCCTTGATCGCGACGTCGAGCGCTTCCTTCGACTGATAGCTCGCGTGGAAGCCCTTCATGTAGGCCGCGGGCAGCATCAGGCGCAGCGGCACCGGGGCGGCGAGATTGGGCAGGAAGTCGGGGATCGGGTTTTCCCAAGTGTAGCGGACGGTGAGCTTGTCGATCACCTCGAAGACCGGCGGCCTGCCTTCCGCCAGCAGTTCGCGCTGCATCCCGCCGAGTTCCTGGTGCAGGATCACGTCTTCCCAGCAGTAGCGGAAATCCTCGGAGGTCAGCTCGCCGCCGTCGGACCAGCGGTGACCCTCGCGGATGTGGAAGGTGAAGCGGCGTTCCTCCTCGACCTCGCAGGCTTCGAGGATGTCGGGCTGCAGTTGCAGATGCGGGTCATAGCCGACCAGCCGGGCATAGCTGTTGATCGGGATCAGCCGCACGTCGCGCTGGCCGCCGATCAGCATGCGCGCCGTGCCGCCATGCCTGCCGGGCAGACGACCGCTCGCCCCGAGGTCGATCACCCGCGGGTTCTTCGGCAGGCGGCCGGCCACCTCGGGCAGGCGGCCTGACTCCACCGCCGCGCGCAGAAAGTCCGAACCCACGAAGCGCGCCGCCGAGGCGGGCGTCGCCACGGCGGCGGCCAGCAGGGTCAGCGCGGTGCGGCGGGTGATCACGATGCCAGATCCACGGGATCGGCCATGCCGCGCGCCCGCACCAGATGCCCGCCACCGATGTCGACCAGCTGCAGCGGCGCGCCGCCCGGCGTCTCGCGGAAGGCTGCGGGCCAGTCTTCGGCGGCAAGTGCGCTGGTGCGGCCCGCCGTGGCGAAATCCAGCCGGTGCCCCACATCGGGCATCGGCACCGCGGCGAGGAGCGCGCGGGTGTAGGGGTGGATGGGCTTCGTCATCATCACCTCGCAGGGCGCCAGTTCGACAATCCGGCCCCGCCACATCACCGCGACCCGGTCCGCCATGTAATTCACCACGGCGAGGTTATGCGAGATGAACAAGTAGGTCAGATGAAGCTCGCGCTGCAGATCCTTCAGAAGGTTCAGGATCTGCGCCTGCACCGAGACGTCCAGCGCCGATACCGGCTCGTCGCAGATGATCAGCTCCGGCGCCAGCGTCAGCGCCCGGGCGATGCCGATCCTCTGACGTTGCCCGCCCGAGAAGCTGTGCGGGTAGCGCGGGATCGCATCGCGGTCGAGCCCCACGGCATGCAGCAGCGTCGCCACCGTCTCGCGCTGCGAGGCCCGGTCTCCGCGCTTGTGGATCTCCAGCGGCTCGCCGAGGATGCGCCCCACCGTCATGCGCGGCGAAAGCGACGAGACCGGGTCCTGGAAGATCATCTGAATCCGGGTTCGCAGCCTCTGCAATTCCTCGCCCTCGGCGGCCAGCACATCGACGGCGCGGCCAGAGGCATCCTCGAAGATCACCGACCCCTGATCCGGTGCCACCGCCCGCATCAGGATCTTGCTCAGCGTGGTCTTGCCGCTGCCGCTCTCGCCCACGAGGCCAAGGCATTCGCCGCGCCGGATGTCGAAGCTCACGTCATCCACCGCCAGCCCGCCCTGCCCGGCGCCACCGAACCACCAGCCCTCGCTGCGGCTGACAAAGGTCTTGCTGACGTTGCGCACGGACAGGAGCACCCCGTCCGGCTTCACCGGCGTCACCGCCTTGCGCGCGGCGATCTCGCCCAGCTTGCGCACCCGGTCGAGCCCGATCTCGCGCAGGGGCTTCAACCGCTCGCGCCCTTTGGAGCCGAAGCCGGGGATCGCCTCGATCAGCCCGCGCAGATAGGGGTGCGAGGGGGCGCGGAAGATGTCGTCCACCGTCCCGGCCTCCATCACCTCGCCGCGATAGAGCACGACGACCTCGTCGGCGATATTGGCGACGACGCCAAGATCATGGGTCACGAGCAGCACCGCCATGTCCATCTGTTGCTGCAGATCGCGCAGAAGCCCGAGGATCTGCGCCTGGATCGTGACATCGAGCGCCGTGGTCGGCTCGTCGGCAATGAGCAGCGCCGGGCCGCAGATCAGCGCCATCGCGATCATCGCCCGCTGCCGCATGCCACCCGACAGCTCGAACGGATACATGTCGAAGACCTTGGCGGGGTTGGAGAAGCCCACCCGCGCCAGCATCGCCTCGCAACTCGCCCGGCGGTCGGGCGCGTCCTGCAGCGTGTGGATCTTCAGCACCTCGGTGATCTGGTTGCCGATGCTGTGCAGCGGCGAGAAGGAGGTCATCGGCTCCTGAAAGATCATCCCCATCCGGGCTCCGCGCATCGCCCGGATCTGCCGCCCGTCGGGCGGCAGGCGCAGCATGTCGACCGGGCTGCCCAGCGGGTCGTCGAACAGGACCTGCCCGCTGACCTCGGCCATATGCGGCTGCAGCCCCATCACCGTCTGGCCGAGCACGGTCTTGCCCGAGCCGGACTCGCCCACCAGCGCCGTGACCTTGCCGGGCAGGACGCGCAGCCCGGCGCCGCGCAGCGCCTCAACCTTGCCGCGCATCAGCGGAAAGGTCACCCGCAGATCCGAGATCCGCAGCAGATCGCGACTGCCTTGCCTGCGAAGAGAACTGGTGTCGCCCTGCATATCAGCCCATTGTCCACTGCCGCGTAGGGATGACCGATTTCGCTTGGACTTCAACTGCTGTAAGTGTCGGCGGCAGAGAGAATTGCAAAGAAAGCGGTGGATGTCAGCGAAGGCGAGAGTAGACGAAATTCTCCGGCAGGCAAACATGCATTGCAGCGAGGGCCGTACGACCGAGGCACGGCTGCTGCTCGATGCACTTGCGGGCGATGCCGACCGAGATCTGCTCGGTCCGCGAACCGCGCTGGGGCTGCCGCGCCGGTTGCAGGCGGGCTTCCTGCGGCTGGCCAAGGCCGAGGGCGACCTGCGGGCCAAGACCGCGCTGCAATATCATCTGGTGCCGCCGCCCGAGCTGCTCGCCCCGTTGTTCAGAACGGATGACTCCGACCGCGCGGCCTTGACCGAGGCGGCGCAGCAGCCGGTGCCGCGCCTGGTGCATCAGATTTGGATCGGCTCGGCCCCGCCAGTGACGACCCGCGCCTGGGCCGAGGCGGCGGCGCGGCAGGGCTACGTTTACCGGCTGTGGCACGAGGCCGATCTGGCGGCGCTGGGACTGGAGGACGATCCGGCCTATCGGCACATGCGCGCGAAGGGCGACCTGCCCGGTGTGGTGGATGTGGCGCGCTATCACATCCTCGCGCGCGAGGGCGGCATCTATCTCGATTGCGACTGGTATCCCGCCCGCTCCACGCTCGACGCGGCGCTTCCGCGCTGCGGGCTGACCGCGCTGGCCGAGGAGACCCCCCGCCTGACCGGCGCAGGGCCGGTGCTGCTGAACAACGCATTGATCGCCGCCCCGCCGGGCCACCCGGCGCTGCTGCATCTGATCGCAGCCCTGCCCCGCGTGCTGGACCTGCTGCCCTCGGGCCCAGCGTGGTGGGTCACTGGCCCGCTGGTCTTCACCCTCGCCTGCCGGCGCGGGCCGGTGACGCTTGCCGATGCGCGGATCGTGGCGGCTCAGGCCGACTCCGGGATGAGCGAGGCCGACGTGAAGGGGCTGGCCGCGCGCTGCGACAACCCCGGTCTGCTCATCGCCTGGAAGCCGTGGTGACGGGCAGCGGCTGGTCGGGCCTTGCATCCAGCCGGGTGATTTCGCCTCCGGGCGCGAGGCGGAAGGCTGCATCCTGCGGCGCTTCCAGCGCCAGCGCCTCGTCGCGACCGAGTCCCGCATGCAGCGCCCGCAGCACCCGGCCCGCCACGGCATGCGAGACGATCACCGTCTGCCCGCCCCGCGCAGCGTGATCGGTCAGCGCCTCGGCCAGCCGCTGCGACAGCGCCTCGAAGCTCTCGCCCCCCGGCCCGCGGAACATCCAGTGCCCCTCGCCTTTGCGGTGTCGCGGCCAGCGCGTCGCAATCTCGGCCCGGGTCAACCCGTCCCACGCCCCCATGCCGACCTCCATCAGCCGAGGGTCCTGCTCGATCTCGCAGGCAAGGCCGAGGGCGCTGCGGAACAGCGTGGCCGTCTCCATCGCCCGGCCCAGCGGGCTCGCGACGATGCGGGCCTCCGGCGGAAGCAGCGGCCGCAAAAGCCCGGCCAGCGCGACCGCCTGATCCCGCCCGATGGCAGTGAGCGGTGAGTCCTTCTGGCCCTGATACCGGCCCTCGGCGTTGAAGTCGGTCTGGCCGTGCCGCAGGAGATAGATCACCCCTCGCCCCCCGCGCAGCCCGTTCCGTCGGCGGCGCAAATGTCGTAGCCATCGGGCATGTATGTCATCACGCTCAGTTCCATCCCGCCGCGCTTCCCCGACCTTCCCCGGGTGATCGAGGCCCTTCTGGCCCAGCGGCAGCCCGCCGCCGAGGTCCGTCTCTACATCCCCCACCGCTACCGGCGTTTTCCCGACTGGGACGGGCAGCTTCCCACCCTGCCCCGCGGCGTCGCCCTGCACCGGGTGGAGGAGGATCTGGGCCCGGCCACCAAGGTGCTCTTTGCGGCGCGCGATCTGCGCGGCGAGGATCTGGACCTGCTATATTGCGACGACGACCGGCTGTACACGCCGATCTGGGCCGAGACCCTGCTTGCCGCGCGGCGCAGCCAGCCCCGGGCGGCCATAGCCGTGCAGGGCTTTCACCTGCGCCATCTGGGCCTGCCCGAGTTGACTGAGCCCGCCCCGCGCATGAAGCGCGGCCGCGGCAAGCGCGACCCGGTCTACCGGCTGCACAAGGCGTGGCAGCGCCTGCGCTACGGCGACGACGTGCCGCCCTTCCTGCGGGCCCGCCCCCGCAGCTATGCCCGCTCGGGATACATGGACATCGCCGAGGGCCTGTCGGGCGTGCTGATCCGCCCGGAGTTCCTCGACGACGCCGCCCTCGACATCCCCGAGCCGCTGCGCGCTGTCGATGACATCTGGCTCTCGGGCCAGATGGCGCGGCTCGGCATCCCGGTCTGGCTCACCGCCACCCGCCGCCGCCTCTTCGTCGATCTGCCGAGCCAGACCGAGGAATCGGCGCTGCACCGCGTGGCAGGCAGCGACGGCCGCGACGCCCTGAACCGCCGCTGCGTCGCCTATCTGCAGGAGCGCTACGGGATCTGGTGAGGGGGCCACCTCCTCGCAAATATCGGCAGCGGCGGCGCAAAATTTCGGCCGTAGTGCCCGCAGGCGGCAGCAGGCGTTGCACTTGCGCCGGGGCTCGACCAATCTGCCGGGGAGCGACAGCCTGGAGATGAAAGATGACGACATTCGATCCCGAAGCCCTCGACCGCGCGCTGGACCGGCTTGCACAGAGCTATCCCGGGCCGGGAGGCGTTGCGGGCGTCGTGAAGGACGGGCAGGTGATTGCACGGCGGGCCTGGGGCTATGCCGATCTGGCAGCGCGGCGGCCGATGCAGGTGGGGACGCGCCTGCCGATCTGCTCGATCTCCAAGCAGTTTACCTGCGGGGTGCTGCTGGCGACGGTGGGCGATCCGGCGAAGCTCGACGCCGGCGTCGCGGCCTTCCTGCCGCAGTTCACCGGGCCGCTGCCGACGGTGCGCCAGCTTTGCGACAACCAGTCGGGCCTGCGCGACTACTGGGCGCTGACCGTGCTGCAGGGGGCCGAGGCGAGCCAGACCTTCCGACGCGAGGATGCGCTGCCGCTGATCGCGCGGATGAAGACGGGGCATTTCCCGCCCGGTTCGGCCTATTCCTACTGCAACTGCAACTTCCGCATCGTGTCGGAGCTGATCGAGGCCGAGACCGGGCGCGCCCTGCCGGACCTCTACGCCGAGCACATCTTCGGCCCTGCCGGAATGACCGGCGCCGAGCTGACCTCCGAGACAAGGCATCCCGCCGATGACGTGGTGGGCTACGAGGGCAATGACGCGACCGGGTTCTTTGCCGCCGACAACGGCATCTTCTGGATCGGCGATGCCGGGATTTCCGCCTCGCTCGACGACATGCTGGCCTATGAGGCCTGGATCGACACCACGCGCGACGACGAGGCCAGCCTCTACCGTCGCCTGTCGGCGCCGCCGAGCTATGCCGATGGCACGCCTGCGAGCTACGGCTTCGGCCTGTCGCACGAGACGGTCGCCGGGGTGCGGGTCACCGGCCATGGCGGCGCGCTGCGCGGCTTCCGGGCGCAGCGGTTCCATGCGGCGGAGGAGCGGCTGTCGGTGGTGGTGATCTTCAACCACGAGGCCAGCGCCCATGCCGCCGCCGCCTCGCTGCTGCAGGCGGTGCTGGGGCATGGGGCTGCGACGGGCCAGCGGCCCGAGGGCTGGGCGGGCCAGTGGCTCGACCCCGTAAGCGGGCTCCTGTTGCGGGTGACCGAGGATGCCGAGGGGCTTACCCTGCGCTTCGCCACCGGGCCGGACCGGCTGATCCTCGGCGAGGATGGCGTGGCGCGGGGGCCGGGCGTCGCCCTGCGCCGCGATGGCGAGGATCTGGTGATGGAGCGCGGGTCGGACAATCTGCTGGTCCGCGCCCGGCCCCTGCCTGTGCTGGAGGTCGCAGACGGCAGCGATCTGGTGGGCCGCTACCACTCGGAGGAGCTGGAGGCCGATCTCGTGATCGAGGCGCGCGATGGTGGCGTCTATGCGGGCTTCGCGGGCATGCTCGGCGCGGGGCCGATGGAGCGGGTGCAGCCCGTGGGGCCCGATGTCTGGGTGGTGACGACGCGGCGCTCGATGGATGCGCCTGCCCCCGGCGACTGGACGCTGCAGCTGCGTCGCGATGCGGCGGGCGCGGTCGCGGGCCTGACGCTCGGCTGCTGGCTGGCGCGCGGCATCGACTACAGCCGCGTCTGAGAGAAGGGGGCCGCCCAAGCGAGGGCGGCCCCTGCCCGGTCAGTTCTTCACGGTATCCTCGAGGAAGAACCGCCCCAGCGGGTTCTGGGTGAAGCCGTCGATATTGGCGCGGCTCACGTTGATGAAGGGGCTGTAGTAGAGGTCGATCCAGTGGGTGTCGGCCTTCGACAGCTCCTGTATTTTCGTGTACATCGCCTCGCGCTTGGCCGTGTCCATCTCCAGCCGGGCGTCGGCCACCAGCTGCTTCACCTCGTCGTTCTGGTAGCGCGTCATGTAGTTCATGTTCACGTCATGGCCGAGCACGAAGGTGGTCTTCTGGTCCGGGTCGAGGATGTCGTTGGTCCAGTACATCACCGAGAGGTCGTATTCGCCGTTCAGCAGCATGTCCCAGGTCATGCTCGGGTCCATCTTCTGCAGGTTCACGGTGACGCCCGCCCCGGCCAGCTGCTGCTGCAACAGCACGGCGATCTGCTCGTCGACCTCGTTGCCCGCGTTCACGACGTAATCCAGCGTCATGCCTTCGGCTCCGGCTTCGGCCAGCAGGGCCTTCGCCTTCTCGGGGTCGTAGGGGCGCAGCAGGTTGGCGTCGTTGTGATAGAGCGCCCCGGCGGGAATGTAGGAATTCGCCACCTGCGCCTGACCGAAGGTCACGGTGTCGATGATCGCCTGCTTGTCGATGGCGTAATCCAGCGCCTCGCGAACCTTGGGATCGTTCAGCGGCTCGTGCTCGTGGTTCAAGAGCAGATGGTCCTCCCGCGTCGAGGGATCGGCGGAGACCTTGAGGTTGGGGTCCTTCTTCAACTCCTCAACCCGCGAGAAGGGCACGAAGATCGCGGCATCCAGCTCGCCCGCCTGCACGCTCAGCATGCGGCTGTTGTCGTCGGGCACCGAGATCCACTCCACCCCGTCGAGGCTGACCCGGTCGGCTTCCCAGAATTCGGGGTTCTTCTTCAGGATCACCCGGTCGCCGCGGCGCCATTCCTCGACGGTGAAGGCGCCCGAGGCGATGGGCTTCTCGGCATAGGCCTCCTCGCCCATCGACTCCATCCCGGCCTTGGAGACCACCGAGACGGCGGGCATGGCCATGGTCGACAGGAAGGGGGCGGAGGCGGTCTTCAGCGTGACCACGAGGGTCTTGGCGTCGGTCGCCTCGGCGGTGTCGATGACGCTGTAGCTGTCAGACCAGAGCGACAGCTCGTTGTCGCGGATGCGCAGCAGGGTGAAGGCGGCATCCTCGGCGGTGATCGGCGTGCCGTCGGAGAAGTTCGCGTCGCGCAGGTGGAAGGTGTAGGTCAGCCCGTCTTCCGAGATCTCCCAGCTTTCGGCAAGGCCCGGCTCCAGCTTGGTGCCGGTCTTGTCGACGCGCACCAGCACGTCATAGACGTTGGAGAACACCCAGAAATCGACGTTCTGCGCCGTGGCGATCGGATCGAAGGTAGTGCCATCCTCGCGCCGACCGATGGTCAGCACGCCCGCGGCCTCGGCGATGCTGCCGAGACCGAGGCTCACGGTCAGCGCGATCAGGCCGACGCGGGCCCATTTGCGTGTCATGTCGTCAATCCTTCCTGTTGGAGTCCGGTTTCTGAAATTGCCCCGGCCTCGCCACCGCCGAGAGGCCGGTCGGGGTCGATGCTGGGGATGGCCGCGATCAGCGCCGCGGTATAGGGATGCGCGGGGCGCGCGAAGATCTCGGCCGAGGCGCCATCCTCGACGATGCGGCCGTGCTGCATGACGACCACCCGCTCGCAGAGCGTGCGCACGATCGCGAGGTCATGGGCGATGAAGATCAGCGTCAGCCCGTGATCCTGCACCAGCCGCCGGAACAGCGCGACGATCTGCGCCTGAATGGTCACGTCGAGCGCGGCCACGCATTCATCGGCCACGATCAGCGTCGGATCGACCGCCAGAGCCCGGGCGATCCCGGCGCGCTGGCACTGCCCGCCACTCATGCTGCGTGGACGGCGGGCGGCAAAATCGCGCTCCAGCCCCACCATGTCCAGAAGCTCACCGATCCGCGCCGGAATCCGCTCGGCCGGCACCTTGCCCTGCACCCGTAGAACCTCGGCCAGCGTCTCGCCGATGGTCATGCGGGAGTTCAGCGCGTTGAACGGGTCCTGGAACACCATCGCCGCCTCGCGCCGCAGCCGCGCCAGCGTCCGGGCGCGCTCCAGCGTCAGGACCGTGCCGTCGAAGGCGATATGTCCCGCCGTCACCGGCTGCAGCCCCAGCAGGGCGCGGGCCAGCGTGCTTTTCCCCGAGCCGCTCTCGCCGACGATGCCCACGGTCTCGCCCCGCCCGACCCGCAGGCTGACGCCCGCCAGCGCCTTCGTGCTGCGCTTGCGCCCGAAGAGCCCGCCTCCCGCCGGGAAGCTGACCTCCAGATCGTCGATCTCGACCAGCGGCGCCTCGTGCGGGCGCAGGGGCTCCCTCACCGCATCCTCCTGCGGCAGCGAGGGGTGCGAGGCGATCAGCGCCTGCGCATAGGGATGCTGCGGATGGGCCAGCAGCGCGCGCTTCTCGCCCTGCTCCACCACAGAGCCGTTGCGCATCACCGCGATCCGGTCGCAGACCTGCGCCACCACGCCGAGGTCATGGGTGATGAGGATGATCGACAGCCCGCGCGTCCGCCGCAGGTCTGCGAGCAACCGCAGGTTCTGCGCCTGGATGGTCACGTCGAGCGCGGTGGTCGGCTCGTCCGCAATCAGGATCTCCGGGTCGCAAGCCAGCGCGATGGCGATCATCGCCCGCTGCCGCATGCCGCCGGAAAACTCATGCGCATACATCCGCGCCTGCCGCGGCGGATCGGTGAAGCCGACCTGCCGCAGCAGGTCGACCGCCTCGGCCTGCGCCGCCGCCCTGCCCAGCCCGCGATGCCGCCGCAGCCCTTCGGCGATCTGGTCGCCGATCCGCATCACCGGGTCGAGATGGCTCGTCGGGTTCTGGAAAATCATCCCGATCCGCCGCCCGCGGATGCCGAGCATCGCCGCATCCGGCAGGCCGCTGATCGTCTCGCCGTCCAGCTCCACCCGGCCCCGGGTGATCGCCAGCTTGCGCGACGGCAGCAGCCCCATCACCGCCCGGCAAAGGAGGCTCTTGCCCGACCCGCTCTCGCCGACCAGCCCGAGGATCTCGCCCCGCTGCAGGTCCAGCGAGACGCGGTCGATCAGCAACCGGCTTTCGTCGCCGTCGCGGAACCGGACCTCCAGATCTTCGATGCGCAGCACGGCGCTCATTCCCGCACCCCCAGGAGATCGCCCAGAGCGTCGCCGACGAGGCTGAAGCCGAAGGCAAGAAGCACGATCGCCAGCCCGGGAAAGACGGTAATCCACCAGGCGGTCGTGACGAAAGCCTGCCCCTCGGCCACCATCACCCCCCATTCGGCGACAGGCGGCTGCACCCCCAGCCCGATATAGCTGATCGCCGCGCCGCCCAGCAGCACCAGCACGGCGTCTGACATGACGAAGACCAGCGACCCGGCCAGCGCATTGGGCAGGAGGTGGCGGAACATGATCCGCATCCGGGAAAAGCCGAGGCTCTCTGCCGCCACCGCGAAATCCTGCGTCTTCAGGACAAGGATCTGCGCCCGGATCAGCCGCGCATAGGAGACCCAGCCGACCAGAGCCATCGCGATGAAAAAGCTCTTCAGTCCCGGCCCGAGAATGGCGATGATCGACAGCATCAGCACGAGGAAGGGGAAGGCGAGGATCACGTCGATGATCCGCATCAGCACCGCGTCGACCCAGCCGCCGAAGAACCCGGCGAGCGTGCCGATGGCGGTGCCGATCAGGAAGGGAAACACCACGCCCAGCACCGCAATCTGCAGGTCGATCCGCGCGCCCCAGATCACCCGCGACAGCACGTCCCGCCCGAAATTGTCGGTGCCGAACAGATGCGCGAGGCTCGGGGGCTGCAGGCGCATCGTGCCGTCCTGAAAGATCGGATCGAAGGGCGCGATCAGCGGCGCGGCCAGCGCGACCAGCAGCGCCCCTGCCAGCAGCGCCAGCCCGAAGCCGAGCATCGGCCGCCGGCCGATCTGCATCGCCAGCGCGCTCACAGCTTCACCCGCGGGTCGAGCGCGACGGTGACGATATCGGCGAGGAAGTTCACCAGCACCGTCGCCACGGCAAAGGTCATCGCCACCCCCTGCACCACCATGTAGTCGCGTGAAAAAATCCCCCGCACTAGCAGCTGCCCCATGCCGGGCAGGGCGAAGACGCTCTCCACGACCACGGTGCCGCCGATCAGCCAGCCGATGTTCACCGCCAGCAGGTTCACCGTCGGCACCAGCGCGTTCGGCACCACGTGGCGCCAGAAGACCACGCCCTCCGGCATGCCCCGCGCCCGCGCCGCCGTCGCCACATCCGAGGCGAGCCCGGCGATCATCCCGGCCCGCAGGCTGCGGGTCAGCACCGCCGAGAGCGACAGCGCGACGGTCAGACCGGGCAGCACCAGATGGGACAGTTTCTCGGGCAGGGTCTCGCCATAGCCCGAGACCGGCAGCCAGTCGAGCGTGATGCTGAACACCAGGATCAGCACCAGACCCAGCCAGAACGGCGGCAGGCCGATGCCGACGGTCGAGACGATCCGGATCGCCTGATCCGCCGCCCGCCCCTGCCGCCGCGCGGAGATGGCGGCGAAGGGCACGGCGATCAGCAGCGACAGCAGGACGCTGGTGAGGACGAGCGCCAGCGTCGGCTCGATGCGCGAGGCGATCAGCGGCAGCACGTCGATCTTGAAGACGGTCGACCGCCCCATCTCGCCAGCGGAAAGGTTTTTCAGGAAGTAGAAGTACTGGGTCCAGATCGGCTCGTCCAAGCCGTATTGCGCCCGGATCCGCGCCAGCGCCGAAGGTGTCGCCCGCGCCCCGAGCAGGATGCGCGCCGGATCCCCCGGGATCAGCCGCACCAGCACGAAGGTGATGATCGATATTCCGAACAGGACCGGCAGGAACTGCAAGGGGCGCAACAGGACGAAGCGGTAGCGATGCATGGGCCGGGCAGTCTCCTTCAGCAGAGGGACCGGACGCAGCTCAGGGCGCCGGGCTCCCATGACAGAAAAGGGTCACGCGATGGGCGTCTTGTCTAGCCGAATGCAGAAGGTGAGGTGCTTTTCCGGGCGATCGGGGCGGTGGTGCGCAGGAAAAGGGCGCTGCGCACCACCGCCACATCCCGCACCGGCCCCACTCGACGGCCGAGCGGCACGGGAAGACTGCGGGGAAACGTCTGACATAGCCGCGCTCCAGCTCTCGGCGCAACCGGGGGCAGACTGCTGCCTCCGGTGTCAAAGGACCGAGGCGAGACCACAGGACGGCTCGACGCATCACGACCCGCTGAATTGCGGCGGCACCCCCTGCCGCCGCCCCGTCAGATCAGGCTCTCCGGATGAATCGGGAAGCGGTGCGGGCGCTTGCCGGTGGCATGCCAGACGGCGTTGCCGATGGCACCGACGGTGCCGGTGACGCCGATCTCGCCCACGCCCTTGATGCCGAGCGCGTTCACGAAGGGGTCGTCCTCGTGCACTGTCAGCGCCTCGATCATCGGCACGTCGGCATTGACCGGGATGTGATAGCCCGCGAGGTCGTTGTTGGTGAACCGACCCGTTCTCGCATCGTGCAGCGCCTCTTCCTGCAGGGCGAAGCCGATGCCCCAGATCATGCCGCCCAGAAGCTGGCTGCGGGCCAGCCGCGGGTTGATGATCCGTCCGGCGGCGAAGGCGCCGATCAGGCGGCTGACGCGGATCTGCCCGAGGTCGGGATCGACGAGCACCTCGGCGAAGACCGCACCATGCGAGAACATCGCGCGGGAGGGCTCGCCCGTCCGGGCGCCCGCCCCTTCGCCGCGCACCATGTCGAGACCGGCGCGGGCGAGAATGTCCTCATAGGCTTCCAAGCGGTCGTCGTCGTTGCGGTGGAGCCGGCCCGCGCGTGCCGTGACGCCCGCGTTGCCCGCCCCGAAGAGCGGTGAGGCCGGATCGTTGGTGGCAAGATCGGCCAGCTGGCGCACCGCGTCGGCGCCCGCATTGAAGAGCGCGGTCCCCGCGGTCGCAGTATGGCCCGAGCCGCCCGCCACACCGGCGTCGGGCAGATCCGAGTGGCCCGAGCGGAACTCGACGCGGTCGATGTCGAGGCCGAGCCCGTCCGCCGCGATCTGCGCCAACGCCGTCCAGGCCCCCTGCCCCATGTCGGCGGCCGAGGTCTCGACCACCGCGCGGCCATCTGCATGCAACGTGGCATGGGCCGCGGCGGTGAACATCGGACAGGGAAACTGCGAGCTACCCATGCCCCAGCCCTTGAGCAGCCGCCCCTGCCGCATCTGCCGCGGCTCGGTCGGGCGGCCCGCCCAGCCAAAACGCTCCGCCGCCTCGGCATAGCACTCGCGCAGCGCCTTGGAGGAAAAGGCCATGCCGTTTGACGGGCCGGTCTCGGCATAGTTCCTCAGTCGGAATTCCAGCGGGTCGAGCCCTGCGGCCTCCGCGGCGGCATCCATCGCGATCTCCAGCGCCGCCGACCCCGGCGCCTCTCCCGGGCCCCGCATCGGGCCCGGCGTGCCGATATCGGCGCGCAGGCCACGGTGCGAGGTCTGCAGCGCCGGCGCGGCATAGATGCTGTGCGAGGCGTTCGAGGCGGA
This sequence comes from Cereibacter sp. Soil_C_27, assembly GCF_057657095.1. Lineage (NCBI taxonomy): Bacteria > Pseudomonadati > Pseudomonadota > Alphaproteobacteria > Rhodobacterales > Paracoccaceae > Cereibacter > Cereibacter sp. Soil_C_27. The sequence continues at coordinate 203,647 of NZ_JBDGJD010000003.1, read as the reverse complement.
TTCAAGGAACTGGTCGAAGGTGGAGGTCAGCGTCAGCGTGTCATGCTGCAGGGCGGCGATCCGCCCGCCCTCGCCCAGATCGAGCCGCAGCGTCTGCCGGGTCGGGGCGCGGTGGCCGACGGGGCCGTACATCTGGTCGCGGCGCAGGACCAGCTTGACCGGGCGACCGATGTCGCGGGCGGCGAGAACGGCCAGCAGCTGCGCGCCATAGAGGATCGCCTTGGAGCCGAAGCCGCCGCCGAGGAAGGGGCTGCGGATCAGCACCTGCGAGGGGTCGATACCGAGGAAGGCGGCGAAAGTCTGCTTGGCAAGGCCGATTGCCTGATTGGGCGTGTCGATCTCGACCCGGTCGCCGTCCCAGCGCGCGACGATGGCATGCGGCTCCATCGCGTTGTGATATTGCGCCGCCGTCTCCACCGTCGCCGTCACCTGCTGCACCGCACCGGCGCGGGCGGCCTCCATGTCGCCCGAGCTGTGGGCGGCGGGGCGACCGAAGGCGGTGGTCTCGGTGTCGAAGGGCTCGGCGTCGTCCAGCGTCACCCGCGGCGTCTCGGCCTCGTAGCGCGGGGCGAGCAGGCGCGCGCCTTCGGTTGCGGCCTCCAACGTTTCGGCAAGCACCAGCGCGATCGGCTGACCGGCATAGCGCACCCGGTCGTTCTGCAGCGCCTCCATCCGCCAGACGAAAGGGTGGATCTTCTCGTCGGGGCTGACGGCCAGCGCCGGCACATTGGCGGGGGTGTAGACCTTCACCACCCCCGGATGCGCCTCGGCGGCGGCCACATCGAGATGGGTAACCCGGCCCCGGGCGATGGCAGCGGTCGCCGTCACCGCATGCAGCAGCCCCTCGGGCCGGTTGTCCGCGGCATAGGTGGCCGCGCCGGTCACCTTCAGCAGACCGTCGCGCCGCGTCAGCCCCTGCCCGGCATTCGAGCCGAGCCGCACATGGCCCTGCGTCTCCATCATGTCAGCCATTGGTCTCTCCTGCGAAGACGGAACCGGGAAGCGCGGGCAGCCGGTCGGGCGTGCCCGCAGCAGCGAGCTCGAGCGCGCGGATGGCGATCCGGGTCGCGAGCCGGATCTTGGCGGCGTTGTCGCCGGAGGGGCGCGCGCCCTCCAGGGCAAGTTCGGCGGCGCGGGCGAAGCTCTCGGCTGTCGCAGCTTGTCCGACCAATGCCTGTTCCGCCGCAGGACAGCGCCAGGGCCGCGCCGCGACGCCGCCAAGGGCGAGCCGGGCAGCGATGATCCGCCCCTCCCGCAGCTCCAGCGCGGCGGCAGCAGAGACGATCGCGAAGGCGAAGGAGGTGCGCTCGCGCAGCTTCACATAGCGGGCGTGGCGCGCCATGCCGCCCGGATCGGGCAGCCGGACATGGGTGATGATCTCGCCCGCGGCCAGCGGCGCGGGCCCTGCGCCCGTTGCATCGGGCAGCGGGTGGAACTGCTCCATCGGCACCTCGCGGCGGCCCGCCGGCCCCTCGATCTCGATCACCGCATCATGGAGAGCCAGCGCCACGCACATGTCGGAGGGATGGGTCGCGATGCAGCCCTCGGTCCAGCCGAGCACCGCATGGTTGCGGGTCTCGCCGCCGAGCGCGCCGCAGCCGCTGCCCGGCTCGCGCCGGTTGCAGGGCGAGTCCACGTCCTGAAAATAGCTGCAGCGCGTCGCCTGCATCACGTTGCCGCCCGCCGTCGCAGCATTGCGCAACTGGGCGGAAGCTCCCGAAAGCAGCGCCTCGGCCAGCGCGGGAAAGCGCTCGAGCACTGCCGGATGCCGTGCGATCTCGGCGTTGCGCACCATGGCGCCGATACGCAGGCCGCCGTCCAGCTGCTCGATCTCGTCCAGCGGCAGGCGGCTGATGTCGACCAGACGCGACGGGGTGGCGACGCCGATCTTCATCAGGTCCAGAAGGTTGGTGCCCCCGGCCAGAAAGCGGCCCTCGGCCGCCACGGCCTCGGCAAGGGAGGCGGCACGGGTATAGGCGAAGGGCTTCATGCCGGTGTCCTTTCTGCCGTTGCCATGGCGCGCGTGGCCTCCAGCACCGCCTCGGTGATGCCCGCATAGGCGGCGCAGCGGCAGAGGTTGCCGCTCATCCCCTCGCGGATGCGCTCGGGGTCCGTCCCCGCCTCGCCCTCGGCGATCAGGGCTACGGCCGACATGATCTGCCCTGGCGTGCAGAAGCCGCATTGGAAACCGTCCTGCGCGATGAAGGCGGCCTGGACAGGATGCAGCTCCTCGCCCTGGGCCAGCCCCTCGATCGTGGTGATTTCCGCCCCGTCATGCGACAGCGCGAGCGCGAGGCAGGCGTTCATTCGCCGCCCGTCGATCAGCACGGTGCAGGCACCGCACTGGCCCCGGTCGCAGCCCTTCTTTGTTCCGGTCAGCCCCAGGCGCTCGCGCAGGAGGCCGAGCAGCGTGGCTCGCGGGTCGTCCAGCGCGATCTGTTGCGCGATACCGTTGATGGTGAGGTGCAAGGTCTGTGTCATCTTTCCCTCGTTGGCAATAAGCTTGCAGGGAGGCCGACAGTATCCGGCTATATCGCATTAATACGGAGGCTGCCTCCGTTTTGCAAGAGAGATGATGGGTAGGCAAAAGGATGGGCGAAGAAACGCCAAAGGCAAGGAAACCCCGGGCTGATCAGCTGAGAAATCGCGAACTGCTGCTGGAAGCGGCACGCGAGGTCTTCCGCGACGAGGGCGGCAGTCTGGAAGCGGTGGCGCGGACGGCAGGGCTGGGCGTCGGCACGCTCTACCGGCACTTCCCGACCCGCGAGGCGCTGTTCCAGGCGGTCTATGCGCGCGAGGTGGAGCTTCTGGAACGCCGGGCCGCCGAGGACGGGTTCGAGGCGTGGATGCGGGCAGCGCTGCGGATGATGGCGACGAAGAAGGGTATGGTCGCGGCGCTGGCCCCGGTGTTCGAGCCCGAGTCGTCCTTCTTCAGCGATCAGTCGATGCGCATCCGCGGCGCCGTCTCCGCCCTGCACGCGCGCGCCGTGGCGGGCGGCATGGTGCGGCCCGACGTGACCAGCGACGACCTGATGCGGGTGCTGATGGCCCTCGGCTACGGCCCCGGCGCCGACCCTGCGCGCGCGGATCTGCTGCTGGAGGTGTTTCTCGACGGGTTGCGCCCGCGCTAGCTTCCGGCCTTCCGCACATCATGATGGCGCCCTGAAGCCCTTCGGGGTTGCGCACTCGCCACATCGCCTGTCTCATGGCTCCGGGGATGAGGCGCTGCCGGAAAGGACATGATGTCGACACTGAGCCGGATCTGGAGCGAGCTGGTCTCACCGTTCTTCCGCCGTCCCCGGCGGCATCAGGTGGCGGCGCTGTGCTATCGCGATGGGGCTTCCGGACATGAGGTACTGCTGATCACCAGCCGCGGCAGCGGGCGCTGGGTGATCCCGAAGGGCGGCCCGATGCGGGGGCGCAGCTCGGCCGAGGCCGCGCTGCAGGAGGCCTGGGAGGAGGCCGGGGTGCAGGGCCGGGCCAGCGAGACGACGCTTGGTGCCTATGTCTACGACAAGCTGCGCGACTCCGGCCTGCCGGTGCCGGTCGAAGTGCTGGTCTACCCGGTCGCGGTCGAGGCGCTTGCCGATGACTTCCCCGAGGTGGGTCAGCGCGAGCGTCGATGGGTCTCGCCCACGGAAGCGGCCCGTCTGGTGGACGAACCGGGATTGCGCCGGATCCTTTGCCAGTTCGCAGCCGTTGGGATTCCGCCGAACAAGGATTGAATCCTTGGGCCCTCCTGTTTAGGAGGCTGCGGACCACCCGGGAGAACCTATGGCGAACAGAGATTTTGAAGCGCGGCACCTCGAAACGCTCGACCGCGATCTCGGCCGCTTCTCGAACCTCGAACTCGCGACGGGTTACGTCACGCGTCCCATGGTCGGGATCGGCCTCGCGCTGATCTTCGTGCTAGTTGCGGCGCTCGCCGCAGCGCTGCTGCTCGGCCAGACGCCGAATGCGATGGTGGTCATCGTGGCGGCGGCCCTGGGGGCCTACATGGCGCTGAACATCGGCGCCAATGACGTCGCCAACAACATGGGCCCCGCCGTCGGCGCCAAGGCCCTGACGATGGGCGGCGCCATCGTCATCGCCGCGATCTGCGAGACGCTGGGCGCGCTCCTTGCGGGGGGCGAGGTGGTCGACACCGTCTCCAAGGGCATCATCGCGGTCGACAGCCTCGGCGGGCCGCGGGATTTCATCTGGGCGATGCTGGCGGCGCTGCTCTCCTCGGCACTGTGGGTCAACTGCGCAACCTGGATCGGCGCCCCGGTCTCGACGACCCATGCTGTCGTCGGCGGCGTCATGGGGGCGGGCATCGCCACGGCGGGCTTTGGCGCGGTGACCTGGCCGACGATGGGGGCCATCGCCGCAAGCTGGGTCATTTCGCCCCTGCTCGGCGGGCTCGTCGCGGCGGGGCTCTTGTGGTTCATCAAGGCGCGCATCATCTACCGCCCCGACAAGATCGCCGCGGCCCGGCTCTGGGTGCCGGTGCTCGTCGGGCTGATGGGCGGCACCTTCACCATCTATCTGGTGATGAAGGGGCTGAAGGCGGTCGTCCAGATCCCGCCGGGCGCCTCGGTTGGCATCGGTGCCCTCACCGGGCTCGTGATCTGGCTGGTGATGATCCCGGTGATCCGGCGCCAGTCCGCGGGGCTGGAGAACCGCAACAAGTCGCTGAAGGTGCTCTTCGCCATCCCGCTGATCGTCTCGGCGGCCCTGCTGAGCTTTGCCCATGGCGCCAATGACGTGGCCAATGCCATCGGTCCGCTCGCCGCCATCGTCGCCGCCTCGCAGGGCGCGGGCATCGCGACTGAGGTCGCCATTCCCTTCTGGGTCATGCTGATCGGTGCCGCCGGGATCTCCTTCGGCCTCTTCCTCTTCGGACCCAAGCTGATCCGCATGGTGGGCAGCCAGATCACCAAGCTGAACCCGATGCGCGCCTATTGCGTGGCACTGTCGGCGGCGCTGACGGTGATCGTGGCAAGCTGGCTCGGCCTGCCGGTCAGCTCCACCCATATCGCGGTCGGCGCGGTCTTCGGTGTCGGCTTCTTCCGCGAATGGGATGCCGAGCGGCGCCTGCGCAACATGCGGATGGCCCTGCCCAGCCGCCCGCAACTGTCGCCGGAGGAACGCCGCCGCCGCAAGCTGGTGCGCCGGTCGCATTTCATGACCATCGTCGCCGCCTGGATCGTGACAGTTCCGGCGACGGCGGGTCTGGCAGCCATCGTCGTCACAGGCATCCGGGCTGTGGCGGGCTGACCGAGGCGACGCCAGATCGTCAGAAGGCGAAGACGCGGCCATGGGACCGGGCATAGAACTGCGGCAACGGATCGAAGGTGAGCCATGACTGAAGACCTGACAGATGCGATCGGCTGGCGTCACGAGTTGCACCGCCACCCCGAACTGCTGTTCGATCTGCCCTGGACGGCGGGCTTCGTCGCGGACCGGCTGCGCTCGTTCGGTCTTGCCGTGGAAACCGGGATCGGCGGCAGCGGGGTCGTCGCGTTGGCGCGGGGCGACAGGCCCGGCCCGGTGACCGGGCTGCGGACGGACATGGACGCGCTGCCGATCCTCGAAAGGGCTTCGGCCGATCCTGTCTCGCTCCACCCCGGCAGGATGCATGCCTGCGGCCATGACGGGCACATGGCGATGCTGCTGCTGGCGGCGCGCCGTCTCGCCGCCCGGCGCGACTTTGCTGGCACCGCCGTCTTCATCTTCCAGCCAGCCGAGGAGAACGGCGGCGCCGGGGCGCGGGCCATGCTGCAGGACGGGCTGATGGAGCGGTTCGGCATCGAGCAGGTCTTCGGCATGCACTGCCTGCCGGGGCTGACGGAGAACACATTCGGCACCCGTCCCGGTGGGATCATGGCGGCGGCCGACAGCCTGCGCATCCGCATCGAGGGGCGCGGCGGCCATGCGGCGCGGCCCGAGAGCTGCATCGACCCTGGCCTGGTCGCAAGCCACATCCACCTCGCGCTGCAGACCGTCGTCTCGCGCAGCCTCGATCCGCTGGCCTCGGCTGTGATCTCGATCACCCGGATGGAGGCCTCCGACAACGAGGACATCATCGCGCCGACGGCCCGTCTCGCCGGCACCGTCCGCACGCTCGACGAGGCGGTGCGCGACCAGTGCGAGACGGCCATCGAACGCATCGCCACCGGGGTCGCGGCAGCGCATGGCGCGCGGGCCGAGGTGGAATATCTGCGCGATTACCCGGTGACGGTGAACGACCCGGCCTCCATGGCCCGCGCCGCCCGCAGCGCCGCGGCCATCGCGCCGACAGTGACGGATACCCCGCCGCTGATGGTCAGCGAGGATTTCTCCTTCATGCTGCAGGCCCGCCCCGGCGCCTTCCTGTTCCTCGGTCAGGGGCCGGGCCCCGGCCTGCACAGCCCGGAGTTCCAGTTCAACGACGCCGTGCTCGACACCGGCGCGCGCTTCTGGGAGCGGCTGATCCGCGATCAGTGACGGGCGAGGAAGCCCGACACCAGCGCCAACCCCTCGCGCAGCACCTCTGGGGCGTTGGCGTAGCCGATCCGGACATAGCCCTCCATTCCCATAGCCGAGCCGGGCGTGAACATCACGCCGGTCTCGCGCAGGAGCTCGGTGCAGAACTCGCGCGAGCTCATCGGCAGATCGAGCTTCACCAACGCGGTGGTGCCGGAGCGCGGCCGCACCCAGAACAGCTTCGGCTCCGCCTCGATCCACTCCGCCAGCAGGGCAAGGTTGCCGCGGGTGATCGCGCGCGAGCGGGCGAGGACGCGCCCCGCATTCTCCAGCGCCAGCGTGGCGAAATGATCGTCGATCATGCCGACGCTGATCGTGTCGTAGTCTCGCTGGATCAGCACCTCGGCGATCACCTCCGGCGGCGCCGCGACCCAGCCGAGCCGCAGCCCGGCAAGGCTGAAGGCCTTCGACATGCCCGCCGTGCTGATGCCCTTCTCGTAGAGATCGGCCATGGAGGCGGTCATCCCCGCCCCCTCCTGATCGGTGCCGCGGTAGACCTCGTCACACAGCACCCAAGCCCCCGCCGCACGGGCGATCTCGGCGATCTCGAGCAGCATCTCGCGCGGGATCAGCGCGCCGGTGGGATTGTTGGGGTTCGTCAGGGCGATGAGCTTCGTGCCCGGCAGCGCCAGCGCCCTGAGCGCCTCGAGATCCGGCAGCCAGCCGTCCTTCTCCTGCAGCTGCAACATCTGCACATCCGCGCCGATGCTGGCCGGGATCGAATGGTGCTGCTGATAGGTCGGCACGATCGAGACCACCCGGTCGCCCCGCTCCACCAGCGCGCGATGCACCAGCATGTTGGCACCGATGGTGCCATGGGTGACGATGACGTTCTGCGGGCTCTGGCTGTCATAGAGCGCGGCGATGGCGTTGCGCAGCCGCTCGGACCCCTCGATCGCGCCATAGGTCATCTTCATCGGCAGCAGCGCCGAGAGATCGGCGGCGTTGGACCCGGTGAGTTCCAGCAGCTCCGCGATGGTCAGGCTTTCGACACAGGTCTCGGCGAGGTTCAGACGGCACTTGGTCTCATACTCGTTCATCCAGATTTCGACGCCGAACGGTTCGATCTTCACGGAAATTCCTCGGGTTTGGGACCATCACCCGGAAAGTGGCACGCGGCGCCGGGGTCGTCCAGCACGAAGCCGTGCGCGGAGGCCGGCGCCTGTCAGCAGCCGCAAGACCCTCGCCATCACCTTGCGCTGCACTTGGGAGCGACAGTTTCAACGCGGCGCTTGTCCTGCGGCAATGGTGCCGCTCCGGAACTGTCGACAGTTGATAGATTTTCGGGCATCTGGAAATACAAGGGGCAGACGGATGTCATGCGTTGTACGCGCCGCCCGCATAGGAAGAACAACGGTCGGGATGCGCCGCGAGGGCTCACCGCAGGAGAAAGGAGAAGGCAGGATGATGGAGCCGATCAAGATCCGGTCGCTGGCCAATGAGGCTTTGGACCGTGTGGTGGCTGCGATCACCTCGGGCGAGTTCGAACCGGGCGAGAAGCTGTCGGAATCTCTGCTGGCGCGACAGCTGGGCATCAGCCGCGGGCCGGTGCGCGAGGCGCTGCAGCAGCTTGAGGGCAAGCTGGTGCAACGTGTTCCCCGGCTGGGCGTGAGCGTGATCCAGTTCGATCAGGACTCGCTGCAACAGCTCTTCTACCTGCGCGAGGCGCTGGAAGGCATGACGGCGCGTCTGGCGGCCACCAATGCCCCGGACGGCTGGGCAGAGGAAGCCGAACGCATGCTGCAGAAGCATGAGACCGATATCCGCGATACCGGCAACCGCGCCTACCGCCAGCGCAGCGTCGACGAGGACTTCCATTTCTCCATCGCCCGCGCCTCCGGTTGCCTGAACATCGAGCGCATCCTGCTGAACGAAGTGAACCTGCAGCTGCGCATCGCCCGGCTGAAGTCCTCGATGCGTCCGGGCCGGGCCGAAGAGGCGCTGCGTCAACACCACGAGATCGTCGCGGCGATCCGCGCACGCGATCCTGAACAGGCTGAAGCCGCCATGCGCCGGCATATCGCCTCCGCACGCAGCAGCTCAATGGCGATCCTGGCCGAGACCCCTGCTCCTGCCCCCGAGGATTGAAGCGCCGAAGACGACTTTGGCATGATAGTGCAAACTGTTGACAGCTGTCAGATTACAGTTCATGGTCCGGTTATCCGCCCTGCGTTTGCGGGGCATTCAGTTTCTGGAATTTGCCAATGCGCCCCACTCAGCGGCTTAAAGCCCTTGTCGCCCGCCGCGACGCAACGACCCTGCCGGGAGCTGCCAACGCCCTGTTTGCCCGGGTGATTGAGGATCTGGGATTCGAAGCAGTCTATGTGACCGGTGCAGGCATCGCGAACATGCGGCTCGGTGCGCCCGACGTCGGGCTGACCACCGTCACGGAAGTGGCCGAGACGGTTGCGAGCATCGCCGACGCGGTGAACCTGCCGCTGATCGTCGATGCCGACACCGGCTTTGGAAACGCCGTCAACACGGTGCGCTCGGTGCGCCTGCTCGAACGCGCCGGGGCTTCGGCAATCCAGATCGAGGATCAGGTCTTTCCAAAGAAATGCGGCCATTTCAATGGCAAGGAAGTCATTCCTGCCAGCGAGATGGTGCAGAAGATCCGCGCGGCGGTCGATGCCCGGGTGGATCAGGATCTGATGATCATCGCCCGCACCGATGCCCGCGCCATCGAAGGCCTCGATGCGGCGCTCGACCGTGCCAACGCCTATATCGAGGCAGGCGCCGACATGACCTTCGTCGAGGCTCCCGCCAGCTTCGCGGAGCTGAGCCGCATCGGTGCCGAGTTGAGCGTGCCGCAGGTCGCCAATATCGTCTTTGGCGGCAAGACGCCTGATCCGGGGCGCGAGGTGCTGGCCAGCAATGGCTTTTCCATCGTCCTCTACGCCAATGCCTCGCTGCAGGCCGCGCTGCGCGCCTCCACCCGCGTGCTGACCGCGCTGCGCGACGAAGGCAGTCTCGACAGCGTCGCCGATCTGCTGGCCGGCTTCGACGAGCGTCAGCGGTCGGTGAACAAGGACTTCTGGGATGGGCTGGAAGCCCGTTATCGATAAGCAAGGGACAGGGAGCAGGATCATGTCGCATCCGTGGGACGGAATCATCAGCGAGGAGGATCTCCGCGCCTACGATGCGGCTGGGTTCGGTCGCCCGACCGGCCTCGGCAAGCGGCCCGCGCTCGTCATCATCGACGTGCAGTATCGCACCACCGGCACCCGCCCGATGCCGTTCTTCGAGGCGATCGACGAGTTCAAGACCTCCTGTGGTGAGATCGCCTGGGAGGCCATGGCCAATATCGAGCGGCTGCTGACGCTGTTCCGCGCGAAGGGCTGGCCGGTTCTTTACCCCTACGTCGCGCCGAAGCAGTCCTTCGACACCGGACGGCTGGGTGACAAGGTGCCCGCGCTGCTGGGCGTCGCCGCGAAGGGCTACGAGTTCCCGCCGCAGATTGCACCCCGGGAAGGCGATATCTTGCTGCCCAAGAAGCACCCCTCGGCCTTCTTCGGCACGCCGCTGGCCAGCTATCTCATCGACCTCGGCGTGGACTCGCTGGTGGTCACCGGCTGCTCGACGTCGGGCTGCGTGCGCGGCTCGGTCGTCGATGGCTTTGCCTACAACTTCCGCTGCACCGTGCCGCAGGACGCCTGCTATGACCGCTCGTTCACCTCGCACGCGGTGAACCTGTTCGACATGGCCTACAAATACGCCGATGTGCTGTCGACCGACGACACGATCCAGGCGCTCGACGCCCTCGCCTGAGCCGACGGCGAAACAGCAAGACCACAGGAAGACCATCATGAGCGACGAGCTTGACGTTCTGATCATCGGCGCCGGGGCCTGCGGCCTCTGCGCCGCCATCCAGGCGCATGACAAGGGGCTGAGTGTGGCCCTGATCGAGAAGAACGACCGTCCAGGCGGCAACTCCGCATTGTCGACCGGCTCGGTTCCGGCAGCCAACAGTCGCTTCCAGCGCGAAGCGGGCATCGAGGATACGCCGGAGACTTATTTCCGCGACCTGATGGGCATCGCGGGCGAGACCGAGGCCGAGCAGCTGGTCCGGCGCATGACCGCGGTCTCTGCCGAAACCGTGGAATGGCTGATCGACGATGTCGGCTGCCGGATGGAGCTGATCACCGCCTACAAGCACATCGGCCATTCGGTTTCGCGGCTGCATGCTCCGCGCTCGCGCCGCGGCAAGGATCTGGTCGACGATCTGGTGGCAGCGGTCGAACGCCGCGACATCCCGATGGCCGTCGGCAATGCCGCCCGCAGCCTGATCGTCGAGGACGGTCGGGTCGTCGGAGCGCTCGTCGATTCCGGTGATGGCCAGCCGCAGGAGATCCGGGCTCGGGCCGTCATCCTGGCCTCGAACGGGTTCGGCAACAACCGCGCCCTCGTGGAGCGCTACATCTCGGAGATCGCGGGCGCACAATACTTTGGCGCACTTGGCTCCGACGGCGAGGCGATCCTGTGGGGCGAGGAACTCGGCGCAGAGCTGCTGAACATGGAAGCCTATCAGGGCTATGCCGCCGTGGCCGATCCGCATGGCTCGATCCTAAGCTGGACGACCATCGAGAAGGGCGGCGTCCTGCTGAACGAGAAGGGCGAGCGTTTCGGCGACGAAAGCCTCGGCTACTCCGGCTATGCGAGACACGTCCTGGCGGAAGGCGCGCGGTCCTGGGCCCTCTTCGACCAGCGGATCTTCGAGATTGCCATGCAGGAAGAAGAATTCGCCGAGCTCTGGGAACACAGGGGGCTCAAGACCGGCGCGACCGTGGCCGAGGTGGCCGCGGCGCAGGGGCTCGATGCCGACGCTGCCGAAGCGGCTGTGGCGGCCTTCAACGCTGCGGCGGAGGCAGGCGTGCCGGATGCCTTCGGCCGCACGGCCTATGGGCTCGCACCGCTTCAGGCACCCTTCTATTCCTGCCGCACCCTGCCCGCGCTTTTCCACACCCAGGGCGGGCTTGCGGTGGATGATGACGCGCGGGTTCTGCGCCGCGACGGCACGCCGATCCCCGGCCTCTATGCAGGTGGCGGCGCGGCGGCCGGGGTCTCGGGCAAGTCGGGCGCGCTCGGCTATGCCTCGGGCAATGGCCTGCTGACGGCAACCGCGCTCGGGCGTCTTGCAGCCCTTGCCGCCGCCGCTGACCTCGGGGCCTGAAATGACGCTTTCCGCCGAGGTGATCGACCGACTGCGCAGCCTGGGCGAGCTGCCCGGCTCGCTGCGCGGGACCGCCCTGCGCCATGTGACCGATGCCGTGGGTGTCGGCCACGCGGCCGCCGGATCGGCGGCAGGGGCACACTGGCGGCGCTATGCCAGAATGCAGAGCGGGCGCGGCCCGGCCAGCGTCTTCGGCCTGCCGCACGGACTGCCCGCGACCTCGGCGGCGCTGATCAATGGCGGGCTGATCCACAGCCTCGAATATGACGACACCCATACCGGCTCCATCGTGCATGGCTCGGCGGTGCTGGCCGCCGCGGCACTGGCGGCGGGTGAGGCCGAGGGTGCAAGCGGCTCGGCAGTGATCCGCGCCTACACGCTCTGGTATGAGGTGTTCATCCGGCTCGGCCTCGCGGCGGCGGGCGGCTTTCAGAACCGGGGCTTCCAGCTGACCTCGGTCGGCGGGGCGCTCTGTGCTGCAGGGATCGCCGCCGATCTGAAAGGGCTCGACGCCGAGCAGACCCAGCATGCGCTGGGGATCGCGCTGAGCCAGGCTTCAGGGGTGTTCGAGTTCCTGACCAATGGCTCGACGGTAAAGTCGATGCACCCGGGCTGGGCGGCACAGGCGGGGCTGATTGCTGCCGATCTCGCGGCGGCAGGCATGACCGGCCCGCTCACGGCGCTCGAGGGCCGGTTCGGCCTGTTCCGACAGTTCGCCGGGGACGAGGCGGCGGCGGAGCGTTTCGGCGTTTTGCTGGCTGACCTCGGCCAAGTCTGGCATTTGGAAGCCGCAGCCTACAAGTTCCATCCCTGCTGCCACTACCTGCACCCCTTCATCGAGGCCGCTCGGTTGCTGCAGGCGCAAGGCGTGACAGCGTCCGATGTTGCCCGGTTCGACTGCGGCGTGCCGCAGGGGGCAGCCGGGATCGTGGCCGAACCCTGGGCTGAAAAGACCCGCGCCTCCGGCCATCTGGCGCGCTGGTCGCTGCCCGTCACCGTGGCGATGCAGCTTGTCGATGGCCGGGTCGATCTCGCGAGCTTCGAACAGGCGCTGTCGCCCGGGGTCACGGGTCTCGCCGCGCGGAGCGACTGGCATGTGCTGGAGGACAGCCGTTTCCCGGCGCGCTTCGACGCCCTGCTGCGGCTGACGCTGGTCGATGGCCGCGTGCTCGAACAGCGCATCGACGATGTCTATGGCAATGGCTCGCGCCCGCCCTCGGACACCGATCTCGACGCGAAATTCACCGCCAACCTGGCCCGGCTTGCCCCTGGCGCAGAGACTGCCGCCCTGCGCGCGGCTCTCGCCGGGCTCGACGCCGCCCCCGACTGCACGGCGCTGTCCTCAGCGCTACGTGCCCTTGGTTCTGCAGAGGAGTGATCCGATTACCCCCTTCGACCTCGTGATCCGTGGTGGCGAAGCCGTATTGCCCGGCAGCGGACGCACCGCCTGCGACATCGCCGTGAAGGACGGCCGCATCGCGGCCCTCCTCCAGCCCGGCACCGAGGCCGTGGCATCGCGCGAGATCGATGCCACGGGTCTGGTGGCCCTGCCCGGCGTGATCGACGCACATCTGCATCTCGGGCATGGCAAGGACATCTCGCGCCCGCGCGAGCCGCGCGATGCCGAGGTGGAGACCGCGTCGGCAGCGATCGGCGGGGTGACCTGCATGGTGCCCTACCTGATGGCCTCCGAACCGCATGCCGCGACCTTCGACGAGGTCCGCTCGGTGACCGAGGCGGGTGCGCGCATCGATTTCGGCTATCACTTCATCATCTCGACCGAGGCCCAGCTGGCCGAAGTGCCGACCTACATCGACACTTTTGGCGCGCCGACCCTGAAGATCTTCATGAACAACCGCGGCGGCGAGGGCAAAAGGCTCGGGCTGCCGGATATCGACGACGGCTTCTTCTTCCGGCTTGCCGAACTGGCAGCGGCGCACGGCGGTATGGTCGCCCCGCATCCCGAGAACATCGAGGTCGCCTGGGTGCTGCGCGAGCGTGCGATGAAGGCCGACCCCGAGGGTGCCGGCGGTCTGGCGGCTTGGGATGCCTCCCGGCCCGATTTCGTCGAAGCCGAGGCCGTGCAGCGCGCCTCCTATCTGGCCAATGCGGCGGGAGCCCCGCTCTATGTCGTGCACACCTCCTCGGCGGCGGCACTGGAAACCGGGCTGGCCCGCCGTGCCGCCGGGGATGAGGTCTATTTCGAGACCTGCCCGCACTACCTCACCCATGACGTGACCGACCCAATCGGCGCCATCGGCAAGATCAATCCGCCCCTGCGCAGCCGAGATAACTGCGACCGGCTCTGGCAGGGCGTGGCCAATGGCGAAATCGACACCGTCGCCACCGACCACGTGCATCGCGATCTGACCGGCAAGGAAAACGGCATCTGGGCCGCCTCCCCCGGCTGCCCCGGCATGGAAACCCTGCTGCCGGTGATGCTGACCGAAGGCCATCACGCCCGCGGCATTCCGCTGGAGCGTCTGGTCGAAGTGCTGTCGGAAGCGCCCGCGCGGCTGATGGGCCTCACGACCAAGGGCGCGCTGAGCATCGGACTGGACGCCGACATCGTGCTGGTCGATCTGGACACCGAATGGACGATGACCCGCGACAAGGTGGTGTCTTCGGCGGGGTATTCGATCTACGAGGGAAAGACTTTCAAGGGCGCGATCCGCAACACGCTGGTCCGGGGGCATGAGGTCGTGCGCGATGGCAGGCTCTGCGATGACAGCATCGGCATCGGGCGCTACCAGCACCGCCGCCTCGCGTTCGGAGACTGAAATGGCCAACCTGCCGGTGATCGCCATCGTCGGGGCCGGGGGCACGATCTCGTCGCTCGCCACCGACAACCGCGACTACATGGATTACCCCGAAACCGGGCGGAAGCTCTCGGTGAACGAGGTGATCGAAGCGATCCCCGACCTCGGGCGCTTTGCCGAGCTGGTGCCACTGGCCTTCCGCTCGGTGGGTTCCAGTGCCGTGGGGCCGCAGGACTGGCTGCGGTTGCACCGCACGATCGACGAGGCGATTGCCGCCCGGCCAGAGATTGCCGGTGTCGTGGTTCTGCATGGCACGGCGACGCTCGAGGAGACGGCTTGGTTCCTGCACCTTACTCTCTCCGGTCCACGTCCGGTCGTGCTCGTGGGAGCGCAGCGCCCGCTGAACACGCTCTCCTCGGATGCCGCCGCCAACGCGATCAACGCTGTCCGCGTCGCGGCGGACCCGGCCGCTGCAGGCCGGGGGGTGCTGGTGGTGATGAACGACGAGATCCACGCCGCGCGCGATGTCACCAAGGGATCGACCTTCCGGCTCGACGCCTTCCACTCCGGCAGCTGGGGTCCGGTGGGCGTCGCCGATCCGGACCGGGTGCTGTTCCACCGGCCTCCGACGCCGCGCCCGCCCACGCTCGACCCCGGCATGGGGGAGGCCGGGCTGCCGCGCGTCGATATCTGCTATGCCTATGCCGGCAGCGACGGCACTGCGGTCCAAGCGTTTCGGGCGGCCGGTGCCCGCGGGCTGGTCTCCGCCGGTTTCGCCCCCGGCATGCCCGCCCCGCAGGAGCGCAGCGCCCTGCTCGACGCCTCTCGGGCGGGCATTCCCGTCGTTCAGGCCAGCAGGGTCGGACAGGGACGCGTGGCGCGCCGCGACTGGCTGCGCAGCGTGGGCTGGATCGCAGCGGGCGATCTGACACCGCAGAAGGCGCGGATCCTTCTGATGCTCGGCCTCGCGCAAGACGCGGATATCGAGCGGGTGCAGCATCTGTTCGACACATATTGAAAGCACAGGAGGCGGCGATGGAACTCAGGGATCACGGACGTTACGCTTACTCAGCCCTGCCGGAACGGCCTGTCTACGACTGGCCCGACGGCAAGCGGCTGGCATTCTGCCTGTGCAACAACATCGAGATCTTCAGCTTCTGCAGCGGTCTGGGCAGCGACAGCGCCACGCTCACCGCACCTCAGACCCATCGCAACTTCGCCTGGCGCGATTACGGCAACCGTGTCGGCCAGTGGTATCTCTTTGACCTGCTGACTGAGCTCGGTCTTCCCGCTTCGCACAACATCAACTCGGCAGTGCTGCGCCAGCATCCGCAGATCCTCGACCGTATCCGCGAGCGGGGCGACGAGATCATCGGCCACGGCAGATCGAATGGCGAGAGGCAGGACGGGCTGAGCGAGGCCGACGAGCGTCAGCTGATCGCCGAGGCCACCGAAGAGATCACCCGGCTGGCCGGAGAAGCCCCGAAGGGCTGGATGGGCCCCTATTTCGCCCAGAGCGCGGTGACGCTCGACCTGCTGCAGGAGGCGGGCTACGAGTTCATGCTGGACTGGCCGGTGGACGATCAGCCTGTCTGGATGCGGACCCGCGGCGGAAGCATCCTCTCCGTGCCCTATTCGGTCGAACTGAACGACTCTCCGTCGATGGTCTTCCGCCAGGAGAGCGCGGCCTCCTTCGAGCGGATGATCATCGACCAGTTCGACGAGATGCTGCTGCAGTCGTCGAAATATCCGCTGGTCTTCACGCTGATCACCCATCCCTTCATCATCGGCCATCCCTACCGGCTCAGGGCGCTGCGCCGCGCGCTGGCCCATATCCTGCAGCACCGCGATGATCTGTGGATCACCACCGTCGGTGGGGTGAACCGCCACATCCGGAGCCTTCCCGCCGGAACGCTGCCGGGCGCGCCCGGCTGACGCGTCCCGAGAGGGCGGGCTCGCTCAGGCAGGGCGCGCCCGCAGCACGATGAGACGGCGGCGCAGGCGCAGCCTGCCCTCGGTCAGAACCTCACTGTCGCCGCCAGCCGACAGGCCGATCCCATGCAGCGCCTCGACTGCGAAGCGCCCCGCCAGCAGATCTGCCACCGCACGCGGGCGCAGCGGAGTGAACGGGCCCTGCAGCGGGATCTGCCCGTGCGACTCCCCGCGCGCCCACTCTGCCCCATACCGTGAACAGCGGTTGCGCAGGCTCAGGACCATCTGACCGTCCACCTTCAAGACGCGCCGCACTTCGTCCAGCAGGTCCGCGGGTTCCGCGACGTGTTCGAGGCTCTGCGGGATCACGACGAGATCCAGCGAAGCATCGGCGAAGGGTAGCCGCCCCCCCTTCATCAGCGCCAGATCGACCGGGCGCGAGATGCCTTCGCGCGGCAGGCGGTCTCGGATGAATTCGATGTTGTTCGCGTGGCTCTCGACCACCGTCAGCGCCGCATCCCCGGGCAATCTGCGGGCCAGCGGCAGGGTGCTGGTGCCGCCCCAGGGCAGCAGCTCGGCCACCTTGGCCGCAGACGGAAGCGGGCGAATCAGATCGAGCTCGCGTTCGGTCGCCTCGCCTTGGCGACGGGAGGTATAGACCCCGGCGAGCGGCGATTTTGCCCAGACCGACCAGGCGCGGTAATCGGCAAGCTGTGCCGCCGACCAGCGCTGCGGGTTCCATTCCGCAAAGGGATTGCTTGCGCGCGACATGGCCGGAAAGGGATAGGCCGCGGCGGGGCGCACCGGATAGACAGTCTCCTCCGGACGCTCGAAGGTCTGAAACGAGACCACCGAGCCGAGCGGGCGGCGCGGCGGCTTGCGATCCGGCGCGTCGACCTTGGCACGGCCCAAGGCAATTGCCCCCTGATTGTCGAAGGTCTGCGGCAGTTGCAGCAGGGCGCGCACCGCATCCGGGTCGCCGGTGCCTGCATTCCAAATTGCCTGCCAGCCGCGAAGATGCGCCGAGAGCATCAGATGATAGCCAGCGGCGGCAACGCCTTGAACCACCGAGAAGTTGTCATGCGTCCAGCCCTTCTGGAAGCAGAGATAGACGAGCGCGGCGCAGCTGCGGAAATGCGGATTGCCCCCCGCCAGATCGGCAGCCCGTGCCAGCTGCTCGGGATCGTCCACCACGACGAAGTGCCAATGCTGCTGGTTGCAGGAAGAGGGCGCCTCCGTCGCGTCGCCCAGCATCGCCATCAGATCTTCGCGCGGGATGCGGCTGCCGTCGAAGTCGCGGCAGGAGGTTCGCTCTGCCAGCCGAGCCAGAATCTGCTCTGAAACGGGCAGCGGCCCGGTCGGGGTGCCGGTTATCTGGAACTCTTCTGTCTGTCGCATTCTGGCCTCCATCCGCAGCAGTGCCGCCTAGACCCGAGTATTGACAGACTGAGGGCGAAGTGCAAACTGTAAACAGTTGTCGGCATGTTGCCGAGAAAAACGTCAAGAACGGGCACGCAGATGCCCCCAACAGAGAGATCCAGACCCATGAAGCTACAGCTTTCGCTCTTTGGCGCAGCCGCGGTTCTCGCGATGTCCGGCTCGGCCGCCCTCGCGCAGGAGTTCCGGCTGAACTACGGCCACTACCTGTCGAACTCGCCCTTCGTGAAGGTCGAGCAGGACTTCGCGAAGCGGGTGGAGGAGCGCTCCGAAGGGAGGCTGAAAATCAACATCGTCTATTCGGGCGGGCTCGGCAAGGACTCGGAGCTGCTCGGCCTCGTGGGGCGCGGCGCCATCGACATGGCCGCCATCGTGCCGGGCTACTACGGCGACCAGCTGCTCTACAGCAAGATCCTGCAAACCCCCTTCGTCTTCGACAGCCCGGCAGAAGCCATCGAGATTGCCGACTACTCTTTCGCTGAGCTCGATGCCTTCAAGGCCGAAACCGAGCGTCTGGGCATCCATCGGCTGTTCCACCAGCCGCTCGATCCCTATTACCTGACCGGCAAGACCGATGAGTGCAAGTCGCTCGACGGGCTGAACGGCAAGAAGATCCGCACCTTCGGCAACCTGATCCCGCACATGATGTCTGCTGTCGGCGCAACTCCGGTCACGGTGCCGGCCGGCGATCTCTACGAGGCGGTGGACCGTGGGACCATCGACTACTCCTTCGTCAACCTCGGCAACGTCAACGCCTATCGGCTCTACGAGGCGGGCAAGTTCTCCTGCGGACCGGGCCTGAACATCGCGGGTCACATGGTGGTGCTGAGCGATCGCACCTGGCAGCGTCTGCCCGAGGATCTGCAGACCATCATCACCGAAGAAGCGGCTGTCGCGCAGAAGGAATACGTCGAGTGGATCGACGCAGCCATCGTGGCCGCTGCCGAGGAGATCGAGGCCAACGGCGGCGAGATCATCACCCTCTCGCCCGAGCTTCTGGCCGAGTGGAAAGCCAAGACCCCTGACCTGCTGCAGCTCTGGGTTGACGAGATGGCCGGTCGCGGCGAGGGCGAGGCAGCAGCCGAGGTGGCAGACGCCTGGCGCGAGCGCACCGCGCGCTGATCCCGCGACCATCAGCAAACAAAGGGGAAACCGGTTGACGCGCCTGATCAACAAGCTTGCAGTCTTCTCTGTCGCTCTCGGCAGCATAGGGCTTCTGTTGTCGATGTTCCTTGGCGTCACCGACGTCGTCGGAACGCAGTTGGGTCATCCGGTCCCCGGGGCGCTTGAATTCACCGAAAGTACCATGGTGCTCGTGGTCTTCGGCGGCATCGCCTGGGCCCAGATCCGCCGGTCGCATATCCGCGTCGAGCTGGTCTATCTCAACGTCGGCAAGAAGATGCGGTCGGCGATGGACATCGTCGCCTCTCTCGCCGGAATCCTCTTCTTCGCCCTGCTGACCTGGCAGGGCGGGGTCGAGGCGCTCTACAGCTGGCAGATCAACGAGGCGACCTCGGGTCTGCTGCGCTTCCCGCTCTGGCCCGCGCGCTGGATCCTCGTGTTCGGTTCGGTGCTGATGATCCTGCAACTGCTGGCGGATCTCTGGCACGACATTACCCGCTTCGGCGATCCCCACCCGGTCGAATTCGGCTGACCCTGCGGTCCCGGACCGTCACCGCTCTTCAGATCGCAAGGCATTCCATGTTCGATCCAGCCACCGCAGCCATCATCGTCACCGCGCTGCTCTTCATTCTCATGCTCACGGGCGTGCATATCGGCGTGGCCATGGGCCTCTGCGGCATCCTCGGGATCTACCTCTCGATGGGCGAATTCGCGGCTTTCGCCCAGGCGGGTTCCGTGCCCTTCGCCACGGTCAACAGCTTCACCCTCGCGGTGATTCCGATGTTCATCCTCATGGGGTCGCTGGCGACGCAGGCCAAGCTCACGACGGATCTCTACGCCGCCGCGTACAACTGGTTCGCCAAGTTGCCGGGCGGGTTAGCCATGACGACGACCATCGCCTCGGCGGCCTTCGGCGCCGCCTCCGGCTCGACCATGGTGAACGCGGTGGTCTTCACCAAGATGGCCATGCCAGAGATGACCAACGCTGGCTATGACAAGCGGCTCAGCTCGGGCGCCATCGCCTCGGCCGGGGTGCTCTCCGCGATGATCCCGCCCTCGGTGCTGATGGTGATCTATGCCATCACCACCGAGCAGTCGGTCGGCAAGATGCTGATCGCCGGGCTGATCCCGGGCGTGATGACCGCCTTCATCTTCCTCTTCGGGATCTACATCTGGGCTCGGCTGAAGCCGGATCACGCCCCGATGCCCAAGCACGAGGTCTCCTTCTCCGAAAAGCTGAACTCCCTGAAGAACACCTGGGGCATCCTGCTGCTGTTCGGCATGGTGATCGGTGGGATCTACGGCGGCTGGTTCATCCCGACCTATGCCGGAGCGGTCGGCGCCTTCGGGGCTTTCCTCATTGTCTTCTTCAAGCGCCGTGCCAGCCTTCGGACTCTGCGCGAGACCTTCCTCGAGGCAATCCTCTCCTCGTCGACGATCTTCCTCGTGGTGATCGGCGGGATGCTCTTCGCACGCTTCCTGACCTACACCGGCCTGGTTACGGAAATCTCCGACTGGCTGATCGCTCAGGATCTTGCGCCCTTCGCCTATCTCATGGCCTTCGGCGTCCTGTTCCTGATCCTCGGCTGCTTCATCGAGCCCATCGCCATCATGGTGATGACGCTGCCGGTGATGTTCCCGGTGATGATGAACGTCGGCTACGATCCGATCTGGCTTGGCGTCGTGGTCATCAAGATGTGCGAGATCTCGTTGATCACGCCACCCGTCGGATTGAACGTCTTCGTGGTGCGCTCGGCCTCGCCGGTGCCTCTGCGGCTGGAGCAGGTCTTTGCCGGGGTCACGCCCTTCATCCTGATGGAGGTGTTCTCGCTGGCGCTGCTGATCGCCTTTCCCGCGATCGTGACCTGGCTGCCCTCGCTGGTGGGCTGAAGAAGGAGACAGCGCGATGACGGCACCCGTTTCCGCCGAACTGCACAAAGCGACCGCAACTGCCCTGAACCGGCTCGTCGGCTTCACCGCGCCGCTGCGCTGGGAAGATCTGGCCGAGGACGTCCAGCGCCGCGCGGCGACCGTGTTCTGCGACGACCTGACAGCGCTGATCGCGGCGCGGGACGAGCCGGAGCTGCAGGCCCTGCGAGCCCAGTTGTCGCGGGTCAGCGGGCCGGGTGAGGCCACCGTTCTGGACGGCGCGCGCCCCGCGCTGCGGATGGACCGCTATTCGGCGGCCTTGGCCAACGGGACCGCCGCCGACTGGGCCGAGCTCGACGGCGGCTACCGCGCCGTCGTCTGTCACGCCGCGCTCTACTGCATCCCCGCCCTGCTCGCCGAAGCGGAAGCGAGCGACGCGAGCCTGCAGGATCTGCTTCTGTCGCTGGTCGTCGGCTACGAGACGGTGGCGCGGGTTGCGCATGCCTTCAGCTTTCCGGGGCTGGTCCTGCATCCGCACGGCGGGCTCGCCACGGTTGGTGCTGCGGCGGCCGTGGCCAAGCTGCGCGGCCTCGACATCGACCACACCTTCGCGGCGATCACGACGGCCGCGACGCTCTGCCTGCCCGGGCCGTTCAACCACGCCATTTCCGGCGCTCTGATCCGCAACGTCTGGCCGGGGCTTTGTGCGCAGAACGGCATACGGTCAGCCGACTGGGCACCCCTCGGCCTGACCGGCGGCCCCTGGTCGCTTACGGAGGTCTTTGCCGACATCTTCGGCGGCACCGTTGCGCCCGACGAGCTGGACCGCGATCTGGGCCAGGATTGGAAGATCAGCGGCGGATACCACAAGATGCATGCCTGCTGCCAGTATGCCCATTCCACGGTGGAAGCGATGCTGCTGGCCACCGCGACCGAGCGACCCGCGCCGGAAGAGGTCCTGGGCATCACGGTGGCGACCCACTGGAAGGGCCGCAAGCTCGACCGGGCCCGGCCCGACACCAGCCTCGCCGCCAAGTTCTCGATCCAGCACATCGCCGCGGCCAGCCTGCTTTACGGCCATGCCGGGGCAACCGCCTTCAGCGCCGAGAGCCTGAGCGACCCCCGCATGGTGCGGCTGCGCGATCTGGTGCAGATCACCTCCTATCCCGAAGATCTGCCCTGGCCGAACGACCGGCCTTCGCAGGTCACGCTCACCCTTGCAGATGGTACACAGCGCGACGGCCTCTGCCTCAGCGCGCCGGGCGGGGCTGATCAGCCGTTCAGCGCGGAGACGCTGCGTGGCAAGATCCTTGGCAATCTGCGTCCGGCCTATCCCGAGGGAGAGGCGTCGATCGCATCCATCCTTGACCTCGGTCCGGAGGTTCTGACAGCCCCATGGGCACAGACGCTGGCGCGCATCGTCGGGTGAAGGATCAATCGACATCTTCGCAGATGTGCATTCGCTCTTGCCCAGCCTGTCAGGATGCGCCCACGCTCACAGCAACCGGAACATCCCCGGTGAGCCGTGCTGCTGTTCCAGCACGAAGTCGCGCAGCGCGTTCAGGAAGGCGGCGCTGCGGGCGGGGCGGGCGCCGCTGGGGTGGATGGTGGCATAGGTGACCCAACGTTCGGGCAGCAGCGGGCGCAGCACCAGCCCGTCGCCCGGGGTGATCCGGCCGCAGATGCCGTCGACCACGGTCAGCCCCAGCCCGTCCTGCACCAGCGTCCGGACCACCGGGGTAGAGGTGGTCTCGATCAGCTCGGCCGGCAGGCCCACCCCGGCGAACACCTCGTCGAGCCGCTCGCGCCAACGCTGGCCCTTGGTCAGGCCTACCATCCGCTCACCGATCAGGCTCTCCACCGTCACCGCCTCCTGCGCGGCCAGCGGATGCATGCCCGGCATCAGCACCCCGAGACGCGCTTCCATGAAGGGCTCAACCGTCAGATCGAGGATGCCGTTCTCGATCGGCAGCGACACCAGCCCGATGTTGTAGGCCCGGGTCGCAACGCGGCTTTCCAGATCGAAGCGCGTGCCGACATTGATGACATAGTCCACCGGCTCGCCCCGCTCGCGGAGCAGCGCCAGCGTCGGCGACACGAGCCCCATGGCCAGCGGCGCGGCGGTGACGAGGCTGACCTGCTCGCGGCTGCGGGTCCGGATGTCGGCGGCCAGAAGATCCATTTCGTCCAGACCGCGCAGGATATGTTCGGTCTGCCGGTAGAAGCGGTCGCCTTCGCCGGTCAGCTCCAGCCGCCGCTTGTCGCGCGAGAAGAGCGGCAGCTTCAGCTCGGCCTCGAGCAGCGAGATCAGCCGGCTGGCGGCAGAGGGCGAGATGTTCAGATCCTCCGAAGCCTGAGCCAGCGAGCCGGTCACGACGACGCGCCGGAAAATGCGCAGCGAGCGCAGGTTCATGCCGATCTCTCCCTCGCCACGCGCCCCCGGTCAGCGCGGGCGCGGCATCTCAAACACATGGCTCGTCTCGACGTAGTCGCCGCGATAGCCGCATCGGGCGATTGTGGCAGCGCGGGTGATGTCGAACAAGCCATCCACCAGACAGGCGCGGTCGACATGCACCCGCAGCACCTGCCCGATCACCAGCCGGCTCGCGACGGGTTCCCCCGACAGATCGGCGAGAGGGCGGATCTCCGTCACCCGACATTCCATCGCCGCCGCAACTCCTGCCACGCGCGGCGGGCGCACGGTGTCGGAGGGCAGCTTTGCCAGCCCCGCCGCCTCGAACTCGTCGGTGTCGGCGGGATGGTCGGCGGATGTCTCGTTCATTGCCGCCGCGAAGGGGCGGGTGACGAGGTTGAAGACGAATTCGCCGGTGGCCTCGACATTGGCCAGCGTGTGCTTGCGCCCCTCGCTGCCGAAGATCAGGAGCGGCGGGCGCTGGGAGAACAGGTTGAAGTAGCTGTAGGGCGCCAGATTGGCCCGCCCCGCCGCATCGACCGTCGAGATCCAGCCGATGGGCCGGGGACCAACGATCGCCTTGAGCGGGTCGTGCGGCAGGCCATGCCCCGTCGCCGGATCGTAGGAGTGATACCCGGTCATTCGGCGGGACCGCAGCGCGAGGCCCGCAACATGCGCGAGGTGCGCCCGGCAAGCTCCGCTGCCTTGCGCGAGATCGCCACGCTGTCGCCCAGATAGCTCGCCGGGGCCAGCGCCGCCTCCAGCGCCGCGCGGTCGATCGCCGCGCCGATCTCGGGCACCTGCAGCAGCAGATCCGCGAGCTGCCCCTTGCCCTCCACCGCATCTGCGACGGCGTGATGCACCAGGTCATGCGCCAGCGTCCGCCCGATCTTGTCGGCCAGCACCATCATCAGGTGCTCGGTGGCGATGAAATCCGCGCTTCGGTTCAGGTTCTGTGCCATCCGCGCCGGATGGACCTCGATCTGGTCCAGCGTCGTCTGCAGCCGCTGCACCAGCGTCCAGGCCAGCGCGCTCGCCTGCTCCAGCGTTCCCGACATCAGCTGGTTGTTGGAGGCATCGCCCTCATGCGAGGGCATCCCCGCCTCGAGCGCCGGGGCCACCAGCGCGCGCAGCTGTGCCGCCCCGGCGATCAACGAGACCACATGCTTGGGATTGACCTTGTGCGGCATGGTGGAGCTGCCGATCACCCCTTCGGCCAGCCGTTCGCTGACCTCGCCGATCTCATCCGCCATCAGCCGGTAAAGCTCGCCGGCGATCCGCCCGATGGTCATGGCGAACAACCCGAGGCTGGCGACGTATTCCGCCTGCGCGTCCAGCGACACCCGGTCGGGCACCAGAACCGGCGTCAGATCGAGCCGACGGGCCAGATTGGCCGCGAGCGCCTCGCCCTGACCGGCGAAGGAATGCATGGCCCCGGTCGCGCCGCCGAAATGCAGCGCGAAGAGCCGGGTCTCGGTCGCGGCGAAGCGGTCGTTCTGCCGCGCCAGCTCCTCGATCCAGCCCGCGACCTTGAAGCCGAAGGTGATCGGCAGCGCATGGCGGCGATTGGTGCGCCCGGCCATCACCGTTCCCGCATGACCCTCGGCCCAGCCGCCCAGCGTCTCCAGCACCGAGGCAAGCCCGGTCAGCACGCCGCGATGCGCCTTGCGCAGCAGGAGCAGCCGCCCCGTCGACATGATGTTCTGCGTCGTCGCCCCCCAGTGGACGTAATGGCCCGCCTCGCCGCAAATCGCCGACAGCGCCCGCACCAGAGAGACGATGGGTGCCATGGTCTCGGCGGCGGAGCGTTCCAGCGCCTCCAGATCGAAGTTCTCGAGCCGCGCCTTCTGCGCGATCTCGGTCGCGGCCCAGTCGGGAACCATGCCGATTTCGGCCTGGGCCAGCGCCATGGCCGCCTCGACGTCCATCCAGGATTGCCAGAGCCGATAGCGCGCGAAGGCGTTCTGCGGGGTGAGGGCGGGAATCGTCTGGTTCAGCATGAGGGACCGTTCAGAGGCAAGGCGGCCGCGGCCGCAGCTGTCGCCGTCGGCGCATCCAGTTCGGGCACCGAGGACAACAGCAGTTTCGTGTAGGGGTGTTCGGGCGCATGCAGCACCTTGCGGGCCTCGCCGGTCTCGACGATGCGGCCCTTCTGCATGACGGCAATCCGCGAGGCGACCTGATGGACCACGCCGATGTTGTGGGTGATCAGCAGATAGGTCAGCCCGAGATCGCGCTGCAGATCGGCCAGGAGGTTCAGGATCTGCGCCTGCACCGAGACATCGAGCGCCGAGGTCGGCTCGTCGCAGACCAGAAGCGCCGGGTTCATCACCAGAGCACGGGCGATGGCGACGCGCTGGCGCTGCCCGCCCGACATCTGGCTGGGATAATTGTGCATCACCCGCTCGGGCAAGCCCACCTTCTCCATCACCGCCGCCACCTCGCGCCGCCGCGAGGCCGCGTCTCCGATGTCATGGATGAGCAGCGGACGGCCGATGATCTGCGCGATGGTGTGGCGCGGGTTGAGCGAGGAGTAGGGATCCTGGAAGATCGGCTGCATCAGCCGCGCCCGTCGCACCGGGTCCATCACCGTGACATCCTCGCCCTCCAGCAGCACCTGCCCGCTCTCGGGCCGGTCGAGCCCCAAGAGGATGCGGGCCAGCGTGGACTTGCCCGACCCGCTCTCGCCCACCACGGCGAAGGTCTCGCCCCGGCGCAGCTCCAGCGAGACGTCGGCAAGGGCCTGCAGCGTCTCGGGCTTGCCGAAGAGCGTCTTCCGACTGAAGCTGCGGTTCAGCCCGCGCGCGGCGATCAACGGTGTCGGATCGGCGGCAACCGCAGGCAGGACAACCTCGGTCGGCTGTGCAGGCGGCAGGGCCTCCACCTCGGCGGGGGTCAGGATGCAGCTGTAATGCCGCGCCGCATCGCCCTGCACAGGCGGGCGTGCGCGGTGGCAGACCGGTTGAGCGTGGCTGCAGCGCGAAGCGAAGACGCAGTGATCGACGTCGCCGATCAACGAGGGCACGATCCCCGCGATGGCCCCGAGCCGCCGCGGTGCGCCATTCATCTGCGGCACGCAGGCCAGAAGGCCGCGCGTGTAGGGATGCCGGGGGCTGAGCAGCACGTCGCGGCAGGGCCCGGCCTCGACGATCTCGCCGCCATACATCACGGCGACCTTGTCAACCGACGAGCCGACGACAGCCAGATCATGGGTGATCAGGATCATTGCCATGCCGAATTCGCGCCGCAGTTCCGACAGGAGCTCCATGATCTGCGCCTGCACCGTCACGTCGAGCGCGGTCGTTGGCTCGTCGGCAATGATCAGGTCGGGCTCGTTCATCAGCGCCATGGCGATCATCACCCGCTGCCGCTGCCCGCCCGAAAGCTGGTGCGGATACTGGCCCATCCGGCCGACAGGGTCGGGAAGGCCCATACGGTCCAGCAGCTCGATCGCGCGCGCCCGGGCCGCCGCAGGGCTGCGCCCCGCGAACAGCACCGCCGCCTCGGTCATCTGCCGCCCGATGGTGTAGACCGGGTTCAGCGAGGTCATCGGCTCCTGGAAGATCATCGAGATCCTCTGGCCGGCAATGGTCTTGGCGAAGCGGGCATCGTCGATGGCGCCGATGTCCTCGCCGTTCAGCCGCAGCCCGGCGTTGCGCATCCGCGCGACCCGCGGCAGCAGCCGCATGATGGCGAGCGCCGTCATTGATTTGCCCGACCCGCTTTCGCCGACGATGCCGATGGCCTCGCCTGCCCTGAGGTCGAAGCTCGTGCCCCGCACCGCCTTCAGCGCGCCTGCGGGCGTGTCGAGCACGACCTCCATGTCCTCGACGCTGAGGATGGTCCTCGTCTCCGCCATGTCAGTTCCTCCCCTGCGGCGAGGTGATGTCACGCAGCCCGTCACCCAGAAGGTTCGCGCCGATGACAAGGATGAAGAGCAGCGTTCCGGGCAGGATCACCAGCCAGGGCCGGTAGAACAGTGCCTGCTTGCCCTCGGCGATCATCAGGCCCCAGGACGGGATCGGCGGCTGGATCCCGACGCCGAGAAACGACAGCGACGCCTCGGCGAGGATCGAGATGCCCATCTCGAAGGTGAAGATCACGATGATGACGCCCGTCAGGTTCGGAAGGATCTCGCGGCTGAGGATCTGCCAGCGCCCCGCCCCCATCGCGCGCGCAGCGGCGACGAAATCCTGCGACTTGAGCCGCTGCGTCGCCGAGCGGGTGACCACGAGGAAATAGGTCCAGTGCAGCACGCCGATGATCCCGATCACCACCCAGAGCGAGGGGCCGATGATGAAGACCAGCGCCATCGCCAGAAGCAGGCCCGGCAGCGCCAGCTGCGCGGTCAGCAGGAAGCTGATCGCGTGGTCGATCCAGCCGCCGAAATAACCGGCGGCCACACCCAGCGTCACCCCGATCAGCATGCCGATGAGCGCCGCGCCGAAGCCGATGGTCAGCGACACGCGCGCGCCGTAGATCAGCCGGCTCAGATAGTCGCGCCCGACCTGATCGGTGCCGAGCAGATGCTCCCAGCTGCCGCCCTGCTGCCAGACCGGCGGTAGCAGGCGCTTGGCCAGCGTCTGGGCATAGGGATCGTGCGGCGCCAGCAGCGGGGCGAGCACCGCGACAAGGATGAGCGCGAGAAGGATCGCACAGCCGATCAGGAAGCCGTTGTGCGACAGGGCGCGGCGGCGCAGCAGCGCGCGCGGCGACACGGAGGACCTGGTCTCGGGCGTGGGAGAGGTGTCGGATACGGTCATGCGATGCGGATCCTCGGATCAAGGGCGGCATTCAGAAGATCGGCCAACAGGTTCATCAGCACGAAGGTGATGGCGAAGATGAAGATCAGCATCTGCACCGTCGGGATGTCGGACCCGAGGATAGATTGCAGCGCGAGCCTGCCCAGCCCGTTGATGGCGAAGACGCTTTCGGTGATCACTGACCCGCCGAACTTCTGCCCCAGCTGGACGGCCAGCACCGAGACAACCGGCAGGATGGCGTTGCGCATCGCGTGGCGGCGCAGCAGCGACAGCCCGCGGAACCCTTTCGACCGGGCGGTGCGGATATAGTCGGCCTCCATCACCTCGATAAGCCCGGTCCGGGTCAGCCGCATCACGGCGGGGACGGAGCTCGTTCCCAGCACGAAGGCCGGCAGCACGAAATGCTGCCACGTCGCATCGCCCGAGATCGGCAGGATCGGCATCATCACCCCGAGAAGGATGATCAGCATGAGCCCGAGCCAGAAGTTCGGGATCGCTTGCGCCGATACGGCGAAGCTCAGCGCGAAACGGTCTGCCCATGAATTCGGCCGCAGCGCGGCGACCGCGCCCAGCGGGATGGCGATGACGATCGTCACCAGCAGCGCCGAGAGGGCAAGCGTGATCGTCACCGGCGCGCGTTCCAGCACCAGCGCGCCCACAGGCTTGTTCCAGTAGTAGCTGTCGCCGAAATCGCCCCGCGTCACGCCGCCGAGCCACTCGACGTAGCGCACCATCACCGGACGGTCGAAGCCGTAGGTCTCGCGGATCTGCTGCACCACCTCGGGCGCCGCATCCTCGCCGGCAATGGCAGAGGCCGGATCGGCGGCGAAGTTCAGCAGCAGGAAGGTTGCCAGCGACACCACGAGGGCCACGGCCAGCGCCATCGCGCTGCGTTGTAGGATGTATCTGAGCATATGTGCGTCCTCGTCCGGGTCGGCCATGCAGCCGACCCGGTGCCCCGGGGGCGGTTACTTCCAGCTTGCGCTGTAGAGGCGCGGCAGACCGTCCGCGTTCAACGGAAACTCGAGATCCGGACTGACGAGATAGTTGATCGAATAGCTGACCAGCGGCAGCCAGTAGGCCTCGTCCGCGATCAGGGTCAACGCTTCGCTGTAGATCCGCTTGCGCTCGGCCTGATCGCTCGTCGCCTCCGCCGCCAGCACCAGCTCGGTCACCCGCGGATCGCCGGACAGGTTGCGGTCGGTCGTCTCGTTGAAGTGGATGTTGGCGATCGCAGCCGTATCCGCCGTGCCGCCCGATCCCCAGGTGCCGATATAGGCCGGGATCTCGCGGTTGGCCCGCGCCTGATCGAGCGAGGCAAGCTGCACATAGCGCAGATTCACCTTCACCCCGGCGTTGGTCAGATCTGCCGCCACCGCTTCGGCCATCGGGCGTTCGCGATAGGCCCAGAGGTCCAGGGGAAAGCCGTCGGGATAGCCCGCCTCGGCCAGAAGGGCCTTGGCGCGTTCGGGATCGAACGGGTAATCCTGCACCGTCTGGTCACAGCCGAACTGCGCCGGATGGCAAGGGGTGTGGATCGGCTCGGCCGAGCCGCCGACGAGATATTGTGCGATGTCGGCCTTGTTGACGGCATGGTTCAGCGCCTGCCGCACCACCTTGTCGGTAAGCGGTCCGTCCTTCTGCGTATGGCCCGCCGCATCCAGCACGACGAAGGCCACCCGCAGATCCGGGCCCGACAGATGCTGCGCGATCGGGGTGGAGCCGATGCTCTCGGCCACATCGAGCGGCACGTTGTACATCCAGTCGATGCCGCCGCCCATCAACTCGGCCTGCTGCGTGCCGATATCGGGAACGGTGCGGATGACGATGGTGCCGATCGACGGATCGCCCTTGGCGCCGCCCTCGTAATAGCCCTCGTAGCGCTCCAGCACCAGTTCCTGCCCCGGCTGGAAGCTGGCCACGCGGTAGGGCCCAAGCCCCACCGGCTCCAGCGCCGCGGCATTGCGCACCACCTTGCCATCGACGTGATAGGTGTTTTCCGGTCGGATCCGTACGCGGGTCGCGAGATCGCGCAGCGCCAGCGGATAGTCGGACAGCAGATGGAAGCGCAGCGTCACGTCGTCGACGACCTCGACCGATTTCAGCCAGTTGACATGGGTCGGGCCAGCATGGGTCTCGCTCTCAGGATCGATCACCCAGTTGTAGGTGTAGGCGACATCCTTGGCCGTCAGCGGCTGCTCGTTGTGGAAGGTCACCCCCTCGCGCAGCTTCACCTCGATGGTCATCGGATCGACGTACTCGTAACCCGTAGCCAGGCCGGGCTCGATCTCGCTGGTCTCGGGATCGATGCGGAACAGGTTGTCGTCGATCAGGTCCGAGATGATGATGTATTCTCGCTTGGTGGTGTAGTTGTAGTCGAGCTCCAGAATTTCCTCGGTGAAGGCGACGCGCAGCGTGTTGTCCGCCTTGCCAGCCATGGCCGCGCCGGCACTGGTGCTGCCCAGCAGCAAGGCAAGGGTCAAGCCCTTGAGCAAAGATTGGGTCATAGTTTCCTCCCGTAAACCTAGAGGATCATCCCAGAGGCGGGGAGTTGCGAAAAGTCGAAACATTGGAGCTTTGGTTGACAAAAATGCATGTATCGAGGCCGGTGGGTCTAGGGAGCCCATGGCATCCGCAGATTTCGAAGCTGGCCGGGCGAGGATGTTTGCGTCTGATGCGGTAAGCCGCGGACAGCCCGGAGCATCCCGTTTGAGAAAGCGACTGTAGGAGAAGGGGGCACCCAAAGATGCCCCCGCAAAGGCTCACGCAAGCAGCAGCGTGTCCTGCCGACGAAGACATCGGCATTGATCGTGCCGGAATACCCGGTGACGTCGATGATCTGCAGGCCGCCTTCGGCCTCATAGGCAAGGTAATCGCCGCTCAGATCCCCCGAGCCTACCGAAACGAGCGCGGCGGCCCGTCCGTCACTCTGATCGACGGCCGTCAGGGCGACGAGTTCGTCGTAGCTGTCGGCAGCCCCGGAGACCACCGTGACCTTGTCGTAGGGCCTCATGCACGGAAAAGTTGTGCGCCGAGGGACGATGCGCAGTCTGCATCCCTTGCGGACGCGACGGCATCGAGCCTCAGGAGGTGCCGCCTTCCACACGGGGAGGATCGACCGGCTTGCCATAGAGCCCGATATTGGCATCGCCCCAGAGTTTCAGCGCCATCAGGATCGGCTCCATGCTGCGCCCGAGGGCGGAGAGGCTGTATTCCACCTTGGGCGGCACCTGTGCATAGATCTTCCGGGTGATCAGCCCGTCCTCCTCCATCTCCCGCAGCTGATTGGTCAGCATCCGCGGCGTGACATTCTCGATCTGACGCCGGATCTCGCTGAAGCGCATCGTGCCGGACAGCAGGTGGAACAGGATGATCGATTTCCACTTGCCGTCGATCAGACCGATGGCCGCCTCGACCGAACAACCGGGGGTGCAATCGAAACGGGAATGACGGGCCTTGGCCACAGTGGTATCCTTTCTGATACTATGGGCGTTGCTTGTGCGTATTGCGCATTCGGTAGCATGGGCACAGGTTCTGGGCCAGACAGGCGAAAGGAGACCTTGCTCATGAAGGCCATCGGATATCAGACCCCGGGTGCGGCAACCGTGCTGACGGACATCGACCTGCCCCGCCCCGTCGCGCGCGGCCATGACCTGCTGGTGCGTGTCGCCGCCGTTTCGGTCAACCCGGTCGATACCAAGGTGCGCACCGGCGCCACGCCCGAAGCCGGGGAGTGGAAGGTGCTGGGCTGGGATGCGGTCGGCGTGGTCGAAGAGGTCGGCGAAGGCGTGACCCGCTTCCAGCCCGGCGACCGGGTGTTCTACGCGGGCTCGATCATCCGCCCGGGTGCGAATGCCGAGCTGCATCTCGTCGATGAGCGGATCGTGGGTCATGCGCCTTCGAGCCTGTCGGATGCCCAAGCGGCTGCCCTGCCCCTGACGGCCATCACCGCCTGGGAAATGCTGTTCGACCGGCTCGACATCCGCCGCGCCGTGCCCGGGGCGGCAGGGGCGATCCTGATCATCGGCGGGGCCGGAGGCGTGGGCTCGATCGCGATCCAGATCCTCCGCGCGCTGACCGATCTCACGGTGATCGCTACCGCCTCACGCCCCGAAACCAGCGACTGGGTGCGCGAGCTTGGCGCCCATCATGTCATCGACCACAGCCAGCCGCTGGCCGCGCAGGTCGAGGCTCTGGGAATCGGCGCCCCGGGCTTCGTCTTTTCGACCACCAACACCGACCGGCATCTGGCCGAGATCAACGCCCTGATCGCGCCGCAGGGCCGGTTCGGGCTGATCGACGATCCGGCGGCGCTCGACATCCTGCCCTTCAAGCGCAAGGCGGTCTCGGTGCATTGGGAGCTGATGTTCACCCGCCCGATCTTCCAGACCCCCGACATGGCGGAACAGGGCCGGCTTCTGGACGAGATCGGCCAGCTGGTGGAAACGAAGCGCCTCCGCAGCACCCTGACCGACGTGCTCAGCCCGCTCAACGCGAGCAATCTGGCGAAGGCGCATGCGATGATCGAAAGCGGCCGGACGCGGGGAAAGATCGTCCTCGAAGGCTGGTGAGGCCGGCTTCCGACCAGCAGAAGACGAAGGCCGCTGTTCCAACCGGCAGCGGTCCCGGCTTGGGCGGTTGCGGATCTCGCGGGCAACGGCCTGCAGCTTTCGGGACGCACAACCCGGCGCGGTGCAGGGGCTCTCAGCGCTGACCCCTCTCCCGCACCAGCGCAAGAAAAGCGGCAAATCCGGCGGAAGGGTTGCGCCTGCCGGGGTAATACAGGCTGAAGCCGGGGCGCGGGGGGGTCCAGTCTTCCAGCAGGCGGGTGAGGCGGCCGGCGGCGATGTCTTCGGCCACGCTCTGCTCGAAGAAATAGCCGATCCCCGCACCCTCCAGCACGGCGGCGCGGGCGATGTCGGCCTCGTCCACCGTCAGCCGCCCCCGCGCCTCGAGCTGCACCTGCTCGCCCGCCTTCTCGAAGGGCCAGCGCAGCAGCGCGCCATTCGGCAGACGGACCCGGATGCACTGCGCCGGGTCGAGATCGGCGGGGGAGCGCGGGGCGGGATGGCTGGCCAGCCAGTCGGGCGAGGCGACGATGGCATGGCGCTGCGGCGGGCCCAGCGGCAGGGCGATCATGTCGCGCGGCACCAGGTCGGCGGGGCGGATGCCGAGATCGAAACCCTCGGCCACGATGTCGACCAGCCGCCCCTCTGTCACCAGATCGACCTGCATCTCGGGGTGGCGGCGCAAGAACTCCAGCACCACCGGCGCTACCGCCCGCCCCGCCTGCACCGAAGCGTTGATCCGCAGCATCCCCGAAGGCGTCTCGCGCTGCGAGCGTGCGCTGTCCATCGCGGCGCGGATCTCGGTCAGGGCCGGGCCGACGCGCGCGACGAAGTCGCGTCCGGCATCGGTCAGGGCGACGCTGCGCGTGGTCCGGTTGAAAAGCCGCACGCCAAGGCTCGCCTCCAGCCGCCCGATCGTGTGCGACAGGGCAGTGGTCGACATGCCGAGATCGATCGCCGCCGCGCGAAAAGACCCGCGCCGTGCGATGGTCAGCACCGCTTCCAACCCCTTCAGCGCCGCATCCGTCATTGTCCCGATCCTGTCAGCACCAGATGCCGCTTTATCCCGATTATCGGCAGGCCCGTCGAGAGCTATGTTCCAGTCAGACCAGACAGGAGCACATCATGAATCTCCCTTCCCCGATCCAGACCTATTTCACCGCCGAAGCCCCGCAGGATGGCGCGACCTTCGCCGCAGCCTTCGCCCCCGATGCCGAGGTGCGGGACGAGGGCGCAACCCATCGCGGGCCAGAGGATATCCGCGCGTGGTGGCAGGCCGCCAAGGCCAAGTATCGTCACCGCGCCGAACCGCTGGAGCTGACCAAGGCTGGTGGCAAGACCGTCGTCCGCGCCCGGGTCAGCGGCGACTTCCCCGGCAGCCCTGCAGTGCTGAGCTTTACCTTCGGCCTCGCGGGCGACCAGATCCGTGATCTGAGGATCGGCTGATGGGCGGGTTCCTGACGTTGGAGGGCAAGCGCGCCCTGATCACCGGTGGCACGCAGGGCGCAGGCGCGGCCACGGTCGCGCTGTTCCGCGAACTCGGGGCGACAGTGCTGACCACGGCCCGCAGCCGGCCCGACGCCCTGCCGGAGGAGATGTTTGTTGCCGCCGACCTGACTACGCCCGCCGGATGCGAGACGGTGGCCGTGGCGGTGCGCCAGCGGATGGGCGGGGTGGAGATCGTCGTTCACATGCTGGGCGGATCCTCGGCGCCGGGCGGCGGCTTTGCCGCCCTGGGCGAGGCGGAATGGCAGGGCGAGCTGAACCTGAACCTGATGCCTGCCGTGCGGCTCGACCGGGCGCTGCTGCCCGGGATGGTGGCGCAGGGTTCGGGCGTGGTGATCCATGTCACCTCGATCCAGCGTCTCCTGCCCCTGCCCGAGGCGACCACGGCCTATGCCGCGGCCAAGGCCGCCCTGTCGGTCTACAGCAAGAGCCTGTCGAAGGAGGTCGCACCCAAGGGCGTCCGCGTCCTGCGCGTGGCCCCGGGCTGGATCGAGACCGAAGCCTCGGTCCGCCTGGCCGAGCGCGTGGCCGCCGAGGCGGGCACCGACCTTGCCGGCGGCAAGCGGATGATCATGGAGAGCCTCGGCGGCATCCCCCTCGGCCGACCCTCGACGCCCGCCGAGATCGCCAGCCTCATCGCCTTCCTCGCCTCCGACCGCGCCGGCAGCATCACCGGGTCGGAATACGTGATCGACGGGGGCACGGTTCCGACGGCCTGATGAACCGGTCAAGCTGCGGTTCGGTATCGGGCTCTTCCCGGCCTCGCCAGCATCAACGGGCGCGCGAGACCCTCCAGGAGGACTCCCGCGCGTCCCAAAGGGCGCTACTCGTCGCCCGGCACGCCGTAGGACGGCGCGTCGCGCGGGTCGAGGGCGCGGGTGACATAGGCGGCCATCTGCGGCTTGTAGATCTGCCAAGCCTCGGCCAGCGCCGCGATCGGGCAGTCCGTGGTCCAGTCGATGCGCAGTTCGGCCAGCGGCCAGCTGTGCCGGTCGACCAGCAGGAGCCCGGCGGAGTGCACCGGCCCGGCCTCGCCCCCGGCTGCCAGACCGGCGGCAAGCGCGGCCATCAGCCGGTCGCCGAGATGTCCCGTCGCTTTGCCGAAGGCGGCCACCATTGCCGTGGGCACCCCCGGATCAGCCAGAAGATTGCCCGCCGCCGCCACATCCCTGCCCTGCGCCTCGCTCCACTGGCCGAGGACGTGGCTGCCCGACAGGATCGCGGGATCCCCGCGCCTGCCCACGGCCAGCACCTGCCGCCAGTCCATATGCGCGCCGCTGCGCCTGAGGATGGCGAGCGCCTCGGCCGGGGTGGCGCCGCGTTCCATCAGGTCCAGCGCTTGTGGGCCGAGGCGGGGGTCGGTCACGTTCTGGGTGCAGACCGCGCCGACTCCGGACCGGGCGAAGGCGCAGCGGGCGGCGACGGCGGGGGAGGAGGAGGAGATGGCGAGGCCGAACATTCCGCTGTCCGGGCAATGGCCTACGAGGGAAAACGTCATGCGGCACCTCGGTCGGGGGGCATCGGCATCGGGTCAGTCCGGGATCACGGCGGTGGCGTCGATCTCGACCAACCAGTCGGGACGGGCCAGAGCGACGACCGTGAGACCCGTGCACACCGGATACACACCGCGTATGTATTCGCCCATCGTGCGATAGACCGGCTCGCGGTGGCGGACGTCGGTGATGTAGACCACGAGCTTGGTCACATGCTCCATCCTGCCGCCGCATTCCTCGACGAGCTGGCGGATGTTCTGCATCACCTTGTGGGTCTGCTCCACCGGGTCGTGACTCTCGATGTTCTTCGCCGTGTCTAGGTCCTGTGGACATTGCCCGCGCAGGAAGATCGTGGTCCCCCGGGCGACGACGGCCTGGGCCAGATCGTTGTCGAGGTTCTGCTCGGGGTAAGTGTCTTTGGTGTTGAACTTGCGGTGGCGGGTGTGGGCCATCTGGATCTTGCCTTTCTTGGGATGTCGGTTGGGGATCGGCGCGGCGCGATCGGCGCCGCCTTGCGGCCGGACGCCCGGCGCCTCAGGCCTTCCCGTAGGCCGCATAATTCCGCTGCACGCCGATATGGGTGGCGATGTATTTCGCGTCATACCAGCAGCCGTAGATGAAGGAGGAGGCGCGGTTGGTCAGCTCGGGCAGGCCAAGGAAGTAGATCCCGCTTTCCGACGAGATGCCGCGCTTGTGGAACGGCGTGCCGTCCTCGTGGAAGGCGTCGACCTTGAGCCAGCTGAAGTCGAACTTGAACCCGGTCGCCCAGATGATGCTCTGCACCCCAGCGCCCTGCAGATCGAGCTGCAGGACCGGGTTCGCCACGCAGTCCGGGTCGGGAGCGATCTCCCAGGCGTCCGGTTCGGGCGGCAGGTCGAGCCCGTTGCGCGCGACATAGGCATCCGCCTCCTCGAGCACCTCGAGATAGGCCCGGTCCCCGGCGGCGATATTTGCGGCGAGATCGTCGGCAAAGCTCAGCACACCCTCCTCGCAGGACCGGGTGGTGCCGAGCACCGTGACCCCGGAGTGGCCCAGACGGCGGAAATCGATGGTCTTGCCGCCGTCATAGCCGCTGACCGCGAAGGCCACATGCTTCTTCTTCCCCGTGGTCGTGATCGCGTCCCATTTGCCCAGCACGCCGAGCCACCAGACGTAATCGCGCTGCCGATAGGCGCGCGGCGGACGGTAATGCTCGCCGATCGAGAGATAGACCTTGCGCCCGGCGCGCTGCAGCTCTTCGGCGATCTGCGACCCCGACGCCCCGCCCCCGACCACCAGAACCGCGCCGTCGGGCAATTGCCCGGGGTTCTTGTAGGCCGAGGAGTGCATCTGCAGAAGCCCGGGCGCCTCCGGCACGATCCGCGGATACTGCGGCAGCTGGAACGGGCCGGTGGCCACCACCACCCGCTGCGCCTCGATCCGGCCCTGCGAGGTGGTGACCATGAAACCCGGGCGGCCCTCGCACCGTTCGACCCCGGTCACCGCGACGCCGGTGCGGACCGGTGCCGCGATCATGCGGGCGTAATCCTCGAAATAGCGCGCCATCCGCTCCTTGGCGGGGAAGCTTTCGGGCGGGATGTCGTCGAAGGCCATGTTGGGGAAGCGGTCGTGCCAGGCGGGGCCGTTGGCCACCAGCGAGTCCCAGCGTTCCGAGCGCCAGCGCTCGGCAATCCGGTTCCGCTCCAGCACGAGATGCGGCACCCCCATGTCCGTCAGATGCTCGCTCATGGCGATCCCGGCCTGACCCGCGCCGACGACGAGCGTGTCAATTGTTTCGACTGTCATGGCGGTGTCCTGGGTGTTCATCGGTCGGAGGGTCCGGAGGAGGAATCTGTTCCGGACGACCCTGCGCGGAGATGGCCGATCTGAAAAGGGGTATCTTTTTCGAGGGAGTCCATCGGAGCCGCGCGGCACGGGTCATGGCCGGAAAGCTTCGGTCTGCCGCATCCTTGATCGGGGAAAGCCGTCCCGGAGGCATCCCCTGACCACACCGCCAGTGCGGGGACGCCACGGCGCCCCGCCCGGGCGCCGGAGCCGGGCTTCAGGATGTCCGCCTACCGGACCCCGTCCCGCCGATCTGCGGCAGGGTCGGCGCGCGGATGGTGAACTCGAGACTGTAGCGGGTGCCCGGCCCGGGCTGGCGGGTCAGCTCGGCTTCGGCCTGGGCGAGCAGGCCTTCGAGGATGCGCAGGCCGGATCTTCGGTCGGTCGTCTCCGGGGCGCCGATGCCGTCGTCGGCGATGTCGAGCCTTGCCCGGTCGCCGATGCGCAGCAGACGCAGCGAGACCGAGCCCACGCACCCCTCGGGGAAGGCGTGCTTCACCGCATTGGTCAGGAGCTCTGCCACGATGAGCGCCAGCGGAATGGCGCTGTCGGGGCCGATCATGATGTCCTGTTCGAGGTCGCAATCGACGCGGATGCCGCGCTCGGGCGGCAGGATGGCGGGGCTGTTGGCCAGCCGTGACAGGAGCTGGCCAAGGTCGATCCGGTCGTTCTCCTGCGCGCGGTAGAGCAGCGCATGCACCTCGGCCACCGCCTGAAGCCGGGCCTTCAGCGCGTCGGGATCGACCTTGCCCGTCAGGCGGACCTGAAAGCTGATGAGGCTGCCGATCACCGCGAGATTGTTCTTCACCCGGTGGTTCAGCTCCTGCAGCAGCTGCGAGCGCTGCTCGGCCAGTTGCTGTGCCGCGACCAGCTGCTCGTGGGTCTCGCGCTGGCGCATGCCGTCGGCAAGGCCGCGCTGGATCCGGCTGGTCAGGACGAGGCTGAACAGGCTGAGTGCGCCGAGGAAGAGCCAGACCGGCAGGGCCTGGCCCAGCCACTGCCTGCGCACGTCGGAGACGGGGATGCCCGAGATCGCGAAGAGCGGCAACTCTCCGACCCGGGTGAAACCGTAGTAGCGCTCGATGCTGTCGGAGACGGCGATGGTCTGGTAGTGACCGTCGTCGTGCTGTGCCATGGACTTGCGGGCGGCATTTTCGGGATCGAGGAAGATCGGGGTCGAGGCCACGTTGCGCACCAGGAGCTTGCCGTCCTCGCGCAGCAGCGAGGCCGCCTGACCGGGGGTGGTGGCTATGCTCTGGAGGAACCCGCGCATCGACACGACCTGTATCGCGGAGATGAAGATGCCGTCGGTTTCTCCCAGCCGCAGGGGGATCGCGATGATGAAGGCATCCTGCGCCTCCCGCCCGACACTGCGGTCGAGGATCACGCGCGAGGAGGCGGCCGGGCTGTTGCGGTAGTCCTCCAGCGCCAGGTAGGGAATGTTGGCGAAGCCATGGCTCGCCGCCACGATCTCGCCATCGTCCGAAACGATCGCGAGGCCCTGCGACGCGGCCTGCGCCTCTTGCAGATCCGACAGGTAATCCTTGAATTCGGGGCTCGAGATGTAGTCGGGCGGCTCCGCCTCGACATGACGCTGGACCGCTTCCTTGAGGACCATCTGGGTCTGGATCAGGCGGTCGGTGTAGAGTTCGATGAGCTGGACATTCTCGGCGCCCTGCTGATGGGTGCGCTGGACCTGCTGCGCCTCGGACCAGAACGCCCAGAGCACGGCCCCGAGCAGCGGAAACAGCGTGGCACCCAGCCGGAGGGCCAGGAAGGCTTTCGAACTGAATCTCATATGATCATCTGCTGCTCCTGAAGCGATAGGTCCGCCGTCTTCCACGGAAGAGTGGGAGACAGAAAATGTTCCTGACATACCTCTTATACCCGATGATCGCCCCTCCTGCCCTGTCACCGCATGTCGCGCCCCGAGGGCGCGTCCGCGGTGGTGTCTCCCGTCCGCGGTGCCGTGTCCATATCCTGCTCGGCGCGGGGATGCGACCGAGGGGAGTGCGTGGGGCGGCGCCTGGCCCCTTGCGGTTTCGCGCAGAAGCGCATGATCTGGGGCGGGCCGCCGCGCGAGAAGGGGATATGATGCTGAGCAACAGCGATGTCGTCGAACTGACCGAATTCCGTCACCATCTGCACCGCCACCCGGAGGTCTCGGGGAACGAGGTCTGGACGGCGGCGCAGGTGGTCGCGACGCTGGAGCCGCTGGGGCCTTCGCGCGTCGTCACCGGACTGGGCGGTCATGGCGTCGCCGCGGTCTGGGATGCGCCGGAGCCGGGGCCGGTGGTGATGTTCCGGGCCGAACTCGACGCGTTGCCGATCGAGGAGATCTCGGAAATCGCACATCGCTCGACCCTGCCCGGCAGGGGCCATCTCTGCGGCCATGATGGCCATACTGCCATTCTTCTGGGCCTTGCGCGTCTGATCGCCCGCCGTCCGCCCGTGCGGGGGCGCGTCGTGCTGCTGTTCCAGCCGGCCGAGGAAGACGGCTCGGGCGCCGCCGCCGTGCTGGCCGATCCGCTCTTTGCCCCGCTCAGCCCCGACTGGGCCTTCGCGTTGCACAACATGCCGGGGCTTCCACTCGGCCATGCGGTGATCGCGCCGGGGCCGGCCAATTGCGCCTCGGAAGGCCTGCGGGTGGTGTTCCGCGGCCGGACCTCGCATGCCTCGATGCCCGAAAAGGGCGTCTCGCCCGCCCGGGCAATGGCTGCGCTGATGCAGGCGGCGTTGGCCGCCGGTCGCGGCGAAGAGATCGGACCCGGCTTCCGGCTGGTCAGCTTGTGCCACGCCCGGATGGGCGAGCCCGCCTTCGGCATCACGCCGGGCGAAGGCGAGCTGTGGCTGACGCTGCGCACCCTGCTCGACGCCGAGATGGCGGCGCTCAGCGAGGAGGTGACGACGCTGGCAGCGCGTCTGGCCGAGGAGCACGGTCTGACGGTGGACGTCACCTCTCATGACCGCTTCACGGCATGCGCGAACCATCCGGATGCCGCCGATGCCATCACCCGCGCACTGGATGCGCTCGGCCTCGGCCATGACGGCATCGGCCTTCCGATGCGCGCCTCGGAGGATTTCGGTCGGTTCGGCCAGCACGCCAGATCGGCAATGTTCCTGCTGGGCGCCGGGGCGTCGGCCTCGCTGCACAACCCAGACTATGACTTTCCCGACGCGCTGATCCCGCAAGGCGTCGCGATCTTCGAGCGCATCCGGCAGGATCTGCTGGGCTAGCGCGAGACCTCAGCGCGGTTCGGGCTTTATCACCGCATCCACGGCGCCGCTGATCGGTTGCTGCAGCCTCTGGACGAAGTGCTGGAAGCGCTCGGTCACGGCCTTCCACGCGGGCGGTGCATCCGGGGCCGCTGGCATCATCAGCCGCATGAAGAGATAGCTCTGCCCACAGATCAGCGCGAAGAAGGCCGCCGACATCAACGCGGCCACGGCAAAGCCGCGATGCGGATGGGGGGCGGCGTAGAGAAGGATATTGCCGAAGGAAAAGGTGAAGAGGCTGGTCTTGCCCATGAATTGCAGGCGGCTGCCCCAGCTGCGCTGGAACACGTCCACCGCCAGCACGCAGAGCAGCACGGCCGCAACGGTGAAGCCGAGGCCGAGCGAAAAATAGATCGGGTGGTTTTCATTGCGCAGCGACATGTCGGCGATGGCGAGCACGGTGGCGAAGGGATCCGCCCAGTTCCACATCAGCGCCGAGGCGGCAACCGAAGGCACAAACAGCAGGCCGAGGATGAGGAGGCCGTGACGGCGGCTTTCGGGCGCGGGATCGAGAAAGCGCATCACCCCGTGGCCCAGCACCATGCCGATGCAGACGAGGCTGAGCC
Organism: Cereibacter sp. Soil_C_27; assembly: GCF_057657095.1. Lineage (NCBI taxonomy): Bacteria > Pseudomonadati > Pseudomonadota > Alphaproteobacteria > Rhodobacterales > Paracoccaceae > Cereibacter > Cereibacter sp. Soil_C_27. The sequence goes on along the minus strand of NZ_JBDGJD010000003.1, from coordinate 162,442 downwards.
CGTGCAAGAGCGAGGGCCCGCCGACGCCCTTCCCGCCGCCGTAGAGGAACCCGAGCGGCATCCCGAGGTAATCCTTGCCGAAGACGATCCGCGGCTCCGGGATCAGCTGAAGCAGCGGCCAGACGAACTGGATGCCGAGGCCGAGCGCCAGCAGCGGCACCAGCCCGAAGCGGAGGCGCAGCGTCAGCAGGGCCGGAGCCAGCAGCAGGGCCAAGGCGTAGAACTTCAGGATGTCGGCATAGGGGCTGGCCCCCAGCATCAGCATGCAGCGCAGCGCATAGCCGATCGAGACGTCGTCGAACAGCATGAGCGAGACGATGGTCAGGCAATAGAGCAAATAGCATTGCAGCGCGCGGATGTAGAGCTGGCGCAGCGCAGAAGCCCGGCGCGGGCCGTCGAGCCGCGGCTTGTAGACGATCTCGAGCATCGCCCCGAAGAGGCAGATGAAGGTGACCGGGGCCATCTGGATGACGAAGCGCATCACGGCCCCGGCATCGCCGAAGAAGTGGAAGAATCTGAACTCGATCAGCGTGTGGCTGAGCATTGCCAGCAGGATCGCGATGGAGCGACAAACGTCGATCCCGATGATGCGCTGGCTGCGGCGGGGTTCGGCGGAAGGGGTCATGCGGGAACTTCCTCGGTTCGCCCCGCGCGCGCAGGGCCGATCGAGCGCCGGGGCGCTGGGATGGCAGGCAGTGCCTCGCGTCTGACGCGGTCGTGCAGGGTTCAGGGCGACAAGCGCAGGGCTGTGGCCACGGTTGGCACAGGGGAAAAGGGATCTACGGAATGCGGGGACGGATACGATACGGGCGGACTATGGGCGCTGGGTGCCGGGGCTTCAACATGCGAGGCATGATGGGCGGGAAACAGGCAGAGACCCGCCGGAATCCCTGAATGGGGGGCGGGGATCAGCCGAGGCGCGATCACGGGTTCAGCCCCGGTCCGCCTGCGCCCGAAGGGTCAGGGGTCGGGCCGCCGGGGCGACCCAAGCGCCGTCAGCGCATGCCGTCCGGTTGCGCGCCCACCAGCGCACTGCGCTGGCGTGGCAGGTAGCGGCCCGCGCCGCGCTTCAGCTTCAGCGCGCCCCGGTCGATCGCCATCGCCCCGTTCAGGATCACGGTGACCGGCCAACCCGTCACCTCAAGCCCCTCGTAGGGCGTGTAATCCGCACCGTGGTGCAGGTCGTCGTTGGTCAGGCGGCGCGTCTCGGTCGGGTCCCACAGGACCAGATCGGCATCCGAGCCGACGGCGATGACGCCCTTCTGCGGGTAGAGGCCGTAGAGCTTGGCATGGTTGGTCGCGGTCAGCGCGGCGAAGCGGGGCAGGTCGATCCGGCCCTTCATCACCCCTTCCGAGAACAGGATCGGCAGCCGCGTCTCCACCCCCGGGATGCCGTTCGGGATCCAGCGGAAGCTGGTCTTGCCGCGGCTGTTCAGCTTGCCCTCCGGGTCGTCGAAGCGGAAGGGGCAGTGGTCGGAGGAGTAGAGGTCGAAGATGCCCTGCTCCAGCCCCTCCCAGCAGGCGATCTGGCTTGCCTTGTCGCGCGGCGGCGGCGAGCAGACGAATTTCGCGCCCTCCCAGCCCTCGCGGTCCAGATCGTCGGCGGTCAGCATCAGGTATTGCGGACAGGTCTCGCCCACGACCTTGGCGCCGCGCTGTCTGGCGCGGGCGATCTCCTCCATCGCCTCGCGGTTCGAGACATGCACGATGACGATTGGCACATCGACGATCTCGGCCAAGGACAGCGCCCGATGCGTCGCCTCGCGCTCCGCCGCGATGGGGCGGGTTGTGGCATGGGCGGGAGGCGCCACCCTGCCCGCCTCCTCGTGCTTGCCGATCAGAAAGCGGATCGCATCCTCGTTCTCGCAATGCACCATGACCAGCGCGCCGGAAGTCTTGGCGGCATCGAGCGTCGACAGGATCTCGTCATCCCGCAGCCGCAGGCCCTCGTAGGTCATGAAGACCTTGAGCGAGGTATAGCCATCCTCCACCAGCGCCGGGATCTCCTGCCCCAGCACCGAGGGCGTGGGGTCGGTGACAATCAGGTGGAAGCTGACGTCGGTGTAGCAGTTGCCCTCGGCCAGCGCGTGATAGCCGGTGAGCGCCTCGCGCAGGGTGCTGCCCTTCTGCTGCAGGCAGAACGGCAGGATCGTGGTGTTGCCGCCATGCAGCGCCGAGAGCGTGCCGCTTTCGAAATCGTCGGCCATCACGATCCCATCGCCCGAGGGCTGCGACAGGTGCACGTGGCTGTCGATCCCGCCCGGCAGGACATAGAGCCCAGTGGCATCGATCTCCTCCCGCCCCGGCGGAAGGGCTTCGCCGAGCATGGCGATGCGGCCATCGGCTATGCCGATATCGCACATGGTGACGGCCGACGCGGTGACGATCCTGCCGTTTCTTATGACAATATCGAACATCAGGCCGCTTTCCGCAGGATCTGGTCGAAGGCGGCGCACAGGCGGTCGACCTCCTCTACCGTGTTGTAATGGACCATCGAGACGCGGAGCAGGCCGCCGGCCCCGGTCTCGCCCAGATCCTCCACCAAACGGCGGGAGTGGAAATCACCGTGCCGGATGGCGATCTTGTGGGCGTCCATCGCCTTGGCCAGCGCGCCGGAGTCGTGCCCGTCGAAGCGGAAGGCCACGGTCGGGATGCGCCGGGAGCCCTCGTTGCGCGTCGCCCCGAACACCCGGCAGTCGTTGCGCGAGGTGAGGTAGGAGAGCAGCCGCGCCACCAGCGCATCCTCCTGCGCGGTGATGGCGGCAAAGCCGGTTTCTAGCCGCGACCGCGCCTCGCCCGAGGCGCCGCCCAGCCCCACGAGATAGTCGCGGATCGCCAGTGTCGAATAGGCGCATTCGTAGGAGGGGTTGCCCGGCTCCAGCTTGCCCGGGGTTTTGTCCTTGCCGTAGAAGTAGTGATAGAGGGTGTCGAGTTCCAGAAGATTCTCGAATTTACCATACATCACAGCATAATGCGGGCCGTAAGTCTTGTAGAGGCTGAAGACGTAGTAATCCACGTCCCAAGCCTGCACGTCGATTGCCCGGTGCGGCGCATAGGCCACCGCATCTACGCAGATCCGCGCGCCGCGCTCGTGCACGAAGCGGGCGATGTCGGCCACCGGGTTCACCTGACCGAGGATATTGGAGACATGCGTCACCGCCACAAGCCGCGTGCGGTCGGTCATCAGCGGCTCGAGATCCGCGAGATCCAGCATCAGCGTCTCGCGGTTGATCGGCCAGATCTTCACCGTCACCCCGAACTCTCGCAGGCTCATCCACGGGCCGATGTTCGATTCGTGATCGGCCACGGTGACGATGACCTCGTCTCCTTCAGAAAACTGCGAGCGCATGGCGCGGGCGAGGTTCTGGATCAGCACGGTCGTCGAGGGGCCAAAGACGATCTCCTCGGGCCGGGCGGCGTTCATGATGGTGGCTGCGGCCACCCGCGCCTCGCGCAGCGCCTCGGCCGCTGCCAGCGACACCTCGTAGCTGCCGCCGATCTGCACGTTCTTCTCGTAGAGGAACTCGGTTATCCGCTCGACCGCGCCCTTCAGGATCTGCGAGCCGCCGGCGTTGTCGAACAGGGTCCAGCCGCGCGACAGGCCGGGAAACTGGGAACGGACATGGGTGAGGTCGAGGGTCATCATCGTCTCCGAAAGGGGGGCGCTCAGTGGTTCAGCACGGCGCCAAGGAAATTGCGGGTCCGCTCTTCCTGCGGGGTGTCGAAGATCTGCGCGGGCGTGCCGGATTCGACGATCCGCCCGCCGTCCATGAAGATCACCCGGTCGGCGACCTGACGGGCGAAGCCCATCTCATGCGTCACCACCAGCATGGTGACGCCGGTGCCGGCCAAGGATTTCATCACGTCCAGCACCTCGCCCACCATCTCGGGGTCGAGCGCCGAGGTCGGCTCGTCGAAGAGCATCACCTTCGGCTCCATCGCCAGCGCCCGGGCGATGGCGACGCGCTGCTGCTGGCCGCCCGACAGCTTGCCGGGAAACTTGTCGGCCTGCTCGCCGATGCCGACGCGCCGCAAAAGTTCGCGCGCCCGCTGCTCGGCCTCGGCCTCGGGCAGATGCCGGACCCGCATCGGCGCCAGCATCACGTTGCGCAGCACGGTGAGGTGCGGGAACAGGTTGAAGGACTGGAACACCATGCCGACATCGGCGCGCACCTTCTCCAGCGCGCGACCGCGCTGCACCGGGGTGCCGCCGACGGTGATCGTGCTGTCGGCCGCGTAATCCTCCAGCAGGTTGATGCAGCGGATCAGGGTGGATTTGCCCGAGCCGGAGGGCCCGATGACGCAGACCACCTCGCCCTCGGCGATGTCGAGATCGATCCCGTACAGCGCGGTGAAGCTGCCGAAGCTTTTCTTCAGATTGCGGATATGGATGTAGCCCGGCATCTAGCGATCCTTCCCGTAGCGGCGTTCCAGCCGCGAGACGGCGGCGACCAGCGGCCAGAGGATGGCCAGATAGATGAGTGCCGCGCCGATCAGCGGGCTCGGGTTGGCCGAAAGCGCCTGCGCCTGCGTTGCCTGTTTCAACAGGTCGGGCATGGCCACGACCGAGGCGAGCGCCGTGTCCTTCATCACGTTGATGCAGTTGTTGGTCAGCGGCGGGATGACGATGCGGATCGCCTGCGGCAGGATCACGTCGACCATCTTGTGCCGCACCCCGAGCCCCAGCGCCTCGGAGGCCTCGAACTGGCCGCGCGGGATCGCCTCGATCCCGGCGCGGAAGATCTCTGCGGTATAGGCGGCGGAGACCAGCGACAGCGCCGCAACCGCCGAGAGGAAGGGCGAGAGCCGGATGCCGACGAAGGGCAGCGCGTAATAGATGATGATCAGCAGCACCAGAAGCGGGATGGAGCGCATCACGTCGATGTAGAGCCGGGCGAGAAACCGCAGCCAGCCCGCGGCATAGAGCCGGACCAGCGCCAGCCCGAGCCCCGCCACCAGCCCGGCAAGGATGCTGACGACGCCGATCTGCAGGGTGATCCACAGCCCGGAAAGGAGCAGCGGAAACGTGCGGATCAGCACCGGCAGGTTGAAGAAGGTATCAAAGATTTCCATGGACTGCTTTCATCGCCGTCGCTTCGGCCAGACGTCGGGAAACCGGCGGCGGGGGCGCCGCCGCCGGAGCGTCGTCACTTCAGCGCGGGCATCTCCATGACCGTCGCGGTGGAGGTGCTGGCTTCGGGTGCCGCTCCGAACCATTTCTCGTGGGTCGCCTGGACGAAGCCCTCGGTCTTCAGCGCGCTCAGCACCTCGCTGACTTCGCCGGCCAGAGCCGCGTCCTTGGCGAACATCATCGAATACTGCTCGCCGGTCGGGATACGCTCGACCACGGCGAACTGCGGCTTGTCCTTGGCGTAGTATTGCAGCGCCGGGATGTCGCTGATGTAGCCGTCGATCCGGCCATTGCCGAGGTCGAGCATCGCCGGGGCCAGACCCTCGAAGCGGCGGATCTCGCCGAAGCCGTATTCGGCCTGATGCTCGGTCGCCCACATGTCGCCGGTGGAGCCGGTATCGACGCCGATCACCTTGTCCTTCAGATCCGCCAGCCCCTTCAGCCCGCTCGCCGCCGTCACGGTCAGCGACTGGTCGCTGTCGTAATAGGGCTGGGCGAAGCTCACCTCGGCCAGACGCTTCTCGGTGATGGTGATTGACGACATCGCCATGTCGATCCGCCCGGACTGCACTGCCGAGAACAGGCCGTTGAACGGGATGTTCTCTATCGTCACCTCGCGCCCGAGCCGCTTGCCGACCTCGGTCGCCAGATCGATCTCGAAGCCGACGATGGCCCCGGACTCGTCCTGGAACTCCCAAGGCACGTTGCCCACATTGGCCCCGACCGTCAGCCCCTGGGCCGAGGCCATGCCGGCGACGCCGAGCGCGAGCGAGACCGCCGCGGCCTGAAGCAATGTCTTCCTGAACATTTCTTGTCCTTTCCCTGTCGTTGTTCTGTTGTTACGGTCCAACTGGTCTGACCGGTCAGGCCAGCCAAGCATGATGCGTTTTGCAACGCAAGACGTTAGCTGGATCAAACAGACGGCTGCGGCGCCCGGCCTCGGGTAACGCCGCCAAAACAGGCAGGAGCCGACAGGCGGATGACTTCGGAGATGGATTTCCCGACGACAGGCTGGACCCCGCTGCCGCAGGTGGTGGCGCGACGCATCCAGGCGATGATCCTCGACGGCGAGTTGCAGCCGGGCGACCAGATCCCGTCGCAGCGCGTCCTGTCGGAGCGGTTCAACGTCAGCCGCGCCTCGTTGCGCGAGGCCCTGCTGACGCTCGAGACGCTGGGGCTGATAAAGACCGAACCCGGCCGCGGCACCTTCGTCACGGCGCGCAAGGCCTCGGGGTCGGAACGGCTGAAATGGCGCTACGCCGACAGTTATGCGGTGCAGGACGTGTTCCAGACCCGGCTGATGCTGGAATCCGAGATCGCGGCCCATGCCAGCGGCTCGATCTCGGGCGAGGCGCTGGACCAGCTCCGCGCCACGACCGACCGGATGGAACGCTGCTGGGAGGCGGGCGATCTGTTGGCCAATGTGGAGGCGGACCTGCTGTTCCACCAGACCATCGCCCTTGCCTGTCCGAACCTGATGCTGCGCACGCTCTACGAGACGGTGCGCAGCCTGCTGACCGAGACCCAGCGCCAACCGATCCCCCGCACCGAAGCCGACCGCATGCGCGCCTCGCTGGGCGAACACCGCCAGATCATCACGGCGCTCGCCACCCATGACCCCGAAGCCGCGCGCCTCGCCATGGCCAGCCACATCCGCAACACGGCGCGCTGTGCGGGGGTGGGAATTTGATGGGCTAGAAAAAGTCCGGACTCGCCTCTCGGATTTCCTTCATGAGAGCAAGCGTCCCGGACAGGTGCTGCCGAACCGCCGCCTGAGCCCCGGCCACATCGCGCACTTGGATCCGTTCCATGATCTGGCCATGCGCCTGCAGAACAGTGGAAGCCTTGTCCGGCTCCATGAGGTTCAATGCCCGCAGGCGATCGATATGCCCCGAGCGCGCCTGGATCAGGTTCCAGAGGTCGGGCATGCCCGCAATCGCGAACATCTCGCAATGAAAATCGCGGTCAAGCTGGTTGAAGCGCACCAGATCCCGGTCGACGTGCAAGGCGGCTTCCTGCAGCCGCAGCAGGCGGGCCGGGCGGGCCAGGTCGTCCGCCGATCCTGTCTCGCACAGGACGCGGATCACCTCGAGTTCGAGCGACACGCGCAGGAACTGGGTTTCCTGAGCGTGACCGACGTCGATCCGCGTCACCTCGGTGCGCGACTGCGGATAGACGGTGACCAGACCCTCCTGCTCCAGCATCTGGAGCGCATCGCGCACCGGAGTCTGGCTGACAGCGTAGGCGGCGGCAAGTTCGTTCCGGGACAGCTGCATCCCGGGAGTCAGGTCGAGCGAGATGATGCGGCTGCGCAGGATCTCGTGCAGCTGGTGCGCAGCGGAAGTCCGCTTCAGGGCCGGCGCTATGGACACAGGTGGAATAACCTCCATGACGTTCGTTCAACGGAGCCCAGTATAGGACATGGTTGACCGAGAAAAACTAATATATTAGTGTTTCGGCTTATGGGGAAGATAATCCCCGCCTGTCGGGGAGGAATTTCATGATCGTGCGATTGATCGCGCCGCCGGCCTTCGGCGCCTTGCTTGATGGTGCGCCACGGCATCGGGCGATGTCATCCGGCGAAGCATCGCGCAGCCACCGCCCCACAGACGCAGTCACGGGATGAAAAGATGACCGGCAAGACCTACGCGCAACTCCGCTCGGCCCGCTGGATGGTGCCGGACGACCAGCGCTCCTTCGGGCACCGTTCGCGCACGATGCAGATGGGCTATGACGCGGCGGACTGGGAAGGCAAACCGATCATCGCGATCATCAACACCTGGTCGGATGCGCAGCCCTGCCACATGCATTTCAAGGACCGGGTGGACTGGGTGAAGCGCGGCGTCCTGCAGGCGGGCGGCTTCCCGATGGAGCTTCCGGCCCTGTCGCTGTCGGAAAACTTCGTGAAGCCGACGACCATGCTCTACCGCAACATGCTGGCGATGGAGACGGAGGAGCTGCTGCGCTCTCACCCGATCGACGGCGCAGTGCTGATGGGCGGCTGCGACAAGACCACGCCCGGTCTCACGATGGGCGCGATCAGCATGGGCCTGCCCTTCGTCTTCCTGCCCGCCGGGCCGATGCTGCGCGGCAACTATGCCGGCAAGTTTCTCGGCTCGGGCACAGACGGCTTCAAGTATTGGGACGAGCGTCGCGCCGGAACGATCAGCAAGGAGGAATGGCAGGGCATCGAGGGCGGCATCGCCCGCAGCTACGGCCATTGCATGACGATGGGCACCGCCTCGACCATGACCGCCATCGCCGAGGCCATGGGCCTGATCCTGCCTGGCGCCTCCTCGATCCCCGCGGCGGATGCCAGCCATCAGCGGATGTCGACCCAGTGCGGCCGGCGCATCGTCGAGATGGTGTGGGAGGACCTGACGCCGGACAAGATCATCACCCCGGCCGCGGTGAACAACGCGGTGACGGTGGCGATGGCGACGGGCTGCTCGACCAATGCGATCATTCACCTGATCGCCATGGCACGGCGCGCGGGCATCCCCTTGGAGCTGGACGACCTGGACCGCATCGGCCGCACGACTCCGGTGATCGCGAACATCCGCCCGTCGGGCACGGCCTACCTGATGGAGGACTTCTACTATGCCGGCGGTCTCCGTGCGCTGATGAAGCAGCTGGGCGACAAGCTGGACTCCGCGGCCATCACCGTCACCGGGCGCCCGCTGGTCGAGGGGCTGGAGGAGGTGAAGATCTGGAACGAGGACGTTATCCGTCCACTGTCGAACCCGGTCTACCACGAGGGCTCGCTCGCGGTGCTGAAGGGCAATCTCTGCCCGGATGGCGCGGTCATCAAGCCTGCGGCCTGCGATCCGAAGTTCCACAAGCACTCCGGGCCCGCGCTGGTCGCGGACAGCTATCCGGACCTGAAGAAGATCATCGACGACCCGGATTACCCGATGACCCCGGACACGGTGCTGATCCTGCGCAATGCGGGACCGCAGGGTGGGCCGGGGATGCCCGAGTGGGGGATGATCCCGATGCCCAAGGCGCTGCTGAAGCTCGGCCTGCGCGACATGGTCCGCATCTCGGACGCCCGGATGTCGGGCACGAGCTTCGGCGCCTGCGTCCTGCATGCCGCCCCCGAGGCCTATGTCGGCGGGCCGCTCGCCCTGGTGAAGACCGGCGACCTGGTCGAACTGGATATCCCGAACCGCAGCCTCAACATGCTCGTCTCCGACGCGGAGCTTGAAGCCCGCCGCGCGGCCTGGATCGCGCCGGAACCGCGCTATGGCCGCGGCTATGGCGTGATGTTCAGCAAGCATGTCGAACAGGCCGACAAGGGCTGCGACTTCGACTTCCTGAAAACCGACTTCGGCCGTCCGGTGGACGAGCCCGCGATCAATTGATGACCGGAGCCAGCATGACCGACTACATCCTTTCCGACGAGACACGCGCAAAGCTGAAGAAGATTTCAACCGCCTCGATCGCGACCGCGCTCTACAAGCGCGGTTTGCGCAACCAGTTCATCCAGAACGTCGTGCCCGTCGCGAAGAAGGAAGAGCGGATGGTGGGGCAGGCCTTCACCCTCCGCTACATTCCCGCGCGCGAGGATCGCAACCAGATCACCGTCTTCCGCAACCCGGACCATCCGCAGCGCGTCGCGATCGAGACCTGCCCGCCGGGCTGGGTTCTGGTGATGGACGCGCGCAAGGACGCCCGCGCGGCGACGGCCGGCTCGATCCTCATCACGCGGCTGGCGCTCCGCGGCGCGGCGGGCGTGGTGTCGGACGGCGGCTTTCGGGATGCGGAAGGCATCGGCGCGCTGGACATGCCCGCCTATTACGCCAGACCGTCCGCCCCCACCAACCTGACCCTGCACGAGGCACTGGACATCAATGTGCCCATCTCCTGCGGCGATGCCCCGGTCTTTCCGGGTGATGTTCTGCTTGGGGACAAGGACGGGGTCATGGTAATCCCGGCGCATCTTGCCGACGAGATCGCCGAGGAATGCGCCGGCATGGAAAGCTTCGAGGATTTTGTGCTTGAGCAGGTCCAGAAGGGCACGCCGATCATCGGGCTCTACCCTTGCACCAAGGACGAGAACCTGAAGAAATACGAAGAGTGGCGCAAGGCGTCGGGTCGCTGAGCCCCGGCCCCGGACCTTGCGACCTTACAGCGGAAAGGATTTCTGATGACCCTCACCATTCATGGCCGGCACCTCGTTGCGGGCGAATGGATCGGCAGCGACGAGACGTTCCGATCCGAGCCCGCGCATGGTCCCGTACGCGAGTTTTCGGTCGGCACGGTCGAGCTGGTGAACCGCGCCTGCGAGGCGGCAGAAGAGGCCTTCTGGACCTATGCCTATCTGAGCCGCGAAGAGCGCGCGCGCTTTCTCGACACGATCGCGGACGAGATCGAGGCCCGGGCGGAGGCCATCACGGAGATCGGCACCCAAGAAACCGGCCTGCCGGAGGCGCGCCTGAACGGCGAGCGCGGTCGCACCACGGGCCAGCTGCGCCTCTTCGCCAGCCACATCCGTGAGGGCGCCTATCTCGACCGCCGCCATGACAAGGCGCTTCCCGACCGTCAACCGATCCCGCGCCCGGATCTGCGGATGATCCAACGCCCGATCGGTCCGGTCGCGGTCTTCGGCGCCTCGAACTTCCCGCTGGCCTTCTCGACCGCCGGCGGCGACACGGCAGCGGCGCTGGCGGCAGGCTGCCCCGTCGTCGTGAAGGGGCACTCCGCCCACCCCGGCACCGGCGAGATCGTGGGCGAGGCCGTTGCGGCCGCCATCGAGAAATGCGGGTTGCCGAAGGGCGTCTACAGCCTGATCCAGGGCGGTCGCCGCGACGTCGGCACCGCGCTGGTCCAGCACCCGCTGATCAAGGCCGTCGGCTTCACCGGCTCGCTGGCCGGAGGCCGCGCGCTCTTCGACCTCTGCGCCGCGAGACCGGAGCCGATCCCGTTCTTCGGTGAACTCGGCTCGGTCAACCCGATGTTCCTGCTGCCGGAGGCCGCCCGATCACGGGCAGAGGCGCTCGGCCAAGGCTGGGCTGCCTCGCTGGCCATGGGCGCGGGCCAGTTCTGCACCAATCCCGGCATCGCCGTGGTGGGTCAGGGTCCGGAGGCGGATGCCTTTGTCGCCTCGGCCAAGGCTGCGCTGGAGAAGGTGGGACCGCAGACAATGCTTACCGAAGGCATCGCCGCCGCCTATCGCCAAGGGCGTGAGCGCTTCACCTCGCGCAACTCGGTGACCGAGGTCATGGGCCATGAAGACACGGGCCGACAGGCCAGCCCCAACCTCTTCGAGACGACGGCGGAAGCCTATTTGCAGGACCATGCGCTTGGAGAAGAGGTGTTCGGGCCGCTCGGTCTGGTGGTGCGGGTTTCGGGTGAGGAAGAGATGCTCACGCTTGCCCGCGGCTTCGAGGGTCAGCTGACCGCCACGGTGCACATGGACGCGGGCGATGCCGAAACGGCGCGCAGGCTTCTGCCGGTGCTGGAACGCAAGGCCGGGCGCGTGCTGTTCAATGGGTTTCCGACCGGCGTCGAGGTCTCGGACGCGATGGTGCACGGCGGCCCCTACCCGGCCTCGACCAACTTCGGCGCCACCTCGGTCGGAACACTGTCGATCCGCCGTTTCCTCCGCCCGGTCTGCTTCCAGAACGTGCCGGAGGACGTCCTGCCGGAAGACCTGCGCTTCTGATACCACGCGCCGCTCCGGAACGGGCTTCCGGAGCGGCGCGCCTTTGCTTAAAACCTCCCGAGCCACAGGGCCGATGGAGGATGCCATGACCACCGAAGACGCGGCACGGCCCGCCTCCTTCTCCGATCAGGTCTATGGCCGGATCATGACCGACATCATTTCGGGCCTTTTCCCCACCGGCGCGCGGCTGCCGTCGGAGCAGAAGCTGGGCGAGCGGTTCGCAGTCTCGCGTCCGGTCATCCGCGATGCATTGGCCCGGCTGCAGCGCGATGGGCTGGTGGAAAGCCGCAAGGGCAGCGGCACCTATGTCATGTCGCGTCCCCCCGCCGATCTGGCGCTGGTGGCCGATGTGAACGAGGTTGCCCGCTTCCAGCGGTTCCAGGAATACCGGCTGATCGTCGAGGCCGCCGCCGCCGCTCTCGCCGCGGAACGGCGCGACGAGAGCTCCATGGCGCGCATCCAGGAGGCCCACGAGCGTTTCGTGACCGAGATCCGCAGCGGCATCTTCGAATGGCGCTCCGACCGCGCGCTTCACATGGCCATCGCCGAGGCTTCTGGAAACGAGTTCTTCGCCGAGGCGCTTAATGGCAGCGAGATGCAGCTCGGCAATTTCATGCAGGTCTCGCTGCGATTGAGCCAATCCCGCTCGCCGCAGCGGGGCGAGATCGTCATCCGCGAGCACGCCAACATCGTGGAGGCGATCCGCGCCCGGGATCGCAACGGGGCGCGGATCGCCATCGAATACCATCTCGTCCAGTCGCGTCGCCGCATGTTGGACCGCTCCTTGGCGCCATAAGCTGTAATTTGTGTTGACAGGTTTGCCCTATGATGCGCGATATGGTCGCGTACATCGGAGGAATCTGTCATGCCAACTGCCACCCTCACCCCCGCGGATTATTCTGCGGTCGTCGCCGTGCCACCGGTTGCCCTTGATGCCGAAGGCCGCGTCTCGGTCGCCGAGAACCGCCGGTTGATGGAGCATATCGTCGACGGCGGCAGCGACGTCCTGCTCTATGGTGGCAACGCGAATATCTACCATTTCGGGGCGAAGCTGTTCCGCGAGGCGCTGTCGACCCTTACCGAGACCTGCCCGAAAGGCGGGAAAATCCTCTTCTCGATCGGCCCGGATTTCGGCAAGGCGATGGATCAGGTGCCGGATGTCCGCGCCTCGGGCCTGCAGAACGTGATGATGCTGCCGATGGCCTTCCCGAGCGATCCGCGCGGCGTGGCGGAAGGCGCGCGCCGGCTGGCGGATGCGCTCGGCTTCGGGCTGGTGCTGTATGTGAAGCGCGACGGCTATGTCGAGCCGGAAGCCGTTGCGCGCCTGGTTGAGGATGGGGCGGTGAGCTTCGTGAAATATGCGGTGGAGCGCAGCGAAGCGGCGCAGGACCCCTATCTGGATTCTCTGATCGCAGCGGTCGGCGCCGGCCGCATCGCCAGCGGCATGGGCGAGACACCGATCCACGATCATATCGGCCAGCGCGAACTAACCACTTTCACCTCGGGCGCGGTCTGCATCGCACCCGCCGCTTCGAACGAGTTGCTGCGGCTCTACCGCACCGAGCAGCACGAGGAGGCGCGCGAACGCAGCCAGCCCTTCCTGGAGTTCGAGCGGGTTCGCGCGCAACTGGGGGGCACTGCGGTGCTGCATGATGCCGTCACCCTGTCGCGAATCGCCGCCTGCGGGCCGCTGACGCCGCTTGTCTCGAACCTCACAGAAGCAGGGCTGGCAAGCGTTCGACCGGCGGTCGAGGCGCTACTGGCAGCCGAGGCCGAGGCGCGCCAGCGCAAGTTGGCTGCATGAGCGTTGACGGTCTAATATATTAGTGCTTTAGTTTGTGCAGACGTCATTTCGCCCTTGCGGCGAAAGCGAGAAGACCAAGAGGGCGCGTGATCAGGGAGGAAGCCGGTCACGCACCTTGGCGAAACATCTGGGAGGATTCACACATGCGCTACAGGAACAAGCTGCTTACGGGCGTTGCCGGCTTGCTGACGTCGGGTTTGCTGGTGACCGGAGCACTGGCGGAGGAAGTGACCATCGTCCTTCCCGAGCAGCCGGCCAACCTCGAGCCCTGCCGCTCGATCCGCGCCGATATCGGCCGCGTCATCAACATGAACATCACCGAGACGTTGACCGTCACCGACCCGGACACCGGCGAGGTGCTGCCGCATCTGGCGACGGAATGGAAGCTGATCGACCCGCAGACCTGGCACTTCACCCTTCGCGACGGCGTGACCTTCCAGGACGGCGCAGCTTTTGACGCCGCAGCCGTGGTGAACTCCATCAACCGCCTGATGAACCCGGCACTGACCTGTGACAGCCGCTCGAAGTTCGGCGACCAGAAACTGACGCCGACGGCGATCGACGCGCGCACGGTCGAGGTGAAATCCTCCATCGCCAACCCGATCATGCCGACGCTGATGAGCACGGTGCAGATCGTCTCGCCGAACCTGCCCTTCGACGCCGAGACCAACGCACCGGTCGGCACCGGCCCCTTCAAGCTCGAGGCCGCCGATGCCGAGCATGTCACGCTGGTGAAATCCGACAGCTACTGGGGCGACGCCGGCCCGGTCACCCGCGCCAACTTCATCTGGCGCAGCGAGTCGGCCATCCGCGCGGCCATGGTCGAAACAGGGGAGGCCCATATGACCCCCGCCATCGCCGTGCAAGACGCGACGAACCCGGAAACCGACTTCGCCTACCTGAACTCGGAAACCACCCGGATGCGGATCGACATGCAGATCCCGCCGCTCGACGACAAGCGCGTGCGCGAGGCCCTGAACATCGGCATCGACTGGGACGGCATGGGCGAGGCGCTGTTCGGCGAAGAAGTGCTGCGTGCGTCGCAGATGGTGGTGCCGGGCGTCGTCGGTCACAACGCCGACATCAAGCCTTGGGCCTATGACGCCGAGCGCGCCGCCGCCCTGATCGAGGAAGCGCGCGCCGATGGTGTGCCGGTCGACACTCCGATCGTGCTGATCGCCCGCAACGGCTTCTTTCCGAACTCGGGCGAGTCTCTGGAAGCGATGCAGGCGCTCTGGTCCGAGCTTGGTCTGACCATCGAGATCCGGGCGTTGGAGGCAGCCGACTGGGTGCGCTACCTCGACAAACCCTTCCCGGCGGATCGCGGCCCGACCCTGTTCCAGCAGCAGCACGACAACAACACCGGCGACGCGGGCTTCACCATCCCGGTGATGTACACCTCCAACGGCCAGTATTCGACGGTCGAGGATCCGGCGCTGGACGAGGTCATCCTGAAGGCCATGACCTCCACGGGCGAAGAGCGTGCGAACGGTTTTCAGGAAGCGGCGCGGATGGTGCATGACGACATCATCGCCGACATCCCGATGTACCATATGATCGGCTATGTCCGCGTCAGCCCCAAGCTGGACTGGAAGCCCGACCTCAAGACCAATGGCGAGATCCGCCTCGCGGACATCCGCTTCCGTTGATGTCTCCGGATCCGGCGCGACCTGCGCCGGATCCCCGCTTGGGGAGGACCCGATGTGCTGAGATACGTCTCCAAACGCAGCGTCCAGAGCCTTGTCGCCGTGATCGGCCTCGTGGTGCTGGTGTTCTTTCTTTCGCGGCTGACGGGTGATCCCGCCTATCTCTATCTGCCGCTCGATTCCACCGAGGCGCAAAGGCAGGCGTTCAACGATCTGAACGGCTTCGACGATCCGCTGGTCGTGCAGTTCCTGCGCTATCTCGGTGATATCGCGCAGCTGGACTTCGGCATGTCGCTGTCGCGCAATGTTCCCGCCATGGGCGTGGCGCTCGAGGCCTTTCCCCAGACGCTGAAACTGGCCGCGATCTCCATCTCGCTGGCGCTGGTTCTGGCCATTGTGGTCGGCTCGCTGGCTGCGGCGCGTCCCGGCAGTTTCTTCGACCGGATGACCACCACTGGCGCCTTGGCGGCGGCGAGCGCGCCGGACTTCTGGGTGGCCATCGTCGCGATCCTGACCTTCTCGGTCTCGATGGGGCTGCTGCCCACATCTGGCACCGGAACACCGCTGCACTGGATCATGCCGATCGGCGTCTTGATGCTGCGGCCCTTCGGTCTGCTGATGCAGGTGGTTCGGGGCACGATGCTGGGCGTCCTCAGCTCCGCCTATGTGAAGACTGCGCGGGCCAAGGGCATCAAGGGCCGCCGGATCCTTTTCATCCACGGGCTCCGCAACGCCCTGCTGCCGGTCATCACCGTCGCCGGCGACCTTGCCGCAGGCCTCGTCAACGGAGCTGTCGTGGTGGAGACAATCTTCGGCTGGCCCGGCATCGGCAAGCTGATGATCGATGCGATCATGCGCCGCGACTTCGCCCTGATCCAATCGACCATCATCGTGACGGCGCTCGCGATCTTCATCCTCAACATCGTGATCGACCTGATCTACGCAGCGCTCGATCCCCGCATCCGGCATCAAACGGCATGAGCGTGATGGACACTCAAGAAACGCGGACGACGGTGAAACGCCGGACCCTGCTCCCCGCCCCCCTCCGCCTGCTGGTGAAGGATCGCCTCGCGGCGACGGCTCTCATCTTCCTTCTCATCGTCGCTCTCGCCGCCGTGTTCGGGCCCATGCTCGTCGGCGACCTCTCCGAAAAGCCCAACTTCCGCGCCCGCAACATGGCTCCCTTCAGCATGGAGCAGGGCTGGGCCTATGTGCTGGGAGCCGACACGCTCGGCCGCAGCCTGTTGGCGCGCCTGATTGTCGCCGCGCAGAGCACCATCGGCATCGCGGCGTTCGCTGTCCTCTGCTCGCTGGTCCTCGGTGGCGCACTCGGCCTCGTCGCGGGCTACTCCCGCGGCTGGCCCAGCACGCTGATCCTGCGCGCGACCGACATCATCATGAGCTTCCCCTCGCTCCTGCTGGCCTTGATCGTGCTCTACAGCCTCGGCCCGTCGGTGATCAATCTGGTGATCGTGCTGGCCATCACCCGGATCCCGATCTACCTGCGCACCACCCGCGCCGAAGTGATGGAGATCCGGCAGCGCATGTTCGTCTCGGCTGCTGAGGCCTTGGGGGCAAGCCACATGCGGTTGATCTTCCGCCACATCGCCCCGATGGTGATCCCCACCCTGCTGACCATCGGCGCCATCGACTTCGCGACCGTGGTGCTGGCCGAATCCTCGCTTTCCTTCCTGGGCCTTGGGATCCAGTCGCCCGACTTCACCTGGGGCTCCATGGTGGCGACGGGGCGCGGCTATCTCGCCAATGCCTGGTGGGTTGCCCTGTGGCCCGGCCTCGCGATCCTGCTGACCACGCTCTCGCTCAACATCCTGTCGAGCTGGTGGCGCATCTACTCCGACCCCCATCAACGCTGGCGGCTGGAACTGGCAGCGAAGGGCTACCGCGCGCCCAGGCGCAAGGGAGGCAAGGCATGACCGACGCGCTCGTAACGGTCGAGAACCTGACCGTCGATTTCCACAATGGCGCAGGCGCCTTCCGCGCGGTGGACGGCGTCACCTTCCACGTCGATCCGGGCGAGACGCTCGTGATCCTGGGTGAGAGCGGATCGGGCAAATCGGTCAGCTCTTCCGCGCTGATGGGCCTGATCGACACGCCTCCGGGCGAGATCGTCTCGGGGCGCATCACCTATGACGGGAAGGACATCACCCACCTGACCGAGAACGAACGGCTGGCCTTCAACGGGTCCAAGATCGCGATGATCTTCCAGGACCCGCTGTCGCACCTGAACCCGGTCTTCACCATCGGCTGGCAGCTGATGGAGGTCTACACCGCCCATGGACGCTGCGGCAAAGCCGAGGCGCGTCGCCGCGCCATCGACGTCCTCGCCCGTGTCGGCATTCCTGAGCCGGAGGTGCGGATCGACTGGTATCCGCACCAGTTCTCCGGCGGGCAGCGGCAGCGCATCATGATCGGCATGGCCATCGCGCTCGGCCCCAAGGTGCTGATCGCGGACGAGCCGACGACGGCGCTGGACGTCTCGGTCCAGCAGCAGGTGCTTGATCTCTTGAAGAAATTCCAGCGCGAAGACGGGCTCTCGATCATCATGATCACCCATGATCTCGAGGTCGCGGCCAGCATGGCCGACCGGATCGTGGTGATGAACGGCGGCAAGATCGTCGAGCAGGGTGAGGCCCGCTCCGTCTTCGACGCGCCGCAGCATCCCTACACCCAGCGGCTCATGGCAGCCCTTCCCAAGGCCGACAGCTACGCCGAGAAAGCCGAGCGCGTGTCCGATGCGATCCTCGAGGTCCGCGGCCTCACCAAGATCTACGGCCTGTCGCGCGGGATGAAACCGCTTCCCGGCATGCTCCGGGCGGTGGACGACGTGTCCTTCACGCTGTGCAAGGGACAGACGCTGGGCATCGTGGGCGAATCCGGCTCCGGCAAGTCCACGGTCGCACGGATGTTGCTGCGGCTGACAGACGCGACCGACGGTCGGGCCCTGTACCGCGGGCAGGACATCTTCTCGATGGACAAGGCGCAGATGCTGGCCTACCGGCGCCGCGTGCAGATGGTCTTCCAGGATCCCTATTCCTCGATGAACCCGCGGATGAGCGTGTTCCAGATCATCTCGGAGCCCTGGATCATCCATCGTGACATCCTGGAGAAATCGCGCTGGCGTCAGCGGGTGGTAGAGTTGCTGGAGCTTGTCGGGCTGAAATCCGACCATGCCGATCGCTTCCCGCACCAGTTCTCGGGCGGGCAGCGCCAGCGGATCGCCATCGCGCGGTCGCTTGCCTGCGACCCGGAACTGATCATCTGCGACGAGGCCGTCTCGGCGCTGGACGTCTCGATCCAGATGCAGGTGATCGAGCTTTTGGCCGAACTGCGCGACCGGCTGGGCCTGTCCTACATCTTCATCACCCATGACCTGCCGGTCGTGCGCAACTTTGCCGACCGGATCATGGTGATGAAGTCGGGCAAGGTGGTCGAGGAGCAGGCGACCGAGCCGCTGTTCCGCAATCCGCACGCGGAGTACACGCGCGTTCTGGTCAACGCGGCGCCGAAGCCGAAATGGGAGACTGCCTGATCGTCCGGATGTCGCCGGTTCCGCTCGCCGTGGCGCTCATGGCTGGCAACGTCCTCATGGGGGCGCTGGATGCGGTCATCGGCCGCGCCGTCTCGGCGGAGCTGCACCCGTTCCAGATCACCTTCTTCCGGAACCTCTTCAGCCTCGTTCCCCTGCTCCTGGTCCTGCCCCGGCCCGCCCGGACGCTGGATGCGCAGGGTCTCTGGCCGACGCACGGCCTCCGGGCACTGCTGAAGCTGGTGGCGATGAGCTGCTATTTCGGCGCGATCGCGCTGATCCCGATCGCTTCGGTCACCGCCGTCGCCTTCACCATGCCGATCTTCGTGATGGCGGCCTCAATGATCTTCCTGAAGGAGCCACTGCGCCTGCACCGCGCCGTCGCATTGGGTGCCGGGCTCATCGGGATGCTGATCATCCTGCAGCCCGGCAACTTGCCCTTCGGCACGGGACTGGGGCTGGCGCTGGCGTCCGCGCTCTGCTTTGCAGCGGTGGCGCTGCTGATGAAGGTCACCAGCGGGCGGGAGGAACCGCTGCGCATCGTCTGGTTCAACCTTCTGGCGACGGTGCCGATGGCTCTGGCGCTGGCTCTGCCCTTCTGGAGCTGGCCAAGCTGGCCAGTTCTGGGCCTCTGCGCATTGCAGGGCGTGGGCGGTCTTCTGGCACAGCTGGCCTTCGCGCGGTCAATGCAGCTCGCGGACGCCTCGCTGATCATTCCGGTGGATTTTTTGCGCCTCCCGGTCGCCGCCGCACTCGCGCTGCTGCTGTTTTCCGAGCCGATCAGCCTGGCGACCATGATCGGCGGGACGGTGATCTTCTCGGGCATCCTGTTTGCGACACTGCGTGAGCGACGGATGGCCCCGCCGGGCGGCTGATCAGCGTTGGATCGCAACGCCCAGATGGGCGGTCAGCTCATCCACCACGTTGTCGGCCATGGCCTGCCGCGTCTCTCGCGTTCCGGAGCCGATATGCGGCGTCAGGATCACCCGTCGGTCGCGGATCAGCGCCTCGGGCACATGCGGCTCCTTCTCGAAGACGTCGAGCGCGGCGCCGGCCAGCCGATCCTCCGCCAGCGCCGCAATCAGCGCGGCCTCGTCCACGACCTCTCCCCGGGCGATGTTCACGAGGTAGCCCTGCGGGCCAAGCGCCTGCAGCACCTCGGCACTGATCATGCGGCGGGTTTCCGGAGTCAACGGACAGGTCAGGATCAGCATGTCACAAGCTGCCGCCAGATCGCGCACATCGGAATGGAGAGACAGATCCACCGGCTTCCGGTTCGGGCCCGTGTAGGACACCTTGGCACCGAGCACCTGCACGCGCCGCGCAACCGCCATGCCGATCGTGCCAAGACCGACGATCCCGATTTCCATCCCCACGACTGACCGCGCGAGGGGATATTGCGGCTGTTGCAGCCATTGCCCCGAGCGCACGAAGGCATCCGCATTCACGATGTCCCGCGTCAGCGCCAGCACCAGCGCCGTCGCCGCGTTGGCCACATCCTCCACCAGAATATGAGAGGTGTTGGTGATCTTCACGCCCCGCGACCGCGCATGGTCCACGTCCACCAGTTCCAGCCCTGCGCTGTAGGACGAGATGATCTCCAGCGCCGGCAGCGCGTCGAGCATCGCGCGGTCCAGAACCGTCTTGCGCAGAGCGATCCCTCTAATCCGGGAACCATGCTCGGCGAGAAAGGCAGGCACCAGCACCGGATCGTCGGGCAAGACCAGAAGCTCGAAGGCGCGCGCGAGCTCGCGCACGGTCGTCTCGGGCAGCTTCGCGGCCTTGAGGATGACAGGCTTGTCGTTGGCATGTTTCACGGTCATCTCCCCTTCGCGCGGCCGTACGCCTGCCGGCCAAGGCACCTGCAGCCGGCGATCTGTAATAGTAATATATTAGCTTGCAGGCACTGCAATGCTGATCCTGCGCTGCGCGCCTCAAAATGCGGAAGAACCACACTCATATCGTCCTCCCTCAGCAAGCCGCCGGACAGGTTTGCTACCAAAAGCAGATATGCGCGACGCCGAATGCAGTTGCTCGTTGAAATGCGCCTGAGGACGTCCGATGAAGGCGCCTTAAAAATTCAACGTTACCTATTTTGATTGAGCTCCACTGAGCGGCGGCCAGAGATTCGCTTGATTCCGCCATAGCCGACCGGAAAGAGGGTGCTTCTTTCGCCAAGGTTGCAGACGCGTCATTGCCCGTACAACCCCTGACCTACACGCTCCACCTGCAGGTGTATAAGCCCTTTGGAAAAGGCATCTTTCGAGCCATCTGGGCGATTTTTTGCCGATCTTTTAGCTCAAGATGTGACATATTGATCAGACATTGAACGGCCTTATCCAGTGATTTCAGCGGCTCCGCCAAGAGAGCCGCGCGGGAGATAAAGCGAATGACTTTGGTAACTGTCGGACTGGTGGACGATCATCCCATCGTGCTTGCCGGTCTATCCGAACTCGTGGGGGAACTTCAGAACAGGCGGGTCGTGGCGACGGGGTGTTGTGCCGCCGATGCGGTCGCGATGGCCGAGCGGGGCGGGCTCGATCTGATCGTCATGGATCTCAACATGAAGGGCGAGGTGCTGGAGGCGATCGCCAGGATCTCCTCTTTGGCCCAGGCGCCGCTGGTCCTGGTCTTCACCGCGAGCGAGAGGGTGGAGGATTGCTGCGCGGTGCTGTCGGCGGGCGCCAGCGGCTATGTCATCAAGGGCAGCAGCGAAAGCGAGCTCTTTCAGGCGATGGAGATCATTCTCGAGGGGCGCGAATATATCTCGCCTTCCCTCGCCGTCCGGGTGTTCCGCCAGATGCAGGCGCGCGACAAGAAGCAGGATGTCGTGCTGTCGTTCCGCGAGGATCAGATCATCACCCATCTGCTGAACGGCGCCTCGAACCGGGATATCGCGACCCGGCTCCGGCTGTCTGAGAAGACCGTCAAATACTACATGACCCAGATCATGCAGAAGCTCGATGCGAAGAACCGGGTCGAGGTTGCACTGGCTGTCCAGCGCGACCGCATGGAGCGTCAGGCCGCCAAGGTCTGAAGCCTAGGCGTCCTTCGGCAGCACCAGCCTGACGCGGGTGCCGCCGGTGGCAAGGGTTTCGATTGACAGCTGGCCCCCGCAGGAACGCGCGCGGTTCTGCATGCCGATCAGGCCCAGCGGCGCGTGATCGAAGGCTTCCGGCGCAGGCTCTCCGTTCGGGCAGCGGCCGGCGTCGAGCACGGAAATCTCGATCTCCCGTGGGCCTGCCGTCTTGATCACCTGCAGCCCCCGCCCGCCCGCGTGCTTGCGCGCATTGGTAAGCGCCTCGCTGACGACACGGTAGGCGACGATCAGCTGCGGCCCCGGCAGGAAAGTCGGCCCCGGCGCGATCTGCAGATCGACCTGCAGCCCCGAGTCGCGGCGGAAGGCGGTGACGGCACGCTGCAGCGCGTCTTCAAGGCTGCTGCCCTGCAGTTCCGGCAGGATCAGCCCGGCCGATATGCTGCGGAGATCGCGCAACGACTGGTCGAGCAGGTCCTGCGCCTTGCGGGCGCGCGGGGCATCTTCGTCGGAGACCTGGATCTTGCCGCGATAGAGCGCCGCCAGCGACAGAAGCTGCACCGGACCGTCGTGCAGCTCGGTGCCGATCTGGTTCAGCAGCGTCTCGCTCGCCTCCGAAGCGGCGCGGCGCAGGTCTTCGGATTCGGCGAGCAGCCGCGTCTTGTCGGCGAAAAGCTTCTCGGTCGCGAGCAGGCTGGCCCGCAGCTGCCGGTCCTGCCGGATCAGCCGTCGATGGGCAAAACGGACGAGGATCGCCAGCAGCAGAAGGCCCGCCGACAGCACGCCGATGCGCACGAGGTCGAGCGTGTTCATCAGCGTGTCGAGCCGCGCCACGAGTTGATCAAAGTCGTAATAGACCTCGATCACGCCGATCAGCGTGCCGTCGGTCGCGCGCAACGGCATGTAGTTCTCGCGGATCGCGCTGCCCAGATCGGCGTCGTTCAGGTTTTCCGCCGAGCCGGGGTCGAGCTCCACCGTGACCCTCTCGCCTGTCAGAGCGCGGACCACCGCAGGGTCGCTCGCCTGCCCGCCGACCTGCGAGGCATGCAGCGAGTCGAACAGCAGCCTGCCCTCCACGCTCCAGATCTTCAGCTTGGCGACATGCCGGTTGCCCATCCACATGTCGATCGCATCGTCGAGCGCCGTGGTGGTGGCCGGGGAAAACTCCTCCCGCAGCGGCGCGTTGCCGACGATGGGCAGGAGCGCCGAGCGCAGCAGCACCTCCTCGATGGCGAGCGAGTTTTCCAGCAGCTGCCGCTTGGCGATGAACCGCTCCATCCGCTCCGAGATGATGAAGGCGGGGACGAGGATCAGGAAAACCAGCAGCATGAACTGCGCCGTCAGCCCGATCGCATGCCAGCCGCGCATGGCAACCGAAAGCGGTGTCTGCAGGGTCTCCGGTTGCTCGCCGCCGACTTGCACCGTCACAGAATGGGTCCCTCCGCGCGTCTGCGGCAACCGCAATCGCATCACTCTTCTATCATGCTTCGGGTCAGGCTGTCGCGGATCGGTTGCGCGATGAAGTCGTAGGCGGTGCGCGAGCGGGTGGTCACATAGACCTCCACCGGCATGCCGGGCACGAGGATGGCGCCGTCGGGCAGGCTGATGCCTTCGGCGGGAGAGGCGGTGGCCAGAAAGAAGCTGGCACCGCTGGTCGGATCGGTCGTGCTGGCGGGGGCGACGGTGGCGATGCGGCCCGCGAGCTCCGGGGTGGTCCGCCGGTCGAAGGCGGGAAAGCGCAGCCGGGCCTCCTGCCCCGTGGAGAGCTGGTCGATGTCGGTGACCGGCACGCGGAACTCGATCACCAGATCGGCGCCTTCCGGCACGATGGTCGCCAGCACCTCACCCGGGCCGACCACCTGCCCGATGGTGTTCACCGGCAATTCGTGGATGCGACCGGCAACGGGGGCCTTCACCTCGGCCCGCGCCAGCCGCAGCTCGAGCGCGTCGATCTTCTGCCCGGTCTCGGCGATCACCGGCTCGATCTCGCGCAGCTTGCGATGCGCCTCGAAGGCCGCGGTGCGGTCCAGACGGTCGGCGCGGACAGCGATCTCGCGGCCCTGAACGGCATTGGACAGGATCTGTGCCTCGGTCTCGCGCAGCGCGCCGGTCACCCGGGCCTGCTCGGACTCCGCCGCCTCGACCTGCGCTTTCGCCAGGATGCCCGACCCGGCGAGCGAGCCGCTGCGGGTGACGGTGCCCGAGGCCACCTCGAGCTGGCGGACCAGAGCAAGGCGACGCGCATCCAGCGCAGCGGTGTCCTGCGCCAGCTGCTCGGCCTTCAGTGCCAGCACCTGCCGCTCGGCCTCGCGTTCGGCGCGGGCCCCGGCAAGAAGCCGCGTCTCGCCAGCCAGCGCCTGCGCCGCTTCGGGGTAGGCCGCAAGGAAGCCCGCGGGCGCCTCGGGCTCGGCCAGCCCGTCGCGTTCCGCCACCAGCCGGGCGGCCCGCACTGTCAGGTCGACCAGTTGCACCCGCAGCAGCGCCATCGCCGCCTCGGTCTCGCGGGTGTCGAGCTGGAGGATCACCTCGCCCGCGGCCACCGGATCGCCCGGCGCCAGCAGGATCGCGCTGAGCGTTCCGCCATCGGCGTGCTGGACGGTCTTCAACTCGCGGTCCACCTTCACGACGCCGGAGCCGATCACCGCCGAGTTCAACTGCGCGGTGGCCCCCCAGCCGCCAAGGCCGACGATCAAGACGGCGGAGAGCAGGAGCGCCGTCATCAGGCGGCCCCCCAAGGGGTAGTCGCTGCGGGCGGCACGGGCGCGGGAACGGGGCGCGGGCATGATGTCATCCTTGTCAAAGGTCAGTCAAAAAGGGCTCTGGTTCAATCGGTGCCGCCGGCTCGGGCGGGCTGTCGGCAGCGGCGGCGTCAACACCGCTGGGCAGGAAGCGCGCGAGATAGGCCTCGCGGGCCGAAGGGGTTTCCAGCGCCGCGATCTGCTGGCGGTCGCGGGCATAGGCCTCCCAATCCGCTGCGCCCTCGTAGGTTTCGGGTGCGCGGCGCAGGCTGTCGAGCCGGGCGGCGGAGAGCCAGTCACCGACCGCCACGCCCTGCAAGGCAGACTGATCCGCAGCCGATTGCGGCGCCAGGATCTGGCCAAGCTCGGTCAGAAGATCGTCCAGCCCATAGGGCAGCAGGCCCGCCGCAACCGGCCCCTCCGGCGTGGTGGGGGAGTTGTCCCCCGGTTCGGACTCATCCGGGGTTTCGCCGCCCGGCCCCGGCTCTTCCGGCTCCGGCCTCCCGGGCTCGGGCTTTTCGGGCTCCGGCTTTTCGGGTGCTGGCGCCTCCGGATCCGGCGTGGAAGGTGAACTGGGGCCACCTCCCCCCGCCGCCGGGCCTTCGCCCGAGGAATGCGGCCTGCCCGTGCCTCCTGCGATCCCGCCGTCGAAGCCGGGCGAGATCGACCCGGACGAAGCACTGCCGCCACCGCCAGCCTCGACCGCCGCCTGCGCCTCTGCGGCGGCCGGCGAGAGCGCCGCTCCCTGGAGGCCCGAAGAGAGAGGCTGCGTTCCCCCCGCCGGCTCGTTTTCGTCAGCGGCGGGGATGCCGCGCGGCACGGCGGCCAGAACCGGCGCGGGAGCGCCCTCGTCCGCGGAGAGATCCTCGGGCCCGCTGGCACTCTCCTCACCGGCTTCCGCCGATTGCGCCTGGCGCAGCACGAAGGCCTGCCAGAGCGCCGCCAGCGCGATCAGCACCGCTGTGCCGATCCGGGCGCTGCGGCTGCGGCCGGGATCGGCGGTCGCATAGGTCTGGGCCGCGGAGGTCTTCCGGCTGGCACGGCTGCGGATGTCTATCGCCATGATTCCATCCCCTCATGCGACGCCTGCGGAAAGACCCTGCGCGGGGTCCATCGGCACCACGACCCGGCCGGCCTTCTCGCCCAGAACCTCGTCGCGCGGCCCGAAGGCGATCATCCGGCCACCCTGCACGATGGCCAGCATGTCCACCGCGCTCAACACGTTCGGGCGATGGGCGACGACGATGACGATGCCGCCCCGGTCGCGGATGGCGCGGATCGTCTCGTTCAGCGCCTTCTCGCCAAGCGCGTCGAGCGCCGAGTTCGGCTCGTCGAGCACGACCATGAAAGGCTGGCCGTAGAGGGCGCGCGCCAGCCCGATGCGTTGCCGCTGCCCTGCCGACAGAGCGCTGCCATGCGGGCCCACCTGCGTGTCATAGCCGTCGGGCATGGAGGAGATCATGCCATGCACCCCCGCCGCCGAGGCCGCCGCATGGATCGCCGCGCTGTCGCGCTCGTCGGACAGGCGGGCGATGTTGTCGAGGATCGAGGCGTTGAACAGGTTCACCTCCTGCGGCAGATAGCCGACCAGCTCGCCCATCCGCGCGGGCTCCCAATGGCCCAACGCCGTGCCGTCGAAGCGCACCGAGCCGCGCAGCACCGGCCAGACCCCGACCAGCGCCCGCAGCAGGGTCGACTTGCCGCCGCCGCTGGGGCCGATCACCGCCAGCGCCTGCCCCGCCGCCAGTTCTAAGGAAATCTCGCTCAGGAGCACCCGGCCATTCATAGGCGAGGCGACGGTCAGCCCTTCCACCTTGAGACTCGCCTGCGGCTTGGGCAGCGTCAGATAACTGCGCTCCTCGGGCATGGCGGCGAGGGTCTCGCGCAGCTGCACCCAGGCGTGGCGGGCGCCAAGGATGCCGCGCCAGTTGCCGATCACCTGATCGATCGGTGCCAGCGCCCGTCCCGCCGCGACCGAGACCGCCATGATCGCCCCCGCCGACATGTCGCCCCGGATGGTGAGGAAGGCCCCCACGCCAAGCAGCGCCGATTGCAGGATCATCCGCAGCACCCGCGAGATCGCCGAGATCGTGGCGTTCAAATCGGCGCTGCGGGTCTGCAGCGCCAGCGCCTCGGCATTGGCCGCCTCGAACCGGCCGACGGCGCGGTCGACCAGCCCCATCGAGACCAGCGCATCGGCGGCGCGGGCATTCGACTCTGCCGCAATATTGCGCAGGCTCATCGCCTGCTGCGAGGACTGGGTGAGATCGCGCGACCGGATCTCGGCCACCACCGTCAGGAACGACAGGACCACCGCCCCGCAGAGCGTGATCGCGCCGAGCAGGGGGTGCAGCGCGTAGACGAACAGCAGGAAGATAGGCATCCACGGCAGGTCGAAAAGCGCGGGCGGCGCGCCCGAGGTCAGAAAACCGCGCAGCGTGTCGACGTTGCGACCCCGCTCCAGTGCCTCGCTGCTCGAGAAGCCGAAGCGCGGCATGTCGACGGCGACGCGATGCGCCAGAGGCGCCAGCCGCTTGTCGAGCCGCGCGCCGATCCGCACCATGATCTGCGCCCGGATGGCGTCAAACCCGCCCTGAAACAGGTAGAGGCCGAGCGCCAGGATCGACAGCGCCAGCAGGGTGTTCAACGAGCCGCTGGTCAGGGCGCGGTCGTAGACCTGCATCATGTAGATCGAGCCGGTCAGGGCCAGGATGTTGATGAGGCCGGAGATGGCGAACAGCGCCAGCCCGTAGCGGGTCAGGTCCTGCCGCAGAAGTCTTTTGGCCATCAGACGCTTGCGCGCCTCGGCGCGTGTAGGGGACTGGGACATGATCTTTGCTTTCACGCGAAGGGCGCGCCCCGGTCAGGGGGCGCGCCGATCCGGTTAGAGGGTAAAGCTGTCGGCGTTGAGCGACTGCCGACCCTGCACGGTCAGCGTGAAGTCGGCCACCCCGTCTCCATCGGTGTGCCCGGTGACAAGGGTCGTGTCCCCCTCGCCCTCGGCCAGCAGCAGAAGGCCCGCTGCGGGCGCCTCGTCTGCAGAAGCCAGGCGGAAGCTCTGGTTGCCCGACATCCCGCGCATCGCATCGATGCCCGAGAGGTCGATCATGTCGCCCGGCGAGAAGTCGAGGATCGCATCGCCCTCCGCCGAAGCTGCCGTGTCGAAGCGGAAGATGTCGTCGCCCTCGCCGCCGGCCATGGTATTGGCCTGCGTCCCCGCTTGGAACACGTCGTTCCCCGCGCCCCCGATGGCATTCTCGACACCCACCAGCCGGTCGGTCGTCCCGCCCGATTTCACCCAGCCGATGGCCGACAGGCTGCCGAGGTCGATCTCGGCATCCGAGAGGATCGCGCTGAGGTCGAGGGTGTCCCTGCCCTCGCCTCCAAACATCAGGTCGCGCCCGTCGTCTTCCAGCGCGAGGAAGGTATCGTCCCCCGCGCCCCCGAACAGCGCGTCATCCCCCGCGCCGCCCTCGATCACGTCGTCGCCATCGTTGCCCTCGATGGCGTCCTTGCCCCCCTCGCCCAAGAGCACGTCAGCCCCGCCGCCGCCGGCCATAATGTCATGCCCGCCGCCCCCGGCGAGGAAGTCGTCGCCCGCGCTGCCGGCGAGCGTGTCGGCCCCCTCCGTCCCGATCCGGGACATGACCGGCACCGGCACGGCCGGATCGGTCGCACCGTCGGTGTCGCCGGTGCCCTCCTCCTCCGTGTCGTCCTCTGTCGTGTCGTCCGACTCCTCCTCCGTGCTGTCCTCGTCCTCTTCCGTGCTGTCGCCCGGGTTGTCGTCCTCCTCCGCCGTGTCTTCGCCGGTCTCCGCCTCGTCCGTCACGTCGTCATCGGTCGAGGGCTGCTCCGCCTCGTCCTCCTCCTCCTCGTCGGAGACATGATCGTCGCCCGTGCCGTAGGCCACGATCTGCGGCAGCGCGTCGAGCGAACCGACGAAGGAAATGCTCGATCCGGCCGCCGTCAGCGTAATCAGCCCGGTCGTCGGGTTCTGGCTCGCCTGGTAGCTTGCCGGATCGGCACCGGCGGGGGCTTCGATCACGTCCTGCGCACGCAGGGTCCCGATGATCGTGTCCTGGCCGCCGCCGGTCCGGAACAGAATGCGGTGCGCCGAGTCGAGGCCGGAAATGTCGACCTGATCGGAGCCGTCTGTCCCGTTGATGGTGATCGTGTTGTAGTTCAGGCTCGTCCCGCCAAAGTCGCCGAGGATCGTCACCGAGTCGTTGTCGCTGAAGAGACCCCCGCCGTTGGTGTTGATGACGATCTCCTCGATCTCGCTGAGCTCGGCGATGATCGTGTTCGCGCCGAGCAGGGCCTGCCGTGTCACCACGATCTCTGTCCCGGCGGCGATGGCGCCGTTGGGGCTGCCTGCCTCGAGATAGGCGACGCGGGTGTAGACGCGGAAGGTCTCGGCGGTGTCGCTGCCGTTGATGATGTAGGTATCGCCCGCCGTCGTCTCGGTGCCGCCATTGACGATGTCGCGACCGTCGTTGGAGAACAGCGCCGCGTTCCAGACCACCGTGTCGTCGCCGGCTCCGGCGTTGATCACGTCGTTGCCGGTGCCGCCGATGATCGTGTCGTCGCCGTCATTGCCGGCAATTGTATCGGCGCCGCCGTTGCCGTTGAGGATGTCGGACCCGGCATTGCCGTTCAGGCTGTTGCCCGCCGCCGACCCGTTGATCGAGTCGCCGACGATGCCGGTGGCGGGTGCCAGAAGCACCGAAGGATTGCCGAGCAGATCCGTCACCGTCACCGAGGCCCGCAGCACATTGCCCGCATCGGCCTGTTGCGGCGTGTAGCTGAGCCCGGTGGCGAGGGCGATGTTGGTCCAGGTTGCGCCGTTGTCCGACGAACGCTGCCACTGGACCGCCGTGCCGCCGATGCCGTCGGGATCGGTCACTCCCGCGAGGCTGACGCTGATCGCCTGCGTCTCGGTCGGCGTCAGGTCGCTGATCGCCGGGGCGCCACTCGTCGGATCGTTGCCGTTGGTCACGGTCACGCCCAGTTGCCGCGTCGTGGTCGCAATCCCGTCGCTGACGGAGACCTCCACCTCGTAGAGGTTGTCCGCCCCCGCGTCGGCGGGCGCCTCGAAGTCCGGTGGCGCGACGAAGCTCAGCACGCCCGTCGCCGGGTCGATGGTGAAAAGCGCCGCATCCGCCCCGCCGGTGAGGGCATAGGTCAACCCATCGCCGTCGGCATCGGTGGCCGTCACCGTCAGCACCGCCGTGCCGTTTTCCGGCACCGAGACGGAGTCGGGGCTGGTGATCACCGGCGCCTCGTTCAGCAGATCCGCGATGGTGAACTCGCCATCGCCGAACCGGACGCGCTCGAAGTTGAACAGCCGGTCGCTGCCCTCGTCCGCGAGGTTCTTGCCGGTGGCGGGGTCGGTGACGCCCGCGGTCACCGTCGCATGGGTGACGGTGATGCTGCCATCCTCGTTCGCCGTGACCTCGTAGTTGTCGCGCACGTCCCAGTAGACCGCCACATCCTCATCGTCGGCCTCGCCGCCGTCGAGGATCTCGCGCACCGCTTCGAGCTGGCTGATCATCAAGTCGCGGGCAAAGAGCGCCGCCTCCAGCGTCTTGCCACCGAAGAGCGCGTTGCCGGCGCTGTCGAGCACCTGCGAGGTGAGCCGGGCCGCGGTGCCCAGGACCGTGCCGTTCAGCGCCTTCACCGCGATATGCACGGAGAGCCACTTGTCGCCGTCGAGGATGTCATTCCCCGCCATGCCGCGGATCAGGTCGGACCCGCCGCCGCCGAGGATGATGTCGGAGCCGTCCGACGTATCCATGACCCCGCGCAGAACCTCGGTCGTGGTGCCGCCGGGATGGGTCACGTCGAACCGCTCCAGATGCGCCACGAGATCGGAGAGGCCCGAGATCAGCGACAGGTTCTTTTCCAGCAGCACGTTGGAGAAGGACTCGACCGGCGCATCCGCGGCGATCTGTGCGGCATTGCCGTCTGCGTCATAGGCCCCCACGACCACCTCGCGCCCGGTCAGCACGTCGTCGTGGTTCCAGCCCGACAGCCCCTCGACCAGATCGTAGCGGTCGCGCAGGATGTTGTTCTGCTGGTTGACGAAGATCGACACGTTCAGATCGGCGTTGGCGGCGTAGTTGTTGCCCTGGTAGGAAACCCAGTCGAAGCCCGCCATGCCGTTGTTGCGGTTGACGCCAATGCCCTGCACCATGATGTCGTCGCCGGATTCCGCGTCGAAATCGGTGTCGTTCTCGCCCGAGAGCATCACGTCATGGCCGATGACGCGCGAGTTGAAGAACAGCTCGGAGTTGTCGCCGGTCAGGGTGTTCATGTTGCCCTGCCCCTCCATCCAGTCATGGCCCTCGTTGCCGAGGATCATGCCGCCGCCGCCCGAGGCCGCGCGGATGAAGTCGTTGCCGGTGCCGCCGAAGATGTCCTTGGCTTCCGACCCGCCGGCCAGCAGGTCGTTGCCCTCGCCGCCGAAGACGAGGTCGATGCCCATGCCGCCGTTGATGATGTCGTCGCCACCCTCGCCCTTCAGCACGTCAGCCCCGCCGACATCGGTTCCGCTGTCGGTGATGATGTCGTTGCCTTCGCCGCCATGGACGTGATCGACGCCGTAGCCGCCCTCGATCCGGTCGTCGCCGCCCTCGCCCCAGATGCCGTCGTCGCCCGCGCCGCCGATGATCGTCTCGGCCCGGTCGGTGCCACCCAGCACGACATGCTCGCCGCCGGTGTATTGCAGGTAGTCGGCGCGGCGGATGACCAGCGACGGGGTGCCGGCGATGGCCGAGATCACGTCGGCCTCACGGGTCGGGTCGTCATTTCCGAGGCCCGGGTTGTATTGCAGCGCCTGGTTCATCTCGATGATGTAATCCGCCGACTGGAAGGCCGCGCCGTTGATGTGGATGCCGCTTTCCTCGGTATCCGTGTTGCGGCGGATCAGGTCGGCGAAGCTGTCGCTTTCCAGCTCGGTCAGCAGGTTCATGCCCTGAGCCCGGCTGAGGTAGTAGAAGCGATCACCGTTCTGCAGGTTCTGGATCTGCGACTCGAAGACGAAGGTGAAGGTCGAGCCCAGCATGCCGCCGAAGGGCATCAGCGCCTCGGCCAGACCGCCGATCCAGAAATCGACGTCGTTCAGCCCGCTTTCCGTCCCGGCCCAGCTTCCCGTCGAATTCAGGAAGTCCAGCCGCTCCGTGCGTTCCGCCGCGGTTTCGCCCGCCGCGCCGAACACGAGGTCCGTCGCCGCCGCCCGCTTCTCGGCCAGCGTGGTCGCGCCGGTGATCGAGGCATGGGTGCCGTAGGCCGCGATGAAGTTGATCACCGACATCGGGTTCTTCAGGTTCTGCGCGTAGTCTGCCCAGCTCTCGTAGGGCTTGAGATAGGTGTCGTTGGTCTTCTCGAAGATCTCGCGGCGGGCGTCGTTCAGCGACGGAATGCCGGTCTCGCGCGCCCGGGTCATGTTCAGCGCAGCGAGGTCGAGCGGCAGGCCCACGAGGTTGTTGCGCAGCGCCGAGGTGGTGAACTCGTCGATCTCGTTGCCGGTCTGGCGCGACATGCCGCGCAGGATCGCCCCCGCGGCCGCGGCGGAATCCACCCCGGCACCGTCGAAGGCCAGCGGGTTGAGGAAGGCCTCGATCAGGCCGATCTCCTCCGGCGAGGCGCTGTCATTCACCAGCTTCAGCATCTCGACCTGCTCGTTCAGCATCGAGTGGCCGAAGCGGTAGACGACCTGGGCGAACTCCTCGTAGATCGCCCCGTTCAGCTCGACCGTGTGCGAGAAGACGAAGGGGTCGATCTGCGGCGCCACGGCGCGGACGAATTCCTCGAACACCAGATGCTGATAGACCATCTCGGTCGAGAAGCGCGCCGCCTGGAACAGACGCTCGCCGTCCCAGACCAGCGTCGAGGTATCCGCCGGCAATTCCGTCACATCGACCAGCAACCACTGGTTCAGGAAGGCGATGTCGACCGCCCCCTCGTCTCCCGGCTGCAGCAGCTGCGCCTTGATCTCGTCGACCTGGCGATTGTGCTCGCCATGGAAGACGGTGTGGACGGCGGTCAGCGCGATGTTCTCGTTGCCGCGACCGTCGCCGACGATGTAATGCGCGTCGAGCAGCTCGGCATCATAGGCCGCCGTGGCCGAGGGCGTGGCGGCATGGGCGATGTCGTTCA
Source organism: Cereibacter sp. Soil_C_27 (assembly GCF_057657095.1). Taxonomy (NCBI): domain Bacteria; kingdom Pseudomonadati; phylum Pseudomonadota; class Alphaproteobacteria; order Rhodobacterales; family Paracoccaceae; genus Cereibacter; species Cereibacter sp. Soil_C_27. Next base: position 129,715 of record NZ_JBDGJD010000003.1, on the reverse strand, counting down.
GAAAGCCCCGGCCCGAGGTGAGCGCGCTCAGCCCCGAGATCGGCGCGTCGAGATTGCCCTCCACGGCACCGGCAGCCGTCATCATCTGCGGCAGACCGTTGGTGCCGCGGACGAACTCGCCGTAGAGGTCGGTCACCAGGAGCGGCACGCTGTTCACGTTCAGATCGCCGAGCTCGATCCCCAGCATCTCGCGCGCCTGCGCCTTGATGTCGGCCCAGGTCGGCGGGCCGCCCTTCGCGCCTTCCAGCATGTGGCCGGTTGCGAGCGGCTTGCCCTCCACCATGACATATTCGCGCAGGAAGACCTGATGCGAGGCGTTCGAGGTGTAGACCTGGTTCAGGTCGATCCAGGGCGTCGTCTCGTTGCGGTGGTCGCGGACGTCATCGGCGGTGCCGAGAATGCCGTCGGCCCCCGGATCGTTGGTGGCGCGGGTCAGCACCATGAAGTTGGTCGGGCTTGACGGATCGTAGAGCGGATCGTCCGGATGCAGCGGGATCATCACCGTGCCGCTGCCGCCCTTGGTGGTCAGGTCGAGCCCGTGGTCGAAGAACTGGCCGAAGATCGTCATGAAGCCGTTGAACGAGGCGGTATCGCCCAGATCGGCGGCGACGTTGCGGATATAGACATTCTCGCCGTCGAGCGTGATGCCATGCTCGACCAGAGCCGCATCGAGCGCGGCCTCGGCCTGCAGCGCCACGGTTTCCAGATCGCCGTCGGCGGCCTGTTGATACTCCGCCTCGGCAGCGGCAAGCGCCGCTTCGGCATCGGCCACCGCCTGCGTGGCATCGGTCACCCCGACCGCCGCCTCCGCCTGCGCGGCTGCGGCCTCGGCCACCCCGGTCTCCGCTTCCACGACGGCGGCAATCGCCGCCGCACGGGCCGCATCGCCCGCCAGCGCCGTGCCGAGCACCCCCGCCGCATCGGTCACGGCGGTGCCTGCGGTGACGACCGTGGCGTCGGCGGCGGCCTTCTCGGCCGCGCGGGTCTCGGTGACGGCTTGCGCCGCGCTCACCGCATCGGTGGCGGCGGTAACCGCCTCTTCGGCAGCCGCCGTGACCGCCGCCGCATCCTCCGCCTCGATCTCGCGCGCGGCCAGATCTGCGGCGGCAAGGTCGCGCAGGGCCAGCGCGTCGGTATAGTCCTGCTGCGCCTGCTCTTCGGCCAAGAGAGCCGTCTGCGCCACATCGAGCGCGGTCTGCGCCGCACCCACCGCCGCGACGGCGGCGTCGTTGGCCAGAACCGCCTCGTCCCGCAGCGCCACGACCGTCTGCAGATCGCCCTCGGCCTGCGCCAGCGCGGCCAGCGACCCGTCGAGCGCCAGCGCCGCCTCGGCGGCCAGCGCATCGGCATCGGCATCGGCCTGCAGCGCTGCATCCCGCGCCGCTTCTGCCTCATCCGCCGCGGCCACCGCAGCGGACCAGGCGTTGATGTTGGCAACCGTCGGCGTGGCGAGAGCCAGTGCCTGCGCCGTAATGGCAGCCTCCTGCGCCAGAGCAAGATCTGCCTCGGCCTGAACCAGCTCCGCCTGCGCCGCCGCAGCCGCGGCATCGACCGCGTCCTTCTCGCCCTGAGCCTGGGTCACGGCCTGCTGCGCGCTGGCCACCACGGCCTGCGCCGTGGTCACATCGACGATGGCGATGGCCAGCGCTGCCGCCGTGCCCTCGACGGTGGACTGGGCTGCGGCGAGCGCCGTGCCCGCCTCGGCAACCGCCGAGGCCGCTGCCGCCAGCGCCGCCGGGTCGCCGTTGGTCGCTTGCAGCGCCTCTTCGGCGAGGGCCAGAGCCTGCTGGGCGGTGAAGATGGCGGCATTGGCATCCGCCTCGCTTGCAGCCGCCTCGTCGCGCACGGTGACGGCATCGGCCAGCGCCTGCTGCGCCACGGCCAGATCGGCCTCGGCCAGCGCCAGCACATCGGCGGCGTCCGACGCAGCGGCAATCGCCGCCGTCAGCGCCGTCGTCGCCGCCGCGACCGCAGCCTGGGCATCGGCCACGGCGGTCGAGCTCGGCCCGAGCGCATCCAGCGCCGCCTGCGCCGAAGCCAGCGCCTCCGCGGCGGCCTCGACGGCGGCATCGGTCGCCGCCTTGTCGGCGCTCGCATCGGCCAGCTGCGACTCGGCCCCGTCCAGCGCCAATTGCGCCGCATCGCGCGCCGCCTGCAGCGCTGCGACCACCGACGGATCGACGGCGGGCCCACCGGCCTCCGCCGCCGCCCGCGCGGCCAGCGCCGCCTGATAGGCCGCGGTGATCTCCTGCACCACGGCAAGCTGCGCAGCGCCCGTCACCCCGTTCACCTGCAGCGCCGCCGCAATGGCGGCAGGGTTGGCCAGCGTCTGATCCGCCACGAGGTTCGAGATCACCCGCGGCTGGCTGTCAAAGACCGTGCCGCTGGTGCTTTCATAGCTGGTGGGCGGACCGGGCGGACCGAAGGGGCTCGGCTCCGCCGTGCCATATTCCGGGGTCAGCAGCCGCAGCATGGCCTGATCCGCCGAGCCGAAATGCGTCATGCCGGGCTGGAAGTTGTTGAAGGTGCCATCCACCGTCCGCAGCCCGGTCGGCAGCAGCGGGCTGGTCACGAGCTGGGCCAGAGCCTCGCCGGGGTCCATGCCCTCGTCGCGGGTGAGGCGGGTATGCTCCTCGGCAATGAGGATCTGCGTGAGGATGTGGGAAAGGTCGTTCCGGTTCAGCGTGACCATGATCAAATAACCCTTGCTGTGAAATGCACCCAAAACGGGCAGGCATTCCCAAGCGTCGCGCCACCCGGCTCAAATCACGAGTCCAGCCGTCTCAGACTTTATGCGACGCAAAGCGGGCAGATCGCAGGCCCTTGGTCCGAGAGGGGACTGGACCTTGGTCGAATGGGCGGGGGGTCATCGGAAGGGGAGGCGCGGGGTGGCTGCTGACGCGGCTCGGAAGCCGCTTTTCCTGACGAGGTCGGTATCGACCCACGGCGATGGAGGCCGTGTCGGTGCTGTCGCGCGCGACTTGTTGCGGAGACTGCCCGCGTGGCACGGTTGCCCACGATCCGCAGCCGCGCCGCCACTGAGAACTGACGCAAATCCTCAGAAGTGGACTCGGCAGTTCCGCCGCTCAAAAACCATCGCCTGCGCGCCGGGACGTTCTGGCAGGAACATCAGGAATGCGCAGGTCGGCAGGAAGATACGCCCCGATAGCGCAACTTCGAGTCCCGTATCTCAGCACCCGCCAGATCGCGGCCCGCCTCTCTGGATTTTCGGACCGCCCCTTTTCATCAAAGCTCTCGCCCCAGCGCCTCCCCTCACTCTGCCGCCAGCCGCGTCTGCGTCGGGAGGGCGCGCTCCATCCAGTCCGCGTACCAGTCGATGAACTGGATCACGCCGCTTTCCCAGTTCGGCGAATAGGGACCGGGCGTGTAGGCGGGGGAGAAGATGCCCGTCTGGTTGGTCTCCACGATCTCGCGGTCCTCGTCGTTGGTGGCGATCCAGACCTCGGTCAGCCGCTTGAGGTCGTAATCGACGCCCTCCACCGCGTCCTTGTGGACGAGCCAGGTGGTTGTCACCTCGGTTTCGGTCGGGCTGATCGGCGTCACGCGGAAGGTCAGGGAGTGGTCGGGCAGGAAGTGGTTCCAGGTGCTGGGATAGTGGAACACCAGAAGCGATCCGGCATCGGGCTTCGTCACCCGGCCGAGCTGCCGCCGCACCGCCGCCGCGCCATCCATCGTGTAGCTGACCGCCGGGTGCTGCAGCGGCATCCGGGCCAGCCTGTACTGGCCGTCCGCGCTCAGGAGGAACTGCGCTGGCGCACCGGATGCCGCGCAGGCATCGAAATGGCCCTGCAGCGTCGCCGAGATCGAACCGTCGGCGGAGACCCCCGCGATCTCGGGGTCCAGCGGGAAGGACCGGCAGAGCGCCGGGTGATTGCCGCTGCAATGGTAGCACTCGCGGTTGTTTTCCCAGACCAGCTTCCAGTTGCCCTTCTCGATGATCGAGGAGCTATGCGCCACCTTGGCGTCCCGAAGATCATGCACGCCCAGATAGGGCGCCGCCTGCTCGGCGAAGGCGTCGAAATCCGGCGGCGTGTCCGACAGGCAGATGTAGATCAGCCCGTGCAGGTCACGCAGCGCCACGCTGCGCAGGCCATGCGCGGTCGGATCGAACTCCGGCCCCATGCTGTTGGCCCAGAGCAGCTTGCCATCCAGCCCGTAGGTCCACTGGTGGTAGGGGCAGACCAGCTTGGCCACCTTGCCCTCGCGCGACTTGCAGATCACCGAGCCGCGGTGGCGGCAGGTGTTGTGGAAGGCCCGCACCTCCCCATCCGCGCCCTTGACGATGACGATCTGATAGGCTCCGACCTGCAGCGTCACATAGCTTCCCGCCTTGGTCAGCTGGCAGGCCGGGATGGCGAAGAGCCAGTCCTTGTAGAAGATATGCTCCAGATCCAGCTGGTAGATCTCGGGCGAGGTGTAGAACGACTGCTCCAGCGCGTGGCCGGGACGGCGGCGCGCGAGCAGGGTCTGGATGCTGGTCTCGGTGGCGGACATGATGGCTCCCTGTCTTTGCGCCGAGTGTCCTGCGGCGAAGTCGCGTTGACAATGGCAGAAAATTTCACTCAGGATTACTTCAGTTCATCTGAAAACAGCACGGGACCGACAGGATGGAACGCCCTTACGACTTGTCCTCCATGACGGCGCTGATCTGTTTCGAGGCGGCGGGGCGGCATGGGAGTTTCAAGGCTGCGGCAAACGAGATTAACGTCACGCCTGCCGCCGTCAGCCATCAGATCAAGGCGCTGGAGGAGGATCTGGGCTGCGCGCTGTTCCTGCGCCGCCATCGTGGCGTCGGGCTGACCGAGAAGGGCGCCTTCCTGCTCGTGGCGCTGCAGCGCGGGTTCGAGGGGATCTCCGCCGCCGTCACCCATCTGCGCGAACGGCCGCAGGCGGTGGACGTGACCATCCGCGCCACCACGGCGGTCAGCGCGCTGTGGCTGACGCCGAAGATCACCACCTTCTGGAAGACCCATCCCTCGATCACCGTCGCGCAGATCGTCAGCGACGTCGAGCCTGCCGCCGGACGGCACGACATGACGATCGGCTACATGGCCCCCGCGCGCGACGGCGACGACTGGCAGGAGCTGTTCCGCGACCGGATCGTGGCGCTCGGCACTGCCCATTTCGCCGCCGAGCACCGGGTCCAAGGCGTGACCGACCTGCTGCGCGCGCCCCTCGTGCATCTGAGCGGCGAAGACTCTCCCTGGACCGGCTGGGAGGAGTGGTTCCGCGCCCTCGGCCACCCTGCCCCGCGCGGCCGCAGCTTTCTCGTGAACAACCACATGATCGCGCTGCAGGCGGCGGAGGACGATGTCGGCGCGGTTCTGGGCTGGGAAGGGCTGATGCAGGGGATGCTGGCGCGCGGGCGGCTGGTGAACCTCGTGCCCGAGAGCATCCCCTCCACCGTGCCCTTCTGCCTGCGGGTCCGGCCCCGCGCCTCGGCCAATGCCCGGCTCTTCGCGCGCTGGCTGGTAGAGAACGCGACCTAGCCCAGCTTGCGGGCCGCCTCCGTCGCCGCCTCCAGCGCCCGCAGGATCGCGCGGCTGAAACCGGCGTCTTCCGCCGCCTCCAGACCTGCCGCCGTGACGCCCCGGTAGTCGCGGTAGGCGGCGACCATCGCCGGCGCCTCGGCGACCCGCCCGGCCAGCAGTTGCGCCCCGCCGCAAACCGCCGCCTCGGCGGAACGCCAAGCGATCTGCTCCGCCACGCCCCGCTCGCGCAGGAACTCGGCCATCGCAACCGCCATCAGCGCCGGATAGGCCGCGCCCGACCCCGGAAGCGCCGTCGTCAGGTCGATCTGGTCTTCCGATTCCAGCTCGTCCGAGGTGCCGATGGCCGACAGCACCTGCGTCACCGTCGCCCGGTCTGCAGCCGAGAGTTCGGATGCCGCCCACCAAGGCGAGTAGGACTGGCCGATCTCCGCCGCCGCATTGGGCATCACCCGCACCACGCGCCCGCCGCAGGCGCGCAAGGCTTCCCCCCGCACCCCCGCCATGAAGGACAGCACCAGCCTGTCCTCCGCCCGCAGGTCCAGCGCAGGCCAGTCCTGCGGCCGGACCGACAGCACGACGACATCGACCTGCCGCGCCAGATCCGAGGGGTTCTTTGCCCAGATCACCCGGTCGTGCCCGTGATACTCCGGGCGCGGCCCGCTGCGGTTCAGCAGCACCAGATCCTCCGCCGCGACCAGACCCAGCTCCAGCAGCCGCTTCCCCAGCGCCGAGCCAAGCCAGCCGGTCGCGCCGATGATCCCGATCCGCATCGCTGTCTCTCCCCGGATCAGGCCGCCCGCTTCGGCACCAGCGCCCGGATCAGCGTCGTCATCTCCAGCATGCCCACCGGCTCGCCCTTGCGCGTCACCCGGTAGCGGTGCGTCGGGTTGCCCTCCGACAGGGACAGCACATGCTCCAGATTGTCATCCGCATCGACGCTGCCGGCGATCTCGCCCTCGACCGGCCCCTCGACCATGACCGAGCGGACCCGCAGCACCCGCGCGCGGTTGATGTCGCCGACGAAGGCCTCGATATAGGGATCGGACGGATTGAGCAGGATCTCCTGCGGCTCGCCCTGCTGGACGACCAGCCCGTCCTTCAGGATCACCAGATGGTCGGCCAGCTTCAGCGCCTCGTCGAGGTCATGGCTGATGAAGACGATGGTCTTGTGCAGCTCGCGCTGCAGCTCCAGCAGCAGATCCTGCATGTCGGTGCGGATCAGCGGGTCGAGCGCCGAAAAGGCCTCGTCCATCAGCATGATGCCGGAGTTCGAGGTCAGCGCGCGGGCAATCCCCACCCGCTGCTGCATCCCGCCCGAGAGCTGATGCGGGTAGCGGTCGCCGTAACCGCCGAGCCCGACCCGTTCCAGCCACTTCTGCGCATCGGGCTGGTAGCGGGAAATGGGGATGCCGGTGGTGGCCGGCGCCATCCCGGCGTTCTGCAGCACCGTCCGGTGCGGCAGCAGCGCGAATTTCTGGAACACCATCGACATGGTCTTGCGGCGCAGATCGCGCAGCCGGGCCTCGTTGAAGGTCAGGATGTTCTCGCCATCCACCAGCACCTCGCCCGCCGTCGGCTCGATCAGCCGGTTGAGGTGGCGGATCAGCGTCGACTTGCCCGACCCGGACAAGCCCATGATGACCGTGATCTCGCCCTCGTGCATGTCGATGTTGATGTCCGACAGCCCAAGGACGTGGCGGCGCGTCGCCAGCAGGTTGGCCTTGCTCATCCCGCCCAGCACATCGGCCAGCGCCGCCTGCGGAGTGTCGCCGAAGATCTTGTAGAGATGGCGGATCGAAACTTTGACAGGTCTGTTCATCGCTGCGCCCTTCATCCCCGGCCCGCCTTGCTGGCATCCAGCCGGGCCAGCGCCGACTTGGTCACCCTGTCCAGAATGATCGCCAAGAGCACGATGCCGAAGCCCGCGATCAGCCCGACGCCCAGCTCCAGATTGCGGATGCCGCGCAGCACCAGCACGCCCAGACCGGGGGCAGACACCAGAGAGGCGATCACCACCATGGCCAGGCTCATCATGATGGTCTGGTTCACGCCCGCCATGATGTTGGGCAGCGCCAGCGGGATCTGCACCCCGAACAGCTTCTGCTGCTTGGTCATGCCGAAGGCATCCGCCGCCTCGATCACGTCGCGGTCCACCAGCCGGATGCCGAGATCGGTCAGCCGGATCACCGGGACGATGGCGTAGAGGATGATGGCGATGCCGTAGAGCTTCGGCTCGGTCACGCTGAACAGGAAGATCAGCGGGATGAGATAGACGAAGGCCGGCAGGGTCTGCAGCATGTCGAGGATCGGCGTCATCACCCGTTGCAGCCGGTTGCTTCGCGACATGGCGATGCCGATGGGCACGCCGAACAGCACGCAGATGAAGGCACAGACGAAGATGATCGCCAAGGTCTGCATCGCCTCGGTGTAGTGATCCACGAAGGCCAGCGTCGCCAGCGCGACCGCTACCAGCACCAGCACCTGCGCCGAGCGCGACACGAGCCAGGTCAGCAGCAGCAGGATCGGCAGCATGACGAACCAAGGCGTCGCGGTCATCAGCCAGATCGTCTCGCTCAGCATCCAGGACAGCGGCTGCGTCAGCGGGTCGAGCACCACGCGCAGCACGTCACGCGCCGACAGAAAGCCGCGCTCCAGCCCCAGCGTCAGGTCGCGGGTCTGCGGAAAGGCAGCGCAGGCATCGTGCAGCGCGTTCAGCGAGGGGATCGGCAGCGACCAGAGAGAGGTTTCCTCTCCCGCCCCGCCCTGCGCCTGGGCCAGCAGATCGGCCATGGACATCGGCCCGCCGCCGCTTTCGCCGCGCGCGCACCAGTCGCTCAGCCCGAGTATTTCAAACAGCCTGTCATAGCTGGCCATGCCTGCGCCCCCCCTGCGTCCTGAAACCCGTCAAACCGCCGGCGCCCCGAGGGGAGCGCCGGCAGCATCCTAGACAGGGAACGGCTTACTTGATCAGCGTCGAGAGCTTCTCGCGCGCGCCGTCGGAGAGCCAGGTGGACCAGTCGGCGCTGCTCGTGGAGATGTACTGCACCGCGGCTTCCTGTGCCGAGGCCTTGTTCTCGTCCTGCCAGGCCAGAAGCGCGCTCATTTCCGAAGTCTTGAACGTCATCTTGCGCAGGAATTCGACGACCTCGGGCTTCTCCTCCACCAGCTTGGCGGTGACGGCGGTGACGCTCGGCGCCTCCGGGAAATCCGACACCTGCGGCTCAGGAGCGTTGGGGTTCTGCAGGTTGGCAAACTTCTGCTCGTCATAGGCGCCGAGGGCCACGCGGGTCATCTGGTACTTGCCCAGCGGCACAGTCGGCCCCCAGTAATAGCCGAACCACGGCTGCTCGGAGGTCACGGCCGAGCCCATCGACGAGGCCAGCGTTTCGCCCGACCCGTGGTTGAACACCTTGATCCCCGACGCCTCGAGGTCGAGCGCGCGCACGAGGTTGTCGCTCACCACGCGGCAGCCCCAACCCTCGGGGCAGTTGTTGAACTGCGCACCGACCAGCTCGGGGTTGGCCATCACGCCCTCGATGGTGGCGAGCTCGGGATGCGCCTCGACCAGATAGGTCGGCAGCCACCAGCCCTCGACGCCGCCCGGATCGAGCACGTTGGTCAGCGTGACCATGGTGCCGGCCTGCTCCAGCTTGGTATAGGCCTCGCCGGCCGAGTTCAGCCAGAGGTCGGTCACGATATCCGGCTCGCCATTCTCTGCCACCGAGGTGATGGCGGGGATCGTGTCGGATTTCACCAGATCGACCGAGCAGCCATAGCCCTGCTCCAGCAGGAACTTGGCGACCTCGGTCATGATCTCGGCCGAGGCCCAGCCCATCTGGGCGATCGACAGATCGCCGCACTGGCCATCCTGCGCCATGGCGGGGGCGGCGAAGACGCTGCCGAGGAGGAGGGCCGTTGTCGAAGCAAGAAGTTTCATGAGCGTTTCCCTGTTGGAGGTGATGAGGTGGCGTATTCAGCGGGAGGTCTTCGCCCCCCTTTCCGGTCCGATGATCCGCCCCCATCGGAGGCGGGTGTATTTACAGATCCTTCACGAGGCGCAGCGCGTCATAAATCGCCGCATGAGTGTTCCTCGCCGACACCGCATCGCCGATGCGGAACAGCCGGAACGCGGCGCCGGGGTTCTGGTCGAGCGCCTGCACCCGTCCCTCGGTCAGCGCGTCGTAATCCACCTCGCCCAGATTGCGCGACAGCGGCTTCAGCTCGAAATAGAGATCGTCCAGCGGCCGGGTGCCGTGGTTGACCACCACCTGATCCACCAGACGTTCGCGCCGGACATCGCCGTAGTCGCTGCCCAGCACCGCGCGCAGCCGGTTGCCCTCGCGCGCCACCGAGAGCAGGCGCCATGTGACGGTGAAGGTCGTGTCGCGCTTCTGCAGGTTGCGCATGTAGGGCACGAGGTTCATCGCCATGACTTCCGGCGCGAAGCTCCGGTCCGGGGTCACGATCTCGACCTGCGCGCCGGTGGCCGAGATCAGATCCGCCGCCTGAAGCGCCGCGTGATCGCCCGCGTCGTCGAAGATCAGCACGGACTGCCCCGGCTTCACATCGCCCGACAGGATGTCCCAGGCCGAGCAGACCAGATCGTTGCCGTCCTCCAGCACCTCGACATGCGGCAGCCCGCCGGTGGCCACGATCACCTCGTCGGGCCCGGTCGCCAGCACATCCGCCGCATCGGCGAAGCTGTTGAAGTTGAAGGTGACGCCGTGCTTCTCGCATTGCGCCGTGCGCCAGTCGATGATGGAGATCATCTCGCGCCGCCGTTCGTCCAGCGCCGTCAGGCGGATCTGGCCGCCCGGCCGGTCCGCCGCCTCGAAGACGGTGACGGCATGGCCGCGCTCGGCGGCCACCCGCGCCGCCTCCATCCCCGCCGGACCGGCGCCGACGATGGTGATCCGCTTCTTCGCCTCGGCTGCCGCAATGCTTTGCGGCATCGTCTGCTCGCGCCCGGTCGCCGCGTTGTGCAGGCAGAAGGCCATGCCGCCCTGATAGATCCGGTCCAGACAGTAGTTGGCGCCGACGCAGGGCCGGATGTCGTCCTCGCGCCCCTCGATGACCTTGCGCACCAGATGCGGGTCGGCCATATGCGCCCGCGTCATCCCCACCATGTCGAGCTTGCCGCTGGCAATGGCATGGCGTGCGGTCGCGACATCCGGGATGCGCGCGGCGTGGAAGACCGGGAAGTTGGTCGCGGCCCGGATCTCGCCCGCGAAATCGAGATGCGGCGCGCTGCGCATGCCCTGGATCGGGATCAGGTCGGTGAGGCCCGGATCAGTGTCGATATGGCCCTTCACCACGTTCAGGAAATCGACGAGGCCGCTGGCCTTCAGCTTCTGCGAGACCTCCATCCCCTCGGCCTTCGCCATGCCGCCCGGCAGGTCCTGATCGCCAGTGTAGCGCAGGCCGACGATGAACTCGTCGCCGCAGCGCTCGCGGATCGCGCGAAGCACGTCGAAGGTGAAGCGCAGCCGGTTGTCGAGGCTCCCGCCGTAAGGCGCGTCAAGGTCGTTGGTCAGCGGCGACCAGAACTGCTCGAGCAGGTGGCCGTAGGCCTCCAGCTCGATCCCGTCGACGCCTGCCGCCTTCATCCGCTCCGCCGCATCGGCGAAGTCGCCGATGATGCGGGCGATGTCCCAGTCCTCCATCCGCTTCGGGAAGGCGCGGTGCGCGGCCTCGCGCTCGTGGCTCGGCGCCACCACCGGCAGCCAGTCGGCCTTGTCCCAGCGGGTGCGACGGCCGAGGTGCGTCAGCTGGATCATCACGGCTGCGCCGTGGTCGTGGCACTCGTCCACCAGCTGCTTCATCCAGCCGACCACCTCGTCCTTCCAGACGAGGATGTTGTTGAACACCGGCGGGCTGTCTCTGGCGACCGAGGCCGAACCCGCCGTCATCGTCAGCGCCACGCCCGCCTTCGCCCGCTCCACGTGATAGGCGCGGTACCGCTCCTTCGGCATCCCGTCCTCGGGATAGGCCGGCTCGTGGCTGGTGATCATGATCCGGTTGCGAAGCGTCAGATGCTTGAGCTGATACGGCTGCAGGAGAGGATCGTTCGACATCGCATCTGCCTTTTCGGTGGAGCTTCACACCAATGTCATCGCGCAAAATGTTCACAGGTGTCAATTAAAATGTCGCAGGTGACCAGAGGCCATACATGCTTGAAATCTTGACGATTGAAACGGGCATGGGAAGGCTCTATCCCCTGAGCATGAAAGCACGCGACAACACAGAGACCGGGTGGCGCGGATCGCGCGAGGGCTGGCTCGAGGCAGGCTATTGCGCGCTGGTCGAAAACGGCGTGGACGCCGTGAAGATTCAGATACTTGCCAAGCAGCTGGGCCTGTCGCGGACCAGTTTCTACTGGTTCTTCCAGGAACGGGAGGAGCTGCTCGACGCCCTTCTCGAGATGTGGGAGACGCGCACGACCCAGCCGCTGATCGGCTCGGCCGCCCAATATGCCGAAACCCGGGCCGAGGCGATGCTGAACGTCCTCAGCTGCTTCCTGTCGGACGGGTTCGATTCGCGGCTGGAATTCGCGGTGCGCAGCTGGGCGCTGCAGAACGCGGCGGTGGCCGCCCGGATCGAGAGCGCCGACGCCGCCCGCCTCGCGGCGCTGCAGGCGATGCTCGTCCACTGGGGCCATTCCCCGGACGAGGCCGATGTGCGCGCCCGCACGATCTATCTCGTTCAGATCGGCTATATCTCGATGCAGGCGAATGAGACGATCGAGACCCGCCTGCTGCGCATCCCGACCTATGTCGAGATCTACACCGGCGCCGCGCCCACCGACCGCGAAATGGCCCGCTTCCGCGCCCGGTTCTCCTCAGCGACCGCGGCGGGCCGCCCCGGCCCAGACGCACCTCCGCTCTGACACCCGCTACGCAGCCACCTGACCGTGTGCTCCGGCGCCCTCCCGCCGCGGGAAGAGCGCCGTGTTCATCACCAGCCCGATGGTCAGCGCCACGAGGCCGGCAGCCGGAACGCGCAATACGAAATCCGCGAGCGTGAAGGCCCGGCTCCCGCCGAACTGCCCGTAGGCCGCGACGATGAGATGATTGGCGACGATCGAGGCAAGCACCAGCGTCACCACGCTGATGGCGACCAGACGCGCCCGCGGCACCGCCTCCGCATCGGGGGACTTCCGGTGAATGCGGAAGTAGAGCGTGACGAAGATGCCTTGAACCGCGCCGAGAACCGCCAGGGGCGCCTCGACAAGCACCGCCGCCAGAAGCGCCCGCAGCAGGACATCGGCACCGAGAAAGCCCCTCACCAGCGCCTGACCCAGATTGAGGAAGACCAGCAGCAGCAGCGACACGGCGGCGGCGATGACGAAATTTGCAAGATACCCCCGGATGTTCAGCGCCGTGCCGGACAGCCTGCTGTTTCGCGAGGCCGCGAGGAAGATCGGCGGCCCATAGATGCAGAGTGCCGAGATCGCCGCCAGCAGCGCGCCCACGCCCGGGTTGTCGGGCGACAGGCCGTAGAGCGGTCGAAGCGCCACGCCGACATAGCCCCATGCCCCGGCAATGAGCCCCGCCGCCAGAAGCGACAGCGTGGCGATGTCGAGCTCGGGCGCCGCCGACCTGCCGCTGCTCGACCGCTCGAAGAAGGCCGCGATGCTCCGCTGCGCGGGATCGGCGGGCCGGGCCAGTCTCGGGTCCTCCTTCTCGGAGTAGATGAACATCAGCGTGCAGATCTCGCCGCACAACTCCTGTGTGGCGCGCAGCCGATCGTCCCAGCGTTTCAACAGCGCATTCCTCTCGGGCATCGACAGGCCCTCGAGGGGAATGGCGGCGATATCGTCCAGATCCGCGAAACAGGCGTTGATATCGACGGAGAGACCGGCTTCGAGCGCCTCGTAGGGTGCCCGCGTCGGCAGCGAGGGCCAGACCCCGTCCATGATCCACACCTTGTAAGCGATGAGCTTCAGAAGATGCCGCTCGAACCGCTTCACCTTGACCGCCTCGCGGCCGAAGACCGCGGCGGCGGCCTCGATATGGCCGACGTAGCGTTTGAGGTCGGCCGCGATGAAATTCTCGCAGCCGATGTCATCGAGGCTCAGCGGCCGCTCGGCGATCGCATTGCCGGAGGACAGCAGCGCCCGCGGCAGGCCCATCAGCTCATGGGCGGCCTCGCGGATCTTCCGCTCGATCTGGGTGAGGAGTTCGAAACGTGGCGCGACCCCCACCATCGCAAGACTGACGGAAAGCGGCACCGTGGCGCTCGGCAGCCCGAGCGCCAGAGCCGAGGCGTCCCCCGCCTGAACCGCCGCGCCGACCCCGTTCTCCGCCGCGATGACGATGGCCCCGGCCAGAAAGACGAAGACCGCGTAGACGATGATGAGCAGCATGACATAGACCAGAAGGGCCCGCTTGCGCACCTTGTCTCCCCGCAGATGCGGCACGCTGAGGATCCGTGTCAGCCGTCCGTCATAGGTCCATGACGGCTGGTTGAACTGTTCGCGCGCGAAAAGCCACAGGACGATCACGCCGAAGAAGAACGCGAGCCAGAACTGCATGATGACCTCGCTGACAGGGAAGCCCCGACCGGGGCGGTTGATGACAAGCGGGCGCCGGGTTCAGCAGGGCTGGACCGCGGGGTTGCAGGCCTGCGCCTGCGCCGCGGAGGGTCCGGAGACAACCAGCCCGGCGATGGCGAGGGCAGTTGCCAGCAGCATGGTAAAGATGATCTTCATGGTTTCTCTCCTTTGAGATGGGTTTCAGTGGTCTCCTTGCCTGTCTCGACGGCCCTGCGGGGCAGCCGGATGCGCTCAGGCCGAGAGGCTCGCCGGCGCCACGGAAAACGTGGCGATGAGCCTCTCAGCGTCGTTGATCTTGGTCTCGACGATCTTCTGCGCCACGCCCTGATAAAACTCGAGGTTCAGCGTCATCCGTTCCGCCGCGACCCAGAGCTCTGCCTCCTCGCCGCCCCAGCTGGCGAAGAGGATGCGCTTCCTCAGGTCCTTGCTGCGGAACTGCACGGCGCCAAGCGCGAGCGAGACCGACCCCGCTGGCTCCGGCTCGGCGGCGCCCAGCTGGAACAGGCCGCCGCCGGTGCTGGAGCCGTAGAGGTCGACAAGGGCGATGCGCCGGTCGCTGTCGGGCGCGCGCCCCAGTTCGGCAAGCAGCTTCTGCAGCGCCGCCAGCTTCGATCCCGCCACGAAGCTGGCGATGGCCTCCAGCGCGACGCTGTCGATCGAGACCGACAGCTTGTCGGACTGGTGCCGGCGGAACTGCGAGCCTTCGGTGATCCAGCCGGTGGCCCGCAGCGCCTGGGTATAGACGCCCCACCAGGCGATCCGGTCCGCCACCGGATCCGCCCGCGCATCCGCCGCCCGCTGCGCGAACTGCGTCGAATAGAGCACCGCCCGCCGCGCCTCATAGGTGAGCTCCGCCCCCAGACTGAGCAGGCTCGCGCCATTCACCGCCGCCTCTGCCGTCTCCAGATTGCCGGGCACCTCGGTGCCACTGCGCGCCCGGGGCAGATCGCGGATCGGGAAGGCGCGACTGGCCAGATCCTCCAGCGCGCTCTGCTCGAAGGTCGGAGTCAGCCCCGCCTTCGGCACCTTGTGGCCATTGCCGCCCCAGTCGGCATTGATCCCGCGGGTATCGACATGGGTGAAGCCGTCGTAGCGGCCGATGCCGCCCTGAAACAGCCCCTCGCCGCGCATCTCCACCAGCGTCTCCGCAACCAGCCGGGGCGGAATACCCTCCGCCGCAATGTCGAAGGCGATGAACTTCTTGTGCATCGAGTTCCGCTCGCCGCCGATGGCCCGATTGTAGGCGTCGTTGCGGTAGCCGCTCAAAATGCGGATCGGCGCGCCCAGACGGTCGCGCAGCGCGTCGAGCAGCCGTGCCGGGCGGATCACGTCGGTCCAGAGCTCTTCCGGCGGGAAGGAGTTGAGCCCGAAGCCGCCACTGCCCGGCGCATGGTGGCTGTTGCCGAGGAACAGAAGCTCGGCGGCGCTGAAATGCTTCAGGCCGAGCGGGCGGATCGCCTCCTCGAACCGCGCGATGGTCTCTGCACTGCTGCGGCTGCGGGGCGTGGTCGCCACGACCTCGCCGCTGCCCGCATCGTCCTCGTCGCCCTCGCCCAGCAGAAGCTGGGAGATCGGCCGGGTGTGCAGCGTGCCCGAGACAGCGGCCTGTCCGGGCGTGACAGGAGTGGGGGTCTTGCGGAGGCCCCCGACGAGGAAGGGCCGCTGCAGCGCGAAGCCCGGATCGACCGGTGGCAGCTTCAGGAGCCGTGGGGTCTGCCGCGACGGGCCCATCGCCTCGATGATGCGGCGCAGGAAGGCGCCGTGGTCGCCGTCGAACCTGCCGTCGTCCCAGGCGCGCAGCAGCGCCGCCGTGAAGGCGCCATGCTCCTCGCCGTCGAAGGCCACCTCCTCCACCTGACAGGCGGCAAGCTGGATCAGCGAGGCGCGCATCGTGCTCTGGATCGGCGACATGATCAGCCGCTCCTGCACATGGCGGAACTGGCCGGCCATGGTCTCGTAGGTCGCCCTGTTCTGCTCGAACACCTCGCGCGCCTTCTCCACGGGCATCGCCTTGGGCCGCGGCAGCGAGGCGCGCATCGACATCGCCTGCATCTCGGCCAGACTCGTCGCCTGCAGGAAGGTCGCGGAGGGCGGCGCAAGCCGGGCGAGACTGCCGGAATGGCAGCAATCCGCGACAAGGAAGAGGCGCACGCCCAATCTGAACCTGGTCCAGAGGTCGAACAGCTCGTCGTCGATGATCTGGCAGTCGTGCAGGCAAAGCGTGCTGTCGGGCTGCGGCACCCCCTCGAAGGCCGGCTCGTCGCTGTTCAGATCGGGCACCTGCCCGCCGTGGCTCGAGACAGTGAAGAGGAAATGATCCCCCGCCGACAGCTCGGCCGCAGCGCGCTTGATGCCCTCGACCACGGCCTCGCGGGTGGCCTGCGGGGTCAGCAGAAGCGTCGAGGCATAGCCCTGCGTCTCGGCCAGCGCCCGCATCGCCCTTGCATCATTCTCGCAACCCCTGAGCTCGCCGCTCCATCCGGCGTAATGCTGCGGATCGACCGCGTTCAGCCCGACATGCAGCGACATCGCCCGCGTCTCGGCCTTGACGACCGCGGGGCTTCCGAGATCCTCGCTTGGCGATACAGTGCGGCTGTCCGGCTGAGCCCCCGGCGTGGCGCTGCGGATGGCCGTGAGAATGCGGTTGGCGGCAGAGCGGTAGCCCGCATCCCGCGGGTGCAGCTCGTCATGCCAGCCGCCCGGGGCCACCGAACCGCGGCAATCGACATAGACCACCTTCGACAGCGATGCCGCCATCCGGCGCAGGGCCCGGTTGAACTGGTCCACCATCTCCGTGGCGATGGCGGTCTGGATCGCGGCATCGGTGATCCCGCGCTCCGCCATGGGCTTCCCCAGCCAGCGGCCCCGGTTCGGGATGGCATAGTCGTAGCCGTGACAGATGATCGTCACCTCGGGATGGTGCTGGCGCACGTCGCGGCAGATGCGCTCGTAATGGCCGATGGCATTGTCGATCAGCCCCTGATAGCTGCGACGCAGGTAGTCCGCAGGTTTCAGCCCCGGCGTGAACGCCTCCAGATGGGTGGCCAGCGCGCCTCCGGCGCAGAGGTCGTTGCCGCCAGCGGACAGCAGCAGCACCGAGGCCCCGCTTTCGCGGATTGCCATCAGATACTCGCGCTTGGCCGCCATATCCTCCAGAAGATCGCCCGCGGCGCTCGTGCAGAAGACCGGATAGTCCTCCGCCACCCAGTCGATGACGTCCTTCAGCAGCAGCGGATACTGAAACCAGCTGTCGCCCTCGGCGGCGATGCGCGGCCCGGTATAGCCCTCGCCGATCCGGCGGTAGAAGTTTGCCTTGCGCATGTTGCGGCTGTGGAAGTTGAGCGTGTTCAGCACCATCGCCGATCTGG
Organism: Cereibacter sp. Soil_C_27; assembly: GCF_057657095.1. Taxonomy (NCBI): domain Bacteria; kingdom Pseudomonadati; phylum Pseudomonadota; class Alphaproteobacteria; order Rhodobacterales; family Paracoccaceae; genus Cereibacter; species Cereibacter sp. Soil_C_27. The sequence goes on along the minus strand of NZ_JBDGJD010000003.1, from coordinate 112,280 downwards.
TGCCGTCGTCGTCCATCTCGACGGTCTCGGGGTTGAAGCGGAGGACGGGGCTGAAGAGCCCCGAAGCCGCCTCGTCAACCATCAGGTAGCGCTGAGCCTCGTCAGAGGTCAGCTGCCCGGCTGCCAGCCGGTTCTGCAGTTCAAGAGCCGAAATCCTGGTCATGACGTCCGTCTCCACAGGGGTGAAAGAGCTTCGTGTCGGAAATCTTGCCTGCGCCGCGAGGAGGAGGGTCCGGATCGCGGCCTCCACCATGGGCGCCGCGTTCAACTGCGTAGGCTCGACGGCCCCTCCCGCAGGTATATCGGTCAGCAGGAACGGCGCTCCCGGCGCGTGCTCCTCAGCCGTCCGGGGCAGCGTCTGGGAGGCCAGCCCCATGACACCCGGCGCCGCCGCCATTCCCAGCATCACCGGCGGCAGGCCGTCTTCTTCCGGGTCGCTGAACGACTCCGAAATGAGATGCAGCATCGAGCGGCCATAGCCCTGCACCGAAAGCCGCGCCTCCAGCTCGGGCGTCGGCACGAGGATGGCGACGGAGCGCGCATCGGCCCCGAGCATGCGCGTAACAAGCGGCAGCAGGGTCTTCCTTGCCCGCAGGACAGAGAGCGCCGGGAAGGCCAGCGTGAGGCTCGCCAGCGACGGAAAGCCGGGACCGGCTTCGGCGGAATCCGCCCGTGCGACAAGAGCCTCGAGAACCAGCGCACCGGCCCCCTCGGTCACGATATGCAAGGGCTTGCCGGTTTCGGCACAGATCTTGGCGATGCGCGCGAAGACGGCCCAGAGGATGCCGCGGCTCGGGTCGGGCTTGCAGGCCGCCTGTTCCGCCGGACCGTCGCCTTCGGGGTCGCAGGGAAACACCGCGGCAAAGGCGTTGCGCTGGATCTCGCGCCAGAAAGCCCGCCCCGGCCCGCGGGCGGCCTCCTCGATCAACTGGTCGAAATGCTCCGCATCCGCGCCGCTCCGGCTGCGGCAGCGCTGCAGGATGTCGCGCAGGATGTCGCTCACCTCGGTGGCGAACTCCGCGCACCAGAAGCAGGTGAAGCCCAAGAGCCCCGCCGCCTCCAGCCGCCTCGTCTGGAGCACGGCCTGACCGAAGGCGGTTGCCAGCGGCTGCATGATCCCCGGCAACATCAGCACGACGCCACTGCAGGCAGGCTGCCGGATGCGGGCCTCGAGCTCGGCCAGCACCTCGGCCAGCGCGGCCTCGCTGCCGAAGGGCGTCGCGTAATTGCCCCGGTCCACGCAGCGCCCGTCCTCGAGGTTGAGGAACTGGCCGCGCAACTCGCGGTAGGGCACGGAATGCTTCGACCGGCCCCGGCTGAAGACCTCGGGTGGAAGTCCCCGCTCACCTGTATTGGCGGCAAAGGCGTCGCGCCCCGGCACCCCCAGCCGCAGCACCCAGGCGTCGCGGACGCCCTGCGCCCAGTCGGCATAGGTCCAGAGCGCGATGCCCGGCGCCGGCACCGCCGCCCCGTCCAGCGGCACCGGCAGACCGCCCCAGCCCTCGCCCCAGGAGTTCAGGACCAGAAAGCCCTGCCGGGTGTAGCCCAGCACGACGAAGGCATGCACGCCGTAGTCCTCCACCACCTCGGGCCGCTTGATCACGCCGGCCTCAGGCGCAAGCCAGCCCTGATGGATCTGCGCGGTGAGCAGCAGCGCGTGGGCCTCCTGCACCGCCGAGTGGTGATGGTTCAGCTGCGACGACAGCCGGTAATAGGCGCCGAGGGTGTATTCTTCGGCACGCTGCGCGAGCGCGGAGCTGGGCCAGAGCGGCTCCTTGAAATGCGCCTCGTCATCCGGCCAGAACGGGCCTTCGGGCCCGTCGGCGAGGCAGACCCCGTGATGGTAGAAGGCCTTCACCGCGGCCCGCAGCGTCCGGATCCCCTCTGCCTCGCCCCCGGGTGCTTGTCCGGTCACCTGCCCCGGCTTCCAGGCATCGTGATACCGCCCCATGTGGTAGAGCATATGCGCGCTCACCCGCACCGGCCGTTGCCCCGGCGGCGGTGGCGCCTGAAGACAGAGCTGGATGTCGATCACCGCCGCGAGCGCGTGGCCCACGCAGGTCGGGTTGCCCCCCTGATGCCGCACGCCGGTGATCAGCCGTCCCGGCTGCTCCCGGTCGAACAGCGCGGCATCCGGCCAGACCTCGGCCTTCAAAAGGCCCAGCGACGGAACATAGACCTGATCCCTCAGATCGACGAAATCCGGCCGCGCCCCGACCGGGGGCTTGCATTCGGCGGTATAGGGACTGTCGAATAAATTGGACAAAAGGACGTCCCCCCAAAGCAGGAAGTTCCTATCGGGCAAGAGCATTATGGATCTATGGGCGGGTGCCACGCGTGAAACCGGCGTGACCGCTGCGTTAAATCTGTCGGTTTCTGATCGGTTTCGGCTTCGGATAGGGAAGGATCATCACGCCAGAGCAATATCGCGGATGAGGCAGGTCCCGTCGCCGACGGCTTGAAATGAAGCAAGGGAGCCTGTGTTCAGAGCGTAGAATTTTAGGCGGACTTGGAAAGAGGTCAAGGACAAGAGAGGAGTGTCTCGCCTGGCAAGGCTACGCTTTTTGGCGGATGGCTTACGCCCATTGCCTTGCGGCTCCCGCTTCCCCGCGCCGAAGCCTCACTGAGGGCAGGCCTTTGGGACACATCCCTCTTAAAGTTCGTTTCATTGGAAGCCGCCCACCATCGAAGCGCAGGCTCCCAAAGCCCGCGATCATTGCCAACGGGAAAGAGGCCGCCCGCTCTCGCCGCACGCCAGCCTTCGACCGGAAATCGCCGGAAGAGACTTGCAAAGCGCGGCGCAAGCTGCCCTACAAAGCCGATTGAAATGCAGGCCTGGGCCGGAAGGCGAGCTGGGGACGGTCGATGGAACGGATGGACAGCGATCTCGAACGCGCGCGGGTGGCGTGGTATTACTTCGTCGGCGGGCTGACGCAGGGCGAGATCGCGACGCAGATGAATCTGACCCGGTTCAAGGTGAACCGGATCATCGGGCAGGTGCGTGACGAGGGGCTGGTGCAGATCAAGGTCTCGCTGCCGCTGATCGACTGCATCGCGCTGGCCGACGCGGTCCAGGCGCGATACGGGCTGGCCGATGCGGTCGTCGTCCCGGATGTCGCCGCCTATCTCGAGCAGAAGCGGGTCATCGGCGAGGCGGCTGGCGCGATGGCGGGCGCGCTGATCCATGACCGCGATCTGGGCATCGCCATCGCCTCGGGGCGGACCCTCAGCTTTGCCGCGCAGCGGCTGGAGGCAAGGCCCAAACCGGGCAGCTGGGTTGTCGGCCTGACCGGGGGCGTCACGCGGTCTTCGACCAACAACAGCTTCGAGGTCGCCACCAGCTTCGCGCGGATGCTGGATGTCGAGTGCCATTACCTTACCGCGCCGATCTATTGCGCCGGGCCGGAGAGCCGGGATGCGATCCTGCTCAATGACGAGCTGACCGACGTGCTGGCACGGACCGAGATCGCCGATTTCGGCATGGCCTCCTGCGGCGCGCTGACCGAGGACAGCGCGCTGACGCAGATCCGGGTGGTGAAGGATCATTTCGACGATGTGGTGCGGCAGGGCGCGGTGGGGGAGTTCATGGGCTGCTTTCTCGACGCGCAGGGCCGCCCGGTGGATCATTTCCTCAACGAGTCGATCATCGCCCTGCCGCCGGAAAAGCTGGCGCTGAAGCCGGTGTCGATCCTCGTGTCGGGCGGCACCGAGAAGATCCAGATCATCCGCGCGATCCTGCGCGCGGGTTACGTCAACCGGCTGGTGACCAACGAAGGCGTGGCCCGCGCGCTGCTGGCGGGGCCACGCTGATTTTCACGCGTGAAAATCCGGTCAAGTCTTTGTTTTAGTGCGACTTTCAGTTTCGCGTCAGGACAAACTTAACCATTGGGGGCCAGCGCCTTTTCCAGAGACGCCGCCATTGCCCGCAGCGTGACGAAGCTGGAGGCCGCGCCGGGGTCGATATGGCCGCGGGACCGCGCGCCGAGCTTGGCCGACCGTCCGCGCCGCGATTCAAGATCCGCCGTGGCCCGCATCCCGGCCTCGGCCCCGTCGCGCGCGGCCCGCAGCACGTCGAGCGTGCCCTGCCCGTCCGATGCCGCTTGCTGCGCCGCCTCGACGGCCGGAATCCACGCGTCAACCATGGTCTTGTCGCCCGGCTCCGCCCGCCCGCGATCACGGATGCCCTGCAAGGCCCCGGCAAGCCAGCGCGCCATCGCCGCGCCGTCGAGGTTCAGCCGGTCCCCGACCGCTGCCCCGGCCCGCAGGAAGGCGGTGGCATAGAGCGGCCCGGACGAGGCCCCCACCGCGTCGAGGAAGGATTTCGCCATGCGCTTGCAGGTGCCGTCGATGGTCTCCTCTGCCGGGGCGTCGGCGAGAGCGGCCTGCACGGCCCGCCAGCCGATCTCCATCGTCACGCCGTGGTCGCCGTCGCCGATCACCCCATCGAGCTCCGACAGCCAGTCCTTCTCGGCGATGATCTGTTCGCCGACATGCTGCATCATCTTGCGGAAGAGGACGGGCGTCACGTCGCCCGTCGCGATCAGCGGAGCGGCAGCCTCGCCCCGCGCCGCAGCCATCGGCGCCACCCGCGCCGTCTGGGCCGAGCGCACCCCCTGCGTCGACCCCGAAGGCATCGTGCCGACTGTCAGCGCGGCGGTGCGGCAGGGGTGATCCAGCAGCTTCGCCAGCTCGTCGTCCAGCTTCAGCAGCGTGACCGAGGCCCCCGCCATCTCCAGCGAGCTGGCGTATTCCCCGACCCATGAGGCGTGGATCGACACGCTCCGTTCGCCGAGAAGCTGCGCCACGCGGCGGAAGATGACGTAGAGCTCGATCAGCGAGGTGGCGCCCAGACCGTTCACCAGCACCGCGACGCGGTCGCCCTCGCCCAGTTCCATCTCGCCGAGGATCGTCTGCATCAGCTCTTCGGTGACGCTGTCGGCGCTGGCGAGCTTGTCGCGGCGGATGCCCGGCTCGCCATGCAGCCCCATGCCGATTTCCATCTCGTCGTCGCCGATCTCGAAATTCGGCTTGCCGGTCTGCGGCAGCGAGCAGGCGCCGAGCGCCACGCCCATCGACAGCGTGGCGGCATTCGCCTTCTGCGCCAGCGCCTCCACCCGGGCCAAGGGTTCGCCCAGATCGGCGGCGGCTCCGGCGATCTTGAAGACGAAGAAATCGCCCGCGATCCCGCGCCGTTCCGCCCGACGCTCCACCGGAGCCGAGGCCACGTCGTCGGCCACCTGAACCTGCCGGACCTGCACGCCGGTCGCGGCCAGCTCTTCGGCGGCCATGGTGAAGTTCATCACGTCGCCGGTGTAGTTGCCATAGAGGAACACCACGCCCGCGCCGCCGTTCGCCGCCCGCGCCGCATCCATGATCTGCTCGGGCGAGGGCGAGGCGAAGATGTTGCCCACCGCCGCCGCATCGGCGAGGCCGCGCCCGACATAGCCCGCGAAGGCGGGCTCATGCCCCGAGCCGCCGCCGACAACGATGCCGACCTTGCCGTCGCGCGGCCCGTCCACCGCCACGACCGCCCGGCCCGTGGCCCCCTCGACCCTGAGGAGGTCGGGATGGGCGGCGAGCATCCCCTCGATCAGCTCGCGGATGATGTCTTCGGGCGCGTTAATGAGTTTCTTGGTCTTGGTCATTCGATCGGTCCTTTGATCGGATCAGGCCGCATCGCGGCGGAAGTAGCGCCGCGACAGCGCGTCGAAGGAAATGGCGAGCACGACAATCACGCCCGAGACGACGCCTTGCCAATAGGGGGAAACGCCGAAGAGCACGATGATATTCTCGATGATGGCGATGATGCAGGCGCCGAAGATCGCCCCGAGCGGCGAGCCGACCCCGCCGGTGGTGGCGACGCCGCCGATCACGGCGGCGGCGATCGGTGCCAGCACCCATGTCTGACCGATGGAGGGCTGCGCCGTGCCGAGCCGGGCAACCATCAGGAGCCCCGCCAGCGCCGAAAGCATGCCGGCGAAGGTGAAGACCATGATGCGGATCCGGTCCACGCGGATGCCCAGCATCTTCGCCGCTGCCGGGTTGTTGCCGATGGCATACATGTAGCGGCCGATGGGGGTCTTGGCGGTGAGGAACAACGCGATGCCGAGGCAGACCAGCATGATGAGGAAGGGCACCGGCACGCCGAGCACGTCGCCGCGGCCGAGGAAGTGGATCTCGGCGGGAATGCCGGTGATCGCCACGCCTTTCGTCAGCACGAGGATCGCGCCGCCAAGGATGCCCGCCGTGCCGATGGTCAGCACGAGGGAATGCAGGCGCAGGGCCGTCACCAGAACGCCGTTCATGAAGCCGAGCGCCATGCCGAGCACGAGCGCCAGCAGGAGCGCCACCACCGGCGGCAACCCGGCCTGCACCATGAGCATGCCCGAGACCACGCCGCAGAGCCCGCCGATGGCGCCGAGCGAAAGGTCAAGCTCTCCCAGGATCATCAGCGAGGCCTGGGCGATGGTCACGAGACCGACGAAGGCGAGGCCGCGCGCGATGACCGACATGTTGTAGGCGGAGAGGAAATAGGGCGAGATCAGCGCCGAGATGACGAAGATCGCGATCAGCGCGACGAAGACGCCGGCAAGCGGGTTTCGCAACAGCAGGGTTGCAAAGCCCGGCGCAGTGGGGGCCGCCTTGGCGGGTCCATCGGTCATGGGGTGACCTCCGTTTGAGGTGTGGCCGCAGCTTGGGCCGGGGTGTCGGTTGCGAAGATGGCGCCGACCAGCGTCTCGCGGTCGGTGGTGGCGGCGTCGAAATCGCCGGTCACCCGCCCGCCGTGCATCGTGACGATGCGGCTGGCGCAGCGCCGCAGCTCTGTCATCTCGGAGGAGACCAGCAGGATGCCCACGCCGGTTTCGGCGAGGTCCTTCATGATGCGGTAGATCTCCGCCTTGGTGCCGATGTCGATGCCCTTGGTCGGCTCGTCGAAGATGAGGATGCGGGGCGTCGTGGCCATCGCGCGGCCGATGATGGCCTTTTGCTGGTTGCCGCCCGAGAGGTTCGAGATCCGCTGCTCCATCCCGGCAGCGCGGATGCCGTAGTCGCCGATGACGCGCTGGACGAGCGTGCGCTCCCTGCCCGCGTCGATCCCGAGGCTGCCGTTCGTCAGGGCGAGCACCGAGATGCCGATGTTCTCGCGCAGCGACAGGAGCGGCAGGATGCCGTGATGCTTGCGCTCTTCGGAGATGTAGATCATGCCGCCCTGCACCGAGGCGGCGGTGTCGTCGAGCCGCCAGGGCTTGCCCTCCACCGTCACGCGGCCGGCGCGGGCATTGCGGTAGCCGAAGATGGTCTGCATCACCTCCGACCGGCCGGCCCCGACGAGACCGGCGAAGCCCAGGATCTCGCCGCGACGCAGGGTGAAGGCCACGTCGGTGAAGCCGAAGCCGCTTAGGCCTTCCACGGTCATCAGGGTTTCGCCCGGCTCGATCTCGGGGCGGAAGTGGTCATCCACCGAGATGTCGCGCCCGGACATGGCGCGGATCAGCTGCGGCTCGTCGATCGCGTCGATCCGGCCCGCCTCCACCTTCTGCCCGCCGCGCAGCACGGTGTAGTCGTCGCCGATGTCGAAGACCTCCTCCATCTTGTGCGAGATGAAGACGATGGCGTGGTCGCGGTCGATGAAGCCGCGGATCACGCGGAACACCCGCTCCACCTCGCGCGCCGTCAGCGCCGAGGTCGGCTCGTCGAGGATCAGCACCTTCATCTCGGCATTGGTCGAGGCGCGGGCGATCTGCAGGAGCTGCTGGTCGGGCACGGAAATGTAGCGGACGAGATCGGACGGGCGGGCGTCGATGCCGAAGCGGTCGAGGTAGACCTGCGCCTCGCGCTGCATCTTCCGCCGGTCCACCAACCCGCCATGGCCCGTGCGCTCGAACGGCATGAACAGGTTTTCCGCCACCGTCATGTCCTGGAACAGCGACAGCTCCTGCGGGACATAGGCGATCTTGCGGTAGAGCTCGGGATGGGCGGCAGGGTCCTGCCCGTCGATCCGCACGCTGCCGCGACTGGGACGGTCGGCGCCGGTCAGGATCTTCACGAGGGTCGATTTCCCGGCCCCGTTCTCGCCCGCGAGGATATGCGTCCGCCCGAGTTCGATCGACAGATCGACATCGTTCAGCGCGGTCACGCCGGGAAAGTCGCGGCCGAGACCGCGGGCTTCAAGATAGGCCATGCGCCCTCCGGGAATGATGCGGCAACCGCCTGGGCGGGCCGGTGACGGCAATGCGGGTGCGGCGCGTGCCGCCGCACCCGTTCCGGTGGATCAGCCGTCCACGTTGTCCTTGGTCAGGAAGGCATTGCCCGTATCGAGGTAGCCCGGCACCGGCGCGCCGGTCGTTTGCGCCCAGAGCAGCATGACCGACCAGTAACCCTGCAGTTCCGGCTGCGAGGCCGAAGAGCTGTCGGCGACGCCATTGCGGATCATCTCGAGCATCTCGGGCAGGTTGTCGAGCCCGACCAGAGTGACCTCGCCTTCCTTGCCGGCCTCGACGATCGCCTGGCCGATGCCGATCGGCCCGGCCGCATCCGAAGCGACCCAGCCCTTGAGGTTGGGGTTCGCCTGCATGATCGCCGCGGCCTGCTGCTGGGCAATCTCGATGCTGTCATTGTCGATGCCTTCGGCCACGACCTTGATGCCGGGATGCTCGGCAAAGACCTCGCGGTGGCAATCGGCGCGGATCGAATGGTTCGGCGCGGTCGGCACGCCCATCATGATCGCCACTTCGCCTTCGCCGCCGAGAACCTCGACCAGACGACGCGAGGCGATCTTGGCCTGCTCGCAGAAGTCGGAGCCGATGTAGGGGATCGCCATGCCTTCGGGCGGCACGGAGTCGAAGATGACCAGCGGAATGTCCTGCCCCTGCGCGGCTTCGAGCGAGGCCCGGTTGCCCGAGGGGTCGAGCAGGTCGATGGCGATGCCGTCCGGGCGGGTGGAGATGGCGCTCTCCACGATCTGCACCTGCTGCACCACGTCCGCGGTCTGCGGCGCGGAATAGACGATCTCGATATCGGCGCCGGTCTGGGCTTCGAGCGCCGCAGCGGCCATCTGCGCGCCCTCGTTCACCTTGTCGAACCAGGGGTGCACGACCTTCGGCACGATGAGAAAGCGGTAGCTGTCCTTCTTGAGCGTTCCGGGCGCGTCCTGAGCGACGGCGCCGATCGGCAGCACAAAGAGGGCGCTGGCCAGCAATGCGGTGGTTGTCTTCATGTCGATCTCCTCCCCGAGATGGCGCGCCGGACTGGCGCGCAGGCCCGTCGCCCGGATTGACGAGGGACCCTGAGGAAGACGCTACAGTTGTAAATGCGTTTGCACAACAGTTGATATTGCATAGACCGCCCGGGACTCCCGCAGCGAGCGGACGCGGCGAAGGGCTTGGAATCGCGTGCTGATTTTCGGGCGGCGGCGAGGGGGCTGCCGTTTCGGCGCGAGGGATCGGGGCGCGGCGGTGGCAGCTCTTGCGTCGAATCGGTTCATCAAGAAGGGCCCCGGCGCGGTCTGAGCCAGCGCAGGCGCTGCGGTGTGCAGGCTTTGACCTGCGCGGAAGGCGGCGGTCGACATGGACGAAGAGGCAGGGCTGTCGCTGCAGGCCGAGCCCGGTGCAAATGCCCTTTCGAAAGACGCGTTTGCGCCTCCGCCGCCGGATTCGCCTCCTGATTGAACCCCAAACGCGGGTCCACGCGGAACACTTGGGCACGGCGACCGTTCTGCCCAGGTAATTTCTGAACAGGAGGTCCATAGCCATGATCACAAGGGAGGCGCCCGCCCTGGACTTCTCTGCATCCCCATCCGGGTATGTCAGGTTCGTTCACCCGCTCCACGCCGTGCTTCTGGCGTTCGTGTTTCCGCTGTTCCTCGGCACGCTGGTGGCCGACATCGCCTATTGGCGCAGCGCCGAGATCCAGTGGTCGAATTTCGCGCAATGGCTGAACGCCGGCGGGCTTCTGGTCGGGGGCTTTGCGCTGCTTGCCGCGCTGGTGAGTCTGGTGCGCCACCGCAAGTTCGCCATCCGCCGCCCTGCCGTGTATTTCGTGGTGCTTCTCGCCGCGTGGATCGTGGGCTTCGTCAACGCCCTCGTCCATTCGAAGGACGCATGGGCGATCATGCCCGAGGCTTTGTGGTGGTCCGGAGTGGCGGCCCTGCTCGCCCTCGTCGCCACATGGCTCGGCTATGCAGGATTTCCTGCCGAGGAGAAAAACTGATGAAAGCTTTGATCTTTGCCGGTGCCCTCGCGGCGCTGGTCCCCCCGATGGCCGAGGCTCAGTCGACCGGCGCCAGCCCGCAGCTTCCCGCGCCGAACCGTGGCCTGCTGCCCGACATGCAGATCCCGCGTCCCGCGCTCTGGGGTGATGCCCTGCCGACCGTGCCCGAGGGCTTCGAGATCACGGCCATCGCCACCGATCTGCAGATCCCGCGCCAGATGCTGATCCTGCCCAATGGCGACATCCTCGTGGCCGAAGGCAAGGGCGGCGGCGCTCCGGCGATGCGGCCGAAGGACATGATCGCCGGCGTCATCAAGAGCTGGGGCAAGAGCCCGGAGCCCGGCGGCAACCGGCTGACGCTGCTGCGGGACGCCGATGGCAATGGCGAATACGAGCTGCAGACGATCTTCGCCGAGAACCTGAACTCGCCCTACGGCCTCGCCTTCGTGAACGGGACGATCTACGTCGCCAATCAGGATGCGGTGGTCAGCTTCGCCTATGTCGACGGCCAGACCGAAGCCGCGGGCCCGCCCGAGGTGCTGACCCTGCTGCCCTCGGCGATCAACCACCACTGGACCAAGGCGATGACCGCCAGTGCGGATGGGCAGTTCCTCTATGTCGGCATCGGGTCGAACAGCAACATCACCGAGCGCGGCCTGAAGGTCGAGGAAAACCGGGCGATGATCTGGCAGATCGACGTGGCGACCGGCGCGCATCGCCCCTATGCCACCGGCATCCGCAACCCGACGGCGCTGACGATCCAGCCCGGCACGGACGCGCTCTGGGCCGTGGCGAACGAGCGGGACGAGATCGGCGCCGATCTGGTCCCCGACTATCTGACCTCGGTGCAGGATGGCGGCTTCTACGGCTGGCCCTACAGCTACTGGGGCCAGAACGTCGACGTCAGGGTGAAGCCGCAGGACCCCGACAAGGTCGCCTCGGCCATCGCGCCGGATTACGCGCTCGGCGCGCATGTCGCGGCGCTCGGGGTGGATTTCTCGACCGAAGCGATGGGGCCGCAGTTCACCGACGGCGCCTTCGTCGGCATGCACGGCAGCTGGAACCGGGACGAGCCGGTGGGCTACAAGGTGGTCTTCGTCCCCTTCGAGAACGGCGTCCCGGTGGGGGAGCCCATCGACTTCGTCACGGGCTTTCTGGTCGATGCCGACAACACGCGCGGCCGTCCCGTGGGGGTAACGGTCGATCCCGAGGGCGCGGTGATCGTCGCGGACGACCTGTCGAACACCATCTGGCGGATCGCCCCCAGCGGGCCGTGAGCGGTCTCGGCTTGGAGGTCGGCATGCGGCCTCGTTCCCGGTTCCAAGGGAGCCTCTGACGCCCCGGCGCCTGCAAACGCAGCAGGCGGCCGGGGTGGCTGGAACAGGGCGGCGGTCGGGACGGGATTTGCTTTCGGGCAGGATGTCCCTCTCGGATGCAACTGACCTCCAACGTTTCTTCTGCCAAATCGACGTTTGCGGACTGACAGCAGATCTGCGCCGGGATCGACACCCCGCCTGCCCGCGCAGGCGTGGTGAACCCTGCTCTTTAGAAGCAGCCGGGCGGCACGCGTGCATGTCGGTGGACTTGGCGGTCGCGCGTGATGCTCAACCTCCTCGGTCGAAGCCACCGAAAATTCGCGGGGTTCAAGCTCCCACAAGCTCAACCCTTTGTGACCTCGGGGGATTCTTCGTTCATTGCTGCATCCGTTCGTCTGCCTCAAGGTTCCTCAAGCATAAGGCCTGCGCAAGCCGATGCTCATCATGAGGAGAACCCCATGGATTCCAGCCAGGATGCATCCCGCCCTGCCCCATGTTCAGCCGCCGTGCCGCGGCTCGAGGGCTTGGGCGCGGCAGGGATCATGCTGACGCGCCGCCCTGCGCGACGCCTGCACGGTCGTCTTCCCGCCCTTGCCCTGATCGGTTGCATGGCGGCGACGCAGGCTGCGGCGCAGGCGGAGGCTCCTGTCGGCCCGGGCGGCACCGGGAGCGGTCTTCCGACTGCCGAGGAGATCTGGCGCCATCTGCCGGGCCGGGAAAGACAAGCTGATGATCCGCAACCCCACACCGACAGCGTCGCCACGCCGGATACAAGGCCTGCGGCGCCGGAGGCGAGGCCTGTGCCAACGGAATCGATGACGGCGCCCCAGACCGCGCTGTCACGGACCAGGGTCGTGATCCATCATGCCAGTTCCGAAGGCCCCGCAAGATCGCAGGAGCTTGCCCGCCGCCTCCGCGATGCCGGAGCTGGCGAGGTGGAGGTTCGCACTGTCGATTTCGGGATCGACAGGCAAAGCATCCGGTATTTCCACGAGGCGGATCGAGCTGTTTCGGAAGCTTTGGGAAAGGTGGTCCGTCGGGATCGCAGTGGCGGTGTAGATGATTTTACCCATTTCCGCCCCCTGCCGAGCAGAGGCACGGTCGAGATCTGGCTGCCCTGACCCGGTCACGGGAGGCTGGTGCATCCGCTGCAGACAAGGTTTCCCGGGCACTTGAACCGCATCTGCATGCGACGCCGGTCACTCCCGCGATACGGCTGCAAATCTGCCTGCAGGGGCGGTCTGACATCCGCTCGGTGGCTACAGCAGCAGCACCAGCACGAAGATGCTGGCGCAGATCAGCAGGATGCCAGCCCCCTCCTTGACGCTCAACCGTTCGCGGAACACCAGGAACGAGACCAGCACGGTGAAGACCATCTCGATCTGTCCGAGGGCGCGGACATAGGCGGCGTTCTGCAAGGCGAAGGCGAAGAACCAGAACAGCGAGCCCAGCATCCCGGTGACGCCGACCCAGATCGTCCGCCGCCAGGAGGCGAAGACGCGGGTCAGTTGCCCCGCCTCGAAAAGGCGCATCCAGAGGCCCATCGCGAGAGTCTGGGAGGTGGTGACGCAGGCCAGCGTGACGATGGCGCGCAGGAAGGCCGGGCCGTCGCCCAGCGTCAGCGTGGCGCCGCGGTAGCAGATCGCCGACAGTCCGAACAACCCTCCGGCCAGAAGACCGTAGACCGTGGCGCGCGACAGCAGTGGGCCGCCCTTGGCGCGGGTGGACATCATCAGCACGCCAAGAAAGCCGAGCGCGATGGCGAGCCACCCCTGCGGCGCGATCCGCTCGCCGAGCAGCACCACCGACCACAGCGCCACCTGCACGGTTTCGGTCTTGGTAAAGGCGATCCCCACGGCAAAGTTGCGCAGCGCCAGCAGCGCCACCGTCAGATGCGTGGCTACGATCTGCGCCAGCCCGCCGGCCAGGGCAAAAGCCCAGAACTCCACCCCGAGCTGCGGCATCCGCGCGCCGGTCACCGCCAGCACCCCCGCCGAGACGAGGATCGCCAGCGGCGCGCCGAAGACGAAGCGCGAGAAGGCGGCACCGCTGGTCGAGAGTCCCGCGGCCTTCAGCTGCTTCTGCAGCATGAACCGCAGGGTCTGCACCAGCGCAGCGGCAAGAGTGACGGGTATCCAGAGAGCCATGTCATCCGCAGTCAGAAAATCCGCCGCCTTGATGAGCCAGGACGCGGGGAGAGACAACAGCAAGACGACAGCGCGGGGCCTTCCCTTGCCACCGAAGGAACCCGGCCTGCCGCCTTGCATTTGCGGCTGGCCCAAAAGCGCAGGCTTCCGATAGGGCTGGGCGTCCTGGTGCGGTCTCGGAGATGCGGGCAGTCGCGGCGCGAAAGCGTTTGGCGAACCCGTTCGCCCTGGCCGGTCGCCCCTTGATCCTAGCGACCACCCCGCCGCCGTGCCACTGTGCTCCTGTTGCAGCACCGGCGTGGCGTCAGCGGAGGCGTTACGGTCGTGGGTTGCTCACTGCGGGGCCCGCAGCCAATCGGTGAAATCTTCGGCTTCCAGGGGACGTGCGAAGTGGTAGCCTTGTGCCTCCTCGCATCCCATGTCGCGCAGCAGGCGCGCGGTCGCTTCGGTCTCCACGCCTTCGGCGACGACGCTGTATCCCAGATCATGCGACAGGCCGATCATGGAGCGCACGAGCGTCCGGTCCCGCTCGCTCCGGTCCATGTCGATCACGAAGCTGCGGTCGATCTTCACGACATCGACCGGAAGCTTCTGGAGATAGGCGAGGCTGCTGTGGCCGGTGCCGAAATCGTCGATCGCCAGCCGGATACCCATGTCGGACAGCTCCTGCAGCCGGGTCAGAGCCTCGGCGGCGTTCTGCATGACGGCGCTCTCGGTCACCTCGAGCTCGAGCCGTCCGACCGGTATGTCGTGGCGCCTGAGTGCCTCCGCCACGGCGTCCACGAATCCGGGCTCCGTCAGGTTCGCCGCCGAGATGTTCACCGAGAGATGTGGCGCGAACCCCACGTGCTGCCAGAGGCGCAGCTGACCCAGGGCCAGACCCAGCACACGGGTCGTCAGCGCGGCCGCATGTATCGAGCGCTCGGCCATCGGGATGAAGTCATCGGGGGGGATGTTGCCGAACTCCGGGTGCTGCCATCTGAGCAGAGCCTCCGCGCCGAGGCATGCGCCGCTCCGCAGATCGATGCGGGGTTGGTAAACCAGCCGGAGTTGCCCCACGGCCTGCAGGGCGAGACCGAAGTCCTCCAGCAGATGATACCGGCGCCGGAAGATGGAGTCGGACTCGCGCGAGTAGAAGCCCATCAGCTCCGGCAGGTGTCGCGCATCCTGAGCCGCGCTGTGCATGGCCCGCAGCACATCGTGCGGCAGCATTCCGCGCCGCCCGATGCTGACGATCCCGACCGCGCAACTGCCCAGGGCAGCGTTCCTCGCGCTGGCGGCGTGGCGGCAGGCCTCGACCTCGGCGATGTGATCGTTCTGGTCGACCCCGGGTGCCGCGAGAAGGGCGAATTGCATGGGCCCGAGGTGGTAGATGAGACGATCCTGTCCAACGACCTGACGCAGGGCGAAAACCGCGACCCGCACGAGATCGTCGACATGGCCCGGCCCCATCACCCGGACATAGTCGCCGATCTGCTCCGCCGTGAGAAAATCGAGGAGCGCGGCGGTCTGCTCCGCCCCGCCTGGCTCGTTCGCAAGATCGGAAAGGTCTTCGAGGAACTGGTTCCGGTTCGGAAGGCCGCTCACCGGGTCCACGCGGCCGAAAGCGTGCTGCAGTTCGATCTGCGCCATCACCATCGCCGCCAGATCGGTCAGCGCAGTCACCTCGGCCTCGGTGACATCCCGTGGGTCGGGCCCGAGGACGCAGAGGGCGCCAAGGCCGAACCCTTCGCGGGTGACCAGCGGGGCGCCGGCGTAGAAGCGGGTTCCGTTGCGCCCCAGATGGCTGTCGGCATAATGCGCATCCTCCGCGAAGTCGCGGATCACAAGGAAATCCCTGGTCTCGGCCACCTGACCGCAGGGCGCCTTGTGCCGCGGGATCGACCGGTGATCGACCCCCACGCGGGACTTGAACCACTGCCGCTTGCTGTCGGTCAAAGAGATGGCCGCAATGGGCAACCCGAAGATCTGGGCGGCCATGCGCGCGATGCGATCGAAGCTCTCGCTTGATGGGGTGTCGAGGAGCCTGAGCTGGTGCAATGCAGCGAGGCGTAAGTCTTCCTGGTAGATCTCGACCATCGGCTCGCGACATCCTGCCTTCGTCATAAGTCTTGATATGCAGCGGCTTGCGGGGAATTCAACCGAAAGATGATACAGCCTTTGGCGGTGCTCCATCAACAGGACGTGTGAGCGGCCTGTTTCAACAGGTGCGGGGGGGTCATCCGGCGCGCAGAGGGCCACCGGCCATGATGCAGAGCCGGGCGCTGGCTGCTGGGCGATCTGAAGGAGCGGCTGGGGGCGTGACAGGAACGCTACCTTTAGGGCGGGTCTCGACCGCCACGCTTTGCGGGCGGTCGGACTTGCCGATGCTCGGGCGGCCCCGGGCCCGCCCGCAAGAGCGCCCGGCGGCGCGGTGGTCCGCCGCCGGGCGAAGTATCAGGCCGCTGCTTCGGCCTTCACCTTGGTGTCCTGCATCCGGTAGCGGAATTTCACATCGGTCAGGCCCGCCGCGTCGGACAGCTGCGCGGCGATCAGTTGCGGCGCGAGGATGTCCACGATGCCCTGCGCGATGAGATTGTCGCAGCGCGGCACCTGGATCACCGTCAGCAGCTCGCCATCCTGCACCGAGGCATCAGTGGTGACCAGCACGACCGGGCAGCCGATCCGCTCCACCTGCCTGGCCAGCTCGACCTCGCGCCCGTCGCCGATGATCAGGACTCCGGTCGTCGCGTCCATGGCTTCCAGCGGGCCGTGCAGGTAGTGCCGGGTGTCATACGCGGAGGCGGGCAGACGCGCCGCCTCGCGGATCAGGAGCGAGGCGCCGTCGGCCGTGCCGAGCGCCGCGCCCGCCCCGACGCAGTCGATAGCACGGCGGCTGGCAAAGAGGCTGCCGATGCGGTCCATCTTGCCGGCCGCACGGGTCAGCACATCGCTCACCACGGCGGGCAGATCGGCAAAGCTGTCGCCGCTGGCGCCCAAAAGGCGCTCGAAGAGCATTCCCATGCCCAGCAGGGTCGCGGTATAGCCGACGCTGGACGGGGTCGCGTCCTGCCCCTGCTGGATGGTCAGGTGGAAATCGGACACGCCGGCCAGCGGGCCGGAACCGTCCTTGCTGATGCCGATGCGGCGGGCCGAGGGCAGCTTTTCGAAGGCCATCACGGTCTCGATGCTGCGCCCGCCGGCGGAGAGGCCGACCAGCGTATCGGCAAGATCATGGCCCGCCGCAAGATCGCAGGCCCGGATCGCCACGCCGCGACGGCCCTTCGCCTGCAGCTCTGCCGCGCCGACGACGGCGGCGGCAAAGCTGGCTCCGATGCCGGTGACGCCGACCACCGACTGCAGCAGGCCCGACAGGTCAGCCGCGTCGAGCTGGCTGCGGACGGTGGCATGCGTGTCGGCCAGCGCCTCGGGCTGGCGGGCGATGGTGGATCTGTAACTCATGGCTGAGTTCCTTCTGCTTTCGGTTTGTCAGGAAAGGGCCGGCGTCACCAGATCGGCGGCGAGGCGGCAGGCCCCATCGACCGGATGGCCGTTGAAAAGATGCGGGGTGATCTGGCCCTCGCAGCGCCGGTCGACGGCGGCGACGAAGGCCTGCCACAGCGGCGGCTGCGACACGATCACGCTGCCCCCGGCCACGACATGCGATGCCGTGCTGCCCCGCACCTGCAGGTTCAGAACGAGGCCCGCCAGCGCCTCGGCCCCGGCGCGGATGACCGAGGCCGCCAGCGGCGAGCCCGCGCCACAGGCGGCGAAGACGGCGGGCGCATGCGCCCCGATGGCGGCCGCGGTGCCGAGGCCGGCCAGCGCGCTGCCGAGGCGCGGCACGTCGGGCTGGCCCAGCGAGGCATACATCAGCCGGATCAGCGGATCTTCGGTCGTGGCGCCGCCATCGAGCGCGAAGGCCACCGCGCGGGCCGCCTCGCGGACGAGGCCTGCGGCGCTGCCGTCGTCGCCGATCAGCCAGCCCCAGCCCCCGGCCGAGATCATGCGCCCCTCGGCATCGCGGCAGACGGCGATGGACCCGGTTCCCGCGACCAGCCCGATCTGGCCCACCCGGCCCATGGCCAGGGGCATCAGTTCGGCATCGTTCACCACCCGCAAGGGCAAGGAACTGCGCGCACGCAGGGCGGCGGCAAAGGCCTCGCATTCCGTGTCGTCGTCGCAGCCATGCGCGCCGATCCCGAGCGCTGCGACAGGGTCGTCCCCGACGAGCAGATGCACCTGCGCGAGAAGGCTCGCAGCATCCTCGGCCACATCCTTGCCGCGCCAGCTCTGGCTGGGCAGGACCGTCTCGCGCAGCTTGATCAGCCGGGATCCGTCCTGGCGTGCCAGACAGATCTCGGTCTTGGTGCCGCCGATATCGACGCCCACCACCGGGGCCCCTGCCCCGGAAGACGCTTGCAGCATCATTCCCGACCCCGCAGACGCGCACCGGCCTCGTCGAAGACAAGGACGCCGGCGGCGGGCGCGGCCACCCGGACCTCGTCCCCGAGATGGGCGGTGTGACGGCCCGTCCGCACCCCGATGCGGCTGTCGTCGGAGAGCTGCAGATGCAGGTAGGATTCCGCACCGAGATCCTCGATCAGCACGACACGGCCTGCAACCGCCACGGCATCTCCGGGCACTGCCTGCCCCGCCGCGACGACGGACAGCTGTTCGGGCCGGATGCCCAGGTCGATCCGGGCGCCAGGCACTGCACCGGCCGCGAGCGGCAAGGCGGCAGTGCCACCCGCGGCCAGATCGGCCTGCAGCCTGCCGGGCGCGGCGGCAGTGACGGTGGCCGACAGGAAGTTCATCTTCGGAGAGCCGACGAAGCCCGCCACGAACCTGTTGTCGGGATCGTCGTAGAGGTCGAGCGGGCGGCCGTATTGCTGGATCTTGCCGCCGCTCATCACCACCATCTTGTCGGCGAGGGTCATCGCCTCGACCTGGTCATGGGTGACATAGATCATCGTTGTGCCCAGCCGGTCGTGCAGCTCCAGGAGCTCGGCCCGCATCTGCACGCGCAGCTCCGCGTCGAGGTTGGACAGGGGCTCGTCGAACAGGAACACCCGCGGTTCGCGCACGATGGCACGGCCGATGGCCACCCGCTGCTTCTGCCCGCCGGAGAGCTGGCCCGGCTTGCGGTCCAGAAGCTTGTCCAGCCGCAGGATGGCGGCAGCCTTCTCCACCCGCTCCCTGATCAGCGCCTTGGGTTGATGCGCCATGCGCAGGCCGAAGGAGATGTTCTGGAACACCGACATATGCGGGTAGAGCGCATAGGACTGGAACACCATCGCCGTTCCGCGCTTTGCCGGATCGACGTCGTTGATCACCTCGTCCTCGATGGCGATGGTGCCCGACGTGGGCGTTTCCAGCCCCGTTATCATCCGCAGGAGCGTGGATTTCCCGCAGCCCGAAGGGCCGACGAAGACCACGAACTCCCCCTTCTCGATCGACAGGTCGATGTCCTTGAGGACCGGATAGGACTCGAAGCTCTTGCAGAGGGATTTGATTTCAAGAAAGGCCATGGGTTCGTCTAGCTCCGGGTCAGCCCTTGGTGCCCGACATCGCAATTCCCTCGACGATCTTCCGCTGGAAGATCAGGAAGAACAGCAGCGGCGGCACGGCGGCAAGAAGGTTGGCGGTCATCACGACATCGACCGTCTGGTGCGAGAGGGGGGCGTTGAACATGCCCACGACCTGCCCGACGGTGTACATCTCGGGCGAGGTGGTCACGATCAGCGGCCACATGTAATTGCCCCAGGTCTGCATGAAGGTCAGGATGGCCAGCGTCACGAGCGCGTTGCGGCACAGGGGCAGGGCGACATGCCAGTAGATCTGGAAATGCCCGGCCCCGTCGAGGCGCGCCGCCTCGATCATGTCCTTGGGGATGGCGCGCATGAACTGCACCAGCATGAACAGGCCGAAGGCCGAGGCAAGGCCGGGCACGACCAGCCCCTGAAGGGAGTTCAGCCAGCCCAGCTCCGATGTCAGCAGATAGGTGGGGATGATGGTCACCGCCGTGGGCACCATCAGCGACAGCATCACGATGCCGAAGATCGGGCCCTTGGCCGGAAAGTCGAACAGCGCGAATTCGAAGGCGGCCAGTGATCCGAAGAACAGCACGCCGAGGATCGTCAGCAGCGCATAGGCTAGAGAGATCCCATAGGCCCGCAGATAGCCGGTCTGGGTGAAGATCATCTCGATCTTGCCGAGGCCTGCCGACAGCGAGGTGGGCCAGAGCCGCGGGTTGATGGCGACGGGCTCACCCGGCAGGGAGAAGACGACATTGATCATCCACCAGATCGGAAAGATCGTGATGACCGCGATCATGATGGCGACGGTCCATTTCAGGATGGTCCAGACCGAAAGGCGCGCGGAGGGTGTGAAGGTCGTCATCGACGGCTGCTCCATTTGCGGACCGCGAAGAGGATGGCGGTGACGGTGATGATGGCGATGGTCAGCAGGAAGCCGTAGGCGGAGGCGAGGCCGAACTGCACGCCGCCGAAGGCGCGGCCCATCATGTCCATCACCGGAAAGAGCAGCGCGCCACGGCGCCCGCCGTATTCCGAGAAGGAGGATCCGGTCAGGAGCCAGGGCGTGTCGAAGACCTGCATGGCCGAGATGACCGCGTAGGTCAGCACGAAGAACAGCACCGGGGCCAGCATCGGAATGGTGATGTGGATCACCTGCTGCAGCTTGCTGGCACCGTCGAGCCGGGCGGCCTCGTAGAGATCGGCGGGAATGTTCTTCAGCCCGGCGAGGATGATGACCATGTTGAACCCGGCCGAAACCCAGATGTCCACGGCGATCAGCGCGTAGAGCATGGTGCCGGTGTCGTTCAGGAAGCTGACGGGTTCTGCCCCGACCCAGCCCAGCATCATGTTCAGCAGGCCGAAGTTCGGCGCATAGATCCAGCGCCAGATGGTCGCCGCCAGAAAGGCGGGCAGCACCACCGGCAGGAAATAGGCATTGCGGAAGAAGTTCGCCCAGCGGCCCGTGAAGCTGTCGACCAGAAGCGCCAGGCAGAAGGCGACGGTCAGCCCCAGCGGCACCGTGATCACGATATACTGGGCCAGGTTCCACATTGCCCGCGAGAAGTCTCGGGAGCCCAGCAGCCTGGTGTAGTTCTCAAGCCCGACATAGACCGGCTCGCGCACGCCGTTCCAGTCGTGGAAGCTGTAATAGAGGCCGCTGATGATGGGATAGAGAAAGAAGGTCCCGAACAGCAGCAGAAACGGCGCGATCATCAGAAAGTGGGGCAGGTAGTGGCGCAGGACTCGCATCGTTTCCCCATGAAGGTGCAGGCGCCCGGCGAAGGGCGGGCGGTCGGAAGGCCGGA
Source organism: Cereibacter sp. Soil_C_27 (assembly GCF_057657095.1). NCBI lineage: Bacteria > Pseudomonadati > Pseudomonadota > Alphaproteobacteria > Rhodobacterales > Paracoccaceae > Cereibacter > Cereibacter sp. Soil_C_27. The sequence continues at coordinate 91,284 of NZ_JBDGJD010000003.1, read as the reverse complement.
CCCCCCGCCGGCAATGCGGCGGGAGGCGGGGATGAGGGACATCAGCCGGCGATGCAGTCGTTCAGCTCGGCGATCATCTCGGCAGCGCCCTCCTCGGGCGTGAACTCGCCGTCGGCCGTTGCCGAGACATAATCGACCACCGTCGACTGGTAGCAGGCGGGCACCGGATGGATCAGGTAGGGCGGGCTCACATCCATGGTTGCCGCCACGGCGGCCACGGATTGCGCGATCAGCGGCAGCGCTGCCACATCCGCCTCGGCCATCGCGGCGTCGTTCGAGTTGTAGCGCGACAGCAGCTTTGCCCAGCGGGCCATCTGCTCCTTCGCCGTGATGTAGGTGGCGAACTCGAAGGCCAGATCGAAGTTCTCGCCCGGGGCGACGCCGACGATCTCAAAGTTCTTGATGCCGCCGTGCTTGTCGGCCGTTTCGCCGGGCATGAGCACGAAGTCGTATTTCAGCCCGGAATTGGCGGCGGCCTCGACATAGGTCGGGTTCACCCAGGGGCCGATGGTGTGGAAGGCCAGTTGGTTGGTCACGAACAGGTCCTTGGTGGCCTGATCGTTGCGGCTGGTGCCGGATGTCAGCGGCTGCATCGCCACGAATTTCTCGAGCACCGAAGCCATCACCTCCGGATCGATCCGGGTGGCTTTGGCCTCCCAGTCGATACCCCAGGTCGAGACATCGCCGGCGACGCCATACATTTCGGCGATCGAGTTGAAGACCAGCGCCTGATCGGGGACAGCGAACTTGCCCGCGGCCTTCACCTTCTCCATCTGCGCCAGCCACGCGTTCCAGTCTGCCGGCGGGGTCGCGGTATCGATCCCGGCCTCTTCCAGCACGGTCAGGTTGCGGAACAGCAAGGTGCCGTAGCCGGTATAGGGGATGCAATACATCTCCTCGGGGCGGGGCGAGCAGTTCTCGATCGCGCCTGCGTTGAATTGGGCGCGGAAGTCCTCGGGCATTGCCATCCATTTCTCATGGATGTTCGCCAGCGCGCCGACATCGGCAAGCTGGGCGCCGACGCCGATGCCGTTCATGAACACGTCCGGCAGGTTGCCGCTGGCCGCGCCTGCGATCTGCCCGGCGGTCAGATCGTCATCTCCCTTGCCGACAATGTTCACGGTCACGCCGGGATGGGTTTCCTGGAATTCCGTGATGAACTCCTGCTGCAGCGCCAGTGCATCGCCCTGCGCGAAATCGGAATAGACCCAGTATTCGAGGGTCTGCGCGCCAGCGGCGGTGCCCCCAGCGGCCAAGGCCAAGGCAAGCAGGCTGGAAGCGGTGTTCCTGACGGTCATTGATCTCTCCTGTCGTCATCCCGTCGACGCGTTCATCGGTCGACCTCAATTATTAGGCAGCTTAACAAACAAAGTCGGTCGAGCAAGTATTTTTTGCGCGGCAGGGATCAAAGTTTTCAGGAGGTGCCGAGAAGGCTGGACAGGGCGCGTTCGACGGCAAGACGCTCTGCCCCGAGAACGGTGGCCTCGGCGGCAAGCGTGCTGGTGGTGATCTCGGCCGGAAAGGCAAGGCGGTGGACGACCTCTTCCACCTTCGGCCGCAACAGCGGCGAGGCGCCATATCCCCCGCCCAGCACGACGAGCCCGGGGTCGATCACGCTGACGCAGATCGCGATCACGGCGCCGATCTCCGCGGCATGGCCCTCGACATGCCGCAGCGCGACCGGATCGCCCTCGCCCGCGCGGGCCAGCAGCTCGTAGGTATCCGCAGGCGGGGAACCCGACGTGGCGGGCCAGTCGGCCCGAACGCGGGACATGAAGGCCTCGGTTCCGATGTAGCGCTCCACCTCGCCGGGCACCGGCGTGAGCCCCGGCGCGAAAGGAAAGGTGATATGGCCGATCTCGCCCGCCGCGCCATTGACGCCGGGCAGGATCTGGCCGTTCAGCATCAGCCCAAGGCCGATCTTCACCCCCACCTGCAGGAAGGCGAAGGTCTGCCGCCCCTTGGCCGCGCCATAATGGTATTCCGCCACCGCCGCACAGTTGACGTTGTTCACCAGCGTGCAGTCGACCTCCGGCGGCGGCGTGAAATTGGTGTAGATCACCTCCTGATCGGTGGCGGCCGTGTCGCCCTCCGGCCCGACGACCCGGGTGGGGATCGCGATCGCCATGGCCCGCAGCGGGCCCCAGGCGGCCTCGGTCTTCTGCAGGGCCTCGGCCACGGCGGCGGCCACCACACTGCTGATCTGGGGCGTCAGCGAATACTGGCTTTGTGGCAGCGGGTGCAGGCTGGAATGCAGCAGCCGCCGGTCCAGCGTGGACAGCCGGAGACGGATATGCGTGGAGCCCGCATCGACCGCGATCACATGCCCCGCATGGGTGGCCACGCGATATTCCACCGCCCGGCGGCCCATCCCGCCCTGCACCGAGCCGATAGGTTCGACCACGCCCGCTGCCATGAGCTCGGACATGGCCGCCGACATGGTGGGCCTCGACAGGCCGAGATCCTGCCCCAGCTGCGGGCGCGTCGACGGCCCCCGCTCGACAAGAGCATGCAGGACGGCAAGCGCGCTGCCGGTGAGGGTCAAGGGTTTCCGTAGCAAGCGGCCTCACAGCGATCAGAACCAGCGAAAGCCCGCTTCTAGACCTATTCCGGCAGCGGAACCAGTCATCACCACAGCCGGCAGACGACATCTGCCGTCTGGTTTGCACCGACCGGTAGACCATGCGGCGGATGGGCTGCCGTGAGATGGACATCCTTTCGCGTCTCGACCGGTGATGGAGCTGTCGGCCAGCGGCGTCGGTCCAGCCGAAGGGCGGCGCCATCGCGAGCGCCGCCCTTGTCAGACATCCATGTGGCGGTTCAGCGGGAGATCTCGATCCGCTGGCCATCGTCCAGCCGCGCCGTCTCGTCGAACTGGAACGCCCCGGCGTCCTCGATTTCGTCCGCGGTCATGGTGCTCAGCCGGAGGTCGTCCTGCCGAACAGCCTCGTAGCGCAGGGTCCGGGGCCTATCCGGCCCATGCCTCCTGTGTCAGGGCGTTGGTCAGGGCCATCAGCTCATCGCGCAGGCGATCGCGGCGGATCGGGCCGCCGAGGCAGACGCGGAGCGACTCGGTCGGCCGTCCCAGCACGGTGAAGGCGTCGGAGGGCATCAGGCCGATGCCGCGCCCCGACATGCGCCCCATCACATCGGCGCGGGCAAGCCCTGCCGGCAGGTGCAGCCAGACGCTGAAGGCCTGCGGATCGCTGTCGAAGTCGGAGCCGTGCAGGACATCGGCAGCGATGGCCTGCCGCGCCGTGCTCTCGCTTCGGACGAAGGCGCAGATCCGGTCGGCGGTGCCCGCCTCGATCCATCGGGTGACCAGCGCGGTGGAGAGCGGGGACGCCATGACGCTCGTCGTGCGCAGCGTCTGCGCCAGAAGCGAGGCCGAACGGCTGTCGGGCGCCACGGTGAAAGCGAGCCGCAGCCCCGCGCCAATGCATTTCGACAGCCCGGCTATATGCCAGACGAGGCCGGGCAGCAGCTCGGCAAAGCCCGGAACCGCGGGCTGCCGCAGGAAGCCATAGGCGTCGTCCTCGATCAGGGCGAGCCGGCGGTGCGCCAGCACCTCGGCGATCTGCCGCCGTCGTCCGGGCGGAAGGCTGCGGGTGGTCGGGTTGTGCAGGGTCGGGTTCAGATAGAGGGCCTTGGGCGCATGCCGGTGGATCGCCTCGTCGAGCGCCTCGGGCAGGATGCCCTCCGCATCCTCCGCCACGCCGATCAGGACCAACCCCAGCCGGGCGCAGAGCGAGCGGATGCCGGGATAGGTGACGGCCTCGCACAGGATCCTGTCGCCGGGGCTGGCGATGTTGGACAGGATCGCCAGCATCGTGGCATGCGCGCCGGGCGTGATGGCAAGCTGGTCCAGCCCGGCGGCGATGCCGCGGCGCGCGAGCCACCCCCGGGCGACCTCGCGGTCGTGCGGGCTGCCGGTCGTGGCCTGATAGCGCAGCAGGCCGACGAGATCGGGGCCGAGGGCGGCAAGCCCCGCGGCCATTTCGGCGGTCAGTGCGGGATCATCCGGTTCGGGGGGCAGGTTCATCGAAAGGTCCTGCTCGACCGGGCGGCTGAGGTGTACGGCGGGGCCGGGCTCGACGCGGGTGGGAGCGGGAGCTGCCGTGCGGACAAAGGTGCCGCGACCGACATGGCTTTCCACCAGACCGCGCCGCGCCGCCTCGGCATAGGCGCGGCTGATGGTGGTGAAGTCCAGCCCCAGCTGCTCGGCCAGCTTCCGCTGCGGCGGCAGGCGATCGCCGGACGTGAAGACCCCGCGCCGGATATCCTGCGCGATGACGTCAGCGATCTCGATGTATCGCGGCTTGCCGCTCGCGGTGAGGGTCGGCATCCAGTTGGTCATGAGGGTTCTCCGCCGCGCCTAATTGATGGCATTGTATGTATTGCGGATGGCAGGATCAAGCGCTGTGACATCCGGCGCGCGGCCGAAGATGCTTCATTTGCCTCGCCTCCGCCTATGCGGTCGCTCTGTCGCCGCACAATCAATCGATGATTGATGGCATTGGCGACCGGATGTATGATGCATGCAACATAGGAGCATCCGATGGATCTGACGATTCGAGAGTTGAAGCCTGCCCTGAAGCGCGGCCTGCGCAATCGCTGCCCGAACTGCGGCGAAGGCAGGATCCTGTCCGGCTATCTCAAGGTCGCCCCGGAGTGCGCGGTCTGCGGTCAGAGCTTCACGGCGCAGCGGGCGGATGACGGGCCTGCCTATCTTACCGTGCTGATCGGCTGCCATGTCGGCGGTTTCCTGCTGCACGGCCTCTTCGTGCACACCGACCTGTCGCCGCTGCAGAACGCGACGATCACCGGCAGTGTGGTGACCCTCGTCAGCCTTGCGCTGCTGCCGCGCTTCAAGGGAGCGATGATCGCCTGGCAATGGGCCTCGCGCCTGCATGGGTTCTGACGGTCAGGCGACCGTTCGCCGCTCCCTTTTTTGCACAGAGGTGCGACCAGACAAGAGAGAGTTGGAACCCGATAGGGGATCAGATTGGGGAGGCCAACCGGACCGCCCGTGTCCGACGGCTGGCTGTCTTGGGCCGCGTGCCCGGCACCCTGACAAAGCGACGCGAAAATTACGATCCTACCTGGCATCGCAATCAGCAACGCCCCGATCAGCCCGCGCAAACCGACGGCGGTGAAAGGGCGAGATGAGCGAGCACGGTCTTCTGCGGAATGTTTCCCAAGCCCCAGCAGGCTGCGGCAAGGATCAACATCAGATTTGCTTGCAGCCGGGTCATGGTTTCACTTCAGGCAGGGGACCGGATCGCGGCGGCCGCCGCGCCGGGGGCACCCGCTTCCGGTCATCCCGCACGGCGCTCGCCCCGGAACAGCAGCGCGAGCGCGAGGAGCAGGAGAAGGGTCCCGGCCCAGTCCCAAGGCCCAAGACGCTCGCCGAGGAGGAGGAAGGCCAAGGCGACGGCGCAGGCCGGTTCCAGGAGCATTGTCGTGACTCCCGCCGCGGTCGTTCGCACCAGGCCCATGCCCCGGGTGTAGAGGAGGTAGGCCATCGCCGAGGGCACGATGCCGAGGTAGAGGATGGCGGGCCAGGCCTGCCAACTCGCGGCCACCCGTGCGACGTCTCCGATGGCCAAGGGCAGGAGAAGCGCGCCGCCGATGGCGAAGCCTACGGCGGTGACCACCATCGGCGGCGCGGAGCGCTGCACCAGGAGACGACCGAGCACGGTCACGAGTGCCCAGGCCATGCCTCCCGCGAGGCCTGCTCCGGCCCCGACCGGGTCCAGCGTGCTCAGGTTCCAGGGGTCGGCAAGCACGCCCGTCAGACAGGCCACACCGGCAATGGCTGCCACCGAGGCCAGCAGGACTCCCGCGGGCGGGTGCTCCTGCAGGACCAGTCGCGCGATGGCGGCAGCGAACAAGGGGCTGGTGCCCACCGGGATCAGGGTGCCGACAGCGACGCCCAGATGCTGCACCGCTGTGAAGAAGGCGATCTGGTAGCAGGCAATCATCGCCCCGAAAAGCACCGCCAGCGGCGCGTGGCGCCGCTCCAACCGGCTGCCCCTTCTGCCCAGGAGCAGAAGCGCGGAGCAGAACAGAAGCGGCGCCCCGATGGTCAGGCGGAAGAAGCCGAGCGTGTGCGCCGGGATTGGCAGGTCCGAGGGGACGAAGCGCGACGCGATGCCGGTCGTGCCCCAGAGCACGGACGCCAGCACGACGAGGGCCAGACCGCTGTGCGGACGATGCGCGCGGGGGCGCGATGATTGGCTGGCACCCATGTCGGTGCCGTCTTTGACGGCCGCGGGAGCCGGCAGTCCCGCCCCTGCGTCAAGGTGCTGCGCTTGCGCGCACGGCTTGGCGGATGTGGATGAACGGGCCACGTCCTTCTGACTTCCGCGGCGCGGGGCCGTGGGGCCGAAGCGCCCCGTCCTGCCGGTCGCTTCAGGAAGGGCGGCCGGTGGCTCTGTCTGGATGCCGGTCACGTGCTGCGGCCCGGGCGCTGCTGCGCGCAGGTCCAGTGCTTGATCATCCAGATCGGATGCTCCTGCTGCCAGCGGGCAAGCTCGGGTTGCGCGGCCATCATGCAGGTCATCAAGGACAGGTTCGCAAACTGCAACGTCCTGTCTTCGCAGGTCGCGGGCTCTCCGCGGAGGCATGCCACGAATAGGAGTTCGATCATGATGCGGGCTCCGTCATGGTTTTGGTGAAGACGGGTTGGGCCCCTCGTCGAAGGCCGCCTGTCCGCCCGATGCGGCATCCATCAGGCCGAGGTCGATCAGCAGATGGCGTGGCACATGGCTTGTCTGTTCCCCGGCCCGATCCGTCGAGGCGTCGCGCAAGCGGCTCTGCAGCGGCGACAAGGGGGGTGGGTCCAGCAGTCGTCTGGCAAGGCCCGTCAGCAGACGAGCCGAGCTCAAAAGCATCGGAAGCATCTCGCAACCTCCCGTGTCCCGGGCCGGCGTCCCGTGACGCGGTCCCTGGCCCATTTCAGCGCAGCGGTCTGGAAACGCATCCATCAGATGATGGACGGCCCTGCATCGGGTCAGATCGGCGGGAGTTTTCTTGTTGTCGGCCCCTGATCCTCGGCCATGCGGCACAGCAGGGCGAGCACGTCGTCCCAGCAGGTGTAGAGGACAAGCTGGCCCGCCTCCTCGACTCCGAGAAAACGCCAGCCGGGATAGCTCTCGGCCATGGCCCGGGCGGTGTCATAGGGGTTGTTGCCGTCCTGCCTGCCGTGCAGCAAGGTCACCGGACAGGTGACATCGCCGAGGTCGCGAGGCCAGTCATGGTGGAAGCGGCGGAGCTCGGCGCAGAGCGCTCCCTCGGACTCGCGCCCGGGGCCGTAGAGGTAGGTGAAGCCGGCCATCCAGGCGTCGAAGATCGCGGGGTCGTCCAGAGCCGCCAGATCGGCGGGCGAGCGCATGTTCGACCGGGCGTGGTTGCCGAGCCCGGAGCGGATCATCCGGGCGCGGAGCAGCCGGATCAGGAAGGGCAGAAGCTGCGGCGCGTGGCGGGCGCAGGCGCGGAAGAAGCGCCCGACGGGGTGAAGCTGGCGGTAATGCTCGGGCTGGGTGATCGGGAAGCCCGTGCTGATGCCAAGCACATGGGCGACCCGGCCCGCTTCCTGCCGCGCCAGTGCCAGCGCGATCCAGATGTCGTCCACCGGCGCCACTACTGGCGCGCGTTCGAGTCCCAAAGCCTGCATGACGGCGATCAGATCGTCCACCGCCACCTGCAGAACGTCGCGACCGGGAGGGGCCGGATCGCTTGGCCCGTAGCCGGCGCGGATCGGCACGATGAGCCGGATGCCCAGCCGCCGCAGATCCGCCTCGCCGGCGCGGGTTGGCGTGAAGAAGCCGAGCTGCGACTGGAGCCAGAGGATGGTCCGCCCCTGCGGGTCGCCGAAGCGCAGGATGGTCAGGCCGCGACCGTCGGGCAGCCGCACCTGGCGGCTTGGAGCGGCGACGAGGGCAGAGGGAGGCGGGCGGGCGCTGCGCTCGGCCTCCAGCGCCAGCGAGGCTTGCAGCAGCCCGGCCAAACGCAGCACTTCGGCCTGGGTCTGGGTGCCGGTCTTGCCGAGGATGGTGTGGATCTGGCTGCGGATGGTCGACTCGCGCCGGTCGGTGTCGCAAGCGATCTCGGCGACGGTGTCGCCCGCGAGAAGACGGCGCACCACGGCGATTTCGGCCTCGGTCAGGCCGAAGGCCCGGTCCAGTGCCGATCCCAGCGCTTCGGTCCATGGAAGCTCGCTCGACACCATCAGGACATGGCGCAGGCTCCTGCCGCCCTCGATGGGGCGGAGATGCACATGGAAGTCGCGCCGACCTTCGAGCGGACGGCAGCGCAGGATTTCGCCTTGCCCCATGGATCGAGACGCAACCCGCTCCAGCGCATCGGCCAGCGCATGGAGGTCTTCCTGCTCGAGGTTGATGCTGCGGACGGAGCCGCCGGGATAGAGCGCATAGGCCGTCCGGGCGGCCGGATTTGACGCCACCACGGCGCCGCTGGGAGCGAAGACGATGGCGGGACTCGGCACGGCGGCCAGATGGCTGTCGAGCTCCTGAAACTCGAAGGCATTGAGGCCGTCGAGGATGTCGATGGCCCTCTCGACATGGCGCAGGAAAGGCTCGCTCCGCATGTCGGCCAGGCGGAGGTCGAGATCATCCCCGGTTTCCGCGAGGCGGGCATCCCATTGCGTGATCAGCGCATCGAAGCGCTCCGGCCGGACCGTGGCCTCGTAGAGGTGACTGACGAAATCGTCTTCACTCCGCAACGAGACCTCCAGCTCTGCCGGATCGCCGCCCGGCCCAACGGGTTCCGCGAGAAGAGAGGCTTTCGCGTTCGACCATCTCGGCATGGCCCGCGAATGCAGCTGCGTTTCGGTCGAAGCTGCACGAGTGCCAGTCTAGCAAACGAGCGGCCCGCTCGCAACGCGGGGACAGTGCCGCGCCATCGCTTTCCATCGCGGCGCCGCCGGGTCGGGCTCGATCCGGCCCTCGCGTCAGAAGACGAAGAACACCACCGTCATCACAGCACCGACAGCGACGATCCCGGCGCGCAGCAGGTCGGTCCGCTTGATGCGCCGGGCGAAATGCGCGCCGACGAAGCCGCCGATGGTGGTGGCGATGGCCAGCACGATGGCCGAGTCCCAGGCGATCAGCCCGGCGCTGGCATAGGTCGCGACCGAGACCACCGACAGCACCGCCGAGAGCAGGTTCTTCAGCCCGTTCATGCCATGCAGGTCGGTGAACCCGATCAGGCCGAAGACCGCCAGCAGCATGATCCCCAGCCCGCCGTTGAAGTAGCCTCCGTAGACCGAGACGAGAAACACCGCCGCTGCCGAGGCCCAGGGTCCGACCGTGGCATGGCCACGCGCCCGCACCGCGGCCAGAAGGCGCGGTCCGGCGGCGAAGAGGCAGGTCGCCACCAGGAGGAGCCAGGGCACCACGCCGGTAAAGGCATCCCCCGGGGTCAGGAGGAGCAATCCTGCCCCGGCCAGCCCACCGACCATTGCTATGAGGATGATGCTGCGCAGGCTGAGCGACCCCTCCGCCCAGACGTCGCGGCGGTAGGCCCAGGCGCTGCCGGCATAGCCGGGCATCGCGGTGAGCGTCGCTGTGGCATTGGCCATGATCGGCGGCACCCCCAGCCAGACCAGCGCCGGGAACGACAGGAATGTGCCGCCACCGGCGATGGCATTGAGCCCGCCCGCCAGCAGACCCGCGATGATGAGAACCGTGAGAGAGAGCATGATCGGCTCCAAAATGGGCAGTTGCCCATCTCATGTGCTGCGCGATTGTGCAAGTGGCAGAGGATACGCGATCGCTTCGACCCCGGAGCCCGTGCCTCAGGATAAGAGCCGGGGGAGGCGCCGGGTTAGCGTGCGGGGTTCCTCTCCGCCCACGTGTCCTGCAAGGTCGTAAGGCAGGTCATCGCCTTGTCGGCTGAGGCGGCGGGGACAAAGACATGGTCGTGATGGAAGGCCGCGATCATGTTGCAGGCGATGCCCGCCTCCGCGAGCGCCGTTGCAACGGCTGCGGTAAGGCCGACGCCTTCCAGCGAGGACTGAACCTCGAGCGTGATGCACCGCATCGTCTGGTCGGCCGGGATGTGGTTCGCCACCGCGAACGCCTCGGGCAGGACAATCGACAGGCCCTCCTTCTCTGCGAAGGTGGCGAGCGCTGCCTGCCGGAGCGTGGCGATCCGATCTGGCGCGTCATGCGAAACGGTGCAGAAGACGAAGCCACCCGGCAGCAGCTGGGGCGCCATGCCGGCGATCATGGCGTCAAGGTTGGAAACGGGGCGTGCCGGAGGGACCTTCTTCATCACGGCCTCTTCGCCCGACGTCTCACCCGGCCCGCACGTCATGCCGCCCTGCGCGTCGGTCCGGGCCGCCTCGCCGCGGGAGCAAGCGTCACGCGCAGCCCGTCGGTGGGGCGCGGGATCGGCAGGCGGCGCCATTGCGCCGGGCCGCGCGCCTCGATCCGGAAGCGCGGCAGGAAGGCGGCGAAGAACGCCTTCGCCTCCATCATGGCGAAATGCATGCCGAGGCACTTGTGCGCGCCCCCGCCGAAAGGCGCCCAGGCGAAAGCGTGGCGACGGTCCTCGAAACGCGGCGCGGCGAAGCGGTCGGGATCGAAGCGATGCGGCTCGGTCCAGAGCGCCGGGTCGATCATCACAAGGCCGGGGCAAACGGTGACGGTGCTGCCGGCGGGAATTGCAACGCCGCCGATCTCGCAGGCTGCCGTGACCCCGCGCGGCAGGAAGGGCACCGGCGCCACCAGCCGCAGCGCCTCCTTCAGCACCCGTTCGGTCGCATCGAGGGCGTCCAGCGCCTCGAAGGACAGCTCGCCCTTCAGGGCGGCAACCTCGTCGGCCATCACCTCCTGCCAATCCGGGTGCAGCGCGAGGTGTTCGGCCATGGCGGTGACGCTGGTCGTCGCGGTGTCGAAGGCGGCGAACAGCAGGAAGTTGAAATGGTCGGTCAGAGTGGCCGCGTCGAGCCATGCGCCGTCGTCGGTCTTCAGCCGACAGAGTTCCGAGAAGATGTCGGTGCCGGCCCCCTGCCGACGCGCCTCGATCAATGCCGTGAAGTGATCGGTCAAGATGGCGCGCGCCCGCACCCCCCGCGCCATCTTGGTGAAAGGCAGGGGCACCCGCACCGGGGCGGCCGTGGCGTCGAGCTCCGCGAGGAACGCGTCGCCGAGCCGGTCGCTCTGCTTCCTGTCATCGATCCCCATGAAGACCTCGGCGGCCACCGACCGCGTCAGCCGCCGGATCGCCCAGAACAGCGGGAACGGGCGGTGCAGCGGCCAGTCCGCGATCTCGGCGGTGATCCGTGCGGACATGACGTGCAGCGCCCTGCGCAGAACCTCGGCGCGGAAGGCGGGCTGCAGCATGCGTCGGTGCGCGCGATGCTCCGGCCCGTCCCGCAGGAGCAGGCCGCCGCTGAACAGGCGCGCGATCATCTCCCAGCCGCTCGCATTCGAGAACTGCCCGTCGCGGTCGAGAAGCACCGTCTCCACCGCGTCGGCCCCTTGGGCGCAGACGATCTCGCGGCCGAGGAAGTGGAACCTGTAGACCGGGCCGAGGCGGTCGCGCGTGGCGGAGTGCCAGGCATAGGGATCGTGCAGGATCTGCAGCGTGTTGCCGATCAGGGGCAACCGCGAGGGGGTCGGAATGTGGGACAGGTCCGGAGCAGGAGCGGGCATGACGAGCCTCTGCGGCAGGGACGATGCCCGAACCTTATCACAAGAAGCACGCCTCGTCGACGATACGCCGCAGGGCGTGACGCCGCTGCGGATCAGCCGGTGCCACCCCCGGGATCACTGGACCCCGGGAGCGAGACAGGACGTTGCGGACAGCTCAGGAACCCACTCATCAGAGGAAGAAATCCTGCGCGGACAGGTTGATCTGCCCGGCCAGTTGCAGGGTGAAGTCGACCTTCCTGTCCCCGTTGAGATCGGCGAACACGATCGTCGTGTTCTTCACCTGGTCACTGCGCAATTCTCCGGCAGCGCCCGAGAAGTCATCGTCGCCGATGAAGGAGAAGGCCTGATTGCCCCCCTTCTTCGCATTGGCGTCGATCGACTTCAGGTCGATGTGATCGCCCTGCCCCCGCTTGAAGTCGGTGATGACGTCGCGGGTCTTGGCGGAGGCTCCAGTGTCGAGCTTGGTCGAGAAAACGAAGCTGTCCGCTCCCGTGCCGCCGGTCAGCCAGTCCTTGCCCTGCCCACCCTCGAGCCGGTCAGCCCCCGAGCCTCCCGACAGGCGGTCTTTCCCGACATTGCCAAGCAGGGTGTCCTTGCCGGAGCCGCCACTCAGCGTATCATTCCCGAGCCCCCCATCCAGCCGATTGTTGCCGCCATTTCCGGAGATGAAATTGGCAAGGCTGTTGCCCGTGCCGGTGAGGGCCGCCGCGCCGGTCAATGTCAGGTTCTCGACATTCGAAGCCAGCGTCAGGCTGACAGAGGATTGCACCCGATCGATGCCGGCGCCGGCCGCCTCGCTGATCGTGTCGGCATCGCTCAGGATGTAGATATCGTTGCCAAAGCCGCCGGCCAGCGTGTCCTTGCCCGCGCCGCCGTTCAGCGTGTTTGCCGCAGCGTTGCCGATGATCCTGTTGGCCAGCCCATTGCCGAAACCGTTGACCGCTGCAGACCCGACCAGGGTGAGGTTTTCCAAATTCGTCCCGAGTGTGAGGCTGACGAAGGATTGCACCGTGTCGGTTCCGGCACCGGAGGCTTCGCTGATCGTGTCGCCACTGGCGAAAATGAAGGTGTCGTCGCCGTATCCGCCCAGCAGGGTGTCATTGCCGGCACCGCCATCCAGGGTGTCGTTGCCAGAGCCGCCGTTCAGCACGTTTGCCGCGGCGTTCCCCGTGATGCGGTTGGCACCGGCATTGCCGGTCGCGTTGACAGCGGCGGAGCCGGTCAGGACCAGATTTTCGAGATTGGCCGCGAGCGTCAGGCTCACCGAGGTCTGCACAAGATCGGTGCCGGCATTCGCAGCCTCGATGATCGTGTCGCTGCCATCGGCGACGTAGACGTCGTTATCTGCACCGCCCAGCAGGGTGTCGTTGCCGGTTCCGCCGGTCAGCGTGTCGTTGCCCGCGCTGCCGGACAGGATATCGTTGCCGCCGAGACCGGACATACGGTCATTGCCGGCGAAGCCCTCGATCCGTTCCGCCCGCTCGGTGCCTTGCAGGATATCGCCAGCCGAAGTCCCCCGCAGCGTCCCGTCGAGGATCGTCGCCGTCGCAAACGCTGCCTGATTGCCGGCAGAGATCTGGGACGGGAATGGCGGCGCGACACGCAGGCTGAAGCTTTCCGGCCCCTCCAGCGTCAGGTCATCGCGGATCGGGATCCTGATTTCGGCGTGGGTCTGTCCGGCTCGGAAGGTGACGGTCCCGGAGGCGGCCGTGAAGTCGCTGCCCGCTACCGCGCTCCCCGACACGGTCGAATAGGTGAGCGAGATCGGCGTGGAGACCGGAGTGGAGAGTTCGACGAGGAAGACGGCCGCACGCCCATCCGGGCCTTCCCGCACCTCGGCACCGGAGACGGCCACGCTGCGGTTGAGCGACACGCCATCCCCGTCAAGCACCCAACCGATCGTGGAAAGCGAGGTATTGCCCGCCCCGAAGGTCACGCCCACCGGATTGCGCAATTCGAGAAAGAAGCTCTCGTCCAGTTCGTCGAGATTGTCGTTGACCGCGAGCACCCTGAGGGTCCGGACGGTCTCGCCCGCCGCGAAGGTCACCGTGCCGGTGGTCGCCGCGTCGCCGTAGCTGCGGTAGAGATCCGACTCCACCAGCACCGTTCCCCCCAGCGAGGCGAAATCCACCGTCACCGCGTCGGTCGCGGCCTCGGACAGGCGCAGGGTGAAGGTGAGATAGTCGCCTTCCACCGCGCGATCGCCCTCGATCGAGAGCACCGGGACCGAACCATCGCCATCGAGAATTTTCGCCTTGCCCGTGGCACCGGTCAGACCATGCGCCCCCGTGATCGACAGGCCGAAACTCTCGCCGCCCTCGGCAAGGCTGTCGTTGGCGAGCGATACCGCGACCGTGGCTTCGGTCTGCCCGGCGAGAAAGGTCACGCTGCCCGTGCGGGCAACGTAGTCGCTGCCGGACAGTGCCGAGCCGTTGAAGGTGGAGAAGCTGAAGGTGCGGTCGCTGGAAAAAGCTTCCGAAAGGCTGACGGTGAACAGCGCCTGGCCGCCGCCCGCTTCGGTCACCACCGGGTTGGACACCGAGATCGCCCGGTTGGCGCTCACCCCGTCTCCGTCCAGAACCCAACCGGTGGCGGCGAGACTATGGACGTTCGCCCCGAAGGTCACGCCCTCCGGATTGCGCAATTCGAGAAAGAAGCTCTCGTCCAGTTCGTCGAGATTGTCGTTGACCGTGAGCACCCTGAGGGTCCGGACGGTCTCGCCCGCCGCGAAGGTCACCGTGCCGGTGGTCGCCGCGTCGCCGTAGCTGCGGTAGAGATCCGACTCCACCAGCACCGTTCCCCCCAGCGAGGCGAAATCCACCGTCACCGCGTCGGTCGCGGCCTCGGACAGGCGCAGGGTGAAGGTGAGATAGTCCCCTTCCACCGCGCGATCGCCCTCGATCGAGAGCACCGGGACCGAGCCATCGCCATCGAGAATTTTCGCCGTGCCCGTGGCACCGGTCAGGCCATGCGCCCCCGTGATCGACAGGCCGAAACTCTCGCCGCCCTCGGCAAGGCTGTCGTTGGCGAGCGATACCGCGACCGTGGCTTCGGTCTGCCCGGCGAGAAAGGTCACGCTGCCCGTGCGGGCGATGTAGTCGCTGCCGGACAGTGCCGAGCCGTTGAAGGTGGAGAAGCTGAAGGTGCGGTCGCTGGAAAAAGCTTCCGAAAGGCTGACGGTGAACAGCGCCTGGCCGCCGCCCGCTTCGGTCACGACCGGGTTGGACACCGAGATCGCCCGGTTGGCGCTCACCCCGTCTCCGTCCAGAACCCAACCGGTGGCGGCGAGACTATGGACGTTCGCCCCGAAGGTCACGCCCACCGGGTTGCGCAATTCGAGAAAGAAGCTCTCGTCCAGTTCGTCGAGACTGTCGTTGACCGTGAGCACCCTGAGGGTCCGCACGGTCTCGCCCGCCGCGAAGGTCACCGTGCCGGTGGTCGCCGCGTCGCCGTAGCTGCGGTAGAGATCCGACTCCACCAGCACCGTTCCCCCCAGCGAGGCGAAATCCACCGTCACCGCGTCGGTCGGAGCCTCGGACAGGCGCAGGGTGAAGGTGAGATAGTCCCCTTCAGCGCTGGCCGCGCGTGAAATCGAGAGGGTAGGAATATCTTCTTCCATGGAACAAATCCCATTCTTTTAGATGCTCAAAGTCTACCTTGGCGAACACGATGCCCGGCAAAATCGGACGCGCCTAGAAAAATCAATCTGACAAATGAAGTTGCATCGCTTGCGTGCGCGACCCCTCGCATCAATCAACTTGCGGGTTGGACGGCGAGCCCTCTGTCCAAGCCGTAGGGGCTACCTGAGTGCGCCTTTTGAATGTGGCAGGCGGAGGCGATCGATAGCTGTCCCCCTACTCCTTAGTCGGAGGCCAGGTCAGTCACGGCGCGCCGCGCATGGCGAATCCCTGTTCGCAGATCGGGCTGCCGGGCCAGGAGCCCGGCAGCCGGAAGGGTCAGTTGCCCACGGACCCTCGGGCAGCCGCGTCGATCACGTCGGCCACGGCCTGCGGCTGGGTCACGAAGGGCACATGGCTTGCCGGAACCTCGACAACCGTCGCGCCGATCTTTACGGCGGTCTGGCGCAACAGCTCCGGGTCGATCGCCTTGTCGCTGGTCGCGACCACGGCCCAGGTCGGCTTTTCTTTCCAGGCGGCCTGCGTGACGGGCTCGCTGAAGATCGCCATGTTGATCGGAACCTGGGAATCGCGCAGGAAGGCCGCATCGGCATCGGAGGTGTCGCCCGCAAACCCGATCTTGAATTTCTCGAGACTCACGAAGCCGAACCCGTCTTCGCCGGTTTCGATCACGAACTCGGGCGGCGGCGGGATTTCCGCGAATTGGTCGCCGGTGGTCTCGCCCACATCGGGTGCGAGGGCCGAGACATAGACGAGACCCGCCACCTTGGGGTTCGCCCCCGCCTCGGTGATCACCGTGCCACCATAGGAGTGGCCGACCAGGATCGTCGGCCCATCCTGCCGGTCGAGGATGCGACGGGTGGCGGCGACGTCATCGGCAAGGCTGGTCAGCGGGTTCTGCACGATGCTGACGCGGTAGCCGCGTGCGGTGAGGATGTCATAGACCCCCCGCCAGCCCGAGCCGTCGGCAAAGGCCCCGTGAACGAGAACGACATTCTGGACGAGTTGATCGGAGGGAATGGCATCCTGCGCGCGGGCACCGGCCGCGATACTGGCTGCCGCTGCGGCGGCTGCCAGGATCGTTCTGATCTTGCGGGACATTTTGGTTCTCCTGCGTCTGAGGGAAAGGGTCAGAGGGGGTCTTCAGGAGTGGGCAATACATCCGGCCCTCCGGCGACCAAATCAAACCAAGGTATGACGGGGTCGCCCGTGCTCTGTTGCCTGCGGAGCTCGGATGGGAAACTTGGCTGCAAACATCCGACCCTGGGTCGCCTGAACAGGGGCCCGCAGCGATCGGAACGGCCATACCTTGGTATGCTGTCACGGCTTGATCGGAACGGTATAGGCTCGACGGCAGACAGAAGGAACGCCGAAGGGTAGGATCAACTTGTGAGACAAGACGTCTCCGCGCTCGATTTCTTGAACCGGGTAGTGACAGTGCAGTCAAGGAAACAGCCATCTGACCCACCCGTCATCGCTGTCGTCGATGATGACGAGTCGGTCCGTGCGGGCCTGCGCAATCTGTTGCGGTCGGTTGGCTACCACGTTTGCGACTACGGTTCAGCGCGGGAGTTTCTGGTTTCCGCGGAACGTCACCGTATCAACTGCCTGATACTCGACGTCCGCATGCCTGTGGCGGGTGGCTTCGACCTGCAGCTGGAACTGGCCAGTTCCCACGTCAAGGTTCCGATCATCTTCATGACGGGACACGCCGACGTCCCCATGAGCGTCCGGGCCATGAAGGGCGGAGCGCAGGATTTCCTCGCCAAACCTTTCCGGGAGCAGGACATGCTCGAGGCTGTCAACGCAGCGGTCAGGGCGGATCTGGTTCGACGGGAAAGCGTCGCGGCGACAGCAGAGAATGCGCAGCGTTTTGCGGGTCTGACGGCGCGCGAACGCGAGGTGATGCTGATGGCGACTGCCGGCAAGATGAACAAGCAGATCGCCTTCGATCTGGGACTCAGCGAAGTCACGGTGAAGATCCATCGTGGCAAGGTGATGCGCAAGATGCAGGCCCGGACTTTCGCGGACCTCGTCCGTCTCGCCGATGAACTCGGGCTGCATAATCCTCGGTAAATGGTTGGTTCTTACAAACGATCCGGCGCCCCGAGGGTCCTGCGGAGGCTTCTGGCTCGCTGTCAAAGTGGAAAGGCCCGGGATGGCCGCTGAGCCCTATCTTGTCGCCATCGTGGACGATGACCGTTCGGTCAGGACGGCACTTGGCAGTCTGCTGCGGTCTCTGGGTTACCGGGCCATGTTGTTCGCCTCCGCCGAAGAATTTCTGGCGGCGAAGATCGAAAGCCTCGACTGCCTCCTGTGCGACATCAACATGCCCGGCATGACCGGCTGGGAGCTTCTTGCACGGCTGAAGGCCGAGGGACAGGCGGTGCCCGCGATCCTGATCACAGCATTCGATGAGGGCAGCCCGAGCGGGATTTCGACGCATGGGGTGCGGGTTTTCAAAAAACCCTTCAGTGTCGAGCTGCTGACCGATGCCATCGAGGCAGCAATCGCCGGGCGCGGCTGACGGTCAGGCTTGCTGTTGTTGCAATGGCGGGATGCAAGCCTCTGGTGCGCTGTCCAGCAGGGCGAATTCGATCTCGAAGAGGCAGCCGCCCTCAGCGTTCTGGATCACCCGGATTTCACCGTCCTGCGCCTTGACGATCGAGCGGCTGATGGCAAGCCCCATGCCCATGCCGGTTGGCTTTGTCGAATAGAAGGCCTCGAAGACTTTCCCAGCCTCTTCCGCGCCCAGGCCGGGGCCCGTATCCATGACGCCAATGAGGATCCGGCCGCGATCGGTGCGGCTGGAAACTGTCAGGATGCGCTCGCCCGATCCAACGGTCGCCATCGCTTCCAGAGCGTTGCGGATCAGATTGAGCAGGACCTGCTGGATCTGGACCCGGTCGCCGAGAATGTGCGGGGCGTTTTCGGCCAGATCCAGTCGTGTCACGACATTCGTTCGTGCGATTTCGGCACGGGCAATCGCAACGGCCTCGTTGATCATTTCATTGACATCGACCGCCCGCTTCTCGGTGTCGGTCCGGCGCACCAGCGCAACGATCCGGTCGATGATCTCCGCCGCCCTGCGACCGTCCGCGATGATCCTGTCGATCGAATAGAGGCCTTCGGGCAGATTTGGGGGCGCCGCGGTCAGCCATCTTCGGCCAGCCTCGCCATTGGTGACGATTCCGGTCAAGGGCTGATTGATCTCGTGGGCGATCGACGCCGTCAATTCGCCGACCGTGGCAACCCGCAAGGCATGCGCCAGATCGGTTTCTGCGCGCCGCAGGGCCAGCTCGGTGGCCTTTCGCTGTGTCACGTCGCGCGCGATGACGAGGATCGGGCTGTCGGACCGCGACTGTGCGCCCGGCCTTTCGGGAACGATGCGCGTTTCCAGATCACAGGGGCTGCTCTGCAGGCATAGACGATATTCTTCTGTGATGCCGAGCCGCGTGTCACGCACCCTGCGCACGTCACTCAGTCTGACCGGAAGCCGCCGCTCGATAGCTTTCAGGTCAGACGCAGGGCGCCCGATCGCTGCCGATGCTTCTGGTCCGATGAAGGCCCTCGCCGCCGAATTGGCATAGAACAGGCGCAGATCGCGGTCGAAGCGCAGAACCATGTCGGGGGCATTCTCGGCCAGTTTGCGAAACTCCTGTTCGCGCTGTTCCACCTGCGCCGTGCGCATTCGCAAGGCGGCGGCAATCAAGCCGGCGACACCGAGACCGCAGATGGTCCTGAACCACCAGCTTTGCCACCAGGGCGGGCGGATGACGATGGGCAGGGCGATGCCGAGGGTGCTCCAGGCGTTCCCGGCCGCGGCGGCCTCGGCCCGGAACAGATACTCCCCTGCAGGCAACGTGGTGTAGTTTGCCCGCCGCTGCGTGGCATCAACCTCGCGCCAGTCCACCTCAAGTCCTTCGAGCATGTAGCGGTAACGGCTGGAGGCAGGATTGACGAAACTTGGCGCGGCGAAGGTCAGGGACAGGCTGTTCGCCTGGTAGTCCAGCAGGAGTTCAGTGGCGCCCCCGATCGGCACATCGCCTTTGTACCGCGCCATGTCCTCCGCCTTCAGAAAGGGGAACTCGAGTTCCGTCAGCAGGATGGGGGTCGTTGGCCGGATCTCTGAAAGCTGGTCGGGAAAGAACGCGACGCCGCCCGAGAACCCGCCGAGGAACATCTCTCCGCTGGCGCTTCGAAATCCGGTGGCCCAACCGGTGAAGTCGTTGCCGCTGAGCCCGGCAATGTTCTGGTAGTCGGCGAAGCTGCCGGTCGCCGGGTCGAAACGCGCCACGCCCTTGTTCGTGCCGATCCAGAGCTTTCCAGCCTTATCTTGCAGGATGTGGCTGATGGTCCGGTCGGTCTGCATCGCCCCTTCATGGATCGGTGTGAACGTGCCGGATGAAGGATCGAACCTGTCGAGCCCGCTTTGGGTGCCGACCCAGATGATGCCATCCGCGCCAATACGCACATTGGGCACCATGTTGTCGCGGAGGGTGCCCTCTGCGGAGGGGTCGGCAGAGAAGACACGAATCTCGCCTGTTCCAGGGTCGAACCGATGCAGGCCGGAATAATGCGTGCCGAGCCAGAGGATACCGTCGGCATCTTCAGCCCCCGCAACATAGGTCTGTGCATTGCTGTCGGACCAGTCGACCTTGAAGGTGGTGAAGCGACCGGCTGCCGCGTCGAACCGCGAAAGGCCGTCAGCAGTCCCCGCCCACAGCGTTCCGTCGCGCGACAGGATCAGGCGATGCACCTGATTGCTGGCGATGCTGAAGGGGTCGGCGGGATCGTGGATGAACCGTTCGAACCGCCCCGTCGTGTCGTCGAGCCGCGCCATCCCGTTGCCGTAGGTGCCCACCCAGATCGCCCCCGCCCGGTCCTGGGCAATCGTGATGACCATCGGCTTGCTGCCAAGCCCTTCGTGGAACCGGGTATAGCGTCCGGTTTCCCGGTCGACCCGGGTCAGCCCGAAATCATTGCCGATCCACAGGCGGCCAAGGTCGTCTTCAAACATCGCGTTGATGAAGTCGGTCTGCAGACTGTCGGGGCGTCCGTAGCCCTGCCGGAACGTCTCGAACAGGCGCCGCTGCGGGTTGAACAGGCTGGGCGGAACCGAGTGGTGCCCGGCCCAGATGTTGCCCTCGCGATCCTTGAACAGGCCGATCACCTTGTCCTCGGGGATGCTGCCCGGGTCTGATCGGGAAGCGCCAAAATGGACCGCCTGTCGGCTGTCGGGATCAAGACGCAGCAGCCCGAGACCGGGTGAGCCGATCCAGAGAGCGCCCTTGTCGTCCTCCACCATCCCCATGACGCCGGTCAGATCGTTTGGCCCCGGGGGCGTTTCATGGAAGCTGTAACGGGTGACCCTGTTCGTCGACCGGTCAAGTCTGGCCAATCCTGTTCCCGTCGCCCCGATGATCCAGAAATTGCCCTTCCGATCCTCGTAGAACGACACCTGCACTGAATCGGGAAGCGGCACGTGCAGCGTTACCCTTCCGGTCGCCGGATCCAGCCGGTCCAGTCCCGCCGTTGTGCCGACCCACAGATCGCCCGCACGATCCTCGCCGGAGAAGCGGATGCTGTTGGACGACAGGCTGTCGGGACTTTCGGGATCGCTGCGATACAGGCGCGTGTCCCCGGTCACGGGATCGCGGCGGAACAGCCCGGCCCCGGTTGCCAGCCAGATGGCGCCGCCGCTGTCCTGCGAGATATGTCTCACCGTAGGCATCTCGCCGACGCCTTCGGAAGACAGCGTCAGGTGCTCGGCCGTTTCCGTGACCGGATCGAACCTGTCCAGCGTACCGGCCCCGCCGACCCAGAGCTTGTTGTCGCGATCCGCGTACAGCGCCGTGACAAAGACCGCCCCGATGCTGCGTGGATTGCGCTTGTCATGGACAAAGGTCTTGAAATCATAGCCGTCATACCGGTTCAGCCCATACTGGGTGCCGAACCACATGTAGCCCTGCTTGTCCTGGACCATCTGCGCGACCCGGGTCTGCGAGAGGCCGTCCATCGTGGAAAGGCGCGTGAACCGCTGACGCTGCCCTTCCTCGACGGTCAACATCACGACATCGGGCTCAAGCGTCGCCACAACCCTGCCGGCCTGCCCGAACGCAGGGAGCGTCAGCAGAAGAACGGTCAGAAAGACCGCGATGAAGGAGCTTGATCTTGGCATCCGGTATCCCGAATCCGGCAGTTCACGAGAGTTCCCCACACTTCATCTCACCTGTCCAGTGCGGCGCTCCCCAAGGCAATCCCGTTCGGGCTGCATGGTTCGGTCGCGAGCCCTGAGATCCGCCTTGTCTCGCCGTCAGCCGACGGGCAACCGCCTGCAGCTTCTACCGAAATCCCACGATGAACAGCGCCCGACTCCTCCCGTAAGACTGAACCGCTTCTCGAACATCACGCCGCCCCGGTCCCCGGTGCGGGCGGCTCGCTCGCGCGTTCTTGATGGGCAAATATGATATAACTGATAATAAATGTTGAATTTGATACGTCACGCGGCTACGCGGGGCTTCGTTGCAGACCCTCGGGACAAACCAATGGAACAGTTTGTACAGACGATGACCCGCACACCCGCCGGGCAAGATCCCCAAGACTTCGATTTCATCGTTTGCGGCGCAGGCTCCAGCGGATCAGTCGTTGCAGCACGTTTGGCCGAAGACGGCAGTGCCCGTGTGCTGCTGCTGGAGGCCGGCGGCGATGACATCGACGACAGGGTTTCCGACCCCGCGCAATGGCCTCTCAATCTCGGGAGCGAACGCGACTGGGGCTTCCTCAGCGAGCCTGCGTCGGGGCTCGCCGGGCGGCGCCTTCCCCTGAGCATGGGCAAGGGGCTGGGCGGCGGATCCAGCATCAATGTCATGGTGTGGGCGCGGGGCCACAAGGAGGATTGGAACCACTTCGCGGCCGAGTCGGGTGACGCGCGGTGGGGCTACGAGTCGGTGCTCGGCTATTACCGGCGGATCGAAGACTGGCGTGGGGCGCCGGACCCTCTCCGCAGGGGAAGCGGAGGGCCGGTCCATGTCGCCCAGCCGGATGCGCCCCAGCCGATTGCACAGGCGCTCGTCGATGCGGCGGGTCTCGTGGGGGTTCCGGTGTTCGACAGCCCGAACGGCGAGATGATGGAAAGCGACGGCGGGGCCTCCATCGCCGAATTGCGCATCAGGGCCGGCAAGCGGGAGTCGGTGTTCCGCTCCTATGTCGCACCGATGCTGACGCATCCGAACCTGACGGTTCTGACCGATGCGCTGGTGACGCGGTTGGTGTTCTCCGGCAAGAAAGTGGTCGGGGTTGACGCCTTGGTGCGAGGAGAGCCGCGGCGGTTCCGCGCGCGCTGCGAAACCGTCCTGTCGCTCGGCGCCGTGCATACGCCCAAGGTTCTGATGCAATCCGGCATCGGCCCCACGAACGACCTGCTTTCCCACGGGATCTCTGTCGTTCAGCATCTGCCCGGCGTGGGTCGCAACCATCAGGATCACATCGCCTTCGGCTGCACCTGGGCCTATCACGCGCCGCAAGGGGTGGGAGGCGGCGGCTGCGAAGCGGCGCTGTATTGGAAGAGCGACTCCCGTCTGAGCCACCCGGACATCCTGCAGTGCCAACTCGAGTTCCCGGTGCCCGCACCGGCGGAAGCGGAGATTGCCACGCCCGAGCATGGCTGGACGATGTTTGCCGGTCTTGCCCAGCCGAAGAGTCGCGGGCGGCTGCGCCTCAGCGGACCGGAGGCACGCGATCCGATCCTGATCGAGCCGAATTGCCTGAGCGAACCCGAAGATGTCGCTGCGGCTTTGGCCGCTGTGGATCTGTGCCGCGAAGTCGGCAACAGCGCGGCGTTCGCGCCGCTGGTTCGTGGCGAAGCTGCGCCCGGCCCGCGGGATCGGTCGGGCATGATCGACTTCATCCGCAAGTCGGCGGTCACCTACTGGCACCAATCCTGCACGGCCAAGATGGGGCGTGACAGCATGTCGGTCGTCGACAACGAGCTGCGGGTTTACGGCGTCGACGGTCTGCGCATCGCGGACGCTTCCATCATGCCGCGGATCCCCGTCGGAAACACGATGGCGCCCTGTGTCGTCATTGGCGAGCGGGCGGCAGATCTGATCCGCCTGGCGCACGGCCTGTCGCACGCGAAGTGCGCCGAAGATCCGGGGCGCGGCTGACGATCCGATCTGGCTGATCCGAACGTGGCGACCGCTACCGCCACGGTGATTCCCCCCGACAGCCCGCGGTCGCACCCCGATTGCGTGGCAATTGCAGAAGGAAAACAGAAATGCTGACGAAAGATCGCGTCGTGCCGGTTATTGCCGCGGCAGACATCGAAAGGGATGCACACGCCGCCTTCCGGCGATACCGCACGTCCCACCCCTTCGCCATCCTCGAGACCGGTGGATATGTCGTGCTGCGGCACGAAGATGTCAGCCGTCTGTCGCGAGACCCGCGATTGCAGGCGACCGAAACCGCCATTCCGGCCCAGGCGGGTGTGACCACCGGGGCGCTGTTCGACATATTCCAGCACGGGATGCTGACCTCGAACGGCCAGGTTCACGGGCGTCGCCGGTCGGCCATGTCAGGCGCGCTAGCAATGCAGGCGATCGACGATTTCCGCTCCGCCGTCCGTGTGGCGGCAGGGTCGCTCATCGAGGGGTGCCGTTGCGACGGCAGGATGGAACTGGGGAGCGCCTTTGCCGCCAAGCTGCCGGTCCTGGCGCTTGCCGGGATGTTCGGGATCCCGGAGCGCGACGTTCCGGAGTTCACCCGGGATATCGACGAGATGAACGAGTTCTTCCGCCCCAACGCCACCCCCCTGGCGATAGCGGACGCCGCACTGGCTGCGACCAAGGTTCAATCTTACCTCAAGACGCTGATCGCCCGGAAATGGGCCGGCCAAGCGGATGATTTCCTGTCGCAATATCTCTTGCGTGCCGAGGATGATCAGCAGCTTTCGAGCATGGAGCTGTTGATCCAGATCGTTCAGCTCATCATTGGCGGCACGGAATCCGTGCGCACGGCCCTCGTGGCGCAGACGGCCAATCTGCTTTCGAACCGGTCGCAATGGAACGCCGTCTGCGACGACCCGTCTCTGGTGCCGGCGGCAGTTTCTGAATCGCTGCGCTTCGAGCCCGGGATCGCAGGAATCGTCAGGGTGTCCACCGAAGACATCGCGCTGGACGGCTGGACGCTGCCCGCCGGGCAGTTGGTGATCCTGTCTTCGCTGTCCGCCTTGCGGGACGAGCGCGTTTTCAAGCGGGCGGGCAGCTTCAACATCTCCCGGACAGAGCTTGCCGCCTCAAATCTCGTCTTCGGTGGCGGCGCGCACAGATGTGTCGCCGAGGCGTTCGGACGGGCGGAGCTGGAGGAGGGACTGGATGTGCTGACAGATCGGCTTCCGGGTCTGACGCTTGAAACCCGGCCCGTCTTCTCGGGGCATGTCTTCGTTCGCAGGACAACGGAGTGCTGGGTCAGCTGGCAAAGCTGATCACCGGCCAATGCCGCACGCACTTCATCGCGAAGGGCGCCTCCCGGTGTGTGCGGCTTCATTGGCGGCAGCGCCGACAGGTTTTCGAAACGCATGAACTGATGCGGATACTTGTCGTCGATGCGGGCATCGCAGGGCGGGCGCTTTCGCAGCACGGATTTTGCTTCGGACCGCACCCGGCCAAGAACCCGCGTTTTGTTGCAAATCTAGCATCTTTGCCTATGTATCCCCCTGCAAGGGTGGACCATGACGTGAAAGATGTTCTGACGACGACGAACGCTGCGGAGCTGTTGGGTGTGTCGACCCGCACGGCGCAGCTCTGGGTGGAGAGTGGCCGGCTTCCATCCTGGAAGACACCCGGCGGCCATCGTCGGATACCCCGTCAGGCGGTCCTCGACTTGATGGAGACTCCCCCCCACGAGGATCCGCTTGTCCGGGCCCATTCGATCATCTTCTCGGGTGAAGGTCGGTCGGATCAATGGCGCCGCGCCGGTCTTCCCGGATTGGGTTTGCTGGTCGATGTGTCGGAAGATATCGACACGATCCGAGCGTGGCTCGCGTGCACCCCGCCGATGCTCGTGATCATCGAGAACGCAGAGGATGAAGAGCGCAAAAAGCTGGTCTCGGCTCTCGAGAGGGATGTTCGATATGGCAGGACGACCATCGTCAGTCTGGGCCCGCGCAATGCAGCTCATCCCGTCGCCGTCGGCACGCACCGCGTTCGGACCAGGATGCTGCCTGACGTCGTCGCGAGCGCCGCAAAGATCGTCGAGTTCCTTCAGTCGAGCGACGAGGACGTTCCGAGATCTCTCGGCTTCCGCAAGCCCTGGAACGAAACCGCCCGGCTGGAGGCCGTCGCGCGATCCGGCCTCGTCGGGTCTGCGCCGGATGTCGCATTCGACCGCCTCGTTCGGCTGGCCGCGCATGCCACGCAAGCGCCGATGGCCATGTTCACGCTGATCACGCAGACCGAGCAGTGGTTCAAGTCCCGGATCGGTTTCGACGGCGAGGCAACCGGGCGGGACTGGGCCTTCTGCAACGAGACGCTGATGGCCAACGAGTTCACCGTCCTCGAAGACCTTACGAAACTCGCGAGCCAGGCGCAGAATCCGACGCTGTCCGAACCCTATGGCTTCCGGTTCTACGCCGGTGCCCCCGTCCGCGACCCGCTGGGTTTTGCCCTGGGGTCGATCTGCGTCATCGACGTGATGCCGAGAACCCTCAACGGATCCGAACGTGAAGCCATGATCACCATCGCTGACGCAGCGTCCAGCTTGATCCGCACAAGGGTTCTGGAACAGGACCTGCAAGATCTGCGTCGGATCGGGCACTAAAGGCGAACAAGGCGGGCGCGGCGGGGTTACCTCATGACGCCCCGGCCTGGAAGCAAGTGGGCCTTCCAGGATCATTCCCTTCGAACCGAGCCCACCCAAGGCTGCCTTGCCCCGATCAGCTTCTCATTGCGCCCCTGCCGCAATTCTTTAGAAATGGACTGTCGCTCTGTTTGGATATGATCTCGACGTGCAAAACGACCCGAAACAGGAGCCGCCGCAGGGCTCGGCCTCTGAGGCGCGCCGTTCCCGGGTGCTTCACAGCTACAACGTCCTCGACACCCCGAGGGAATCCGAATTTGACGATCTTGCGCGCATCGCGGCCGAGGTCTGCAAGGCGCCCATCGCCGTAGTCAACCTCGTCGATACGCACAGACAGTTCTTCAAGGCGGAGGTCGGCCTCGGCGTTCGGGAGACACCGCTGGAAACCTCGTTCTGCCGCCACGCCATTCTTGCCGAGGACTTGATGATCGTCCCGGATGCCACACGGGACCCGCGGTTCGCCAACAACGCGCTTGTCACGGGCGAACCGGGCGTCCGCTTCTATGCGGGCGCGCTTCTCAAGACCGCGGAGGGGGTGCCGATCGGCACCATGTGCGTGCTGGACTATGTCGTGCGTGAATTGGACGATGCGCAGCGCCGCACTCTGACCCTGCTCGCCCGGCAAGCCATGATCCAGCTCGAGCAGCGGCGGGCGATCGCCGAGCGTGATGTGGTTGCCGAACAGCTGGAGACGGCGCTGGCCGCCTCCGGTGTGATCGGCCTGTGGAACTGGATGGTCGACACGGACCGCCTGCATGGGGACGCGCATTTCGCCCGGCTCTACGGCCTCGATGTCGAGCGGACTGCCGCCGGCCTGTCGATGGAGGAGTATCAGGAATTCGTGGCCGCGGAGGATCTGGCAAATCTCCGTGCCAAGATCCGCGCCACGTTCGACGATGGCGCCGACTTCCTCGTCGACTATCGCCTCTGCATCCCCGGCGAACCGATCCGCTGGGTCGAGTGCAAGGGAAGGCTGATCCATGACAGGGACGGAAAGCCGCTCCGCTTCGCAGGCTCGGCGATCGACATCACCGCGCGCAAGGAGGCGGAGGCCAGAACACGCCGCCTGGCTGCCATCGTGGAGCAGTCGGGCGATTTCATCGCGGTGGCCCAGCTGGATGGATCCGTGGTGAGTGTCAACGAGGCGGGGCGCCGGCTCGTCGGTCTCGCGGATCCCGCCGAGATTGCCCGCACCGGATTGCAGGACTACTTCGACCCGCAAGAGTGGCCCAAGATCGCCGAGACGGTCTTCCCTGCCGTCGACAGGGACGGCCATTGGCGTGGGGAGCTCCATTTCCGCCACTTCGAGACAGGCGAGCTGATTCCCGTGATCTACGACGTGATCGCCCTGCGGGATGATGACGGCAAAGTCTCCGCCTATGCCACCGTGACCCGTGACATCCGGGATCAGAAGGCGGCGGAGAGCCGACAGCGGGTTCTGAACGAGGAGCTGTCGCATCGCATGAAGAACACGCTGGCGATGGTGCAGGCCATCGACACGCAGACGCTGCGCGGCGTGACGGAGAAGGAGGCAGTGGCGGCGTTCCGGAGGCGGCTCCATGCCATCGCTTCCGCACACAATGTGCTGCTTCAGCAGAAGTGGTCCGCAGCGCCCATCGGCGCCGTGGTCGAGGCAGTGCTCGGGACCTTCGAGATGAACGACCGGTTCGATGTGTCCGGCCTGGAGGTGGTGCTCGGCCCGCGCGCGACCCTCTCCCTGTCGCTGCTGCTGCACGAGCTGGCGACGAACGCTCTCAAGTATGGCGCCCTGTCATCGGAAATGGGCCGGGTCGCGGTCACCTGGCGCATTGATCAGTCGGAGCAGGAAGAGCTCGTCCTGGCCTGGGAGGAGCGCGGTGGCCCCGTGCCGGTGGAGCCCGAACGCAAGGGCTTCGGTTCACGGCTTATTGAGATGGGCCTGACGGGAACGGGGGGAACGACGGTGCGTTATCTTGCTTCTGGATTGGAGGCCGTCTTCCGGGCGTCGCTTCCGGATATCGGGCAGTCATGAGGACAGTCAGGTGAGCTACGCCAGCCAGTATCGAAAGCCTGTCGTTCTCGTTGTCGAGGATGAGCCGCTCCTGCGCATGGCGGCCGTCGACATGATCGAGGAGGCAGGCTTCGATGTCGTCGAGGCCGCCGACGCGACCGAGGCCGTCGAGATCCTGGAAAGACGTCTGGATATCCGCATCGTCTTCAGCGACATCGACATGCCCCGGGGAATGGACGGCATGAAGCTCGCGGCGCTGATCCGCGAGCGGTGGCCGCCGATCCAGATCATCCTTACCTCGGGCTATGCGACCGTGGACACCGTGCAGATGCCGCCGAACAGCGTGTTTTTCCCCAAGCCCTATGTCGAAGAAAAGGTGGTCGAGACGCTGCACGGCATGGCTGCTTGAGGGGGTGCAGCTGACTGCTGGAGCCCGCGGAAGTGCTGCCCGACCCTGACCTGCGCCCGTGCGGCGCCTTGGAAAATCGCATGTCGCTTGATGGAGAGGGCGGAAACAGACAGGTTGGATTGCCGAACCCGGCTGACCGGGATCACAGGCTCGAACTCTGACGACGCCCGGTATCGCGAGGCCTGGGGAAAGGACACCTCGGACCTCGGCGAGTATGACTATGCCATGCGCGGCTCCGATGTCTACATCAACGCCGAGAGCAAGGCGGTGAACGACCGCGGCGGCCGGATCGGCGGGAGGGGCTGCAGAAATACCCCAACTCGGCGCTCTTGAAGGTCAAGCTTGGATGGTACCACTGGACCGCGGCCTGGCAGTTCTGGAGTGACGACATGACCGCCGACTTCGACGAAGCGGGTCGACTGGTTCGAGAGGCGCTCGCGACTGACAACCTGTCGCCTGAGGTCAGGAGGTCGGCGTCCTGGCTCAATGCCTATGTCCTCATGCGGCAAGGCGACTTTTTCGGCGCTGTCGAACAAGCCGAGGCGACAGTGGCGCTGGCGCCCTAAGATGCCCGGGTGCGCGGCAGCCTTCCCGACGTCCTGCTCGCCGCCGGCGAGTACCAGACGGCGCTGGACTGGCTCGACATCGCCGAGAAGCGCAATCCGGCGCGGGTCGGCAATATCCAGGCAAGTCGTGCCAACATCTTCCGCCTCATGGGGCGATACGATGAGGCGATTGCGGCGTTCGGTAGTCTCGGCGACCTGCAACCCTACATGCGGCTCAGCGCGGCAATTGCCCATGTCCGCCTTGGCCAGATCGCGGAGGCCAAGGAGCGCGTGCGCGAGGCCCTGGAGATCGATCCTCGGTTCACCCGGACGCTTTGGCGTGAGGGCTCTTTCTACAGCGATCCCGCCATCCTCGACGCCGAAATCGCCGACCTCGCCGCTGCAGGACTGCCGGAGTAGTGGGGCCTCGCTTACCGACTCGCCGGTTCATCTCGGCGGCATAAGCTGGCGCTACTATGGTTCGCTGTAGCCACGCCAAACAGGCAATGAAATTCGGACTATCTTGTTGTTGTTCGAGGCAGGGCGTCTTGGCTAACATGGCTGCGCGGCAGGCCGATGACCCTGGCAATGGCGCAGTGAGGATCTGGCTGAACGACGCTTCCGGCACCGACGATGGGTCTGACCGAGGGGGGTCGGCAGCCCTCATCCAGCGGGTCCGAAGGTTTCGAGGTGGATGCGCTCGGCTGCAATGCCGCCCGCTGTCAACCCGCTGCAGATATCGGCCAGAAAGGCGGCCGGGCCGCAGAGCAGGTAGTCGGCATCTTGGGCGGCTGGCAGTGCCAGCAAGTCGGCGGCCTCAATCCGGCCCGTCCGGTCTAAGGTTCGGAGATCGTCCCCGTCTTCGGGTGCGCTGTAATGGATCTGGCGTGTCACTTGCCTGCCCCTGCTGACAAGCTCGTCCAACTCTGCGGCGAAGGCGTGATTGCGGCCGTTCCGCGCGGCGTGAACGAAGGTGACCTGGCGCTGCGGCTGATCCGCGACCAGGGCGTGCAGCATCGACAGCATCGGCGTGATCCCGGCGCCGGCGCTGACCAGCACCAGGGGGCTGTCTCCGGGCGGCAGGGTGAAGTCGCCCTGCGGCCGGTGCGCCCTGATCACATCGCCGACCCGAACCGCGTTGTGCAGGAAGCGCGAAGCGATACCCCGATCCTCGCGCTTGACGCTGATCCGCCAGGTCGGAGCAGCCGGGTCGCCGGACAGCGAGTAGCTGCGTTCGACCTGTCCCGGCTGTCCGGGGATCTCCAGGCTGACCGGCAGGTGCTGTCCGGGCTGGAAGCCGTCAAGTGCGCCGCCATCGCCCGATGCCAGGTGGAAAGAGGTGATCTCTGCGCTTTCCACGACCCTGTCGATGACCTGCAGGGTCAGGCCCTTGTCGGAAGGTCGCCGCCAGCGCAGGGACAATGCCACGGGGCGCTCCACGACCACATCGATCCCGACATGGATCACGCGGCGCACAGCGGGATCCTGACTGTCCCCGGGGTGCCAGTCGATCCGGGCCCGTCCCGCGATGTGGATCAGGCTGCCCCTGTCGAAGTCGATGAACAGCAGCCCGACCCGGGGGTCACAGATCAGATTGCCGATCGTGTTGAAGAAGTTGTTGCCGGGATAATCCGGGATCTGCAGCGATCTGTCGTCGGTGACGCGCACGAAACCGGCAGCCCCGCCCCGGTGAGAGACGTCATAACCGTTCGCCGCTCCGTCCCCCTTCGAAACATGGCCGGACCCGATGAAGAGCGTGTCGGCGGCGGCGATCCGCGCGGCCTGCGCTGCGTCCAGCCGATCGGTGATCCGGGGGGCTTCGGCGCATCGCCCGTCCGCGCGGCGCCACTCTCGCGCGTGGATGTATTGCGGGCAGTTGCCGAAGCTCTGGTTGACCGCCAGCGCGTAGCCCTGCGGCGTCGCGGTCAAACTCCCGTTCAGCCGGTTGCGGCGTCGGGTCGTCAGATCGATCCCCAGAAGGCCGACCGGTCCACCCCCGGCAAGGCTGGCGGCCAGCGGGTCGCCCTGCGCCAGCGTCGCGCCGATCATCAGATGGCGCGGGTCCGGGGAGGTGGCGAACCCTTCGGGACCGTCCAGGACCGATACCCAGGTCCGCCCGTCGTCGCCGCCGCCCGCGACGACCAGAAAGGGCAGCGCCGCGAAAAAGCGGCGGTGCTCATCGGGCATGGCGTCGCGGATGAAGGCGCTCCCCGCCGCTGCGGCGTCGGTTGCGCCCGCCAGTCGCTGTGCCGTCCGCTCGCCCGGATGAAACGGAGATGACCTCGTCATCACGCGCCCTCCGTCAGGCCAGCGCCGGTGAGCGTGCCATGCCGACAAAGCCCTCCAGCCCCTCGACGCGGCCCAGCCACGCCCGGACGGCGGGATAGGGGGCGAGGCTGACCCCACCCTCGGGCGCGTGGGCGATGTAGCTGTAGCCTGCAATATCGGCCAGCGTCACCCGGTCCGCTGCCAGCCACGCGCGGGTCTGCAGATGCGTCTCCATCACCGCGAAGAGGGCATGCGCACGGGCCACGGCCGCGGCGTGATCCAGCTCCGCCCCGAACACCGTCACCAACCGCGCCGCGCAGGGGCCGGAAGCGATCTCGCCCGCGGCGATGGACAGCCAGCGTTGGATCTCCGCCGCCTCGACGGGATCGTCGCCCCGCCAGGCGGGCGCGTCGCCATGGCGCATGACCAGATAGGTGAGGATCGCGTTCGAATCCGCCAGTCTCACGCCGTTGTCGTCGATCGCCGGCACCTGGCCGAGCGGGCTGATGGCCAGATGGTCCGGCGCCTTATGCGCGCCCGCCGCCAGGTCCAGATCGACCGTCTCATAAGGCAGGCCCAGAAGGGACAGCATCAGCTCCACCCGGTGGCAATGGCCGGATTTGGGGTGGCGATAAAGGATCACTGGGGCTTCAGTGCGGCTCTCGACGGACATTGGGAAGGCTCCTGCAGGTTGCACTTGTGTCTGGGCTGCAAGATACCAATGATCGGATAAGACAATAATGAGCGCAAAGTGCAGAACACCATTTCACATTGCGAAGGAATTCGGTGACATGGACCAGCTGCAGTCCCTCCAGGTCTTCGTCGCGGTGGCTGATGCCGAAAGCTTTGCCGGGGGTGCCCGCGCCATGGGCCTCAGCGCGCCCTCGGCCACACGGGGGATTGGTGAGCTGGAGGCCAGGCTCGGCATGCGGCTCTTCACCCGGACGACGCGGCAGGTGCGCCTGACCGAAGCGGGCCGCGCCTATCTCGAGGAGGTTCGGGATGTTCTCGCTCGCCTGCGGGCGGCCGGTGACGCGGCCTCGGGCGCAGCCGGGACACCGGTCGGCACGCTGCGCATCACCTGCCCGCAGGAATTCGGGCGGCTGCATGTGGCCCCCCTCGTGACCGAGTTCTTGGATGCGCATGCCGGGGTCAGCGCGGAAATCATCATGGTCGACCGGGTCGTGAACCTGGTCGAGGAAGGGTTCGACCTGGCCGTTCGGATCGGCCCCCTGCCATCTTCCGACCTGACGGCGGTGAAGGTGGGCGAGGTCAGGCGCGTCGTCTGCGGCGCGCCCGGCTATTTCGCGGCGCATGGCAGCGCCGAGGTCCCGTCCGACCTCGTGCATCATCGGTTGATCGCGACGGCCCCCGGACCGTGGCGTTTCGGGGCCGACGAGGCCTGCATCGTCAAGATCAAGCCGCGCCTGATCGTGAGCAGCGTCGCAGCCTCACTCGACATCGCGCGCATTGGCTGGGGTCTGTCGCGCCCGCTGTCCTATCAGATCGCGGGGGATGTCGGGGAAGGCGCGCTGCGGATCGTGCTGGAACGGCATGAGCCTGCCCCGATCCCCATCCATCTGGTTCACGTGGAAGGGCGTCGCGCCGCCGCCAAGGTCCGGTCCTTCCTTGACTTCGCCATTCCACGGCTGCGCCAAGCGTCGATCTCCGGCTAGCGAAGGTTGTAAGAGATCGTGAAGGATGCAGCGGGTCAGCGTTCGCTGGGGCCGGTGTTTGAGCCAAGCGCCGTGAGATTTGTCGTGGGCCTCTAGAGGTTCGCGATTTCAACCGTTGCCGGCAGCTCGGGCCCCAATCCTCGGGCGACCTGCAGTCTGCCACCCTTGGCAATGCCCTTCAGGCATAATCCGCGAACCGTGGCGGTTCGCCGGATTGATCAGCCATCCAGCTCAGCTTGGCCTGCAGGAAAGCCAGCATTCCGTCTATCTCGCGCCGCTGTTGTTCCAGCCGGGTAATGTGGTCCTTCAGCAGCGCCTCGGTTCGGGCCTGATTTTCCGGTTCGGCAGCGTAGTCTGCGATCATCGCACCGATCTCGGTCAGTGAACTGCCAAGGGCCTGATGCACGCGGATGATCCGTGCAAGCTCGACCTCTTTCGGGCTGAAGATCTGATAGGGTCGGGAGCCGCCCTTCCGGCCCTGTTCGGGATGCAGGAGCCCGCGCCGGATATAGAACCGCACCGTCTCGCGCGGCAGGCCGGTTGCGCGGGCAAATTCGGCGATCAGCATGGTGATTTTTCCGATTGACTGTGGAGTGCGCTCCGCAGTTATAGCCTGTGTTCGTCCCAATCAGGAGAGTGAAAATGACGAACACCGACACGAAGATCCCGCAGGTCGCCCTGGGTCGGAACGGCCCGCTGGTCGGCATCCAGGGCCTTGGCTGCATGGGGATGAGCGAGTTCTACGGCGCAGCCGACCCGGCGCAGTCGCGCGCGACGCTCGATCTGGCGCTGGAGCTTGGCGTCACGCTTTTCGACACCGCCGATATGTATGGTGTTGGCAAAAATGAAGAATTCCTTGCTCCATTCCTGCGGGCCCATCGCGGCGCTGCGCAGATCGCCACGAAATACGGCTACCGGCGCAGCGCCGATGCCCCCGATGACTGGGGCGTCACCAATGATCCTGCCCATATTCGCCGCGCGGCCGAGGCTTCGCTGAAACGCCTCGGGGTCGAGGTGATCGACCTCTACTACATGCACCGCCGAGATCCTTCGGTGCCGCTGGCCGACTCCATCGGCGCCATGGCGGATCTGGTGGCCGAGGGGAAGGTGCGCGCGCTTGGCCTGTGTGAAGTGGGCGCGGCCGAACTGGCCGAAGCCCATGCGATCCACCCCATCGCGGCGCTGCAGTCGGAATGGTCGGTCTTCTCGCGTGATATCGAGGACGAGGTTGCCGGCACGGCCGCACAGCTCGGCATCGCCGTCGTGCCCTACGCCCCCTTGGGCCGGGGCTTGCTGACCGGGCAGCTGGCATTGGCTGCCGACGATGCGCGGCGCAGCTTCCCGCGCTTTTCCGAAGACAATCTCGATGCCAATACCCGCGCGGCCGAGACGGTGACGTCCTTGGCCCGTGCGCGGGGCGTGACGCCTGCACAGGTCGCACTGGCCTGGCTGCACGACCGTGCCCGGGTCTTCGGCGTGACCGTGATCCCGATCCCCGGCACCCGCAAGGCGGCGCGTCTGCGCCAGAACCTCGGCGCGCTGCAGATCACACTGACCGAGGCCGAGCTCGCCGCGCTGGAGGCGCTGGCGACACAGGTGCAGGGGCAGCGGGTGTGAACAACCGCCCCTGGAACGGACCTATCGTGCTGCGAGGAGTCGCCGGACCACCTCGAGCAGGGATGCATCGCCATAGGGCTTGCCAAGATAGTCGTCATATTGCGGCGGCGGGTCCTTCGGCACGTTCCGCTCCGGAATCGAGGTTGCCAAGATGATCGGCGTTTTCACGCCCCGGTCGCGCAGCTGGCGGATCATTTCCAGACCGTTCATGCGCGGCATCATGTAATCGGTCACGATGAGGTCGGGCCCGGAGGTCAGCGCCTCGGCAAGGCCCGCTTCCCCGTTCGCGGCAACAAGAACCGCAAACCCCTCGTCCTCAAGGATCATCCTGCTGCCGAAGGCGATGACAAACTCGTCCTCTACGAGGAGTATCGTTGCCATCCTATTCGATCTCACCATCGCCGGCAGCGTCCGGACGGTGCTTCTGCGACTCGGCGCCTCCAAATAGAACGCCCCGGTCGGTGATGTGAAAGACCTCCGGATAGGCATCAAACTCGCTGTCGCGGATCTTGAGTACCAGCAGCTCCCGGTTCATGATCCGGGTCCGCCGCTGCGGATCGTTGTCCTCCTGCAGCCGCACATAGTGCGTGAGGATGACGTTCTCGACCATGCTGGACAGTTCTTCAGTCATGATCTGGTCCGGCATGAACAGGCTGGTCAGCTCAAGCGAATAGATGACAGTCGTCTCGCTTGCCCGCAGGGTGTTGTTGATGGCGTTGATGAAGAGAGGCAAGCGCTCCGGGAACAAGAAAGCATGGCGCAGCGCACCAATGCCGTCAAAGAAGATCCGTTTGACCTTTCTTTTCTCGACCGCCTGCAGCAGCCGATGGCCCAACTCGTCGGGCAGATTTTCCGCCGGTGACTGCCACAGGATCTCGAGAGCGCCGGACGCGAGCAGACTGTCAATGTCGATCCCGATGCTTCGTGCCTTGGTCCGAAGCCGGGCGGGCGTCTCGTAGAACCCGAAGAGAAGCCCGGGCTCTTCAGGCGTTGCCTGAGAGAGGAACTGCAGACCGAGCGTGGTCTTTCCCGTCCCGGACGGCCCGGCGAAGATCGTTGATGATCCGCTTGGATAGCCACCACCGATCATCCGGTCGAAACCCGGGATTCCGGAACGAACGCGCACGTCAGCTTCTGACTCTGCAGGTTGCCGGGTCAGCGCCGCCTCGAGTCGCGGGAAGATGCTGATACCATTGTCGGTGATGCGGAAGTGGTGCCGACCGCGCAGATGCCTCCCTCCGCGTTGCTTCTTCAGGATCATGCTCCGAACGGAACGGGCGCCGCACATCTCGTCGAGCAGTTCGATCCAGCCGTCGACCATTGTGTGCTCGGGAGACCCTGGCGGGCGATCTTGGTTGGTCAGGATCAGGAGCGTGCATTGAGCGAGCGCCGCTGCGCCCTGAAGATCATGGATGAAGGATCTGAACTCCTTGTCATCCTCGGCTGTGTCCTGCGCGACGAACAGACCATCAAGGACGAGAAGGCTTGCCTCGTGGCGTCGCATTTCACGGTGGATCATCCTGAGCAGGCCGCTGAGCTTTTCCTCCACAAGCGTGGAATAGGCGCTCATGTAGTAGATGGAGCCGGGCACCGCCCCCTCATCAAAGAACCCCATGGTGCTCATGTGGTCGAGCATCCGGTCATGGGACTCGGCCAAGAGCGACAGGTAGAGCGTCTTTCTGCCATTGCGGGCAAGGTTGAAGCATAGCTGGTTGGCCAGCACGGTCTTCCCCGCCCCCGGCGGGCCCTGAAGGATGTAGGCACATCCAGGCACCAGTCCACCGCCAAGCACGACGTCAAACCCATCAATGCCTGTCGCGATGCGAACCTCAACGCCTGTATTCATCTCCACCTTTCCATGCCTGAAAGTCCGTCTGCGGGACATAACACATGGGCTCTCGGGTCCATGATGTAAACCACGTCATCGGCTGCACCTAGTTGCGCTCCGCCGCGTTGGGCCGCGCCTCCTGGCTTCCCAGTCCCCCGCCAGACATCGGATCCCGATGCCGGTCGGCCACGCGATCCTGCCGGCGCGACAAATGGAGTCACCTCCTGATTGATCAAGACTGCGAGCAGGCGAGAGAAGCCAGCAGGCTTCCCGCGAAGACGAGGGCAGTCAGCTTGCAACGCTCTTGAAGGCGCTCGCATCCCTCTCGCTCTGCATATGCAGGACCTCCCTGACGGCCTGTTCGAGCTGGGACTGAAAATATGGTTTGTCGAGCTTCAAGGCCACATTCGAATGATCCGCAGGCAGTTGTGCGTAGCCTGTCGCGAGGATTATGGGCAGGCTCGGGCGCGTCACCTTGATGGCTTCGGCGAGCTGGGACCCGTTCATTTTCGGCATCGCCTGATCGGTGATGACCAGATCCACCTCGGCCGCTTGGCTTAGAACTCTCAGGGCATCCTCGCCGTTATGCGCGGTCAGAACACGGTGCCCCATATCCTCGAGCATGGCTTGCAAGTTCATCAGCAGCAAGAAATCGTCGTCCACTGCCAGTATGACCGCTGTCCTTGCCCGATGCGCTACGGGCTCGCTCGGGGCGGGCCGGTTTCTCAGGGCAGGCGCGGTGCCCTGAGCAGCTGGAAGAATGATGGTGGCTTTGGTTCCTTCGCCAGGTTGGCTGGCAATGCGAAGCTGCCCACCGGATTGCGCGGCAAACCCATGCACCATGGGAAGGCCCAACCCGGTTCCCTTTGACGGACCCTTGGTCGTGAAGAATGGCTCCGTGGCACGGGCAAGTGTGGCGGGATCCATCCCGCCGCCTTGGTCGATCACCTCGATTGCGATCTGGTCGTCCTTGCCGATCTCCTTGACATGGTCCACCCGTATCTTGATCGCGCCGCCGTCAGGCATCGCGTCGCGCGCGTTGACGACCAAGTTCAGCAGCGCCATCTCGAGTTGGTTCTCATCAACATCGGCGACAGCTGTCACGCCCTCCTCCGGCAGCAGCAGTTCATGTTGCGGCCCGAGCGACCGCTGAAGCAGGTCCATCATTCCGCGCATCAGGGCGACAACATCCACGGGTTGGGGATCAAGGCTCTGGCGACGCGCAAAGGCGAGCATGCGTTGGACAAGAGTGGCGCCGCGCTGAACGCCTTGGATAGCAGTGTCGATCAGCTGTCGCGAACGCTCATCGGCAGTGGTCCGCTTCTGCAGCAATTCCAGATTGCCAAGTATGATGGAAAGCAAGTTGTTAAAGTCGTGCGCAACACCGCCAGTCAGCTGCCCCAGCATCTCCATCTTCTGGGTCTGCCGAAGGGCATTTTCGGCCTCCTTGCGCGCCGTCACATCTACGACCCCCTCGACGCATGATTGGAATTCTCCATTCACCTCACGCTCGATCTGGCTGGTAATCTCCACGTCGATCACCCTTCCATCGCGCGCCACGAGGTTCGCCTCAACGCCACGAGCTTCGCCGGCTTGCAGGAGCAAGGGCCAAATCGTCTCGGCTCGCTGGCGCGCAGAGTCGGCTGTCATGAAGGATCGAAGTGGCAGACCCACTACTTCGCTACGCTCATAGCCCAGCAGGGTGAGCCAGGCATCGCTGACATCGATGATGCGTTCTTCCTGGTCGACCGCATGTAGCGGGAGGGGCGTTCTGCGATAGAAAGACCGAAAACGTTCCTCGCTGTTCCTGAGGAGTTCCGCCTCCCGTTGGCTTTGCTGGGCAAGACGGCGGTCGAAGACAGCGGCCATGAGTGCCAGAGCCAGGATGGTGAAGGTAATCGCGGAGATGCCGATTGCCAGTGACTCATTGTTAACGCTAGGGGCCACGGATGTTCTGACACCCGGGAGCGGCGCATACATGACGGCACGCATGCCTGCGAAATGCATTCCCGATATCGCGGCCCCCATCACAACAGCAGCGATGAATTTCTCGACATGTCCCTTGTTCATGAGGGCGAGCCACAGAGCGGCTGTGGCGGCACTAATGGCGATCAGCAGGGAAACCGCGACCCAGACCGGGTCGTAGATCGCGCGCATGGGGATTTTCAGCGCAGCCATGCCGGTGTAGTGCATCGCGGCGATCCCCATACCCATCAGCGGGCCGCTCAGCAGCAATGCCTTCATCCGTTGCTGCCATTTGCTCACGATGACAAAGCCTGCACCCGTTCCGCAGACCGCCAGCAGGAATGACAGCACCGTTAGTCCGAGTGCATAGGATGGCTGCATTCCGGGCAATGAGTGGGCCAGCATGGCAACGAAGTGCATGGACCAGGTGCCCCCGCCCAATGAGAAGGCTGCACCCGAAATCCAGACCATGCGTGCGACCCGCGATGTCGCTGCTCCGGCTCGTCCTGCAAGATCCAACGCGGTATAGGACGTGGCAACTGCAATCAGTAGGGCAAGAAAGACAAGAGCTTCGTTATGAGTTCCGTGCATACCACCCCTTGCCACTGCCGTTAATCCGGAGACATGTTACACAAACAGGAGCAGGCGTGTTAGGTCGTTCTGCGATTGCCACAGCACCTGAACTTGCATTCAGAAACCCGGGCTTCAACCGGCGGAGGCGGAGATATCATCTGGGAGGCCTCCGCCGCCTATTGGTATCGACATTCAGCTTCATCCGAATTATCTATAATCGATGCACTCACCCCCCGAAGCGACCCACGCCACCCGCATCGCTCGTGTACTGGCAGACCGGATCATCACCGGCGAAATCGCGCCAGGTGCGCGACTGCGGCAGGA
Organism: Cereibacter sp. Soil_C_27; assembly: GCF_057657095.1. NCBI lineage: Bacteria > Pseudomonadati > Pseudomonadota > Alphaproteobacteria > Rhodobacterales > Paracoccaceae > Cereibacter > Cereibacter sp. Soil_C_27. The sequence goes on along the minus strand of NZ_JBDGJD010000003.1, from coordinate 51,910 downwards.
CCATATCGCAGTAGAGTTCGGCGCAAGTCATGTGCCGGTGCGCGAGGCCTTCCGCGAGCTGCAGGCGCAGGGGCTGGCCGAAAGCCTGCCGCGCCGGGGCTTCCGCGTCACCGAATTCGACGTGGCGGAGTTGCGCGAGGTGGCCGAGATGCGGGCAAGCCTCGAAGCGCTGGCGCTGCGCCATGCCGCGCCGCATATCACCCGGGAAATTCTGTTGGAAGCAGAAGAGGTTACCCGCCGCGGCGACAGCGCCGACACGGTGCGCGACTGGGAGGCGGCAAACCGGCATTTTCACCGGCTGATCCTGGCGCCCAGCCGGATGCCGCGCCTGCTGCGGACCATCGACGACCTGCAGGCGGCCAGCGCCCGCTTCCTGTTCGCCGCCTGGCGGCGGGACTGGGAGGCGCGCACCGACCACGACCACCGCGCCATTCTGGAGGCGCTGCGCAAGGGCCGGAGCGATCTCGCCTGCGCGACGCTGGCCCGCCATGTCGGCTGGATCGGCAAGCGGAAACCTGCCACAAAAAATTCTGACCTGCGCGAGACTTACGAGATACCTGGCTGATTATCTATAATCCTGATTGCCGGCCGATCTCGCACCTCCGTAACTTTAGATGGATTACACATCCATCTTCGGAGAGCCCATGACATCGCTGACCTTCTCCCTGTCCCGCTCCGCCCCGCTGTGGCGCGGACTGGCCTTCGCGCTTTCCGGCGCGACGCTGATCACCCTTGGCGCGAAGGTCCAGATCCCGTTCTGGCCGGTGCCGATGACGCTGCACACGCTCGCGGTGTTTCTCGTTGCAGCCGCGCTTGGCTCCCGCCTCGGTCTGGCCGCCATGGCCGCCTATCTCGGCGCGGGCGCGATCGGCCTGCCGGTGTTTTCCGGCGCGCCCGAACGTGGCATTGGCATTGCCTATCTGGCCGGGCCCACGGGCGGCTATCTGGCGGGCTATCTGGTTGCGGCAGGGCTGATCGGGTGGCTGGCGGCGGGACGTGGCTGGATGGGGCGCGCCCTTGCGATGCTGGCGGGGCTTGTGGTGGTCTATGCAGCGGGGCTGGCCTGGCTCGCGATCTTCGTGCCGGGACCGAAGCTGCTGGCCGTCGGCCTCGTGCCCTTCCTGCCGGGAGATCTGGTGAAGGTCGCGCTGGCGACGACACTCCTCTCCGGCCTGAACCGCCTGAAGGGCCGCGCACAATGATCCGCACCGACTGGACGATGGCGGAGGCGCGGGCGATCCACGCCCTGCCCTTTCCCGACCTGCTGCACCGCGCGCAGACCACCCACCGCGCGCATTTCGACCCCACCGTGATCGAGACCGCCAGTCTGCTGAGCATCAAGACCGGCGGCTGCCCCGAGGATTGTGGCTATTGCTCGCAATCCGCGCATCACGACACCGGGGTGAAGGCGACCCGGCTGATGGGCGCGGATGAGGTGCTGGCGGCGGCGCGGCGCGCCAAGGCGGCGGGCGCGCAGCGGTTCTGCATGGGGGCCGCCTGGCGCAGCCCCAAGGACCGCGACATGGACAAGCTCTGCGACATGGTGCGGGGCGTGGCCGGGCTGGGGTTGGAGACCTGCATGACGCTGGGGATGCTCTCCCCCGATCAGGTGGCGCGGCTGAAGGCGGCGGGGCTCGATTTCTACAACCACAACATCGACACTTCGCCGGGCTATTACCCGCAGATCGCCAGCACCCGGACGATGGAAGACCGGCTGCAGACGGTCGAGGCGGTGCGCCGCGGCGGCATCAAGGTCTGCTGCGGCGGCATTCTCGGCATGGGCGAGGCCGAAGAGGACCGCATCGCCCTGCTGGTGGTGCTGGCCACCCTGCCCGCGCATCCCGAAAGCGTGCCGGTGAACCTGTGGAGCGAGGTCAAGGGCGTGCCGGTGCAGGACCGCGCTGCGGCGGTAGATCCCTTCGCACTGGTCCGCATCGTGGCGCTCGCCCGGATCCTGATGCCGGCCTCGGTGGTGCGCCTTTCGGCGGGGCGCACAGGGATGAGCGACGAGCTGGAGGCGCTGTGCTTCCTCGCCGGGGCCAATTCGATCTTCGTCGGAGATCAGCTGCTGACCACCGGCAACCCGGCTGCTTGGCAGGATGCGGATCTGCTGGTGCGGCTGGGAATGCACGTCGCCCCGGCGACGGTCCGGCAGGAGGCGGCAGAGTAACCTGCCGCATCCTGCTGCCCTTGGGCTTGATATCGGATGCGCTCACGGCCCAGTTCCACGCCAGACCGGCGAACCGCAAGAGGTCGCCGATGACAAAGATCTCGCTGATGACCGGACGGGGCGTGCCCCGTGCCGGCAGCAGTGCCCGAGCAGGATCATGAAGGGGCTTGTGGAGCGCCCGCTGATCCTTCGCTTGGAAGTGCGGGAGGGCGACGATCAGGCCGGTCGGCGCGTGCATGGCGGGGAGGTGAAGGCCGTGACCCTACATCCGTGAGCTTGGGCAAGCTGTGCCCATCCAGCGATCTGCAGCCGCCCGACGATGCTGCGGCAGAGGTAGAACCAGTGCAGCAGCAGGCTGTGTCACGGCGGGTAGGTGGCAATGGATGCCCTGGTCGGAAGCTGCGCAACGGCCAAGGGCCACTTCGATCCCTGCAGGGGCCCGCTGCGCACGAGCTTCAGGAAGGCCCGCGCCGGAGGCGACAGGGTTCTCCCCGAACGCCAGACCAGCCCAATCCGCCGCGAAGCGCCAAAATCGGCGATGGGGCGGATGATCAGATCACGCCCACCCAAGACCGGAAGCGTCAGCTGTGGCATGGCCGAGATCCCCAGACCCTGCGACACCAGCGCTCCGGCCGTTGCCAGATGCGACACCTCGAAGCGAGGCTCGACCTGAAGGCCCGCCAAGCCGCAGGCCCCGTCCAGTATCTCGCGGACACTTGTGCCGCGGGCCATGGCGATGAACGGCATGCCGATCAGCTCGGCCAGCGCATAGGGCCGATCCTCGGCAAGAAGCCCGTCGCGCCGGCCCACCGCGACGAACTGGTCCTCCATCAGCGCCTGGAACGACAGCTGGTCGCGCGTGCCGACGGTTCCGGCTGTAAAGCCCAGATCGGCCTCGCCATTGGCCACACTGGCCACCACCAAGTCCGACAATGCGTCGAGGATCCTGAGATCGACTTCGGGATGTGCCTTGGCGAAGCGCTCCAGCAACTCGGGCAGAAGCCCCGCAGTGACCGAGGGCAGACCCGCGATCACCAGCCGGCCGCGCCGGGCATTCAGGAAGGCCGCGAAGTCCGCAGCCCCCCCCGCCGCCGTGTTGAGCAGCCGTTCTGCCAGCCGGGCGAAGGCAAGACCCTCGTCGGTGGCCTCGACATTGCGGGTGTCGCGATCGAACAATCGCGCGCCAAGCCGGATTTCCAGCCCGGCGATCGACCGCGACAGCGTCGAGGCGGATTGCCCCAGCTTTTCCGCTGCAAGCCTGAAAGATCTGGCCTCGACCAGGGCGAGGACGGCACGACAGTCTTCGAGATCGAAATTATTGCGATTCATGCATGAATTATTGCGACGTTTACGGTTTTCGCAATGGTCAAACTGCGCATGATGTCGGGAACGGCTCGTGGAGGGGCCGGGAGGAGGAAAGATGATGACCAGACCCATTTGCGCCCTGACGGCGGCGCTGCTCTGTGCGAGCCCAGTGGCCGCTCAGCAGACCGACCTGCTGATCGGCTCGACCTCGGCCTCGTCCAGCCATTACGGCTATTTCGTTGCCGTCGGGCAGATCGTGAACGAGGCGGTTGAAGGGCTCAACGCCGCAGTCGTCGAAACCGGCGCCACCATGGACAACATTCGCCGGATGGAGCGCCAGCAGATCGATCTGGGTCTCGTCACCACGAACGTGGCGCAGCACGCGGTCTCGGGCACGCAGGAGTTCGAGGGCAAGACGCAGGATCTGTCGCTGCTCTGGGTCTATACCGGCGCGCCGCAGAACGTCATCGTCCGCGCCGATGCGGGCATCGACAGTCTCGAGGCGCTGGAGGGGCAGCGGTTCAACCCGGGCATCCGCGGCTCGGCCACGGAAACGACCACCGAAGCGGTCTTCGGCACGCTGGGTCTCACCGCGGACTGGGTGCGCGGCTCGACCACCGACATCGTCGACGCGATCAAGGACAATCGGGTCACGGGCTATGTCAAGTCCGGCTCCGGGCTGCGGCTGGATGCATCGACGATGGATGTGGCCACCTTCACCGACATCTCCGTGCTCGGCCTGTCGCCCGCCCAGGCTGACAAGCTGCGGGCCGAGATGCCCGACATCTCGATCGTCGAGATCCCGGAAGGCGCAGCCGAGGGTGTGCCGGCCTATACCACCTGGAGCTTCGGCGTCGGGGTCGGCACCACCTCGGCCATGTCCGAGGAGGATGCGTACAAGATCGTTTCGGCGGTGATGGCCGACAAGACGGTGCAGGTGAACGCGCTGGCCGAGCTGAAGGAGGCGAGCCTTGCCGATCTGACGCTGCAATACGGCACGGTTCCGCTTCATCCCGGCGCGGCGCGTTGGTTCGAGGAGAATGGCTACGAGCTGCCCGAGCAGCTTCGGCCAGCGGAGTAAGCCGCCATGCTTGGCCGGGTTCAACAGGCGCTGGCGCTGCTTCTGGGGCTGTTCGTCTTCTGGACGGCTGCCGCGGGTGCCTTCGAGGGGCTGCAGCAGCGGGCGCTGTTTCTGGGCCTGGTCACCACACTGGGCTTCGCCCTCTATCCTCTGGGCGCCGGTACAGGCTGGCGCCCCTTGGGGCTGGCGGTCGATCTGGCGCTAACCGCCGCCTCACTGGCGGCCTGCGGCTATATCGTCTGGAACTACGAGACGATCATGGGCGCGCTGCCCTGGGCCAGCACGCTTGACGTCGCGCTGACCACAGGCCTTCTGGTGGCGGTGCTGGAGCTGGGGCGCCGCACGGTCGGGATGATCTTTCCGACGCTGGTCGTGTTGGGTCTGGGCTATGCGCTCTTCGGCGGGAGCATCCCGGGGGCGCTGGGGCACAGGGGCTTCGACATCCAGTTCGTGACCGAGACGGTGTTTCTCGGCGATCTGGGCATCTGGGGCATGCTGACCGGCGTCGCCGCAACGGTCATCGCGGCCTTCGTGCTGTTCGGCGCTCTGCTGCTGCATTCGGGCGGCGGTCAGGCCTTCATGGATCTGGCGATGCGGCTCGGCGGGCGTCAGCCCGGGGGTGCTGCCAAGATCGCCACCATCGCCAGCGGGCTCTTCGGCATGATCTCCGGCTCGGCGGTGGCCAATGTCGCCACCACCGGCAATTTCACCATCCCGATGATGATCCGCCTCGGCTATCCGCGCCCCTTCGCTGCCGCGGTCGAGGCCGTGGCCTCCACCGGCGGGCAGCTTGCGCCGCCGATCATGGGAGCTGCAGCCTTTGTCATGGCCGAGATCCTCGGCGTGCCCTACGTCACGATCATGGTGGCGGCGATCATCCCGGCGCTGCTGTTCTATCTCGCCGTCTTCGTCACCGTGCATCTGGTGGCGGTGCGCCGCGGCCTCGCGACCGTTCCTGAGGACGAACTTCCGCCGTGGCGGGTGATCGCCGCGCCGCGCCGCGTGCTGCCGATCGTGACGGCGCTCGGCGGGCTCGGTCTCGGCATCTGGCTCGGGCGGTCGGTCGCGACCTCGGCCTTCTACGGTATCATGGGTCTTCTGGTTGCCTTCGTCGTGACCCAGGCAGGCCAGATGCCGCCCCGCACAATGGCCGGGAAGATCGTCGAGGGGCTGGTCGACGCCGGCAAGGGGCTGGTGATCATCGGCGTGCTGCTGGCGGGCGCGCAGGTGCTGGTGTCGATGATCAACCTCACGGGCATCGGCGTCACGCTGTCCTCTATGATCGTGACGCTGGCGGGCGACAATGTGGCTCTGGTGGCGGTGATCGTCGGCTTCGTCTGCCTGATCATGGGGATGGGCCTGCCCACCACGGCGGCCTATGTGCTGGTCGCCGCCGTTCTGGCGCCGGCGATGACTGCGGTCGGGGTCGACCCGCTGGCGGCGCATCTCTTCGTCTTCTACTTCGCGACCATCTCGGTCATCACGCCGCCGGTCTGCGTCGCGGTCTTCGTCGGCGCGGGCATCGCCCAGACCTCTTGGACGAGCGCCGCGGGCGAAGCGGTGCGGCTGGGGGCGGTGACCTATGTCGTGCCCTTCATGCTGCTGCTCTATCCCGGGATGATCATGCAGGGCGGGCCTCTCGCCATCGTCGAGGCGGCGATCTCTGGGCTGGTGCTGGTGCTGGCGATCCCGGGGCTGCTCTCGGGCACCCGGATCACGGGGCAGCGCGTTCTGGACGCCGCGATCTTCGCGGGCAGCATCGCGCTTGCGATCTGGCCGCATCCCCTCGGGCCGGTGTTGGCGCTCGGGCTGCTGGCGGGCGGCTGGAATTTCGGCCGCCGCCAGCGCGCGGGCGCGGTCTGACGCCATGGCTCTCCAAAGCGACAAGGACAATGCAGCAATGCAGGACAGCTTTCTGATCGGCAGCGGTGCCGGATTCTCGGGGGACCGGGTGGATGCCGCCATTCCGGTGGTTGAGGCCATCGCCGCGGCGGGGCGCGGCGGGGCGATCATCTTCGAGACGCTCGGCGAACGCACCCTGGCGCTGGGTCAGGTCGCGCGTCACGCCGATCCGGACCGTGGCTACGAGCCGCTGCTGCCACAGTTCCTCGCCCCAATTCTTGCCCCGGCGCTTCAGGCGGGCATCACCATCGTCGGCAATTTCGGCGCCGCGAACCCGCAGGCTGCCGCGCGGGCGGTGGCGGATCTGGCGCACGGTCACGGCTTGTCGCCGCGGATCGCGGTGATCAGCGGTGACGACATGCTGGGCAATCCGGCCTTTGCCGAGAGCGAACTCTGGGAAGGCGACGCGGGCCTGCCCGACCCCGAGAGCGCGCCGATCGCGATCAACGTCTATCTGGGTGCGCGCAGCATCGCCGAGGCGATCCGGGCAGGAGCGCAGGTCGTGGTCACCGGGCGCGTGGCGGACCCGGCGCTGGCCCTCGGCCCGCTGGTCGCGCATTTCGGCTGGGACTGGGACGATCTGGACCGGATCGCGGCGGGCACGATGATCGGCCATCTGCTGGAATGCGGCAGCCAGGTCTCGGGCGGCTATTTCGCCGATCCCGGCTTCAAGGACGTGGCCGGGATGGCGAGCCTCGGCTTTCCCATCGCCGAGGTCGCGGCGGACGGCTCGGCGGTGCTGGGCAAGGCGCCGGGCAGCGGCGGGCGGATCGACCTTGCGACCGTCAAGGAGCAGCTGCTCTACGAGATCCACGATCCCGCCGCCTATCTGACGCCCGATGTCACGCTCGACGTGACCGGGGTAAGGCTGGCGCAGCTCGGCCCCGACCGCGTTCAGGTCAGCGGCGCGCGCGGCCACCCGGCCCCGGCGCGGCTGAAGGCGACGGTCAGCTATCCGGGGGAATGGCTGGGCGAAGCGGGGATTTCCTATGCCGGCCCCAATGCAAGGGCGCGGGCCGAGCTCGCGATCCGCACGATCCGCGAGCGGCTGGCCCTGCGCGGCCTGACCCCGCGGCTGCGTGCCGACATCCTCGGCACAGTGAGCGTCTTCGACGACGATGGCGGCACCCTGCGCCAGCGCCAGAGCGGGCCCGCGGACGGCGACTTCCGCGCCCATTTCGCCTTCGGCGGCGACGAGAACACGGTGCGGGCCGCCTGCCAGGAGGTCGGCGCCCTCTACTGCTGCGGCCCTGCGGGAGGCGGCGGGGCGCGCATCCATATCTCGCCGCGCTTCGTGACCCGCAGCCGGATGATCGCCCGTGACAAGGTACGCTCAGGCTTCGAATTCCTGCAGGAGGCCCGGCCATGACACGTGTTCCGCTGCATCGTCTGGCCCATGGCCGCACCGGCGACAAGGGCAACCGGCTGAACGCCAGCGTCATCGCCTATGACCCCGCCGACTGGGATCTGCTGGTCGATCAGGTGACGGAGGCGCGGGTGCTTGAGCTGTTCGCCCACAAGGGAGCGAGCACCGTGCGCCGCTATCTGATGCCCGGCATGGCCGCTATGAACTTCGTGATCGAGGACGCTCTGGAAGGCGGCGTGAACACCGCTCTGTGCCTGGACTCCCATGGCAAGACGCTGTCCTTCCTGCTGCTGGCAATGGACATCGCGCTTCCACGCGATCACACTCTTGCCGCTGCAGGATGACGCTGTTTCAACACCGCGGAAACACAGCATTCGGCCCCACGCGCTTGGTCCAGCCGCGAGCCTGCACTGCAGTTTGCTCGATCCGGCCACCCACGGCAGGGGAGGCATTGTGCGCTGCTGCCGGTTTTGTGACAGTAGGTCAAGCTGGTAACTGTGTCTCTGTGCCCAGTTGAGGCTCTCATGGGACGCCAGCGCGCCGCAGCTTCACCCGACCGGCCACTCGTGCATTGCGCGGCACGTTGTTGCTTGCCAGGCCCATCTGGTCACCGGAAAAAAGTGGGCCGGCGCTTTGTCCCGGGCAGACATGACTTTCAGGGAAAGCTCGCTATTTCATGGCGTCTTGCCAGGGCAGCATCGCTCATCTGCCCCTGAATGCGACAAGGAGGCCGCCATCCGCTTTTCAGTCACCATCGCCCTCATTCTCGTTCTCTCCGCCGTGGGCTTGACCTACGAGATCGCCGCGGGTCGCGTGCTCGCGCCTTTCTTTGGCACCTCACTGCTGACCTGGACGACCGTGATCGCGACGGTTCTGGGTGGGTTTTCCCTGGGCAGCGCCCTTGGCGGGGTCGTGGCGGAACGGCCGCGCGCCGTCGCATTTCGCAGTGTCCGCAACGCGCTTGTTGCGACGGCGGTGCTGATGGCAGTGTCGCCAACGCTGCTCGGCCTGCTCCATGCCTGGGGCACACGTGGCACCGGGGGAATGATACTCAGCGTATTCCTCGTATTCTTTCCGGCATCTGTCTATGTGACTCTGCCGTCACCTTTGCTTGCGAAACTCGCAATGGAAGCGCGCCCGGGACGAGAGGGATCGTCACTGGGCCTCGTGCTCGCTGCAGGGTCGGTCGGGGCGATCTTTGGAGCCGTCCTCGCCGGGTTCGTGACCTTGCCTTTGATTGGCTCGACAGCGACCTTCGCCGCCTGCGGGGCAGTGGCGCTGCTCTGCCTACCCTTCGTTCGCGGCGGCCAGCCGGGGACGCCCGGCGTGACCATCGCGGCGGCGGCTTTTGTCGGCTTTGCTGGCCTCGCTGGATCTCCGGCCTGCCAATACGAATCCGGTCTGTCCTGCTTGCACGTCGTCCAGTCGGGCCCGGAAGTCCGCCTCGTTTCGGACGGCACATTGCAGGCAGCCGAGCGGATCACGCAGTTAGAGGCCGAAGATGGCATGGCCGGGCTTGTCCTGAGCTACACCGAGTGGCTCTGGGCGCGCATGGATCGCGATCTGGGGCTGGAGGCATCGGTTCTGTTCGTCGGTGGCGGCGGTTACACGCTGCCGACAAAGCTGCTCGCCTCGCGCCCGAAGGCGCAGGCGGTGGCCGTCGAGATCGACCCTCTGGTGACGAAGGTGGTGCGCATGCACATGCCGAGCGCAGCGCAAATGATCGGGCTGGCTGGCTATGACGCATCCGAAGATGACGGCGCAGACGGTCGGCTTGGCATCGTTCATGCCGACGGGCGGGTCTTCCTGAACGAAACAGAACGACGTTTTGACGCCGCCGTAATGGATGCGTTCTCCTCCGGCTCGGTCCCGGCGCATCTGGTCACGCGTGAGACCTTCGCCCGCCTGCGGGAGATCGTCGATGGGCCGATCTATGTGAACCTTCTGGATACACCCGACGGTCCCCTCGCGCGCGGCGTCCAAGCGATCCTGCGGGAATTCTATCCACACATCGAGGCCGTTCAGGGCCGGGTAAGCGCGCGCGGCCGAACCAATATCCTCTTCGTCGCCTCTCTCCGACCGCTTGAGCCCCTGGACAGTTTGCCAGACGGCTACGGCCCCGCACAAATCTCTGGCGCGCGCGCCTTTACCGACGATCGTGGGTGGGTCGGGCACAGGTAGATCTGACGAGCTAAGCGGTGGGTCAGTTCATTACGCCACGCGACAGCTTCGGGATGCTGCAGTGCGTATCTCCCAGACCAGACATTGGGGCTCGGGGATCACCTCGGATGTTTACGGCGCGCGCTCGATTTCGGGGCGGCGTGACAGCTGGAGACGGACGAGGCCCCTGCCCACGCGGACCAGACGCACGGGGCAGCATTTTTCCTCGAGCCGCTCCCGCAGAAGCAGGAGTCGGGTTTCGAGATTGTCCTTGAAATCCGGCAAGCGGAGTTCTGGGGCCAGCCGAATTTCGCGGTTCGAGAATTCCACGCGGCCTCCGATGAGATAGCGTTCAAGCAGATAGACCAGCAGCCGCCCGGCGACGCCGCGGATCACGTAGTCGTTGTCGATGAAGACACTGTCGTCGAAGACGTGGTGAACGACGCGGAAGCTGGCCGTCGGCAGCTTGGCTGCTGCCTTCAACGGGGCTGCCACCGCTTCGTCTGCCATGACTTCGCCAATCAGAAGCGTAGCCGCCGCGTGATTCCCGATCAAGGAAAGGGCCGCAGCATCGTCCCTGCGAAAGGCGAGGCGCCTGGGACTTTCAGCAAAAAGGATCCCGTAAAGCGTTCCCTTGACATACATCGGCACGGCGAGCTGGCTTTGCGCCTCGGTCATGCCCGGCAGGGGAATGGTGCGAGTTTCCTCCTCGGTCGAGGAGGTGTCGCGGATCGCCGACCCGAAGCGACGCAGCCGGCTCATGTCGCTGACCCGCACCGGCCGCCCAAGCGCCGCGGCCGCGCCCGCGATGCCTTGGCCCACTGCAACTTCCGATCCTACCCCGGTTCGGGGATAGCCGCGGCTGGCGAGTGTCACCAGCATCTCGCGTCCGGGATCGAGTTGGAACAGGATGGCCGCGGGCGCGTCGAGGAGCTTGCAGGCGCCATCGAGCGCGGTCTCGACGATCCCCGCCGTTTCGGTTTCGGCGGCGATGCGGGTGACAGCTTCGGCGGCCAGCGCAAGGCTCGGGCGTGGCGGTGGCGTCGGTTCGGGCTCCACTCCCTCGGGATGGGGAATGACGGTGATGTCGTCCACTTGGAAGACCGCCACACTGGCAAGGCGCATGACATCGGCCATCCCGACCTGAGCACTCGATGCGCGGAGGCTTGCGGTCATCGCCTCGAACAGCGGCCCCTCGGCCTCGTCGCGCAGCCAGGTCACGGCCAGCCGGACCTGCCGCCCGCTGGCCGCGTCTACCAGAATGACGCAAGCTTGGGGATTGTCGCGCAGGTTGCGGGCGGTCTTGCCGAAGAACTGGTTCGACAGCGCGATGTGATGATCGTCAATCTCCTCGAGATGGCTGAGATACGAGACATTGGGCACGCCATCGGCGGAGGTGGTGGCAATGATCGACGGGATCACCCCCTCGAAGCAGTCGCGAAGGTCGCCCAGCCGCAGGCTCATGTCACCACCTGTCCCGCCCGAGGGCCCGGCGTCTGCTCGAAGATGCGTTCCACATCCAGCGTGGCCATGACGATCTCACGCGCCGTCAGCCAGAAATCGACTGCCGAGTGTTCGACTCCGAAACTGACGAGACGTTGACGAAGCTGCGCGACATAGGCTTCGGCACGGTCGCAGTCGCGCGCATCGGCGGCGCGCAGTGTCGCCCGGCCCTTCAGTTGAAAGGCATGATAGCTTTCCGGGTCGACGAAGGTGACGGAGAGCGCGCTGTTGTTGCGCAGGTTGGCGACCGTCTCGGGCCAGAGCCTGCCCGATATGGCCACTTCCAACCGGCCGGGGGCGATCAGGCTGTGCCCGCCTGAGCCGCGCCCGATCATCGGTCGGTTCTCGGCGTCGCGGGTCGCAAGCGAGGTCAGCACCGGTCCCTGGATGAACTGGGCGATCACGGCAGGGATGATCATCGCGTCCGGCCCTCGCAGGAAATTGGTTAGGGAACATTTAGGAAAGCAGAGCTGCACTTAGCAAGCATTTAGGAAGCCCGTCATTCGGCGCCAGCTTATCGTCCCCCCACGACCAAATTCCAGCAGGTCCAATCCCATCCATGCAAAAATAAGGAACGAGAGACGATGAATTCTGTCACTGCCATATCCACCGAAACAGCCGAGACCTCGCATCTCTGGTTCGGAAATACGCGCGTCGCGATCCGCGTAGCGTCGCATCAAGGGGCCGACGGCATGAGCGTGATCGAGCACTGGATGCCCTGCGGCGAAGCCCCGCCCCTGCACATTCACCGCACCGAGGACGAAGTCTTCCATGTCATCAAGGGGCGGATGCGCTTTCGCATCGGCGAGCAGAGCCTCGTGGCGGGCGCCGGCGAGACGGTGCTGGCGCCGAAGGGCATCCCCCATCATTTCCGCGTCGAAAGCGAGGAAGGCGCGCAATGTCTCACGATCACCCGTGGCGCAGACTTCGAGACCATGGTGAGGGCGGTATCGCGCCAGACCGGCGCGGACTGGCTGCCGCCCTTTGTGATGCCGGATGCCGCAACGGCTGAATCCCTCACCGCAGCCTGTGCCGCCAACGGTATCGAGATCATCGGCATGCCGCTGCTGTGACGGCCCGCAAGCGTTCCCAAAGGATGAGCACCATGTTTTGCAGCCTCCGGATCGCATCCGCCCTGGTTGAACTGACGCTGGCCGCAGGGCCGTGGCTGCAGTTCAGCCGGGCGCGCCGCCCCCGCCCTCTGCGAACAACCCCGCGCATACCAGCGTCACCGGAAGCCTCGATCACTTCGGGCTGTCGCACTCGACCGCCCGTTGCGTAGGGTCCGAGGCACGCTCGCTTTGGTGCCGGAAAACCAGGTCATCTCGACTCTGCTGGTCGAGATCGACCCAAATCCGCCCCTACCGTGGTGGCCCACCACACATGATCTACGCATTACGATGACCAGCATCGGCGAGCCGCGCCGTCTTGGGTGGATCATTTTATCATGACCGTCAGCCGCTTAGAGAGGCAGGCGCTTTTTGCTTTTTAGGAATCCCGACAGTCGTTGCTTATCTTGCGCAGCGTCTGACAAGCCGAAATCCACCGGTATTTCCGGAAGTTGGCGCATGGCGTTGAAAAACTTGACGAACCGCCTGTAGACTTGCGTGACTCACCTCATCAAACACAAGGCGGGTGCGGGGCAGCATAGCCAGAAAGGCGATGCAAACCCGGAGTTTGCGTGTTTGAACCAAATTCTCGTCGTCACCAGATCAGGGAAGATAAAAATGCCTTCTTCAGCCAACGACCAATGGTGGGTTAACGATCAGATGCCGGATAATCCATTTGGCAAAAGTGAAGATTATGACGCTTTCCTGGATTATCTCGGTGATCTGAACCGAAGCTTGACGCCCGAAATCGCTGCTGAACCGCTGAGAATCAACCTTCAGGACCTCAATGATCATCCGGATTACAAGGCGGCTGCGGTTGGCGCCTTACAGACCTGGGCCTCGGTCACGCCGCTGCAGTTCGAAATCGTCGATGATGCGCCTTTCGATGAGACAACCGACTGGATGGAGGTGGTAAGCCCCGAACTGGGGGAGCCAAGCGATGGCAGCGCGTTTTCAGCCAATCGCTATGTCAGCATCGGGCAACGCTTTCATGATACCGAGCCGGACAAGACCGACATTGGCGGTTATGTATTCGACTCCTTCGTTCACGAATTCGGGCACGAATTTGGCCTGAATCACCCCGGCCTCTATAACTACAGCGGCCCCGGCGGCGTCCAGATCAATTACCTCAACAATGCAACATGGATCTATGATCGCCAGCAATACAGCGTCATGTCCTATTTCGATGGGATCGACGTCGGCGAAACCAGCCGCTGGTCTCCTTCGACACCTCTGACCGCTGATATCGAGGCGGTGATCCGTCGATTTTTCTCCGCCGTCGACGACGACGGGGTGCGGACATATCAGACCATCAACCTGAACACTGGCGACGACGTCTATGGCTTCAACAGCACGGTCTATGGCTATGAACTGACCTCTTCAGGTCTTCAGGCCGACATCGGATTTGTGATCCATGACACCGGCGGGACGGACACGGTCGACTTCTCTGGCTCCACCGCAGGCACGATCCTCGATCTGCGCGCCGGGCAGTTTTCCAGCGTGAACGGCCACAGCAACAACGTATCGATCTTTGCCGGGCACAATGCCGACCCGACGGAATACTATGTGGAGAACGGCATCGGCAGCAGCCATGACGACATCCTCATCGGCAACGGCGGCAGCAACGTGCTGGACGGGCGCGGTGGTGCCGACCGCATGGCCGGGTTCGGAGGGGACGATACCTACTTCGTCGATTCCGCCGACGACATCGTGCGCGAGACCGCGGATGGTGGGACGGACACGGTCATCGTGCTGACCGCGGGTCTGGACCTTGGCGAGATCGCGAATGTCGAGTCCATCATCTACGCCGAGGGGTCACCGACTCCAACGGATGACGGGGGCGACGAAACGCTGCCCGGCGGCGGTGGCGCGCTGACCAGCATTCTTGTCGGCGATGCGGGCAACGAGACGCTCGACGGCGGTGCAGCGGGCGATACGATCCTCGGTCGGGGCGGTGATGACCTGATCATCGGCGGCCGCGACTCGCTGGCCAGCCGCGACATCAACAACACCATCGCGGTCGAGGATCTGGAGGACCAGACCGAGAGCGACGATGGCAACGACGCCCTCTATGGCGGCGCCGGCAACGATACGATCAACGGCGGCGCGGGGGACGATACGCTCGACGGCGGTGCTGGCGACGATGTCCTGCGCGGTCAGGACGGCATTGATGTGTTCCGTGGCGGCGCGGGCGTCGACACCGTCGACTTCGGTCAGGAGAGCCCGTTCCAGTTGCTCGTCAACCTCGAGACCAATGTCGCCAATGGCGGCACTGCGTCGGGCGACACCTTCGACAGCATCGAAAACCTGATCGGCTCGGATGACCGCATCGACCGCTTTATCGGCACCTCCGACGCCAACCATTTCTGGGGGCGCGGCGGCGGCGACTACTTCAACGGTCGCGGCGGCGCTGACATTCTGGACGGCGGCGCCGACGGCGACATCCTCTATGGCGAGGGCGGCAACGACACGATCATCGGCGGCTCCGGGCAGGATTACCTGGACGGCGGCGCGGGCATCGATACCGTGGTCTATGCGGACAGTTCGGCCGGGGTACGGATCGATCTCGCCGATGGCAGCGCCCGAGGCGGCGACGCCGATGGTCCCGTGCAGATCGTCGGGCGCGGCACGGTCATCCGCCACGACATCCTCGCCGGCTTCGAGAATGCCGTCGGGTCTGCCCAGGATGATCAGATCATCGGCGATGGCAAGGCAAACACGCTCGCGGGCGGTGCGGGAGACGACACCCTTACAGGCGGCGGCGGGGCCGACATGCTGCGCGGTGGGGCGGGTAGCGACACGGCCGACTACAGCGACGCGGGCAGTGGGGTCGACCTGAACCTCGCCAACGGGGAGTCCGAGGGCGACATCTACACATCGATCGAAAACCTCGCCGGATCGGGCTTCGACGACCGCCTGATTGGCAACAGCGCGGCCAACGTGCTGGTCGGGCAAGGCGGGGCCGACACGCTGCGGGGCGGCGGTGGTGACGACACGCTCTTCGGCGACTTCGCCGATCAGGGCGAGGCGCCGCCTGCTCCGGGCATGGGGACAGGCTATGCCACGCTTGGGCCGGATGCTGCGAACAACTCGATCGAGACCGCCTTCGACATCTCGGACAACTTCTCGCTCACCGCCGATCCGGACATCTTCGACTCGACGACATCCTTGCACACGACCGTCACCGCGACCGGGAACGGCCAGGGCGGTTACTATCGGCTCGAGCTTGCGGCGGGCACTGTGATCTCGATCGATATCGACGGGATCGCCGATGAAAATGTGCATGACAGCTGGGTCAGGTTGTTGAACAGCGACGGCGAGATCGTGGCCGAGAATGACGATGGCGGCGGCGACCCCGGCTCGAGCTCGAGCCGCGACTCAAGCACCGTCTTCACCGTTGAGGAGACAGGCGCCTACTACATCGTCGAGGGCAGTTGGTCGCCCACCGCTCCGGATGACGGCTGGGCCGAGGAGGTGCCGGAGGGGTCCAGCTACAAGCTCAACGTCTCGGTGGAGTTCCCGCCCGCACCGGTCCAGCCAGGCGAGGCAGGCGCTGACCGGCTGGTTGGCGGTGGCGGCAGCGACATGCTTGACGGCGGGTTGGCCGCCGACGTGCTGATTGGTGGCGCGGGCGAGGACTCGTTCCGCTTCTCCACAGCGCTCGGCAACGGCAATGTTGACCGACTGCAGGATTTCGATGTGGGCGACGACCAGATCCTCCTGGTGAGCGAGATCTTTACCGGGATCGGCGAGCCGGGAGCCCTGACCTTCGGCGCGTTCCACAAGAGCGCCTCGGGGATTGCGCAGGATGCCAACGACCGCATCCTCTATGACACTGACAGCGGGTTCCTGTCATTCGATGTTGATGGTTCGGGAGACGCCGACGCTATCCGCTTTGCCCGCCTGGAGGCCGACCTTGCCCTCTCGGCCCGGGACTTCTACCTCATCTGAGACGGTGCGGGCAGGCGCGTTCAAGCGCTTGCCCGTCACAGCTTGGGCGACGCGACGTGGGGCGTCTGTCGTCGCCTGACATTCAAGGAGCACCCGATGAAGCGTCATGATCGCCATGCGATAGTCCTTGCTGCGGGCGCTGCAATGGCCGTTGCGGTCGCAGGCATGGTATCCGCAGCCGAAGACATTCGCGGCACTGTCGCCTTTGAGGGGGGGGCGGTCATTCCGAGAGGGCAGATCGAGATCACTCTCGATCCGGCGGGTGAGGAAAGTGCGCAGCCGGCGAGCACACGAGTGGCCAGCGAGGGCAAGTCGGAAGCACTGGACTTCCTCCTCCCAGCGCTGACCGGTTCGGCTGTATCGCCGAACACCCGGATCGTTGCGCGGCTGGAGCGTGAGGATGGCTGGCTGCTGGCGCGCGGCAGCGCCCGGATCACACCCGGGGAGCCGGTGGAGATCACGCTCCACGCCGCGATGTATTGACGGCAAGAGCCGGAGCACCCGAGATACCGCTTGCTCACGTCGCTCGTCGCGGCGGGCAGAGCGGCCCTATGCCAGAGCAACCCCACCCGTGGCTACGTGCCTCGCGCCGGGCAACCTCGCTGCTTGGGAAACATTCGCGCAGGAACATAATTCTCGAACGCGCGTGGTCCCCCACGGACGCGCGCTACGGCCGGGCCGCTCCCGAGGGAATGCCGGGTCATAGCCCAACCCGGCCTGCCGAAAGCGCTGTTTTCGTGCTGCTGGAGCATAAGCCTTTCAGGTGCTTCGGCATGAGCCGCGACAATTGAGGCTCGACGAGGGCGCCTGCTTGCTTCAAACGCGCGCAGATGTCAGACCCGGCTGTTCCAGTAGAAAAGAAGCCGCCCTAGGCAGGAACCAAAACTTCTTTCTACCGTTTCCAAAGTTGGCACAGTTAGGGGCAGTAATTGAACGACCTTCTTATCGTGGGCATCGGCGCGTCGGCTGGTGGGATTGCCGCGCTGGGAGGGTTCTTCAGCCGGATACCTCCTGACAGCGGGATGGCCTTTGTCGTCGTGACTCACCTCAGCCCCGACAGGAAGAGTCTGCTCGCCGATGTTGTTTCGCGCCAGTCGCAGCTTCCGGTCTCCGTTGCAGAGGACGGCAGCAAGGTCTTGCCGAACACCGTCCACATCATGCCGGAGGGCCGAATCATCACCATCTCGGACGGTTGCCTGCGGCTGACCGCTCTTGATCCGGTGAACCGAGAGCGGAAACCGGTGGATGTCTTTCTCAGTTCGCTGGCGGAAGATCAGGGGGAAAACGCCGCTGGCATCATCATGTCCGGTGGCGACTCCGATGGCACGCTCGGGATCAAGGCCATCAAGCAGCACGGCGGGATCACCATGGCACAGGTCGCCGACGGGACCGCGCCGGGCAATCCCGAAATGCCCAACAATGCCATCGCCAGCGGCTTTGTGGACTTCCCGCTTCCTGTCGAGCAAATGTTCGACCGGCTGCAGGATATTCGCAACGGGGTCGCTTCGCTCCATCCCGTCCTCGCCGCGGACGAGCCGGGCAAGTCACACCAACAGCCGCAGCAGGAGATCTCGCGGCTGCTGCGCAACCATTCCGGGCACGACTTCTCCGGCTACAAGAGCAAGACCTTTTTTCGCCGCGTTGCCCGGCGGATGCAGGTGCTGCACCTGGAGGAGGTCGAGGCCTATATCGAACATCTTCGCGCCGAGCCATCCGAGCGGGCACTGCTGTTTCGCGATCTGCTGATCAACGTCACCGGGTTCTTCCGTGATCCTCTCGCGTTCGAAGCGCTGAGGACGCAGGTGCTGCCGCGCCTGCTCGAGGGCAGGGGCGCCGATCAGACGATCCGGATCTGGGTTCCGGGCTGCGCCACCGGAGAGGAAGTCTATTCGATCGCCATCCTGATGCGCGAGGCGCTGGCGAGCCTTCACGATGTTCCGCGCGTGCAGGTATTCGCCACGGATATCGATGAGGCCGCGCTTTCGATTGCCCGGGCAGGTCGATACCCCTACCCTTTCGTGGCCAGCATCGATCCTGAGGTTGTCCAGAGGCACTTTCGGCAGGACAGCGGCGGTGTGATCGTCTGCAAGGAGGTGCGAGAGATGTGCATCTTCTCGATGCACAGCGTCACGAGCGACCCACCATTCTCGCGCATGGACCTCATCTCCTGCCGCAACCTGCTGATCTACCTCGGGGCTGATCTTCAGGATCGCGTCATCCCGACCTTCCACTATGCGTTGAAGCCGGGCGGCTACCTGTTTCTGGGCATGGCAGAGAGTGCCAGCAGGTTCGGCGAGCTGTTCACCCCGGTGGACAAGGCGAAGCGCATCTTCCAGAGCCGAGAAGCTACCTCAAAGCTCCGCACCTTGTCGCTTGACCTGTCGGACCGCCTGCCAAGAGGACGACCATCAGAAAGGCAAGCGGCAGAAACCTCCCGCTTCAACCTCCGCCAGCGGGTCGAGACCCACGTTCTTGAAAGCTACGCCCCGGCCCATGTGGTCGTCTCGCAGAGCGGCGACATCGTCTATTTCTCCTCCCACACGGCTCGCTATCTCGAGATGCCGCGCGGCACGCCCACGCGCCAGTTGATGGACACGGTTCGACCCGACCTCCGATTGGATCTGCGGGTCGCGCTCCAGAAGGTGATGGACAGCGGCCGGCGGGTAGAGCGACGCGTCCTGCTGCTGGACAAGGATCCAAGTCAGAGGGACATAATCCAACTCAGTGTGGAGCCCTTGGCAAGATCGGGAAGCGAGCCGCCGCTGTTTCTCGTCGTCTTCGCGCCGATCCAGCTTGCCCCCGCCCCCGAGCCGAACGGATCGCCGTCGGAAGAAATCGAAAGGCGTGAGGCTAACGAACGCGACCTTCGTGAGATCCGCGAGCGCCTCCAGTCCACGGTTGAGGAATACGAGACCGCGCTGGAGGAACTGAAGGCATCCAACGAAGAGCTGCTGTCGGTTAACGAAGAAGGCCAGTCGACCAACGAGGAACTTGAGGCCTCGAAGGAGGAGGCACAGTCGCTGAACGAGGAACTGTCGACGATCAACGCGGAACTGCAACAGAACGTCGAGCAGCTCGATCGGGCGAACGCGGATCTGAAGAACCTCTTTGCCGCCACTCAAGTCGCCACCATCTTTCTTGATGGAAAGCTCGCAATCCGGGAATACACCCCGGCCGCATCCCGCATCTTCAACCTCCGGAGCAGCGATCTGGGCAGGCCCCTGACCGATCTGGTAAGTGCGCTCGACTATCCCGAACTTCAGGACCATGTGGAAACCGTGTTCCGCATGCGGGAGACCATCGACCACCGGACAGTGTCGCGCGACGGGCAGAGCCACTTTCTGGTGCGGCTGGCTCCCTACATCGACGAGAAGGACGCCTTCCATGGCGTGGTTTCGACCTTCGTCGACATCAGCGTCCTGGCTCAGGCGGAGGCGCAGCAACGTATTCTGATCGAAGAGTTGAACCATCGTGTGAAGAACATGCTGGCCGTAGTGATCAGCGTGGTAACCGCTACGCATCGCAGGGCATCTACGCCCGAGATGTTCGTGGAACAGCTTGTCGGGCGGCTTCACGGCATGTCTCGCGCCTATGCCCTGATGTCGAGCGCATACTGGGACCATGTCGAAGTGAGGGACCTGATCGAGGTCGAGGCTCAGGCGCATGACGGCACCCGCATTGAGGCCGCAGGCCAGCACGTGCGTCTTGGGCCTGACCATGCTCTGCCGCTCGGAATGGTGCTGCACGAGCTGTTCACCAATGCTGTGAAATACGGTGCGCTTTCCGCCGCCACCGGCCTCGTCCGGATCAGCTGGGAGCTCGATGGCGGCATTTTCGCGATGACTTGGCGCGAGAGCGGCGGACCAGTGGTGTCGCCGCCATTGGAATCTGGGTTCGGCCTGGCGCTGATTTCGGGGCAGGTGAAGGGTCAGCTAGGAGGGAGTCTGGAAACCGCCTTCGACGCCTCTGGATTGACGGTAAGGATCAACCTCCCCCTACGTTAGGGGAATGCATCGCCTCGGTTCGTCCCGAACCAAGCGGATTTGGCCCACGCTCCCTCGCTCAGGCCATGAAGGCGCAGAGCTCTTGCTTGGCCCTGCGGTCTGTTCATTGACGCCGACCGCAAATTCTGGGCTTTGTCTCCCGCATTGACCCTGCCTCCAAGACGATGAGTGACATGCACAGGAAAAACAACGGCGCCCGGACCGGCAGCGGCCTGGGAAAGATGGCGACCTTGGCTCTGGCCACAGCGCTGGCCTTCTTCGTGCTCAGCGGTGCGCTCGCAGTTTATACAACCGAGCGTCTGCGCACAGCCAACGACCGGGTCGTTCAGACCCATCGGGTCATCGTCGCCGTCGATCAGCTCCTGCTGGACGTGCAGAATGCCGAAACCGGTCAACGCGGATTTCTGCTGACGGGCGACGAGCAATACCTTGCGCCTTACCTGACAGCAGTCGGTAGGTTGGACAGTCGACTGACCCACGCGCGAAATCTGGTTGTCGATGATGATGTGCAGCGCGCGCAATTCGACGAATTGCAGGATTTTATCGAGACCAAGTTCGGCGTCATGGAGCAGACCATCGCGACCTATCGCAGCGAAGGGCAAACCGCTGCTATCGCCCAGATCAGTGCCGACCAAGGCATTGCAGCGATGGATAATATCAGGGATCTGATTGCCCAGCTGCGCGAGGCCGAGACCACTGTGCGGACGCAACGCTTGTCCGAAATGGACAGCGTCTTCTCCTTTGCCGTCCTCGTGAGCGTGCTGACGGGGTTGCTGGGGGCAGCGCTGACGCTCTTGATCGGAATGATGATGCGGCGCGCTGCGCTCGCCGACCGCCACCATCAATGGGTGCAATCTGCGCAGCTAGGCCTTGGTGGCGATCTGGCGGGCGAGTTGTCGGTCGATCAGGTTGGCCGGCAGACCTTGCGTTACCTGACCCACTCCCTCGGCGCCGTGGCAGGCGCTTTCTATGTCGAACAGGACGGTCAGTTCGATCTGGCCGCCGTGCATGGCGTGCCCGAAGGTGGGGGCATAGCCAAGCATGTCAGCCAGACGGACAGCCTGTTCAGCCACGTACTGCACGACCACCGCCCCATCGCCGTGGGCGAAGTGCCCGATGGCTACATCACCTTCGGTTCCGGGCTGGGGCAGGATCGTCCGCGCTATCTGGCCTTGGCGCCGGCCATCGTTGACGGCGAAACGATGGCGCTCTTTGAGCTGGGGTTCCTCAACCCGATCCCCGACCAGACGCTGACACTGCTGGAGCAGGTCTCGACCACCATCGCCACGGCGGTCCGCTCTGCCGCATATCGCACAAGACTGCGCGACCTCGTGCTGGAAACGCAGCGCCAGTCCGAAACGCTTCAGGTGCAGGGCGAGGAATTGCGCGTCTCCAACGAAGAGCTGGAGGAGCAAGGCCGCGCCTTGAAGGAGTCGGCCGCGCGGCTGGAGGAGCAGCAGGTCGAACTGGAGCAGACCAATTCACAGCTGGAAGAACAGGCGCAGGAGCTGGAGCGCCAGCGCAACCACCTGGAAAAGGCCAATGTCGATATCCAGCTGAAGGCGCAGGAGGTCGAACAGGCCAGCCGTTACAAGTCCGATTTCCTTGCCAACATGTCCCATGAGCTGCGCACGCCGCTGAATTCGTCCCTGATCCTGTCCAAGCTTCTGGCTGACAACCCCGACGACAATCTGACGGCCGAACAGGTCAAGTTCGCCCTGACGATCCACAATGCGGGCAACGATCTGCTTGACCTGATCAACGACATCCTTGATCTTTCCAAGATCGAGGCGGGTCATGTCGAGATCCACCCGGAGCCCGTGTCGGTCGAACGTATGGTCGACGGCCTGCGGCATCTCTTCGATCCTCTGGCCCACGACAAGGGTCTGACCCTCTTGCTGGACGTGGCCGAGGATGTCGCCCCGGTCATCCAGACGGACCCGCAGCGCTTGGAACAGGTGCTCAAGAACCTGCTGTCCAACGCCATCAAGTTCACGGAAAAGGGCCAGGTGACGCTGAAGGTGCGCACGACGGACGACCGGCAGGTCGCACTGTCCGTCACCGATACAGGCATCGGCATTGCCGAAGAACAACAGCGCCGGATCTTCGAGGCATTCCACCAGGCCGACAGCACGATCAGCCGCAGGTTCGGCGGCACCGGGCTTGGCCTCTCCATTTCGCGCGAACTCGTCCGTCTGCTGGGCGGCAGGCTGCAACTGTCAAGCACGCCGGGCAGCGGCAGCACCTTCACCGTGATCATCCCGCAGGTCTACGATCCAGCTTCCATGACAGCCGCGGCACCCGTCTTCGCCAAACAGGTCGCCACGCCGCCGGAGGTTTCTGCAGCGCCGGTCACTTCTCCGGTGCAGGTGCCGACGCAGAGATCGGCGATCGTGCAGGATGATCGCCTGCAGACTGGGGGCCACGCGCGCACGCTGCTGATCATCGAAGATGACCCCACTTTTGCGACGATTCTGCGAGATCTGGCCCGCCAACTGAAGTTCCAGGCCATCGTCGCCGGCACGGCACATGAGGCGCTCGATCTGGCGCGTCAGCACATGCCAAGCGCCATTGTGCTGGACGTCGGCCTGCCGGATCAATCGGGCTTGTCGGTGCTGGACCGGCTGAAGCACGACGTGCGCACCCGGCATATCCCGATCCATATCGTATCGGGCGAGGATTCGGCAGAACGCGCCATGTCGCTCGGGGCCATCGGCTTTGCGATGAAACCCCTCCTGCGGGAAGAACTGATCGCCGTGCTTCAGTCCCTCGATGCGAAGGTATCCCAGAACGTCCGACGCGTATTGATCGTCGAAGACAATGCCGTGCAGCGGGATGCTGTAGCTGCCCTGATCGCATCGCATGATGTGGAAACGGTCGGGGCCGGCACCGGTGCGGAATGTCTGGCCCTGCTGAAGGAACAGACATTCGACTGCATGGTGCTTGATCTGTCACTCCCGGATTCCTCGGGTCTCGCGCTTCTCGACACGATCAGCCAGGACGACACCCATTCGTTTCCCCCGGTCATCGTCTACACCGGCCGCGTGTTGAGCGCGGCAGAGGAACAGGAACTGCGCCGCTACTCGCGGTCCATCATCATCAAGGGGGCCAAGTCCCCGGAACGCCTGCTCGACGAGGTTACGTTGTTCCTGCATCAGGTCGTGTCCGACCTGCCCGACGAACAGCAGAGGATGATCCGCAAGGCGCACAACCGTGACGCCCTGCTGGAAGGCCGGCGCATCCTGATCGTCGAGGATGACGTGCGCAACGTCTATGCGCTGACCAACATCCTGGAGCCGCGCGGGGCCGTCGTCGACATCGCCCGCAATGGCGAAGAGGCGCTGAAGAAGCTGAAGCAGTTCGGAACCGATCCGAGCGCCGGGATCGACCTCGTGCTGATGGATGTGATGATGCCGGTGATGGACGGCCTGACCGCCACACGCCAGATCCGCAGCAACGCGGATTGGAAGAAGTTGCCGATCATCATGCTGACAGCCAAGGCCATGCCCGATGACCAACGCCGCTGCATCGAGGCGGGTGCCAATGACTACATGGCAAAGCCGCTGGATGTGGAAAAGCTGCTGTCGCTGGTGCGGGTCTGGATGCCGCGATGACCGACAGGATCGAAAAGGTCGAGGATATCGAAATCCGGCTCCTTCTGGACGCGCTTTATCATCGCTATCACTATGACTTTCGCAATTACGCAATGTCATCGATCCGCCGCAGGTTGCGGCAGGCGAGAACGGATCTGAATTGCGCCACAATCTCTGCATTGCAGGAACGGGTGCTGCATGACCCTGACGTGATGCCGCGGATGCTGCGGTATCTGACCGTGCAGGTCAGTGAGATGTTCCGCGACCCCTCCTATTTTCTTGCAATCCGCGAGAAGGTCGTGCCGCACCTGCGCACCTACCCGTCGCTCAAGGTGTGGATCGCCGGATGCAGCACGGGTGAGGAGCTGTATTCGCTTGTCATCCTGTTCCGAGAAGAGGGCTTGGAAGATCGCACGTTGTTCTATGCCACCGACATCAATCCTGAAGCGCTCGCGCAGGCGGAGGCAGGGGTCTACCATCTGGAACGGGTGCGTCAGTTCACCGAAAATCATCGCCTAGCCGGGGGGATGACGTCCCTGTCCGACTATTATCAGACCGGCTACAACCGCTGCGTTTTGGACAAGAGCCTGCGTCGCAAGGTCGTCTTTTCCGACCACAGCCTTGTCACCGATCAGGTCTTCGGGGAAATGCAGTTCGTGTCGTGTCGCAATGTGATGATCTATTTTGACCGCGCCCTGCAGGATCGTGCCGTCGGCTTGTTCAAGGATGCGCTGCCGCGCAACGGCTTTCTGGGTCTCGGGGCCAAGGAAACGCTGCGCTTTTCCGATCACGCCGAGGCCTTTCGTGAATTCGTCTCGGGCGAGAAGATCTACCAAAGGACCGGCGCATGACCCGGTCACCCCAACGAGCGGTCATCATTGGCGCCTCTGCCGGCGCGCTCGAGGCCCTGTCGGCGATCCTGCCTGACCTTCCAGCGGACTTCGCCTGCCCGGTCTTTGTCATCGTGCATGTTCCGCCGCACAAGCGCAGTGTGCTGGCCGACATCTTCGCCGCGAAATGCCGTCTGCCCGCCATCGAGGTGGCCGACAAGGAGCCGGTGGCGGCAGGGGGCATCTATTTCGCGCCGCCGAACTATCACATGCTGATCGAGGACGAGGCGCACGTCGCCTTGTCGAGCGACGAGGAAGTGCTGTTCTCGCGCCCCTCGATCGACGTGGCGTTCGAAAGTGCCGCCGACGTCTGGGGGGACCGCCTGACCGGCATCATCCTGACAGGGGCCAATCACGATGGGGCCCGTGGCTTGCAAGCGATTGCCGCCGCAGGTGGCATCACGATCGTGCAGGACCCGGAGACGGCCTATGCCAAGGCGATGCCTGAGGCGGCCATTGCGTCCTGCCCCCAGGCCCTGGTGTTGGGCCTGTCCGACATTTCCTCTTATTTGCGGGGAGCACCGGCATGACGGAACCGGTCAAGTTTCTGCTTGTGGACGACCTGTCCGAAAACCTGCTGTCGTTGGAGGCGCTGCTGCGGCGCGACGATCTGATCCTGCTCAAGGCGCAGTCGGGCGACGAGGCGTTGGAATTGCTGCTGGAGCATGATGTCGCCCTGGCTCTGATCGACGTGCAGATGCCGGGGCTTGACGGGTTCGAGCTGGCCGAGTTGATGCGCGGCAGCGAACGCACGCGGCGCGTGCCGATCATCTTCGTGACCGCAGGCAGCCATAGCGCAGAAAGGCGCTTTCGCGGATACGAGGCCGGTGCCGTGGATTTCATCCAGAAGCCAATTGAGCCGGACGTGCTGCGCAGCAAGGCAGAGGTCTTTCTGGAAATCTACCGTCAGCGCCAGATGATCGCGGCTCAGCGCGACCAGTTGCAGGTTCAGGCGCAGGCGCTGCAACAGGCAGATCGACACAAGAACGAATTCCTTGCGACTCTGGTTCATGAATTACGCAATCCGATCGCTTCCCTGCAGGGCGGGCTGCGGCTTTTGCGGCGCAGCGCCGATGCCGCGAAAGCCGAGGAGATCGGCGACCTCATGCAGGACCAGATGAAGCATCTGCTGCGGCTGGTTGACGATCTTCTTGATATCTCCCGCATCAGTCAGGGCAAGATCGAACTCCGCAAGACCACGTTTGATCTGGCCGACGCTATCAGGATGGCGGTCGCTATGACCAAGTCAGCGCTGACCGAAAGAGACCATACCCTGACGCTCGATATCCCTGACACCGCCCTGCCGGTGATAGCCGACGAGGTGCGGATCACGCAGTGCATCATCAATCTGCTGAACAATGCTGCGAAGTACACCGATGCCGGCGGGCGCATCGACCTGAGCGTCATGCCGGATGCAACGTGCTACCGCATCACCGTGACCGACACCGGCTTGGGGCTCCCGGAACATGCCTTGAAATCGATCTTTGGCCTGTTCGAACAAGTGGAAGGTCATCGTAGCAGCGCACAGGGAGGCCTCGGAATAGGCCTGGCGCTGGTCAGGCAGCTGATGGAACTGCATGGTGGCGGGGTGTCCGCCGCAAGTGCTGGCCCCGGCCACGGCAGCGCCTTCACGCTTGAAGTACCGCGCGGGATCTGATGTTTTCGTGACATACCCACGTTGTCGCGAGGTGATACCGTGGCAGAAGGCCGTGCGCCACCGATCAATCAGTGCAGGATCGTGTCCCGCGGGTGCTCCGCCCGCCGTCCGCGACAAGTGAAGGATCAGGCTAGCCTGGTCTGCCGTAGTTCATCACGCCGCGCCGCCCGCAGTGGAACGGCATGGCCGAGTGAGTCATCTGGACGCTGAAGGAGCAATGCATCCACCACCCGCGCTTCAACAGCCAACATGCGACACGCGCCATCGACGCCTGGATCTGCTTCTACAATCACCGACACCCGCATAAGGCGCTGGCAATGAAAACCTCGGCCGCGGCATTCGCACTAGTGGCTTAGTCCGTGCTGATCCCGCTGGGGCGATACAGACGCCTCTCGCGTCGATGAGGCGCGGCGGTCATGCAGGGCAGCATACTGCAGCCCAGAACTGAGCCGGGTTCCGAGGGAACCCATCCTGCGGCGCGCGCTTTCGGTTGCACGAGCTTCGCTTTCTCGGCAACGTTGGATCCTTCCAGAGGGACACCGCTAGTGATCATCGAGATCGACGTAACGTTGGACTACCGCTTGGGGAAGACGCGGCTTGCCCAGCTGGTCATCGAGGCCGCCTCGGGCTTTGGCCAAGAGGTGCTGTCGGAGGATCTCCGCATCGCCGATGCCGCGGTCGACCGCGTCTACGGCGATGATCTGGTCGGGCAGCGGATCTGGGCCAACCTGTCGTCCGACAGGTTGCAGGTGACCTACCGAGCGACCGTGTCTGTGATCCGCGTCGCTGCGGATCTCCCTGCTCTCGTTGCGACGCCGCTTCACCGGCTTCCTGCCGCAACGGTGCAATACCTGCGTCCCTCGCGCTACGTGCCTGCCGAGAAGTTCACAGGCTTCATTGCCCGCCGCTTCGCAGGGCTGCAGGGTGGAGTCGCGGTGGCGTCGATCCGCGACTGGGTGGCCGCCGAAATGTCCTACCAAGCCGGCACCTCAAATGCCGACACCACAGCACTGGAGACCTTTGCTGCTCGCGCGGGTGTCTGTCGAGACTACACGCATCTGGTTTGCGCCTTCGCTCGCGCGGCCGGCATCCCGGCTCGCATGGCTGCGGTCTATGGGCCGGACGTGGCGCCGTCGGATTTTCATGCTGTCGCGCAGGTCTGGCTTGAGGGAGGTTGGCATCTGGTCGACGCGACAGGCATGTCGACACCAGAGCGCTTGGCGATAATCGCCGTGGGGCGGGATGCCGCCGATGTGGCCTTCCTGGACGCGGGTGAAGAGGCAGAGCTCGTGGTGCAATCTGTCAAGGTAACTGCACTAGAGACTGCGAACTAAAGGACCTTTCTTAGCGCTTTCGAGCAGGGCACCCGCAGCTGACATACCTCGCCTCAGGGCCGGAACTCTGCGCCAGACTTGTGCTTTGCACGGGGGCGCCGTGGGCAAGAAGATCACCATCTTTTACTCAGGGATCTCCAAAAGTAACCGCAAACTCTGCTGATCGGCGGGGAGGCATTCAGTAATCGCCGACCGCTCCCGCAATACAACCTGTACCGCTGACGAGGGATCCGTTCGGTCTGAAGCTGGACAATCTCCGTGCCACGCGACGCTTTGCCCGGCCATGATGCCTTTGCAGCCCCCAAGCGACCGACAGCGGAGCTGAGGCCTTCGGAACAGCGTCGAGACGGATCACCTCCGGAAAGTTGCGCCAATCCCAGCCGACCCCGTTGCGTCGGCGGAACCAGACAGAGGCTCCCGAGCATTGAGGCCTGCGCCCAAGACGAAACGCTCTGCGGCGCGAACAGAGCATTGAACCGGAGGAATGCAGCCGTGGGTATTTTCGACTCGATCAAGAACGCAATATGGAGCGATGATGAAGCGAGCGCCGCCCCAACACCGCCGGCAGACAAGCCCGCGATCATCGCCTCTGCAGCACCGGGTAGGCCCGCCGACAAACCGACTGTCACAGGGGCTGCCGGAGCGCCGTCAGGAGCACAGGCTGTCGCCATCACTACGGCATCCGGCGCCGCGCCCGCATCCACTCCGGCCGCGAAGGAAAAGACCGTTGATGTTGCAGCCATGCTCGATGCGGCGCAGAAGCGCTCGGGAGAGGAACTCGACTGGCGCCGCTCAATCGTCGACCTGATGAAGGCCCTCGACCTCGACAGCAGCCTTGCCAACCGCAAGAACTTGGCGCGCGAGTTGAACTACACGGGTGACACGAGCGACTCGGCCACGATGAACATCTGGCTGCACAAGGCGCTCATGAGGAAGCTGTCTGAGAACGGGGGGCAGGTTCCGACCGAGCTGACGGACTAGCAGTCCTACCTGACGGGCAGTTCGCCGTGGCGCGGCAATAATGAGGGTCCGCTCTAATTTTCCGGGCCCTCATTTACCGCGAAAGGACTGTTCTAGCCCTGGCACGGGGCCGAGGCCGCGAAGGCCGCTTTGGTCGACGGCACGACCGACCTCGCTATCTCAGTCTTCCCCGACATGGACGACGACATCCACCGCGAGGAACTGCTGGCCGAGAGCTATGTCGTCGCCTTGCACCCGGGCCATCCGGCGATACCGGGCTTCGGTCTTGATGCTTGGCTGGCATGGCCGCATATCCTCGTCTCGGGCCGGGGCGAGGCGCGCAGCCCGTTCGACGCGGAACTCGCGCGCCTCGGCGGCGCGCGCCGTGTCGGCCTGGTTGTGCCGAGCTTTGGCCTGGTTCCCGACGTGCTGCGCGGCTCCGACATGATCGCCATGCTGCCTTCGCGCGTAATGGCGGCAGCGGGCGATCTGATGACGCTGCCCACCCCAATCCCAGTCACCGGCTTCCCCCTCCATCTCGCCTGGCACCGCCGACGTGCAAAGGACTGCGCCCTGCGGTATGCCGCGGGGTGCTGGTTGGACTGCTGCAGTGAAGGCACGCCCCGGTTAAGTGCGAGGGAAATGCGGCCCTGAGTTGCCGGTCGGCGCCGCAGGAATACGCGCGGCGGCGCTCCCTAAGGCCGCCACTCGAAACACGGCCTGCGAAGCCAGCCCTGGCATCGCAAATGCTTGCAGAATCGACACAACGCGCCCTGCGCTGATATCGGCGGCCACGTCCGACCCATTTGCCTACAATGCCTTGCCCGCCCAGTCCCGCACCAGTGCACCGTCATTGGTCACCCGATTGCCGCGCACGGCGTGTCTTTTGATCTGCCCGTTGATCTGAAACGGCCAAGACCGGTCAGTCTCAAGGCCAAAGCGACTCAGTAGGCGATTATGCTTGGCCAGATTTACGGGATGTTCTGGCATCCGCACCGGTCCAGATAGCGCCGCATATATCAGGTGGCGGCTCGCGGTCAGGCGACGTTCGCGCAGGCTTGAATCCGCCAAATCGCCAAACCTGATGCCAGATCCCGCCCAATGCCTAAAGGTCCAGCGCCTGCCAATTCCCCATCACAAGTCCCGCAGCGGCTGGCGGACAGCCTGCCACTGGCTGATTTCGACCCAAGCACCCTGCTCGGGGGCCGGGCCGGAGGTTTACCACCTACCGCCCTATGGCGCATCGCCCCAATCGCGAAAGGATGAAGGCCATCGACCAGACCCGCTACCCGGCCGCCTGACAGGTACGTTCCGGGACGCCCCGCTCAGGCAAAGCGCCCGAGACGGAACGGCGATAGATCGATGTCCGGCCTTGCGCCGGTGACGACGGCTCCTGCCGCACGGCCCGCAGAAGCGCCGTTGATCATGCCGGAGGAGGAGAAGCCAAAAGCGTAGAACAGGCCGTCCTTCCGCCGGGAGGCGTCGATGATCGGCAGGCCGTCGGGCAGGTAGGAGCGGTAGCCGCGCCATTGCACCGTCTCGGCGGTGCGGATGCCGGGCAGCACCTTGCCGATATGGGCGAGCATGCTGTCGACCAGATCCTTGCGGAACGGTCGGCCCTGCCCGCCGAACTCGTAGATCCCCGCGAGCCGGATAGACTTTCCCATCGGCGTGATGGCGAAGCGGAAGTCGATCGGCAGCACCGGCCTGTCGAGAGTGATGCCCGGATCGTTCAGCATGACGTGATAGCCGCCGACCGCCTGATGCGGCACCGCCTCGCCCATTGCCTTGGCGAAGACGGCCGATCCGGTGCCACAGGCGACCAGAACGCTTTCGCCCGCGATCTCGCCGTCGGCGGTGACGACCCCTGTGACGCGCTTGCCCTGCGTCTCGATCCGGCGGACCTCCTCACGGAACAGCTCGCCGCCACGCGCCCGGAACAGCGCCACGAGGCGGGCGATCAGGCCTTGCGGGTCGAGCGCGTGCTGGAAGGACGGGGAGTAAAGGCCATGGGTGTAGCCATGGCTGACGCTGGGCACGAGGGCGCGCAGTTCGTCCGGGCCGACCTGCCGCATCTCCACACCCATCTCGCGGATCTGCGAGAGCGCCTTCCACTGCGTCTGGACGCTTGCCTCCGATCGGTGCAACGCCACGTTTCCCTTGCCATCGACCACCTCATGCGCCTCTGCCGCGCTCCAGATCTCGGCATAGAGACCGGCGCCCGGCTGGCACAGATCGCCCAGGGCGCGGGTGATCCGCGCCACCTCGGCGGGCCCCGCATGCCGCAGCATCCGCAGGAACCACGGCACCATCACCGGGAAACGCGACCAGTTCACGTTGAGCGGCGAGGCCGGATTGCGCAGCATCTGGAAGAAGGAGAGCGGCGTCATTCCGGCGAAGACGGGCCGGAGATTGGTGTTCACCATGATCCCGGCATTGCCGAAGGAGGCGCCCGAGCCGGGCTCCGCCGCATCCACAAGCGCCACCTTCTGACCGCGGCGCTGCAGGTCGAGCGCGGCACAGACGCCAATGATGCCTGCTCCGACGACGATACAGTCAAAGCCCGTGCGCGGCGCGGCGGTGGTCTGGTTCATGCTCTCATGTCCTTGCTGCGTGCGGCCCCTGCCCGGCCGATCGGCGCGGGGCGCCCCGGAGGGTCAGGAAGCGTCGGCGACGACGATCATCTCGACTTTCAGGTTCTTGTTCGCGAGATCCACCTGTGCGCAGGCGCGGACCGGCGGATGCTCGGGGTCGACCCATTCGTTCCAGACCTCGGTCACCTCCTGAAAATGCAGCAGATGCGACAGCCAGATGGTGATATGCGCGATCCGGCTCTTGTCCGAGCCGATGCTGGCGAGCCGGCGCTCGATCTCGGCAAAGATCGCGCGGGCCTGATCGGCGGCGCTGCTGTCGGCGGCGATGGGCAGCGGCGGGATCACCGTCATGTGGGCGGTGTTGTTCACCACCGCGATGGAAGAGGAGCGGACCGCAGAGCGCGACTGCGCGTCTGCCGATTTCAGGTGGTGCTGGATCATGGGGTCTGCCGCCTCGTCTTCTGCCTTCGGGGGATGCGGACCGGTGCATCCCAAGTCCCTGCATCGCGGAAAACCTTGCATAATCGGGTGCGGCTTGGCAAGATATTTGTCAGGCAGCCTGTTCAATTACCCCGCCTGCAGAGCATGCCGCGCCGGAGCGCGAATTGACGACGCGACGTAGATTGGCTAGGCTACCTTGCAAATATTCCGACCGCGAAGGCCGGGGTGCAGCCACATGACCGGAGTTTCCCATTGATGGCTCAAGATATTTTTCATCCCGACTGGGCTGCCCGCCCACTCTGGTGGGACGACCTGCCGCCCCGCTCCTCCGAGGCCGATCTGCCGGCTCAGGTCGAGGTGGCCATCGTCGGCAGCGGCTATTGCGGGCTTTCGGCGGCGCGGGTTCTGGCGCGGGCGGGGGTGAATGTCGCCGTGCTCGAGGCGCGCGAGCCGGGCTTCGGCGCCAGCACGCGCAATCACGGCATGGTCGCCGGTGGCCTGAAGGTGCCGATCGACATTGACGCCCGGGTGGGCGCCGAACGCGGCCAGCGCATCCGGGACGGGGCGCGGCAATCCTTCATCGACTTCAAGGCGCTGATCGACAATGAAGGACTGCAGGTGGATTGGGTCAAGGGCGGCCGCTTCACCGGAGCCCACACGCCCGCTGCCTACCAGCGGCAGGTGCGCCGCGCCGAATATCTGCGCAAGACCTTCGGTTATCACACCCGCCCCCTGCCCCGAGAAGAGCAGCGCGCAGAGATCGGCAGCGATTTCTACTACGGCGGTCTCCTGATCGAGGAATCGGCGGGGCTGCATCCGGCGAAACTCTACGACGGGTTCCGGCGGCTGGCCGAGACGGCGGGTGCGCGGATTGTCGGCAATGCCGAGGTGCGCGACATTTCCGGCCAGCAAGGCAATTTTGTGCTGCAGACGGCCAAGGGAGACCTGCGCGCGGCTCAGGTCATGCTCGCGACCAATGCCTATACCGGCACGATGAACCGCTCGCTCTCGCCCTGGCTTGCGCGGCGGGTGGTGCCGGTGACCGCCTACATGATCGCGACCGAGGAACTGCCGCAAGGACTGGCGGAGGAATTGCTGCCCACCAACCGGATGTGCGGCGATACCAAACGCTCGCTCTTCGCGTTCCGGCTTTCGCCCGATCGCAAGCGCATCGTTTTCGCCGGACGCGCCAAGTTCCGCGATATCGGCGAACGCGAGGCGACGCCGATCCTGCAGAAATTCATGGCCTCGGTCTTTCCGCAGCTGACGCAAACACGCGTATCGCACACCTGGAAGGGCCAGGTCTGCTTCACCTTCGACGATCTGCCGCATATCGGGCTGCACGACGGCATCCATTTCGCGGCGGGCTGTCAGGGGAGCGGCGTGGTGATGATGTCCTATCTCGGGGAACAGACGGCACAGAAGATCATTTCCAGCAATCCGGACCAGTGCGGCCTCGATCTGCCCAGTTTCCCGACCGCGCCGCTCTATCACGGCAAGCCGTGGTTTTTGCCGACCATCGGGGGTTACTACAAGATCCGCGACCATGTAGAGCGGGCAATTGCCGCGCGGTCGGCGTAGAATGCGGAAGCTTGCGGAAAGTCCTTTCCGAGGCAATGCTGTCTTGCAGCTCGTGGAGATAGAATGAGTAACGACAACAAGACATTGCTGCATCGCGCCCCGCTTCTGGCCGACAGGATCGCCGAGACGCTGTTTGCCGATATCAAATCGGGCAAATACAGCCGGGGCCAGAAATTGCCGACGGAACGCGCGCTGGCGGAAACCTATGGCGTCAGCCGCCCCATCGTGCGCGAAGCGCTTGGCCTGCTGCGGCAGGACAATGTGATCGTCTCGCGTCAGGGGTCCGGCGCCTTCGTTGCGGATGAGGTCTCCTCGGTCTTCCGGCTGAAGGCGGCGGACACGCTCAACCCGGGCGACGTGCATCAGATCATCGAACTGCTGATCGCCGTGGAAGCGACCGCTTCGGGCTATGCCGCCGAACGGCGCAGCGCGACGCAGCTCAAGGCGATCAAGAAGACGCTGACCGATCTGCAGGATGCCATCGATACCGGAGGCACCGGGATCGAGGAGGACATCGCCTTTCACCGCGCCATCGTCGAGGCGACGGGAAATCCGGTGTTTCTCGACATGCTGAACTTTCTCGACGGGCGGGTGCGCAGCTTCATCCGAACCGCGCGGCTGAACTCGTCGCGCATCGACGGGCTGGCGCAGCAGGTGGTCGAGGAGCATGCGGCGATCGTCGATGCGATCGAGCGGCAGGACCGGGGCGGCGCCATCAAGGCGGCGGCGGATCACCTCAACAACGCCCTCGCCCGCCTGTCGCGCTATCGGCCCGACCAGAAGACCGAAGCCGCCAGCTGAACACGCAGACCTGCAGGCGATGGGGGCCGCGGCTTTGCCCGGCCCCCTATCCTGTTTACGCCGACAGCTCGGCACAGGCCGCGTCGAGGGCGGCGCAGGCTTCTTCGATGTGGCTGGCGTCGATCACCAGCGGCGGCAGGACGCGCACGACATTGTGGCCCGCCGGACCCGCGATCATCCGCTGCCGCCGCAGGGCGGCAAGCAGGTCGGTATTCGTCACCGCATCGGCGCAGCGCAGCCCGAGCAGGAGCCCGAGCCCGCGAACTTCGGCGATCACCGTCGGATGACGGGCAGCCACATCCTCGAGCCTGCCGCGCAGCTCCGCCGCGGTCTTCTCGACCTGCGCAAGGAAACCCTCGGCCAAGAGGATGTCGAGCACGGTGTTGCCGACCGCCGCAGCCAGAGGGTTGCCACCCAGCGTGGAACCATGGCTGCCCGGCGTGACCGTCGCCGCCACCTCTGCCGTCGCGAGGACGGCGCCGAGCGGAAAGCCCGCGCCGAGGCCCTTCGCGCAGGCCATGATATCGGGCGTGATGCCGTAATGCTCATGCGCGAAGAGCTTGCCCGTCCGCCCCACCCCGGTCTGCACCTCGTCGAGGACCAGAAGCAGCCCGTGCGCGTCGCAATGCGCCCGCAGCTCGGTAACGAAGTCGCGCGGGAAGCTGCGGATGCCGCCGTCGCCCTGCACCAGCTCCAGCAGCACCGCCGCGGTCTCGGGGCCGGTCGCGCGGCGCACCGCCTCGATGTCGGCAAAGGGCACGCAATCGAAGCCGGACATGATCGGCTCGTAGCCCTTCTGCAGCTTGGCCTGCCCGCCCGCGGCGATATCGGCCATCGTGCGGCCGTGGAAGCCGTCGACAAAGGTGATCGTGCGCCAGCGCCCGGGGCTGCTGCCCATGTTCTGCACGCGGCGCACCAGTTTCAGGGCGAAGTCGACCGCCTCGCCGCCAGAGTTGGTGAAGAACACCCCTTTGGCAAAGCTCGCCGCGCAGAGCCGTTCCGCCAGCCGCTCCTGCCCCGCAGTTTGCAGGAGGTTGGAGGAATGCCAGAGCTGCCCCGCCTGACGGGTCAGCGACTCGACCAGCGCGGGATGGCAATGGCCAAGCGCATTGACCGCGACACCGGCGAGGAAGTCGAGATAGCGCGTGCCGTCCTCGTCCCAGAGATAGCAACCCTCGCCGCGGGCGGCGCGGATCGGAGCCGGGGAATAGGCGCTCATCAGCGCGCGGCGCGGGGTCTGGGGGCTGTTCATCACTGTGTCTCCATCCGGGTTGCCGCGGGCGCTGTCGCTGCTGCGCGGGCATCTGCTAGGATCATGTCGGAGGCCTTCTCGGCGATCATCATCACCGCGGCCTGCGTATTCGCCGAGGGCATGAGCGGCATTACCGAGGCATCGACGATGCGCAGCCCCCCGAGCCCGTGAGCCCGCAACCGCTCGTCCACCACGGCACCGGGGCCCGAGCCCATCGCGCAGGTGCCGACGGGGTGGTAGATGCTCTGACCGTTGGCGCGGGCGAAGGACAGCCAGTCGGCATCGCTCGCGACCTCTGCACCGGGCGTGAGCTCGCCCGCCACCCAAGGCTGCATGGCAGGCTGGCCGATCACGTGGCGTGCGACCTTCATGCCATCGACGATGACGCGGCGGTCGGTCTCGCTGTCGAGGAAGTTGGGGCGGATCACCGGGGCGTCGCGATGACTGGCACTGCGCGCATGGATCGTCCCGCGCGACTCCGGGCGAAGCTGGGTCACTCCGACCGTGAGCCCCGGTTTGCGGTCGAGCTTGCGGTTGCCCGCATCCGGATAGCTGGCATGGACGAAGAAGAACTGCACATCCGGCCGCTCCACCTCGGGGCGCGAGCGCACGAACCCATGCGCAAGCCCGGTGCCGAGCGTCAGCACCCCGCGGCGGAACAGCAGATACTGGCCCATCGCCACCCCGAGATGCCAGCCGCGCGTCCGCTCGTTCAGGGTGATCGGTTGTGTCACCCGCCAGTTCATCCGCGTGGCGAAATGCTCCTGATAATTGGCCCCGACACCCGGAAGCGCATGGTGCACCGGCAGCTGCAGCCGCGCCAGCTCGCGCGGATCGCCGATGCCCGACAGCTCCAGAAGCTGCGGCGACTGAACGGCCCCGGCGCAGAGGATGACCTCGCGCCGCGCCCGCACCGATGTGGCTGCGCCCTGCCATAGGAAGCTCGCGCCGACCACGCGCCTGCCGTCCAGATCAAGGCGGGTCACCTCGGCGCCGGTGAGGATGGTCAGGTTCGGGCGGTTCTGCGCCGGATCGAGATAGGCCTCGGCCATGTGCCAGCGGCGGCCCTGCTTCTGCAGCACCTGATAATAGCCGAAGCCCTCCTGATCGGCGCCGTTGTAATCGGGATTGACCGGATGGCCCGCTTCCGCCGCGGCCCGGATGAAACTGTCCGAGATCGGGTTCGTCTCGGACACCTGCACGACGCTGACTGGCCCCGAGCGCCCGCGGATCGCCGGATCGCCGCCGGAATAGCTTTCCAGCTTGCGGAAATAGGGCAGGACATCCTCGTAGTTCCAGCCACGCGCGCCGAACTGGCCCCAGCTGTCGTAGTCCTCGGGCTGGCCGCGCACATAGATCATGCCGTTGATCAGGCTGGAGCCGCCCAGCCCGCGTCCGCGCGGCACCACGATCTGCCGGTTGTTGAGCGCGGGTTCCGGCTCGGTCCGAAAGCCCCAGTTGTAGGCGGGATGGTTCATCAGCTTGACGAAACCCGCAGGCATCCGGATCCAGGGGCTGCGCGGCGCGCTGCCCGCCTCCAGCACCAGCACCCGGTTGCGTGCATCGGCGGAAAGCCTGTTGGCCAGAATGCACCCCGCCGTCCCGCCACCGACGATGACGTAGTCCCAGTCGCGTTCGGCAAGTGTCATCGGGTCATCCCGAGAAAGGCCGCCATCAGCCCCAGCTGAGCCGCGAGCATCGGCGCGCCCTTGTGGATGCGGCAGCCGGTGGCAGCGGCATGGCTCAGCATCGGCGTCATCTCGGGCGCCATGATCACCTCGGCCACCGCCATCTCCGGCGTGAGGCGCAAGAGATCGAAGGGCGCCGGATCGCCCGGCTTCATGCCGAGCGCGGTCGCATTGACCGCAAGATCGTGGCCGGAAGGATCGCTGCCAGCAGTGACCGGGAGGGAGGGGAAGGAGGCACTGAGCCGTGCGGCAAGATCGCGGGCGGTCGCTTCCGTGCGGTTGTGGATCGTCAGCCGGGCGATCCCGGCTTCGGCCAGACCGAAGGCGATGGCATTCCCCGCCCCGCCTGCCCCCGCCAGAAACACCGAGCGTCCGGCGGGCGGGAGGCCCGCGCCACGCAGCCCCTCGACGAAGCCCAGCCCGTCCAGCATATCCGCCACCAGCCGGCCATCCGGCTCGCGTCGCACCGCATTGGCCGCGCCGATGGCCTGCGCGCGCGGGCTGGCCTCGTCGACAAGCCCGAGGATCGCCTTCTTGTGCGGCACGGTGACGATGCAGCCGCCGAAGTTCCGCATCTGCCGCAGAGCGCGCACGACCTCCGGCAGCTCGGCCGCGCCGACATGCATCGGGACCATGACGCCGTCGGTGCCGCGCTCTGCCATCAGCGCGTTCAGCCCCTGCGGTGTCCGGACCTGCGCGATCGGATCGGCGAGGATCGCGAACAGGCGGGTGGCGCCGGTGATCGGCATCATGCGTCCCGGTCCCCGCCC
Source organism: Cereibacter sp. Soil_C_27 (assembly GCF_057657095.1). Lineage (NCBI taxonomy): Bacteria > Pseudomonadati > Pseudomonadota > Alphaproteobacteria > Rhodobacterales > Paracoccaceae > Cereibacter > Cereibacter sp. Soil_C_27. The sequence goes on along the minus strand of NZ_JBDGJD010000003.1, from coordinate 13,798 downwards.
ACCGCCTTCTGGCTGGCGGACTTGGTCAGGTTGCCGATCCACATCATGCCGACCGTGACGGTGACGAAGACGGTCGAGGCCGCGGCGATGATCGGGGACAGCGAGAACTCGATATCCTCGAAGAGCTTGCGGGTGATGGTCTTGTGCTCCACGCCGGAGATGAAGAACGAGACGATGGTCTCGTCGAAGGAGGCGAGAAAGGCGAAGATCAGGCTGGCCGAGACCGCGGGCAGGATCAGCGGCAGCGTGATCGTACGGAAGGCGGTCAGCCGCGACGCCCCGAGGTTCAGCGCCGCCATCTCGAGCGAGGGCGAGAGCCGCTGCAGCGCCGCCGAGATCAGCAGCACGACATAGGGCACGGCCAGCGCGGTGTGGATCAGCACGAAGCCGAGCCGCGTGCCGGTGAGGCCGAGCGGTGCGAACTGCAGATAGACCGCGATGGCCACGATGATATGCGGCACGATCAGAGGGGCGAGCACCAGCGCCTCGATCGTGCTCCGCCCCGGCAGACCGCCACGCACCAGCGCGATGGCCGCCATCGTGCCGACCACAGTGGCGCAGATCGCCGTGGCGAAGGCGATCTGCAGCGAGAACAGCGTCGCCGAGATCCAGGCCGAGTCCGAGAAGAAGGCCGTATACCAGCGCAGCGAGAAGCCGTCCGGCGGGAACTTCAGATAGCTCGACGGGCTCACCGACATTGGGATGATCAGCAGCGTCGGCAGGATCAGGAAGACCAGGATCAGCATGCTGAAGGCGACGAAGGTCCGGTCGGCCCAGGTTTTCTGCTCAGTCATTGGCGACCACCCGTTCTAGATTCAGGAAACGCTTGAAGGCGATGGTGATGCCCAGCGACAGGACGAGAAGCACCAGCGAGATCGCCCCGGCGAAAGGCCAGTTCAGAAGCTCGGTCGCCTGCTGTCCGATCAGCGTCGCGATCATCAGCGTGTTGGGCCCGCCGAGCAGCGCCGGGGTGACGTAGAAGCCCAGCGACATGACGAAGACGATCAGGCAGCCGGCAAAGACTCCCGGCAGGCTCAGCGGGAGCACCACTGAGACGAAGGTGCGTATCCGCCCCGCGCCGAGATTGGCCGCGGCCAGTGGCAGATCCTTGGGCAGGCTCTTCAGCGACGAGAAGATCGGCAGCACCATGAAGGGCAGCAGCACATGGGCCATCGCCACCAGCACCGCCCCCTCGGTGTAAAGCAGGGTCAGCGGCTTGTCGGTGATGCCCAGCCCCTGCAGCGCGCTGTTGATCAGCCCGCGCCGTTCCAGAAGCACGATCCAGGCGTAGGAGCGGACCAGCACCGATGTCCAGAGCGGCACCAGCACGCAGATCATCGCCAGCTTGGTCACCCATCCGCTGGAGCGGGCCATCAGCGCCGCCACCGGATAGCCGAGGCAGAGCGCGATGAAGGTGGTGATGCAGGCGATCCAGATCGTGCGCCAGATGACGCTGAGATAGAGCGGCTCGTCCCAGATGCGGCGGTAGTTGTCGAGATTCAGGTTCGGCTCGGTCACGCTGGTCAGGATCAGCCTGCCGATGGGCAGGAAGAACGACCATCCCAGCAGCAACACGAGCGGCAGGATCAGCATGACCGCCATGATCAGCGGCATCTGGCCACGCGGCGCGGATTTGGTTCGGGCTGTCATCGCGTCACCCGGCGGCCGGAAACAGGCTGGCGCGGTCCGGCTGCCAGCTTGCGCGGACGGCGGTGCCCGGCTGCAGGCTGGCCGCCGGCGAGATCGCGGGCACGTCGGCGCGCAGCGTGGCACCGCCCGGCAGGGCGATGTGGACGGCGACGGTCGCGCCGTTGAACACCACCTGCGCCACCTTACCCAGAAGCCCCGGAGCCGTGGCTTCGGTAGCGACAGAGACATGCTCGGGCCGGACGGCCAGCACTGCCGCCTCGCCCTGTTTCAGCGTCTCGTTCATCCGGGCCTGCGCCGTGCCTGCGGGTGTCTCGACGACGCAGATCCCCCCGGTCGCCCCGGCAATCCGGCCCGGCACGAAGCTCGTCTCGCCGATGAACTCGGCGACGAAGGCATTGGCCGGATGGTCGTAGAGGCTGCGCGGGCTGCCGAGCTGCGCAAGGCGGCCGTGGTTCATCACCGCGACCCGGTCGGACATGGTGAGCGCCTCTTCCTGATCGTGGGTCACGTAGATGACCGTGGCGCCCAGCCGCTGCTGCAGCTCCTTCAGCTCGATCTGCATGTGTTGGCGCAGTTTCTTGTCCAGTGCGCCCAGCGGCTCGTCCATCAGGATCACGGGCGGGTCGAAGACGATGGCGCGGGCCAGAGCCACGCGCTGCTGCTGACCACCCGACAGTTCCGAAGGCTTGCGTTCGGCGAAGGCTTCGAGCTTGACCATCTCCAGCGCCCCCCGCAGGCGCTCGTCGCGCTCGGACCGGCCCATCTTGCGCATCTTCAGCGGGAAGAGGATGTTGTCGGCCACGCTCATATGCGGAAAAAGTGCATAGCGCTGGAAGACGAGGGCGATGTCGCGCTTGTTGGCAGGCACATGGGTGATGTCGCGCCCGCCGACGGTAATCCGACCGGATTGCGGATGATCGAAGCCCGCGAGCATCATCAGCAGCGTCGTCTTGCCCGAGCCAGAGGGGCCGAGAAGCGACACGAATTCACCCGCCCCGACATCCAGCGACACATCGGCCACGGCGTTCACGGGGCCATAGCTTCGCCAGAGGTTTTCGACGGTTACCTGCAGTCCCTTGGCGGTCATGCACGATTCCTTTCTGGAAGGGGGTCAAGCTGGGCGGCCCGAGCATCGGAAGAAGGGTCGATTGTGGCCAAGTTGCCTGACCAATAACGGCAAACGATCCACGTTTCAAGCGTCACGGCGCTCACCCTGAAAACTTGGCCTTCAGGGCCCGGGCGCCGTTCAGGACAAGCGACTGGTCGGAGCCGCAGACGAAGACGCTGACGCCTTCGGCCTGCCACTCCTGCATCTTGTCGGGGCTGCCGACGAAGAGCCCGCTGGCCTTGCCGGCCCGCCGCGCGGCGGCGACGACGGCCCGGATCGCCTCGATCATCTGTGGCGCATCCTGACGGCAACCGAGGGACAGTGCCAGATCGGCAGGTCCGACAAAGAGCACATCGACCTGCGGCACCGCGGCGATCTCGTCCAGCCGCTGCAGCGCCGCCTCATCCTCGATCTGCGCCATGATGACGGTCTCGGCATCCATCCGGCTGCGATACTCGGCGGCATCGCAGGTGCCATAGTCCCCTGCCCTGCCCGACGGCGAGAAGCCCCGCTGGCCCAGATCGTATTTCACGGCCCCGGCAATGGCCTCGGCAGTGGCGGCGCTGGCGACATGCGGCGTCATCACCCCGATGCAGCCCAGGTCGAGGCCCGGCCAGATCGCGTTCGCCTCGGTGCCTGCCGAGCGGAACAGAAGCGGCAGGCCCGTGGATCGCGCCCCGAGGGCAAGGAGGTCGAGCGCACCCAGATCGATCGGGGCATGCTCCATGTCAGCCACCGCGAAATCCAGACCGGCACGGCCCAGAAGCTCGGTCACATGCGGCGCCGGGGTCTTGACGAAGACGCCGACCAGCGGCTCCCCGCGCAGGATCCGGGCGCGCAGCCCCTGTTCGGGTGTCTGAGAGGTGGCAGAGGCTGCACCCATTCCGGCATTCCTTCCAACTGAAACGGTCTATGTTGCGGCGCCGCCCGTCACTCGGGCAGCGGGATGTCCAGCCAGCGGCTGGCCCGTTCGATCACCCGCGCCGCGCGCAGGACCAAGGCCTCGTCGAACCGCCGCCCGACGATCTGAACGGCCAGCGGCAGCCCGTCGCGGCTGAGCCCCAGCGGCACGCTGATCGCCGGATGGCCCGACACGTTGAAGGCGGTCGATTGCAGCGGCCAGCGGCTCGCCGCCCCTGTCGCATCGAGCGGCGGCGCGGGGGCAAGCGAGATCGCCGTCACCAGCAGGTCGTGCCGCTCCAACACCGCATCGACCCGCCCCGCGAGGTCGCGCTGCAGATCGAGCGCCGCGAGATACTCCTGCGTCGAGACCGCTGCCCCGATGGCAAAGCGCCGGGCGGCGACCGCCCCGTAGTCCTTTGCGCGGGTGCGCAGCTGACCGCGATGGATGGCATAGGCCTCGGCCAGCATGATCGTGCGACCGCAGGCCTGGAACAGCCCCTGGTCCGGCAGCTCGCAGGTCTCGACCGAGGCGCCGGCATCGGCCACATGGGCTAGCGCCTGTTCGATGGCGTCGGCGGAGTCGGGGTCGAGATCCGGGACGTCGCCGAAGAACGCGCGGGGCACGCCGATGCTCTTGCCCGAGACACCCGCCTCGAGCCCGGCCAGATAGTCGGCAACGGGCACGTCGGCGCTGCCCGGATCGGCAGGGTCGTGACCCGCCATCACCGTCAGCGCGATGGCCGCATCCTCGACGCTGCGCGTCAGGGGGCCGCAATGGTCGAGACTGCCCGCCAGCGGATAGACCCCCCGCCGCGATACCCGCCCGAAGGTCGGCTTCAGGCCCACCGCGCCGCACCAGGCGGCGGGGCCTCGGATCGAGCCGGTCGTGCAGCTGCCGAGTGCGAGCGCCACATATCCGGCGGCAACCGCCGCGCCCGAGCCGGAGGAGGACCCGCCCGGCACCCGGTCGAGGTTCCACGGATTGCGCGCGGGCGGAAACGGCAGATCATAGCTCGGCCCGCCGAGAGCGAATTCGAAAGTGTCGAGCTTGCCCAGAAGGATCGCCCCGGCCTCCCTGAAGGCGGAGGCCATGGCCGAGTCTTCAGGAGCCCGGTGGTCGAGCCGCAGCCAGGAGCCACAGGTCGTCGGCAACCCGGCGGCGTCGTAGATGTCCTTGAGCGCGTAGGGGATGCCATGCATCGGCCCGCGGTCGCGGCCCTCCGCCAGTTCGGCATCCGCCCGTCTGGCTGCGGCGAGTGCCGCCCCGGCGTCGAGAGTGACGAAGGCATGGACCCTGTCGTCCCGCGACGCGATGCGGCTCAGGGCAAGGCGCGTGAGCGTCTCCGAAGACACCTTCCCCCGGCGCAGGAGGCGTGCCGCCTCGCGGATCGACAGGGCCGGCCTGCCCCCGGGTGGTTGCGTCGCCGGGCCAGACGCCGCGCGCACCTGCGAGAGCTTGTCGCGAAGGTCGGCATATTCGGTTGCAGCGTCGTCGAGCCGGTCCTCGGCGAGGGTGATCCCCTCGGCCTGCAGCACCCGCAACAGCCCTTCGCGAGGCGGCCCCGCCAAGGAGGCGGGGCCGGTCGTCGGCGGGCTGCCCGCGACTTCGTCAGGGGCAGCCGGTTCGCTCATCAGCTGGCGATCCAGGCGTTCCAGCGCTCCAGCGCCGCAGCACGGTTCTGCTCGAGCCAGTCGGCATCGGGCACGATGATCTGGTCGATGATCTCGGGCACTGCGCCGAACACCCGCTTTTCCTCTTCGCCCAGCAGAGCCTGCGCCTCGACATTGGAGGTCGCGTAGCCGGTCTCGCGGGTGAAGTTGACGTGGTTCTGCGGGTTGCTCATGTAGAAGTCGATGAAGGCCCGGGCGGCGTTCGGGTGCGGCGCGCCCTTCAGGATGGCCCAGGCGCCGAAATCGGCCACCGCATTGTCCCAGGACCATTCCAGTGGAACGCCCTGCTCTCGCGTCGCATAGGCCGTGCCGCTCCACATCAGCGTCATCACCGCATCGCCCGAACGCATCACGTCCTGCGCCTGCGAGCCGGTGCGCCACCAGACCGAGATATGCGGCTTGATCTCGTCAAGCTTGGCGAAGGCACGGTCGAGATCCAGCGGGAAGATCTCTGCCGGAGCCACACCGTCGGCGATCAGCGCCGCGATCAGCGTGGCCCAGGGGCTGCCGGTGTTCGGGAGGGCGCGCGGGCCGGGGAAGCCCTCGAAATCCCACATGTCAGCCCAGGTCTGCGGCTTTTTCTCGGCGAAGACCTCGGGGTTGAAGGCCAGAACCTGTCCGCCGACAAGGTATTGCACGCCACGACCGCCGCAGGCGCGCGGGATGCCCGCGGTGGCGACATTCGGCATGGCCGAGCAGTCGCCTAGATCTTCCAGAAGATCGGGCATCTTGTTCAGCTCGTAATACTGCGGCGAGATGATGTCCCACTCCACGCGGCCCGCAGTCTGCATCGCCGTCGATTTGGCGATCATGTCGCCATAGGAGGCCTCGACCGGCACGACGCGCACGCCCGTCGCCTCGGTGAAGGGGTCGAAGAAGTTGCGCTTGAGCGCCTCGCCAAAGCTGCCCCCCGTCGAGCGGATGATCAGCGTGTCCTCCAGCCCCTCGGTTGCGGCAAGAGCCTGCCCCGGCAGCGCGAGCCCGGTCAGACCGCCTCCGATGGCGACGGCGCCGATCCCGGCGGTGCCCTTCAGCATTCCACGACGTGTGAGCATTCTCATTCCTCTCCTGCTAAACGCTTGGCTCTGCGACCAACAGGTAACCATGTTACCAGACCAATTTTGCAAATCAACTCTTTGCTGACGCAGCGTCGTCCTTTCTGGTTCCATGTTTGGAATCAATAGGATGGCGGAGAAACCGCACTGACGATCCGGGCCACGCTGCTGCCGACATTGCGAAACCTGTGCGGCTCGCTGCTGTCGAAATAGTAACCGTCACCCTCCCTCAGAACACGAATCTGCTCGCCCACAGTCACCTCGACCGCACCGGCGACGACACATCCCGCCTCCTGCGCGGCATGGGTCAGCATCTCGCCGGTATCCGCCCCGACGGCATAGCTCTCCTTGAGAAACTGGAAGCTGCGGTAGGGATGGTGCAGGCCGATCAGGCGGTAGGAAATGCTGTCCGGATTGCCGATCTCGGGCAGGTCGGTCGCCGGATAGAAGGGGCTGCGCCTGCCGTCATGCAGCCCATCAAGAAACTCTGCCAACCTGCTGCCGAGCGCGTCGAGTATCGCCTGCAGCGTGTCGATGCTGGGGCTGATCCGGTCGCGCTCGATGAGCGAGACCGTCGTGTGGGACACGCCCGAGCGCAGCGCCAGTTCCCGGGTGCTGAGCTGGCGCCGCGTCCGCAGCGCCCGAAGCCGATTGCCGATCTTGGCCATTATACCGTCCATATCCTTGTTGACCGAACAGGAATTTCTGCCATTCGCCGAGAACGGATGGAAGGAATAGTTTCCAACCCGCCTCCCCCGTCTATCGCGTTGCGCGCTTGCAGATAGAGTCACGCGGAAAGACCTGCTGCCGGAACATGCCGCCACGTGTGAAATCCGGCCCGATTTACCCTCCCATCGAATGGACGCTCGCATGACCGAACCCTCAGGCATCACCTATATCAAGAAGCCCTCGCGCAGCGCGGTGGGCGACAACGCCCCGGTCGAGAAGCTGGTGGCCGAAGTGCTGGCCGCCGTGCGCAAGGACGGCGACGCCGCGGTGCGCACCTTCTCGCGCCAGTTCGACAAGGCCGATCTGGAAAGCTTCGAGGTGACCCCGGCGGAACGGCAAGCGGCACTCGACGCGCTCGACCCGCAGAGCCGCAAGGACACCGAATTCGCCATCGCCAATGTCCGCGCCTTCGCGGAGGCGCAGCTCGCCACCATGCAGCCGCTGGAGGTCGAGCTTCTGCCGGGGGTCCACATGGGCCATCGCGTGATCCCGGTGGAGCGCGTCGGCTGCTACGTCCCGGGCGGGCGCTACCCGCTGCTCTCGGCGCCGGTAATGACCATCGTTCCGGCCAAGGTGGCCGGGGTCGACGAGATCGTTGCCTGCCTGCCGCCGAACGCCCATCCGGCGATGATCGCGGGCTGCCACCTGTCAGGGGCGGACCGCATCTTCCGCATCGGCGGCGCGCAGGCCATCGCCGCCATGGCCTTCGGCACCGAGACCGTGCCGGCGGTGGACAAGATCGTCGGTCCCGGCAATGCCTTCGTGAACGAGGCCAAGCGTCAGGTTTTCGGCCCCATCGGCATCGACCAGCTGGCAGGCCCTTCCGAGATCTTCATCGTCGCGGACGAGACCGGCGATGCCGAGATGATCGCCACCGACCTTCTGGCGCAGGCCGAGCATGACGTGCGGACCCGCGTCGGCCTGATCACCACGCATGAGCCGCTGGCGCGCGCCGTGCTGCAGGAGATGGACCGTCAGCTCGCCGATCTCTCCACCGCCGAGACCGCAGGGGCGGCCTGGCGCGACTATGGCGAGATCGCGCTCTGCGCCGACGCCGCGGCGATGATCGCCTATTCCGACCACATCGCCGCCGAACATCTGCAGGTCCACACCGCCGATGCACGCCAGTTCGCCACCCGACTCAGGAACTACGGTTCGCTCTTCATCGGCGAGCTGGCCTCGGTGGTCTATTCCGACAAGTGCTCGGGGACCAACCACACCCTGCCGACGATGGCCGCAGGCCGCTATACCGGCGGGCTCTGGGTCGGGACCTACGTCAAGATCGCCACGCACCAGTGGCTCACCGCCGAGGGCGTGAGCCAGGTTGCCCCACCCGCCGCGCGGCAGGCTGCGAACGAAGGTCTCGAAGGCCATCGCCGCGCCGCGCAACTTCGGCTCGACCGGCTGCAGGCGTCCTGAAGATAGCGAGGGGGCCGCTGTCCCCCCTTCCCCCACGCGACCCTCGGCCCGCCGTCCAGCCGCCGTCCAGCATCAGCGCCGAGGCGTTGGATTATTAACCTGCGCCGACAGGCGTAGATGACCACCGGGCTCCGGTCGCGGCTGGGTGAAAGACCAATGGCAGGTCACTGGGCGCCTAATACAAAGGAAAAAAATCTGCAGTGCTCCGGCGCCTAGCGTTAGGTTAGGCCGGAGCGGCCTTCTATTTCGGTCGTGGCGCGTGTCTTTTAAATAGCAAGTAATTTGCGGCGCCACCCCACAGGGAAATCTCCGATACTGAGGGTATCCTGATAACTCGAGCTGCGTTAACGACAAAACCGACAACTGTTTGGCTCTGAATGCCTACGGTTGGAGCTGCCGCAGCTATGCGGCTCCCCGATATGCGGGGCAGGCTCCGGGACCGATCAGCTCGGGGCCCCCGGCTGGGGACGCTCAAGGATGTCCCGCAGATCGCGGCGGTAGTCTGAGGTCAGACGTGACTCGCATCATCCACGCGTCCCGCGTAGAGGATCAGCCCAATGAACCATAACTGCGCGTGGCGTTCCACCGACCCGGGGTGGCTGAAAACAAGGTTTGTGCAAGAGGAAACGGATACGATCAACGCTCCGTCACGCGGACCCCTGCAGTATCTCCAGATACTCCTGCCGGGTGGCAATTCGTGGGTTGGTGCCGTGGCAATGGTCATTCATTGCAGAGTGTGACACCTGTTCCATCATCTCCTCAGTCACGCCCATCGCAGCCAATCCCGAGGGCATTCCCAGACGCGCGTTCAGCGCAGCCCATTGCGTGGCGGGATCGCCGCCCATGCGGTTCGTGAGCACGTCCCATTTCATTCCGATACTGGGCCGATTGAAGCGCAGCACCTCCGGCATCAGCACGGCATTCAGCGTCCCATGATGCAGGTTGAGTGCACGGATTGCACCCAAGGGGTGGGTAAGCGCGTGTACCGCGCCCAGCCCCTTCTGGAAAGCCATCGCCCCGTGCAGCGCACAAACCATCATGTCGCGCCGTGCCTGCCGATCGCTGCCATCCTTGGTCGCCACCTCAATGGCGCGCAGGCCATGGTCCAACCCATACAGGGCAATTGCATCAGCTGGCGGATTGAATGAAGGTGCCATGTAAGTCTCAAGGCAGTGTGACAGTGCGTCCATTCCTGTCGCCGCCGTCAGCATCGGCGGCAGGCCGTAACTCAATTCGGGATCGCAAAGCGCGATGGTCGGCAGGATGTGGGGCGAGATGATGCCCAGCTTGCGGCCTTCGGCAGTAATGATGACCGCGGCGCGCCCGACTTCGGAGCCGGTGCCGGAGGTGGTAGGGACGGCGATCATCGGGCAGATGTTCGCGTGGATCAGCCTGACGCCGCCATTGACGGCAGCATATTGGTCCAGCGGCGGCTGGTGCCCCGATAGAAGCCGCACCGCCTTAGCCAAGTCCAGCGACGAACCGCCACCAATGCCCACGATCCCGTCACAACCCTCGGCTCTGTAGACTTCCAAGGCATCCATGACCGCGGCCTCGGTCGGGTTGGCGGGAGTCGCATCATAGACTACCGCCAAAGGGAGCGCGGACGTTGCACGCTCAACGATCCCGGTAGCCATCAGCCCCCTGTCCGTGGCGATGAGCGGCTTTGTCACCCCGATTTCGGCCAAGAGCGCTGGCAGCCTGCTGATCTGCCCTTCACCGAACTCTATTCGCGTCAGGTAGGAGATCGTGCCGCTCACGGCTTCCCACTGTGCCGCGGCGGCAATTTGAATGGTCATATCTTCCTCCCGATCGCCTCTGCATGAATGTCTTGGACGCGGTTTTGCAAACCGTTCCGATACACATGTAATTCGTGTCGACGCTGCCTTCCTCGAAGGCTACTCATCACCGGGTGTCGTCCTCTCCGATCCATAGCGTCGAACTCCGTGATTTGGTGCATCTTGATACTGTCTAGGCACGTTCAAGAAACTCGTCAGTCTTGGCTGTCTCGAAGGCCCGGAACGTCGGCAGCTTGCGCACGGCATTCAGCGCCGCCTGCTCTTCCTCGGTCAACGGTTCCGTCAAAACAGCCGCGTTAGCGGCAAGATACTCCGGCCGGTCAACACCGAGAATGATGACATCCGCATCTTCGGCAGCGGCCCATTTAAGGGCGGCGCGTGCCAAGAGACTCCGGTCGGTGATGCCAGCCTCTTCACCAAACTCGAAAAGAGCACTTTTGAAGAAAACCTCTCGCGCCACAATCCCGAGGCCCAGCCTGCGGGCATGTGGCATAACGCGTTCACGCGCAAGAGGATCGGCAAAGCTGAGGTCGGTGTTCAACGCATCGAACGCTCCGGAGTTCAGCATCGCGATATAGAGCCGTTCGCCCGAGAATGAATCGGCCACGGCAAAGCGGATCAGGCCCTCTTGCTTCAATATGTTGAGGTTGTGCTTCAGCCGCTCCAGATAATCGGGGGTGTTATCGATCGACCAGGCAAGCAAACCGACATTGAAAAAGTCGATCGTCTCGCGCCGGATCAGCCCCAGCCCCCGCTGCAGCTCTCGCCGCAGCAGGGTAAGGTCGAGCATCTTGGCGTTGTTTTGATCGTAGGAATAACAAAAGCCTTCGGGGCGGGTCTGCACGTAGACCTCGTACGGGGGTGGGATTTCAGCGAAGTTCCTGCCCAAGGCGTCTTTTTCGGAGTCGATGGTCACGTCGAAGATATTGATGCCAAGGTCGTAGGCCGCCGACAGGATGGCCTTGCGGTTGGGGCCGCCATAGCCTTCGCCAATATAGCCCGGTGTCACAGCAAGGCGCATGTCTTCGTTGAAACCTCGCGACTTGCTATTTGGCAGGTACTCGTGCCCGCCTAGGGCGATCCGCGACAGGGAAAGGCCCGTACGGCCAAATGGGCGCTTTTCGATCATCAGGACCTCCTTTGTTCTGCTTTGAGCGGGGCCGCGCATACCGATGTTCTCGGGGGTGTCGAAGAAGGTGATCCCTGACTCCCATATCCGGCGGAAGACCGGGTGCCCGGCCTCTTCTTCCGGTATCCAGTCCCGCCGAACTTCGAGGGTTCCGAAGGAAAGGCAGCCCAAGCAGGGCTGGATACCTCGCGGTCAGCGCTTCTGAATCTGCAAACCCCCATGTCGCCTCCTTCGCGATTGTGTGCATGCGTCAGTCTGTGCCCAGGCCGCTCTCGGCAAGGTAGCGTTTCATTGTCTCGGGGCTGGGGGGGTAGTAGCCGCGGACACCGCTACCCGCCGCGACCTGCTTTTGGATCCATGCATCCTGCCTTTCCTTGGCAACGGCCGCGTCGGCCACTTCTGCGGCCAGCGCAGCGGGGATGATGGCGACGCCGTCTTCATCCGCGACCACGAAATCGCCGGGCACGACCGCGACGCCGCCGCAGCCGATGATCGTCTGCATGTCGGCGGGCATCAATCCAGCAGGCGCGGGCGGGGCAGCGGGTCCAGCACAGTAGATCGGCAAGCCGAGCGCCTTGATCTGCTGGACGTCGCGCATCCCACCATCAGCCACAATGCCGGCTACGCCACGATATATAAGCTGTGTGATGAGTACGTCGCCGAGTGCGCCCACGCGCGCATCACGGTACATGTCGACGACCAACGTGGCACCCTCAGGGATTTCCTCCAGCGCCTTGGCGACCAAGCTGTCGGGCGAACCGAGGTCGGTCGAGACATTCATGTCCTCGCGCTGCGGCACATAGCGAAGGGTGTATGCCGGGCCGGCGAAGGTGCAATTCGCAGGATCCAGCGGCTTAACACCCTGAACTGCTCGAAAGCGGAGCCCGTGCTTCTTGTAAAGCTGGCCAGTGATCGCCGCAGTGGGAATGGTTCTGAGCCGGGCCGAAAGCTTCTTGATCTCGTCATCTGTCATAGTCAGGATCCTACATGTATTTGGTTTTGACCGCACGGCGCGCGGTCAAATCAGGCGCTTGCCGTTCGGGGTGGCGCCGTCGAAAAAGTGCGCCTTGTCTTCCGGGACAGCGAGGCCGATTACCTCGCCCGGACGCGCCTCAACACGCTCGCGGACAAGGGCCGTCACCGAGCCGCCGGCAGTTTCGGTCTGGACAATGGTTTCCGCGCCTGTGGGTTCAAGCAGGACCACCTTCGCCCGCAAGGCGTTGGGCGCGTCGGGGTCGCAAATGGTCAGATCCTCGGGACGGACGCCCAAGATCGCCCGCGTTCCCGCGGGAACGCTTGGCAGCCGGTTCAACTTCAACGCCGCCTCGCCCGTGGCGGAAAAACCGTCGGCGGTGATCTCGCCAGCCAGGAAGTTCATCGACGGCGAGCCGATGAATCCCGCCACGAACAGGCTGGCCGGACGATCGTAGACATCCAGCGGCGCGCCCATCTGTTCGATGTTGCCGTCCAGCATGACCACGATCTTGTCGGCCATGGTCATCGCTTCAATCTGGTCGTGGGTCACGTACACGGTGGTCGTCTTCAGCCGCTGATGCAGGTTCTTCACCTCGGCGCGCATCTGCACGCGCAGCTTGGCATCGAGGTTCGACAGCGGCTCGTCGAACAGGAAGACCTCGGGGTTGCGCACGATGGCGCGACCCATCGCCACGCGCTGACGCTGGCCGCCCGACAGCTGGCGGGGATAGCGGTCAAGCAGCTTGTCCATCCCTAGGATTGCGGCGGCATCCGCGACCTTGCCCTTGATTTCGTCTGGAGAATGGCGCCGCAGCTTGAGCGAGAAGCCCCTGTTCTCCTCGACGTTCATATGCGGATAGAGCGCGTAGTTCTGGAACACCATCGCAACATCCCGTTCCTTGGGAGGCGTGTCGCAACGCAATCTGTTCCTGAAGCCCAAATATCAGGCGATTCTTGCCACAGTTAAGTCGCAGTGATCGATCTTAAACTCCTCCTGGAAAAAACGGTTTGCTTGAAGGTTGGCCTTGCCATGAAGATGGAGTCTCTGTCTGTCGCAATCGTGCTGCCTTGTCTGAATGAAGCGGCAACCATTGCATCATGCGTTCGGCGCGCTCGTGAGGCAGTCGCTGAGATCCGGCGGCGGCATGGTCTCTCCGGTGAAGTGATTGTTGCTGACAATGGCAGCAGGGACGGGAGTAAAGAGATCGCCCGTCAAGCTGGTGCCAGAGTGATTGACGTGGCCGAGAGGGGCTATGGTGCAGCTCTGATGGGAGGGTTTGATGTGGTCTGCCCCCTGAAAAGTGGTCCTCCCTGAGGTAGGCTTTTGAGCCCATTGGAGGATGAGAAAATGGCACAGAAG